>CAVTSQ010000010.1:0-19524 GCA_963737395.1 uncultured Solirubrobacterales bacterium | reverse complement strand
CACAGTCTGCGGGCCGGCGGGCGAATCACTGGCCGGGCGCCGGGTACGCCTGAAGGGAAGCCATGCCGCACCCCACGCGGCGACGGGAGGAGTGTCAGATGGACATCTCATGCGCGTTTCCGACCACGCTCGACTCGCCCGACCACGTCGCGCTCGCCGAGGAGCTCGGCTATGAGCGCGCCTGGCTGTACGACACGCCGCAGCAGAGCCCGGACGTCTGGATGACGCTCGCGCTGGCGGCCGAGCGCACCGAGCGCATCGGCCTCGGGCCCGGGCGTGCTCGTGCCCGTCGCTGCGCCATCCCGATGGTCAACGCCGCGGCCACCGCCACGCTCGAGGCGCTGGCTCCCGGCCGCGTGGCCGTCGCGTTCGGGACGGGCTTCACCGGCCGGCGCGCGATGGGCTACGGCGCGATCCCGTGGGCGTTCATGGACGCCTACATCCGCGCCTACCGCGGCCTGCTGCGCGGCGAGACGATCGAGTGGGAGGGCGCGCGGATGCGGATGCTCCACCCGCCCGGCCACGCCGCGCCGCGGCCGGTCGACGTGCCGATCATCATCGGCGCGCTGGGGCCGAAGGGCGCCGCCGTCGCGCGGGAGCTCGGCGACGGCCTGTTCGTGACCCTCGCGCTCCCCGAGTTCGCCACGGAGTTCGAACGGGTCTCCTACCTCTTCTGGGGCACGGTCCTCGACGACGGCGAGGACCCGGGCTCGGAGCGCGTGCGGGCGGCCGGCGGGCCCGGGCTGGGCGCTCGCCTACCACGGGGCCTACGAGTTCGGGACGCCGCTCGAGGACCTGCCCGGCGGGCGCGGAGTGGAAGGCGGTCGTCGAGCGAACCGCGCCGGAGGAGCGCCACCTCGCCGTCCACGAGCAGCACTGCGTCGGCCTCAACGAGGCCGACCGCGCGGCCTGGGACGCCGGCGGCTACGAGCATGCTCGACGAGGTGACGGTGAGCGGGACGGCCGACGAGGTCCGCGAGCGGCTCGCCGGCCTCGCCGACCACGGCGTGACCGAGCTCGTCTTCCAGCCCTGCGGCCCCGACATCCGCCGCGAGCTCGAGGTGTTCATGGACACCGCGAAGCCGCCGTGGCGGCGCTGACGGGCGACATGGCCGAGCACACGGACCCTGACGCACGCTGTTCGAGGGCGGCAACTACTTCGAGTGCCCGCGCTGGCACGACGGCCGCTGGTGGGTCTCGGACTTCTACCGCCACGCGGTCTTCACCTACGACGCCGACGGCCGCGAGGAGCGCGTGCTCGAGGTCGAGGCGCCAGCCCTCCGGCCTCGGGCTGGCTGCCCGACGGCGACCTGCTGGTCGTGTCGATGAAGGACCGCCGGGTGCTGCGGCGCTCCGCCGACGGCGCCGTCACCGAGCACGCGGACGTCTCGGCGCTCACCGACCGGCCACCTCAACGACATGATCGTCGACCGCGAGGGCCGCGCCTACGCCGGCAACTTCGGCTTCGACCTCATGGGCGGCGGCGACCCGGCGCCGGCGTCGCTCGTGCGGATCGACCCCGACGGGAGCGCGAGCGTGGCGGCCGAGGACCTCTGGTTCCCCAACGGCATGGTCATCACCGACGACGGCACGCTGATCGTCGCCGAGACCTTCGCCGCGCGCTTCACGGCGTTCACGATCGAGCCCGACGGGACGCTGACCGATCGGCACATCTGGGCCCAGGTCCAGCCCACGCCCGAGCCCGCCGACACCGAGACGATGCTCGGCGCCGTCACCTTCGCGCCCGACGGCTGCGCGCTCGACGCCGAGGGGCACGTCTGGGCGGCCAACGCGCTGGCCGGCGCGCTCTGCCGCGTCGCGCCCGGGCGGCGAGATCGTCGAGGAGATCGCGATGCCGGACGGTCTCGGCGTGTTCGCGTGCGGGCTCGGCGGCGAGGACGGGCGCACGCTGATCGCCTGCGCCGCGCCGGACTTCGACGAGGAGGCGCGGTCGGCGGCCGCGCGAGGCGGTGCTGCTCACGACGACCGTCGACGTCCCGCACGCGGGTCTGCCCTGACCGCTAGCGGTCCGGAATCGGCTCGGCCAGCTCGGCGCGCGCGGGAGACGCATCGAAGCGGTCGGCGAAGTACTGCGTCTCGTGCGTCACCAGCCCGTCGGCGATCTCCATAACGCTGATCGAGTACGTGGGCGCGCCGTCGTAGGTGATCACGCACTCGCTCACCCACAGCCCGCCGGCGCCCTGGATCCGGCGGACGGCGAAGTGGCGGTCGGCCGGGTGCCCGCCACGTTGGGCCTGGATCCTGGACCGGCCCCGGAAGCGCTCGCCGGACTGCGGGTAGTCCAGGATCGCGTCGTCGGCGTAGATCGCGTGCTCGGCCTCGATGTCCCCGCGCTCGGAGGCCTCCCAGTGCTGCCGGATCAGAGCCCGGATCTCGGCGTCAGGATCAGTTGCGCTGTTCACCCGCTAGCTCCTCACGATGTTTCCCGAGCGGACGGTCAGCGTTTGATGCTGAACGCCTTCTTCTTCGAGATCGCCTTCTTGCTGCCCTTGGCCTTGAAGGACCCCTTGGCGGTCGAGCTTGAGCTTGTGGCCCTTCTTGACCTTCTTCAGCTTGGCCTTGCCGGCCCTCGTGAGCTTGACCTTGAGGGTCGCCTTGCCCGCCTTGGCCAGCTTCTTAGATCCGGTGGCGATCACGACGGGCTTGCGCTTCGCCTTGGCCTTGGCGACGTGCGCGCCCTTGGGCACGTAGTACCAGGTGATCGTGTCCGTGCCGGCGCTCAGCAGCCTGACCTTCGCCACGTACCCGCCGGTCTTGAGGATCGCCGCGATCTTCGCGGACTTCCCGCTGGGCAGGAGCGTCTTGACGAGACCGGCGAGGATCTGCTTCACGTCGGCCGGGCTGGGGCCGGCCGCGGGACCACAGGCTTCGGCTTCGGTGTGGGCGGGGAGGTCGAGGAGGTGGTGAAGGTCTCATCTTCGCCGTGACTGATCTGGCCCTTGCTGTTGGTGGCTTCGATGCGGACGTGGTAGGTGGTTCCCGGGGTGAGCCCCTTCAGGGTGTACGGGGCCCGCAGCGCCGTCGTCCCGCTGCCGATGAACTGAGGACCGTCCTGGTTGGAGCCGTGGTAGCTCGTCGTGGGCCCGTACTGGTAGGTGTAGTTGGTGAACACCCCGTTGGGATTGACCGTGCCGTTGAGCGTCGCCCTGTCGCTGCTCACGCCGGTGGGCGTCCCCGTCGTCACGGTCGGCGCAGCACCGGTCGGGCTCGCGGTCGAGGTGGTGAAGGTCTCGTCCTCGCCGTTGCTGGTCTGGCCGTTGATGTTGGAGGCGACGATGCGGACGTGGTAGGTGGTTCCCGGGTCGAGTCCGCTGAGGGTTTCCGGGGCCGGATGCGCCGTCGTCCCGCTGCCGACGAACTGAGGACCGTCCTGCTGGGAGCCGTAGCTCGTCGTGGTCCCGTACTGGTAGATGTAGGACGTCTGCGCTCCGTTGGGATTGACCGTGCCGTTGAGCGTCGCGCCGGCGCTGCTCACGCCGGTGGGCGTCCCCGTCGTTACCGACGGCGCAATCGGCCCGGCGGTGGTTGTGAACGTCTGGTCGGCGCCGTAGGAGGTCGCCTGGTCGATGTTGTCAGCGACCAGGCGGAAGTGGTAGGTCGTGCTCGGGGACAGGGTGCCGGCGCCACTCGAGACGGGAACGCCGGTCGTGCCGGTGCCGCTGATGAACTGTTCCGAGCTGCTCTGCCCGTAGCTCGTCGACGTCCCGTACTCGAAGTGGTACTTGGTCTGCCTGCCGTTCGGGTTGACGATGCCGTTCAGCGTGGCGGCGGTGGAGCCGACGTTGCCTGCCGTTCCGGTGGTCGCCGTGGGAGGGGAGCCGCCCGTCGTCGTGAAGTACTGGTCATCGCCGACGGTGGCTACCCCGTCGGAGTTGACAGCGACGATCCGGAAGTGGTAGGTGCCGCCCGCAAAGAGTCCCGTCACGTTGGTCGTCACGCCGACGTCTGTCGCGCCCGCCCCGGCGTCCGCGTCCGCGGTCGTCGATCCGTAGGCGGTGGTGTGGCCGTATTCGAAGTGGTAGGTCGTGTCTGTCCCGTTCGGTTGACCGTGCCGGCGAGCGTCGCCGAGGTGTTCGCCACGTTGCTTGCGCTCCCGGTCGTCGCCGAGGGGCCGCCGATCCCCCCGCCCGTCGTGGTGAAGGACTCATCCGCGCCCCTGGCGATGACTCCCGAGGTCGCGTCCTGGGCAACGATGCGGAAGTGATAGGTCGTGTTCGGGTTCAGACCGGTCGCGGGCTGGGGCGCCGGCTCATCGGTCGTCGATCCCTGGGGCAGGACCACGTTCGAAGTCGCGGTCCCGTAGCTCGTGGTGAGCCCGTACTCGTAGTGATAGGCGACGAAGCCGCCGTTGGGATTCACCGACCCGTTGAGCGTCGCGCGGGTGAAACCGACATCGGTCGCCGGGTCCGTGGTCGCCGAAGGCGCGGAGGCCGCCACCGCAGGGAAGGCGGCATCGGTCGGCCGCGGAGGCGGAGCCGACGGCCCCGAGGAGCAGGCACAGGCAGGCGCCGAGCGCGAGCGTGAGCCGACGAAGACGAGGGGAGCGCGACTGCGTGCTCACTGGGACCACTTTCTGTGGATGGGGTGGATCGACCCCGTGGCACCGGCGCAGCGTCGAAGGCTCTTCCTCGATTTGTATGAATCCAGACGGTTACGCCCTCAATAAAGGAGCATTAGGCGAGTGATCGAACCTCCCGCGCTGCTGCTCTCGACGACCGTCGACGTCCCGCACGCCGGTCTACCGTGGCGTTCGCCCCATGTTGGCGGCGCACCTGCGCTCGGAAGGCGTCGGGCGGGTGATCTACGGCGCGGTGATCGGCCTCGCGCTCGTGGTCGCCCTGCAGGCGCACCCGCCGTCCGCCAGCCGGTGCGTCGCGGCGCTCGGCGCCACCGCCCTGACGGTCGGCCTCGCCGAGATCTACAGCGAGCTGATCGGATCGGAGGCGCGCACGCGGGCTCCGCTGCGCGCGAGCCAGGTGCGCGCGACCGCGCTCGCCGCCGTCCCGGTCGTCGCCGGAGCCGGCTTTCCCGCGGTGTTCTTCCTGCTCGCGACGGCCGGGGCGATCGATCTCGACCTCGCCTTCAACCTGTCGAAGTGGTCGGGGCTGGGACTGCTCTGCGTCTACGGGTTCATCGCCGGCCGCGTCTCGGGCTGGGGGATGGCGGGGGCGCTCGTGCACTCGGCGGCGGCGGGGCTGATCGGCGGGATCCTGATCGGACTCAAGGCGCTGCTGCACTGAACATCACCCCTTCTGAGTGATGCCCGCCGCGAAGCGCCCGACCAGCATCGAGGCGACGAGTGGCGGCGACCGGGAGGATTCACATGCTGCGCCAGATGAGGGACATGCCGGTCGGGACGATCGGCTTCGAGGCGGCCGGCGAGGTCGAGGACGACGACTGGGAGGAGACCGTCGAGCCCGTGCTCCGCCGCGAGATCGCCGACGGGCGCAAGCTGCGCCTGCTCTACCTGCTCGGCCCGCGTCGCCGGCGACGTCGAGGGTGACGCCGTGAAGGCCGACTCCGGCTTCCGTGCGCGCCACGCGTCGTCGTTCGAACGCGTCGCGGTGGTCAGCGACGAGGACTGGATCCGCCCCGCCCTGCGCGCGTTGTCGTTCATGCTCCCCGGCAAGGCGAAGGGCTTCAAGGTCAGCGACCTCGCAGCGGCGAAGGCCTGGCTGACCGAAGATCGTGCGGAGGCTGCCGCAGCGGAGTAGGGTCGGGACGACCGCCTGCCGCGGTGTGTCACCAGAGCGTCTCGTGGCCCGCGCGTTCGCGGGGCTCCCGCAGGAGCCTCGCGGTGCAACCGAGGGAGCCCGATCGAGATGCGAGCAGCCAGGCCGGCGCCGGTCGACGTGGATGGCCCTCGGGCTTGCGATCCTGATGTCGCTCTCGGCGGCGGCCGGCGCGTCGGCGACCGGCCCCGGCGGCTGGGACCACCTCGGCACCGGCCCCACGACGAGCTCCGGGGGCCTCAACGGCCGCGTCGACGCGCTGGTCACCGTGCCGCCACCTCGGCGCCATCCCCGACTCGGTGTACGCGGGCGGCGTGTTCACCAGCGCCGGCGGCATCACGTCGGCCGTCGTCGATCGCCCGCTGGGACGGCATTGCGTGGCACTCGATCGGCGCGCCGCCGATCTCCCACGCCACCGGTGCGAGCATCGACGCGATCGCGGTCGACCCGAGCCACCGGCAAGATCTACGTGGGCGGCAACTTCGTCAACGCGGGCGGTAACCCGAACGCCGACTTCGTGGCCGTCTGGAACGGCGTCGCCTGGACGTCGGTGTGCGCCCCGATCACTGCGAACGTCAAGGCCCTCCAGATCGTCGGGCGGACGCTCTACATCGGCGGTGACTTCGCCGACGGGGCAGGCCTGGCGTCCGCCGACAAGCTCGTGCGGTGCAACCTCGACACCGGAACGCCCGCGTCGACCGTGACCGACGCCGCCCATGAGATCAACGGCGCGGTGTACGCGCTCACCGCCGACTCGGCCGGCCGGCTCTACGCCGCCGGGAGCTTCGTCGCGATCGACGGCATCCCGAACGCCGACCACGTCGCGATGTTCGACGGGACGTGGCACGGGATGAGCCCGGGCGCGGTGGACAGCATCACCCGCAGCATCGCGTCGGACGGCACCAACGTCTACATCGGCAGCGACTCCATCGAACATCGGCGGTATCGCGAAGGCCGACCACGTGGCCAAGTGGAACGGCACGGCGTGGAGCGCGCTCGGCGGCAACGCGGCGAACACCAATGGGTGGTTGCCCGCCTCGACGTTCGTCAACGCGATCGCGACCTCCGGCTCCAACGTCTTCGTCACCGGCTCGTTCCAGAACGCCGACGGGCACCCCACCGCCGACATGGTCGCCGGGTTCAACGGGTTCAGCTGGGCCCCGATGGGCTCCAACGGCGCCGGCAACGGCCCGCTCGCGGGCCCCGGCAACGCGATCGCGGTCTTCGGCGGCCAGGTCGTGGTCGGAGGCAACTTCATCGGCGCCGGAGGCGACAGCCGCGCCGACTACGTCGCCCGCTATCCGGGAGCCGGTCACCCGCTCAAGGCGGTCATCAGGCTGGGGGGCGGCGGGTTCTCGCCGTTCGTCGGCTCGACCGCCTCGTTCGACGGGAGCGCGAGCGACGGCGATTCGCCGGTCGCCTCCTATCGCTGGGCCTGGCATGACGGAACGCCCGACAGCAGCGGCGTGAGGGTCTCGCACCTGCTCACGAAGCAGGGAACGAACCTCGTCACGCTCACCGTGACGGACAGCAGCGGGCACACCGCGCAGGCGAGCGAGGACTTCTTCATCGCCGGGCAGTACCCGCAGGCCCGGTTCGCGTGGACCCCGTCCAAGGTCTTCGCGGGCGACAAGATCGCCTTCGACGGAAGTGCGTCCAGCGACGCCGACGGGACGATCGCCGCCTATGACTGGCAATGGGGCGACGCGAAGCCGGACTCGCACACGTCGAAGCCGGCCCACGCCTTCGCCGCGCCCGGTACCTACCAGGTGGCGCTGTTCGTGAGCGACGACAACACCCAGTCCGGAGCGGTCATCCACAACGTCACGGTCGTGCCCCTCGTCGTGCCCCGGGTCAAGCGCGTGTCGATGACCCACACCCGCTTCCGCGTCGGGTCGCGTGGCACCGCACGAAGCGCCCGCGCGCCGCGGGGCACGCGCTTCACCTTCACCCTCAGGGCCCCAGCCAAGGTCACGATCGCGATCACCCGCCGGCTCCACAGACGGCGGCACGGCAAGCGCACGGTGAAGGTCGGCACGCTGACCCGCGCGCATCTCCGCTACGGGCGCAGGACGATCGCGTTCAGCGGCCGGATCGGCAAGCGCGCCCTGAAGCCCGGCTCCTACAAGGCGACCCTGCGCGCGCGCAACGCCAAGGGCGGGTCGAAGCCGGTGACCGTCAAGTTCTCGGTGGTCAAGTAGATCCCCCGAGAACGTCTCCGGGCTCCTCGAATGGAGCTAGGGGGACTCGAACCCCCGACCTCCTGGGTGCGATCCAGGCGCTCTCCCAACTGAGCTATAGCCCCGTGGACGCGGCGCGAAGGGCATTCGCGCCGCACCGTGCGACAGTGTAGAGACCGGGTGGGGCGTCCGATCATGCATACATGAGCTTTCGTGCTCGGCTGACAGGGCTGTTCGTCGGCATCGTCCTCGTGACGATGGTCGGCTTCGGCGTGCTGGCCTTCTGGCTGATCGGGAACTTCGTCTCCTCGCGGGCCAAGGCCCAGGCCGACGTCTACGCCGGCACCCTGGCCACCGAGTACGGCCGGGCCCGCGGCCGGGCGACGGGCGCGGCCGGGCGGATCGCCGACGATCCCGCCCTCCAGGACGCGATCCGGCGCGCCGACCGGGCCGCGACGACCCGCGAGGTGCGTCGCCTGCGCGCCTCCGAGCGCCTCGTGCGCGTGCGAGTGACATGGCGCGGCCGTCAGCTCGCGGACGTCGGCCCGCGCGACGCGGTCGCGCCGGCCCTGCACCGCATCCGCTTCCGCGGCGGGGGGACCGCCGACGTGGCCGCCTCGCGAGAGACCGCGCAGAACCTCGCCGCCCTGCTCGCGTCGACCCGGGCCGGCGTGGCCGTCACCCGCGACGGCCGGTCGCTGGCCGCCCACCGCGCCGACGCCGAGTCGCGCGGCAACGCGTCCTTCTCCGCGCCCGACTTCGGCGGCACGCGGGTCGGCGTCCGGGTCGACGTCCCGGCCGGCCAGAGCTCGATCGGCTCGGCGCGCGGCCTGGCGATCGGCCTGCTGGTCGGCTTCCTCGTGCTCGCGCTGCTCTTCGCCGTCATCGTCTCACGCGCGCTCCAGGAGCAGGTCGCGCGCTTCCTCGAAGCGGCCCGGCGCCTGGCGTCGGGCGACTTCTCCCAGCCCGTGCCGGTCGAGGGCTCCGACGACTTCGCCAAGCTCGGAAGTGAGTTCAACCACATGGCCTCCGAGCTCGAGCGGCGCCTGGCCGAGCTCGAGCAGGAGCGCGGCCGCCTGCGCCAGTCGATCCAGCGGATCGGCGCGAGCTTCGCCGCCAACCTCGACCGCTCGACGCTGCTCGAGCTCGGCATCCAGACCGTCGTCGACGGCACCGGCGCCGGCGGCGGCCGCGCCACGGTGCTCGGCCCGGACGGGCAGCTCGTCGAGGCGGCGCGCGCCGGCTCGGTGTGGGACAACGTCCAGCCGCTGGCCCGCGCCGAGAACGAGGCGGTGCGTACCCACCTCCCCGCCCGCGTCGAGGTCGACGACCGCCATGCGCTGGCCGTCCCGCTCGGGCCCGCCGACGACCGACGCCGGGTCGGCGGGGTGCTCGCGGTCGTCCGCACGGGCCGGCCCTTCAGCGACGACGAGCAGTCGCTGGTCGAGTCGCTGGCCGGCCAGGCGGCGGTCTCGCTCGAGAACGTCCAGCTCCACGAGCAGGTGCGCCGCCAGGCGGTGACCGACGAGCTCACCGGGCTCTCCAACCACCGCCGCTTCCAGGAGGCGCTGTCCGACGAGCTCGACCGCACGCGGCGCTTCGAGCAGCCCGTCGGCCTGCTGATGCTCGACATCGACAACTTCAAGCGCGTCAACGACACCTACGGCCACCCGCAGGGCGACGAGGTCCTGCGCGCCGTGGCCCGGGTCCTGCGCGAGACCTCTCGCGACGTCGACGAGCCCGCCCGCTACGGCGGCGAGGAGATGGCGGTGATCCTGCCCCAGACCGACGCGGAGGGCGCCTACCTGGCCGGAGAGCGCGTGCGCACCGCGATCGAGGCCCTCCAGATCCCCATGCTCGACGGGCCCGGGCACCTCCACGTCACCGCCTCGCTGGGTGTGGCGTGCGGCACGGAAGCGCCGAAGTCGGAGCTCATCGCGGCCGCCGATCGCGCCCTCTACGAGGCCAAGCACTCGGGCAAGAACCGCACGGTCCGCGGATCCCTCGATGTCACGGGGGAACCCGTGGACGTACGGCACGCGGGGTAGGCTTACCGCGATGGGCTTGCTCGACGACGCCATCCGCGACCACCTCGAGCTCAAGCGCCGCCACGGCGGCAGCTCCGAGGAGATCACCAAGCAGGAGCAGGAAGCGCTCGGACCCGTCCGCCGCACGGCCGCGGGGACCGAGGACGAGCCCGCGCCGCAGGGCGCCGAGACGTCCGGCGAGGAGCTCGCCGGCCTCGAGCCGGCCGATGCGCCGGAAGGCGGCGACGTGGAGGTTCTCGCCGAGGACCCCGCGGACGACGATCCGCTCGACGAGCCCGTCGCGCCCCCGGCGCTCGAGGAGCCCGTCGGTCCCGCGCTGGCCGACTTCGGCTCGGACTTCGACGAGCCCGCCGACCCGTCGCGGCCCGTCGCCGACGTCGAGCAGCCCACCGAGGAGTGGGGCTTCGACGACGAGGAGGAGCGCGCCGCCGAGGCCGAGCCCGACGAGGATCCGCTCGAGGAGACGCCGGACTTCCTGCAGGAGACGCCCGAGCACGAGCGGCTCTGGTTCGAGCAGAAGCCCCCGAAGGACTTCGACTTCGACGAGTAGCCCCGGGAGGGGGGCAGTCGAGGCCTCATCCGCCCACTGGACGTTCGTTCGACACTTTCGGGCAGGCGTAATCAACCGGCCGTCCAGGGCCGATCACCCCCTTGCCGGCGAAGGGCACCCCGTCCATAGAGCGAGCACTCAACGGGGATCGCCGGCACCTCTTGCCTCAGGAGGGCAAGGACGCCTGGACGGTGCTCCCGCCGACGGGCGGGGGCACCGGACTGGCATCTCGCCGTACCGCGGTTAGCCGGCCTCGGTCGCCAGCTCCGAGGCGAGCGCCTCGAGGCGCTCGGCGATGAAGCCGTAGGCGTCCGCGCCGAGGTGCGCGACGGAGAGCGGCCGGCGGAACCCCTCGCGCTGCGCGAGCGCCTCGGCGGCGGGCAGGACGTCGTCGCGCATCCAGCGCTCGGCGTCGCGTGCCCGCTCGGCCATGCGCGTCGCGAGCACGGCCTGTTCCCGGTGCGGCAGCGCATCGGCGAAGAACAACCGCAGGATCCCCTCATCCCGGAACTGCGTCGGGGCGAAGCGCGGCGAGCGCAGCCAGGCCAGCAGGGCCTCGTCGCCTTCGTCGGTCGCGGTGTAGGCCGAGCGGGTGCGCCGCCCGTGCGGATCGTCGCGGCGCGTGACGAGCCCGGCGTCCGCGAGCCGGGCGAGCTCGGGGTAGATCTGGGCCAGCGAGATCGGCAGGAAGACCCGGGTCGAGACGTCCGTGGCCTTCTTGATCGCGTAGCCCGAGCGCGCTCCGAGCCGGATCATCCCGAGCACGATGTAGGACGGTGTGCGGAGCTTGATCATCGACCGGTCTCGTGAGACCCGTTGCCGCTTCTGCATACCTCGGCTTCGATGGGTCGAGCATGTCACATCGCTTCGCACGCACCCGTCGGTCGGCCGCGCTCAGCGGCCTGGCCACCGGCGTCCTCTTCCTGGGCGCGAGTGCCTTGTGGGCGCTCGATCAACCCGGGCGCGAGGCGCCGGCGCCGGAGCTGCTCGGCTTCTACGACCGGCTCGCCGATCGCATCGTGGCGGGGGCCCTGATCAGCCTGGTGGCGATCGCCGCGCTCGTCGTCTTCGCGAGCGCGCTACGCCGGGTGCTGGCCGAGCTCGATCACGACACGGTCCTGGCCGACGTCGCCTTCGCCGGTGCGCTGCTGGCCGCCGCGAGCGGCCTCGGAGCCGAGACGATCAACATGGCGGCAGCGCTCCGTGCGCACGACGCCGCGCTGACCGCGCCGCTCGCCCAGGCGCTGTTCGACGTCTCCTACGTGCTCGGCTACAACGCGGCCGGAATCGGCCTCGGTCTCGTGGCCCTCGCGGTCGCCGCTGTGGCGCTGCGCACGGGGGCGCTGCTCCCCCGCTGGCTCGCGCTCGTGACCGTCGCGCTCGGCGTGGCCCTGCTCACGCCACTCTCGCGCTACGCGCTCGGTCCCAGCTTTGCCCTGCTGCTCGTGCTGTCGGGGCTGTTGCTGAGGAGGACACCTCAGCCGCAGTAATAGAACGACACGTTCATGCGGTGATCGAACTCGCGGTGCGGCGCTCCGGCGTCGGAGTCGTTCGACCGTCGGTCGAACAACACGACGCGGTACTTGTGCGCGGCGCGGTGCTGCGAATGCGGCATGCGCACGCCGTGCGGATGCCACGTCCCTGCCACATGGACGGGAAACGGGGAGCTGCGGTCGAGCTCGCCGCCGCGGAAGTGCAGGTGGTTGCCCTTGTGCGACCACTTGCCGGTCCGGGCCATCAGCTCCAGGCCGTAGTGATGGCGGTGGCCGAGCACGAGCTTGGTAACCCGGCGGGTGGAGTAGGAGACCTCACCGTTGATCTGGCTGACGTACCGGCTGGTCTGCCAGCACGTGAAGCTGCCCGTGTGCGGGCCGGCCGCGTGCCCGACCGCCGGGAAGGCGAGCAGGCAGAGGACGGGCAACAGGAGCCAGCGGAGCGGGGAGCGCATGGCTGCGACACTGTCAGCCTCCGGACTCGGTTCCGGTATGGATCCCGGCCTCGGCGCCGCCGACGGTCTCGCGGTGCGGACCGTACCCCCGCGTCGGAGGCTGTCTAGATGTACCCGCGCGTCCGCGCCGCCTCGACGACGCGCTCGATCCCCAGCGCGTAGGCCGCGACGCGCAGCGGCACCTGGTCGCCGCCCTGCTTGGAGCGGGCCATCACCTCACGGTAGGCGCGGCGCATGATCGTGCCGAGCTTGTCGTTGACCTCGCGCTCGTCCCAGCGGAAGTGCTGGAGGTTCTGGACCCACTCGAAGTAGGAGACGACGACGCCGCCGGCGTTGGCCATCACGTCGGGAATGACGAGCACGCCCTTGTCGACGAGGATCTCCTCGGCCTGCGGGGTGGTCGGCGAGTTCGCGCCCTCGAGCAGGATCTTGCACTTGAGCAGGTCGGCGTTGTCGGCGTGGACCATCCCGCCCAGCGCGGCGGGGATGAAGACGTCGCACTCGGCCGCGAGCAGCTCCTCCGGGGATATGGACTCGACGCCCTCGCCGTCGAACTCGTCGATCGCGCCGCCGCCGATCAGGTGCTCGCGCAGCTTGCTCGCGTCGATGCCGGCCTCCGAGTGCAGGCAGCCGTGGACGTCCTGGACGCCGACCATCGTCGCGCCCTGGTCCTCCATGATCCGCGCCGCCCAGGAGCCGACGTTGCCGAAGCCCTGCACGATGAACGTCGTCTTCTCGGGGTCGAGCCCGATCTGCGGGGCGGCCTCGCCGAACATGTAGACCAGCCCGCGCCCGGTCGCCGCCTCGCGCCCGAACGAGCCCTCGAGCGAGATCGGCTTGCCGGTCACGATCGCCGGCGAATGCCCGTGGTGGCGGCCGTACTCGTCCATCATCCAGGCCATCACCTGGGCGTTGGTGTTGACGTCGGGCGCGGGGATGTCGCGCGTCGGGCCGAGCACCTTGTCGATCTTCGAGATGAACGACCGCGTGATCGCCTGGACCTCGTCGCTGGACAACGAGTCGGCGGGGCAGTTGACGCCGCCCTTCGCGCCGCCGAACGGCACGTTGACGATCGCCGTCTTCCAGGTCATCAGCGAGGCGAGCGCGCGCACCTCGTCGAGATCGACCTCGGGGTGATAGCGGATGCCGCCCTTGTAGGGCCCGCGCGCGCCGTTGTGCTGCACGCGGAAGCCCGAGTAGACGTGGATCTTCCCGTCGGCGAGCTTGACCGGGACCTGCACCTGGACCTCGCGGTAGGAGGACAGCAGCACGGCGCGGATGTCGTCGGGCAGCTCGAGCCGGTCGGCCGCGGCCGTGAAGTAGTGGCGGACGATGTCGTAGTTCGACAGCTCGGCGGGCTGGGTGACCTGCTCGACGTTCGCCACGCGCGGCGACTTGTCGGGCCGCTTGTCGTGACCGCTCTCGGCGGTCCCGCGCTCCTGCGTCGCAACCTTCGTCTTCGCCATGTTCGCTCCCTCCACGAGGTTGGCCCTCGGCGGCGACCCTACACCCGCTCGCCGCGTTCCGAGCCGCCGCGGATGTGAACATGTGCGAATGGACTGGCCGCGCGCGCAGCGCATCGCCACCGCGCGGCTGCGGCTCGAGCCGCTACGGCCCGGGCACGCGGACGAGATGGCCGCGGTCCTGGCCGATCCCGAGCTCTACGTCTACACCGGCGGGGCGCCGCCGTCGCGGGTCGAGCTCGCCCGGCGCTACGAGCGCCAGGCGCGCGGAACGTCGCCGGACGGCACGCAGGGATGGCTGAACTGGGTACTGCGCCTGCGTTCCGCGGGGCGCCTGGCGGGGTTCGTCCAGGCGACCGTGACCGCACCCGACGGCGCGCTCGCCGCCGACCTCGCGTGGGTCGTCGGCGCGCCTGACCAGGGCGTGGGGCTGGGAGGCGAGGCGGCGGCCGCGGCGGCCGCGTGGCTGACGAAGGCCGGCGTGACCACGCTCACCGCGCACATCCACCCGGCCAACGTCCCCTCCGCCGCCGTGGCGCGGCGGCTCGGTCTCGAGCCCGGCCGGGTGCTCGACGACGGGGAGACGCTATGGAGCAGCCCGCCGGGGAGAACCGATGCTCTGAGTGCGCGATGTCGCGACTGAGACGTCTTGTTCTGTCACCCACGCCGGGCGAGGCTCAAGGGCGTGAACTCGCGACCCACACCGGCCGAGATGGAGCTGAAGCTCCGGGCGCTGCTTGACGCCGAGGGTCTCGACGCGCCGGACGAGGTCCGTCCGGATGGCGATGACCTGCTCCTCCTCTGGCACGACCGCAAGCTCGCGGTGATCGTGTCCCCTGATTAGGCGTCGTGGCTCACCTGAAGGCGAAAGGCGACCTCGCCGAGATGGCGATCGCGGCCGACTTGTTGCAGAAGGGCTACAAGGTCGCCTTCCCGTTCGGCGAGGATTGGGATTACGACCTGATCGTGCTCCGTGAAGGACGGCTCGAGCGGATCCAGGTCAAGTACGCCACCTCGGATGGACGCGTGGTCCCTGTGCGGTGCCGATCGATCTCCCTCACGAACGGGAAGGTGCGGGAGACCAAGCGCTACACCGCCACGATGATCGACTGGCTCGCCGTCTACGACGCGACGACGAAGGGCTGTTTCTACGTTCCGGCCAGCGAACTCGGTGAGCACGGCCGCTGGATGATGCATCTGCGTCTCGTGCCAGCTCGCAGTGGCCGGCAGAAGGATGTCCACCTCGCCTGCGACTACGTATCGTTGGACTCCACTCGGGGGCGTGGTGCTAACGGGAACACGCGGGCTTTGCATGCCTGAGTTGGGGGTTCGATTCCCCCCGCCTCCATCGCGTCACCGGTCCCGCGGCGCGTAGCGGTGATGGAACATGAGCGCGTTGCCGTCGGGGTCGTGGAAGATCGCCATGTGGCAGACGCCGGAGTCGATGGTGTCACCGCTGAACGACACGCCGTGTGCCTCGAGCGCTTCGCGGGCGGCGTGGGCATCGTCGACCTGCAAGGCGATCGGCTGCCGGTTGACCGAGTGCTCCTGACCGAACGCGCTCACGTCGGCGACGGCGAGCGTGAGGCTGCCGGTCTCGAACTCGAACGCGGGCAGCTCGCCCCACTGCGTCGACGATTCGAGGCCGAGGACCTCGCCGTAGAAGTGGCGGGCGCGGTCGATGTCGGACGTCGAGATCATCACGAAGTCGACGCCGGTGACCATGCGGGTGGATGTGCTCATGCGTGTTCCTTTGTCAGGGTGTGCTTGAGGTGATCGGCGAGCCGATCGAAGGCGCTGTTCATTCCGGCGGTCGCGCGGCGCCGGAGGGAATCGGACATGCGCTGGTCGCTTCGGACGACGAGCTCGGTCCGTCCGCCGTCGAGCTCGGTGAACGTCACGACCGACCGTGCGTCCGCGTGCGTGAAGCTCAGGCGCTCGTCCCGGACGACGTCTTCGAAGACGCCGTCGAGGGTCATCCGCTCGCCCGTGTCCTCGTGAACCGAGACGTGGTGCAGGCGCCCGCCCGGCCGGACGTCGAGGATGAGCGTCGTCGGGTCGATGTTCCACCCGCGCCGGCCCCACCACGTCGGCAGGAGCGCCGGGTCGGTCCATGCCGCCCACACGAGCGCGCGGGGGGCGTCGAACACGCGGCGGACCTCGATCACGCGGGGGCCTGACGCTTCAAGGCGCGCAGTTGCTCGTCGAGGCGGTCGAAGCTGTCGCCCCAGAACGCGCGGTAGTCGGCCAGCCACGCGGCCGCCTCGCCGAGCGCTTGACCGTGCAGGTGCGACGGGCGCAGCTGCGCCACGCGGCCGCGCGTGACCAGGCCTGCCCGCTCGAGCACCTTCACGTGCTTCGACACCGCCTGGACGCTGATCGGGAACGGTTCGGCGAGCTCGTTGACGGTCGCATCGCCGTCCGCCAGACGAGCAAGCATCGCCCTTCTGGTCGGGTCGGCAAGCGCCGCGAACGTCGTGGAGAGGGTGTCGGGCATCGCGTGTTCAACCATATGGTTGAACACGCCGTGATGTCAAGTGATGTCGCGCCTCGCTTGCGCGGCAGCGCCGGACTCGGCGAGGATGGCCCCATGCTCGGTGACAATCACCGGCTCCGGAGTCGGCTGCTCGAGCACGGCAGGCGCGCGGACGCCGAGGTGCTCGAGGCCAAGGAGCGGCCGTGGGTCACCCGCAAGGCCGGGGCGATCGGCGCTTCGGCCACCTACCGGCTCAAGCTGCAGGTCAGCCCGCCGGGAGAGCCCGCGTTCACCGAGGAGATCACCGACCAGTGGATCGGGTTCGGCAAGCCCAGCGTCGGCCTGCGAGTGCCCGTGCTGTTCGACCCCGACCACCGCTCAAAGCTGGTCCTCGACAAGAACCCCGGGAAGTACCTGCTGATCGAGAACGGAGGACCGAAGATGGACCTGGACGACGACCCGGAGCTCGCGATGCTGAACGAGCTCGAGCCCGCCGAGGGGCAGGCCGCCCCGCCGGCCGAGGCCGCCGCCGACGCGCGGCTCGACCGCCTCACGCGCATCGCCGACCTGCGCGACCGCGGCGTGCTCAGCGACGAGGAGTTCGCCGCCGAGAAGGCAAAGATCCTGGCCGACACCGAGTAGATCGCGCGATTAGGGTCGGGCGATGAGCGCCCACCGACCACCCCGAATCCGGTGGACCGTGGCGCTCGTCGCCGCGCTGCTCGGCCTCGCGGCGCTTGCCCCGACCGCCGGCGCCGCCCGGCGGTGGCACCCCATCGCCACCGGCGGCATGAACGTCTCCGACCAGGTCGGGCTCGCGCGCACCCACAAGGTGCTCCACGTCGTCTGGCGCCGCGACGACGGTTCGGGCGAATCGCTCCATCAGACGCCGATCGCGGCCTCGGGCAAGGTCGGTCCGGCGGTCACGGTGCTCGGTGGCTGGGCGTCGGTCGGCAGCCCGGCGCTCGTCGCCACCAGCGCGGGCCGCCTCGTGGCCTTCTTCGGCGGGGTCAGGACGCTCGTCACGGGGGACCCGACCTTCGGCCTCGACCTGGCGACGAGCGACGACTCCGGGGCGAACTGGTCAGCCGGGGCCGCCGCGGTCGCACGCAACGACTTCGCCTCGTCCCGCACACCGGCGGCGACCGTCACCTACGGGGGAGGGTCCTCGAACGGCCCGCTTCTGCAGGCCTGGTACGGCGCCGAGCAATCCGTCGTCCACTCGGGCCTCGACCCGAACGTGCCTGCCTTCGCGGGCTACGGCGCCGGTATCGATCAGGCGATCGTCGGTTTCGCGATCGGCCACGCGGAGCTCGCCTGGTGCGAGGCCGGCAAGGGCGTGTACGTGGCCGGGGTCGAACCGGCCACCGGCGCTCGCACCGGGCGCGTCATCCACCTGCCCGGCACCGGCCGCTGCCCGGCCGACACCCGGGTCGCGCTGACCACGCTCGGGATCCAGACGGAGTACGTCTCCATCGCCGCCAGCTCGGAGAGCGGGCGCCGGGTCCGCGTCTTCTGGATCCGGCGCGGCGCGATCGCCAAGACCTTCACCATCGCCGCCGGCTCCTCGTTCAAGCAGGAGATCGCGCACACCGGCAACCGGAGCTCGCGGTCGTTCTGGGCCGGCTGGCGCGACAGCGCCACCGACCGGATCGTGCTGCGCCACTACCGGGTCGGCGGGACCTGGGGCGCGAAGGTGAGCCGTTCCGCTGCCCAAGGGCCAGTCGCTCTCCCAGCTCCAACTCGACGCGCAGCGCGACCGGGTCGACCTCGTCGCCCGCACGTCGGACGCGGACAACGTCGTCCATCTCTACGCCGCCCAGTCGTTCCCGGGCCTGACGCTGGCCAGGACGAAGCGACGCGGGGTGCTCCGCGTCCTCGAGGCCGGCAAGCCGGTGCGCGGCGCGACCGTCCGCGTGGCCGGCCGGAAGCTCGCGTCGGACGCGACGGGTCGCGCCGCGTTCGACCTCCCGGCCGGCGTCTACCGGGCCACGGCGGCCAAGAAGAAGTTCGTCTCGGCCGCGCTGCGCTTCCGGATCCGGAAGCGGTAGGGCTCAGCCGCCCGGCGGCGTGTAGTTCGGGCCGATCTTCGCCGCCTCGTCGATCTGCTCGGGGGTCAGCAGGACGGTGGTCCGGATCGACGTCGCGCTCGACTGGTTGATGCTCAGCGCGATCGCCGCGGCGGTCTCGTCGTTGGGCAGCTCGGCGATCGCGTGGACGTCGTTGTCGCCGAAGGCGAAGTAGAAGGTCTCCAGGGTCCCGCCGGCGGCCGAGATCATCTTCGCCACGGAGTCGCGGCGCGCCGATCCCCCCTTGGCGGCCACTCCGGCAACGCCCTCGGTCGTGTAGCTGGCCTCGATCAGGTAGTGCGGCATGCGATCCGCCTTCCGTTAGGGTGAAGCCCGATCCTTGCCGATCGGCAGGGGTGGCGCCAGTCCGCGCAGGCCGCTTGCGTTGTGGTGCGGGCGCGGCATAGGGTCGGCTCATGGTCCGGTCAGTCGTCCTCGTGGTCGTGGGAGCGCTCGCGGGCGGGGGCGCCCTCGCGGTCGCCTCGGTGCCGGGAGGCGACGGGACGATCCACGCGTGCGTGGACCAGCAGGTCGACAACAACGGCGTGACGGTTCCCGTTCCGGGCAAGGCGAACGTGTCGATCATCGACCCGGCCGCGGGGCAGCAGTGCACCCCATCGGGGACCAGGAAGGAAATCGCCTGGAGCGTGACCGGCCCCCGAGGCGTCGCCGGCGCTCCCGGCGCTCCCGGCGCGCGCGGCCTCCCCGGCGCGACCGGCGCCGCCGGGGCGACGAGCACCCCGGTGATCAAGGTGACCGATCCCAAGGTGAAGAGCACGTCGGCCACGCTCGGCTACCTGCGGCTCGGCTCGGGCAAGGCGTCCTTCCGTTTCCCGTTTCTCGCCTACAGCCAGGGAGCGAGCGCGGCCAAGGTCAAGGTCTCGGCGATCACGATCACCAAGAAGTACGACAAGAGCTCTCCGATCCTGTTCCAGGGCAGCACCCGGGGAAAGCGCTACGGGTCGATGACCATGGCGGTCAAGAAGAAGAAGCCCAAGAAGGGCAAGCCGATGGAGTACCTCATGATCAGGATGAAC
>CAVTSQ010000009.1:0-83640 GCA_963737395.1 uncultured Solirubrobacterales bacterium | reverse complement strand
CTCGTCGCGCCGGGCGCGGACGAGCATCGCCGCGACGAGCGCCGTCACCGCCGCGAGCGCGACGATGTCGGTGACGCCGGCCAGCGTCGTCTCGGCCTTGCCGACGTCGACGACGTGGTTGACGACGTGGACCGCGTACTCGACGAGGATCAGGAGCAGTACGGGCACCCGCCAGGCAGGCCGCGTCGCGCTGCCGACCGTGACCGCGCCGATCGCCAGGTAGAAGGTCGCCACGTCACGGATGTAGTGGTGGTTCTCCGGCGGGAAGGGCCCGAAGCTCGAGTAGAACGCCCCGGGCGCCACGAGCATGAAGAGCCCGAGGAGCACGTGGTAGCCGCCGAGGACGCGCAGTGCGGTTGCCATCCCCGGCATCACATACGGTCGGCGGGTGCGTTGGCAAGTGGGATCCGACACGGTCGTGCTCGACGACGACCTGATCGTGCAGGCCGACAACCTCGCGGTGCTCCCGCGGCTGCCCGACGGCGCCTTCGACCTCGTGTCGATCGACCCGCCCTTCAACACCGGCCGGCGCCGCTTCCGCGTAGCCGGGACGGGGCCCTCCTACGACGACGCGTTCGCCGATCTGCCCGCCTTCCTCGCGCCGCGGGTGCGCGAGCTGCACCGCGTGCTCGCGCCGCACGGGACGCTCTACCTGCACCTCGACCATCGCGAGGCCTACCGCGTGCGCCCGCTGCTCGACGAGGTCTTCGGCGCCGATGCCTTCCTCAACGAGCTGATCTGGGCCTACGACTACGGCGGCAAGCCGCGCGACCGCTGGCCGGCCAAGCACGAGACGATCCTCGTCTACGTCAAGACGCCCGGCGCCCACCACTTCGACGCCGACGCGGTCGAGCGCGAGCCGTACATGGCGCCCGGGCTCGTCACGCCGGAGAAGGCGGCGCGGGGCAAGATGCCGACCGACGTGATCTGGCACACGATCGTCTCGCCGACGGGCCGCGAGAAGACCGGCTACCCGACCCAGAAGCCCGAGGGTCTCGTGCGCCGCTTCGTCGCCGCCTCCTCGCGGCCGGGCGGCTGGTGCCTTGACTGCTTCGCGGGCTCGGGGACGCTCGGCGCGGTCTGCCAGGCGCTCGGGCGGCGGTTCGTGATGATCGACGAGAACCCGCAGGCGATCGACGTGATGCGCGCGCGGCTCGATCCGCTCGCGGCCGAGCGCCCGGCCTAGCCCGGTGTTGCGCAGGCCGCCGGCGATGCCGTTGACGGTCAACAGGCTCACCCGCTGCAGCGCCTCGTCCTGGTCGTCGGGATCGGCGCGCAGGCGCCGCAGCAGCTCGATCTGGACGTAGGACAGCGGGTCGACGAACGGGTTGCGCCGCGCGATCGACGCCTGCAGGACCGGCTCGCGGTCGAGCAGCGCGCTCCTCACCGCAGACGCGCGACCAGCTCGTCGCGCGTGCGGTCGAACTCGTCCTCGACGACCGACCAGATCCGCTCGCGCGGCTCCTCGTCGCCCCACAGCTCGAAGTAGCGCCGCGCGATCCCGAGGTCGGCCTTGGCGCAGGCCATCTCGGCGTTGGCCAGCAGCGCCGCGAAGAACGGCCAGCGCTCCTCCATCTCGCGCAGGACGTCGAGCCCGGCCTCCTCGCGCGCGGCGGCCAGGCCGGTGCCCAGGCCGAACCAGGCGGGCAGCACGACGCGCGCCTGCGTCCACGAGAACACCCAGGGGATCGCCCGCAGGTCGTCGATGCCGCCGTCGGCGCGGCGCTTGGCCGGCCGCGAGCCGAGCCGCAGCCGGGAGATCTCGTCGACCGGCGTGACGGTGGTGAAGCACTCGACGAAGTCGGGGTCGTCGTGGACGAGATCGCGGTAGGCGCCGGCCGCCGCTCCGGCCAGGCGGTCGAGCACGCGCTCGATAGCGCTCCAGGCGCTCGCCCTCGGGCGCCTCGCGGCCGGCCAGCGTCGAGAAGAGCACCGCGCTCGTCGTCAGCTCGAGCTCGCGGTGGGCGATGTCGCCGACGGCGTACTTGGCCGCCAGGACCTCGCCCTGCTCGGTCATCTTCAGCCGGCCGCGGACCGTGCCCGGCGGGCAGCGCGGCGATCGCCACGTTGGCCGGGCCGCCGCCGCGGCCGACGGCGCCACCGCGGCCGTGGAAGTAGCGCCAGGTCACGCCGGCCGCGTCGAACACGGCGCTCATCCCGACCTGGGCGCGGTAGACCGCCCAGCTCGACGAGGCGTAGCCGACGTCCTTGTTCGAGTCCGAGTAGCCGACCATCACCTCCTGCTCGTCGCCCATCGCGGCCAGCGCGGCGCGGTACACCGGGCTCGCCGAGCAGCGTGCGCATGGTCTCGGGCGCGGCCGCGAGCGTCGCGCCGGCCTCGAACAGCGGCGCGATCCGCAGCGCCGCCTGCTCGCCGCCGGGCCGGGCCAGGCCCGACTCCTTCATCAGCAGCAGCACCTCGAGCACGTCGGCCGGGCCCTCGGCGCCGGAGATCACGTAGGTCTCGACCGCGCCGGCGTGGCGGCCGGCGAGCGCGTCGCGCAGCATGCGGAAGGTCTCGAGCGACCTCCCTGGTCTCGTCGGCGAACGGCGCGAGGTCGCCGGGCACGAGCGGGCGGCGCTGCGCCGATCTCGTCGACGAGCAGCGCGATCCGCGCCGCCTCGCTCGAGCCCCGCGTAGTCGTCCTCGACGCCGAGCGTGGCCAGCACGTCGGCCAGCGCGGCGCGGTGGCGCCCGGCGTGCTCGCGTACGTCGAGGCGGGCGAAGTGGAAGCCGAAGGCCTCGACCTGGCGGATCACGTCGCGCAGGTCGCCGGCGGCCGAGAGCGCGCCGCCGTCGTCGATCAGCGCGGTCTCGGCGAGGCGCAGGTCGTCGAGCAGCGCGTCGGCGCCGGCGTAGCCGCCCGTCCTCGCCGCGCGCGGGTCGCGCGCAGGCGCTCGCGCACGAAGGTGAAGACCTGGCGGTAGGGCTCCTCGGGGTTGCGCGCTTCGAGCTCGGCGGCCAGCGCGGGGAACGACTCGGCGCCGCGGTCGAGCAGCGGCTCGAGCTCGACCGGCGCGCCGACCACGCGCGCCGAGAACGACACGCGGCCGGCGAGCACTTCGACGCGCTCCTCGAGGAAGCGCAGGCAGCGCGTGCGCATGAGGTCGAGCGTCTCGACGGTCACGTCGGGCGTGACGTTCGGGTTGCCGTCGCGGTCGCCGCCCATCCACGAGCCGAACGTGAGGATCGTCGGCACCGGCGGCGCGTCGTCGGGGATAGGCCTCGGCCACGGCCCACTCGAGGTCGCGCAGCAGCACGGGCACCGCGTCGGCCAGCGTCGTGATGAACGGGACGAGGCCGGCGCGGACCTCGTCGAGCACGGACGGGTTGACGGCGCGCAGCTCGTCGGAGCCCCACAGCTCCTGCACGGTGGCGAGCAGCCGGCGGCGCCCGTCCTCGGCCAGCTCGGGGCGCTCGGCGCGCTCGTCGAGGTCGCGCAGGATCCCGAAGACGCGCGCGAGCTTCTCGAGCGTCGTGCGGCGGCGCGCCTCGGTCGGGTGGGCGGTGAGCACGAGCTCGACCGCCGTGCCGGCGAGCGTCGCCGCCAGCTCCGGCGCCTCGACGCCGCCGCTCGAGCAGGCGCTGGATCGCGTCGCGCACCGAGCCCGGCCGCGGCGCCGGCGCCTCGCGCAGCTCGCGAGCGTGGATGCGGCGCACGCGCTCGTTGTCCTCGGCGAGGTTGAGCAGCTGGAACCAGCGGGTGAGCGAGCGGACGAGGATCTCCGCCTCGGCCGGCGGTCAGCCCGGCGACGAGCTCGGCCAGCGCGCCCGGCGCCGCGGCGTCGCCGTCGCGCGCGGCGCGGGCGAGCTCGACGCTGCGGGCGTGCAGCTCGAGCGCCGCGTCGCCGCCGGCCGAGCGCACGACCTCCTCGAGGACGCTCCACAGCAGCTCCTGGTCCTCGTCGAAGGTTCGGCCCACGGACCGGAACCCTGACAGCCTCGGGACCCGTCACCCCTCGACCAGCGGTACAAACCGCACCGGACCGGAGAAGCGTCGTCGTCCCTCCGCGGACGAGCGCGAGGTGCTGGTCGGCGCCGATCGTCACCGGCACGACGATCCGCCCGTCCGGCGCGAGCTGGGCGCTCAGCGCCTCGGGCACCCCCGTCCGGGCCGCGGCCGCGACGTTGATCGCGTCGAACGGCGCCCGCTCGGGCAGGCCGGCCGAGCCGTCGCCGACCACGATCTCGACGGCCTCGAAGCCCGCCGCGTCGAGGTTGCGCGCCGCGGCCTGCGCAAGCTCGGCGTGGCGCTCGATCGTCCACACCGTCGCCGCCGAGGCGGGCGAGCAGCGCGGCGTGCCAGCCCGAGCCGGTCCCGACGTCGAGCACGCGATCGCCCGGGCGCACGTCGAGCAGCTCGAGCATGTGGGCGACGACGAGCGGCTGGGAGATCGTCTGGTCGGCGCCGATCGGCAGCGGCCGGTTCTCCCATGCGTCGCCGGCGCAGGTCGGGCGGGACGAAGAGCGCCGCGGTCGATCGTCGGCGATCGCCTCGAGCACCCGGGGGTCGCGGATCTCGTCCGCGAGCGTTGCGAGCAGGCGTTCCCGCTGCCCATGGCCCGAGCCTAGATGAAGGCTCGGGCCACCAGAGGAACGGGCTAGATCGGGTTGCCGCTCGGCGGCGCGGGCGGCGGGCCGGCGCCGGGGGTCGTGCCCGGGTAGCCGGCGGGCGGCGGACCGCCGGGACCGCCCGGACCGCCGGGGCGGCCCATGCGGTGGCGGAACTCGAAGCGCGGCCCGGCGCCGGCGGGGAACGCGGACTTGACCTTGGCCTCGGACACGCCGAGCTCCTTGGCCAGGGCCGCGGTGAACGCGCCCATGTCGGGCTTGAGCGTGCCCCGCTGGCTCTTCAGCGCCGCCTTCAGCTTGGCCTGCGAGACGCCGAGCGCCTTGGCCAGGGCCGACAGCTTCTGCGTGCGGAACTCGTGGCGCCGGCCCGGCTTGGGCAGCGACTTCATCATCGCCGCGCGCAGCTGGGTCTCGGTGACGCCGAGCGACGTGGCCAGCGCGGCGAAGCGATCGCCGCCGGCCTGCTCCGCGCCTTGAGCGCCTTGCGCACCGCCGCGGGCTTCTTGTTCAGCGCCGCCGCGAGCTGCTTGACGAAGCCGGAGCGGTCGAGCCGGCGCTCCTTGCGCTCGCCCTTGTCGGGCCGCACCTTGGCCAGCGCGGCGGCGACCTTGCTCTCGGGCAGGCCGAGCGCCTTGGCCAGGGCGGCGGCCTCGGCCTTCTCGTGGGCCGAGCGCTGCTGCTCCATCACGGTCTTCAGCGCGGCGCGCAGCTTGGCCGTGGAGACGCCGAGCTTCTTGGCGGCGGCCGCGAGGCCGGGCCCGTGGCCGGGGCCGAAGCCGCGGTGGCCGCCTGGGCCGCCCATGCCCGGGCGGCCGCCCGGAGCGCCGTAGGAGTTCGCCGTACGGAGTGGTCGCGGCGGCGTTGGTGCCGGTCGCCGCGTCGCTCTGGCTCGAGCCGACGCCGGTGCCCAGCGCCCAGGCCCCGAAGGCCAGCGCGGCGCCGCACGTGACCATCGTCGCTCCCGATTTCATGCGGTTGGTCATGCAGGGAGAGTGCCCGGCCAACGTCTGCCCAACGTAAGAGCCGGTGCCGCGGGCGTGGACGACGGGCCACAATGCGGGCCATGCGGATCCTCGTCGTGGACGACGACCGGCCCCTGCGCGAGGCGCTGCGCCGCGCGCTGAACGTCGGCGGCTACGACACCGTGCTCGCCGAGACCGGGCAGGAGGCGCTCTCGCGCACCGCGGCCGAGCGGCCCGACGCGCTCGTGCTCGACGTCGGCCTGCCCGACCTCGACGGCCTCGCCGTCTGCCGCCGGCTGCGCGCCTCGGGCAACCGCGTCCCGGTGCTCATGCTCACCGCCCGCGACGCGATCGAGGACCGGATCGAGGGCCTCGACGCCGGCGCCGACGACTACCTCGTCAAGCCCTTCGACGTCGGCGAGCTCCAGGCGCGCCTGCGCGCGCTGCTGCGCCGCGCGGCCGACGAGCCCGAAGCGCCGGCGCCCGCCTTCGAGGAGCTCGTGCTCGACGCCGACGGCCACGGCGTGCGGGTGGGCGAGACGTTCGTCGAGCTGACGCGCACCGAGTACCAGCTGCTCGAGCTGCTGATCGCCAACCCGCGCCGCGTGCTGCCCCGCGAGCTGATCCACGACCGGGTGTGGGGCTACGACTTCGGGCCGGAGTCCAACGCGCTGCGCGTCTACGTCGGGTATCTACGCCGCAAGCTCGAGGAGGCCGGCGCGCGCCCGCTGATCCACACCGTGCGCGGCATCGGCTACGTGCTGCGCGAGCCATGAGCCTGCGCCTGCGCATCGCGGCCGTGACCGGCCTCGCCGTCGCCGTGGCGGTGATCGCCGCGGCGATCGTCGTCTTCTTCGCCACGCGCGCCTCGCTGCGCGGCGAGGTCGACGGCCGGCTGCGCGACCGGGCCGTCGACGCTCGTCAGCCGTCCCGGCCCGCCGCGGCGCCGGCTGCCCTTCCGCGGCGGGATCCCCGAGCCCGAGAACCTCCTGCCGCCCGGCGGGGGCGGCGAGGCGGCCTTCGGCGGCGCGACGGGCTACGCGCAGCTCGTCTTCCCCAACGGCGCCGTCCTGCGCCCGGCGGGCACGCACGGTCCGGCTGCCCGTCGACGGCCGCGCGCTCGCGGTGGCCGCGGGCAGCGGCGGGAGCTTCTTCGCCGACGTCAACGCCGGGCGCACGCACCTGCGCGTCCTCACCGTGCCCACCCCGGCCGGAGCGGTGCAGGTCGCGCGGCCGCTGGACGAGATCGACGCCCAGCTGCACCGGATCCTGCTCGTGCTCGCGCTCGTCGGCGTCGGGGGGATCGCGCTCGGCGCCGGCCTCGGCAGCCTCGTCGCCCGCGCCGCCCTGGCCCCGGTCGAGCGCTTCACGCGGCGCACCGAGGCGATCTCCGCGGACGAGCCGGACCTGGCCGAGCGCATGGACGAGAGCGGCAACGACGAGCTCTCGCGCCTGGCCCACTCGTTCAACGCCACGCTCGACGCGCTCGAGCGCTCGGTCGCGGCGCAGCGCCACCTCGTGGCCGACGCCAGCCACGAGCTGCGCACGCCGCTGGCCTCGCTGCGCGCCAACGTGCAGACGCTCGAGCACGCCCACCGGCTGTCCGAGGACGAGCGCCGGGCGCTGCGCGACGACATCGTCGCCGAGCTCGACGAGCTCACCGCCCTGGTCGCCGACGTGGTCGAGCTGGCGCGCGGTGTCGAACCCGGCGCCGAGCTCGACGACGTGCGCGTGGACGAGATCGCCGGCCGCGCCGTCGAGCGCGCCGAGCGCCGCGCGCCGGCCGACGTCGAGATCGCGGCCGAGCTCGCGCCGACGCTCGTGGCCGGCGAGCCGGGGCGCATCGCCCGCGCCGTGCAGAACCTGCTCGACAACGCGCTCAAGTGGACCGAGCCGGGCGGCCGCGTCGAGGTCGGCCTCGCCGACGGCGTGCTGACCGTGCGCGACCACGGGCCCGGCTTCGACCCCGCCGACCTGCCGCACGTCTTCGAGCGCTTCTACCGCGCCGACCGCGCCCGCGGCATGCCCGGCTCCGGCCTCGGGCTGGCGATCGTGCGCCAGGCGGCCGAGGCGCACGGCGGCTGGGTCGAGGCGGCCAACGCGCCGGACGGCGGCGCGATCCTGCGCGTCTCGTTCGGCCCGCTGCGGGGCATCGCCGCCGCCCCGGCCGAGCCCGTGCCGGTCTCATGAGCTCTTAGAGAACGCTTCACGTCGCCTCAGGGGGCGCTCAGGTTCTCGACGCACCCTGTCGCTCATGCCTCTACGAACGAAATTGCTGCCGCTCGGCGTGGCCGCGCTCGTCGGAGGCGGTGGCGGCGCGCTGGTCGCCGGAGCCGCCTCCCACGATCGAGCACGACGACCGTCTACCGATCCTCCTCGGGCTCCGCGGCCCCGATCGCCGCGACCTCGGGGCTCACCCCCGGCCAGGCCTACGACCAGGCCAAGAACTCCGTCGCCTTCGTGACCGCGCGCGTCACCGAGCAGTCCTCGAGCCCGTTCGGCGGCTCCTCGCAGGGCACGGCGACCGGCTCGGCCTTCGTCGTCTCGCCCGACGGCTACCTCGTGACCAACAACCACGTCGTCTCGGGCGCCTCGACCGTCAAGGTCAAGATCGGCGACGGGTCGACGAAGACGGCGGACGTCGTCGGCAAGGACCCGTCCACCGACATCGCGCTGCTCAAGGTCGATCCCGGCTCGCAGAAGCTCAAGGCGCTGTCCTTCGACGACTCGAGCAAGGTGCACGTCGGCGACCCGACCTACGCGATCGGCAACCCGTTCGGCCTCGACCGCACGCTGACCACCGGCGTGGTGTCCGCGCTCCAGCGCCAGATCGACGCGCCCAACGGCTTCTCGATCGACCAGGTCATCCAGACCGACGCGGCGCTCAACCCCGGCAACTCCGGCGGCCCGCTGCTCGACACGAACGGCAAGGTCATCGGCGTCAACTCGCAGATCGAGTCCAACTCGAGCAGCGACTCGGGCCAGGGCCAGAACTCGGGCATCGGGTTCGCGGTGCCCTCGAACACCGTCCGCAACGTCGTCGAGCAGCTGCGCAAGAGCGGCAAGGTGCAGCACGCCTGGCTCGGCGTCTCGATCGGCGACGCACCGGGCGGCGGCGCGCGGATCGGCGCCCTCGTCAAGGGCGGTCCCGCCGGCGACGCCGGGATCAAGGCCGGCGACGTGGTGACCACGTTCGACGGCAAGGCGATCGGCACCGGCTCGGATCTCTCCGGCGCGGTCAACGCGACCAAGCCCGGCGACAAGGTGAGCGTCACGTACACGCGCGGCGGCTCCAAGAAGACCGTGCAGGTCACGCTCGGCGACCGACCGGCCTCGCTCGGGACGTCGAGCAGCCAGGGCCAGCTGCCCGGCGCGCCCTAGCGGCGACCTGCCCCCAGACCCTGCCCGAGCGCGCCTGGACCTCGCGCTCGGGCGGGCAGTGGCTCGGCGCCCGGGACGGTCCCCCTGCTCGTCCCGGGCGCTAGCTTCGTTCGCTGTGTCCAGCGAGCTGGCGATCGAGGCCGAGGGCCTGACGAAGTCCTTCGGCGACGTCCACGCGCTCGCCGGCGTCGACCTCCGCGCCCCGGCCGGCACCGTGCTCGGCCTGCTCGGCCCCAACGGCGCGGGCAAGACGACCGCGGTCCGCATCCTCACCACCCTGCTGGCGCCCGACGGCGGCAGCGCCCGGGTGGCGGGCCTCGACGTCGTGCGCGACGCGGCGGCGCTGCGCTCGCAGATCGGCCTCGCCGGCCAGTACGCGGCGGTCGACGAGAACCTCACCGGCCACGAGAACCTGACGATGGTCGGCCGGCTCTACCACCTCGGCAAGCCGGAGAGCAAGACGCGCGCGACCGAGCTGCTCGACCGCTTCGAGCTCGACGAGGCCGGCGACCGCCTCGTGCGCACCTACTCGGGCGGCATGCGCCGCCGGCTCGACCTCGCCGCCGCGCTCGTCGCCCGCCCGCCGGTGATCTTCCTCGACGAGCCGACCACGGGCCTGGACCCGCGCAGCCGCCAGGCGCTGTGGGCGACGATCGAGGACCGCGTGGCCCAGGGCACGACCGTGCTGCTGACCACCCAGTACCTCGACGAGGCCGACCGGCTGGCCGACGCGATCGCCGTGATCGACCACGGGCAGGTGATCGCCGAGGGCACCTCGGACGAGCTCAAGGACCGCGTGGGCGGCGAGCGGCTCGAGATCCGGCTCGAGGACTCCACCCGGGCCGACGCGGCGATCGCCGCGCTCGACGGCATGGGCGAGGAGTCCGCGCAGTCGGAGGACGGCGTCGTGCGGATGCCGCTGCGCCGCCGGGCCGGCGCGATCGCCGAGGCCGTGCGCCGGCTCGAGTCGGGCAGCGTCGGCGTCGAGGACATCGCGATCGCCCGCCCGACGCTCGACGACGTGTTCATCGCGCTGACCGGCCGCGCCGCCGAGCACGAGGACGGCCGCGACGACGAGGAGGCGGCATGACGGCCGCGGTCGCCGACTCGCTCGTCCTCGCCGGGCGCAACCTCAAGCGCATCACGCGCGCCCCCGACCTGGCGCTGGCCTTCACCGTCCAGCCGGTCATGTTCCTGCTGCTGTTCGTCTACGTGTTCGGCGGCGCGATCCAGACGCCGGGCATGAGCTACATCGACTTCCTGCTGCCGGGGATCATCGTCCAGAACATCGCCTTCGGCGGGTTCGTCACCGCGATCGGCCTCAACGAGGACCTGTCCAAGGGCCTGATCGACCGCTTCCGCTCGCTGCCGATGGCGCGCGCCGCCGTGCTCGCCGGCCGCACGTTCGCCGACGTCGTCACCAACCTCGTCGGGCTGACGATCCTCGTCGTCGTCGGGGTGATCATCGGCTTCTCCTTCGACGCGCCCGCGCTCGACGTGCTCGCCGGGCTCCTGCTCATGGTGCTCTTCGGCTACGCCTTCTCGTGGGTCTTCGCCTGGGTCGGGCTGACGGCTTCTTCACCGGAGGCGGCGCAGTCGATCGGCTTCATCGCGATCTTCCCGCTGACGTTCGCCTCCTCGGCCTTCGTGCCGACCGACTCCATGCCGAGCTGGCTGCAGAGCTTCGCCGACGTCAACCCGTTCACCACGACGGTCGACGCGATGCGCCACCTGTGGACCGGCACCCCGGCCGGCACCGACGTGTGGGGCGCGTTCCTGTGGGCGATCGGGATCATCGTGGTCTTCGCCCCGCTGGCGGTCAACCGCTACCGCAAGGCGGTGACCCGCTGATGGCCGACGAGCGGGTGCGCGTCGACGAGGGCCTCGCGTGGGCGGCGACGTGGACCGTCGAGGAGCCGATGGAGCGCTCCTCGCACGCGCTGGCCGACGACGGGCGGGTGTGGCTGATCGACCCCGTCGACGCGCCCGAGGGGCTGGCCGCGGCCGAGCGCCTGGGCTCGATCACGGCCGTCCTGCAGCTGCTCGACCGCCACCCGCGCGACTGCGAGGCGCTCGCCGCGCGCTACGGCGTCCCCTTCCTGCGCCTGCCCGACGAGGTGCCGGGCGCGCCGTTCTCCGTCTTCCGCACGTTGTGGCAGCCGGGCTGGCGCGAGCTCGGCCTGTGGTGGCCCGAGCGCGCCGCGCTCGTCGTCGCCGAGACGGTCGGGACGTGCCGGTACTTCGCGCCGGGCGACGAGGTCGTCGGCGTGCACCCGATGCTGCGCGCGCTGCCGCCCAAGGCCCCGCGGGCGCACGATCCCGACGTCCTCTTCATGGGCCACGGGCCGACGCTGCGCGCCGGCGCCGCCGCCGCGCTCGAGCGCGCCTACGCGCGCTCGCGCCGCGACATCCCGCGGGCCTACCTGCAGGCCGTGCGCTCGTTCACCGGCCTCTAGGAGCGCCTAGCCGAACAGCGGCAGCGTGCGCCGCCGCGTGAGCGCGTCCATCCCCGACTGGATGCTCTGCTCGACCTGCTCGTAGACCTCCTCGACGTACGCGTCGTCGTCGGCGCGCGCCGGGTCGTCGTCGAGCTCGATCGGCGCCTGGAAGGCCGTGCGGATCTTCGCCGGCAGCGGGAGCTGCGGCAGCGCGGCCGGGGCGATGCCCCAGGGCAGCGAGATCGCGATCGGGAACACCTTCAGGCGCGCGACCTTGTCCAGGCGCAGGCGCTTGGCGAGCGTGTCGCCCTTGATCAGGACGGGCATCGCGTCGCCGCCGCCGACGGTGGCGATCGGGACGATCGGGACGCCGGTCTGCAGGGCGATCTTCACGAAGCCCTTGCGCCCGGCGAGGTTGGCCGTGTCGCGGTCGCGCCACGTGCGCAGCGAGTCGACCTCGCCGCCGGGCCACAGCGCGACGTCGCGCCCCTCGGCCAGCGCCGTGGCGATCGAGTCCGGCGCGGCGGGCAGCACGCCCATCGAGCGGAAGTAGCGGCCGATCAGCGGCATCGCCATCAGCGCGTCGTGCGCGGTGCCGTGCAGCGGGCGGTCCTCGCCGAAGTGGCGCCACCACTGCACGCCGACGGTCCACGCGTCCCACACGAACGGCGCGCCGGAGTGGATCCCCACGAGCAGCGCGTTGCGCTCGGGGACGTGCTCCCAGCCCTCCATCTCCATCCGGAACCAGTGGTCCATCAGCGGGTTCCAGAAGAACTTCTGGCGGTGCATCGTCTCGTCGTCGAAGCCGTCCTCGAGCGACCACTCGCCCGCGCGGTCGGCGATCGCGCCGGACAGCCCGCCGGACTCCACCGCGCGCTCGCGCTTGTCGTCCATCTTGTCCCGCGCCTTCGCGGCCGTCGCCTTGGCCTGCTTGCGCTTCTGGGCCTGCGTCGTCGCCATCGGTACTCCCCCTCCGGGAACCAAGTTCTTCCGCCCTACCCGGGAGGGGCCGGAACGGACCGGGATCACACAGTCGTTGCGCGCGCACGGACTGATCCAAAACCCCCGCGGGGCCGAAGACAGTGGGGATGGCGACGTCACCTCGCAAGCGCATCGCGATCGTCGGGGCCGGCGTGTCCGGGCTCGTCACCGCGCACCTGCTCGCGCCCGATCACGACGTGGTGGTCTACGAGGCCGCCGACCGCCCCGGCGGCCACGCCTGGACGATCGACGTCGACGGCCCCGACGGCCCGGTCCCGGCCGACGTCGGCTTCCTCGTCTACAACGACCGCAACTACCCGAAGTTCGAGGCGCTGCTCGACGAGCTCGACGTGCCGACGCAGGCCTCGGAGATGTCCTTCTCGGTCTCCGACGGCCGCGACTTCGAGTACTCGGGCAGCGGCGTCGGCGGCCTGTTCGCCAACCGCCGCCACCTCGTCGACCCGGGCTTCCTGCGGATGGTCGCCGAGTACGCGAAGTTCAACCGCGACGCCCAGCGCCTGCTCGCCTCCGACGACGACCCGTCGCTGCGCGGCTGGCTGCGCGACCTCGGCTACTCCGAGCTGTTCGTCGAGAAGCTGATCGTCCCCCAGGCCGCCGCCGTGTGGTCGGCCGACCCGGGGCAGCTCGACACGTTCCCCGCGCGCTTCCTCGTCGAGTTCTTCGCCAACCACGGGATGCTCGGCTTCCGCGACCGGCCCAACTGGCGCACGGTCACCGGCGGGTCCCGCGAGTACGTGCGCCGGATCGTCGCCCGCCTGCCCGACGTGCGCCTGTCCGCGCCGGTCACCGCGGTGACGCGCTACGACGACCGCGTCGAGATCGCCACCCCCGGCGCCGAGCCCGAGCGCTACGACGACGTCGTGCTCGCCTGCCACTCCGACCAGGCGCTGGCGCTCCTCACCGACGCGACCGCGCTCGAGCTCGAGCTGCTCGGCGCGATCCCCTACGGCCCCAGCCAGCTCGCCCTGCACTCCGACGAGCGCCTGCTCCCGCGCCGCCGCGCGGCCTGGGCGAGCTGGAACTACCACCTGCTCGACGAGCCGCCCGCGGCGCCGACGGTCACCTACCATCTCGGCTCGCTGCAGGGCATCCGCACCGACCGCGAGCTGCTCGTGACGCTGAACCTGACCGATCACGTCGACCCGGCGCGCATCCACGCCGTGCACGACGTCGCGCACCCGGTCTACACGCCCGACGGCCTCAAGGCGCAGGCGCGCCACGCGGAGATCTCCGGCGTCGGCCGCACGCACTACTGCGGCGCGTACTGGAGCTGGGGCTTCCACGAGGACGGCGTCGCCAGCGCGCACCGCGTCGTCGAGGCGATCGCCGCCCGGGCGACCGACCCCGAGGCGGTGGCGGCATGACCGCCTCCGCGCTCTACCGCGGCGAGATCCGCCACCGGCGCATGGGCGCCCAGGCCGGCGCCTTCGTGCACCCGATCACGCTGGCCTACCTCGACCTCGACGAGCTGCCCACGCTGCTCGGCGGCCGGCTCGTGCGCCCGCGCCCGGGCGTCGTGCGGGTGCGCCGCCGCGACCTGCTCGGCGGCGCCGACGGCCCGCCGGTCGCCGACGCCGTGCGCGCGCTCGTCGCGCAGCGCACCGGCCGCCCCGCGGCCGACGGCCCGGTGCGCGTGCTCACGTCGCCGCGCACGTTCGGCGCCGCCTTCAACCCGGTCTCCTTCTACTACTCCTTCGATCGCGACGAGCGCCTCGACGCCGTCGTCGCCGAGGTCACGAGCACGCCGTGGCTCGAGCGCCACGCCTACGTCCTGCGCGACGACGAGGCCCGCCCGGTCCTCCACGGCGAGCACGCCAAGGTGCTCCACGTCTCGCCCTTCCAGGACATGGACCACCAGCACGTCTGGTCGGTCGCCGAGCCCGGCGCCACGCTCGCGGTCCACATCGAGAACCACCGCACCGACGGCGGCGAGAAGGACTTCGACGCGACGCTGCGGCTCGTCCGCCAGCCGCTGACCGCCGCCGGCCTGCGCGCCGCCACCGCCCGCCAGCTCGGCGGCGCCCCGCGCACCCTCGCCCTGATCTACGGCCACGCGATCGCGCTCAAGCTGCGCGGCGCGCGGCACTTCCCCAAGCCCGGACGCTCCGCTCCCCGACCACGACCCACCACTCGATGACCTCAAGCCAGCGCGTCGCCCGCCGCATCGTGACGGGCCTCTTCTCCCGCATCACCACCGGCCGCCTCGAAGTGCGCGAGCCCGGCCACCGTCCCGCTGATCTTCGGCTCGGGCGGCGATCCCTGGGCCGTCGTCGACATCCGCGACCCCGCCGCGTGGACGGCGCTGCTGCGCGGCTCGCGCGGCATGGCCGAGTCCTACGTCGACGGCCACTGGGACACCGAGGACCTCGTCGCCGTCGTGCGCCTCGCCGCGCGCAACGTGCAGGGCCTCGACGAGGTGCGCCAGCGCTGGGCCGCCCTGCGCGTGCCCTACCAGAAGCTCCGCGGCGTCCGCGGGCGCAACACGGTGGAGTCGAGCAAGGACGACATCTCCCGCCACTACGACATGGGCAACGACTTCTTCGAGCTCATGCTCGATCCGTCGATGATGTACTCGAGCGCGCACTTCGCGGCGCCCGGGGCCTCGCTGCACGACGCGCAGCTGGCCAAGCTCGAGCTCGTCTGCCACAAGCTCGACCTGGGGCCCGACGACCACGTCGTCGAGATCGGCACCGGCTGGGGCGGCTTCGCCGTGCACGCCGCCGCCACGCGCGGCTGCCGCGTGACCACGACGACGATCTCCAGGGAGCAGCACGCCTACGCCACGCGCCGCGTGCGGGAGGCGGGTGTCGAGGACCGCGTGACGATCCTGCTCGAGGACTACCGCGACCTGACGGGCACCTACGACAAGCTCGTCTCGCTCGAGATGATCGAGGCCGTGGGCTGGCGCGACTTCCCGACGTTCTTCGCCAAGTGCTCGCGGCTGCTGACGCCCGACGGCGCGATGGTCCTGCAGGCGATCACGATGGACGACCGCGCCTACGAGGTCGAGAAGGCCTCGCGCTCGTTCATCCGCACGAAGATCTTTCCCAACGGCGCCCTGCCCTCGCAGGAGGTCATCGCCCGCTGCCTGTCGGACGAGACCGACATGCGCATGACCCATCACCAGGACCTCTCGGCCGACTACGTGCGCACGCTCGCGCAATGGCGCGAGAACGTCGAGGCCCACACCGAGCTGCTCGCCTCGCGCGGCTACGACGAGCGCTTCCGCCGCCTGTGGCGGATGTACCTCTGCTACTGCGAGGGCGGCTTCGCCGAGCGGCGGATCGGCGTCGGCCAGTCCCTGCTCGCCAAGCCGCACTGGCGCGGGCCGGTGCCGAACGCGGCCGAGCTCGCGCTCGACACGCTCGGGGTCGACACGCCGCTCCCGCCCGAGCCCGCGCGGTCCTCGGCCCCCGCGCCGTGAGCCGGCTCGCCTACGACCGCAGCGGCGCGGGCGAGCCGCTCGTGCTGCTGCACCCGCTCGGCGCCGACCGGCGCGTGTGGGGCCCGGTGCTCCCGCTGCTCGCCGACCAGCGCGACGTGATCGCCGTCGACCTGCCCGGGTTCGGCGACTCGCCGGCGCTGACCGGCGCCGGCCGTCCCGACCCCGCCGCGCTCGCCGCCGCCGTCGCCGGCCTGCTGACCGACCTCGGGATCGAGCCCGGCCGCGCGCACGTGGCCGGCAACTCGCTCGGCGGCTGGGTCGCGCTCGAGCTCGGCCTCCAGCGGCGTGTCGCGAGCGTCACGGCGATCGCGCCCGCCGGCCTGTGGGGGCGCCCGCTCGCGCCCAAGCCCGAGATCGCGCGCACCCTCGCGCGGCTCGCGCGCCCCGTCCTCGGCCTCGCGCTGCGCCCGGCCGCGCTGCGCCGCGTCGCCCTGCTGGGCACCGTCGCCCACCCCGAGCGCGTGCCCGCCGCCGACGCGCTGGCCCTCGTGCGCGCCTACGCCAACGCCGCCGGCTTCACGGCGGTCAACCGCGCGATGCGCTCGGGCACCTTCGGCGAGCTGGCGGCGATCGGCGTGCCCGTCACGCTGGTCTGGCCCGAGCACGACCGGCTGATCGCGCGCCTGCGCGACGTGCCGCCCGGCGTCCGCTCGATCGTCCTCCCCGACGCCGGGCACGTCCCGATGTGGGACGCGCCGGTGGCCGTGGCCGACGCGATCCTCGCCGGCTCGAGCCGCGTCGCGCGACAGCGGGCGGCATGAGCGCGCTGCGCTACCGGCTGCTCGACCGCGCCCTGGCCGCGCAGGTCGCGCCCGACGCCGTGCTGCGCGCCGGCTCGCGCTTCGGCGCGTGGGACCGCGAGCGCCGCGAGTCGCGCGGCGGCGTCGTGGCCCAGGAGGCGCGCCTGCGCGCGCTGATCGAGCGCATGTCGACCGGTCCGGTGGCCGAGGTGCCCGAGAAGGCCAACGAGCAGCACTACGAGCTGCCGGCCGACTTCTTCGCGCTCGTGCTCGGCCCGCGGCGCAAGTACTCCGGCGGCCTGTGGGAGCCGGGGACGACGACGCTGCGAGGCCTCCGAGGAGGCGATGCTCGCGCGCTCCTGCGAGCGCGCCCGGGTTCGCGACGGGATGCGGATCCTCGACCTCGGCTGCGGCTGGGGATCGCTGTCGCTGTGGCTGGCCGAGCAGTACCCGCACGCGGAGATCACCGGGATCTCGAACTCCAACGGCCAACGGGAGTTCATCGAGGCCGAGGCCGACGCGCAAGGGACTGACGAACCTGCGCGATCGTCACCGCCGACGTCAACGACTTCGCGCCCGAGGGCACGTTCGACCGCGTCATGTCGATCGAGATGTTCGAGCACATGCGCAACTGGAAGGAGCTGCTGCGCCGCGTCTCGACGTGGCTCGAGCCCGACGGCAAGCTCTTCGTCCACGTCTTCTCCCACCGCACGCTGCCCTACCTCTTCCAGGGCACGTGGGCGGCCGAGCGCTTCTTCACCGCCGGCCTGATGCCCAGCCACGACCTGCTGGCGCGCTTCGCCGACGACCTCGTCGTGGCCGACCGCTGGGCCGTGCCGGGCACGCACTACGCCAAGACGCTCGACGCCTGGCTCGAGCGGCTCGACGCGCGCGCCGAGCGAGGCGCTGGAGCTGCTCGGCCGCGGCCGCTCGACGCAGGAGGCCAAGACGCTCCTCGGCGGCTGGCGCCTCTTCCTGCTGTCGACCAACGAGATCTGGAAGTACCGCGGCGGCAACCGGTGGCTCGTCAGCCACTACCTGCTCGAGCCGCGGTCGCGCTGACCGCTCACTTCGACGGCGGGAGCGGCACGAACCCGCTCGTGCGCTCGACGTACTCGCGGTAGCCGGGCCGGCGCGAGCCGATGTCCTTCTCGAGCAGGCCCTTGCCCGACACGCGGATCAGCAGCGTCGACATCACGAGCGGCCCGATCGCCGTCCACCACACGCCGCCGGCGGGCAGCGCGACGAGCCAGAGGCCCCACCAGACGCAGAAGTCGCCGAAGTAGTTCGGGTGGCGCGTGTAGCGCCACAGGCCGCGGTCCATCACCTGGCCCTTGGACTCGGGGTCGGCCTTGAAGCGATCGAGCTGCGCGTCGCCGACGGTCTCGAAGAACAGGCCGACGAGGTAGACGAGCACGCCGGGCACGACCGCGAGCCCGAGGCCCGGGTCGCCCTGCGCGGCGGCGGACACCGGCAGCGAGACGACGAGCACGAGCAGGCCCTGCAGGCCGAAGATCATCACGAGGCTCCAGGGCACGAAGGCGTCGCCCTTGCGCTCGCGCATGACCGCGTAGCGGCGGTCCTCCTCGCGGTCGCCGAGCTTGCGCCGGATGAGATGGACGCCGAGGCGGCCGCCCCACACCGCCACGAGGCCGAAGAGCAGCCAGCGCCGCCCGGCGTCGCCGGTGCCGCCGAGCGCGGCGACGAGCGCGACCACGACGAAGGACGGGCCCCAGACCGGGTCGACGATCGAGACGTCCTTGAGCACGATCGACGCCGCCCAGGTGGCGAGCATGACGATCGCCACGGCGATCGCGCACAGCACGAGCACGTGGCCGGGCCAGGTGAAGGCGATCGCGAGCGGCATCTCGAAGGGATACGCGCGACGTCGGCGCGCGGGATGCATCGTCGCGTAGCGTTGCGTCTCGATGTCGCGCCGCACGCTCGTCTCGCTCGCGCTGCTGGCGGCCGCGTCCCTGGCCGGCTGCGCGCTCCGGCGCCGAAGGTCGGACGGGCGGCCTGCTCCTGGCGCAAGGTGCCGCACGCCGCGCCGGCCGGCGACGACCTGACGGGGCTCTCCTTCCCCGACCGGCGGCACGGCTGGGCGGTCGGGGGCATCGACCGCGCGATCGTCCGCGTCACGACCGACGGCGGGATGCACTGGCGCGCCCAGCACGTCGGCGGGACGAACGGCCTGAGCTCGGTCGCGTTCGCCGACGACCGGCACGGCTGGGCCGTCGGCGTCCACAACCTGCTCGTGGCCACCGACGACGGCGGCGCCACCTGGCACCGCGAGAACCCGCGGATCGCCCGCGACGGCAACCTCTACGACGTCGCCTTCGTCACGCGGCGCCACGGGTGGATCGTCGGCTCGGCCGGGACGATCCGCGTCACGCGGGACGGCGGGCGGACGTGGACGCCGCAGTCGGTGCCCAGGCGCGTCGACCTGCAGCACGTCCGCTTCGTCGACGCCGCGCACGGCTGGATCGTCGCGAACAACTCGCTGATACGCACCGTCGACGGCGGCCGCACGTGGACGACGAGCTACACCGCCGACGCGAAGAAGCACGAGATCGTCGCCGACGTGTCGTTCGTCGACGCCCGCCACGGCTGGATCAGCGGCTCGCGCGACGACGGGGACGCCACCCACGGCGTGGTGCTGCGCACGACCGACGGCGGCAAGACGTGGTCGCGCCACGTGTCGACCATCGACGACGTCCGCTTCGGCGCCGTGTCCTTCGTCGACCGCCGGCGCGGCTGGGTCTCCGGCCTGCAGGGCGAGGTGCTCTACACCGACAACGGCGGGGAGAGCGTCGCCAACCGGCCGTCCCCGGACCTCGGGCACGAGCTCTACGCCACGCACTTCGCCGACGCGCGCCACGGCTGGGGGGTCGGGCAATTCGGCACGATCGCGGTCTGCCTGGTGCATCCGTAGCGCTCGGCGCCGCGTAGATTCATCGGCATGGCCAAGCCCGACATCGGCGACGACGCCCCCGACTTCACGCTCACCGGCTCCGGTGGGCCCTTCACGCTCTCCGAGCACCGGGGGGAGCGCGTCGTGCTGCTCTTCTACCCCGGCGACGAGACGAGCGTCTGCACCAAGCAGTTCTGCTCCTACCGCGACCAGTCCGAGAAGGTCGCCGCGCTCGACGCGACGCTCGTCGGCATCTCGACCAAGGACGCCGCCTCGAAGGAGTCGTTCGTGGCCAACCACGGGCTGACCGTCCCGCTCCTCGCCGATGCCGACGGCGACGTGGCCACCCGGTACGGCGTCTACTCCAAGCGCATGAAGATGACCAAGCGCGCGGTGGTCATCGTCGACGAGCAGGGCAAGGTCGCCCATCGCCACCACAACCTGCTGTCGCTGAGCTATGACTCGGTCGACGACATCAAGGCGGCGCTGGACGGCCTGCCCGCCGCGGCCTGAGCAGGTCCTAGGACCAAGGTCGCATTGCCCCGGGGGTGTCGCGGGAGGACCATCGAGGCGTCCCCTTCCGAAGGAGTCGTCATGACCGGAGGACCCATTCGGTCTCGCCGTCGCGCCACGCGCGCGGCGCTCGTCACCGCGCTGGGGCTCGCGGCCGCCGTGCCCGCCACGGCCGCCGCCGCGCCCAACGCCTACAAGCAGAAGAACCTCGTCTCCGACCAGCCCGGCCAGGCGACGATCACCGATCCCAACCTCGTCAACGCGTGGGGCCTCGCCGCCGGCCCCACCACGCCGCTGTGGGTCGCCGACAACGGCACCGACCTCGCGACCGTCTACGGCGGCGCCGTGGGCGGCGCGCCGCCGTCGATCGTGCCGCTCGTCGTGAAGATCCCCGGCGGCGCGCCGACCGGGCAGGTCTTCAACGGCTCGTCCGCGTTCGGCGGCGCGGCCTTCATCTTCTCCTCGGAGGCCGGCCGCATCACCGCGTGGACCGGCGGGGCTCGGCGATCACCGAGGTCAAGCGCCACGAGGCGCGATCTACAAGGGCCTCGCGATCTCCGGGCACCGGCTCTACGCCTCGGACTTCCACCACCGTCGCGTCGACGTGTTCGACGGGAAGTTCCATCGCGTCAAGCACCCGGGCTTCACCGACAAGAAGCTCCCCAAGAGCTACGGGCCGTTCGGGATCCAGGCCATCGGGTCGCGGATCTACGTCTCCTACGCCAAGCAGGACGCCAAGGGCGAGGACGACGTCGTCCGGGCCCGGCCGCGGGTTCGTCGATGTGTTCAGCACCAAGGGCAAGCTCGTGCACCGGCTGATCAAGCGCGGGCACCTGAACTCCCCGTGGGGGATGGTCGTCGCCCCGAAGGGCTTCGGCGCCTTCGGCGGTGACCTGCTCGTCGGCAACTTCGGCAACGGGGCGATCAACGCCTACAGCCGCAAGGGCCACTTCCGCGGCCGGCTACGCGCGAGCCCCGGCCACCCGCTCGCGATCGACGGGCTGTGGGGCCTGCAGTTCGGCAACGGGACGTTCGCCGGCAAGAAGGCGCTGGTCTTCAGCGCCGGCCCCGACGGCGAGAGCCACGGCCTGCTGGGCAAGATCACGGCCGGCTGACGGCTGCGGCATCGCGGGCTGCCATCCCGGCGGGCGGAGCAGGTAACCGAGCTTCGCCCGCCAGCCCCGCGCGCGGCGCGCGTCGCGGAACATCGCCAGCCACTCGCCGTAGGCGACGCGGACCGGGTTGTAGGTCTCGATGTTCTTCGTCAGCCCGTAGCGCACGCGCTCGTCCTCGGGCTCGAAGGAGCCGAACATGCGGTCCCAGATGATCAGGATCCCCGCGTAGTTGCGGTCGAGGTACTGCTGCTGGGAGCCGTGGTGGACGCGGTGGTGGCTCGGCGTGTTGAACACGAACTCGATCGGGCGCCAGAGCTTGTCGATCGTCTCGGTGTGCAGCAGGAACTGGAACAGCAGGTTCCAGCTCATCGCCAGCACGATCATCCACGGCGCGAAGCCGACGAGCGGCAGCCAGGCCCAGAACAGCACGCCGGTGAACGGCGACCAGTCCTGCCGCACGGCGGTCGAGAGGTTGAAGTGCTCGGAGGAGTGGTGGACGACGTGCGAGGCCCACAGCATCCGCACGCGGTGGTGGCCGCGGTGGTAGGCGTAGAACGACAGGTCGTCGGCGAAGAAGAGGATCGCCCAGGTCCACCAGTTGCTCGCGTCCATGTGCAGCGGGGTCAACTCGTAGAGCGCGGCGTAGAGCGCGATCGCCCCGAGCTTGACGGCGCCCTTGATGAACAGGGAGCCGAAGCCCATCGCGACGCTCGTGCGCGTGTCGGCCATCGCGTAGCCGACGGGCCCGTCGGGGTTCTCCTCGTGCTCGTGCGCCGCGTGGCGCAGGGCGAGCACCTCGATCACCATGAAGGCGACGAAGAAGGGGATGGCGTTGAGGATCAGGTCGGGCATGCGAAGGATCTCCTACTGGTATGACCAGTTCGCGCACTGGTTATACCACTTCCGCTCGCGTAGGGTTCGCCGCGCGATGAGCGCCACCCTCGACGTCACCCCGCTGCCGCCCGGCGCACGCCGCTCCGACGCGGTCCACGACCGGCTGCGGACCGCCATCCTGCGCGGCGAGCTCGCGCCGGGCGACGCCGTGCCCTCCGAGCGCGTGCTGGCCGAGTCGCTCGGCGTCAACCGCCAGGCCGTGCGCGAGGCGCTCAACCGCCTGCAGCAGGCGCGGCTCGTGCACGTCGCCCACGGCGGCACCACGCGCGTGCTCGACTGGCGGCGCACGGCGGGGATCGACGTGGCGCTCGAGCTCGCGCTGACCTACGAGGCCGACGAGGTCCCGGTCGACCTGCTGCGCGAGATCGGCGAGCTGCGCGCGGCGATCGGCGCCGACGTCGCGCGGCGCTTCGCCACGCGCGCCACGGCGCAGCAGCGCGAGCACGCCGCGACCCTCGCGTCGGTCGTGGCCGCCCGCGCCGAGCAGCCCGACGGCGACGAGCGCCAGATCGAGCTGTGGGAGGCGCTGCTCGACGGCGCCGACAACCTCGCCGCGCGGCTGGCCTTCAACACGCTGATGAGCGGCGCCGTGCGACTCCCGGCGATGGCCGCCTACTACGCGCCGGCGCCGGCCGACGTGCCGCTGCTCGAGGCGCTGGCGGCCGCGCTGCGCGACGGCGACCCCGAGCCGGTCCGGGCCGCCGCGGCGAACCTGCTCGAACGGGCGCTCGACTTGCCATGATCGACGGCGTGCTCCGATCCTTCCTGCTCGCCGCCGCGACCGCCCTCCTCGTCGCCGCGCCTGCCTCCGCCGCCTCTCCGTACGCCCCCGTCACCCGCAAGGGCCCGAAGCTGACCGTCTCCAGCCAAGCTGCTCAAGGGCTCGCTCAAGTGCACGAAGAACGTGCGCCACGCCACCCGCGAGCCCGTCCTGCTGCTCCCGGCCACCGGCGTCAACTCCGACCAGAACTACGCCGTGGAACTACCAGCGCGCGTTCGACGCGGACGGCACGCCGTACTGCACGTCGAACCAGCCGGGCAAGCGCAACCAGAACCTCGGCGACATCCAGGTCCGCGGGCAGTACGTGACCTACGCGATCCGCCGGGTGCGCCAGCTCTCCGGCCGCCGCATCGGCATCATCGGCCACTCCCAGGGCGGCATGGTCATGCGCTGGTCGCTGCGCTTCTGGCCCGACACGCGCAAGGACGTCCGCGACGTCATCGGGATGGCCGGCTCCAACCACGGCACGACGCTGGCCAAGCTCGCCTGCTCGAGCTCCTGCACCCCGGCCGACTGGCAGCAGCGCGACGACGCGAAGTTCATCCAGGCGCTCAACTCCCGCCAGGAGACGTTCAAGAACATCGCCTACACCGAGATCTACACGCAACCACGACGAGGTCGTCGAGCCCAACCAGGACGACAACGGCTCGTCCTCGGTGCACAACGGGCCTGGGCTGATCACGAACGTCGCGATCCAGGACATCTGCCCGGCCGATCCGAGCGAGCACCTGGCCATCGGCACCTACGACAACGTCGCCTACTCGCTGGCCGATCGACGCGCTCACCCACAACGGCCCGGCCAAGCAGTCTCGCGGATCCCGCTGACCGTCTGCGCTCAACCCGTTCCAGCCCGGCATCAACCCGCCACCTTCGCGACCGACGCCGGCACCGCCGCCGTCGCGCTCGAGACCAGCACGTACACGAAGATCGCGGCCGAGCCCAAGCTCGCCTGCTACGTGCACCGCGTCTCGCGCTGCCAGAAGGCCAAGAAGAAGTAACGGCTAGATAAGACTCGTTCTTGTTAGGGTCAGGCGCTCGTGTCGCCTCGTGCCCGACTGTGCGCCTTCCTGCTCGTGCTCGCCGCTCGCCGGCTACGCGAGCGGCTGCGCCAGCGAGGGCGGCGGCTCGGGCGGCCGGCTCGGCGTGGTGGCGACCACGACCCAGCTCGGCGACGTGGTCGGCGCGATGGGCGGCGACGCGGATCGACCTGCACCAGATCCTGCGGCCCAACACCGACCCGCACGAGTACGAGCCGCGGCCCGACGACGTGCGCCAGACGGCCGGGCGCGAAGGTCGTATTCGTCAACGGCGACGGGCTCGACGCGTGGATGGGCAAGGTCGTCGACCAGTCGGGCGGGCATCCGCGGACGGTCGACCTCGGCGACGATCGTGCCCGACCGGATCGCGGGCGACCGCTCCGGGCCGGAGGCGTCGCGCTACGACCCGCACTGGTGGCACGATCCCGCGCAACGTGATCGCCGCCGTCGCGGCGATCCGGCGCGCACTCGACCGCGCCGATCCACAGCACGCGAGCGACCTACGACCGGCGTGCCGCCGCCTACACGGCGCGACTGCGCGTGCTCGACCGCGGCATCGCGCGCTGCTTCTCCCGCGTGCCGCGGCGCGAGCGGCGGATGGTCACCGAGCCACGACGCCTTCGGCACGTTCGCCCATCGCTACGGGATCACCGTCGTCGGCGCCGTGATCGCGTTCGCAGACGACCGAGGCCCAGCCCTCGGCGGGGTCGCTGGCGCGGCTGGCGCGCACGGTGCGGCGCGAGGGCGTCAAGGCGATCTTCCCCGAGACGTCGGTCTCGGCCAAGCTCGCGCGGGCGCTTGGCCAAGCAGACCGGCGCGCGCGCCGACCTCGAGCTCTACGGCGACACCCTGGGCCGGCGCGGCACGGCGGCGGGCACGTACCTGGGGATGGAGCGCGTCAACGCCGACCGCATCCTGACCGGCTTCACCGGCTCGACGCGCGGCTGCGCGCTCCCGCGCTAGACGAGACTCGATCCTAGACTGGTCCGCGTGCTCGAGCCGTTCAGCCTGCCCTTCGTCCAGCGCGGGATGGTCGAGATCGTCGTGCTGGCGATCGGCGGCGGCGTCGTCGGGCACCTGGATCGTCCTGCGCGGGCTGGCCTTCTTCTCCCATGCCGTCGGCACCGCCGCGTTCCCCGGGCTCGTGCTCGCCGACGGCCTGTCCTTCTCCGCCCACCTCGGGCGCCGCGGGCACGGCGGCGCTCGTCGCCGCCGGCGTCGGCCTCGTCACCCGGCGCGACCAGGAGGGCCACGACGCCGGCACCGCGCTCGTGCTCGTCGCCGCGCTGGCCGCCGGGGTGATCCTCGCCTCCGACGTCTTCCACTCCGGCGCCAACGTCGAGACGCTGCTCTTCGGCTCGCTGCTGCTGATCGACGGCGCCGACCTCGCCTGGGCCGCCGCGGCCACCTCCGCGGTGCTGCTCGCCACCGCGCGTGCTCGGGCGCGCGTGGCTCGTGACGGGCTTCGACCCGGGGACGGCCCGCGCCCTCGGCGTGCGCCCCGCCGTCCCCGACGCGGTGCTGCTGGCCCTCGTCGCCTTCGTCGCCGTGGCGGCGCTCTCGGCCACCGGCGCGCTGCTCGCCACGGCGATGCTCGTCGTCCCGGCCGCGACCACGCGGCTGTTCTGCGACCGGATCGGGACCTGGCAGCTCGCGACCGTCGCGCTGGCCGCGGCCGAGGGCGTCGTCGGGCTGTGGCTGGCGGTCGAGCTCAACGCGCCGTCCGGCGCCGCGATCGCCGTGCTCACCGGCGGCGTCTTCGTCGCTGGTCGCGGCGGTCCGGGCGCTGCGGGAGGCGCGATGACACCCCTGCTCACCGTCACCGGCCTCGCCGCCGGCTACGGCGGGCCGCCCGCGCTGGACGGGCGTCGCCTTCGCCGTCGAGCCCGGCCAGCGCGTGGCCGTGCTCGGGCCCAACGGCGGCGGCAAGACGACGCTCTTCCGCGTCCTGCTCGGCGAGCTCGCGCCGAGCGCCGGGACGGTGGAGCGCCCCGAGCGCGCCGCGCTCGTGCCCCAGACCGAGCGCTCGCGCCTCGACTTCCCGGTCTCGGCGCTCGACGTCGCGCTGATGGGCGCGACCTCGCGGCTGGCGTGGTGGCGGCGACCGGGCCGCGCCGAGCGGGAGCGGGCGGGCGAGGCCCTGGCCGCCGTCGGCCTGGCCGACCGCGCCGAGACGACCTTCGGCGACCTCTCCGGCGGCCAGCGCCAGCGCGTGCTCGTGGCCCGCGCGCTCGTGCAGGACGCGCGGGTGATGCTGCTCGACGAGCCGTTCACCGGCCTCGACTCGGCCTCGGCCACGCAGCTCGAGGACGCTGCTCGGCCGCCTGGCCGCCGAGGGCCGCGGCCTGCTCGTCGCCACCCACGACGTCGAGCAGGCCCGGCGCTTCGACCGCGTGCTGTGCCTGCACCGCGAGCAGATCGCCTTCGGCGCGCCCGACGCGGTCCTGACCCCCGAGGTGCTCGCCGCGACCTACGGCGGCGAGCTCGTGCGCCTGCCCGACGAGCCGGGCCTCTGCGTCCTGCCGCCCCACCACCACGACCACCCGCACTGATGCTCGCCACGATCTGGACCGCGCTCGGCGATCCCGTGGACCCAGTCGATCATGCGCCGCGCGTTCGCTCGAGGTGCTGCTGCTCGGCGTGGCCGGCGGCGCGCTCGGCGCCTGGGTCGTCTCCTACCGGCTCTCCTACTCGGCCGAGTCGCTCGCGCACGCGATGCTTCCCGGCCTCGTCGTCGCCGCGCTCACCGGCCTGCCGCTGCTGCTCGGCGGCACCGTCGGGATCCTCGTCGCGGCGCTGGCCGTCGCGCTGGCCGGCCGCGTGCCCGGGCTCGGTCGCGACACCGGCGTGGCCGTCGTCGTCACGACGCTGTTCGGGCTCGGCGCGCTGCTCGCCCTGTCGCCCGACACGCCCGCCGGGCTCGGCGCGCTGCTGTTCGGCGACGTGCTCGGCGCGTCGGACACCGACCTCGCGCTCGCCGCCGCGCTCGTCGTGCTCGTGCTCCTCGCGCTCCGCGCTGCTCCACGGCCGCCTGCTCGTGCTCGGCTTCGACCGCGTCAACGCGCGGGCGCTCGGCGTCGCGCCGCTGCCGGTCGACGCCGCGCTGCTCGTGCTCGTCGCGCTGGCGATCGTCGTCGCCGTCCAGGGCCTCGGCTCGCTGCTCGTCGTCGCCGTGCTCGTCGCCCCCGCCGCGGCGGCGGCGCAGCTGTCCGACCGCATGGGCGCGCGGCTCGCGATCGGAGCGCTCGTCGCCGTGCTCGCCGGCGTTCGCCGGGCTCTACCTCTCCTACTACGCCGACGTCGCCGCGGGCGCGTCGGTGGCCGGCGCGCTCGTCGCCGCCTGCGCGCTGGCCTGGGCGGTCAGCTCGCTCGGTCCGGGGCGCAGCCCGGGCACGCGCCCCGCAGGGTGATGTCGTGCTCGTCGACCTGGAAGGGCAGGCGGCGGGCGACGCGACGGATCGTCCGCTCGAGCTCCTCGTCGCGGAACGGGACGAGCCGCCCGCACGTGTCGCAGACGAGGTGATGGTGGTGGTGGGCGCCGTCGGGGAACTGCGCCTCGTAGCGGGCCAGGCCGTGGCCGACGTCGATGCGCGTGACGAGCCCGAGCTCCTCGAGCTCCTCGAGCACGCGGTAGACCGACGCGCGGGCGACGGCGCGGTCGCCGCACGAGCAGCGCGTGCTCGATCTCGGGCGCCGAGAGCCCGCACTCCTGGCGGTCGAGCAGCTCGACGACGGCGCGCGCGCGCGCCGCCGCGGCGGTAGCCCGCGCCGGCCAGCCGCTCGGCCGCGTAGTCGGCCCACCCGGGGGCATGGGACGAGGTCGTCGCCATGCCCCCAGGGTAGGGCGGAGCGGTCAGACGCCGAGCTGCTCGGACGCCATGCGCGCGCCCGCGAGCCGGTTGGCGATCTTCTCCATCGCGACGTCGCGCGCGAAGTCCGGCGAGCCGTGCTTGGGCTTGAGGTCGCGGCTGAACGGCGAGAAGCCGCAGTCGTCGGTGGCGCCGAGCTGATCGGTCGGGATGAACTCCGACGCGCGGACCAGCCGGTCGCGCACCTCCTCGGCCGTCTCGACCTGCGGGTCGAGCGGGTTGATCACGCCGATGAACGCGACCTGCTTGACCCCGTTGGCGTCCTTGCGGATGTTGTCGCCGACGAGCTTGTAGACGTAGTCCTTGTCCTCCTCGGAGGCGCACTGGATCAGGAAGTAGCCCACGTTGAGCTCGAACATGTGGTTGAGCAGCTTCTCGTACGGCACCTCCTTGGAGTGCACCGAGTCGTTGTCGCCGCCCGGGCACGTGTGGATGCCGATGTTCACCCGCTCCTCGGCCGTGAAGCGATCGATCACGCGGTTGTTGAGGTCGATGAAGTCCTGGAGCATGTCGTTGTTGGTCCAGGGGTTGCGCGAGTCGTTCTTGTTCGCGAGCCGGCCCTCGGTGAAGTCGATCGAGACGCGCTCGGCGCCGGCCGCGAAGCACTGGCGGATGTCCTTCTCGACCTCGTCGCAGAGGTCGTCGAGGAACTGCCCCGCGCGTGTAGCCGTCGAGCTCGCCCTCGAGCGGGTAGAGCAGCATCAGCATCGACGGCGCGATCACCGCCTGCTTGACCGGCTTGCTCGTCAGCTTCTTGTTCTTCTCGACGTACTCCGACGCGTAGGTCTGGTACTTGAACGGGCCGCCGGTCAGCCGCGGCAGCTGGCGGTGGTGGCCGTCGTCGAAGATCGCGAAGAACTGGCCGTCGCCGGCGAGGTTCGGCGCGAGGCCCGTGCCCGCGAGCGTCGTGGTGATCGGGTAGGTCGCGAACGAGGACTCACGCTGCTCGCCGTCGTTGACGTAGAGCTCGCCGGTCTTCTCCAGGCGCCGCACCGAGTCCTCGGCCGCCTCCTCCTGGAGCTTCTCGAGGTCGGAGACCTCGATCTTGCCGTCGTCCAGATCCTGGTAGGCGTTCTGGAGCTTCTCGGGGCGCGGCAGCGACCCGACGGTCTCCGTGGGGATCGGCATGTGGCTCTCCTCTCGGCCGGTGATGGCTCTCCGTCGAGCGTAGACCAGGTTGCTTTTCTACGCGTAGAGCTCGCGCACGCGCGCGAAGATCGCCTCGGCCGCCGCGAGCTGCGCGTCGCGGTCGGGCGCGTCGACCCGGTCGAAGCGCAGCGGCGCGCCGTAGCGCACCTCGATGCGCGGGAAGCGCCCGCGGCGCCAGTCGCGCACGCCGAGCGAGCCGCGGATCGCGGCGGGGACGACCGGCGCGCCCGACTCGAGCGCGAGCCGCCCGAGCCCGGGCCGCGGCTCGCCGAAGCCGCCGGTCCGCGTGCGGCCGCCCTCGGCGTAGATGCCGACCAGGCCGCCGCGGTCGAGGATCGTGTGCGCCGTCGCGAACGCCTCCTCGTCGGCATGGCCGCGCCGCACGGGGAAGTGCCCCGAGACGCGGAACAGGTACGAGAGCACCGGGTTGTTGCCGAAGAACTGCGACTTGCTCATGAACCGGATGCGGCGGCGCAGATGCACGCCGAGGAAGAAGTGGTCCATGTTCGAGAAGTGGTTGGGCGCGAGGATGCACGGCCCGTCGGCGGGGACGTGCTCCTTGCCGTGCTGGCGGCGTGCGGTAGAGCCCGAGCGCGACCGGGGTCAGCAGCACGCGCACCGCGGTGTAGGTCCAGCCCGGCTCGTGGGTGCGCGCCCACGCGTGGAACGGCGCCATCGCCTCGGCCGGCCGCTCGTCGCGGTAGACCTGCGGTCGCAATCCGCTCATCGCGGCGTCAGCGTGGCACAGGTGCGCGCCCTGAGGCCGGTTGGGAGCGGGAGGGTCGCAGGATGCGGCCGGTCTTGATCGCGAACAGCCGCGCGTTCCCGGCGACGCGCTCGTCGAGAAGGTTGAGCAGTCGAGCCGCAGCGTCTGCGGCGTCGTGAAGGTCGCCGCCCGGACAGGGCGAGACCTCGTTCGCACCGTCCGCGGCGGGGTCGACCGCCTTGCCGTCGTAGGTCGTGCCGGTGGTCTCGATCGAGCATCCGATCACGCCCTTCGGGCTGGCGTTCACGTTGACGGTCGCCTCGAGCACGTAGCTCCCGGCGGGCACCGTCACCGACGCGACGGTCGTGTTGGTGTGCGACAGGTTGACGCCGCTGTTCCCGGCCGCGTAGAGGTCACTGGGCCCCGGGTCCCGGCGGCGCCCGCCCCGCCCCTGGCCCCCGTCGGACCGGTCGGACCCTTGGGCCCGGTCGCCCCGGCGTGGCCGGTCTCTGCCGCTGGCTGCCCCGGGCTGCCGTGCGAGCGCCGCACGAGTGCGCTTGGAGATCTTGCTCTTCGCGCCGCGCCGGTGCGAGCTGGCGTGGCCGGACGCTGTCTCGCGGCAGCCGACAGCATGGCTGCGTAGGCGCTGCCGCGCAGCGCGACGATCAGGGCGATCAGGGCAATGGCGTGGGCGCTCGTGCGATGGCGGCGAGAACGTCGTGCGGATCACGCGACCCGAGGCATCGCGTGACCATCCGTGCGTCCAGGACGATCCGCTCAGACGGCCGCGCAACCCGTGCGATCACGATGCCGCAGCAGGCGCCGGGCGCTGGTCCTCCCAGCCGGGACTCGTCGCGTGTCGCGCCCTACGCGCTCGACCCGGCGGGCGCCGAGCGGCTGTGGGACACTTCGCTGGCACTCCTCGGCGAAGCGGGTTGACGTAGGCACGAACAAGCACCTGGTCCTGGCCGCGATGGTCTTCGCCGTCGCGATGCTGTTCATCGACCAGACGATCGTCGCGCTGGCGATCCCCAACCTGCAGGACGACCTGCACCTGTCCTCGACCGGCGCGCAGTGGATCGTCACCGGCTACCTCGTCGCCCTCTCCGCGCTCTTCGCCCTGGGCGGCAAGGTGGCCGACGTGTACGGCCACCGCCGCGTCGTGCGTGGCCGGCGTGGCCGCCTTCGCGACCTTCTCGGCCATGTGCGGCGCCACGCCGACCGGATCGGCGGGCCAGGAGTGGATGATCGTCTTCCGGGTGCTGCAGGGCGCGAGCGCGGCCTTCCTGTTCCCGGCCGCGCTGGCCATCGTCGTCGCGACCTACCCGGTGCAGGAGCGCGGCAAGGCGCTGGCGGTCTTCTTCTCGGTCTCCGGCGGGCTGACCGCGATCGGGCCGCTGCTCGGCGGCGTCCTGACGGAGTGGACGTGGCGGGCGATCTTCTGGATCAACGTGCCGGTCGCGATCATCGCGATCGTCCTGACGCTGATCGCCAAGCCCGAGTCCGAGCGCCAGGACGCGCGGATCGACGTGCGCGGCGCCGCGCTGATCACGGTCGGGATGGGACTGTCGGTGCTCGGCCTGCAGGAGTCGAGCGCGTGGGGCTGGGACGGCGCCGCGACATGGGGCTGCCTGATCGCGGGGCTGCTGCTGATCGCCGCCTTCGTGCGCCTCGAGCTCGTGTCCGACGAGCCGCTGGTGCCGATCCGGCTGTTCGCCAACAAGGCCTTCCGCGTCGACAACATCGTCCTGTTCCTGTTGTCGATCTGCTTCGTGCCGCTGTTCTTCTTCGCCAGCCTGTACGCGCAGGTCGCCCTGGGCGAGAGCGCGACGAACGCCGGGCTGTTCCTGCTCGTGTTCTTCGGCGGCTTCTCGATCGCCGCGCAGTGGGGCGGGCGGATCCTCGACAGCCGCGGGGCGCGGCCGACCGTCGTGCTCGGCTGCGCGGTCGCCGCCGTCGGCTTCTACCTGTGGGGCAGCAAGCTCGACGGCCTGGACTTCGGCTCGCAGTGGATCTACCTGGCGATCGCCGGCGCCGGGACGGGGCTGACGCTCGGCCCGGTGAGCACCGACGCGATCAACCGCGCGCCGCGGGCGACCTACGGCGCGGTGACCGGCGTGACGCAGACCGTGCGCAACTTCGCCGGCAGCCTCGGCCTGGCCGTGCTCGGCTCGATCCTCATCACCGACACCGTCTCGCGCGTGGAGGACACCCTCGGCAAGGCGGGCGTGCCCAAGGCCACGGCGGACTCGATCGCCCACGCGATCTCGGGCGGCGGCGGCGCCGGAGCGGGCGCGAGCGGCGGGCCGCGCCCGAAGGCGCTCGTCCACGCCGTGCAGCTCGACTTCGCCCACTCCGTGCGGACCGTCGTCTACCTGATGGCGGCCTCGATGGCGGTGGCCTTCGTCGTCGCGCTCGTCGCGATGCCGGGCGGCGTGGCCGCCCAGGCCGTCGACGAGCCCGAGCCCGCAGCCGGCGCCGGCCCCGGGCTAGCGGTGCAGCACGCCGTCGCTCGCGCCGGGGGCGAGCTGCGGGCCGGTGATCGGCGTGTCGCCGAGCGCCTCGTCGATCGCGCGCAGCGTCTCGGCTGACAGGGTGTGGCCGCTGGCCGCGGCGTTGTCGTGGACCTGCTCGGGCCGCGAGGCGCCGATGATCGCCGAGGCGACCTCGTCGCGGCGCAGCACCCAGGCCAGCGCGAGCTGGGCCATCGAGAGCCCCTCCTCGTCGGCGATCGGCTGCAGCCGCTGGACGGCCTCGAGCGTCTCGTCGGTCAGCCAGGCCTTGATGAACCCGCCCATGGAGTCGCTGGCCGCGCGGGAGTCGGCGGGCGGCGCCTCGCCGGGGCGGTACTTGCCGGTCAGCAAGCCCTGGGCCAGCGGCGACCAGACGATCTGCTTCACGCCGTGCGCGCTCGCCGCGTCGAACGCGCCGGCCTCCGGCGCGCGCCAGAGCATCGAGTACTGCGGCTGGGAGGAGACGAACGGCTCGGCGCCGGCGACGGCGAAGCCCGCCTCGATCTGCTCGGGCGTCCACTCGCTGAAGCCGAGGTAGCGGACCTTGCCCGCGCGGACGATCTCGCTCAGCGCCTCCATCGTCTCCTCGATCGGGACGTCGACGTCGAAGCGGTGGCACTGGTAGAGGTCGACGTGGTCGGTCTGCAGCCGAGCGAGCGAGGCGTCGATCTGCTTGTGGATCTGCGCCGCCGACAGGCCCGTCTCGCCGTGGATCGGGAAGAAGACCTTGGTCGCCAGCACGTAGGAGTCGCGCGGCCGGCCGGCGAGGATCTCGCCCCACGCCTCCTCGGCGGCGCCGTCGCCGTAGGCGTTGGCCGTGTCGAAGAAGTTGATGCCGGCCTCGAAGGCGGCGTCGGTGCAGGCCTTGGTGGCGTCGCGCTCGACGCCGCCGGAGTACGTGAGCCACGAGCCGAGTGAGATCTCGGAGACCTCGAGGTCGCTGGTGCCGAGGGTGCGGTAGTTCATCCCTCCACGCTAGGCCCGGTCGGGCTTGCGGGCCAGGGAGGGACATCACCCCGTCCGAGTGATGCCGCAGGTCGCGTTCTCGAACAGCATCGGCTCAACCCATGACGGCGAGCGGGAGAGGTTCGGCGTGCTGCGCCAGATGAGAGACATGCCGGTCGGGACGATCGGCTTCGAGGCGGCCGGCGAGGTCGAGGACGACGACTGGGAGGAGGCGGTCGAGCCCGTGCTCCGCCGGGAGATCGCGGACGGGCGCAAGGTGCGCCTGCTCTACGTGATCGGGCCGCGGGCGGGTGACGTCGAGGGCGATGCCGTCAAGGCCGACACCGGGTTCCGCGCGCGGCACGCGAGCTCGTTCGAGCGCGTCGCCGTGGTCAGCGACGAGGACTGGATCCGCCCTGCCCTGCGCGCGCTGTCGTTCATGCTGCCCGGCAAGGCGAAGGGGTTCAAGGTCAGCGAGCTCGCGGACGCGAAGGCCTGGCTGGCCGCGGATTCGGATCGCAGCACGGCGTAGTGGAGGCCGCCAGCCGTCGCCTGGCCGTCCGGCTGGCGATGGCGATGTTCGTGCTCGTCGTCGACACGTCGCTGATGAACGTGTCGATCGCGAAGGTCGTCGAGGACCTCGACACCACCGTGAGCGGCGTCCAGGGCGCCATCGCCCTCGAGGCGCTGGTCTCCGCCGCGTTCATCCTCATCGGCAGCAAGGTCGGCGACCTGATCGGGCGCAAGCGCGCGTTCGTCATCGGCCTGCTGGGCTACGCGCTCGGCGCGCTGGCGATGACCTTCGCCCAGGGCCTCACGGCGATCATCGTCTTCTGGGCCGTCATCGGCGGCCTCGGCGCGTCGCTGCTGCTGCCCGCGATGCAGTCGCTGATCCACGGCAACTTCGAGGGCGCGGCGCAGAAGCAAGGCCTACGCCCTGGTCGGCGCCGCGGCCGCCATCGCCGCCGCCGTCGGCCCGCTGCTCGGCGGCTTCTTCACGACCTTCCTGTCGTGGCGCGTCGGGTTCGGCTTCGAGGTCGTCGTGATCGCGCGTCGTCCTCGTCCGGCATCAAGCTCGTCGAGGACGTGCCGTACACCGGCCCGCGCGGCGTCGACGTCGTCGGCGCGCTGCTGTCGGCCGTCGGCATGGGCGGCGTCGTGATCGGCATCCTCGTCTGGCAGGAGGGCGGGGAGTCCGTCGGCCTGCTGCTCGCGGTCGGCCTCGTCGGCCTCGGCTCGCTCGCCCGCTGGCTCGTCCGGCGCAAGCGCGAGGGCAAGCCGACGCTGCTCGATCCCGGACCTGTTCTCGCACGACCTGTTCCGGCTCGGGCATCTCCTCCCAGATGCTCCAGAACATCGCGCTCGGCGGGGCGATGATCGCCCTGCCGATCTACCTGCAGATGGTCCTGGAGTACGACGCGCTGCAGACCGGCCTGACGCTCGCGCCGCTGTCGCTGACCATGTTCGGAACGGCGCTCGCTCGCCGGCAAGCGGGCGGGCGCGGCGTCCGGCGAGCGTCATCCGCGCCGGATGGCTGCTGCTGACCGTCGGCATGCTGCTGCTGCTCCCGATCGTCCCGCGCGCGGACTCGGGCTGGGCGCTCGTGATCCCGCTGACCATCGCCGGCTCGGGGCTCGGCCTGCTCGTCTCCCAGCTCAACAACTACACGCTCTCGCCGATCTCCGAGGAGCGGGTCAGCGAGGCCGCCGGCGTCAACTCCGCCGCGGGCTCGTTCGGGCTGTCCTTCGGCCTCGCGTTCGCCGGGGCGATCATGCTCGCGACGCTCTCGATCGCGTTCACGCAGATGGCGCAGGACAGCACGGTGCTGCCCGCCGCGTCCCAGCAGCAGGTCGCGACGCGCTCGAGGACGACGCCGAGGTGATGAGCAACACCGCAGCTCGAGCAGCAGCTCGCCGGTCAGCCGCCGGCGATCCGGGACGAGATCATCTCGCATCAACACGGACGCGCGACCGCTGGCCCTCCAGGTCGCGCTGCTCGTCCCGATCCTCGCCGGGCTGCTCGGCCTGATCACCGGGTTCCGCATGATGCGCCGGCCGGATCCGGCGCCATCCGACGCGGCGGGCATGGCCCTCGCCTGACGTCCCGTCGCGACGAGAGTGGAGCTAGGGGGACTCGAACCCCCGACCTCCTGGGTGCGATCCAGGCGCTCTCCCAACTGAGCTATAGCCCCGTGGCCGCGGCGCGAAAGAGGCATTCGCGCCGCACCGTGCGACAGTGTAGAGACCGGGTGTAGCGTCCGATCATGCATCCATGAGCTTTCGAGCTCGGCTGACCGGCCTCTTCGTCCGCATCGTCCTCGTGACGATGATCGGCTTCGGCGTGCTCGCCTTCTGGCTGATCGGGAACTTCGTCACCTCGCGCGCCAAGGCCCAGGCCGACGTCTGCGTGGGCACGCTGGCCACGCGACTACGGGCGGGCGCGCAGCCGGGCGGCGGGCGCGGCCGGGCGGATCGCCGACGACCCGGCGCTTCAGGACGCGATCCTCCGCGGCGACGCCGCGGCGACGACGCGGGAGGTCCGCCGGCTGCGGGCCTCCGAGCGCCTCGTGCGCGTGCGGGTGACATGGCGCGGCCGGGCGCTGGGCGACGTCGGCTCGCGCGACGCGATCGCCCCGGCGCTGCACCGCATCCGCTTCCGCGGCGGCAGAACCGCCGACGTGGCCGCCTCGCGCGAGACGGCGGCCGGCCTCGCCGCCCTGCTCGCCTCGACCGCGCGCCGGCGTCGTCGTCACCCGCGACGGCCGAGGCGCTGGCCGGCCGCCGCGCCGACGACGACGTCGCGCGGCTCGGCGTCCTTCTCCACCCCGGGCTTCGGCGCCACGCCGGCTCGGGGTCCGGGTCGACGTGCCCGCCGGCCAGAGCTCTATCGGCTCGGCCCGCGGCCTGGCCATCGGCCTGCTCCTCGGCTTCCTCGTGCTTGCCCTGCCTTCGCCTTCATCGTCTCGCGCTCGCTGCAGGCGCAGATCGCGCGCGTTCCTGGAAGCCGCTCGGCGCCTCGCCTGCGGCGACTTCTCCCGCCCGGTGCCGTCGAGGGCTCCGACGAGTTCGCCAAGCTCGGCGACGAGTTCAACGTGATGTCCTCCGAGCTCGAGCGGCGCCTGGACGAGCTCGAGCCAGGAGCGCGGCCGCCTGCAGCCAGTCGATGCGGCGGATCGGCGCAGACCTTCGCCGCCAACCTCGACCGCGACGCGCTGCTGGAGATCGTCGTCCAGACCGCGGTCGACGGGTCGGGCGCCGACGGCGGGCGGGCCACGGTGCTCGGGCCCGACGGCCAGCTCGTCGAGGCGGCGCCGCGCCGGCCTCGTGCGGGCACGACGCGAGCCGCTGGCGCGGCCGAGAACGAGGCGCTCGAGCACGCGCGGCCGGCCCGCGTCGACGTCGACGAGCGCCACGCGCTGGCCGTCCCGCTCGGGCCCGGCGACGACCGGCGGCGCGTCAGCGGCCTGCTCTCGCGTCGTGCGGACCGGACGCCCGTTCAGCGACGCCGAGCGCTAGCTCTTCGACTACCTGGCCGGCCAGGCGGCGGTCTCGATCGAGAACGTGCGGCCTGCACGAGCAGTGCGCCGCCAGGCGGTGACCGACGAGCTCACCGGCCTCTACAACCACCGCCGCTTCCAGGAGGCGATGGCCGACCGAGCTCGAGCGCACGAGGCGCTTCGGCCAGCCCTCGGCCTGCTCATGCTCGACATCGACAACTTCAAGCGGTCAACGACACCTACGGCCACCAGCAGGGCGACGGTGTGCTGCGCGAGGTCGCCCGCGTGCTGCGCGAGTCCTCCCGCGAGATCGACGAGCCCGCCCGCTACGGCGGCGAGGAGCTCGCGGTCGTCCTGCCCCAGACCGACATCGAGGGCGCCTACCACTGGCCGAGCGCGTGCGCACGGCGATCGAGGCGCTGGCAGCTCCCGCATGCTCGACGGTCCGGCACCTTCGCGTGACGGCCTCGCTGGGTGTGGCATGCTGCCCGGAAGCGCCGAAGTCGCGCGCGCTGATCGGCGGCGGCCGACCGGGCGCTGTACGAGGCCAAGCACGCGGGCAAGAACCGCACCGTCGGGCGGATCCCTCGATCCCACGGGGGAACCCGTGGACGTACGGCCCGCAGGGTGCTTACTTCGATGGGACTGCTCGACGACGCCATCCGCGATCACCTCGAGCTCAAGCGCCGCCATGGCGCCGACCCGAGGAGATCACCAGGCAGGAGCAGGAAGCGCTCGGCCCCGCCCGCCGCACGGCCGCCGCGACCGAGGACGACCCCGTGCCGCCAGGCGCCGAGGCGCCCGCCGACGAGCTCGCCGGCCTCGAGCCGGCCGATGCGCCGGAAGGCGGCGACGTGGAGGTTCTCGCCGAGGATCCCGCCGACGACGAGCCCGTGGCGCCGCCGGCGCTCGAGGAGCCCGTCGGGCCCGCCCTGGCCGACTTCGGATCCGACTTCGACGAGCCCGCCGACCCGTCGCGGCCCGTCGCCGACGTCGAGCAGCCCACCGAGGAGTGGGGCTTCGACGACGAGGCCGATCGCGCCGCCGAGGCCGAGCCCGACGAGGATCCGCTCGAGGAGACGCCGGACTTCCTCCAGGAGACGCCCGAGCACGAGCGCCTCTGGTTCGAGCAGAAGCCGCCGAAGGACTTCGACTTCGACGAGTAGCGCCCACCGGGCGTTTCCGGCCGCTGCCTGGACGTTCGTTCGACACATCCCGATCGTCTTTATCAACCGGCCGTCCAGGGCCGATCACCCTCCTGCCGGCGAAGGGCACCCCGTCCATAGAGCGAGCACTCAGCGGGGATCGCCGGCACCTCTTGCCTCAGGAGGGCAAGGACGCCTGGACGGTGCTCCCGCCGACGGGCGGGAGCACCGGACTGGCATCTCGTCGCGCCGTCCGGTCAGCCGGGCTCGTCCGCGAGCTCTGCCGCGAGCGCCTCGAGGCGCTCGGCGATGAAGCCGTAGGTGTCCGCCCCCAGGTGCGCCACCGACAGCGGCCGGCCAAAGCCGTCGCGCCGGGCCAGCGCCTCGGCCGCGGGCAGCACGTCCTCGCGCATCCAGCGCTCGGCGCCGCGCGCCCGCGTCGCCATGCGCGTCACGAGCTCGATCTGCTCGCCCGGCGGCAGCGCGTCGGCGAAGAACAGCCGCAGGATCCCCTCGTCGCGGAACTGCGTCGGGGCGAAGCGCGGCGAGCGCAGCCAGGCCAGCAGGGCCTCGTCGCCGTCGTCGGTCGCGGTGTAGGCCGAGCGGCTGCGCCGGCCGTGCGGATCGTCGCGGCGCGTGACGAGCCCGGCGTCCGCGAGCCGCGCGAGCTCGGGGTAGATCTGGGCGAGCGAGATGGGCAGGAAGACCCGGGTCGAGACGTCCGTCGCCTTCTTGATCGCGTAGCCCGAGCGCGCGCCGAGCCGGATCATCCCGAGCACGATGTAGGACGGGGTGCGGAGCTTTATCATCGACCGGTCCCGCGAGACCCGTTGCCGGTTCTGCATGCCTCGGCTTCGATGGGTCGAGCATGTCACATCGCTTGCCGCACGCACGCCGCACGGCCGGCCTCAGCGGCCTGGCCACCGCACTCCTCTTCCTGGGCGCGAACGCCATCTGGGCGCTCGACCAGCCCGGGCGCGATGCCACGGCGCCCGCGCTGCTCGGGTTCTACGACCGGCTGGCCGGCCGCATCATCGTGGGGGCGCTGCTCAGCCTGGTGGCGATGGCCACGCTCCTCGTCTTCGCCGCCTCGCTCCGCGCGCTGCTCGCCGAGCTCGAGGACGACACGGTGCTCGCCGACGTCGCGTTCGGCGGCGCGCTGGTCGCCGCCGCGGCGGGGGTCGGCGCCGAGACGATCAACATGGCGGCGGCGCTCCAGGCGCAGCACGCGACCCTGACCGCGCCGGTCGCCCAGGCGCTGTTCGATATCTCCTACGTGCTCGGCTACTACGCGGGTGGGATCGGACTGGGGTGCTGGCGCTCGCCGTCGCCGCCGTGGCGCTGCGGCATGCGGCGGTCTCCGCGCTCGCTCGCGCTCGTCGGCATCCCGCTCGGCGTGGCGCTGCTGACGCCGCTGTCGCGCTACGCGTTGGCGCCGAGCTCTTCGGGCTGCTCGGGCTGGCCGTGGTGCTGCTGCGGAGCGTATCGCAGCCGCAGTAGTAGAACGACACGTTCATGCGGTGATCGAACTCACTGATGCGGCGCGCCGGCGTCGGAGTCGTTCGAACTATGGTCGAACAGCACGACGCGGTACTTGTGCGCGGCCCGGTGCTGGGAGTGCGGCATGCGCATAACGTGCTATGCGACTTCAAGCCACGTGGACGGGGAACGGCGAGTTGCGGTCGAGCTCGCCGCCACGGAAGTGGAGGTGGTTGCCGGTGTGATCGACTTGCCCGTCCGCGCCATCAGCTGCAGGCCGTAGTGGTGGTGGCGGCCAAGCAGGAGCTTGGTGACCCGGCGGGTGGAGTAGGAGACCTCGCCGTTGATCTGGCTGACGGATTCCGCGCGGGTCGGCCAGCACGTGAAGCCGCCCGTGTGCGGGCCGGCCGCGCGCCCCACCGCCGGGAAGGCCAGCAGGCAGAGGATGGGACGAGGGACCAGCGGAGGGGGAGCGCATGGCGGCGACCCTGTCAGGCCCCGGACACTGTTCAGGTATGGATCCGCCTCAGCGCCGCTTGACCTTCTCGCAGTGCTTCGTCTTCGGGTCGCGCTTGTCGACGTAGGCCGTGTCGCGCCCCGGCCCGCAGTCGATCCACGTGTCGCGGGCGTGGTTGTCCGCGTGGAGCACGTCGTCGCCCGAGCCTCCGCGCAGGTTGTCGCCGCTGGCGGAGGCGAAGCCGGGGTAGAACCGGCCCCCGGGCATCTCGTGCCGGATCGCGGCCCGCCCCCCGTAGAGCCGGTCGTTGCCCGACCCACCCGAGAGGAGGTCGGGTCCGCGGCGCCCGTACAGCCGGTCGTTCCCCGAGTCGCCATAGAGCTCGTCCTCGGTGAAGGAGCCGCACACCGTGTTCGTGTCGAAGTCGACCTCGATCGCCGCCTGGTCGTTGCCGTACAGCCGGTCCTTCCCGGAGCCGGCGTGGACCTCGAACGAGCCGAGCGAGTGCTGGGCGTCGAAGGAGTCGTCGCGATCCCCCAGGAAGGCCCGGAAGTCCTCGCCCAGGCCGGGCGGGAAGTCCCCCACGGCGCTGCCGTCCGGGCAGACGACGGCCTTGCCCGCCAGGGCGATCTGGCTGGGGTCGCCGCGCCCCACGGGGTAGCAGGTCGGGGGTTCGGTGACGCGCGTCGTCATCCCCGCGGTGTCGGAGACGAGGTGGATGAAGACACCGTCGTCGGGCGTTCTGCCCTTGCGCAGGTAGTAGATGACCTTGACGTGGTTCGTCGTGTGCGGCGCGGCCTTGAGCTGGATGAAGACCGGCCAGGTCACCTTGGTCGCCCCGGCCCGCGCCGGGGCGGCGACCACGAGGAACACGACGAGGGCCAGCGCGAACGCGAGGGTGAGACTCCGGACCGTATGACGCGCGCGGCCGCCGTCGGCCGGCATGGGGTCCTCCTGGTCTGACTCAGCCGACCGTATCCCGGCGACCGGGGCGTGTCTAGATGTAGCCCGCGCGTCCGTGCCGCCTCGACCACGCGCTCGATCCCGAGCGCGTAGGCGGCGACGCGCAGCGGCACCTGGTCGCCGCCCTGCTTGGAGCGGGCCATGACCTCGCGGTAGGCGCGGCGCATGATCGTGCCGAGCTTGTCGTTGACCTCGCGCTCGTCCCAGCGGAAGTGCTGGAGGTTCTGGACCCACTCGAAGTAGGAGACGACGACGCCGCCTGCGTTGGCCATCACGTCGGGCACGACGAGCACGCCCTTGTCGACGAGGATCTCCTCGGCCTGCGGCGTGGTCGGCGAGTTCGCGCCCTCGAGCAGGATCCGGCACTTGAGCAGGTCGGCGTTGTCGGCGTGGATCATGCCGCCCAGCGCCGCGGGGATGAAGACGTCGCACTCGGCCGCGAGCAGCTCCTCGGCCGAGACCGTCTCGACGCCCTCGCCGTCGAAGTCCGCCGATCGCGCCGCCGCCGATCAGGTGCTCGCGCAGCGCGCCGGCGTCGATCCCGGCCTCGGAGTGCAGGCAGCCGTGGACGTCCTGGACGCCGACCATCTTCGCGCCCTGGTCCTCCATGATCCGCGCCGCCCACGAGCCGACGTTGCCGAAGCCCTGGACGACGAACGTGCGTCTCGGAGGGATCGAGCCCGATCTGCGGGGCCGCCTCGCCGAACATGTAGACCAGCGCCGCGGCCGGTCGCCGCCTCGCGCCCGAAGGAGCCCTCGAGCGAGATCGGCTTGCCCGTGACGATCGCCGGCGAGTGGCCGTGGTGCGTGCCGTACTCGTCCATCATCCAGGCCATCACCTGGGCGTTGGTGTTGACGTCGGGCGCGGGGATGTCGCGCGTCGGCCCGAGCACCTTGTCGATCTTGGAGATGAACGAGCGGGTGATCGCCTGGACCTCGTCGCGCGACAGCTCGTCGGCCGGGCAGTTGACGCCGCCCTTGGCGCCGCCGAAGGGGACGTTGACGATCGCCGTCTTCCAGGTCATCAGCGAGGCGAGCGCGCGCACCTCGTCGAGGTCGACCTCGGGGTGGTAGCGGATGCCGCCCTTGTACGGCCCGCGCGCGCCGTTGTGCTGCACGCGGAAGCCCGAGTAGACGTGGATCTTGCCGTCGGCGAGCTTGACCGGCACCTGCACCTGCACCTCGCGGTAGGAGGACAGCAGCACGGCGCGGATGTCGTCGGCGAGCTCGAGCTGGTCGGCCGCCGCCGTGAAGTAGTGGCGGACGATGTCGTAGTTCGACAGCTCGGCGGGCTGCGCGACCTGCTCGACGTTCGCGACGCGCGGCGACTTGTCGGGTTCGTCGACGTGGCCGCTCTCGGCGGTCCCGCGGTCCTGCGTCGCGACCTTCGTCTTCGCCATCTCCGCTCCCTCCAGAACGTTGGCCCTCGGCGGCGACCCTACACCCGGTCGCCGCGATCCGGAGCTGCTCCGGGTGCGACGATGCGCGGATGGACTGGCCCCGCGCCGAGCGCATCGCCACCGAGCGGCTGCGGCTCGAGCCGCTGCGGCCCGGCCACGCCGACGAGATGACCGCGGTCCTGGCCGACCCCGAGCTCTACGTCTTCACGGGTGGCGAGCCGCCGTCGCGCGTCGAGCTCGCGCGGCGCTACGAGCGCCAGGCGCGCGGAGCGTCCCCCGACGGCGAGCAGGGCTGGCTCAACTGGGTGCTGCGCCTGCGCTCGGCCGGGCGCCTCGCCGGCTTCGTGCAGGCGACGGTGACCGCTTCCGACGCCGGGCTCGCGGCCGACCTCGCGTGGGTCGTCGGCGCGCGCGACCAGGGTCAGGGACTGGCCGGCGAGGCGGCGGCCGCGGCCGCCGCGTGGCTCAGGGACGCCGGCGTCGTCACCCTCACCGCCCACGTCGGGCCGGCCAACGTCCCGTCGGCCGCGGTGGCGCGACGCCTCGGGCTCGCGCCGGGGCCGGTGCTGGACGACGGCGAGACGCTGTGGACGGGTGGCGCGGGCCGGTTATCGTGATCCGCCCGGATCCGGGGGCGTGGTGCTAACGGGAACACGCGGCCTTTGCAAGGCTGAGTTGGGGGTTCGATTCCCCCCGCCTCCATGAGCGAGCGCAACGTGATCGGCGGGCCGCTCGAGCCCTGCGGAACCGAGCCCGTGACCGGGTTCTTCCGCGACGGCTGCTGCCGCCCGGATCCCCGCGGACTGGGGACGCACCTCGTCTGCGCCGTGGTCACCGCGGAGTTCCTCGAGCACCAGGGGTCGATCGGCAACGACCTGAGCACGCCCCGGCCGCAGTACGGCTTCCCCGGCCTCGTGCCCGGCGACCGCTGGTGCGTGACGGTCGCGAACTGGCTGCGGGCCTACGAGGACGGCGCCGCGTCGTTCGTCGTGCTGGCCTCGACGAGCGCCGAGGCGCTCGACACGGTCCCGCTGGCCGCGCTCGAGCAGCACGCCGTCGACGTGCCGGCCGACCCGCGCGAGCTCGCCGATTGACCGGCCCCGCGCGGTCGGCAAGGATGGCCGCATGATGGGCGACAACCACCGGCTCCGCGAGCGGCTGCTCGAGCACGGCAGGCGCGCCGACGCCGAGGTGCTCGAGGCCAAGGAGCGGCCGTGGGTCACCCGCAAGGCCGGGGCGATCGGCGCGTCGGCCACCTACCGGCTCAAGCTGCAGGTCAGCCCGCCGGGGGAGCCCGCGTTCACCGAGGAGATCACCGACCAGTGGATCGGATTCGGCGAGCCCAGCGTCGGCATGCGGGTGCCGGTGCTGTTCGACCCCGACCACCACTCGAAGGTGGTCCTCGACAAGAACCCCGGGAAGTACCAGCTGATCGAAAACGGAGGGCCCAAGATGAACCTGGACGACGATCCCGATCTCGCGATGCTCAACGAGCTCGAGCGCGCCGAGGGGCGCAGGCGGCGCCGCCCGCCGAGGCCGCCGCCGACGCGCGGCTCGACCGGCTGACGCGGACCGCCGACCTGCGCGACCGCGGCGCGCTCAGCGACGAGGAGTTCGCCGCCGAGAAGGCGAAGATCCTCGCCGACACCGAGTAGCGCGCGCGGATAGGGTCGGGCGGTGAGCGCCCGCCGACCGCCCCGCAGCCGGTGGACCGATCGCGCTCGTCGCCGCATCGCTCGGCCTCGCCGCGCTCGCGCCGGCGGCCGGCGCGGCCCGGCGCTGGCACCCCATCGCCACGGGCGGCATGAACGTCTCCGACCAGGTCGGGCTCGCGCGCGCCCAGAACAAGCTCCATGTCGTCTGGCGCCGCGACGACGGCTCCAGCGAATCGCTCCATCAGACGCCGATCGCGGCCTCGGGCAAGGTCGGTCCGGCGGTCACCGTGCTCGATGGCTGGGCGTCGGTCGGCAGCCCGGCGCTCGTCGCCACCAGCACGGGCCGCCTCGCCGCCTTCTTCGGCGGGGACAGGACGCTCGTCACGGGGGACCCGAACTTCGGCCTCGATCTGGCGACGAGCGACGACTCCGGGGTGAACTGGACGGCCAGGCCCGCCGCGGTCGCCCGCAATGACTTCGCCTCGTCGCGCACACCGGCGGCGACGGTCACCTACGCGGGCGGGTCGTCCGAGGGCCCGCTCCTGCAGGCCTGGTACGGGGGCGAGCAATCCGTCGTCCATTCGGGCCTCGACCCGCGGGTGCCGGCCGCCGCGGGCTACGGCGCCGGGGTCGACCAGGCCGTCGTCGGCTTCGCGATCGGCCACGCGGAGCTCGCCTGGTGCGAGGCCGGCCGCGGCGTGTTCGCCGCCGAGGCCGACCCGGCCACCGGCTCCCGCGCCGGGCGGGTGATCCACCTCCGGGACACCGGCCGCTGCCCGGCCGACACGCGGGTCGCGCTGACCACGTTCGGGCGCCAGACGGAGTACGTCTCGATCGCCGCCAGCTCGGCGAGCGGGCGCCGGGTCCGCGTCTTCTGGATCCGGCACGGCGCCGTCGCCAAGACCTTCACCATCGCCGCCGGCCCCTCGTTCAAGCAGGAGATCGCCCAGACGGCGAACCGGACCACGCGGTCGTTCTGGGCCGGCTGGCGCGACAGCGCCACCGACCGGATCGTGCTGCGCCACTACCGCGTCGGCGGGACCTGGGGAGCGAAGGTGACCGTCCCGCTGCCCAAGGACCAGTCGCTCTCCCAGCTCCAACTCGACGCGCAGCGCGACCGGGTCGACCTCGTCGCCCGGACCTCGGACGCGGACAACGTCGTCCATCTCTACGCCGCCCAGTCGTTCCCGGGCCTGACGCTGGCCAGGACGAAGCGACGCGGGGTGCTCCGCGTCCTCGAGGCCGGCAAGCCGGTGCGCGGCGCGACCGTCCGCGTGGCCGGCCGGAAGCTCGCGTCGGACGCGACGGGTCGCGCCGCGTTCGACCTCCCGGCCGGCGTCTACCGGGCCACGGCGGCCAAGAAGAAGTTCGTCTCGGCCGCGCTGCGCTTCCGGATCCGGAAGCGGTAGGGCTCAGCCGCCCGGCGGCGTGTAGTTCGGGCCGATCTTCGCCGCCTCGTCGATCTGCTCGGGGGTCAGCAGGACGGTGGTCCGGATCGACGTCGCGCTCGACTGGTTGATGCTCAGCGCGATCGCCGCGGCGGTCTCGTCGTTGGGCAGCTCGGCGATCGCGTGGACGTCGTTGTCGCCGAAGGCGAAGTAGAAGGTCTCCAGGGTCCCGCCGGCGGCCGAGATCATCTTCGCCACGGAGTCGCGGCGCGCCGATCCCCCCTTGGCGGCCACTCCGGCAACGCCCTCGGTCGTGTAGCTGGCCTCGATCAGGTAGTGCGGCATGCGATCCGCCTTCCGTTGGGGTGAAGCCCGATCCTTGCCGATCGGCGTGCTCGGCGCCAGGTTTGCCCGCGGCGGTGCCGCCCGGTTAGGTTCGCGCAATGCGCCGCTCGCTCATCTTCGCCGCCACCGTCCTGGTCGCCGCTCTCGCCGCTCCGGCCGCCGCCCCGGCCAAGCCCTCACACGCCATCAAGCTCACCTCCGGCATCGGGGGCGTCAAGCTCGGCATGCGCCTGGGGCCGATCAAGCACCGCACGACCGTGCGCTCGATCCTCGGGCACGCCGACGGCGTGGTCACCGAGAACGAGGTGCCCCGGCTCTACCTGGCGACGTACGACGACGACGCCCTCGGGGTCTACTTCCGTCGCCGCGCCGGGCACAAGCGCGGGGCGCAGGACAAGGTGGTGGGCGTCACGACCTTCGCCAAGCGCTACAAGGGCAAGCTGCAGGTCGGCAAGCACTTCCCGGCGCCCGACAGCCACTGCGCTCCGGCCGACCGCCACGAGGCGCCCGGCGGGGGGCCGCGACGGGTGAGCGCCTGCCGCTACGACCCGGCGGGCGACGCGCCCGTCGAGGACATCCTCTACATGGCGGTGGACTCGTCGACCCGCGCGGGACAGACGATCAACGGGGTCGCCGTCTTCGACGGCTCGGTCGGCGCGGTGTTCTTCCAGGCGCTGGTCGAGGGCGCGCTCGACGACCTCGACTGCGACAACCGCGCCTGCGACTGACGCGCCGACCGCTGCCTAGTGGCAGTTGCGCGAGCCCGAGTCGGCGAACGAGCCCAGGCCCGGGGCGGGCACGAACCGCCAGGAGAACGACTGCGGCTCGAGCTTGAGCTGCAGGACGCCGAAGGTGTCGGCGTTGGAGATCACCGTGTTGGGCCGCGTCGTCACCGGCGGGATGTGGGAGCGCCCGCCGGTGCCGGCGACGATCTCCGTCAGGCCCCCGCTCTCGTCGACGCGGCGCCCGGGGCTCTGGGGCAGGAAGCGCTCGTACTGGTGCTGGTGGCCGTTGAGCACGAGCTCGGCGCCCGCCGCGTAGAGGTCGTCCCACAGCGCGCCCACCTCCGGCCACTCCTGCTCGTGGCCGCCCGTGAAGCGCGGCCGGTGCCAGTAGGCCAGCGTGCACGCCGCGGGATGGGCGGCGAGGTCGCGGCGCAGCCACGTCTCCTGGGGCGAGCCGGGGCCGCAGCCGCCGTTGTCCTGGCACTCCGAGTCGAGCGCGACGATGTGCCAGCCGCCGACGTCGAACGAGTACCAGGTCGTGCCCTGCGGAGCGGCCCGCGCCGCGCCGAAGTACGCGAGGTAGCCGGCGCGCATCGCCGCCGCGGGGTCGGTGCAGCGGTTGTCGCAGTACTCGTGGTTGCCGGGCACCGGATGCGTGATCGGACGCAGGCGGCCCCAGTTCGGCTCGTAGTTGGCCTGCCAGTCGGCCGAGGTCGCCTGCCCGTGCATGAGGTCGCCGATGCCGAGGATCGCCTGCGGGTTCAGGCTCGCGGCGAGGTCGCTCGTGGCCTGCTGCTGACAGGTCGTCGGCGTCACGCCGAGCTGCTGCTGCTCGCTGACCGAGCAGGCCATGTCGCCGACGGCGAGCGACGTTGGCCGGCGTGCTCGCCCGCAGCACGCCGGAGGAGCGCAGGGCGTCGAGGTACTGGCCCCAGCCGCTCGTGCTGCGCCACTCGGTCGCGGGCTCGACCGCCGTGCCGCCGGCCCAGTCGTTGAACGAGTCGACGAGATGCCAGCGCGCGCCGCGGGCCGACTGCATCGAGCGCACCGCGGCGTCCCAGGCCGGGAGGTCGCGGTCGAGCGCGGCGCTCGAAGAATGCGAGCCGAACGCGCCGGGGCTGATCGAGTACGAGCTGTTGCCGATGCGGGTGGTCCGCGCGGTCGGATCGACGTGGTACCAGTCGCTCGGCGTGCCCGTGCACGTCGCCCGGTCGGGGATGTCCTGGAAGACGAGGTAGAGCTTCTTCTTGGCGTTGCCGGCCAGCCAGCGGTCGAGCGCGCCGCAGCGGTCGGCCGTCGAGACCGGCACGTAGATCACCGGGCGCCCGCGGACGCGCAGGTAGGCCGGGTCGCGGCCGTGCGTGGCGTCGAGGGAGGACAGCAGGCCGGCGATCCTCGCCGCCGACGGGTTGCCGCGGAGCTCGGCCGTCGTCTCGTAGGCCCAGTGGACCTGGCTGCCGTTGTCCTCGGTCGTCTGCAGGAGCTCGGCGTCGCGCGCGTCGGACGGCGTCCGCGGCCCCGCCCACGCGGTCAGCGCCGCGCCGAAGCCGCCGTAGGCCAGCCCGGCGAGATGGCGGCGGATCGTCTGGACGTCGCCGCCGTCGTACTGCCCGTTGACGGGATGCTGGACCGCGCCCGAGGACCAGCGCGCGGGATAGCCGCTCGAGTAGAACGCGGCGCGGATCGGGAAGGTCGGCTGCGGGTCGCTCTGGACGGCCAGGTGCAGCCGCGGCGCGTGGGCCCTGCCGTCCTCGCGGCTGGCGACGAGCAGGCCGGCGCGCTTGGCCGTCGTCAGCGCGAGCTCGACGGTGGCGTTCTGGCGCACGAGCTTGGTCACGTCGACCTTGACCCAGCGGCCGGTCGCCTTGACCGCGGTGCCGGTCGCCGAGGACGAGCCGGGCCGCCGGGTCCAGGACACGGACTTCTCCGACCACGCGCGCCCGTTCGTCGCCCGCGCGGTCAGCCCCTTGTAGGGATAGGCCTTGGTCCGGTAGACCCAGACCGTCGCCTGGCGCACGACCTTGCCGGTCAGCCCGGTGACCTTGAAGCGCAGGAACGCGGCCGCGGTGGGCTTGCCGTCGATCCGCAGGCGGTCGACGCGGCCGGCCTTGGCCTTGGGCTTGTCGACGCGCACGGACGCGTCGGCGCTGGCGCGCACGACCTTGACGGTGGGGTTGGCCGCCCGCGCCGGCGTCGCCGCGAGCAGGCACGCCGCGACGAATCCGAGCAGGGGCAGGAGGCGGCGGAGGGCCGTCATTGCAGGCACAAACCCTAGGACGGCCCGGGAGTTTCGGAGCCGGTCGCTGAGTTCGCGCGCCGGCGTCGCTGGTCTAATGTCGCGGCGTGAGCGTTCCCTCGATCGTCCCTCAGCCAGCCACCGCGCACGCCACCGCGCCGAAGTACGTCGGGGGGAGTGCCGGGGATGACCGTCCGCCGGCGCTGACGTCGTCGTTGCCGCGCTCATGAAGCTCTCGAGCTGGCTGCCGGGCGCGCGGCAGCTGAAGTCCTACCGCGCGTCGTGGCTGCGGCATGACCTCGTCGCCGGCCTGGTCTTGAGCACGCTGTTGGTGCCGCAGGGAATGGCCTACGCCGAGCTCGCTGGGTTGCCCGCGATCACCGGTTTGTATACGACCATCCTCTGCCTGATCGGCTATGCCGCGTTCGGGCCTTCCCGGATCCTGGTGCTGGGCCCGGATTCCTCGCTGGGGCCCATGATCGCGGCGACGATCCTGCCGATCATCGGGTCGGGCGGCAGCCCGCAACGCGCGGTGGCGTTGGCGTCGATGCTCGCGCTGTTGGTCGGCGCGATCACGATCGTCGCCGGGGTGGCGAGGCTCGGGTTCATCGCCGACCTGCTCTCCAAGCCGACGCAGATCGGGTACATGAACGGGTTGGCGCTGACGATCCTGGTCGGGCAGCTGCCCAAGCTCTTCGGGTTCTCGGTGGATGCGAACGGGCTGCTCGACGAGGCCCGTGGTTTCGTCGACGGCCTCGTGTCGGGTGACGCCGTCGGCGCGGCCGCGGCGGTCGGCCTGGTCAGCCTGACGCTGATCCTGGTCCTTCAGCGCTGGCTCCCGCGGATCCCCGGGGTGCTGGCCGCCGTCGTCGTCGCCATCGCGGCAGCGTCGGCCTTCGATCTCGCCGACCACGCGGTCACGCTCGTCGGGGCTCTCCCCGAGGGCGTCCCGTCCCTCACCTGGCCCAGCCCGGTGTCCGACCTTCCCCTGCTAGTGGCCGGAGCCGTGGGCATCGCGCTGGTGTCGCTCACCGACACGATCTCCACCGCTTCGGTGTTCGCGTCGCGCACCGGCGAGGAGGTCGACGGCAACGGGGAGATGATCGGCATCGGCGCCGCCAACCTCGGCGCCGCGCTCTTCCAGGGCTTCCCGGTGAGCACGAGCGGCTCGCGCACGGCCGTGGCCCAGCAGGCAGGCGCCAAGACCCAGCTCGCAGGGCTCGTCGGGGCGGCGGCGATCGTCCTGATGCTCGTGCTCGTGCCCGGACTGCTGCGGAACCTTCCGCAGGCCACGCTCGCCGCGGTCGTCATCGCCGCGTCTCTGTCGCTGGCCGACGTGAGCGGGACCGTCCGCCTGTGGCACCAGCGCCGGGTCGAGTTCCTGCTCTCGATGACGGCGTTCCTGGGCGTCGCCCTTCTCGGCGTGCTCGCCGGGATCGCGGTGGCCGTGGCCCTCTCGATCCTCAACGTGTTCCGGAGGGCCTGGTGGCCGTATCAGACGACGCTCGGGAGGGTCCCGGGGATGCCCGGGTACCACGACCGGGATCTCTATCCCCAGGCGGAGGAGCTCCCTGGCCTCGTGATCTTCCGCTTCGACGCCCCGCTGCTCTTCGCCAACGCGAGGACCTTCCGCGACCAGATCCGCCGCTTGGCCCGGGCCGGACAGCGGCCCGAATGGATCCTGATCGCGGCCGAGCCGATCACCGACGTGGACACCACCGCGGCCGACATGCTCGCCGAGCTCGACGCGGAGCTGAACGCGGCCGGAACCTCGCTGGTGTTCGCCGAGCTCAAGGATCCCGTGCGGGCCAAGCTCGAGCGCTACGCGCTGATCGGCCCGCTGGACCCGACGCATTTCTTCCCCACGCTGTCCGGTGCCCTCAACGCCTTCCGCGAGCAGAGCGGCGCCGACTGGTCGCCGCCGTCATCGGCGCGCTGAGCCCAGGTACCACTCGGCGATCTCGTCGCTCGTGGCCAGCCAGACGTGCTCGTGGGCGGCGATGTGCTCGAGCGCGCGCTGGAGGTAGGTGATCCGGAAGGGCTGGCCGACGAGGAACGGGTGCAGCGGGATCGCCATCACCTTGCCGCTGGTCGCGCCCTCCTCGTAGAGGACGTCGAACTGGTCGGTCAGCACCTGGCCGAACTCGGGACCGGTCAAGCCCTTGTCGATCAGCAGCGGGATGTCGTTGTGCTCGATCGCGTAGGGCACGGAGATCATCCCGTCGACGTCGAGCGGGTAGGGCTCGTCGTCGTTGCACCAGTCGCAGACGTAGGTCAGCCCGAGCTCGGCGAGCAGCTCGGGCGTGTGCTCGGTCTCGGTCAGCGCCGGGCCCAGCCAGCCGCGCGGGCGCCGGCCGACGCCGCGCTCGATCGTCTCGACGACCTCGCGCAGGTACTCGCGCTCGTCCTCGCGGGACATCCCGGTCTGCAGCGTGGCGTTGTCGCGCCCGTGCGCGAGCCACGCCCAGTCGCGCTCGCGGCCCGCCTCGACGATCGCCGGGTAGCGGTGGCAGACCTCGGAGTTCAGGAGCACGCTGGCCCGGATCCCGAGCCGGTCGAGGACCTCCATCACCCGCCAGACGCCGACGCGCACGCCGTAGTCGCGCCAGCCGTGGTTCATCGGGTCGATCGGGAGCCCGGCCGTCGCCGGGGTGATGCTCAGGGCCGGCCGCCCGAACGGGTAGTGCTCGATGTTCAGCCCGATCCACACGGCCACGCGGGCGCCGCCCGGCAGCTCGAGGCGCGGGCGGCCGACGGCCGGCCGGTAGGAGAAGGGGGGCTCGCTCACGGGCGGGCGAGTTCCACGACGCTGGCCTGGAGCTCGGCCAGCGTCTCGTCGATGCCGACGACGTCGGCGTACTTGGCGTCGAGGTCGAAGAGCGACTGCTCGTGGGCGACCGGGTTGCGGTCGCCGACCGCCTCGCGCACGACCATCGGTCGGAACCCGTGCTGGAGCGCGTCGACGGCGCTCGCGCGCACGCAGCCGCTCGTGCTGCAGCCGGCGATCACCACCGTGTCGGCGCCGGCCGTGGTCAGCCGCGTGGCGAGGTCGGTGCCGAAGAACGCCGAGGCGTACTTCTTGACGACGAGCGCCTCGTCCTCGCGCCGCTCGAGCCGGGGGTCGAGCTCGACCTCGGGGCGTCCGGCGCGCAGCGTCGCGCTGGCCGGGACCTTCGTCGCCCACAGGCCCGCGTCGGCGAGGTCGGGCGCGTCGTAGATCGCGGTGGTGAAGAGCACGGGCACCCCGTGGGCGCGGGCGGCCGACAGCAGCGCCACGGTCTGCTCCACCTCATCGTCGAGCTCGCTGCCGAACGCGCACTCCGGGTCGGTGAACGCACGCATGAAGTCCACGACGAGCAGCGCCGGCGCGCGGCCGAAGCCGAGTCGCGCGGTGAGCCCCCGCTCCCGCATCGCGCGCGCGTCGTTGCCGTCCATCTCGCGGACCATAACCGCGGCTCCGCGCCCGTGCGCGGGACTAGACGCGCGCGGAGACGATCCAGGTCGAGGACGGCGCCCGGAGGCCGTCCCCGGTGTCGTACTCGGCCAGCCCCTCGCGCAGCGCCTGGCGCACGGGCTCGTGGAGATGCTCGGCGCGATCGCCCTGGAGTCGCAGGATCTCGCCGGCCGGGCCGAGGGCCATCACGAGGTCGATCGCATCCTCGACGTCGCGGCCGATTCCGATCGGCATCTCCGAGCGCTCGAGCGCGACGTCGCGGAAGCCGGCGGCGAGGAGCTGATCGCTGACCGTGTCCGCGCCGGCCATCGAGAACGGGCCAGGCCCGCACGTCGGCTCGTCGTACTCCTCGGGCTTCTGGACGATCTGCTCGACGATCGTCTGGGCGCGGTACATCCACGGGTTGTCCTCGCGGCGGCGCCACACGACGATGGCCAGCCGCCCGCCGGGCTTGAGCGCGCTCGCGACGTTGCGCAGGGCGGCGACGGGGTTGGCGAAGAACATCGTCCCGAAGCGCGAGTAGGCCGCGTCGTAGGGACCGCCGAGGTCGTCGGTCTGCACGTCGGCCACCGCGAACGACACGTTCGCGGCGCCGGCCGCGGCGGCCTCCTCGCGCGAGGCTTCGATGAACCGCGGGGAGACGTCGACGCCGTGGACGGTGCCGGTGGCGCCGAGCGCCCCGGCGAGCTGCTGGGTCATGTCGCCGAAGCCGCAGCCCACGTCGAGCAGCCGCTCGCCCGGACGTGGCGGGTGGCGCGCGATCAGCGCGTTGCCGTGATCGATCAGGCCGCCGACGACGGAGTGCCGGAAGGTGACGAAGCGCTCGAAGAGCGGGCCGTCCCAGGCCGCGATGGCTTCCGCGTTGGGATCGGGCGTGGACCGCTGCTGGGACGTGGTCATGGAACGACCTCCTGGACGCGAGCCTACGCCGCGCGGTCGGCGTAGTCCACTCCGGGGTAGGCCCCTGCGCTATGAGCCTGCCCGATCCCACCCCCAACGCCACCGTCCTCGTCACCGGCGCCTCGTCCGGCATCGGCGCCGAGCTCGCCCGCGAGCTCTCGCGCCGCGGCCACCACGTCACGCTCGTCGCCCGCCGCCGCGAGCGCCTCGACGAGCTGCGGGCCGAGCTCGGTGCGAGCGCGGCCGACGTCGACACCTGCGACCTCGGCGACGAGGAGGCGCGCACGGCGCTGGCGACCAAGCTGCTGCGACGCAAGCGCTATGTGGCCGGGCTGGCCAACAACGCCGGGTTCGGCGAGTACGGCCGCTTCGACCAGGCCGACCAGGACCGCCAGCGCCAGATGGTCGAGCTCAACGTCGCCGCGCTGCACCAGCTCTGCGGCGCGTTCATCCCCGGGATGGTCGAGCGGGGCAGCGGCGCCGTGCTCAACCTCGCCTCGACCGCCGCCTTCCAGCCGCTCGTCGGCTTCGCCACCTACGCGGCGACCAAGGCCTTCGTCCACTCGTTCTCCGAGGCCGTCCACGAGGAGCTCGCCGGCACGGGCGTGTCGGTCACCTCGCTGTGCCCGGGGCCGACCTCGACCGAGTTCGGCAGCGAGGCGGGCGTCTCCGACGTCGAGTCCGGTCTGCCCGGCTTCCTGCTCCAGACGCCGCAGGAGGTCGCCAAGCAGGGCGTCGACGGCATGGTCAAGGGCCGCCGCACGGTCGTGCCGGGCGTGGCCAACAAGGCCTCGTCGGTCGGCGGGCGCTTCGTGCCGCGCACCGTCCTGCTGCCCGCGCTGCGCCGGGTGTCGGCCGGCCGGATGACCCGGGGCGGCTAGCCCCGGGACTTGAACGCGAGGTCGAACAGCCGCCGCGCCTGGGCCTGCGGGTCGTAGGAGTGCAGCAGCACGACCCCGAGGCGGCGGTGGCCACGCCTGACCGCGACGACGAGGCAGCGCCCCGAGGCGTCGGTGTAGCCGGTCTTGACGCCGATCGTCCCCGCGTAGCGCATGCGCAGCAGCGGGTTGTTGTTGTACAGGAAGAGCTTGCCGCCCTTGATCGGGAACGGCCGCTCGACGTCGCGCGTGCGCACGATCCGCGCCAGCCGCGGGCGGCGCAGCAGCGCGCGGGTCAGCGTGGCCAGGTCGTGGGCGCAGGAGAAGTTGCCGGCGTCGGTGAAGCCGCTCGGCGAGGAGAAGTGCGAGCAGGTCAGCCCCATGCTCACGGTCGCACGGTTCATCCGGTCGACGAAGGCGGGAACGGTTCCGTCGATGTGCTGGGCCAGCGCGATCGCCGCGTCGTTGCCCGAGGGCAGCAGCAGCCCGTAGAGCAGCGTCTCGAGCTCGACCTTCTTCTTCTTGGGCAGGACGCCGACGCCGGAGCCCTGGTAGGCCAGCGCCTGCTTGGTGATCCGCACGCGCTCGGGCGGGGCGGCGTGGTCGTTGACGAGGATCGCGGTCATCTCCTTGGTCAGGCTGGCGATCCGCAGGCGCTTGTCGGGCCGGCGCTCCCACAGCACCGTGCCGGTGTCGAGGTCCCACAGCAGCCCGGCCCGCGGGGGCTTCTTGAAGCGGGGGTGGATCCGGGCGGAGGGCGAGACGACGCGGCGCGCGTAGACGGGCTTGGGGCGCGGCGCGGCCTGGGCGGGTCGCGGGGTCAGGACCGGGTTGTCGGTCGAGACGTGCTGGTGGTGGCCCTTGTCGGCGCCCGGGCGCGCGGCGACGATCCCGAGGCCGAGCAGCGCGAGCAGCACGACCACGAGGACGGGACGCAGACGCCGCCGGCGGCGAGAGGGGCCGCGGCGCGCGCGACCGCGCGCACGGGCGCGGCCACGGCGCATCTGGCCGCCCTGGAGCGGGGATCGACGGTCGCGGCGGCTCACTCGTCCGGAGGATGGCGAAGGGCGCCGACGATCCCGAAGGCGAACAGGGCCACGACGATCAGCCCGAAGATCTCGATCGCGCCCGGGCTGCCGCGGGAGATCGACGAGGAGATCGTCCCGGCCGCGAGCAGCGCGGTGAAGATCAGCGCGACGACGAGGAGCACGGTGCGCATCAGACGAGGCTCGGGTAGCGGGGCGGGATCGCCTTGCGGCGCGTGGCGAGCAGGCGGACGACGAGCAGCCCGAAGATGAAGCCGCCGATGTGGGCGAAGTAGGCGACGCCGCCGCCGACCCCGCCGCTGGTCACGTCGAGCGAGCCGTAGAGGATCTGCAGCACGATCCACAGGCCGAGCACCACGACCGCCGGCAGCTCGACGATCGTGAAGAACAGGATGATGAAGATCAGCGTCACCACGCGGGCGCGGGGATAGAGGACGATGTAGGCGCCGAGCACCGCGGCGATCGCCCCCGAGGCGCCGATCGTCGGCACCGCCGCGTCCGGATGCACCGCCGTCTGCAGCGCCACCGCGGCCACCCCGCCGGCGAGGTAGAAGAGCAGGAACTTCACGCGGCCCATCGAGTCCTCGACGTTGTTTCCGAAGATCCACAGGAACAGCATGTTGCCGCCGATGTGCAGCAGGCCGCCGTGCATGAACATCGAGGTGAAGATCGTCACGTAGGTCGAGGGGTTCCCCTCGCCGATGTCCTTGCCGCAGGCGAGCTGCTGGCCGCCGGACACGAGCTCGCAGTGCGCGCCCGGGTGGGTGAGCTCGTAGGGGATGAAGCCGTAGTCGACGACGACCTGCTGGCTGGGCCCGTGCAGCCCGCCCTTCTCCAGGAGGAAGTAGACGATCACGTTGGCGACGATCAGCGCCATCGTCACGACCGGGAAGCGGTCGGTCGGGATGTTGTCCTTGAGCGGGAACACCCGTCAGCGCTCGCGCTGCGTGGCTCGCCAGACGAGCCAGATCATCACCGCCTGCAACGGCAGACGGGCGATCAGCGCGGTGCGGCCGCCGGGGACGTCCGGGTAGCGGTCGGGGTTGACCGCCATGTGGACGTTGGCGGGGAAGACGCCGACCAGCGTGGCGATCAGCACCAAGCCGGCGGGCTTGCGCGTGGCCGGGGTGAGGGTCAGCAGCGCCGGGACGGTCTCGGCCACGCCGCTGGCGTAGACGAGCTCGCGGTGGGCGGGCAGCCAGTCGGGGACGATCGCCTCGTAGGTCCGGGGGATCACGAAGTGCAGGACCCCCGCGACGGCCATGACCGGCCCGGCGAAGGCGCGGGCGATGCGGTCCACGGCGCTCACCGGCCCAAGGCTAGTGGGACGGGGGGACAGGCCCCTCAGTCGCAAATCGCGACCGAGGGTGCCTGTCCCCTGGGTCGCCGGCGGGGACGGTCGGGACCGCCGGCGGCGAGGCCGCCTTGGTGCGCTCGGGCTGGGGCCCGCCGCGGTTGTCGCCGCGGGCGCGGCGCGCCACGCGGGCGACGCCCCAGGCCAGCGCGCCGAGGAACAGCACGTAGAGCGCCAGGACGGTCGTCACGGCCGCGCCCCACAGCCAGCCGGGCACGTCGAACTTGCGCTCGCGCTGGAGGATCCGCGAGTCGAGCTGGAAGGGCCGGTCGACGTGCGCCGAGGCGGGGACGCCCTTGGCCGGGATCGCCTTGTCCTCGGGCAGGTAGATCGGGACGGCGATGACCTTGTGGCCGTTCTGCACGCGCAGCGTGGACTTCCACTGGCCGTGGACGGGGATCGCCTCGTGCGAGCGCCAGACGCCGTCGGCGCCGCGGTGCAGGCGGGCGACGTCGAGGCCGCCGCCCTGCCAGGCGGTGACGGTCACCCAGGAGGCGTCGCGGGCCAGCGAGTCGGGGGAGATCCGCGCGGCGACGCGCACGGTGCGGTCGGGGCCGGGGTGCACGGTCGTCAGCTGCATGCTCGCGCGGGCGCCGTCGGGGCCGGTGGTCGTCAGGCCGTCGACCATCACGATGGCGATCGCGACGCTGGCGGCGAGCATCACGCCGCGGGCGACGGCCGGGCGCGGCAGCGAGCCGCGCAGGCCGGTGCCGAGCAGCGCGCCGACGAGGCCGCCGGCGATGCCGGTCAGCAGCGCGACCCAGATCGCCTCGGGCAGCAGCGCCGAGGTCCAGGGCAGCGGCATCGCGACCTGCGTCCACAGCCACTCGCCGGCCAGGCCGACGGTGGCCACGAGCACGCCGGCGCTCGCGCCGAAGGCGAGTGGGCGGCGGTTCGGGTTCGACGAGAACGCGACGAACGCGAGCGCCTCGACGAGCAGCGCCTCGGGGAGGTAGAGCGGCAGGCTCGGCATCGTCTGGCCGAAGACCACGCCGACGATCAGCGAGACCGCGCCGCGCGTCACGAGGAAGAAGATCGCCGCGGCGATCGCTCCGCCGCGGCCGACCCACAGGCGGGCGGCGACGAGCGCGAGCGCGGCGGCCAGGGCGATCAGCCCGGGCTGGAAGATGAAGCGGAACTGCGGGACGCCGAAGTCGAACTCGCCCTGGAAGGTCGAGAGGCCGATCAGCACGCCGCCCATGAGCGCGGCGCGGCGCGTCCACACGACGAGGCCCTGGCGGCGCTCGACGGTCGCGTCGGCCGGGCGCGGGTTGAGCTCGGCGCGCACGTGCATGGCCTCGGAGAGCAGGACGGCCTGCCCGATCAGGGTCATGCCGGCGCCGCCGATGAGCATCAGGTGCGTCGGCCCCCACAGGGTCACGTCCTGGCCGAACAGGCGGTGCCAGACGTCGTCGAGCGGGAAGCCGATCAGCGCGAACGAGCCGGCGGCGGCCATCAGCACGCCGCCGACGGGTGCGTACCAGTCGGGGCGCAGCTTGATCGCGGCGCGGCCGGGGCGCGTGCCGGGCTTGGGCATGCAGCAGGCGAGGATGCCCGAGGCGAAGACGCCGTAGAGCCCGAAGAGGATCAGGTAGTGGGCGGGGTTGGCCAGCGGGCCGGGGTCGCGCCCGTTGTCGATGTGCAGGGAGATGTCCCAGTACATGCCGATGACGGCGACGAGCAGCGAGACGGTCGCCACGCCGGTCGGGAAGGCGGCCCAGCCGGGCAGGCCGGAGAGGCGCTCGGCGGTCTTGCCCGCGCGGGACAGGAAGGGGACCTTCCCGGAGCGGTGGCCGAGGCAGACCCAGAAGAGGAGGACCGTGAAGAACGTCGCGAAGCCGGTGGCGATCGCGACCTGGTCGAGGGCGGCGCCGCCCGCAGGGGCCGCCGCAGCGGTGGATGCGATGAGGTCGTGCATGACTGGGATCAGTGTTACACGGATCGAGGGAACCTCAAACTGCGAGAGGGATCACAGAAGAGGCGTGAGGGGACTGGCTTTAGCCTGTCCCCCGTCGCCGGTGCACCGGCAACCAACGGGGACAGCCTGAAAGGCAGTCCCCTCTCGGTGTTTCGGCCTGCGCGGCGGCGGGCACGATCGGCACGTGCTCGTCGGCGTGGTACGACGAGCGCACGAGCGGGCCGCAGGCGGCGTGCTCGAAGCCCAGCTCGTAGGCGCGGCGCTCGAGCTCGGCGAACTCGTCGGGGTGCCAGTAGCGCACGATCGGCAGGTGGCCCTCGGTCGGGCGCAGGTACTGGCCGACGGTGAGGACCTGGACGCCCTGCTCGCGCAGCTGCCCGAGCGCGTCGGTCATCTCCTCCATCGTCTCGCCCAGGCCGACCATCAGGCCGGACTTCGTGACGACCTCGTCGCCGCCCATCGCCTTGGCGTTGGCCAGGACGCGCAGCGAGCGCTCCCAGGTCGAGCCGCGGCGGGCGACGGTGTAGAGGCGCGGGACGACCTCGACGTTGTGGTTGAAGACGTCGGGGCGCTCGGCGATGACGCGCGCGAGCGGCATCTCCTTGCCCTGGAAGTCGGGGGTCAGGACCTCGACCTTGCAGCCCGGCGCCTGCTGGCGGACCTGGCGGATCACGCCGACGAAGGCCGAGGCGCCCTTGTCGGGGAGGTCGTCGCGGTCGACGGAGGTGATCACCGCGTGGCGCAGGCCCATGCGCGCGACCGAGCGCGCCACGCGGGCGGGCTCGAGCGGGTCGTTCCAGGTCGGGCGGCCGGTCTTGACGTTGCAGAACCCGCAGCGCCGCGTGCACGTGTCGCCGAGGATCATGAAGGTCGCGGTGCCGCGCTCCCAGCACTCGCCGATGTTCGGGCAGGCGGCCTCCTGGCAGACGGTGTGGAGCTCCTCGTCCTTGATCAGGCCGGTCAGCTCGCGGTACTTCGGGCCGCCCGGAGCGGGGACCTTGAACCACGGCGGCTTGCGCCCGCGCAGCGGGAGGACGTCGCCGCCGAGGACCTTGAGGACGTCGCCTCCGCCGGGGTTGGAGCGTGCGCGCGTGGCCACGACGTCCAGGGTACTTCTCGGGATCGCCCACCGCACATGCGGGGGAGGACCCCCGGGCGCGGGGTCTCCGGGTCGCGGAGAGTGCCGACCATGATCTACATCACGCGCAACCCACTGGTCGCCTTCGCCGGCCTCGCCCTGTCCCTCACGATCTTCCTGATCCTCTACTTCACGGTCATCAAGCCGACGACGGACACGTCCAACCAGGCCGTCCGCGACGCGACCAAGCAGTCCCAGCAGCTCGTCAAGCAGGTCGACAAGCAGACCGGCGGCGCCGTCCCGGCGTCGGCGAAGAAGCTCACCGACTGCCTCGCCGCCGCCGGCGCGGACACCACCAAGCTGCAGGCCTGCCAGGCCGCGGCGAACTAGGCCGGGACGGCGGGCTCGACGAGCGACAGCAACCGCGACGCCGGCACGATCCGCTGCCGGCGTCCGTGCGCCTGGGCGAAGCGGTAGGCGGCGCGCTTGCGGAAGCACTCCACGCCGCCGCTGCCGAGCTCCTTGAGCACCGAGGTCATCCGCACGCCGGACAGGCCGCAGGGCACGACCCACTCGAAGGGCTGCAGGTCGTTCTCGACGTTGACGGCGAACCCGTGCGTGGTCACGCCCTTCTGGACGTGCACGCCGATCGAGCCGATCTTGCGGTCCTCGACCCAGACCCCGGTGAAGTCGGGTCCCTCGTCCGTGCGCACCCGGGAGCGGATCCCCTCGTCCTCGAGCGCGCGGACGAGCGCGGTCTCCATCGTGCGCACGAAGGCGACGACGTCGTGCGTGGCCATGATCGGGTAGCCGACGAGCTGCCCGGGGCCGTGGTAGGTGAGCTTGCCGCCGCGGTCGACGCGGACGATCTCGAAGCCCTGGCCGCGGTACCAGTCCTCGCCCATCGGCAGGTCGGCGCGCGCGTCGGAGCGGCGGCCGAGCGTGTAGGTCGGCGGGTGCTCGAGGCAGAGCAGCACGTCGGGGATCTCGTCGCGCTGGCGCAGCGCCCGCAGCGACTCCTGCAGGCGCAGCGCCTCGTCGTAGCCGACGCGGCCGAGGTGCGTGACCCAGAGCTCTGCGCTCATGCCCTTGAGACTACGCCCGCCTCACGCCGGCAGCGCCTCCAGATTGCGCTTGACGCTGGCCAGGAACTGGGCCGACAGCACGCCGTCGAGCGCGCGGTGGTCCCACGACAGGCCGAGCACGCACATCGGCCGGATCGCCATCACGTCGCCGTCGAGCACGACGACGCGCTTGACCACCGCCTCGAGGTCGAGGATCCCGACCTGCGGCTGGTTGATCACCGGCGTGGCCATGATCGAGCCGAACTGGCCGGGGTTGGTGATCGTGAACGTCCCGCCCTGCACGTCCTCGGGGGACAGCGACTTGGCGCGGGCCGCCCGCGCGAGCTCCTTGATCCGCCGCGCGAGGCCCTCCTCGGAGAGCTCGTGCGCGCCGTGGACGACCGGGACGATCAGGCCGTCCTCGCCCAGCGAGACGGCGATCCCGAGGTTGACCTCGTCGTGCACCGTGTGCGTGTCGCCGTCCAGCCAGGCGTTGAGCGCCGGGTGCTCGCGCAGCGCGGCGACCGTCGCCCGCGCGACGTAGGGCAGCGCCGTCAGCGCCGGACCGCGCGCGCGCCGCCTCGACGCCGGAGAAGTCGACCTCGATCCACGTCGTGCACGTCGCGGCCGTGTCCAGCGAGCGCTTCATGTGCTCGCCGATCTGGCGGCGCATCCGGCCGAGCGGCTTCCCGGAGGCGGCCATCACGGCGGCCAGCGAGGGATGCAGCCCGCGCGGCCGCGGCGGCGGGCGGGTCGGGCCGGTAGGGCGACTCGATGTGCAGCGGCGGATCGGCGACGCGCGCCGTTGCCGTCCGCCGTTGACGAGCGCGAGCACGTCCTGCTTGCGCACGCGCCCGCCGCGGCCCGTGCCGCTGACCGACTCGAGGTCGATCCCGTGCTCGGCCGCGATGCGCTGCACCACGGGCGAGTAGCGGCGCGGTCGCGCGACCGCGGGGACAGGCACCTCCGTCTCACCTGCGACTCGGGTGGCAGGCCCTCGTCGCATCGGCGACTGGGTGCTGCCCCACGCGTCTCGATGCGGCGCGATCGCCACGCCGACGTCGACCGTCTCGCCCTCGGCCACGAGCAGCTCGGTCACCGTGCCGCCGACGGGCGACGGCACCTCGGTGTCGATCTTGTCGGTGGCGATGTCGCAGATCGTCTCGTCGGGCGCGATCGAGTCGCCGGGCTGCTTGCGCCAGGCGACGATGGTCCCCTCGGCGACCGAGACGCCCATCTGGGGCATCGTCACCTCGACGGCGTGCCGGAGCGCTAGTAGGCGAGGAGCTCACGGCACGCCTCCTTGATCGTGTCGACGGTGGGCAGGACGGCCTGCTCGAGCGGCGGCGAGAACGGGATCGGGACGTCGGGCGTCGCCACGCGGACGACCGGCCCGTCGAGGTCCTCGAAGCCCTTCTCGGCGATCAGCGCCGCGACCTCGGCGCCGGCGGCGCAGGTGCGGTTGGCCTCGTCGACGACCACGACCTTCGAGCAGTCGCGGACGGCGCCGAGGATCGCCTCCTCGTCGAGCGGGACGAGCGAGCGCAGGTCGAGCACGCGGATCGACGCGCCCTCGACGTCCTCGGTCGCCTCGAGCGCCGTGTGGACCATCGCGCCCGTACGCGATCACCGACGAGGTCGTCGCCCTCGCGCGCGGTCCGCGCGGTGAACGGCGTCTCGTAGGTCCCGTCGGGCACCTCGCCCTTGACGCGGCGGTAGAGGTGCTTGTGCTCGAGGAAGCAGACCGGGTTGGGGTCGCGGATCGAGGCGATCAGCATCCCCTTGGCGTCCTCGGCCGTCGCCGGGGCGACGACCTTGATCCCCGGCGAGTGCATGAACCACGCGTCCGGGTTCTGCGAGTGGAACGGCCCGCCGGAGAAGCCGCCGCCGCGAGGGCAGGCGCACGGTGATCGGCGCGGCCAGGCCCTGGCGGTAGTGCATCTTGCCGGCGACGTTGACGAGCTGGTCGAAGCCGCAGGAGATGAAGTCGGCGAACTGCATCTCGCAGACCGGCCGCATCCCCACGACGGCGGCGCCGACGGCGGCGCCGACGATCCCCGACTCGGCCAGCGGCGTGTCCATCACGCGGTCGGCGCCGAACTCCTCGATGAAGCCGTCGGTGACCTTGAAGGCCCCGCCGAAGACGCCGATGTCCTCGCCCATCACGAGCACGCGCTCGTCGGTGCGCATCTCCTCGCGCAGGCCGGCGGAGATCGCCTGGAGGTAGGTGAGCTCAGGCATGCGACGCCCCCCAGCCCGACCACGGCGCCTGCCCGTCGCCGAGCACGTTGGCCTCGCCCTCGCAGAACAGGCCGTCGGTCGCGGTGGCGGGGTCGGGCATCGGCGACGCGAGCGCCGCCTGCGCGGCCTGGTCGATCGCCGCCTTGACCTCGTGGCCGAGCGCCTCGGGGTCGCCGCCGAGCTCGCGCACCCGCGCGATCTGACGGTCGATCGGGTCCTTGCGGCGCCACTCCTCGAGCTGGGCCTTGGGGACGTACTTCATGTCGTCGTGCGCGGCGTGGCCGTGCATGCGCATCGTCACGGCCTCGATCAGCGTCGGGCCGCCGCCGCCGACCGCCTTCTCGCGCGCGATCCGCGTGGCCTCGAACATCGCCTCGGCGTCGTTGCCGTCCACGGTCACGCCCTCGAAGCCGTAGCTCGCGGCGCGCTCGACGGGATCGACGGCGAACTGGCTGGCCGTCGGCGTCGAGTACGCGTACTGGTTGTTCTCGAGCACGAAGATGACCGGCAGCTTCTGCACGCCGGCCCAGTTCATCGCCTCGTGGAAGTCGCCGCGCGAGGTCGAGCCGTCGCCGAACCACGTCAGCGCCGCGCGGGCCTCGCCGCGCAGCTTGAAGGCCATCGCCATGCCCGTGGCGACGAGCATCATGTCGGGGAGCATCGAGACCATCCCGACGCAGCCCAGGCGCCAGTCGCCGAAGTGCACGTTGCCGTCGCGGCCGCCGGTCACGCCGTCGGCGCGGCCCATGTACTGGGCGAGGATCCGCTCCGGGGTGACGCCGCGGACGAGGTGCGCGCCCAGGTCGCGGTGCAGGATGCACAGCCGGTCCTGCGGCCGCCATCGCGAAGGCGGCGCCGACCGAGACGGCCTCCTGGCCGTAGCCGTCGTAGAACGATCCGGGGACCTTGCCCTGCCGGTAGAGCGTCATCGCGCGCTCCTCGATGCCCCGCATCAGGAGCATGTAGCGCAGGAGCGCCGCACGATCGTCGGGTGACAGGGATGCCCCGGAGCCGACCGCGGCCGGCGGGGTGATCGTCGTCATGGAACCTCTCTCTCGGTGCGCGGGCGGGGTCTCCGCCTGATGCGCGTTTCACGCCGAGACGGGGTCTCCGCCCAGCGCTCCTCATCCCCAAGGTTACCCTCGGCGCATGACGTGGACGAGGCTGCGCTGGCGGCTGCGCGGGGCCTGGCTGTGGCCGACGTTCGCGCTCGCGACGCTCTTCGACGCGTGGCTGCTGAACGTGCTCCCCGTGCAGGGGCTCGGGACCGACCCCTTCCCGGCGCTGATCATCGCGGGCTTCCTCAACCTCGCCGCGGTCGCCGTGGCGATGCCGGTCGGCGGCCTGCTCGTGCGCCGCCGCCGCGGCGACCTGCCGAAGGTCGTCGCCTCCGACTACGCCGGCGTCGTCGCGCTCGGGATCGTCGCCGCGTTCTTCCTGCTCGGCGGCCTGGTCCACCACCGCTCGGTGGCCGCCGAGTCGCGCGCGGCCGACCGCGCGCTGTTGATGGTGCGCGAGCAGGTCGACCACTCCGCGCCGGCGATCGTCAAGCGCAACGTCACGCAGGCCGACACGATCCGCGTCGATCCCGGGCGGGTCTACCGCTCGTGCATCCCCACGAACCAGCCCGGACCGCCCGTGGTGCCTGGTCGCCCACCTCGACACGTCGCCGCCGCGCGTCGTCTTCTCCGGCCGCGAGCCGAACGTGATGTGGGGCGCCGCGCGCTAGGCGGCTCAGGCCGGCGACGACCGCGGCGAGGAACGCCTCGGCCGCGTGGCCGTAGAGGATCCGGTGGTCGGCGACGAGCGTCAGGACGACCTCGTGGCCGGGGACGACGGCGCCGTCGCGGACGACGGGGACGGCGCGCGCGGCGCCGACGCCGAGCGCGGCGGCCTGCGGCGGGACGAGGACCGGGCACGACGGACTCGACCGCCTCGTCCCCGGCGGCCCAGAAGGTGAACGTGCCACCCGCGAGATCGCGCGAGGCCAGGCCGCCGGAGCGCACGCGCTCGGCCAGCTCGCGGCGCCGCGAGGCGAGCTCGGCGAGCTCGAGCGTGTCGGCGTCGGGGATCGACCGGGACGACGAGCGTCTCCTCGTTCTCCAGCGCCAGTCCCGACGTTGACGCGGTCGCGCTGCTCCCAGCGCGCGTCGCGGTAGGCGCCGTTGGCGCGCGGATGCTCGCGCAGCGCCCGCGCGGCGGCGCGCAGGACGGCGTCGGTCACCGCCGCGCCCTCGGGCAGCGCCGGCGGCCAGCGCGGTCACGTCGGCGCGCGCGGTCCACGTGGCGTCGGGCACCGTGGCGCGCGACTCCGCGACGCGGCGGACCGTCGCCTGCTGGGCGCGGGAGAGCGGCGGGGCGGTCGTGTCGTCGGTGGCGGCCACGCCCGGCAGGGTAGGACGCGCGCGCCGGGCGCTCAGCGGCGCGTCGGGCAGCGTGAACGCGACGAGCGTCCCGCCCTGCGGCGGCGCCTGCGCCCAGATCGTCCCGCCGTGGCGCTCGACGATGCGCTTGCACAGGGCCAGGCCGATCCCCTCGCCCGGGTGGTCGGCGACGCCCGCGCCGCGCCGGAACATCTCGAAGAGGCGCTCGGCGTGCTCGGCGTCGATCCCCGAGCCGTTGTCGGCGACCTCGACCCGCCAGACGTCGCCGTCGAGCGGGTGCGCGTCGACGGTCACGCGCGGCGGCTCGTCGCCGCGGAACTTGATCGCGTTGGCGATGAGGTTCTGCAGCACCTGCCCGAGCCGCCCGGCGTCGCCGATCACGACGGGCAGCTCGCCGACGACGATCTCCGCGCCCGACTCGTCGATCGCCGCCGCCAGCGCGCGCTGGACGTGCTCGACGACCTGCCCGAGGTCGACCCGTTCGGGGTCGAGGTCGGCGCGCGACGCGCGGGAGTAGGCGAGCAGGCCGTCGATCAGCGCGCGCATCCGCTCGGTTCCGGCCAGGACGTGGCCGAGGAAGACGTCGGCGTCCTCGTCGAGCTGGCCCTTGTAGCGGCGCTCGAGCAGGGTGGCGAAGCCGCTGATCGTCCGCAGCGGCTCGGAGAGGTCGTGCGAGGCGACCGAGGCGAACTGCTCGAGGTCGGCGTTGGAGCGCTCGAGGTCGGCGGCGCGGCGGGCGAGCTCGCGCTCGTTGCGGCGGCGCACGAACACCGTCGCGAGCTGGGCGCACAGTCCCTCCATGGCGGCGAGCAGCTCGGGGTCGGGCCCGGTGACCTCGGTGAGGAAGAACTCGATCACCCCGACGACCTCGCCGCGCGAGCGCATCGGGATCGCCACCGCGGCGTGCAGCCCGGCCGCGCGCGCCTCCGTCGGCGCGGCGGAAGCGCGGGTCCTGCGGCGCGTCGTCGATCCACACCGGCACGCCGTCGGCCAGCGCGGTGCCGGGCAGGCCCTCGCCCGCCGCCAGCACGAGGTCGCGCGAGGCGTCGTCGAACTCCCGGGCCGCCGGCGCTTCGTCGGCCCAGAGCTCCGCGCAGCGCAGCATGCCGTGCTCGTCGACCAGCCACACGTCGGCCAGGGCCCAGCCGAGGCTCGAGCCGAGCGCCTCGACGATCCGCCCCGCCGCCTGCTCGACGTCGCCGGTCTCGACGAGCGTCCGGCGCACGAGATCCTGCGCCGCCTCGAGGCGCCGCTGGCGCACCCGGCGCGGTGATGTCGCGCAGGACCCCGGTGAAGTACTGGCGCTCCCCGTCGCGGTAGCGGCCGAGCGCGAGCTCGACCGGCGATCTCGTGGCCGTCGCGGTGGCGGGCGAAGATCTCCACGCCGTCCTGGCCGATCAGGTGCGGCTCGCCGCCGGCCAGCACGCGGGCGACCCCGTCGCGGTGGGCGGCGTGGAACCGCTCGGGCATGAAGATCGTCAGCGGCTGCCCGATCGCCTCCTCGCGGCTCCAGCCCAGGAGCTGCTCGGCGCCGCGGTTCCAGAAGACGATCCCGTGGTCGTCGGCCGCGGAGATGACGGCGTCGTGGATCGACTCGGTCAGGGCGAGGAGCTGCGCCGCCGGGGCCGGCCCGAGCAGGCTGCTCGCGGGCCGTCCCTCGCCGTCGGTCAGGCCGTGACCCTCGTCCGCGAGCATGCGGCGCGACACTAACCGCCCGCGCGGCGGCGCTCCACCTGGATCGGGTGCAACGTCGCCGGTCGGACCGATCGGGCTCAGCCGCCCTCGCGGGCGGCGTCCTCCCAGGCGGCGTGGAAGTCCTCGGCGCCGAGCGTCGAGAGGTCCTCGCGCAGGGCGCGGGCCAGCCGCCGGGCGCGCGCGGGATCGAGGTCCCAGTGGAAGATCGTCTCGCCGTCGGCGACGGCCACGACCTCGACGCGGTCGACGCGGCCCGGGGAGGACAGGAAGGCGGGGCCGCGACCGCCCCGGGTGACGTTCAGCCGGTAGGCGTCGCGAGCGAGCACGCGGCCTCCTCGAGGCAGTCGGGGCCGGTCAGAGCGCGGCCGTCGGCCAGCACGATCGCCGGCCCGGCGGTCACGCCGAGCGCGTGCGCGGCGGCGCGGGCCTCGGCGACGGAGCGCTGGGTGCCGCGCTGGCCGACCGCGGCCAGCAGCGCGCGCGGGTGGACCTCGGCCGCGGCGCCGGCGAGCAGCACGGTCTCCTCGGCGTCGAGCGCGCGCCCGGCGGCGTAGCCGTGGCGGAAGAGCGCGAGCGCGAAGGCGACGGTCTTGCCGAGCATCCGCGAGTACGTGAGCGCGGCCATGGCCTGCGCGGTGTCGGGCGGCCAGGCGGCCGGCGCGACGAGCGGCAGCGAGCCCGCCGCGGCGGCGCGGCGCTCGACGTCGGCCCAGTCGGGCTCGGGGTCGGCGCCGAGGGCGACGGGGACCCACTCGGCCAGGACCGGCAGCTCGCGCAGGATGCGCTCGGCCACCGGCCAGGCGGCGGGAGCGCCGACGTCGAAGAGGAAGAGCGGCTGCCCGGGCTCCCCCCGGCGCAGTGCGGCCAGCGGGTCGTCCGGGGTCATGCGATCAGCCGTGGATCAGCCAGCCGTCGGCCGCGCGGGCCGCTTCCATCACGGCCTCGGACAGCGTCGGGTGCCCGTGGACGATGCGGGCCACCTCGGGGTAGCCGCCCTCGACGTGCTTGAGCGTTGACGAGCTCCTGGATCAGCTCGGTCGCGCGCATCCCGATGATGTGGCCGCCGAGCAGCTCGCCGTACTTCTTGTCGCCGACGATCTTGACGAGGCCGGTGCGGTCGCCGTAGACGGTGCCGGCGCCGACGGCGCCGTACTGGACCTTGCCGACCGTGACGTCGTAGCCGGCCTCCTTGGCCTGCGCCTCGGTCAGGCCGAACGAGCCGACGTTGGGCTCGCAGAAGGTCGCGCGCGGGATGTCGGCGTACTCGAGCGGATGGGTCTCGAGGCCGGCGGCGTCCTCGGCGGCGATGATGCCCTCGTCCGAGGCCTTGTGGGCGAGCGCCGGGCCGTGCACGAGGTCGCCGATCGCGTAGACGTTGGCGGCCGACGTGCGCATCGCGCCGTCGACGGCGATCAGGCCGTGCTCGTCGAGCGTCACGCCGGCGGCCTCGAGCCCGAGCGCGTCGACGTCCGGGCCGCGCCCGGCGGCGATCACGAGGTAGTCGACGGTCTCGCTCTCGTCGCCGTGCGTGAAGGTGACCGACGTGTCCGTCGTCTGCACGTTCTCGACGAGCGTCTTCGTGTGGATCTTCATCCCCTGCTTCTTCAGCCCGCGCTCGGCGAGCTTGGAGATGTCGGCGTCCTCGGTGGGCAGCACGCGGTCGAGCGCCTCGAAGAGCTTGACCTCGACGCCGAGGCGGGCGTAGGCCGAGGCGATCTCCGCGCCGGAGGCGCCGGCGCCGACGACGGCCATCGTGGCGGGCAGCTCCTCGAGCGCCCAGGCGCCCTCGGTGCCGATCACGCGGCCGCCGAACTCGGTGCCGGGGATCGGCCGCGCGACCGAGCCCGTGGCGAGGATGATCTTGCCGGCGGCGATCTCCTGGCCGCCGACGGACACGCCGCCGGAGGTCAGCGAGGCCTCGCCGGGGATGACCTCGATGCCGTTCTTCTTGAACAGCCCGTCGACACCCCCGGTCAGGGTCTTGATCACGCGCAGGCGCCGCTCGTTGACCTTGGCGAAGTCGATCGAGTAGCCCTCGACCTCGATGCCGAAGTCACCGGCGTCGCTGACCTCGGAGACCAGGTCGGCCGAGCGCAGCACGGCCTTGGCCGGGATGCACGCGTAGTTGAGGCAGCGGCCGCCGACGACGGAGTCCTTCTCGACGACGGCGGTCTTCAGACCGACCTGCGCGGCGCGGATCGCGGCCACGTAGCCGCCCGGGCCGGATCCGATGACGATGAGGTCGTAGTTGGAATCGGCCACGGCCGGCCAGGCTACTGACTCGCCTCGGAATCGCCGTCGCTCAGCGCGCGGGCGCGCGCGGAACAGCGGGAGCTCGCCCTTGATCCCCTTGACCTTGCGCCGGCCGGCGAACGACCAGCTCCACGTCTCGCCGCCGACGTCCTCCTTGACCTCCTCGGTGGCGAGCACGCTCGAGGGCCGGGCGATCTGCGTCACGCGGCTGGCCAGGTTGACCGGGCGGCCGTACCAGTCGCCGGCGTGGCCGACGGCCTCGCCGAGCGCCAGCCCGGCGCGCAGCTGCGGGAAGTCCTCGCCCTCCTCGTCGGCGGCGGCCACCAGTGCGTGGGCGGCGGCGAGCAGCGGCTCGGTCTCGCGGGAGACGAGCATGGCCGCGTCGCCGATCGTCTTGACCAGGCGGACCGGGCTCTCGGCGACGTCGCCGGCCAGCGACTCGAGCTGCCCGGCGATCGTCGACAGCCGCTCGACGGGGATCTCCTCGCCCAGGCGGGTGAAGCCCACGAGGTCGGCGAAGCAGACCGCGACACGGTCCGTCCCGCGGGCTCCGCCCTCGGCCAGGTGCGCGGCGGTGACGAAGTCCTGGCGGACCTGCTCGCGCAGGTGCTGGGAGAGCGAGTGCTCGAGCAGCGGGCCGACGATCGGGGCCAGCTCGCGCGCGGCGTGGGCGTAGGCGAGCGCCACGTCGCGCTCGCTGCCGCCGGGCTGGGCCACGGCGCGGGCGGTGACCTCGCGCATCGCGGCGGCGACCTGCGACATCGCGCGGCCGAGGGTGCGGGCGACCTCGAGCCGCGCCTCGAAGGGCAGCCCGACGTCGGCGATCTGCTTGGAGACCTGTCGCCGCCGCGAGGTCCTCCTGCGTGAAGACCCGCGCGTCGGGCGGGCGGGGAGGGCAGGCCGAGCGCCTTGCGCAGCCGCTCGAGCTCCTCGACGCGGCAGCCCGACCTCCTCGGCGATCTCCTCCGACGTGTACTGCTCCTCGCCGCCCTTGAGGATCCGCTCGACGGGCAGCAGCACGAGCCGGTCCTCCGCGACGGCGCGCCGCAGCTCGTCGAGCGAGGCGCCGTCGTCGTGCAGCTCGTCGAGCAGGGAGATCCGCGCGTCGCGGGCCGTCGCCCTCGAGGCCCTCGAGCAGGCCCTCTGCCTCCCAGTCGGCGGCGCTCATGAGCGGGTCGGCATCTGGATCCGCGCCATCGCGCGGATCAGCTTGTAGAAGAGGTACGAGCTCGGGACGATGACGGCCAGCGCGATCAGCAGGCCGAGGATCGACGAGGCGCGCAGCAGCAGCCCGAACATCACGAGGATGTTGAGCAGCAGGATCGCCTCGAAGCCGAGCACGGCCCAGTAGCGGCCGCGGTACATGCCGATAGCCCGCGGCGGCGAGGATGAGGATCGAGAGCAGCAGGCTCGACAGGCGGCCGCCGCTCGTGTCGAGCACGCCGGAGACGGCCCCGACGGCCAGCGCGACGACGCCGACGGCGCAGACGACCACGCCGGCGGTGACCGCGCCCGGGCGCTCGCCGGGCCCGAGCGGCTGCAGGCCGGCGCGGACCTCGGCGTCCTTCTCCTCGCTCGAGCGCCGCGGCGGGCGCTCGCGCGGCGGCGCGGGGGCCGGGGCGCCGGTCGAGGTCCCGCGGGCCGCGCTCGCCCGGCGGCTACGGCGTCCCAACGGACACCTCCTCGAGCGCCGCGCGCAGCTCGCGGGCGGCGCGCTCGGGGTCGGCCGCCTCGGTCAGGGCGCGCACGACGACGATCCGCTCGGCGCCGGCCGCGGCGGCGCGGCGGGCCAGGGGGGGTCGATCCCGCCGATGGCGAAGAACGGGACGGTCGCGTGCGCGGCGGCGTGCTCGACCAGGCCGAGCCCGGCCGCCGGGCGCCCGGGCTTGGTCGGGGTCGCGACCAGCGGGCCGCAGGCGATGTAGTCGACGTCGAGCGCGGCCGCGGCGTCGACCTGGGCCGGGCTGTGGGTCGACAGGCCGACGATCGCGCCGGGGCCGACGACGGCGCGGGCCTCGGCCACCGGCATGTCGTCCTGGCCGACGTGGACGCCGTCGGCGCCCGTGCGCGGCGACGAGGTCGGGACGGTCGTTGAGCACGAACAGGGCGCCGGCGGCGTCGGCCGCGGCGCGGAAGGCCGGCGCGGCGGCGAGCAGCTCCTCGTCGCTCGCGTCCTTGTCGCGGAGCTGCACGACGTCGACCCCGCCGCGCAGGGCGGCGTCGAGCCACGCGCGCGGTCGCGCGGGGCAGACGAGGTAGAGCCGGGCGGCGGCCAGGCGCTCGCGATGCTCGGAAGCGGCCATCGGGCCCAAGGATCGCACCCTTTGTCGCCCGTACCCTGCAGGGAGATGACCGCACGTCGGACTGAGACCTTCGACGCCGTCGTCGTCGGCGGCGGGATCATCGGGCTGGCCGTGGCCCACGCCGCGGGCCAGCGCGGCCTGCGCGCCGTCGTGCTCGAGGCCGGCGAGCCCGGCCGGCGCCGCCTCGCGCGTCTCGGCCGGGATGCTCGCGCCGACCTCGGAGGCCGCCTTCGGCGAGGAGGAGGTCCTGCGCGCCAACGTCGCGTCGGCCGAGCGCTGGCCGGCCTGGGCCGCCGCGCTCGGGGTGCCGCTGCGCCGGCCCGGGCTCGCTGATGGTCGCCCGCGACCGCGACGAGGCCGAGGCGCTCGAGCGCGAGGCGGGCTTCCGCGAGTCGCTCGGGCTCGCGGTCGAGCGGCTGCTGCCCTCGGCCGCGCGGGCGCTCGAGCCCGCGCTCGCGCCGACGGTCCGCGCCGCGCTGTCCGTCCCCGGCGACCTCGCCGTCGATCCCCGCGCCGTCACCGACGCGCTGCTCGCCGGCGGCGATCGAGGTCCGCGCGGGCGCGCGCGTGGCGCGGCTCGAGGCGCCGGGCACGGCGGTGCTCGAGAGCGGCGAGCGCGTCACGGGCGAGCGGCTCGTGCTCTGCGCCGGCGCGTGGAGCGAGGCGCTGGCCGGCGGGCTGCCCGTGCGCCCGGTCAAGGGCCAGATCCTGCGCCTGCGCGACCGCTCCGGGCCCGGCCTCGTCGAGCGGGTCGTGCGCATGGAGGGCGGCTACCTCGTCCCGCGCGACGACGGCGGCTACGTCCTCGGCGCCACGATCGAGGAGCAGGGCTGGGACACCACGGTCACCGCCGGCCCGGTCTGGGAGCTGCTGCGCGACGCGATCGAGCTCGTCCCCGGCCTGGCCGAGCTCGAGCTCGAGGAGCTCTCGGCCGGCCTGCGCCCGGGCACGCCGGACAACGCGCCGGTGATCGGCCCGCGGCCCGACGGCGTCGTGCTCGCCACCGGCCACTACCGCCACGGCGTGCTGCTCGCGCCGCTGACCGCCGAGTGGGTGGCGGCCGAGCTCGCCGGCGAGGCGCCGGAGATCCCCGCCGCGTTCGCCCCCGGCCGCTTCGCCGAGGTGACCGCGTGAGGGTCCGGGTCAACGGGCAGGAGCGGGACGTGGACGAACGCCCGCGACCGTGCTCGACGTGCTCGCGCTGATCGACATCGCCGCCGACGCCCGCGGCGTCGCCGTGGCCGTCGAGCGCGACGTCGTCCCGCGCGGGGAGTGGCCCTCGCGCGTGCTGGCCGAGGGCGAGCAGGTCGAGGTCGTCACGGCGATGGGGGGCGGATGATCCGACGACCGCGCCTCCGCATCGCGGGGCGAGACACTGGGCTCCCGCCTGCTGCTCGGCACGGGCGGCTTCGCGAGCCTCGAGGTGCTCGACCAGGCGCTCGCCGCCAGCGCCGCCGAGCTCGCCACCGTGGCCGTGCGCCGCGTCGATCCCTCCATGCGCGGCTCGATCCTCGACACGCTCGGGCGGGCCGGCGTCCGCGTGCTGCCGAACACCGCCGGCTGCTTCACCGCCCGCGACGCCGTCACGACCGCGCGGCTGGCGCGCGAGGCGTTCGCGACCGACTGGGTCAAGCTCGAGGTGATCGGCGACGAGCGCACGCTGCTGCCCGACGCGCCCGAGCTGCTCGCTCGCCGCCGAGGAGCTCGTCGCCGACGGCTTCGTCGTGCTGCCCTACACCTCCGACGACCCCGTGCTCGCCCGCCGCCTGGAGGACGTGGGCTGCGCCGCGGTGATGCCGCTCGGCTCGCCGATCGGCTCGGGCATGGGGATCCGCAACCCGTACAACATCTCGCTGATCGTCGAGGGCGCCGGCGTGCCGGTCGTGCTCGACGCCGGCGTCGGCACCGCCTCCGACGCGGCGCTGGCGATGGAGCTCGGCTGCGACGCCGTGCTCTGCGCGTCGGCGATCTCCCGGGCCGAGGATCCCGTGGCGATGGCCGTGGCGATCCGCCGCGGCGTCGAGGCCGGCCGCCTGGCGCGCGGCGCCGGTCGCATCCCGCGCCGGCTCTACGCCGAGGCCTCGTCGCCGGAGACCGGCGTGGCCGAGTTCGGCCCGTGAGCCACGCCGAGCTGGTCGCCGAATGGGCCGCCGCGTGGTCGGCCCGCGACCCCGGCGCCTTCATCGCCGTCTGCCGCCCCGACGTCTCCTACGAGGACCCGCTGTGCCCGGCGCCGCTGACCGGGCCGCACGCGATCGGCGACCACGCCGCGCGGCTGTGGGAGGCCTTCCCCGACGTGCGCATGGAGCCCGCCGGGCCGCTGCCCGTCGACGGCGCCTTCGTCGCCGCGCCGGTGCGGATGCTCGGCACCAACCGCGGCCCGCTCGACGAGCTGCCGCCGACCAACCGCTTCCTCGCCGTGCACGCCGTCTGCTTCATGGAGGTCGAGCAGGAGCGGATCTGGCGGGTGCGGGTGTTCCTCGACCTCGTCGACGCCGGGCGCCAGCTCGGGCTGATGCCCGTCCGCGGGGGCCTCGGCGAGCGCGCGCTGCTCATGCTCCGGGGCTTCGGCCTGCGGATGGGCCGCGACTAGGGACGCGTGACCGTCGCCCGGATCGGGCGGTGGTCGGACAGCGCGCCGGCGTCGAGCACCTCGCCGCGCCCGGCGAGCTCGAGGCCGCGGGCGTAGACGAAGTCGATCCGGCCGGCCGCCGCGCGCACGAAGCCGTCGAGCTTCGGGGTCGGCGTGTTGAGGTCGCCCCCGAGCACGAGCGGCGCGTCGCCGGCCTGCACGAGCGACCAGGCCCGGGCCGCGGCCACGTCGCCCGGCCGCCCGCGCGTGGACCGAGGCGTGCAGGTTGGCCACCCAGGTCCCGTCGCCGAGCCGGACGGCGTGGACGACCCGCCGCTCGGGCCGGGCGCGCACGGCGTGGTGGCGGTGCTCGGCGATCTCGAGCTCGCGCACGAGGATCGCGTTGCACCCGCCGCCCCACGACTTCATCAGGTCGGGCAGGCGCTCGGCCAGCCAGGCCTGCACGGGCGGCAGGACGTTGCGCGAGGTCCAGGCGCGGCGGCCCCGCGCCCCGCTCGCCCGCGCCAGCGGCCCGACCCACCACGGCGGGACCTCCTGGAGCAGCGCGACGTCCCACTCCCAGCCGCTCAGCGCGGCGGCGAACTCCGCGCGCAGCGAGCGACCGGCGGGAGGGACCGAGCGGCCGTGGTAGACATTCCAGGACAGGACGCGCATGGCCCGCCACTTTCTCACGGGAACCGAGCTCGGTCCCGGCGGGCTCCGCCGGTTGCTCGATCGCGCCCACGAGCTGAAGGCGCATCCGTTCGCCTCGTCCGTGCTCGAGCGCCGGACGATGGCGCTGATCTTCCAGAAGCCGAGCACCCGCACGCGCGTCTCCTTCGAGGCCGGCGTGACCGAGCTCGGCGGCCACCCGATGGTCCTGCGCGCCGAGGACACCCAGTTGTCCCGCGGGGAATCCATTCGCGACACCGCGCACGTGCTCTCCCGCCACGTCGCGGCGATCGGGATCCGCACCGGTCCCGACGCGCTCGTCGAGGAGCTCGCCACGCACGCCACCGTCCCCGTGATCAACATGCTCACCGACGGCCACCACCCCTGCCAGGCGATCGCCGACCTGCTCACCCTCGAGGACACGTTCGGCGACCTGCGCGGCCGGCGCCTGGCCTACGTCGGCGACGGCAACAACGTCGCGCGCTCGCTCGCGCTCGTCGGCTCGCTGGCCGGGATGGAGATCGTGGTCGCCTCGCCGGCCGGCTACGCCCTCGAGCCGCTGCCCGAGGCCACGCTGGTCACCGACCCCGCCGAGGCGGTCGCCGGCGCGAGCGCCGTCTACACCGACGTGTGGGTGAGCATGGGCGACGAGGCCACCGCCGACGAGCGCCGCGTCGCGCTGGCGCCCTATCGCATCGACGACGCGCTGCTCGACAAGGCCGCGCCCGGACGCGATCGCCCTGCACTGCCTGCCCGCGCACCCCGGCGAGGAGATCACCGCCGAGGTGCTCTACGGCCCGCGCCAGCGCATCTGGGAGCAGGCCGAGAACCGCCGCCACGCGCAGAAGGCGCTGATCGACACCCTCGTGGCGCCGCTCCGCTAGGCTCGCGCCACCTGAGGCCGGATCGGTTCAACCGGGGAGAGAGGCATGACCCAGCCCAAGCGTTCGTCGAGCAGCAAGCGTTCGTCCTCGTCGTCGAAGCCGACGGCGGCCAGCCGGTCCGCCGCGGCCAAGAAGGCCGCGGCCACGCGCAAGCGCGACGCCGCCAAGCGGTCGGCGGCGGCGAAGAAGGGCGCGGCGACGCGCAAGGCCGGCGCGGCGAAGAAGCCGCCGGCCAAGAAGGCCGCCGCGGTGGCCACCGACGCCTCGGCCGCCTCTTCCGCGCTGGCTGCCCTGCGCGAGACGATCTCCTCGCGCACCGTCGATCCGCTCAGCGTGCTGATGATCACCAGGGACCGCCTGCAGGAGAGCCTCGACACCGCCGTCGAGCGCGGCCACATGACGCGCGAGTCGGCCAACAACCTCGCCACCGAGCTCGCCGAGCGGGGCCTGAAGGAGTGGCAGGACGTGCTCTCCGACATGGAGCAGCTGCTCGGCCGCGTCAAGGACTCGCCGGCCGCCGACATGGCGCTGCAGGGCGTCGACCGGGCGCGCCGCGCCGTCGGCGTCGGCTCGTCGTTCCCGATCACCAACTACGAGGATCTGACCGCCGCCCAGGTCTCCGACCGCCTCGGCGGCCTGAGCCCGGCCGAGCTGCGCAAGGTCCGCGACTACGAGCGCCGCCACGGCAACCGCAAGTCGGTGCTCAACTCGATCGAGAAGGCGCTCTAGCCGCGTCCGTACTGTGGAGGGCGTGTCCGCGCCCTCCACACCGACCCGGCCGCCGGCCGGCGCCGAGCTCGAGCTGACGATCGAGTCGCTCGCCCACGGCGGCGCCGGCGTCGCGCGCGCCGACGGCTTCGTCGTCTTCGTCCGCGACACCGTGCCGGGCGACCGCGTGCGCGCGCGGCTGACCAAGCGCAAGAAGCACTACGGCGAGGCCCGCCTCGTCGAGCTGCTCGAGCCGAGCGACGAGCGCATCGCGCCGGTGGCCGACCATCCGGGCGCGCCGTGGCAGGTGCTGCCCTACGAGCGCCAGCTCGAGATCAAGGCCGAGCAGACCGCCGACGCGCTGACGCGGATCGGGCGCCTCGAGGGCTTCGAGATGGCGCCGATCGTGCCCGCGGTGGAGCAGTGGCGCTACCGCAACAAGCTCGAGTACTCCTTCGGCGGCGGCCCGGGCGACGAGCTGCTGTGCGGCTTCCACGCCTCGGGCAACTGGGAGGAGATCGTCCCGCTGACCGACTGCCTGCTGGCCTCCGAGCGCGGCAACGCCGTGCGCGAGCAGGTCGTCGCCTGGTGCCGGGAGCAGGGCCTCGAGCCCTACGACCGCCGCGCGAACACCGGCTTCCTGCGCAACCTCGTCGTGCGCGAGGGCCGGCGGACCGGGCAGATCCAGGTGCGGCTCGTGACCGCGCCCGGCACGCTCGACGCCGACTCGCTCGGCGCCGCGATCGACGCCGACGGCGTCCTGTGGACCACGTACTCGGGCCTCGGCGAGACCACGACGCAGGGCGAGACCGAGCTGATCACCGGCGTCGGACTACCTCGAGGACCGCATCGGCGACCTGACGTTCCGGATCTCGCCCAACGCGTTCTTCCAGACCAACACCGAGATGGCCGAGGTGCTCTACGGCATCGCCGCCGACCGCGCCGACCTGCGCGGCCACGAGCGCGTCTTCGACCTCTTCTGCGGCATCGGCACGATCGGCCTGACCCTCGCGCCGCGCGCCGCCGAGCTGTGGGGCGTCGAGGTCGTCGAGGAGGCGGTGGCCGACGCGATCGCCAACGCGCGCCTGAACGAGATCGAGCACGCCCGCTTCTTCGCCGGCGACGTGCGCCTGGCCATGCGCGAGCTCGTGCAGGAGGCGGGCCGCCCCGACGTCCTCGTCGTCGACCCGCCCCGCGCCGGGCTCTCGGCCAAGATCGTGCGCCGGATCATCGAGGCCGGCCCCCAGGCGGATCGTCTACGTGTCGTGCAACCCGACGACGCTCGCGCCCAACGCCGCCCAGCTCGTCGAGGCGGGCTGGACCCTGAAGACCGTCCAGCCGGTCGACATGTTCCCGCAGACGCCGCACGTCGAGTGCGTGGCGCTGCTCGAGCGTGGCTGACGCGCCGCGCCGCTGGTAACCGGTCCGCCGCTCGTCTAGCTTCTGGCCGATGATCGGCCACCGTCGAGCGGCTCGACGACCCTGATCGGCTCGAGGCGCTGCAGCGGGCGCTGCTCATCGACACGCCCTCCGAGCAGGTCTTCGACCAGCTCTCCGATCTCGTCCGCACGCTGCTCTCGGCGCCGGTCGCGCTGATCTCGATCGTCGACGACTCCCGGCAGTTCTTCAAGAGCTGCGTCGGGCGTGGCCGAGCCGGTCGCCTCCGATCGCGGGACCCCGCTGTCGCACTCGTTCTGCCAGCACGTCGTGATCACCGAGGCGCCGCTGATCGTCGCCGACGCGCGCGAGGACGCGCGCGTCCAGGACAACGAGGCGATCGCCGACATGGGCGTGGTCGCCTACGCCGGCTGGCCGCTGCACGCCCCGGGCGGCGAGATCCTCGGCTCGGTCTGCGCGATCGACGCGCGTCCGCGCGACTGGACCGCCGAGGAGCTCGCCTCGCTCGAGCGGATCGCCGGGATCGTCGACGAGGTCGTGCGCATCCGCCAGCTCGCGCTGTCCGACGAGGTCCGCCGCGAGGGCGAGGCCCAGGCGGGGCGCGACGAGGCGCTCGAGGCGCGGGCCGTCGCCTCGCTGAGCCGGCGCCTGCAGCGCGGGCTGCTGCCGCGCGCCCTCGACGGCGACCTCGAGGGCCGCGTCCACATCGCCTACCACCCCGGCAGCGAGCGCCTGCTCCTCGGCGGGGACTTCCTCGACGTGCGCCGCGACGCCGACGGCGCGGTGAGCTTCGTCGTCGGCGACGTCTGCGGGCACGGCCCCGAGGCGGCTGCGCTCGCGGTCGCGCTGCGCAGCAGCTGGGCGTCGCTGCACCGGGTCGACGTCGACGTCGAGGAGACGGTCAGGCTGCTCAACGAGATCGCCCTGCGCGAGCAGGCCGAGGAGGCCCTCTTCGTCACGGTCCTCACCGGCAGCTTCGATCCCGCCGGCCGGCTCGAGGTCGTCTCGGCCGGCCATCCGATGCCGTTGGCCCTCGGCGCCGACCCGCACGAGCTCGAGCTTCCCTTCGGCCTCCCGCTCGGCCTCGTCGACGATGCGACGTGGGAGCCGCGGACGATCGACCTCGGCGACGGCGGCCTGCTGGCCTACACCGACGGCCTCGTCGAGGGGTTCGCGGGCACCGGCGACCGCGAGCGCTTCGGCACCGGGCGGCTGCTCGCGGCGTATCGCGACGGCGGCGGCCGACGGCACCCCTCCCGACCGGCTGGCCGAGACGCTCGTCGACGTCGCGCGGGAGGCCAACGGCGCGCCGTTGTCCGACGACGTCGCCGTGCTCTACCTCGAGCGCCCCTAGGCGGCGAGCACGACGGGCGCGTCGGGCGCGGCCACCGCGTCCTCGCGGAAGGCGCCGAGCGCCGTGCCGATCGCGCGGTACACGTCGGGGTGCACCGACATGCCGCAGTGCGAGGCGTCGACCTCGACGTGCTCGGCGTCCTCGTCGAGGCAGCTCTCCCAGCGCACGACGCCGTCCGAGCGCGAGTAGACCGAGACGAAGCCGACCTCGTCGGGCACCGGCGCGGTGGACTGGCCGCGCAGCTGGTGGCAGCAGTCGCCGCGCAGGCAGTCGAGACGGAACATGCCCTTGACCCCGAAGGTCCCGAGCGCGCCGACGACGCCGACGTGGAGGCGGACGAGCGGGTGGATCGCGAGCTGGTCGCGCAGGGGCGAGCCGAGGGTGACGATCCCCGAGACGAGGTCGGGCCGGCGCACCGCGAGCCAGCGGGCGAAGATCCCGCCGCGGCTCTGGCCGACGACCGCCACGCGGCGCCCGTAGCGCCACGAGAGGTCCTCGAGCCGGGTCTCGAGGCGCTCGACCGCCTTGGTCGAGCAGTCGACGTTGGCGCGCATGCCGGCGCGGCTCGTGCGGTAGCCGAGGCCGCGCAGCCAGGTGGTCATCGTGGCCAGCGAGCTGTCGCCGGCCAGGAAGCCGGGGATCAGCAGGACCGGGTCGCCGTCGGCGTGCGGGACGCCGACGCCCGGCCGAGATCGGGTCGCGGCCGAGCGCGCGGAGCTCCGCGGGGAAGCGGGATTCGCGCCAGAGAGGGGGAATCGTCGACATCGGGGGGAGTCCTTCCGTCAGCCAGGGTGCCGGTCGCTCCGGACACCGTGTCCACTTCATCCCCGGATTTCTGCCCGGTAACCATCGTCTATGCGTCCAGGACAGGTTTCTGGCGCACTACCTCATCCATTGGCTTTGCGAAGCGCCGCGGGCTCGTGCGCACCGGTGTGCCAGGATCCGCCCCATGCGAGCGGTCACCCTGCGGGACGGCGACGTCCTGGTCGAAGAGCATCCCGATCCCGAGCCCGGCGCCGGGGAGGTGCTCGTCCGCGTGCGCGCCGCCGGCCTCAACGGCGCCGACATGATGCAGCGGCGCGGGCTCTACCCCGCCCCGCCCGGCGCGCCGGCCGAGATCCCCGGCCTCGAGCTGGCCGGCGAGGTCGAGGCCACGGGCCTCGGCGCCGACCGCTTCTCCCCGGGCGACAAGGTCATGGGCATCGTCGGCGGCGGCGGGCAGGCCGAGCTCTGCGTCGTGCACGAGCGCGTCCTCATGCCGGTGCCCGAGGGCGCTCGCTGGCCCGAGGCGGGCGGGCTGCCCGAGGTCTTCACCACCGCGCACGACGCGGTCTTCACCCAGGCGGGCCTGCGCATGGGCGAGCGGTTCCTCGTCCACGGCGGCGCCGGCGGCGTCGGCACCGCGGCGATCCAGCTCGGCCGCATGGCCGGAGCGCAGGTGACCGCGACGGTGCGCCGCGAGGAGGCGCGCGAGCGGGTCGCCGAGCTCGGCTGCCGGGCGATGGACCCCGAGAGCGACGAGGAGCACGGGCCCTACGACGTGATCCTCGAGCTCGTCGGCGCCCCGAACCTGCCGCGGCAACCTGCAGACGCTCGCCACGAACGGCCGGATCGTCGTGATCGGCATCGGCGCCGGCGCCAAGGCCGAGGTCAACCTCGGCGCGCTGATGGGCAAGCGCGGGCGGATCATGGCCTCGACGCTGCGGGCGCGGCCGCTCGAGGAGAAGGCGATCACCGCGCGGCTGATGGAGCGCCACGTGCTCCCGGGGTTCGCCCGCGGCGCGCTGACGCGTCCCGGTCGCCCAGACCTTCGCGCTCGACGAGGCGCCGGACGCCTACGAGACGTTCGTGGCCGGCGGCAAGCTCGGCAAGCTCGTGCTGACGACCTGACGCGCAACTTTCGGGTCCGGCCGTCCGTTCTGGCGGCATGGTCCGCTTCATCCTCGCCGCCGCGCTCGCACTGCTCATCGCCGCTCCTGCGCGCGCCGCAACCGTGTCACTGGTGAGCTCCGGCGATCCCACCGGGTACGAGTCGGACTATCGGGTCGCCGTCCAGGCGGCCGCCGGGGAGACGAACCATCTGACGTTCACGGTCTCGCGTGACGGCGTCACGGCGACCGTCCGCGACACGGGCACCGACCCCACGCCCGGGTTCGGCTGCACGTCGGTGGACGCGAGCACGGTCACCTGCGAGTCCACGATGGCGCACCGTTCTCCTACGCCGAGGTCGATCTGGGCGACCGCGACGACACTGCCGTCGCGGTCCTTCCGACGACGGCTCGGTGGTCGGACTTCAGCGTCCGCGGCGGCACCGGCGACGACTCGATCGACATGCGCGGCGTGGGCCACGTCGACGTGCCCCGCGGCGGCCCGGCACCGGCCTTCGCGATCGGCGGCGCCGGCGACGACGTCCTGCGGGCCGGGCCGCGCGGCAGGGGCTGACCGGCGGCGCGGGGAACGATCGCCTGATCGGCTGGAAGGGCCCCGACGTCCTCATCGGCAACAGCGGGGCCGACCGGATCGCCGGCGGCGCCGGGAACGACGACATCGGCCCGGGTGCGGGCCCAGACGTCGTGGACGGCGGCACGGGTCAGGACGGCGTCGGCTACGAGGATCACCACCACGGGATCCACGTCGACCTCCGGCGCGACCGTGAGACCGGCTTCCACGAGCGCGACGTTCTGCGCCGGATCGAGGGCATCACCGGGACCTTCCACCACGACGTCCTCAAGGGCGACGACGGCCCGAACGTCATCACCACGTCGGACAGCGCCTTCGGCGAGCACGGCGCGGGCGACACGATCGTCGCCTACGGCGGCGCCGACACGATCTGGGACTTGACGCCCGCGGAGCCGGATCTGGGCGGGCGCGGGGAACGACGTCCTGAGCGGGCTGGGCCCGGGCGATCGCGCGGACTGCGGGAGCGGGCGCGACCACGTCAGGGAATCCCGCACGGGCGTCCACCTCGTCGGCTGCGAGCGGGTCGACACGCTGTTCCCGCCGTCGCCGTAGACCTAGTACGGCGGGAGCTCGGCGTACCAGTCGCCGAGCCCCTTGAACGCGCTCCAGAAGGCGCGCTTGGACTCGTCGTCGTCGAGCGAGAGGTCGATGTCGGGCGTGACGAGCACCTCGATCGTCGGCGTCAGCGCCTGCCGGGCGCCGGGCACGAACTCGACCTCCTGGGCCAGCGGGATCGCCGGCGTCGTTGAGCGCGGAGACCGCCCACTCGCCCATCGCCACGACGATCCGCGGGCGCACGATCGCGATCTCCTCGGCGATCCGCGCGATGCAGGCCGGGTCGGCCAGCGCGACGTCGGGGACCGGGCACTTGACGCACAGCGTCCCGTAGACGGTCAGCGGGTCGATCCCCAGGCGGGCCAGCGACTTCATCACCGCGTTGCCCGATCGGCCGTAGAAGGCGACGCCTTCCTCGATCTCCGCGGGGCGCGGCGCGTGCTTGAGCAGGAAGACGTCGGCCTGGGGGTGGCCGGAGCCCTGGACCGGCGTGAAGTTGCCCCGCGGGCAGTGCGGGCACTCGAGCAGCTCGCGCGAGAACGCGTTCAGCTCCCGGATGGCTCGCTCGAGGTACTTCTCCTTGATCTCGTCATCCGTGGCGGGCATCTGCCCTGGGGGATTGGCGTGCGGGTCGGAAGCTCCTTCGGAGTGCATCAGGACTTGCGTGCCGCGCGGCGCACGCGGCGCTCGCGAACGGCCTTGCGCGCGGGCGCCGGCGTGGCCTTCGTCTGCAGGAACTTCAGCGCCTGGACGTAGAGCAGCGAGGCGGGGCGGCGGATCACGTCGGCCTCGCGCAGGGACTCGAGGAACTCCTCCGGGCCGTCGAAGTCGCGCATCCGGATGCGCACCGAGCCGAGGCCCTGGGGGACGTGCGCGTCCGAGCCCGCGCCGCCCGGGATCCGGTACTTGGCGGCGAAGCGCACCGCCTCCTCGTTGAACTCGCTGATCGCGATCCGCGGGTTGAAGACCTCGATCGCGTCGACGTCGTCGAGCACGGCGAGCAGGTGCTCGTAGTCGGGGACCGAGTGCATCCGGTCGAAGGGATGGGGGACGTAGACGATCCCGCCCTGGCGCTTGATCTCGTCGATCGTCTCCTGCAGCGACATGCCCCGGGGGATCTTCTCGGACAGGAAGAGGCCGATCACCTCGCCCTGGCTGGCGGTCTTGACCTCCTCGCCGACGATGACCTTGATCCCCTCGGCCTTGGCCTCGGCCTCGAAGGCGCCGGAGATCTCGTTGTGGTCGGTCACCGCGATCGCGCCCAGCCCCCGCGCCTTGGCCTCGGCGAGCAGCACCTCGGTCGGCGTGGCGCAGTCGTGCGAGTGGTCGGTGTGCATGTGCAGGTCGACGTCGATCAGCGGCCGGTCGCGCAGGCGCCGGAGCACCTCGGGCTTCTCGCGCGTGTCGTGGCGGCGGGCGACGAGGCCGGCGTAGACCTCCTCGAGGTCGCCGGCCACGCGGTCCCAGCCCAGGCGGGCGCGCAGCGCCTGCCCGCCCGCGGCCAGCCGCTCGCGCAGGGCGTCGTCGCGCACGAGGCGCTCGAGCTGGGCGGCGAGCACGTCGACGTCGCCGGGCTCGAAGAGCAGCCCGGAGTCGTCCTCGAGCAGCTCCTCGTAGACGGGCAGGCGGGCGGCGAGCGGCACGGCGCCGGCGGCCAGCGCGCGCAGCACGCCGGCCGGGGCCGGGGCCAGCCCGGAGGAGGCGGACACGGCGATCCGGGCGCCGGCCACCGCCTCGACGGGATCGCCGTCGGTCCAGACGATCCGCTCGCGCAGCTCCTGGCGCAGCGCGCCGGCGGCCGGGGCCGCGCGGCGCGAGACGACCCGCGCCGTCCACGGCAGGTCCTCGGGCAGGCGCCGCAGCGCGCGCAGGAAGAGCCGGGCCGCGCCGCGCTCCTCCTCGTCGACGAACACGAAGGTCGGGCCGGCGCCGGCGACGCCCTCGGCGGCCTCGGCGCCGGGGAGCACGAGCTCCACCGGGCCGGGGATCCAGCGCTCGACGAGCTGCGCCGTCGCGCGGTAGGCGGCCACGCGGGCGTCGAGGCGGCCGAACAGCAGCCGCACGACGCGGCGGGCGACCTGGGTCGGAGAGCAGCCGCTCGGTCGGGTCGTGGAAGGTGCCGACGTTGAGCGCGCGGGAGTGGCGCAGGGCGGCGCCCGACGCGCTCGGCGCCCACGGCTCGTGGACGTGGACGATGTCGAGT
>CAVTSQ010000008.1:0-11847 GCA_963737395.1 uncultured Solirubrobacterales bacterium | reverse complement strand
CTCGTCGACATCGCCATCCGGGCGCTCTCGCCCGCCGTCAACGACCCGACGACCGCGGTGCAGATGCTCGACCACATCGAGGACCTGCTCCAGCGCATCGGCGCGAGCGACGGCCTGGGCGACGGCGAGATCCGCGACGCCGACGGCGTCGCGCGGATCGTGCTCCCGGTCCGCGACTGGGACGAGTACCTGGCGCTCGGCGTCACGGAGATCCGCGAGTACGGCGGGGGCGCCATGCAGGTCACGCGCCGCCTGCGCGCGGTGCTCGAGGCGCTGCTCGCCACGGTGCGCGAGCAGCACCGCGAGGCGGTCGAGCGCGAGCTCGAGCGACTGGACGCCACGGTGGCGCGCCGCATCCCGGATCCCGGCCGTCGCCAGTTCGCGTCCGGCTCGGACCGCCAGGGCATCGGCGGCCCGCGGAGCGCGCTCTAGGCGGGCGGAGGCGCCGCCGGCTGCGAGGTCTCCTCGACCAGGTTGCGCTGGACGAGGGTGAACAGCAGGCCGAGCGCCGGCAGGACGAGCACGACGGCGACGCCGAACACGATCAGCACGCCGGTCAGGGTGGCGCTGGGCGCCGCGGCGTCGGCGATCGTGAGCTTCTGCGGCAGCAGGTAGGGGTGCTGGGCGACGCCCCACCCCCAGATCACCGCGGCCACCGCGCCGACGGCGAGCGGACGGGCGCCGCGCCGGGCGCCGCGCCGCAGCAGGACGAGCACGCCGGTCCCGCACACGAGCGAGAGGATCACGAGCGGCAGCCCGTCGCCGGTGAGCCCGTCGAAGACGTAGCGCGCGTCGGCGTGCAGGGCGACGAGACCGGCCGCGGCGAGCACGCCGGTCGTGACGGCGGCGATCAGCGCGCGGGTGGTGAAGTAGCGCTCGAGATCCGGAGCCCCCGCGCGACGGGCGTCGCTGACGAGGAAGACCGCCGACAGGTACGCGCCGGTGGCGACGAAGAGCGCGCCGATCAGCAGTGAGAGCGGGTTGAGCCAGCTCGACACCGCGTCGCCCGTCGCGTTGCCGACGGGGACGCGGCCGCCCGCGATCGCGCCGACGACGGTGCCCATGAAGAACGGCGTCAGCAGCGATGCGCCGCCGAAGATCGCCTCGGCCTGCGCACGCCCGCGCGAGCGCCGCGCGGTGTGGTGGAAGGCGAAGCCCGACCCGCGCAGGACGATCCCGAGCGCGGCCAGGCTGAGCGGGATGAAGAGGGTCGAGAACACCGCCTCGAAGGCGGAGGAGAACCCGGTCCACAGCACCACGAGCACGAAGATCAGCCACACGTGGTTGGCCTCCCAGACCGGCCCGATCGCCCAGTCGATCAGCTCACGGGGCCGCCGGCCGCGCGGGCCCGAGCCGGCGGCCAGGCTCCACAGCCCGGCCCCGAAGTCCGCGCCGCCGAAGACGGCGTACATCGTCGCGCCGATCCACAGCACGGCCGCGACGGCGTCGGCGCTGCTCATGCCGGCCTCGCCGTGACGTCGGCCGGCACGCCCGCGCCGGGGCCGTAGGGCACGTCGCCGTCGCCGTCGTCCTCGTCACCGCCCTCGCGCCACCGCCGGGACATGGCGCGCAGGCTGACGACGAGCACCACGCCGAGCGCGATGTACAGCGCGAGGATCGCCACGAACGTGATCCACACGCCGCTCGCGTTCGTGACGGCGTCCTTCGTGCGCAGGACCTCGTAGACGACCCACGGCTGGCGGCCGACCTCCGTGACGATCCACCCGCACTCCAGGGCGACCACGGCGGACACCCCCGAGACCGCCACCGCGCGCAGGAACCACGGCGTCTTGGGAATGTCGCGCTTGCGCCACCAGGCGACGAGCAGCCAGGCCCCGAGGGCGATGAGCGCCGTGCAGATCCCGATCATCGTGTCGAAGGCCCAGTGCAGCATCGTGTTGGCCGGCGGGCGGTCGTCGGCAGGGACGGTGTCGAGCCCGGTCACCTTCGTGTCGGTGCTGAACCCGACGAGGAACGAGTCGAAGCCCGGGATGCCGAGCCCGCCCTTCACGCCGCTCGAGGTGCAGCGCCCGTAGATGTACTCGGTGACGTGGGTGTGGGTGTTCTGCACGCACTCGATCCCCGCGAACTTGATCGGCTGGTCCTTGGCGATGGCGCGCGCGGCGCTGTCGCCGACCGCGAACTGGATCGGGGTGGCGATGCAGGCCACGGTCAACGGGATGAGCAGGCCGAGGCGGTGGATCCGGTCGCGCCGGCCGCGCAGCATCCCGACCGCGTAGACCGAGGCGACGAGGAACCCGGTCACGAGGTACGCGGCGAGGATCATGTGCGGCACCTCGTAGGGGACCGCGGGGTTGAAGATCACCTTGAGCGGCTGAACCGAGGTCACGTTCCCCGTGGCCGGGGAGAAGCCCTGGGGTTGGTTCATCCACGAGTTGACCGCGACCACGGAGAACGCGCCGCCGAGGCCGGTGATCACGACCGGCACGCCGGTCCAGAAGTGCGTCCACGGCGACAGCCGCTTCCAGCCGAAGATGTAGATCGCGATGAAGATCGCCTCGAGGAAGAAGCAGATCCCCTCGATCGCGAAGAGCACGCCGAAGACCTGCCCGAAGCGGCCGGTGAACGCCGGCCACAGCAGCCCGAACTCGAACGACAGGACGGTGCCGGTGACGGCGCCGACGGCGAACGTGACGGCCACGACCTTCGACCACCGCCGGGCCAGGCGCAGCGCGTCCGGGTCGTCCTTGCGCAGGCCGCGGTAGTTGGCGATCAGCATCAGGGCCGGGAACGCGACGCCGATCGAGGCCAGGATGATGTGGAAGCCCAGCGTGAACGCCATCTGGCTGCGGGCCGCTTCGAGGTTCGAGGCGAGCAGCAGCATCAGGCCGGGGCCGGCGCCGCGGCGGGCGACGGGGCCGGATCCGGATCCGGCGTCGGGGCGGGCGCGAGGCGGGCAGTCAGCACGTAGGAGACCACGACCGACACGATGACGAGGGGCATCGCGGCGAGGCCGTCGGACCCGAGCAGCAGCGTGGCGAGCAGCACCGAGGTGAGCGGCAGCCCGAGCATCGTGCAGGACATCGCCCCGATGCCCATCGCGATCGCGGGCACGAGCGGGAGGCCGGGCAGATGGGAGGCGGCGATCCCGCCCGCCGCCCCGATGAACAGCGACGGGAACACGGGGCCGCCGCGGAACGAGCTCAGCGCCAGGGAGTAGGCCAGCCCCTTGCAGAGCACGATCAGCAGCAGCGCGCCCACCGAGAAGCTGGCGGCGTTGTGGACCAGCCCCGGGAGCTGGTCCTGCCCGGAGAAGAGGATGTTCTCGACGCCGTGGCCCGTGGCCTGGTCGAAGCCGACGGCCAGCCCGCCGATCACCAGGCCGAGCACGGGCATGAGCAGGAGCATCCGCGCCTCGACGACGGGCCGGACGATGAGCGCCAGCCGGTGGATGGCGCCGCCGACGACGGGCGCGAGCAGCCCGAGGGCGATCGCGTAGCCGAACATCGCCCCGGTCGGGTGGACGAAGTTCGGCAGGCCGGGAAGCGCGAGGGTGAACGTCCCGTAGCCCGTCAGCGAGTCCAGCCCGATGAACACCAGCGTCCCCAGTCCGGCGCTCAGCAGACCCGGGACGAGGACGACGCCGACCATCCCGCCGCTGAGCCCGGCGGCCTCGAGCAGCAGGAAGGCGGCGACCAGCGGCGAGCTGAGCAGGGAGCTGATGGCGGCGAAGCTGCCGGCCCCGGCGATGACCGCCATCGCCATGGGCGGCGCGTCGCGCGCCAGGAGCTTGACGGCCAGCGCGCCCAGTCCGCTGCCCAGGAGGATGAGCGGCGCCTCGGGCCCGAGGACGACGCCGAAGGCCAGGGTGGCCAGCGACGCGAGGAAGATGCTGAGGATGTGGGACGGAGGCGTGACGCCGCCGGCCTTGAACCCGTCGGCCGGCGAGTGCCCGCCGCGGCCGGGCAGGAAGCGGATCGCCGGCGCCGCGAGCAGGCCGCCGATCGCGAGCACGGGCACCGGCCACCAGGCCGGGCCGGAGTCGAACCCGAGCACGTCGTGCGGGAGGTCGGTGAAGATCGCCTGCTGGAGGACGGCGACGAGCTTGAGGTAGCCGTACGCCAGCGCCGAGATCGGCACGCCGACCAGCGCGGCGAGGGCCAGGAGCTTCAGGTAGGCCGTGCTGCGCAGCACGGCCTGGGGGTCGGGCGGGGCGGGATCGGCGGCAGCGGTCACGCCCCGGCAGCCTCGCGTCCGTCGCCGCTCCCGGCATCGCCCGAAGGGGGTGACCCGGCACGGCGGCGTTTCACCTGATTCGGCCGATGCCGGAGCCCGGTCGCGACGGCGAGAGTGCGGTGGGTTCCCACGAGCATGGCCAGCGACACCTTCTCAGCGCCGGAGCGGCAACGCCAGGCGGCGGCTGCGCCGCCGGCGGCCGACGCGGGCGGTCCGCGGCCCCGGCGCCGGGCGGCGCTGCGCGTCGTCGTCGTCCTCCTGCTGACGGCCGCCACGCTGTTGCTGCTCAACGCGCTGCTCGACCGACGTGCACGTCGACAGCGCCCGCTCGGCGCTCGGCGCCGCGGCCCTGATCGGCCTGGTCAACGCGGTCGTCTGGCCGCTGGTGATCCGCTTCGCCCTGCCCCTGACGGTCCTCACCCTCGGGCTCGGCGTCATCGTCCTCAACGGCGCGGTGGTCCTGTTCGTCTCCTCCGTCGATCCCGACTTCCACGTGGACAGCCTGTTCGCCGGGGTCGTCGTCGCGCTCGCGGTGACGGTGGTGAGCACCGCGGCGACGTCCCTGCTGGCCATCGACGACGACGAGTTCTGGTACCGCAACGTCGTCCAGCGCCAGGCCCGCCGCACGGGCAAGGGCGAGACCACCGACGTGCCCGGGCTGTTCTTCCTCGAGATCGACGGGCTCGCGCACGACGTCCTGCTGCGCGCGATCCGGGACGGCAACGCGCCGACGATGGCGCGGTGGCTGCGCGAGGGCGACTACCGCCTGACGCGCTGGGAGACCGACTGGTCCTCGCAGACCGGCGCGTGTCAGGCCGGCCTGCTCCACGGCGACAACGACGACATGCCGGCCTTCCGCTGGTGGGAGAAGGACCGGGGCAAGGCGATCGTCACCAACCACCCGCGCGACGCGATGGAGATCGAGCGCCGCCACTCCGACGGCCGCGGGCTCCTGTTCGCCAACGGCGCCAGCCGGGCGAACATCGTCTCCGGCGACGCGGTCCACAGCCTCCTGACGATGAGCACGGCGCTGCGCCGCGACCGGCCCGGGCGCCTCGGGCAGGACTACTTCGCCTACTTCGCCAACCCGTACGGCGTGATGCGCACGCTGGCGCTGTGCCTGCGCGAGGTCGTCAGCGAGCGCTGGAGCGCGGCCCAGCAGCGCCGGGCCGACGTGCAGCCCCGGATCCACCGCGGTCGCGTGTACTCGCTCATGCGCGCGTGGGCCACGGTCATCCAGCGCGACCTGCAGGTCTCGGCGATCATCGCCGACATGTACGCGGGGCTCCCCGTCGCCTACACGACGTTCCTCGCCTACGACGAGGTGGCCCACCACTCGGGCATCGAGCGCTCCGACACGCTCGCGACGCTGCGCCAGGTCGACCGCCAGATCGCGCGGATCGCCGCGGCCCGGCGCCACGCGCCGCGGCCCTACCGGCTCGTCGTGCTCTCCGATCACGGCCAGTCGCAGGGCGCGACCTTCCTCGACCGCTACGGCACGTCGCTCGAGGACCTCGTCCACGACGCGAGCGAGGCCGGCGGCATCGACGTCCCCGACCACCCCGACGAGGCGCTCGGCTTCCTCGGCGCGTCGCTGACCGAGGCGGGCTCCGGCGACTCCCGCATGTCCCGGCTCGTCCACCGCTTCTCCCGGCGCAAGTCCGTCGACGGCGCCGTCCAGCTCGGCGCCGCCGAGCCCGCGCACGACGACGCCGACGAGCCGCCCGAGCTCGTCGTCATGGCCTCGGGCTGCCTCGGCCTCGTCTCGTTCCCGCGCGAGCCGGGGCGGGTGTCCCTGGAGCAGCTCGACCGGCGCCACCCGCGCCTGCTGTCCACGCTGCTCGCGCACCCGGGGATCGGCTTCGTGCTCGTGCGCTCCGAGGAGCACGGCGCGGTGGCGATGGGCGCGAGCGGCGCGAACTACCTCGACGAGAGCCGCATCGAGGGCGAGGACCCGCTCGCCCCGTTCGGACCCAACGCCGCCCGCCACGTGCGCCGCACCGACGGCTTCGCCCACTGCGCCGACCTCATGCTCAACAGCGCCTACTGGACCGAGACCGACGAGGTCGCCGCCTTCGAGGAGCTCGTCGGCTCCCACGGGGGGATGGGCGGCACGCAGTCCTACCCGTTCCTGCTGCACCCGGTCGAGCTCGAGCTGCCCGACGAGGAGCTCGTCGGCCCGGAGGCGGTGCACCGGCACCTGCGCCGGTGGCTGGTGGAGCTGGGCCATACCGAGTACCGGCCGAACGGCCATTCCCGACCGAGAGGATCGATCACATGACCGCACCCAGCCACGACGGGCCGTCGTCCGGCGACCTGTCGCCGCTCGTCCGCGAGGGGAAGATCCTCGCGCTGCCCCGGGACGAGATGGACGAGCAGGGCATCGGCCCGGAGGTCGCCTACGACCTGCTGACCAACGAGCTGCTGCTCGACGGCAGCGCGCGGCTGAACCTGGCGACGTTCGTGACGACCTGGATGCCGCCGGCCGCCAGCCGCCTGATGGCCGACACCGCCGACAAGAACATGATCGACAAGGACGAGTACCCGCAGACGGCGGAGTTCGAGCGCCGCTGCGTGAACATGATCGGCCGCCTCTGGCACGCGTCGTCCGCCGTCGACGTCACGGGCACCTCGACCACCGGGTCGAGCGAGGCGGCGATGCTCGGCGGCATGGCGCTCAAGTGGCGCTGGCGCGAGCGCATGCGCGCGGCGGGCAAGCCGACCGACAAGCCGAACCTCGTGATGGGCGTCAACGTCCAGGTCTGCTGGGACAAGTTCTGCCGCTACTGGGACGTCGAGCCGCGCCTGGTCCCGATGGAGGGCGAGCGCTACCACCTGACCGCCGACGAGGCGGTCAAGTACTGCGACGAGAACACGATCGGCGTCGTGGCGATCCTCGGGTCGACCTTCGACGGCTCCTACGAGCCGGTGGAGGAGATCTGCGCCGCGCTCGACAAGCTCGCCGCGAGCGGCGGGCCCGACGTGCCCGTGCACGTCGACGCGGCCTCGGGCGGCTTCGTGGCGCCCTTCGTCCAGCCCGACATCGTGTGGGACTTCCAGCTGCCCCGGGTCCACTCGATCAACGCCTCCGGGCACAAGTACGGCCTCGTCTATCCGGGCGTCGGCTGGGCGATCTGGCGCGACGCCGAGGCCCTGCCCTCCGACCTCGTGTTCAACGTCAACTACCTGGGCGGCAAGATGCCCACGTTCGCGCTGAACTTCTCGCGGCCGGGCAGCGAGGTCGTGGCGCAGTACTTCATGTTCCTCAGCCTCGGCCTGGACGGCTACCGCGTCGTCCAGCAGGCGTCGAGCGCGGTGGCCCAGCACATCGCGAAGGAGCTCGCGGCCATCGGCCCGTACACGCTGCTCACCGACGGCAGCGAGCTGCCGGTGCTGGCCTTCGCGCTCAAGCCGGAGGTGGCCAACTACACGGTGTTCGACGTCTCGGCGAAGCTGCGCGAGTCGGGCTGGCTCGTGCCCGCCTACACGTTCCCGGAAAACCGCGAGGATCTCTCGGTCCTGCGCGTCGTCGTCCGCGCCGGCATGACCCACGACATGGCCGACCTGTTCCTCACCGACGTGCGCAAGCAGACCGCCATCCTGGAGGCGCTCGACGGACCCCTGCCCGACCGCCGGCCGGAGGAGGCGTCGAGCTTCGCCCACTAGGGCGGGGCGGCCTCAGAGATCCCAGACGGCGTCGATGCGGCCGTCGTCGATGGCCTGGACGAGCGCGCGGTGGTCGCGCTCGTTCTGGTCGGCGTAGGACGCCGCGAACTGCGTGATCGCGCGGTCGAACGACTCGCCGGCGCCGAGGTAGCCGGCGATCTCGGCCGGCTCGCCCGAGCAGGCGTGAGCGCGGGCCAGGATCCAGCCGCACAGCCGCGCGTAGGCGGCCATTCCCCGTGGGACCATCACGTCGATGTCGGCCGAGGTCTTCCAGTCCCAGAGCTGGCGGACGTAGAAGTCGCGTGCGACGCCGTCCTCGATGCTCGTCGCGCTCACCCAGCCCAACGCGATGTCGCTCGCGGACTGCATCAGCCGCTGGCCCTCGACGACGCGCTGGCCCTGGTGCTCGAACTCGCTCTCCCCGGCGAACGGCGCCAGCACCGACCGCTGGGCCTCCTTGGCCTGGAGGAACAGGGGATCCCCGCCCGGCCCGAGCATCAGGACGACCCAGGCACGGGTGCCGACGCTCCCCACGCCCACGAGCTTGCGGGCGCAGTGGGCGTAGGTGTAGCGCCCGATCACCTCGCGCCGGGCGAGCGGCAGCGTCTCGACGTAGCTCTCGATCAGGCCGATCATCGCCTTCTCGAACTTCTTCGCGGCGGTGCGCGACACGAGATCCTCGATCGGGGCGATCAGCGGCGGATCGGCGAGGATGCGCGCGCCGCCGTCGACGGCGTGGGCGAGCTTGGCGAACGCGCGCGAGCTGTCCTTGCCCTTGCCCTTGGCCACGAGCTTGTCGAAGCGCTTGACCCCGGAGCGACCGACGTCGTCGCCGAAGCGCGCGCGGATGTCGTCGGCGCCGAGGTGCGCGTACCACACGTCGAGGGGGTCCATCTCGGCGAACGTGCGCATCGCCGTGCGGTACTCCTCGACCGATCCGCGCACGGCGCGACGCCGGTCCTTGCCGCTGAACGACCGCGCCCGGGCGGCGACGTCGATGCTCGCGGCCAGCCGTTTGACGTCCCACTCGAACGGCCCGGGGAGGGTCTCGTCGAAGTCGTTGAGGTCGAAGATGAGCTTGCGCTCGGGTGAGGCGAAGCCGCCGAAGTTCGAGAGGTGCGCGTCGCCGCACAGCTGCACGCCAATCCCCGAGGTCGGGGTCTTCGCGAGGTCCCAGGCCATCGCGTAGGCCGCGCCCCGGTAGTAGGCGAACGGCGAGACGGCCATGCGGCCATAGCGGATCGGCAGCAGCTCGGCGACCCGGCTGTCGCCCTGCTCCTCGAGCAGCGCGACGGGGTCGGGGCGGTCGGATTCCGGCGCCCACTCGCCATGGCGCGAGCGCGGCGCCTCGGCGCGGCGCGCCCGCCCTTCGGCGGCGCGCTCATCGACGGTTGCGGCGGATGGGGGGGAGGCGGCCGCGGCGGTCATGAGGCTCCGTTCGTCGTTGTCGGGAGTCTCTCGCCGGGTGCGAGCCCCCGCCATCACCCCCTTCGGATGACGCCGCCGCCGGTTTGCCACACTCAGCTCCATGGCCGCGACCGAGCTCGACGTGAGGACGCCGGACGGCACAGCCGACGCCGTGCTCGCGCGCCCCGAGGGCGAGCCGCGGGGCGCGGTGCTGTTCGTGATGGACGCGTTCGGGCTGCGGCCGCGGATCACCGAGATGGCCGAGCGCATCGCCGCCGCCGGCTACGTCGTCCTCGCTCCGAACGTCTTCTACCGCGGCGGGCGCGCGCCGGTCCTCCCGGTCCCCGATCTCCAGGATCCCGATGCGCGCCGCGCGTTCTTCAAGTCGGTGCGGCCGTTCATCGACGCGCTCGACGCGGACGCCGCCCGCACCGACGGCGGCGCCTACCTCGACGCTCTGGCGGAAGAGGCGCCCGGGCCCGCCGCGGTCACCGGCTACTGCATGGGGGCGCGCTTCGGCCTGCGGATCGCCGCCGCCCATCCAGACCGGGTCGCCGCGCTCGGCGGCTTCCACGCCGGCGGCCTGGCGACCGACGCGCCCGACAGCCCGCATCGCTTCGCCGGCGACGTCGCCGCCGAGCTCTACCTCGGCCACGCCGACCAGGACCCGAGCATGAGCGCCGAGCAGATCGCCACGCTCGACGAGGCGCTCGACCAGGCCGGCGTCCGCCACCGCACCGAGGTCTACGCCGGCGCGTCGCACGGCTACACGATGTCCGACACGGCCGCCTACGACGAGGCGGCGACCGAGCGCCACTTCCGCGAGCTGCTCGCGCTGCTCGAGCGGACGATCGGCTAGGCGGGCATGCCCTACGACAGCACCGAAGCCCGCGCCGACATGCTCGGCGAGATCGCGCGCGCCGCCGACGATCTCGCTGCGGCGCTGGCCGCGCTCGGCGAGGCCTACGAGCAGCTCGACGACGACAGCGCCGACCGGCTCGAGGAGGAGCTCTTCGGCCCGGTCCAGACCGCCTACGGACGCGCCAAGCGCACCTACGCGGGGTTCGCCGCGCGGACGGGGCTCCCCGAGACGACCTTCGCCCCGGCGTCGCCCGGCCATCCGTCCCAGGGCGTGGCCGGCTTCCTCGAGGCCGCCGTCGAGGACGTCGCCAGCGCCGACCATGTGCTCTCCGAGCTGCAGGACTCGATGCGTCCCGTCGAGGTCGGCGACCCCGAGCTGCGCGCCGGACTCTCCGAGGTCCGCCGGCTGCTGGCCGACGTCCCTGCCCGCGCGCGCGGGTTCTCCCGCACGTTCGGGCGCTGAGCGGGCCGCGGCCGTGGCGCGCGGCGGCGGTTAGGGTCGCGTCATGAGTCGCGAGCGCTGGATGGCGCTGTTCTTCGCGGCCGGCGCGGCGTGCTTCGTGATCGGGCCGTTCCCGGGCTACGCGCAGCTCGTGGGCGCCGAGGCCGACGCGATCACGTTCTTCGTCGGCTCGGTCCTGTTCACGGCCGGCGGCGCGCTGCAGGCCGGCATCGCCTTCCCCCAGCGTCACTCGCCGCACGCCGGGCGGGCGGGGTGGTGGGCCGCCGCGGTCCAGTTCGCCGGCACGCTGTTCTTCAACGCCACGACCTACCGGGCGCTGCACCACTCGCTGTCGGACTCCGACTACAACCGGGTCGTGTGGCGGCCCGACGCGCTGGGCTCGGTCTGCTTCCTGGTCTCCGGCGTGATCGCCTACCAGGCCTCGCACCGGCGCGGCTGGCGCCCGCTGCGCGGCGAGCCGGGCTGGTGGGAGGAGTCGGTCAACCTGCTCGGCTGCGTCCTGTTCGGCATCGCGGCGATCGCCGGCTACGTGGTCCCGTCGACCGGCTCGGTGCTCGACCTCGCGGCGGCGAACTGGACGACCGCGCTGGGGGCGTTGTGCTTCCTGGCCTGCGCCCTGCGCACGCTGCTGACCGGGCGCAGCTTCAAGTCGGCACGCAAGCGCCGGCAACGGCGCCGGCGACGCATCGTCGAGCACGTCGAGCGCGACGTCGAGCGGCTGGTCTGAGGGCCGCCGTTATGGTGCCGACGAGATGACCGAGCGCGACGAGGGCACCGAGGCCTGGCATCGCCAGCTGCACCACACCGGCCCGGGCGGGCTTAGCGAGGACACGGCGCAGACGCCGGGCATGCGGCGCTACGAGGCGATCTCGGGCAAGCGCACGGGCGCGCGGAAGATCTGGATGGGCGAGAGCCACGTCGGGCCGGGGATGATCTTGGCCGACCATCACCACGGCGAGGCCGAGACCGGCATCTACGTCGTCAGCGGTCACCCGGTCTTCGTCTTCCTCGAGGACGACCGGGAGCGGCGCATCGAGGCCGGCCCGGGCGACTACGTGTACGTGCCGCCCTACGTCCCGCACCGCGAGGAGAACCCGTCGCCCGACGAGGAGGCGGTCGTCGTGCTCGCGCGGAGCACGCAGGAGGGGATCGTCGTCAACCTGCCGAGCCTGCGCGCGCACGTGCCCGAGCTCGACGAGATCATCGCGGAGGCCGCCGAGGGCGACCGCGGCTGACGGCCGAGGCAGTACCGT
>CAVTSQ010000007.1:0-872657 GCA_963737395.1 uncultured Solirubrobacterales bacterium | reverse complement strand
CGATCATCTCCTACATCGCCAAGCAGCCCGAGGCCAAGCTCGACAAGAAGGGCGATCCCCGCCTGGGCATGGCCGGCGCCTCCTACGGCGGCGGCATCCAGCTCGTCACCGCGGCGATCGACAAGCGCGTCGACGCGATCGTCCCGATCATCTCCTGGCACTCGCTGCGCACGGCGCTGTACAAGGCCGACACGGTCAAGACCGGCTGGTCGAGCCTGCTCTACGGCCTCGGCACGGCCACCGGCGGCAAGCTCGATCCGCACATCGGCCACGCCTACCGGTCCGGGCGTGCAGACCGGGCGCCTGGACCAGGACGACTACAACTGGTTCCTGTCCCGCGGCCCGGGCGATCTCGTCAACAAGATCCGCATCCCGACGCTCTTCATCCAGGGCACCGTCGACACGCTCTTCACGCTCGACGAGGCGGTCACGAACTACAAGATCCTGCGCCACAACGGCGTGCCGACGAAGATGCTCTGGTTCTGCGGCGGTCACGGCACGTGCCTCACGAATCCCGGGGACACCGGGCGCATCCAGCGCGACACGCTCAACTGGCTCGGGCGCTACCTCAAGCGCAACAAGAAGGTCAAGACCGGCGTGCGTTTCGAGTGGCTCGACCAGGACGGAACATCGGCCAGCGCGCGCGACTACCCGTTGCGCCATCTCGGTTCGCTCGTGGCCTCGGGCAGCGGCACGCTGCCGCTGACGGTCGCCGGCGGCTCCGGCCCCGCCGTCCCGACCCAGAACACCGGCGCGGTCGGCGTGCTCGCCGCGCCCGTGGCGCCGGCCAAGGCGACCAACGCCGTCAACGTGACCCTCCCGGCGCCGAAGGTCCGGCGCTCGGTGCTCGGCGCGCCATTGCTGCGGATGACCTACAGCGGCACCGCGCTCACCGGCAGCAAGGACGGCCGCGTGCAGGCGCAGATCGTCGACGACCAGACCGGCCACGTGCTCGGCAACCAGATCACGCCGATCAAGGTCATGCTCGACGGCAAGACGCACAAGGTCGTCTCCAAGCTCGAGGTCCTCGCCGCCACGGCCAAGCCCGGCCACACGTTCACGCTGCAGGTCGTCGCGAGCTCGGTCGCCTACGCGCCGCAGCAGGCGACCGGAGCGCTGAGCCTCAAGAAGATCGACATCGCGCTCCCGGTCGCCGACCGCAAGCACGCCCCGCCGGGCTGGAAGCAGAAGAGGAAGCGCTGATGCCCCGCCGCCCGCACGCGCTCCTCGGCGCGCTGGTCGTCCTGCTCGTCGGCGCCGTCGCGGCCGCTCCGGCCCAGGCCCGCAACGTCCGGATCCGTTCCTTCGACGGGACAAAGCTCGCCGCGCACTTCTTCCCGGCGGCCAAGCGCGTGCACGGCAAGGCGCCGACCGTGCTCGTCATGCCGAACTGGTCGCAGCCGGCCGCGACGAGCCTGCGTCAGGGCACGAGTGCCGTCTCCGGCGTCGTCGGCATCGGCGACGCTCCACAAGGCCGGGTACAACGTCCTGACGTGGGACTCGCGCGGCTTCTACAAGTCGGGCGGCACCGCGTCGTTCGCCTACAGAGCCCGTGAGGGCCGCGACGTCCGGGCGCTCGTGTCCTACGTCGCTCGCCAGCGCGTGGCCAAGCTCGACAAGAAGCACGATCCCCGGGTCGGCATGGTCGGCGCCTCCTACGGCGGCGGCATCCAGCTCGTCGCGGCGTCGGTCGACAACCGCATCGACGCGCTGGTCCCGTCGCTCGCCTGGCACTCGCTGGGGACGAGCCTGTACAGGGCCGGCACGGTCAAGGAGGGCTGGCGGCGCTCTTCTACGCACGGGCTCGCAGGTCGCCCGCCTCGACCCCCACATCCGCCGCGCCTACCACTCGGGCCAGAGCGGCGGCCGCCTCATCGAAGAGCGACCTCGGCTGGTTCAATCGCCGCGGCCCGGGCGCGCTCGTCGGACGAGATCAGCGCGCCCACGCTGTTCATCCAGGGCACGGTCGACACGCTCTTCACGCTCGACGAGGCCGTCACCAACTACGAGATCCTGCGCCGGCACGGCGTGCCCGCCGAAGATGCTCTGGTTCTGCGGCGGCCACGGCGTGTGCCTCACGAAGCGCGGGAAGAGTCGCGGATCAAGACGCGACACGCTGCGCTGGCTCTCGCGCTACCTCAAGCGGCAACCGCCAGCACGAAGACCGGCCCGCGCTTCCAGTGGCGTCGACCAGAACGGCGTCTCGGCCAGCGCCCGCGACTACCCGCTGCGCCACCTCGAGCCGCGCGATCGCGCGGCGCGGCCTCAGGCGCGCTGGCGCTGACGCCAGAACGGCGGCGCCGGGCCGGTGAGCACCGGGCGCAACGCGGTCCTCGGCGATCACGCCCGCCTTCGCCCAGAACGCGGTCAACGTGAAGCTCCGCGGGTCGAAGGTCTCGCGCTCGATCCTCGGCGCGCCGGTGCTCTCGCTGGTCTACCGCAGCGTCACGGTGCCCGCCCGGCGCGTCGACGGGCGGGTGCAGGCGCAGCTCGTCGACGACCGCACCGGGAGGGTGCTCGGCAACCAGATCACGCCGATCAAGGTCCGCCTCGACGGCAAGCGCCACAAGGTCAAGACCAAGCTCGAGACGATCGCCGCGACGCTCAAGCCCGGCCGGTCGTTCACGCTCCAGATCGTCGCGAGCTCCGTCGCCTACGCGCCGCAGCTCGCGACCGGCACGCTGAGGCTCGCGAAGATGAACCTCGCGCTGCCCATCGCCGATCGCAAGCACCGGCCGCCGGGGTATCGCCGCCGCTAGCTAGCCCGCGGGCTGGCCGTTCGCGGAGAGCGTCACCTCGACGTTGCCGCGCGTGGCCCGCGAGTAGGGGCAGACCTGGTGGGCGGCGGTGACGAGCTCGACCGCCTGCTCGTCGTCGACGCCCTCGAGCGTGACGTCGAGCCGCACGGCGATCTCGAAGGCGCGGTCCTCGGTGGTCTGCAGCGTCACCCCGGCGTCCATCACGACCGTGCCGAGCTCGACCTTCTGCCGGCGCGCGACCGCGGCCAGGGCGCCGTCGAAGCACGCGCCGTAGCCGATCGCGAAGAGCTCCTCGGGGTTCGTGCCGCCGCCCGGGCCGCCGACCGCCTCCGGCGTGCGGATATCGACCTCGAGTCCGCTCTCCTTGCCGGTTCCCTGCCCGTCCTCCCGGCCGCCGACGACGTGTCCGTGGGCGGTGTAGAGCTCCTTGGCCATGGGTCCTGTCTCCTCGTTCGCGATGATTGGGGCGTGATCGTCGACGCCTGGATGCAGCATCCCACGCCCCGCTTCCTGGGACACGCCATGTTCGACTCGCTGCGGCGGTGGACCGGGCAGGAGCTCGCGCCCGAGGAGCTGCCGATCGACGCGAGCGTCGCGGCGATGGACGCGGGCGGGGTCCACGTCGGGATGCTCTCGGCCTGGCACGGGCCCGAGGGCCCGCTGATCTCCAACGACGAGGTCGCCGGCTGGATCGCCGAGCAGCCCGATCGCTTCCGCGGCCTGGCCGCCGTCGACCTGCGCCGCCCGCTCCCGGCCGTGCGCGAGCTGCGCCGCTGCGTCTCCGAGCTCGGCTTCCGCGGCCTGCGGATCGTCAACTGGCTGTGGGAGCTCCCGCCGACCGACCGGCGCTGCTACCCGCTCTACACGGCGGCCGCGGAGCTGGGGATCCCCGTCTGCCTGCAGGTCGGCCACACCGGTCCGCTCAAGCCCTCCGAGTTCGGCCGCCCGATCCCCTACGTCGACCAGGTGGCGATCGACTTCCCCGAGCTCGTCGCTCGTCTGCGGCCACATCGGCTACCCGTGGACCGAGGAGATGGTCGCGGTCGCGCGCAAGCACCCGAACGTCGTGATCGACACCTCCGCCTACACCGTGCGGCGCTATCCGCCCGAGCTCGTCGCCTATCTGCAGGGCGACGGGGGCGAGAAGGTCCTGTGGGGGACGAACTTCCCGATGATTCCCCACGAGAAGGCGATGCGCGGGATCGAGGACCTCGGGCTCGACGACGCCACCCGCGACGCGTTCCTCGGCGGCAACGCGGCACGTGTGTTCGGTCTGATGCGCCAGACTGACCCGACCGTGCCACCCTGGCCCACCACCCCGCCCGGGCCGGCGGAGCTCGCCTCGTTCGCCGAGGCCGAGCCCACGCCGTACTGGCTCGACGCGCTGCCCGCGCGCGACCTCGACCCGCCGCTGCGCGGCCGGATCGAGGCCGACCTGCTGATCGTCGGCGGCGGCTTCACCGGGCTGTGGGCCGCGCTGCACGCTTTGCGGGAGGAGCCGAGCCGGCGCGTCGTCGTGCTCGAGGCCGAGCGCGTGGCCTGGGGCGGATCGGGCCGCAACGGCGGCTTCGTCTCCTCCTCGCTGACCCACGGGTTGCCCAACGGCCTGACCCGCGCCCCCGACGAGATCGAGACGCTCGAGCGCCTCGGGCTGGACAATTTCCATGGCATGCGCGCCGACCTCGAGGCCGAGGGGATCGACGCGGGCTGGGAGGAGACCGGCGACATCGCCGCGCTGCTCGAACCGCACGAGCTCGCCGGCGCGCAGGAGGAGGTCGAGGAGATGCGGCGCTTCGGCCACGACGCCGAGGTGCTCGACGAGGCCGCGATGCGCGCCGAGGTCGCGTCGCCCACCTACCTCGGCGGCGTGATCGACCGCACGGGCACCGCGCTCGTCGACCCGGCGCGGCTGGCCGAGGGCCTGCGCGCGGCGGTCGTCGCCCGCGGCGGCGTCGTGCACGAGCGCACGCCGGTGACCGGGCTGCGCGACGAGGGCGAGCGCGTCGAGGCCGGCGTCGACGGCGGCGCCGTTGTCGCCCGCCGGGTCCTGCTCGCGACGGGCGCCTCGCCGCCGCTGCTGCGCCGCGTGCGCGCCTACGTCGCGCCGGTCTACGACTACGTGCTGATGACCGAGCCGCTGACCGGGCTGCGGCGCGAGTCGATCGGCTGGAAGCGCCGCCAGGGCATGTCCGACGCCGCCAACCGCTTCCACTACTACCGGCTGACCGCCGACGACCGGATCCTCTGGGGCGGCTACGAGGCGGTCTACCGCTTCCGCGGGCCGGTCGCGGCCAAGTGGGAGCAGGACGACGAGATCTCCGGGCTGCTCGCCCAGCACTTCTTCACGACGTTCCCCCAGCTCGAGGGCCTGCGCTTCACCCACCGCTGGGGCGGCGCGATCGACACGTGCTCGCGCTTCAGCCCGTTCTGGGGCACGGCGCATCACGGCCGCGTCGCCTACGTGGCCGGCTACACCGGCCTCGGCGTGGGCGCGAGCCGCTTCGGCGCCCGGGTCGCGCTCGACCTGCTCGACGGGCGCGAGACCGAGGCGCACGGCGCTCGACGTTCGTGCGCTCCAAGCCCGTCCCGTTCCCGCCCGAGCCGATCCGCACCGGCGTGATCCAGCTGACGCGCAACCGCCTCGCCGCCGCCGACGAGAACGGCGGGCGACGAGGCGTGTGGCTGCGGACGCTGGACCGGCTCGGGCTCGGCTTCGACTCCTAGGGGACAGGCCCCCAATCGCAAAACGCGACTGAGGGGACTGTCCCCACAGACGCAAAACGCGACTGAGGGGACTGTCCCCTGAGTCGCGACTAGGCCGCCGCGCCCTCGGCCACCCGGGCGGCGGCGATCTTCGCCAGCGTCGTGCGGTGCGTCGAGGCGCCGCCGAGCAGCGCCGAGTCGACCTGCGCGCGCTTGTAGAGCCAGTGCAGGTCGGCCTCCCAGGTGAAGCCGATCCCGCCGTGGGCCTGGATCGCCTGGGCGGTCACGTAGCGCGCCGCGTCGGAGGCGCAGGCCTTGGCCATCGCCGCCGCCTCGTGCAGGCGCTCGGGGTCGGCGTCGGCCGTCCACGCCGCGAACGCCGTCGCCGCGCGGGCCTGCTCGGTCTCGAGCAGCATCTGCGCGCACTTGTGCGAGACCGCCTGGAAGGCGCCGACCGGCACGCCGAACTGCTTGCGGTCCTTGACGTAGGCGACGGTCATCTCCAGCGCGCGATCGCACACGCCGACCAGGCCGGCGGAGATCGCCACCAGCGCGCGGTCGAACGCCGCGGCCACGTCGCCGGCCAGCGCCTCGCCGGCGCCGTCGGGGACGGTCACGCGCGCCGCCGAGCGGGTCGGGTCGATCGAGGCCGAGGCCTCGACGTCCACGTCGCCGGCGCCCACGACGATCGCGCCGCCCTCGCCGTCGACGAGCACGAACACGGCCGCCTCGCCGCCGCCGAGCACGAGCTCGGCCACGCCGTCGCGGACGACGCCGAGCGCGCCGACCGACGCGCCGCTGGCGAGGTCGGGCAGCCAGCGCGCGCGCTGCTCGTCGGAGCCGGCGTGCTCGATCAGCGTCGCCGCGAGCACGGTCGGCAGGTAGGGGACGGGCGCCACCGAGCGGCCGAGCTCCTCGCAGAGGATCGCCAGCTCGACGGTGCCGAGGCCCTGGCCGCCGTGGTCCTCGCCGACGGCGATGCCCGGCCAGCCGAGCTCACCGAGCTCGCGCCACAGGCCGTCGTCGGTCTTCGCCGCCTCGGCGAACTCGCGCATCTTCTCGGGCTTCGCGCGGTCGCCGAGGAGCTCCCGGGCCGTGCGCTGGATGTCCTGCTGGTCGTCGGTCAGTCCGAAGTCCATGTCTCTGATCTCCGATCTAGGCCGCGGCCTTGAGCCGGGGCAGGCCGAGCACGCGCTCGGCGACGATGTTCTTGAGCACCTCGGTGGTGCCGCCCTCGATCGAGTTGCCGCGCGAGCGCAGGAGCTCGTAGCTCCAGGCCGTGCCGCCGGTCAGCGCCTCGGGCCCGACGATGTCGGCCGCGAGCTGGGCGAGCATCTGGTTGGAGTCCGACCACAGCCACTTGACCAGCGAGCCCTCGGGCCCGGGCTGGCCGTACTTCTCGATGTCGGTCAGGCCCTTCCAGGCCAGCAGCCGGATCGTCTCGCAGCGCACGTGGAGCTGGGCGAGCTTGTCGGCCACGAGCGGGTCGTCGAGCTGCCCGTTCTTCGCCGCCGCGGCGACGAGGTCGTCGAGCAGGTGGCGCAGGCGGATCTGGAGCATGAAGCCCAGGCCGGCGCGCTCGTTCATCAGCGTGGTCAGCGCGACCTTCCAGCCGTTGCCGACGCCGCCGACGACGTTGGCGTCGGGGATCCGCGCCTCCTCGAGGAAGAGCTCGTTGAACTCCGCCTCGCCGGTGATCTGGCGCAGCGGGCGGACCTGGACGTTCTCCTGCTCCATGTCGAGCAGGAAGTACGTCAGTCCCTTGTGCTTGGCCGCGTCGCGGTCGGTCCGCGCCACGAGCATGCACCACTTCGAGTACTGCGCGCCGGAGGTCCAGACCTTCTGCCCGGTCACGACCCACTCGTCGCCGTCCTTGACGGCGCGCGTCTTCAGCGCGGCGAGGTCGGAGCCGGCCTCGGGCTCGGAGAAGCCCTGACACCAGATCTCCTCGGCGGAGAGGATCGGTGAGAGGTAGCGGTCCTTCTGCTCGTCGGTGCCCCAGACCATCAGCGTCGGGCCGCCCATGAGGATCCCGAGCACGTTGGCCGGAAGCGGCACGCGGGCGCGGCCGAGCTCCTCGAAGTAGATCGCCGACTGCGTCAGCGTCGCCCCGCGGCCGCCGTACTCGGCGGGCCAGGACGGCGCGGCCCAGCCGCCGTCGTAGAGCTGGCGCTGCCAGTCCTGGCGCCACTTGTACTGCGCCTCGTCGGCGCTGTCGTCGGGCTGGGGCGCGGGCGGGTTGTCGGCCAGCCAGCCGCGGAACTCGTCGCGGAAGGCGGTCTCCTGGTCGGAGAAGGTCAGGTCCATCAGGATCCTCCGGTCTTTTCGGGGGAGAGGGAGGCGCCCTCGAGGAGCGCCACGGCGGCTTCGACGATGGGGTCCTCGAGCGCCAGCAGGTCGGCCTGCGGATCGGCGCGGAGCTTCGCGCAGATCAGCTGGTCGGCGCCGGCGGCGAGGATGAAGAGGAGGTCGTCCGAGGGGATGGAGAGCTCGGGGCGCTCCTCGGTCGCGGCGAGGAACGACGAGCCGTAGCGCTGGGCGAAGCGGCGCAGCGCCTCGTCGCGCGCGGCCTGGGCGCGCGCCCCGGCGGCGTTGATCTCGAGCAGGTAGGTGCGCGCGAAGCGCGGCTCGTCGACGAGCGCGGCGAGCAGCGTGCGCAGCCCGGCGCGCATGCGCGCCAGCCAGTCGCCCTCGGCCGCGCGGGCCGACGCGGCGACGCGCGCGATCAGCACGTCGACGCCGTGGCGGTGCGCCTCGAGGAAGCACGCCTCCTTCGAGGTGAACAGCGCGTAGAAGGTGCCGCGGGAGACGCGCGCGATCCGCACGGCGTCGGCGACGGTCGCCTCGTAGTAGCCCTTCTCGTAGACCGCCTGGGTCATGCCCTCGAGCAGGCGGGCGCGCTGGCCCTCGGCGCGGCTGGCGAGCAGCGGCTCGAGCATGGGGTGGGAGGCGACGAGGGAGCCTGCCATACCCCGAAGGTATCAGAGCCGTACCTGTGAGGTACCGGTGGGACTGAGGTGACTGTCCCCGGGTCTCGGGTAGAGTGATCCTTACGTGAACGTCAAATTGGCACCAAGCACCCAGACCGCCGAACCGCAGGCCGCGACGCGCCGCCGCCGGCCGGGCGTCGACGCCGACCACGCGAACTACAAGTGGTGGGCGCTGACCTGCACGTCGCTCGGCATGCTGCTCGCGACGATCAACTCGGGCACGCTGATCATCGCCCTGCCCAACCTCGAGCGCTCGCTGCACACGCAGCTGCTCACGCTCGTCTGGGTGATCCTCGCCTACATGATCTCCTCGACCGTCCTCGTGCTGACGGCCGGGCGGCTCTCCGATCTCTTCGGCCGCAAGAAGGCCTACGTCGGCGGCTTCGTGCTCTTCGCGCTGGCCTCGCTCGGCGCCGGCTTCTCGGCCAACGGCACCGAGCTGATCATCTGGCGGATCGTCCAGGGCGTCGGCGGCGCGTTCCTGTTCGCCAACTCCGCCGCGCTGGTCACCGACGCCTTCCCCAAGGAGGAGCTCGGCCTGGCCATGGGCACGAACACGATGGTCGCCGCCGTCGGCCTCGTCATCGGCCCCGTGCTCGGCGGCCTGCTCGTCGAGCTCTCCTGGCACTGGGTCTTCTGGTTCAACGTCCCCTTCGGCCTGCTCGGCGGCCTGTGGGGCTGGCTCGTGCTGCGCGAGCTCGTCCGCCAGCGAGGAGCACGAGGGCCTCGACATCGTCGGCACGATCATCTACGTGATCGGCCTGACCGGCCTCGTCTTCGGGATCTCCCGCGGCGGGATCAACGGCTGGGACGACACGCTCGTGATCGGCGCCGATCCTCGCCGGCGTCGTCCTGCTGCCGATCTGGGTGTGGATCGAGCACCGCGGCACCGCGCCGATGCTCGACCTGACGATCTTCCAGAACCGGCTGTTCTCCGCCGCCACCGCCGCGGCGTTCATCAACGGCCTGTCGCGCTTCAGCCCTGCTCTTCGTGTTCGTCTTCTACTTCCAGGGCGTGATGGGCGACGACCCGATCCGAGGCGGGCATCAAGCTCGCGCCGATGGCGCTCGGGATGCTCGTCGCCTCGCCGATCGCCGGGATCTACGCCGACCGCAACGGCTCGCGAGCGCTCGCCGCGTGGGGGATGGTCGTCTCCGCGCTCGCGCTCGCCGCGATGACCACGCTCGGCAAGGACACGCCCTACTGGCAGCCCGCGCTGTGGCTGGCGATCGTCGGCATCGGCTCGGGCATGTTCAACTCGCCCAACACCGCGGCGATGATGGGCACCGTCGCGCCGCACCGCCGCGGGATCGCCGCCGGCGCGCGGACGATGCTGCAGAACACCGGCGCCGTGCTCTCGATCGCCTTCGTGCTGGCGATCGTCACCTGCGGCGGTGCCCAAGACGGTGCTGTTCAAGATCTTCTCCGGGCTGGCCAGCGGACCTCTCCGACGCGACGCTCGCCCCGTTCATCCACAACATGCACGTCGCGCTGTGGGTGCTCGCCGCCACGTCGCTGGTCGGCGCCGGGGTCTCGATGCTCCGCCCGAAGCACGTGTCACCCTCGACGGCATGAGCGCCACGGCCGGCAGCTGCCTGCGGATCGGCGACGTCGCCAAGGCCGCCGGCACGACCACGCGCACGGTTCGCTACTACGAGGAGCTCGGGCTGCTGCGCCCCGACGCCGCCCGCGCGGCCGGCGAGCACCGTTCCTACACCGAGGCCGACGTCGAGCGGCTCTCGCACATCCTGCGCCTCAAGGACCTGCTCGGCGTCTCGCTCGAGGAGCTCGGCGAGCTCGTCGCCGCCGAGGACGCCCGCGTCGCGCGCAAGGAGGAGTTCCGCGCCGGGCCGCCGCCCGAGCGCGAGCGCGTGATCCTTCGCGAGGCGCTCGCCGACATCGATCGCCAGCTCGCGCTCGTCGAGCGCCGGGCCGGCGAGCTGGCGCGTCTGCGCTCCGAGCTCGACCAGCGTCGGGCACGAGTGTGTGACTTGCTGGGCGATAGCGAGTAAGCCTTTAGGTAATGACCGCGACCGCCGAGCCACGGCCTCGGGACGACGCCGCACCCGAGGGCCTCGACAGCCGCCGCCTGATCCGTGGCGCGGCTCGCCTCGGCGCGATCATGGTCGCGTCCTGCTCGCGATCCTCTTCCTGCCCGGCCTGGGCAGCGTCCGCGCCCGCTTCGACGGCCTCGACACGACCTGGGTCGTGCTCGCCGTCGTCGCCGAGCTGTTGTCCTGCGTCTCCTACGTCCTGGTCTTCCGCGCCGTCTTCGCGCGCAACATCTCCTGGGTGCGCAGCGGCCGCCTGGCGCTGGCCGAGCTCGCCGTCGTCGCGCTGCTGCCCGTCGGCGGCATCGGCGGCCTGGCGCTCGGCGCCTGGGTCATGCGCCGCCACGGCGTCCCGGGCGAGACCGTCGCGCGCCGCTCCGTCGCGTTCTTCCTGCTCACGAGCGTCGGTCAACTTCGCCGCGGTCGTGATCATCGGCGGGCTGATGGGCATCGGGCTGCTGGCCGACGGCGGCGAGCAGACGCTCTCGCTCGTGCTCGCCCTCGGCGCCGCCGCGCTCGTCGTCGTGATCCCGCTCGTGCTGCTCGGCTTCGCCCGCGTGGCGGGCGACAACAAGGTCGGCACGCTGGCCCGCACGCTCGGCGCCGGCGTCACCGAGACGCGCCACGTCCTGCGCCACGGCGGCTGGATGGCCTGGACCGGCGCGATCGGCTACTGGGCCTTCGACACGCTCGCGCTGTGGTTCTCGCTCAAGGCGATCGAGGCGGCGATCCCGATCGGCTCGACCGCGATGGGCCACCTGATCGGCATGCTCGGCAGCCTGATCCCGATCCCCGGCGGCATCGGCGGCGTCGACGGCGGCCTCGTCGGCTCGCTGATCGCCTACGGCGCCGGCGCGAGCGCCGCGGTGGCCGCCGTCGTGGCCTTCCGCGCCGTCAACACCGTCGTCCGGCTCGTCGTCGGCGCGCCGGCCCTCGCCGTCGTGCTTTCCCGCGAGGCGGCGGCCACGGTGGCGGCGCCCTCGCCGCCCAGCGCGATCGAGCCGGCCGATCCCGACACCGTCGAGACCCGCCAGGCCTGCCGCTCGGTCGCCGTGGCGGCCGAGGAAGCGGCCTAGGCCGCTCCGCCCCAAGCGCCGCGACCATCGGCAGCAGCACGTCGAGCAGGCCCGGGACGTCGGTCGCCGCGAGCGTGCGCAGGGTGCCGCGCTCGCGGGTCAGTGAGACGCCGAGGACGAGCGCGAGCAGCACCTCGGCGCGCAGCGCCGGGTCGGGCACGCCGCGGCGCTCGAGCTCGGCCGCGAACGGCTCGAGGACCTGGCGGCCGAGGATCGCCTGCGCCTGCTCGCGCACCTCGTCGGAGAGCGTGGGGGAGAAGAGCGCGAGCGAGACCGGGCTCGCGCCGCGCGACTCGCCGTAGGTGAGGATCGCCTCGACCGCCGTGGCCAGGTCGGCGGGCAGCTCGGGCCGGTCGCCGTGGTCGAGCGCGGCGAGGTAGAGCCCTTCCTTGGAGCCGAAGTAGCGGCAGATCAGCGCCGGGTCGACGTCGGCCCGCTCGCCGATCTGGCGCACGGTCGTCGCGTCGTAGCCCTGGCCGTCGAAGAGCACGGCGGCCGCGTCGAGCAGCGCGAGGCGCGTCGCGCCGGCGTCGTGCGTCGCGGCGGACATGAGTGGCGCTGCTAGTCTCGGCGGCCGATGTCATCAGGCGTTGACAATACCGCGCGACGGCCCGCACCGCCAGCACTACAACATCACCTTCGCCGTGCTGGCGATGGCGGGAATCACGTACGCGCTGCTGCAGTCGCTCGTCGCCCCGGCCCTGCCGGAGATCCAGCACGACCTGCACGCGTCGGCCACCGCGGCCGCGTGGATCCTCACCGCCTACCTGCTGAGCGCCTCCGTCCTGACCCCGATCCTCGGCCGCGTGGGGGACATGTTCGGCAAGCAGCGGATGCATGATCGTCACCCTCGTCGTCCTCGCCTTCGGGACGCTGCTCTCGGCGGTGGCCACCGACATCAACGTGCTGATCGCCGGCCGCGTGATCCAGGGCGCCGGCGGCGCGATCTTCCCGCTGGCCTTCGGGATCATCCGCGACGAGTTCCCCCGCGAGCGCGTCCCGGGCGGCATCGCGCTGATCTCCACCCTGCTCGGCATCGGCGGCGGCCTGGGCATCGTGCTCGCCGGCCCGATCGTCGACGCGCTCTCCTACCACTGGCTCTTCTGGATCCCGCTGATCTTCGTGATCGCGGTGACGATCGCCACCGTCTTCTTCGTCCCCGAGTCGCCGATCAAGTCGCCCGGCAAGGTCAACTGGCTCGGCGCCGCGCTGCTCTCGGCCTGGCTCGTGGCCGCGCTGGTCGCGATCAGCGAGGGCTCGAACTGGGGCTGGACGAGCGCCAAGACCCTCGGCCTGCTCGCCGCCGCGGCCGTGCTGCTCGTCGCCTGGATCTGGGCCGAGAACCGCAGCGACGAGCCGCTCGTCGACATGGCGATGATGCGCATCCGCGGCGTGTGGACGGTCAACCTCGCGGCGTTCCTGATCGGCGCCGGGATGTACTCCTCGTTCGTGCTGATCCCCGACTTCGTCGAGACCCCGGTCTCGGCCGGCTACGGCTTCGGCGCGACGGTCACCGCGGCCGGCCTGTTCATGCTGCCCTCGACGGCGATGATGCTCATCGCCGGGCCGATCGGCGGCCGGCTGACCAAGCAGGTCGGCGCGCGGGTGCCGCTGATCCTCGGCTGCCTGACGACGGCGGCCTCGTTCGCCCTGCTCGCCTTCGCGCACGACCAGCGCTGGGAGATCTACCTCGGCGCCGCCCTGCTCGGCGCCGGCATCGGCCTGGCCTTCGCCGCGCTGGCGAACCTCATCGTCGAGGTCGTCACGCCCGAGCAGACCGGCGTGGCGACGGGCATGAACACCGTGATGCGGACCGTCGGCGGCTCGGTCGGCTCGCAGATCGGCGCGAGCCTGATCACCGGCACCGTCGTCGGCGCCGCGCTGCCGACCGAGGCCGGCTTCACCGCGGCGTTCGCCGCCGCGGCCGGCGCCTGCTTCGTCGCCGCGCTGGCCTCGCTGGCCGTGCCCAAGCCCGTGCGCTCGCGCGAGCCGGTCGCCGTCGCCGCCTGAGACTCAGGGGACAGGCACCTCAGTCCCGCGGGCGGGCAGCGCGCCGTCGCGCGCGGGCTCGGTCTCGGGGACCCGCAGGCGCGCGTGCAGCCGGATGCCGAGGACGATCCCGGCCATCGTGAACACGGCCCAGCCGATCCCCTGGCCGAGCTGCGTGGCGACCGGGCCGGGGCAGGCGTCCGTGACCGCCCAGCCGACGCCGAAGATCGCGGCGCCGACGTAGTGCTTGCGCTCGGGCCGCGGCCGGTCGACGGGAACGCCGGCGCGGCGGCGCAGCAGCTCGGTCCCGACCGTCGCGACGAGCACGGCCGAGGCGAAGAAGAGGAAGAGGTAGCTCTGCTCGAGCAGCAGCGCGCCGCGGATCACGTCCGGCGACGACATCCCGCTCCACGACAGCACGACGCCGAAGACGACGCCGATCGCCGCGCCGGCGGCCAGGCGCGACATCACGTCACCGCCTTGATCAGGAAGCTGACGACGATCGCCACGGAGAAGAACGTCGCGGTGGCGGCGAGGCTCGCGGGGCTCAGCGACGACGTGCCGCTCAGGCCGTTGCCCGACGTGCAGCCGCCCGAGCGCTTGGCGCCGTAGCCGACGAGCACGCCGCCGAGCACGAGGATCGGCGCGATCCACGCCTGGGCGCTGCCGTGGAAGGTCCGGGTCAGGTACCCGTACCCGTGGAAGGTCGGCCCGCCGGCGATCAGCGCGAACAGCGTGCCGCCGAGCAGGACGCCGATCGCGAACCAGCCGCGCCAGTCGAAGCGCAGGCTGCGCGCGCCGACCTTCTCGACGATCTCCGAGAACCCGCCGGTGACGCCGAGCCGCGCGCCGAACAGCCAGCGGACGGCGACGACGCAGAGGCCGAGGATCGGGCCGGCCACGTACCAGGCGAGCTGGGGATGGAGCATGGCTTCAAATGTAGAAACGGCCTCAGAGGTCCCGGGCGTAGTTCGTCGCCGAGTTCTGGTAGCGCGGCAGATGCGGCGCGAGCGCCTGCAGCACGAGCGCCAGCCCCTCCCGTTCGCGTCCGAGATCGGCCAGCACCAGCGCGTGGAACACCGCCACCGCGTCGTCGAGCTCGTCGGACTGCCGCGCCGCCTCGGGCGCGATCAGCTCCAGCGCGCGCTCGGGCTGCCCGAGGTTGCGCAGCGAGCTCGCGAGCTGGATCGTCGCCCGGCGGCGCCGATAGGGATCGAGGTCCCCGGAGGCCGAGCGCCGCCTCGTACAGCGGCGCCGCCCGGTCCGGTGGCCGGTCGAGTCGAGCTCGCAGGCCTCGTCGAAGGCCACAACCGCGTCGGACTCAGCCGACGGCATCGCCGAGCTGCTGCTTGAGCTCCTGGCGCGCGATCGCTCAGCTTGTGCACCTCGTCCGGCCCGTCGGCGAGCCGCAGGGTGCGGATGTGGGCGTACATGCCGGCCAGCGGGAAGTCCTCGGAGACGCCGCCGCCGCCGTGGACCTGGATCGCGCGGTCGATGATCTTCAGCGCGACGTTCGGCGCCGCGACCTTGATCGCCGCGATCTCCGTGCGGGCGTGCTTGTTGCCGACGGTGTCCATCAGCCACGCGGTCTTGAGCGTGAGCAGGCGGACCATCTCGAGCTCGATGCGCGCCTCGGCGACCCAGTCGAGGATGTTCGCGCGCGTCGCCACCGGCTTGCCGAAGGTCGTGCGCGCGACGCCGCGCGCTTGCACAGCAGCTCCAGCGCGCGCTCGGCCACGCCGATCGTGCGCATGCAGTGGTGGATGCGCCCCGGCCCGAGGCGGGCCTGGGCGATCATGAAGCCGTCGCCCTCGCCGGCGATCAGGTTGCGTCGCCGGCACGCGGACGTCCTCGAAGAGCGACCTCGGCGTGGCCCTCCTGGTCGGCGTAGCCGAACACCTTGAGGTTGCGCACGACCGTGATGCCGGGCGTGTCGAGCGGGCACGAGGATCTGCGACTGCTGCTTGTAGGTCGGGCCGTCCGGGTCGCGTCTTGCCCATGACGATGAAGACCTTGCAGCGCTCGCGCATCGCGCCCGAGCGTCCACCACTTGCGGCCGTTGAGGACGTACTCGTCGCCGTCGCGCTCGATCCGCAGCTGGATGTTCGTCGCGTCGGAGGAGGCGACGTCGGGCTCGGTCATCGCGAAGCCCGAGCGGATCTCGCCGTCGAGCAGCGGGCGCAGCCACTGCTCCTTCTGCTCGGGCGTGCCGAACTGGGTGAGGACCTCCATGTTGCCGGTGTCCGGCGCGGAGCAGTTGCATGGCCTCGGGGGCGATGTGCGCTGCGTCCCGAGGATCTCCGCCAGCGGCGCGTACTCGGCGTTGGTCAGGCCCGGGCCCGTACTCGGGGTCGGGGTGGAAGAGGTTCCACAGCCCGCGCGACGCGCGCCTCCTCCTTGAGCTCCTCCATGATCGGCGGCTGGCCGTGCGGGTCGCCCGCGTCGCGCAGCTGCTGCTCGTAGACCGCCTCGGCGGGGTAGACCTTCTCGTCCATGAAGTCCTCGAGCCGCTCGGCGAACTCCCTGCCGCGGTCGGTGGTGCGAAGTCCATGACCGGGATCCTGCCCGGTTCTGGCCTCCGGACGCGGCGCGACCCTCTCTAGCCTGCCGGCATGGTCCTCGCACACGACGTGCGCCAGGACGACGGACGCACGCTGCGCGCCTACGACACGGGCGAGACCGACGCGGCGCTGACCGTCGTCTGGCACCACGGCTCGCCGCAGACCGGCGCCCCGCTCGACCCGCTCCTGGACGCCGCCGCGCAGCGGAGGATCCGCCTCGTCTCCTACGCCCGCCCGAGCTACGGCGGGTCGACGCCCGTCCCGGGTCGCGACGTCGCGTCGGCCGCCGCCGACGTCGCGCGGATCGCCGACGCGCTCGGGATCACCCGCTTCGCGACGATGGGCGCGTCCGGCGGCGCCCCGCACGCGCTCGCCTGCGCCGCCGTGCTCGGCCGCCGCGTGACCGGCGTCGTGTCGCTGGCCGGCCTCGCGCCCTACAGCGAGGACTTCGACTGGTTCGCGGGCATGTGCTCGCCCGGCGGCCTGCGCGCGGCGCGCGACGGCCGCGAGGCCCGGGCGCGCTTCGCCGAGACCGACGAGTTCGACGAGGCGAGCTTCACCACCGCCGACTGGGCGGCGCTGGCCGGGACCTGGGAGTCGCTCGGCGACGACGCCATGCGCGCGGGCAACGCCGGCCCGGACGGGCTGATCGACGACGACGTCGCCTTCGCGGCGCCGTGGGGCTTCGCGCTCGACGAGATCGAGGCGCCGGTGCTCGCCGTCCAGGGCGGGGAGGACCGCGTGGTGCCGCCCGCCCACGCGCAGGCGCTCATCGCCGACTGCCCGCACGCCGAGCTGTGGCTGCGCCCGCCCGACGGGCACATCTCCGTCCTCGACGCCTGCCCGGCGGCCATGGACTGGCTGCTGACGGCCTAGCCGCGCTTTGCGGCACACTGCGCGCATGGCACCGAAGGAAGAAACACCCTCCCAGCTGATCGACAAGCGGATCGAGGAGCTCGGCGACTGGCGCGGCGAGAAGCTCGCCCAGATCCGCGCGCTGGTCAAGGAGGCCGATCCCCGACGTGGTCGAGGAGTGGAAGTGGCGCGGGGTCCCGACCTGGTACTCACGACGGGATGCTCTGCACCGGCGAGACCTACAAGGAGGTCGTGAAGGTCACCTTCGCCAAGGGCGCCTCGCTCGACGACCCCTCGAGCCTGTTCAACTCGAGCCTCGAGGGCAACGTCCGCCGGGCCATCGACTTCGGCGAGGACGACGCGATCGACGAGGACGCGTTCAAGGCGCTCGTCCAGGCCGCCGCGGCCGCTGAACGCCGGCTAGCGCACGAGCTGGCGCATCGCCGCCGCGAGGACCTCCTTGCGGGTGCGCCCGTCGTGGTCGGCGGCGGTGAAGTGCTGGCCGACGAACAGCGAGAACGCGAGCAGGCAGCGCGCCTCGGCCTCGTCGGCGTCGGGGCAGATCTCGCCGAACAGCGAGCGCATGTAGGCCATCCGGCGGTTGTCGATGCGCTTGAGGCGCGTGGCGACCGCCGGATCGCGCCGGGCCCAGTCGCGGATCGCGAGGTCGCTGCGGATGATCCGGTCGCCGGAGGAGGCGATCGCGAACAGGCCCGCCAACCGCTCGCGGGCGTCGCCGCCGCGGCCCTCGACGCGCTCGATCACGGCGTCGACGCTCGTGCGCTCCCAGAGGTCGAGCATCTCGTCCAGCAGCGCGTCGCGGTTGGCGAACTGCCAGTAGAAGCCGCCCTTGCTCACGCCGAGCGCCTCGGCCAGCGGCTCGACGCGGACGGCGTCGGGCCCGCCGGCCGACAGCGCCTTGAGGCCCTCCTCGATCCACCGCTCGCGCGGGGTGCGGGTCAGGGCCATGGGTTGACGGAGCGTCGCGGTCATGCCTAGGCTCATAACCATACGGCACCGTATGGATCGAGGTCGAGACATGGTCATTCCCAACGAAACGCACGCCGCCCGCGCCCTGGCGCATCCACGAGCTGATCCCCGACTTCCGCCTGGAGGACGTCTGGGCGCTGCCCACGCCCGGCGGCCCCGACGACTTCCCGCTGCTGGTCGAGGGCTTCGTCTCCGGCGACCCGGGGGAGCACGGTCCGGTGCTCGTCAAGCTGCTGTGGGCGCTGCGCTGGAAGCTCGGCGAGCTGCTTCGGCTGGGACGACCCGAAGACCGGCCTCGGCTCGCGCGTCCCGTCGCTGCGCGACCGTCTGCCGGCCGACCTGCGCGCCGCGCCGAAGGGGCCGGACTCCGAGCGGCTCCCGTTCGAGTCGGTCTACCTGCTCGAGGACGAGTGGGCGGCGGAGATCGCCAACCAGACGATGCACGGCGTGCTCCACCTCGGCTGGGTCCCCGACGACGACGGCGGCCGGTGGCTGGCACGGCGAGATGGCGGTCTACGTCAAGCCCAACGGCCTGCTCGGCCAGGCCTACATGGCCGCGATCCGGCCGTTCCGGCACCTGATCGTCTACCCGCCGATGCTCAAGCAGGTCGGGCGGGAGTGGCGCGAGCGGGTGGGCGACCGGGCAGACGATGAGCAGCGCGCCGGCCGCGGCGTCATCGCGGCGGTGCCCCAATGGATGCCGAACGCGATGCTGCGCTTGCCGCCGCTGCGCAGGACGATCGCCCCGTCGCCGATGGGGATCAGCGCGGCGCCCAGCAGCAGACAGCCGAGCAGCCGCGGGGCGCCGTTGACGAGGAAGACAGCGATGAGGATCCCGACGGCGATGTCGCGGTTGGCCTTGACCGCCAGCCAGGCGTGGCTCGGGGCGGTGTCGCCGAAGCGGCCTGGGATGCCGAATCCGTCGGCCGCCGGTAGCGGGTCGATGAGGTAGCGGGCGCCCATGAGGATGATGGCGACGGCGAGCACACCTGCGAGCGCGGACCCGAGGTCGGTCAGCATGGCGTCGCGCCGAGGCCGGAGCGGTCGGGTAGATCCTCGAGCAAGGCGAACATGGGTCATGCGCGCATTCTGAGGCCCATGATTCATTTGTCCAACGGGTAAAGAGCTGAGAGCAAGCGATAGCATCACTGAATGGAACTGCGCCAGCTGGGGCATTTCCTGGCTCTCGCCGAGGACCCGCACTTCACGCGCGCGGCGGCGCGGGTTCATGTGACGCAGTCGAGCCTGTCCAGCTCGATCCGGGCGCTGGAAGGCGAGCTTGGGAGCGACCTCTTCGCGCGCAGCACGCGCCGCGTCCGGTTGACGGAAGCCGGCCGGGCTCTCCTGCCCGAGGCGCAGCGTGCCGTCGCGGCAGCCGAGGCCGGTCGAGACGCTGTGGCCGCAGTCCGCGGGGTGGTCCGCGGCCAGCTGTCCATCGGCGCAATCCAGACTGTCGGCAGGTTCGATGTCGCGGCGTTGCTCTCGCGTGTTCATCGACGGCACCCCGCGGTGATCCTGCGGCTGCACAACGCCGGGGTCGCGTCGTTGGTTCGCCGGACCGCCGACGGCGAGCTCGAGCTGGCGATCGTCGACCAGCCGCTCGGGCCGCAGGGGGGCCGGGTCGACGCGCGGGCGATCGGCACGGAATCGCTGCTGCTCGGCGTCGCCGCGCAGGATCCGCTGGCCCACCGTCGCCGCGTTCGACTGCCGGATCTCGCCGGGCGCGACTTCGTCGAATACCGGCCCGATTCCTCGCTGCGCGCAAGCATCGACCAGGCCAGCGACGCGGCGGGCCTCGAGCGGCGGGTCATCTGCGAGGTCGACACCATGGCCGATCTCGTGGAGCTCGTCGCGCTCGGCGTCGGCGTCTCGCTGCTGCCGCCGGCCGCCGTGCGGACGGCCGCCGAGCCGCGTAACCGGGGTCGCCACCGATCCGACGATTCCGCGCGAGCTGATGCTCGTCACGGCGCGTGACCACGCGCTCTCGCCGGCTTCGGGGCGGCGTTGCTGCGAGCTGCTCGACGGCTGCAGATTCGAGCCCTGGCGCACGTAGGCAGAGCTCGAAGTCCTTCTCGAACTCGCCGCCGCCGGGCGGCGTCTTCTCCCAGGCGCCGTCGATCCGGCTGCCGTCCGCGGAGAGCGTGCCGACGAAGCGCTGCGAGAAGCCCAGCGGCGAGAAGTCCGGCTGCTCGCGCAGCATCTCCCAGCGCGTGCCGTCGAAGGTCATCTCGTAGATGCGCACGACGCCGCGCGAGTCGAAGTAGTGGTGGGTGAAGCCCTCGCCGGCGTCGTCGACGGCGATGATCGACAGCGCGTCGGGGAACTCGGGCCGCGCCGTCGTGGAGTTCAGGATCAGGTACTCGCGGCCGAGCGCCCACTCGGCGGTCATCTCGCCGATCGCCGACCCGGTGACATCCGTGCGCCAGGAGCCGACGAGCGGCTCGAGGCGATCGAGGAGGGCGCGGCGGGTGGCGTCGTCGGCGGGCATGACGCCGTTCTAACCGAAGTCGCCCGCCAGGAGCGATATGCAACCATGAGTTGCGATTCGGATGAAGATGCGCAACTATTGGTTGCACATCAACCGAAGGAGGCAGCAGTGATCGCAGACCAGATCGAACGAGAGATCCTGATCGAGGCGCCCGTGGAGGCGGTGTGGAGCGCCATCACCGACCCCGACCAGATCGTGCAGTGGTTCACCGACGAGGCCGAGCTCGACCTGCGGCCCGGCGGCGAGGGCCGGCTCAAGTGGACCGAGCGGGCGGGGAAGGCGGGCCCGTCGGAGTCGCGGGTCAGCGTCGTCTCGGTCGACCCGCCGCGCTCGCTGGCCTGGCGCTGGGTGCATCCCGAGGGCGTCGAGGCGGACGAGACGAACTCGACGCTGGTCGAGTTCACGCTGATGCCCGACGGCGACGCGACCCGGCTGCGCCTGGTCGAGAGCGGCCTGTCCGGCGTCGACTGGGACGAGGAGCGCAAGCGCGCGTTCTTCGACGACCACTCGCAGGGGTGGAGCGCCCTCGGCGGGCGGCTGAGCGAGTACGTCGCGTCGCGGGTGTCGGCCGCGCGATGAGCCAGGAGGACGAGGAGCTCTGGGCCGCCGTGGCCGATCCGTCGCGCCGCGGCGTGCTCGACCTGCTCCTCGCCCGTGGGGAAGGAACGCCGACGTCCCTCGCCCGCGACCTCCCGTTCACCCGCCAGGCGGTGGCCAAGCACCTCGCGGTGCTCGAGCGGGTGGGGCTCGTCGAGCCCCGCCGCGCGGGCCGCGAGGTGCGCTACGCCGTCCGGGCCGACCGCCTCGACGACGCGACGCGCGCGATGGAGCGCGTCGCGGCGCGGTGGGACGAGCGGCTGGCGGCGATCAAGCGGGTGGCGGAGACCGAGGCGAGCCGTCAGACGCGCACCCGGTAGGCCGCCTGCGGCTCGGCCTTGCCCTTGAGGGTGAGCTCGACCGGCTCCCCGGGTGCGGCGTCGAGGCCGGCGGCGACGCGGTCGGAGATGACGATCTCCCCACTTGCGGCCTGGCCCTGCAGACGCGACGCGGTGTTGACGACATCGCCGACCGCGGTGAAGTCGTAGAGCGCGCGCTGGCCGATGTTGCCGACGAACGCGTCGCCGACGTCGATCCCGATGCCCATCGTCACGAACGGCTCCTGGTCCGAGCCGTAGCCGACGGCGCGCAGGAGCCCGCGGGCGTGCTCGAGCATGAGCGAGGCGACCTCCGCGCGATCGAACCGCTTGGTGATGTCGGGGAGGTAGAGCGCCATGACCTCGTCGCCGATGAGCTTGTCGATCACGGCCTCGGGGAAGAGGACGTCCTCGGCGGCGCGGTAGAAGCGGCGCAGGACCGCGGCCGCCTCTTGCGGGTCCTTGCCCTCGAAGCGGGCGGTGAACGAGCGCAGGTCGGCGAACAGGACGCCCGTGTACAACGTCATGCCGCCGGGCGGCGAGAACTCGACGCAGACCGAGCACACCTCCGGGTTCTTCCGCGAGGGCCTGTAGCCGAGCGGCCCGGCGAGGCGCCCCCCGAAGCCGTGGAACGGCGCGCCGCACACCCCGCAGCGCGGGCCGGTCGGCAGGCGCCGGAGCAGCGATCCGACTCCGCCGCCCAGGCCGTGCTCGTGCAGATACCACGCGTGCTTCCAGTCCTCGGGCTGCAACGGCTCGCCGTCGGCGCGGCCGGCCTTCTTGCGCAGCTGGCGGACCGAGGCGCGCTGCCAGCGGGTGAGCCGGTGCGACTCCTGGTCGGGCATGGCCGTTCGACCCTAACGGACGGAGTGGGGGCGGCTCAGGCCGCCCCCACCGTGCTCAGGCCGCCGGCTCGCGCCGCATGAACCAGTTCGGCACGCCGATCACCGGCGCCTCCGCAGTGACGACGTAGCCGAAGCGCTCGTAGAGGCGGACGTTGTCGGGCTTGTCGGTCTCGAGGTAGCCGAGGGCCGCCGCGGCGTCGAGGCGCCGGCAGTGCTCGGCCAGGATCAGCGAGCCGACGCCCTGGCCCTGGAGGTGGGCGTCAACGCCGAGCGGGCCGAGGTGCACGTGCGGTTCGTCAGGATCGCGCTTGCCCCACGCGTCGAGCCATTGCCCGACGCGCATCGCCGTCTTCGGCCCGAGCGCCGCCATCGTCGGCAGCAGCCGCAGCCGCTGGCGCGGCGTGGGCTGACAGGTGCCGGCGGGCGCGCTGCCCGTGACGCCGACCAGCCTCTCGCCGTCGAAGGCGCCGATCGGCTGCTGGTCGGTGAAGGCGGTGAACAGCCCGCGCATCGAGCAGCGTGTGGCAGCGCAGCCGCCGGTCGGGATCGTCGCCGTAGGCGGCGAAGTGGAGCGGGTTGTCGCGCATGCCGCGGGCGAGGACGCCCACCGCGGCGGGGATGTCCGCGCGGCGAAGGTCCCGCAGCTCGACGCGGGTGGACACCGGCGCCGGGTTGCCGTTGATGGTGTGAGTGGTCATGACCCCACCATCGGCGACCGTCGCTGCTCGCGCATCGGGCGCACCCCTAATCCCCTACCCCAAGATTTCGCCGATCCGAGCGGCGAGGACCTCTTGGGGCCCGTAGAGAGGCAGGGACACACCCTGACGCCCGGGATACGCTGCGGAAATGGCGGCCGAGCCCGCGTCTGTACCCACGCTGACCGCGTACCGGCTCGTGCCCGGCGTGGAGGCGCCAACGCAGGCGCCGCTGCGACGGACGTGGATGGAGAACGCCGGGCGCCACGTGTCGCGGTGCCTGCCGCTCGTGATCGCCAACCAGAGCGGATGGATCTTGCGCTCGCCGTGCCGGGTGGCGGCGACGTGGGACGGCGGGTGGAAGACCGCCAGCGTCACCGTCGAGCACGACGGCGGCGAGGAGCTCCCCGGTCCGCCCGCGCACAGCCAGTTCGGCCACGGCATCCTCACCTGGACGATCCCGTTCCTCTTCCGCACGAGCCCGGGCCACAACCTGCTGGTGCGCGGGCCGAGCAACCAACCCAAGGACGGCGTCTCGCCCCTGGAGGGGATCGTCGAAACCGACTGGACCACCGCGACCTTCACGATGAACTGGGCGATCACCCGCCCCGGCCACCCGGTCGTGTTCGAGGCCGGAGAGCCGTTCTGCATGGTGCTGCCCCAGCGGCGAGGGGAGCTCGAGAGCACCGAGACGCGCGTGATCGATCTCGCTGGTGAGCCCGGGTTGGCTTCCGAGCACGAGCGCTGGCGCGAGTCACGCAGCCGGTTCATCGAGGATATGCAGCAACCGGGGACGGCCGCTGCGGCGGCCCAATGGCAGGGCGACTACATGCGCGGAGTCGACGGAGAGGGCCGGAGATTTCCCGAGCACGAGGTGCAGCGGAGGCTCCCGCGGTTCGCGGAGGAGGGCTAGAGCTCAGTCGAGCACGAGCTCGGCGGCGACCCGCGCGGTCGCCGCGTCGCCCTGGATCAGCAGCGTCGTCACGAGCGACTCCCGCCACCGATCCAGGTCATGCCGGATCTTGTCCTTCGGACCGATCAGCGAGAGCTGATCGATCAGCTCGAACGGGATCGCCGCGGCGGCCTCGTCCTTCTTGCCGTCGAGGTAGAGCGCCTGGACCTGATCGATCATGTCCTCGTAGCCCATGCGGATCGCGACGTTCGCGTGGAAGTTCGTGCCCTTCGCGCCCATGCCGCCGAAGTAGAGGGCGTAGAAGGGGCGCACCCAGTCGGCCGCCTCCTGGACGTCGTCGTGGACGAGGAACGGCACCGTCGCGCAGACCTCGAAGGTCTCCTTGGTCTGGCGGGCGCCCTCGCGCGCGAAGCCCTCGGCCAGCGCGTCCTCGTAGAAGTCCTCGAAGCCGGGGGAGAAGAGCATCGAGAGCCAGCCGTCGCAGAGCTCGGCGGCGAGCGCGATGTTCTTCGGCCCTTCGGCGCCGAGGTAGACCGGGATGTCCTCGCGCAGCGGATGGATCGAGGACTTGAGCGGCTTGCCGAGCCCGGTGCCGTCAGGGAGGGGGAGGGGGTAGTGCGCGCCGTCGTTGGTGACGGGCCCCTTGCGCGCCCAGATGTCGCGCAGGATCCCGATGTACTCGCGGGTGCGCGCGAGCGGCTTGGCGAACGGCTGCCCATACCAGCCCTCGACGACCTGCGGCCCGGACACGCCGAGCCCGAGGATGAACCGCCCGTTCGAGAGGTGGTCCATCGTCATGGCGGCCATCGCGGTGGCGGCCGGCTGGCGAGCCGACATCTGGACGATGGCGGTGCCGAGGTTGATCGTCTCGGTCTGCGATCCCCACCAGGCGAGAGGCGTCAGGCAGTCGGAGCCGTAGGCCTCGGCAGTCCAGACGGAGTCGAAACCGAGGGATTCGGCCTCGGTGATCGTTTCGACGATGTTCGGCGGTGGGCCGCCGGCCCAGTAGCCGGTGTTCAGGCCGAGCTTAAGTGCAGGCACCGGTCGAGTATCGCCGCTCGGGCCTCGCGCATGCGATCACCTCATGCCGCGGCGCAAGACGGGACTCCCGCTCACGGACCTGCCGGGGCCACCGGCACCGAGCGCGATCGGCAGCCCCGAGCTTCCTCCACCGCTCGACCGGACTACCCGGCCACACCCGGCCAGGGTCAATGCGATCGGGCCGTCCGACGTGATCCGCACGTCAGCCGAGCACGTCACCCGGGCTCGCTTGACGTCGATCACCGCGCTTGCCACGTTCGTCGCCTTGACGTCGATCCGGTTCGCCTTCGCAGCGCCCGGTTGGCTCGTCCAGCGCTTCTTCTGCGAGCTGAACTGAATCGGGCCGAGGTTCCCGCCGCTGAGCGTGCCGGTGCCCGCCTCAGTGACGGGCGAGACCATCGGGTCCCCCGCGCCGAAGCCGAACGACTTCGCGTCGATCTCGGCCTCGGGATCCCCGGTCGCGCCCGTCTTGCTCGTGTCGCGCAGGGTCACGCCCGAGATCCAGTAGGCGTGGTCGCCGACGAGCCGGAGTTCGCGTGGTTGCGGGTGGCGTCGACGACGTAGGTCACGTGGGCCGGGTTCCGATCCACCAGCGAGGTCCCCAGGAACGCAGCCGCCGGCGCGAACTGGTCGTTGACCGCGAGCTCGAGGTGGCTCGGGAACAGCGGGCTGCACTTCGGGTTGCTGCACGGCTTGAACGCGTCGAGCTCGTAGCGGTACCCGAGCGAGTCGAGCTTGGCCGCGGTGGCCTGGAACTCCGCTCGGGGACGAGCTCGTCGCCGTGGGTGTTCCACATCAGCACCGGCATGTTCCGCAGCGACGCGAGCACGTCGGTGTTGTTCTCCGTGCCGACCGTCGGCTGCGCGCGCGCGAACAGGTCGGGGAACTGCGAGGCGAGCTTGAACGTCCCGAAGCCGCCCATCGAGTAGCCCGTCGCGACGGCCCAGGCCGGGTTCAAGCGATAGCGGCGCGCGACGTCGTTCCACACGTCGAACACGTCGGCCGCGCCGTAGTTCTCGTAGAACTCGTCCGGGCCGCGCGCCTCGGGCGTGATCACGATCGAGCCGCCGCCGCGGTTGCCGAACTGGATCTGGTTGTTCGAGCCGTGGTACTGGTTGTAGTTCGCGCTCAGCGAGTGCATGAGCAGCGTCATGCCCCACCCGCCGGCCGGCCGCGTCTTGCTGCGGGATGTAGATCGAGTAGGGCTCGAGCCGGCCCTGGTACTGGCCCGCGCAGGTCGACTGCGCCTGGATGCAGGACACCGAGAAGTCGGCGCCCTGCGAGCGCTCGAAGTGGCTCGGCAGGATCCGGTCCATCGCGCCGTGCTGCGGCACGAGCCGGTCGTCGGTCTTCTTGCCTTCGCGAGCTTGCCGAACTCGACGTCGGCGTGGAAGGCCGAGATGTCGCCGCGGCGAGCGCGTTGCCCTGCGCGCGGTCGCGCCACCAGGCGGCGTTGGTCACCGCGGCGGTGTTCTCGGTCACCGACGGGCAGCGGCTCGCGCCCGCGGAAGGCGACGTTGAAGAACGCGGCGGCGTGCTCGCCGCGCCGGCGCCGCCGGGCTTCGTCGCCGAGGCGGTCGGCGCCGCGGCAGCAGGTAGCGCCCGCCGCGGCGTCCCACAGGCCCGACGCCCGCCGCCGTGCGGATCGTCCGGTGCTTCGGGTTCCACGCGCGGTGGGGATCTTGACCGTGATCTGGCGGCGCTTGGTGTCGACGCGGACGGTCGAGCCCGGGCCTTCAGCTTCTTGCCGTCGCGCGCGCGGGTCAGGACGGCGACGAGCTTGCCGCCCTGCGGGTGGACGGTCAGGAACAGCGTCGCGGGCGCGCTGACGTTGGCGCCGAACGGGAACGCGCGCGGCTTGCCGTTGCCCTTGCCCATCGCGATCGCGAAGGCGATCAGCTTGCGGTCCTTGAAGGTGTTGAGCGTCACCCGGAAGGCGGTCGAGTGCGGCAGCGGCTTGGCGCGGAGCTCGACGAGGTCGGCCGCGTTGTTCGCGTAGGCCGGTCGGTCGGGTACGTGTAGGTGCCGTTCGGCTTGGAGAACGAGGTTGCCGGCGGTGCGCGGGTCGCTCGGGTCGGGCGTCTGCAGCGCGCCGTGGTCGTCGTAGAGGAAGTCCTGGTAGAGGAACTCGCCGCTTGCGGTAGGCGTGCGCGCCGGAGACGAGGATCGGCCGCGCCTTCCAGCCGCCGGAGTTCGTGAGCTGCGGCGCGTTCGCGGCCTTCGCGTAGAGGATGTCGGGGCCGGGACGGTGGCCCGGGCCGGGGTAGAGCGACGACTTGAAGGCGCTCGCCGGTGCCACGGCCGTCAACAGCGCCGCGACGGCGGCCAGCGTCACCCAGCGGATCCTCGTGCCCTCATCTCCCGCTCTCCCTCCGGACGCTCTCAAGATCCCAGAACGCGATCGGGGATGCGGAGCTTGCGGTGACCCACCGGGCATCCTGGGCCCATGGCCCTCACCTTCGGCACCGCTCCCTTCGGCGCTCGCCCCGGCGGGCGCTTCAACACCGACCCGACGCTGCCCGACCCGCTCCTCTACTTCGAGCACTATCCGATGCGGGTGCGCGCGATGCTCGCCGGGGAGGTCGTGGCTGACTCGCGGCAGGCCAAGCTCCTGCACACCTCGGGCGCGCTGCCCGTCTTCTGGTTTCCGATGGAGGACCTCAATCACGACTGCCTGACCAGAGGCGAGCGCACCGAGGACCGGCCGGGATCGGGGAGATCGTCTTCCACGACCTCTGCGCCGGCGGGCGGACCGCGGCCGAGTCGGTGCGCGAGTCGCTGCGGCCGGCCGAGGGCGCCGACTTCCTCCACGGCCACGCCTTCCTCGACTGGGACGCGATGGACGAGTGGTTCACCGAGGACCTCCAGCTCCACGGCCACCCGAAGGATCCGTACACGCGGATCGACATCGTCCCGACGACGCGCCACGTGAAGATCTCCGTCGACGGCGTCGTGCTCGCCGAGTCGCGCCGGGCGAAGATGCTCGTCGAGACCTCGCTGCCGCCGCGGTACTACCTCCCGCCGGAGGACGTCCACGTCGACCTGCTCGTCCCGAGCTCCGCGCGCTCGCGCTGCGCCTACAAGGGCTCGGCCTCCTACTGGTCGGTGCTCGTCGGCGACCGGATCGTCGAGGACCTCGTCTGGACCTACGCCGACCCCGAGCCCGAGGCCGCCGCGGTCCGCGACCTCATGTGCTTCTTCTCCGAACGGGTCGACATCGAGCTCGACGGCGAGCCAGAGGAGCGTCCGGAGACCCAATGGGCGCGCAAGCGCGAGGACGTCGTCGGCGGCGGCCAGGCGCTGCGCGGGCTGATGGGGCGACGGTCATGACCGGCCGCGAGGTCGTCCACGTCGACGCCCACCCCGCCGAGGTCGTCCAGGCGCTCCAGGACGTGCTCCACGAGCGGGGGATCAAGCTCTACGCCGTCGTCGACCACGGCCACGACATGAGGGACGCCGGCGCCGCGGGCTTCACCGCCTGGACGCTGGTCTTCGGCAACCCGGCAGCGGGAGCGCAGCTGCTCGCCCACGACCTCGACGCGGCGGTCGACATCCCGCTGCGCCTGGCCGTCGTGGCCGAGGATCACGAGAAGTCGCGGATCGTCCTGCGCGACATGCGCACGCTGCTCGGCGACCGCCACGGAGAGCTCGCCGACGCGTTCACCGGCGTCCTGCGCGCGCTGGCCAACGAGGCGCGCGAGCGGGTCGGGAGCTGACGTGGCCCGCATCTTCATCACCGGCTCGGCCGACGGCCTCGGCCAGCTCGCCGCCCGGCGCCTGATCGCCGACGGGCACGAGGTCGTCGTCCACGGTCGCTCGCCCGAGCGCGCGCAGGAGGCGCTCGAGGCCGTCGGCGCCGCGGCCGCCACGCACGGCGACCTCGCCTCGCTCGCGCAGACCCGCGCGCTGGCCGACCAGGCCAACGCCGCCGGCCCGTACGACGCCGTGATCCACAACGCCGGGATCTACCTCGCCCGGCAGAAGGTCACCACCGAGGACGGCCTCGCGCACGTGTTCCAGATCAACACGCTCGCGCCCTACCTGCTGACGGCGCTGATCGACCGCCCGCAGCGCCTGATCTACACGACCTCGGGCCTGCACCGCTCGGGTGACGCGTCGCTCGAGGACCTGCAGTGGGAGCACCGCAGCTGGGACGCGATGCAGGCCTACGCCGACACGAAGCTCCACGACGCGCTGCTCGCCGCCGCGATCGCACGACTCTGGCCAGGTGTCACCGCCCACTCCGTCGATCCCGGCTGGGTGCCGACGAAGATGGGCGGCCCGAGCGCGAGCGACGACCTCGACCAGGGCTACGAGACGCAGGTCCTCCTCGCCGCGGGAGAAGCACTCGACGTTCCGAACGGCGCCGTCCTCTACCACCGCGAACCGGAGACACCGCACCCGGCGGTCGCCGATCCCGCCACGCAGGACCGGCTGCTCGCCGCCTGCGCCGAGCTGACCGGCGAGACTCTCTAGCCATGCCCACGCTCGCCGCCAACGCCGCCCTGATCGTCGTCGACCTCCAGCGCGCCTTCGACGACCTCGACGCCTGGAGCCCGAACGGCCACCGCGACAACCCGGAGGCCGAGGCCAACGCCAAGCGGCTGATCGACGCCTGGCGGGACAGCGGCCGGCCGCTCGTCCTCGTCCGCCACGACTCGACCGAGGAGGGCTCGGAGCTCGCGCCCGGCACGCCGGGCAACGCCTTCAAGCCCGAGCTCGACGGCGTCGAGCCCGACCTGCTCGTGACCAAGGACGTCAACGCCGCGTTCTACGGCGAGCCCGACCTCGCCGCCTGGCTGCGCGAGCGGGGGATCGAGCAGATCGTCCTGTGCGGCGTCCAGACCAACCACTGCGTCGAGACGACGGCCCGCGTGGGCGGCAACATCGGCTTCGACGTCCTGTTCGCCGCCGACGCGTGCTTCACGTTCGACCGGCTGTCACCGGACGGCGAGCTCGTCACCGCCGCCGAGTTGACCCGGGCGACGGTGACGAGCCTGCATCAGGAGTTCGCGACGGTGGTCGCGACCGGCGAGCTCGTGACGGCCGCCGCGGGCTGAGCCCGGTGCAACGGCCGGCCGTCCGCGCCGGCGGGCTTGATCCACCAGCGCCGGTTGGACGGGACGGTCGGCACCGGGCCGCGCATCACGACGAAGCGGCGGCGGACGGGCTCCTGGGTGGGGGTGTAGGTGATGGGAGTCATGCGTTCCTCGAGACGGTTGCGGTGCGCACGGTGCGCCAGGCCCGGGCCAGCGCGGGCTCGGTGCCCTCGGCCGGGAGGACCAGGCGCGAGAGCACGGCGGCCATCGCGCGCCGAGCCCGCCGCGAGCCAGAAGGCCAGGTGGTAGCCGCTGAGCAGCGCCGAGGTCTGCGAGTGGCCGTCGGCGAGCAGCGACGAGGTCCGGTTGGCGGCCAGGGTCCCGAGCAGCGCCACGCCGAGGGCGCCGGCGACCTGCATCGAGACGTTGAGGATCCCCGAGGCCAGGCCCGCGTCGCGCGCGGGCACGTCGGCCATGGCGATCGTCATCAGCGGCATGAAGGCCGAGCCCACCCCGATGCCGATCAGCGCGAAGGCGATGAACAGCTGCGGGAAGAAGGCGGTGCCCTCACCGGCCAGCGCGAGCAGCGACAGGCCGGCGGTCGCCGTCAGCAGCCCGGGCACGAGCAGCGCCGGCGCGCCGAAGCGGCGGATCAGCGCGGCGGTGATCCCCATCGAGAGGATCGCCACGGAGATGGTCTGGGGCAGGAACGAGGCGCCCGTCGCCACCGCGCCGTACCCGAGCACGCGCTCGAGGAACAGCGAGCCGACGAAGAAGGAGCCGAACATCGCCACGACCATCAGTCCGCGCACGAAGCTGCCGGACACGAGCCCGGGGGTCTTCAGAACCGACGCGGGGAGCATCGGCTCGGCGATCCGCCGCTCGAGCCACGCGAACAGCGCGAGGATGGCCAGCGACGCCGCGCCGAAGCCGAGCGTGTGGACCGAGCCCCAGCCGTGCTGCGCGGCCGTGAGGATCGCGTAGACGCCGAGCATCATCGCCCCGGTCACGAGGACCGAGCCGAGCCAGTCGACGCCGCGGTGCAGGCCGATGCCCTCGTTCTCGGCGATCAGGATCGAGCCGGCGAACATCGTCGCCAGGCCGACGGGCAGGTTGACGAAGAAGATCCAGTGCCAGGAGACGGCCTCGGTCAGGATCCCGCCGAGCAGCAGGCCGATCGAGCCGCCGCCGACGGCGGCCAGCGTGTAGACGCTCATCGCCCGGGCGCGCTCGCGCGGCTCGGGGAACTCGGTGACGATGATCGCGATGATCACCGACGAGGCGCCGGCGCCGCCGACGCCCTGCAGGAAGCGGGCGGCGATCAGCATGCCCTCGCTCTGGGCGGCGCCGCAGAGCAGGGAGGCGAAGGTGAACAGGGCCAGGCCGCCGAGGAAGACGCGTTTGCGGCCGATCAGGTCGCCGAGGCGCCCGGCGAGCAGGAGCAGGCTGCCGAAGGTGATCAGGTAGCCGTCGATCACCCAGGCGAGGTTGGCCTGGCTGAAGCCGAGATCGGTCTGGATCGCGGGCAGGGCGACGTTCACGATCGTCGTGTCGAGCACGATCATGAGCTGGCCGATGCACACGGCCACGAGCGCCAGCCAGCGGCGGCGGTCGGCGGTCGAGGCGGAGGCGGCGACGGGGTCTGGTGCGGGCTTGGTGACGGTCATCTCAGCCTCCTGTCGTGAGGTTCGGATCGCGGAGCACGAGGTCCACGTTGGTCGTAAGGCGTCGGTCGCACATCAGGCGTCCGGAGCGGCGTGCGCGCTCCGATGCCTTAGGCGACGGCGAGGGGTCTGGCGCTGTCGTTGTGTCTCGCATTGATCGTCACCGTAGCAAGGATGATTATTGCTGCATAGACCCAGATCGGTAGAGTGACCCTTATCACTACATCTATGCCCTCTATCGGTGGTACCGTTATCCCTGCAATGACCACACATCGCCACCGCGGCGTCATCGCCCTGCTCACGCGGCTTGCGAAGGCCTCGTACCGCGCAGGCGCGCAGCAGGACATCGGGATGACGATGCGCGAGTACATCGCGCTGACCTACCTCCACGACGCTGGGCGCACCTCGCAGAAGGCCCTGGGCGAGGCGATGCACATGGAGCCGAACAACCTCGTGCTCCTGCTCAACGACCTCGAGGGACGTGGCCTGGCCGAGCGCCTGCGCGACCCCTGCGACCGCCGTCGCCACATCGTCGAGCTGACCGAGCAGGGCCGCAAGGAGCGCGACGTCGCCGAGGGGCGCCTCGAGACCGTCGAGGACGACGTCCTCGGCGCGCTGACCCGCGACGAGCGCGAGACGCTCCGCGACCTGCTGGGCCGCGCGCTCGAGGGCGCGAACGACCCGGTCCTGTCCGAGCAGCGGCCGACGGCCGCCGCCGGGCGCTAGCGCTTACGCACCGGGCAGCCGGCCGGCCGTCAGCGGCGTCGAGTGCCGCTTCCACAGCCGCCAGGTGCCGTCGTCGCCGCGCCGCCAGACGTCGCTGATGACGAGCGCCCCGCTGCGATCCTCGCCCAGGACCGTCGCCCGCATGGTCACCCGCTGCAGGACGGCCGCCGCGTCGCCCTCGACGTCGACCCGCCGCGCCTCGATCGCGTACTCGTGGATGACGTAGTCCGGCAGGGTCTCGAGCCAGCGGGCGCGGGGCATCGCCGCCTCGTCGGGTTGCATGAGCAGCAGCGCGTAGTCGCGGTGCAGGATGTCGGCGAGGGCGCCGGCGTCTCGCGCCTCGAGCAGGCGCTGGAACTCGTCGGCGCGGGCGAGGACGTCGTCGGCGTCGCTCATCAGCGCTGTCTACCAGACGCCGGTCAGATGAGCGATTCGGCGGGCTTCTCGACCGCCTCGGCCTGCTCCACCGGCGCCAGCGGCGCGCCCATCGCGTGGAAGCCGCCGTCGACGTGGAGGATCTCGCCGGTGATCGCGCGGGCGAAGGGGGAGAGCAGGAAGAGGCAGGCGGCGGCCACCGGACTGGGATCCCCTGTGTCCCAGCCCAGTGGCGCCTGCGCCTCCCAAGCTTGGGCGAGCTGACCGAAGCCCTCGATGCCGCTCGCCGCGACCGTGCTCAAAGGCCCGGCCGAGATCAGATTTACGCGCACTCCGGACGGACCCAGGTCACGAGCCAGATAACGCGAGACGGCTTCGAGCGCCGCCTTGCTCACGCCCATCCAGTCGTAGGACGGCCACGCGACCTGCGCGTCGAAGTCGAGGCCGACGACCGAGCCCTTGCGCTCGGCGAGCAGCGGGGCGAGCGCCGCGGCCAGCGCCTTGAGCGAGTAGGCGCTCGTCCCGAACGCCTGCACCGCGGACTCCATCGGCGTTTCGAGGAACCTTCCCCCGATCGCGTCGGGCGGGGCGAAGGCGATCGCGTGCAGGACACCGTCGAGGCCGCCGGGCCAACGCTCCTCCAGCTCGGCCCGGACGGCCTCGAGGTCCTCCTCCTTGTCTACGTCCAGCTCAAGGACGTCGACAGGTTCCGGCAGCCGCTTGGCGGCTCTCTCCGTCATCCGCCGCGCGCGGCCGAAGCTCGTGAGCACGACGTCGGCGCCGGCGCGCTGCGCCTGGTCGGCGACGTGCCAGGCGATCGAGTCCTTCGTGACGACGCCGGTGATCAGCAGGCGGGTGCCGTCGAGCGCGATCACAGCGGAATCGGGACGAAGTCGATCTCGGGGACGCCGGCGTCGTCGACCGGCGCCGCGGCGCGCGCCCACAGCACCTCGACGGCCATGCGGCACAGCAGGCCGCCGCGCTGGTCGCGGACCGACAGCTTCGCGGTCACGAGGCCGGCGGCGTCGGACACCGCGCGGCCGGGCTCGAGCGTGCCCTCGACGTGGATCGTGTCGCCCAGGCGCGCCGGGCGCTTGAAGACCATGTCCTTGATCCGCCGCAGCGCGACGAGGCGCTCGGGGTCGAAGGGCAGCAGGCCGACGGCGTAGCTCGAGACGAGCAGGCCGTGCGCGACGCGCTCGCCGAACGGCCCGCGCGCCGCCCACTCGGCGTCGACGTGCAGCGGGTGGAAGTCCCCGGTCAGCGTGGCGAAGGCGACGACGTCGCCCTCGGTCAGCGTGCGCCCGCGGGAGACGAACGGCGCCGACTCGGGCAGCTCGTCGAAGGGCTTCTCGAAGGCGGTCGTGTCCATGGTTCGCTCCATCAGAGGGGGACGTTGTGGGCGCGCGGCGCGGCGTCGCGCGGGTGGTCGAGCAGCTCGAGGGCGGCGGCGAGGCGGTCGCGCGTGGCGGCGGGGGAGACGATCTCGTCGACGAAGCCGTCGGCCGCGGCGCGCTCGGCGCCGAGGTGGGTCTCGGCGTAGGCGGCGCCCCGCAGGCGGCGCTCCGCGCCCGGGTCGTCGGCGGCGGCGATCTCGCGGCGCTCGACGATCCCGACGGCCTGCTCGGGACCCATCACGCCGAGCGTGGCCTGCGGCCAGGCGAGGACGAGGTCGGACCCGAGGCCCTTGGCGTTCATCGCGATGTGCGCGCCGCCGAACGACTTGCGCAGCACGACGGAGACCTTCGGCACGCTCGCCTCGGCGAACGCGTGCACGAGCTTGGCCCCGTGCTTGATCACGCCGGCCGCCTCCTGGCGCGTGCCGGGCAGGAAGCCCGGCGTGTCGACGAGCGCGATCAGCGGCAGGCCGAACAGGTGGCAGGTGCGCACGAAGCGCGCGGCCTTCGAGGCGGCCTCGGCGTCGAGCACGCCGCCGAGGTAGCGCGGCTGGTTGGCGACGATCCCCACGGCGCGGCCGTCGATGCGGGCGAAGGCGCAGCACACGTTGCGCGCCCAGCGCTCGCCGTACTCGACGAACCAGCCGGCGTCGACGAGGCGCTCGAGCACGCGCGCGGACGTCATACGTCTTGCGCGGGTTCTCCGGGACGGCGTCGCCGGGGTCGCCGGGCCGCGGGTCGAGCGTGATCTCCCGCTCGGGCGCCTCGCCCTCGCGGCCGGGCAGCAGGTCGAGCAGATCGCGGGCCAGCGCCGCGCCGGCGTCGGGGGTGGGGGCGAGGAAGTGGCAGACGCCGTTGGAGGCCTGCACGCGCGGGCCGCCGAGGCCCTCGGCGTCGACGTCCTCGCCCATGACTTCCTTAACCACGCCGGGGCCGGTGAGGAACATGCTCGCCTCCTCGGTCATCACGACGAAGTCGCCGAGCGCGGGGGCGTAGGCGCCGCCGCCGGCGGAGAGACCGCTCACGACCGAGATCTGCGGCACGCGGCCCGACAGCCGCGTCATCGCGGCGAAGATCTCGCCGTAGCCGTGCAGCGCGGCGAGCCCGTCCTGCAGGCGCGCGCCGGCGCTCGACACGAAGCCGACGACGGGCCGGCCCGAGCGGTCGGCCAGGCGCAGGACCTCGAGGATCGAGCCCGCGTGGACGGCGCCGAGCGAGCCGCCGAGCATCGCCGGGTCGTCGGCGTAGCAGAGCACCGGGCGGCCGCCGACCATCCCCTGGCCGGCGAGGACGCCGTCGCCGTCGCGGGCGCGGTCGCCGAGATGCGGCGAGCGCGCGGCGGTGCGGATCAGCCGCAGCGAGCCGGGGTCGCAGAGCGCCTCGAGGCGCTGCAGCGGGACGCTGCGCTCGCCGTTGGCGATCGCCGCCATCGGGAGTCGCTCGATGACGCTCACGAGTCCGACCCCCGGATCGCGAGCACGGCGTTGTGGCCGCCGAAGCCGAACGAGTCGCTGATCGCCACCGGCGGCGCGCCGTTGACGGCCAGCGGCTGCGGCCCGTCGGTCACGTAGTCGAGGTCGAGCTCGGGGTCGGGCTCGGTGTAGTTCAGCGTCGGCGGGGCGATCCGGTCGCGCAGGGCGAGGATCGTCGCCACCGCCTCGACGGCGCCGGCGGCGCCGAGCAGGTGCCCGATCGCCGACTTGGTCGAGGACACCGGGATCTGCTGGGCGCGCTCGCCGAGCGCGGCCTTGAGCGCCTCGGTCTCCGAGCGGTCGTTGAGCGGCGTCGAGGTGCCGTGGGCGTTGACGTAGGCGACGTCGTCGGGCGTCAGGCCCGGCGTCGCGCAGCGCGATCTTGATCGCCCGTGCCGCGCCGAGCCCCTCGGGGTGCGGCGCGGTCAGGTGGTGGGCGTCACTGGTCGCCCCATACCCGACGATCTCTCCGAGGATCGTCGCGCCGCGCTCGCGCGCGGACTCGAGGTCCTCGAGCACGAGGACGGCGGCGCCCTCGCCCATCACGAAGCCGTCGCGGTTGGCGTCGAAGGGCCGCGAGATCCCGGTGGTCGAGGTCGCGTCCATCGCGCCGAAGGCGGCTCGTGCGAGGTCGGTGAGCGGCGCCTCGGCGCCGCCGGCGATCACGGCCTGGGCCTCGCCGGCGCGGATCATCGAGACCGCGGCGCCGATCGCGTGCGAGCCCGCGGCGCAGGCCGACACGGTCCCGTAGGACGGGCCGAGCAGCCCGTGGCGCATGGCCACCGCGCCGCTCGGGGCGTTGGCCATCATCAGCGGGATCGCCAGCGGGGAGACCCGCTCGGGGCCCTTGTCGCGCATGACGTCCTGGCCGTTGACGAGCGTGGTGATCCCGCCGATCCCCGTGCCGACGATCACGCCGACGCGCTCGGGGTCGTAGGGCTGCTCGCCGTTCCAGCCGGCCTCGGCCAGCGCCTCGTCCGAGGCGCTCAGCGTGAGCTGGGTGACGCGGTCGGCGCGGCGGGCCTCCTTGGCCGACAGGGCCGCCTTGGGATCGAAGTCCGTGCAGCGGCCCTCGCCGTCCTCGATCCCGCTCGCGCCCGCGAGCCAGCGCTCGTGGAGCGTGCGAGCCCCGACGCCCAGCGGCGTCACGGCTCCCACTCCGGTGACGGCGACGGCGCGGTTCATTACGCGCGCGCCACCACGAAGTCGACGACGTCGCCGAGGTTCTTCAGCAGCTTGACGTCGTTGGAGTCGACCTTGACGCCGTACTCGTCCTCGACGACCTGCGCGAGCTCGACGAGATCGAGCGAGTCGACGTCGAGCTGCTCCCAGGTGGCGTCCCGCGTCAGCTTGTCCTCGTCGGCGCCGAACTCGACCAGCGCGTTCTTGACGGTGCTCTCGACCTGCTCGGGGGTGACGGTGGTGGGCATTGGTTGCTCCTCCTTGTCGGGTTTGGGTTAGGCGCTCAGTCCGCCGTCGACGGTGAGCGTGGATCCGGTGACGTAGCTGGCCTCCTCGGAGGCCAGGAAGGCGATGCAGGCGGCGACCTCCTCGGGCGTGCCGGCGCGGCGGGCGGGGATCCGCTCCGTGGCGCCGTTGAGCACGACCTCGCCGGTCATGTCGGTGTCGATGAAGCCGGGGGCGACGGCGTTGACCGTGATCCCGCGGCGCGCGACCTCGGCGGCGACCGTCTTGGTCAGGCCGATCAGCCCGGCCTTCGCCGCGGCGTAGTTGGCCTGGCCCGGGTTGGCGCGCGGGCCGACGACCGAGGCGACGTTGACGATCCGCCCGAAGCGGGCGCGGAGCATCGGGCGCAGCGCGCGGCGGGTCAGGCGGAAGGCGCCGGAGAGGTTGGTGTCGAGGACGGAGTCCCAGTCGGCGTCGTCGATCTGCGGGGCGAGGCCGTCGGCGCGGATGCCGGCGTTGTTGACGAGCACGAGCACCGGGCCGAGCGCCTGCTCGGCGTGGGTGATCATCTGCTCGGCCGCCTCGGGATCGGCGACGTCGCCGCCGATCGCCACGGCGCGGCCGCCGGCGTCGACGATCTCCTGGGCGAAGGCCTCGGTGACCTCGGCGCTCGAGCGGTAGCCGAGCGCGACGGGCCAGCCGGCGTCGGCCAGGCGGCGGGCGGTGGCGGCGCCGATGCCGCGCGAGCCGCCGGTGATCAGGGCGCAGCCCTCGCGGGTCACCATTGCAGCACCGCCGCTCCCCAGGTGAAGCCCGCGCCGAAGGCGGCGAGCAGGACGAGGTCGCCCTTGCGCAGGCGGCCGTCCTCGCGGGCGACCGACAGCGCGACCGGGATCGTCGCCGCCGACGAGTTGCCGAGCTCGCCGATGCAGTCGACGACGCGGTGCTCGGGCGCGCCGAGGCGGTGGCCGACGGCGCGGGTGATCCGCGCGTTGGCCTGGTGGAAGGCGAACAGGTCGACGTCCTCGACGCCGAGGCCGGCCTCGCCGAGCGCCTGGTGGGAGACCTCGGCCAGCCGCGTGACGGCGTGGCGGAAGGTCTCGTGGCCGTCCATCTCCAGCACCCCGCGCTCGCGCGTGGCGACGATCGCCGGCGCGCCCTCGTGGTCGTAGCGCAGGATCGACGGGCCGAGGTGGCCGTCGGCGTCGGGGCCGAGGACGACGGCGCCCGCGGCGTCGGAGAACAGCGCCGCGGTGCGGCGGTCGTCGACGTCGGTCACGCGCGAGACGAAGTCCGCGCCGATCACGAGCACCCGCTGCGCGCGGCCGGACTCGACCTGCGCGCCGCCCATGGCCAGGGCGCCGACGAAGCCCGTGCAGGCGGCGCCGATGTCCAGCGCGCCGGCCTTCCCGGCGCCGAGCGCGCCGGCGACGAGCGGCGCGGTGTTCGGCGTGAGCTCGTCGGGCGTGAAGGTGGCGACGAGGACGAGGTCGAGGTCGACCGCCTTGACTCCGGCGTCGGCCAGCGCGGCGGCGCCCGCCTCGCGCGGCGAGGTCGGACAGGCGCTCGTCGGGCGCGGCGATCCGCCGCGAGCGGATCCCGGTGCGCGAGACGATCCAGTCCTCCTCGAGGCCGAGGCGCTCGGCGATCGCGGCGCTCGTGACCGTCCCGGCGGGCAGCGCGGTGCCGAGGCCGAGCACGCCGGCGGTGATGCCCGGCCGGCGCGACAGCACGGGGGTGCGGACGTCGACCGGGGTCGGCGTCGTCGTGGTCGCGGTGTCAGGCACGCGTGGCGACCTCGGGGGTCTCGATCTCGACGTCGGAGACGGTGCGCTTGACGAGGTTGGCCAGGACGCTGCCCGGGCCGATCTCGACGAAGCGGGTGGCGCCGCGGGCGGCGAGCGCCTCGATCGCCGGGCGGAAGCGGACCGGGCGGGTCAGCGCGCCGGCGAGCACGGGCTTGGGGTCGCCGATCGCCTCGCCGCTGATGCAGGAGACGACCTCGCGGGATCGGCGGGTCGATCGGCGTCTCGTCGAGGAAGGCCTCCCAGGCGGGCGCGGCGGACGCCATCGACGGCGAGTGGAAGGCGCCGCCGACCTCGAGGCGCATCGCGCGCAGCCCGCGGCCGCGGGCGTCGGCGCGCGCGGTCTCGATCCCGTCGACGGGCCCGGCGAGCACGACCTGGCCCGGGGCGTTGTCGTTGGCCACGACGAGGCCGTGGTCGCCGGCCAGCGCGGCGGCGGCGTCGAGGTCGCCCTTGAGCACGGCGAGCATGCCGCCGGGGGAGGCCTGGCCGGCCTCGTCCATCAGCCGGCCGCGGATCGCGGCGAGGCGGACGGCGTCCTCCTCGTCGAGCGAGCCGGCGGCGGCCAGCGCGGAGAGCTCGCCGAGCGAGTGGCCGAGCAGCACGCCGCCCTCGGGTCGGCCGAGCGCCGACCAGCGCGCCAGGGTCGAGGCGACGATCGCGGGCTGGGCGAAGCGGGTGGCCTCGGCGGCGCGGGCGAACGCGTCGTCGCCGGCCGCGTCGAGCGCGGCGGCATGCAGGTCGGGCCGCAGCGCAAGCGTCTCGGGGCCCATCCCCTCCTCGTGACTCCCCTGGCCGGGGAACAGGAACACGTCCATGCCCCCATCGAAACCACGCGACCGGCGGGGATACGCCGTTCGGCACACAGACCCCCCGAGTGGGGGGCGGGCGGGCGATGGGTGGGGGTGACGGGGCCTGTCCCCCGACGCATATGCGACGGGGGCCTGACCCCCAGACGCAATATGCGACTGAGGGCCTGTCCCCTTCAGCGCGGGCGGCCGACCGGGTGGTCGACGAGCGGGTCGACGAAGGCGACGAGCGGACGCAGGTGCCGCGCGACGCGTCCCGCCTGCGCCTCGACCTCGCGGCCGCGCAGCTTGAAGATGTACGCCCGGTGGTTGTCGGCCCACGGGCCGCGGGTGGGACGCAGCGCGCCGGCGGTGGCGTCGAGCAGCCGCCCGAGGCGGGCGCGGGCGGCGGGCACGAGCCGCCAGGCGTAGCGCTCGATGCCGGTGTCCTCGCCGATGAACTTCCCGACGAAGACGTGGCCGTCGGCGCGGATCGAGAGCGTCTCGTAGACCTCGGCCCTGATCTCGAGGCGTCGCAGGTAGACGATCTCGGGCGAGGCGCGGTGGGGCGACGGGCCGTCTCCACCGCCGCAGCCGGGCACGGCCAGCAGGGCGGCGAGGGCGACGACGATGAGGGCTGCGCGACGGCCGGCCACGCGGGCAGGCTAAGTCAGTCCGAGTCGCTCCGCGCGCTGCACGGCCTCGGCGCGGTTGCGCACCCCGAGCTTCTTGTAGAGCGAGCTCGTGTGCTCCTTGACCGTGTGGGGGCTCAGGAAGAGCCGGCCGGCGATCTCGCCGTTGGTCGCGCCCGTGGCGATCAGCGTCAGGACCTCGCGCTCGCGCTCGGTCAGCCCGCCGGGCGCCGAGCCCTCGCCCGGCTCGTAGACCGACATCCCGAGCGCGACCATGCGCACGGCGTGGGCGACGTCGGCGCCGGCCCAGTCCTTGGGGATGAACCCGGCCGCGCCCGCGGCGCGGGCGGCGCTCGCGCTGATGCGGCCCGCGCCGGAGATCAGCAGCACGCGCGTGTCGGGGGAGATCGAGCGCAGCTTCGCGCACACCTCGGCGCCGGACTCCGCGCCGAGGAACAGGTCGACGAGCGCCACCGGCGGCTCGTAGCGCTCGGCCAGCGCGAGCGCCTCCTCGCCGTTGCGCGCCGACAGGCAGCGCTCGACCCAGGGCTGCGCGGTCGAGCAGCGAGCGCATGCCCCAGTGCACGACGTCGTGGTCGTCGACGACGAGGACCGTCACCTGCTCGTCGGTCGTCGCGGTCACTCGTCCTCCAGCGGCATGACGAGGCGCACCTTCCAGCGGCCGCGGCCCTCGGGGCCGAACTCGACGAGCGCGCCCTGGTGCAGCGCCTCGAGCGCGGCGAGCTTGAGGCCGAGCCCGGAGGTCGGCCGCTGCCCCGGCGCGCCGTCGTTGACGACCTGCAGGACGAGCGCGTCGCCCTCCTTGGCCAGGGCGATGTCGATCCCCGTCGGGCGCGCGTGCTTGCGCGCGTTGCGCAGCGCCTCGGCCAGCACCGACTGGGCGAGCGCCTCGAAGTGGGCGGGGACGGCGACGTCGGGCTCCCACTGGGGCCGCAGCGGCGCCTCGCCCGACAGGCGCTGGAGCTCGTCGTGCAGGCGGGTGTCGGTCACCTCGCTCAGAGGAGCGAGCGGCCGTTGCATCGCCGAGGCGAGCTCCCGCGACGCGGCGCCGACCTCCTGCAGGCAGCGCTCGCGGGCCTCGTCGGGCAGCGGGCCGGGGACGCCGAGCGCCATCCCGAGCCCGAACAGCCGCTGCGTGACGCGCTCGTGCAGGTCGCGGGCCAGCGCGATGCGCTCGTCGAGCTGGCGCGAGCGCTCCTGGTGGCGCGTGGCGTAGCGGGCGCTCGAGGCCAGCGCGGCGACCTTGCCGAGCATCCACAGCGTGTGCGCCTCGGTCTCGGTGATCTCCCCGTCGGACTCGCGCTCGCCCATGATCACGCCGAACGACCGTCCCGACGCGCTCATCGGGGTGCAGACGAGGTTGCGCGGCGCGAGCCGCTCCGCGAGCTCGGCCGGGATGTGGTCGGCGAAGTCGTGGCCGGCGAACACGACGCGGTTCTCGACCAGCGCGGTGCGCGCGATCGGGACGTTCTTCGTGCTGACCTTGATGTCGTTGAACGCCTCGAGGCCGACGTTGTGCGAGCCGGCGGCGCGGACGCGGCGGCGGCTCTCGTCCCACAGGAAGACGACCGAGCGCGAGAGGCCGGCGAGGCGGCTGGTCGCCTCGCACAGGTGGTCGTAGAACGCGGTCGAGCTCGGCGTCGCCGTCTCGGAATGGTCGAGCAGGCCGACGAAGACCTCGAGCGCCTCGACCGGATTCCAGGGCACCGACTCGTCGTTCATCCGCTTCCTCGTACCACCACGCGGGACCCCCGGTTACCCCCCCGATCGGGGGGTCTGCGCCCCGGAGGTCGCGGGGTACGGCCGGATCGCGAGCCCGGTCGCCGCGGTGGGTGCGGCGTCCGACGCGCGGCCCTCGAGCCGCTGGTGGAAGGCGCGCGCGACGCGGTTGGCGTGGCTCTTGGCCTCGTCCGCCCGCGGCCCGGCGAACAGCTCGTCGACGGTCATGCGCCACAGGAAGAGCCAGCGCTCGAAGTGCCCGGCGCGCAGGCGGGACCTTGTGGTGGAGGTCGGCGTGCTTGGCGAACGCGCCGCCGGCGTAGGTGTGGGCGCCGAGCAGGATCGTCTCCCAGAACGACGTGATCACCGGGACGTGCGCCTCGAGGTCGAGGTGGGCGACGTCGTTGAAGATGAACCCGAGGACGGGATCGGTCAGCGTGCGCCCGTAGAAGGCGCGCACGAGCCGCTCGCAGTCGGCGCGGTCCTCGATGTCGTGGCGGGCGTCCGGCTCGGTCACGCCCTCATCATGCCGCGTGAGCGAGGTGTCTGTCCCCTCAGTCGCGGCGCAGGCGGGCGGCGAACTCGCCGGCGATCGGCGAGTCCTTCCACTTCTCCGCGTTCCTGGCCGTGCGGCTGCGGATCGCCTTGTCGAGCAGGCGGCGCGGCACGTGGCGCAGGACGAAGTAGTTCAGCGTCCCCGCGCGCGTGGTCGCGAGGTCGCGGATCGGCTTGCCGAGCGCGGCGCGCACGAGCGCGCCGGCGGCGTCCTCGACCTTCTCGGCCGGGACCGAGCCCTCGAGCCCGAGCCCGAGCGCCGTGCCGGCGTCGTGGATCGGCGTGCGGATGTAGCCGGGGTAGACCGTCGTGACGGTGATCGCGTCGCCGTGCTCGATGCGCAGCGCGTCGGAGTAGGCGACGACGCGCGCGCTTGCTCATCGTGTAGGCGGTCGCGAACGGCAGCGTCAGGAAGGCGAGGCCGGAGGCGACGTTGATCACGCGCCCGCGGGACTCGCGCAGCGCCGGCAGGGCCGCGGAGCGTCACGCGCCACGGGCCGAGCATGTTGATGTCGAGCACGCCGAGCGCCTTCTCGTCGGGCGGCGTGCCCGCGCTCTGCGGGTCGCCGACGCCGGCGCAGTTGATCAGCACGTCGACGCCGCCGAGGCGCTCGATCGCGGCCGACACGGCCTGGTTGACCGACGCCTGGTCGCGGACGTCGCAGGCGAGCACGTCGCCCGCCTCGTCGGCGTGCGAGGTCGAGCCCGACGACCGTCGCGCCCTTGGCGCGCAGCTGGCTGACGGCCTCGCCGCCGATCCCGCCCGAGGCGCCGGTGATGATGACGCGGGCGCTCATGCCGCCACCGTCGGCGGCCTCGCGGACCTGCTCGCCGGACGTCGGCGACCAGGCCGCGTAGGACTGCGGGTCGAAGCTCCGCAGCAGCCGGCGGAAGGGGACGGTGAAGCTCGGCCACAGCGTCGTGTTCAGGCCCTTGGAGTCCAGGTACCAGCTCGAGCAGCCGCCCTGGGTCCAGACCGTGCCCTTCATCGCCTGCTGGATGTCCGCGTTCCAGCGCTCCTGCACCTCGGGGCGGACCTCGACGGCCGTGCGTGCCGCTGCGGCGCAGGTGCTTGAGGCCCTCGACGACGTAGCTCGGACCTGGGCCTCGACCATCACGACGACCGAGGTGTGCCCGAGCCCGGTGTTCGGCCCGAGCAGGAAGAACAGGTTGGGGAAGCCGGCCACGGCCGTGCCGCGGTAGGCCTGCGGCGACCCGTCCCAGTGCTCGGCCAGCGTGCGCCCGTCCTTGCCGCGGATGTGGCTCGGCGAGCGGGATGTCGGTGACGTGGAAGCCGGTGCCGAAGATGATCGTGTCGACCTCGCGCTCGGAGCCGTCGGTGCCGACGACCGTGTTGCCGCGGACCTCCTTCGAGGCCCTCGGTGACGACCTCGACGTTGTCCTTGGTCAGCGACGGGAGGTAGTCGTTGGAGACGAGGATGCGCTTGCAGCCCGGCAGGAAGTCCGGCGTGATCTTCTCGCGCAGGGCCGGGTCCTTGACCTGCTGGTGCAGGTGGCGCAGCGCGACGCGCTTCAGGCGAGCGGCGCGAGCTTGACGCGGATCATCGGCAGCGCGAAGGCCTCGCGCGCCCAGTAGATCGCGTCGCGCATCAGGCGCTGGGCGCCCGGGCACGCGCTTGTAGAGCGGTGCGCTCGACGTCGGTCACCGGGCGCTGGCGCCGCGGCATGATCCACGGCGGCGTGCGCTGGAAGAGGTGGAGCTCGCCGACCTCGGGCTGGATCTGCGGGACGAACTGGATCGACGAGGCGCCCGTGCCGATGACGGCGACGCGCTCGCCCTCGAGGTCGTGGTCGTGGTTCCAGGTCGGCGGAGTGGAAGACCGTGCCGGCGAACTCGTCGAGGCCGGGGACGTCGGGGAGGGAGGGGTCGGACAGCGCGCCCTGGGCGGAGACGAGCACGCGGGCGGTGACGAGCCCCTGGCTCGTCGTGCGATCTCCCAGCGGCCGGACTCGTCGTTCCACGCGGCCTCCTCGACGTTGGTGTCGAAGGAGACGTGCGGCGTGACGCCGAGGTCGTCGGACGACGCGCTTGAGGTAGTCCCAGATCTCGTTCTGGGGCGAGAACGTCTGGCTCCACTCGGGGTTGAGCGCGAAGGAGAAGGAGTAGAGGTGGCTCGGGACGTCGCAGGCGCAGCCCGGGTAGGCGTTGTCGCGCCAGGTGCCGCCGACGTCGGAGCCGCGCTCGAGGATCGTGAAGTCGTCGAAGCCGGCGTCCATGAGCTTGACGGCCATGGCGATGCCCGAGAAGCCGGTGCCGATGATCGCGATGTCGGGGTTCGTGGCGTCCATGGTGGTTACGTTACCGTAACTTTCGGTGATGTAACCTCGTATGACCGTGACGTCCCGCACACCCGCCAAGCCGCGCATGACCGGCGCCGACCGGCGCGAGCAGATCCTCGACGTCACCGCGCGACCTCGCCGCCGACCGCGGTTTCCACGCGCTCTCGATCGAGGCCGTCGCCCGCGAGGCGGGGATCACGCGGCCGGTGATCTACGGCCACTTCGACGACCTCGACGGCCTGCTCACGGCGCTGATCGACCGCGAGAGCGTGCGCGCCTTCGACCAGCTCGCCCAGGTGCTGCCGCGCGTCGACGGCGCCACGACCGCCGTCGACGTGTTCGTCGCCGGCCTGGCCGGCTACCTCGACGTCGTGCAGCGCGACCCGGCGACCTGGCGGCTGTTGCTGATGCCGGTCGAGGGCACGCCCGCCGTGCTCCAGGACCGGATCCGCGAGGGGCGCGACATGGCCGTCTCGCAGATCTCGGCCGCGATCCGCGGGGCGGGGCTGCTCGGCGACGACCTGCCCGACCCCGAGCTGACCGCGAAGATGCTCTCGGCCCTCTCCGACGAGTCGGCCAAGCTCCTGCTCACCGATCCGGAGGGCTTTCCGGTCGAGCGGATCCTGGAACACGCTCGCTGGCTGCTGCGGCGGCTCGCCGCGTGACGCCGATCGTCGTGTCCATCGCGCCGGCCGCCGCGTTGCGCAGCCACGCGGTCAGCCGCTCGCGCGGGACCGGGGTGGCGATCGGCAGGCTGACCTCCATGGTCGAGCCCTCGCGGTGGATCTCCTCGAGCGGCCCGACGCTCCGCATCGAGCTCGAGCATGTCGCGGTTGCTCGCGAGCATGTAGGCGGTCAGGCGCTCGACGCCGGCGTCGCGGGCGCGCTCGACGAGGTGGTGCAGCAGCACCGTGCCCAGGCCCACGCCCTGCCATTCGTCGGTGACCGAGACGGCGACCTCGGCCACCGGCGCGTCGTGGCGGCGGACGAACCGCGCCACGCCGACCGCGCGGCCGCTCTCGGGATCGACCGCCACGAGCGCCTCGTGGTCCTCGTGGTCGATGTCGGTCAGCGCGTCGAGCTGGCGCGCGTCCATGGCCGGGGTGCCGAGGAAGCGGCGGTAGCGCGACTCGTCGGAGAGCCCGTCGAAGATCTCCAGCACCTGGTCGCGGAAGCCCGGCCCGGCCGGGGAGATCTCGACCTCGGTGTCGTCGCGCAGCGTCTCGCGCATGGGTCGAGCCTTGCACGCCTTGCCCCCGGCGGCGCCGTTCCGCCCATAGTGCGGGAAGCTGGTGCGTCGCTCTGTTCCCTGCGTGTCCGTCCTGGCGGCCGTCGTGCTCCTGGTCGCCTTCGTCCCGCCCGCCTCGGCGCGCGGTCGCTCCGCCGTGGCCGCGCTGCAGGTCGCGCTGCGGGCCCACGGCGTCTACGGCGGGACGGTCGACGGCGTCGAAGGGACCGGGCACCCGCGCCGGGCTGCGCCGCTTCCAGCGCGCCCACGGCCTGCTCGCCGACGGCGTCGCCGGGCGCCACACCCGGCGCGCCCTCGGCCGCCACGGACGCCCGAGCCTCGGGCGCCGCGCCGTGCACGGCGGCCTCGTGGGCTGGGACGTGGCCCAGGTCCAGTTCCTGCTGGCCTGGCACGGGTTCCCCTCGGGCTCGATGGACGGCGCCTTCGGCGCTCGCGGCGTGCGCGCGCTGCGGCGCTTCCAGGCCTGGGCCGGGCTGCGCGCCGACGGCGTGGCGGGCGCCGCGACGATCCGCGCGCTGCGCCGCCCCCGCGACCGCTGCCGCCGCCGGGTGGCGTGGCCGGTGCGCGGGCGGATGGGCGACGGCTTCGGCCCGCGCGGCAGCCGCTTCCACACCGGGATCGACTTCGCGGCCCCGTATGGCGCGCGCGTGCGCGCGGCGCGCTCGGGCCGCGTGAGCGTGGGCTACGACCCCGGCGGCTACGGCAACTACGTCGTGGTCACCGACGGCTACGGGGTCTCGAGCTGGTACGCGCACCTGTCGAGCATCGCGGTGCGCAGCGGCCGCTACGTCGGGGTCGGGCGCACCCTCGGCCGCGTCGGCGCGACCGGCGACGCGACGGGTCCGCACCTGCACTTCGAGCTGCGCGACCGCGGCGCGGCGATCGACCCGCGGCCCTGCCTCTAGCGAGACTCAGGGGACAGTCACCACAGTCCCACCGGTGGGACTCAGGTGCCTGTCCCCGGGTCGCGCTACCAGGGCTGGCCGGCGGAGCAGCGCGGGCAGCCGACCGAGGCGGTGACCTCGGCGCGGAACGCGTTGCCGCAGCAGTCGCACTCGTAGAGCGCGCGGTCCTGGCCCTGGGCGGCGCAGCGCTCGCGGTGGGCGCGGCGCGCGTCCGGGACGGCGGCGGGGGTGGGGCGGGCCGCGCGGGCGGCGCGGCGGCGGGTGGGTGCGAGCACCGGGGTCATCCTGTCTCCCTCAACGGCAGTTCCTTGCCTCTCCTTTCGGGCTTTGCCCCGTTCCTCCTCTCTTCATACCTTGGGCGCGGGAACGGCTTCCGGCTTTGGGATACTGCGAGGTGGTCATGGATCCCCAGCGCAAGCGCACGATCCGCCTCGTCGTCGCCCTGTCCGTCGCCGTCCTGCTGGCGAGCGCGCTCGTCTACACGAGCTTCAGCGCGTCGAGCGAGGCGAAGACGCCCAGCCAGCTCGCGCGCTCCGCGCAGGCGGGGCAGTCCTACGAGCTGACGGGCAAGGTCGTCAACGGCTCCGTGCATCGAAACGGGGACTCGATCCGCTTCGCCGTGCGCGACCGCAACGGGTCCGCCTCGGTGCCCGTCCGCTACACGGGCGTGGTCCCGGACCCGTTCCGCGAGGGGCGCGAGGTCATCGTCACGGTCAACAAGCACGGCTCGACCTTCGTCGGCCAGCGCGACTCGCTCGTGACGAAGTGCCCGTCGAAGTTCAAGAACGCCCCGACGGGGAGCTGAGCCCATGGCCGAACTCGGCCGCGCCCTGCTGATCCTCGCTCTGCTCGGGGCGATCTACGGCATCGTCGCCTGCGTCCAGGCCGTGCGGCTGGGCGCGACCACGCACGGCGCCGCCTGGGCCGAGTCGGGCCGGCGCTCGATGTTCGCCATCGCCGGCTTCTTGACGCTCGCCTTCCTCGTCCTCGAGGTCGCCTTCCTGCGCTCGGACTTCTCGCTCTCGGTCGTCGCCACCCACTCCTCGACGACCACGCCGACCGCCTACAAGGCCGCCGCGGCCTGGTCCTCGCAGGAGGGATCGCTGCTGCTCTGGGTCTTCCTGCTCTCGATCTGGTCGAGCCTCGCGCTGTTCGCCCTGCGCCGCCGCCTGCAGGACATGGCGCCGGTGGCGACCGCGGTGCTCCTCGGCTTCGTCGTCTTCTTCACGTCGCTGTTGATCTTCTCGCCCGACGCGCGGCCCTTCACGCAGCTCGCCGTGGCGCCGTCGGACGGCACCGGGCTGAACCCGCTGCTGCGCCACCCGTCGATGATGATCCACCCGCCGCTGCTGTACTCGGGCTACACGCTCTCGGCGGTGCCCTTCGCCTTCGCGATCGCCGCGCTGGTCACCCGCCGCGTCGGGGCCGAGTGGCTGTCGTCGATCCGGCGCTTCGCGCTGGGCGGCTGGTTCCTGCTCGGCATCGGGATCCTGCTCGGCGCCCGCTGGAGCTACGCCGAGCTCGGCTGGGGCGGCTACTGGGCCTGGGACGCGGTCGAGAACGCCTCGCTGCTGCCCTGGCTGACCGCCACGGCGTTCATCCACTCCTCGATGATCCAGGAGAAGCGGGGGATGCTGAAGATCTGGAACGTCTCGCTCGTGCTGGCGACGGGGATCCTCGCCGTGCTCGGGACGTTCCTCGTGCGCTCGGGCGTGCTCGACTCGATCCACGCCTTCGGCGCCTCGACCCTCGGCTCGCCGTTCCTCGGCCTGATCGCGCTGATGATCATCGCCTCGGTGGCGCTCGTCGTCTCGCGCCGCGAGCTGCTGCGCTCCGACCGCCAGCTCGACTCGCTCCTGTCCCGCGAGGCCATGTTCCTCGGCCAGAACCTCGTGCTCGTCGGCCTGGCCTTCGCCGTCTTCTGGGGCACGTTCTTCCCGCTCATCTCCGAGGCCCTTTCGGGAACCAAGCACTCGCTCGGGCCGCCCTGGTTCGACAAGTACACGGTCCCGCTCGCGCTGATCCTCGTGCTGCTCACCGGCGTCGGCCCGCTGATCGCGTGGCGCCGAGCGACCCCGTCGAACCTGAAGTCCTCCTTCGCGATCCCGGCCGGGATCGGCGTCGTCACGCTCGTCCTGCTCGCCTTCCTCGGCGTCGCCGACCACCTCGGCGCCTGGCTGATGTTCGGCCTCGGCGCGTTCGTGGCCGGCTGCATCGGCCAGGAGTTCTGGCGCGGCGCCCGCGCGCGCCACACGATGACCGGCGAGGCCTACCCGCTCGCGCTCGTCTCGCTCGTGCGCCGCAACCGCCGGCGCTACGGGGGCTACCTCGTCCACCTCGGGATGGCCGTGCTCTTCATCGGCGTGGCCGCCTCCTCGTCGTTCAAGCACACGCGCGACGCCTCGCTCAAGCCCGGTCAGTCGGTCAAGAACGGCGACTACGTCTTCACCTACCTCAAGCCGACGGCCGTCGGCTCGGCCGAGAAGATCTCGCTCGGCGCCGTCGTGCGCGTGACCAAGAACGGCAAGACGGTCGACACGCTGACGACGACGCGGGGCTTCTACCCCTCGCGCGATCCCAGCCTGGGCCAGATCGGCCGCTTCTTCGACGGCGACGCCGAGAGCGAGGTCGGCCTCGACGCCGGCCTGCGCAAGGACGTGTGGTCGGCGATCAACCCGAACCTCGCGCCGCTGCAGGCGTCGATCAACAAGGGCGACAAGGTTTTCGCCCGCGCGCTGGCGAGCGCCCGCGCCTCCGGGAACTCCCAGGCGATCCGCCAGATCTTCAACGCCCGCGACGAGGCGATCGTCGGCCTGGCGCGGCGCTGGGTCACCCACCCGTGGGCGGCCGACTTCCGCTTCATCGTCTCGCCGCTCGTGACCTGGATCTGGCTCGGCGGGATCATCGTGATCGCCGGCGGGCTGCTCGCGCTGTGGCCGGCGCCCGCCACCGCCCGCGGCCGGGTCCGCGCCCGCTACGCCGCCCGCGTCGGCCGCGAGCTCGCCGACCGACCCGACCGCCTGAGCACCATGGAGATCGCGCTCGCGCTCCTGCTCCTCGTCGGAGCGGCCTGGTTCGTGCTGGGACCGCTGCGCGAGGGCCGCGCCGAGGCCGAGCACGCCGACCGCGCCGGGCGCGAGGCCGATCTCGACGCCGCCCGCGAGGCGAAGTACCGGGAGATCCGCGAGGCGGAGCTCGATTACCGGACCGGCAAGCTCTCCGAGGCCGACTGGCGCGGGCTCGACCGGCAGCTGCGCGGCGAGGCGATCGACATCCTGCGCGAGCTCGACGAGCTGCGCGGGAACGACCCGGCGCCCTGACCGCGGGTATCCTCCCCGACCGTGGAACTGATCCTCTCGGTCCTGCAGGTCATCGTCTCGGTCGTCCTCATCTTCCTGGTGCTGATGCACTCGGGCAAGGACGCGGGCCTCTCCGGCGCCTTCGGCGTGGGTTCGGGGCAGGGGCCGCTCGGCGGCGGTTCGCTCGTGGAGCGCAACCTCAACCGCTGGACGGTCGCCTTCGCGATCGTCTTCGCGATCAACACGATGATCCTGGTCAAGATCGGCTGACGTCATGCTGCATCCGCGGCTGGCGGCGATGGCCTCGCATCTCGAGTCCACGGGCTGGGCCGCGGAGCTCTGCTCGCCGGACTGGCGCCTGGCCTGGGTCTCCTCCCAGCTGCGCCTGCTGCTCGGCGAGGAGGACGACGAGTCGCTCGGGATCGGCCGCCACATCGTCGAGACGCGCTTCCTCGCCGGCCGCGACCGGTTCGTGACCGACGAGTCGATGCACGACTGGCTGCGGATGAACGTCCCGCACATGATCGGCTCGACGGTCGGCGGCCGCGAGGCGATCGCCGAGATGATCCCCGACGCCGGCGGCCGCGCGCTCGTCCGCGAGCTCGAGCCGCTCGTCTTCCCCGCCTGGACCTCGGTCCTCGAATGGCAGCCGCTCGGCCGCGTGCGCTACTTCGGCATCCGCCCGCGCTCCCAGAGCGGTGAAGATCAGGGCACGATCTTCCTCTACGGCTCGAGCCTGCCCGCCTCGCTGCTCGCGCTCGTGGCCCGCGGCAACCGGGCGATGTTCGAGCGCATGGCCAACCTCGTCGAGCCCGGCCGCCACGAGGCCGCCGTCCTGTTCGCCGACCTGCAGGCCTCGGGCGCGCTCTCGCGCCGGCTGCCGAGCGCGAGTTACTTCCGCCTGCTCACGGCACTGACCACGGCGATCGACGGGATGATCATCGGCCACGGCGGGATCGTCGGCAAGCACGCGGGCGACGGGGTGACCGCCTACTTCCTCGTCGAGGACGTCGGCTCGCGCTCGGCCGCGGCGCGCGCGGCGATCGACGCCGCCCGCGACCTGTGCGAGGCGACGAGCGCCGCCGCGCGCGAGGCCGAGGTCGACCTGCACCTCAACGTCGGCCTGCACTGGGGCGGAACGCTCTACATGGGCCAGCTCGTGACCGACGGCCGCCTCGAGGTGACCGCGCTCGGCGACGAGGTCAACGAGTGCGCGCGCATCCAGGAGACCGCCCGCGACGGCGCCCTGCTCGCCTCCAAGCCGCTGATCGAGCGCCTGGACGCCGAGGACTCCCGGGCGCTGGCGATCGACCCGGCCGTCGTGCGCTATCGCGCGCTGGCCGAGCTGCCGGAGATCGGCGAGAAGGCCCGGCGCGACGCCGGCGGAGTGGCCGTGACCGACGTCCGCGCCGTCGTCGAGGCCCTCACGGAGTAGCGCTCACGGAAGGATGAGGTGCGCGTCGCCGAGCTCGTGGCCGACGTAGCCGCGCTGCGGCGGCCGCGGCGTAGGAGCGCTCGAGCAGGTCGCGCCCGGCGACGGCCTCGAGCATGAGCAGGTGCGAGGACTCGGGCTCGTGCCAGCCCGTGAGCAGGCCGTCGATCGCGCGGACACCGCGCTCGGGCTCGACGACGAGGCTCGTCCAGCCGCCGGCGGCGCGCACGCGCGCCGTCGGCTGACGCCGCGGTCTCCAGCGCGCGCACGACGGTCGTGCCGATCGCGATCACCTGCCCGCCCCAGTCGTGCGTGGCGTTGACCAGGCGCGCGGTCTCGGGCGGGACGCGGAAGCGCTCGGGGAACGGCATCTCGTCGCGCTCGAGCGAGGAGACGCCCGCGTGCAGGACGATCGGCGCGACCTGCACGCCGCGGGCCACGAGCGCGGTGATCAGCTCGGCGGTCAGCGGGCGCCCGGCGCTCGGCATCTCGGCGCTGCCCGGCTCGAGCGCGAACGCGGTCTGCAGCTCGTCCAGCGTGCGCGGCGGGCCGTCGGCGTAGCGGATCGGCGCGCCGTGGCGATGGAGGTAGGCGAGGAGGTCGCCGGGAACCTCGAGGTCGGCCTCGGCCAGGCGCGCGCTGCCGCGGTGGGCGGAGCGCAGGATCGCCGCGCCGCAGGCGGGCAGCCCGATGCGCTCTCCGAGCGGCGGCCGCTCCCGGCGCGAGCCGTCGGCGCCGCGGACCTCGACGACCCAGCGGCCCGCGCCGAGCGGGGTGGAGAGATGCAGGCGCACCGGCTCGTCGCAGTCGATCCGGCCGGGCAGCGCGGCCGGCAGCGTCGCGCTGACGTTGATCACGAGCAGGTCGCCGGGATCGAGCAGATCGGGCAGGTCGCCCATGCGCCCGTGGGCGATCGCGCCGTCGGCGCGGGTCGAGACGAGCAGCGCGACGTCGCTGCGATCGCGGCCGCGCCGCTCGGGCGGCTCGGTGGCGGGGACGAGCTCGGGGAAGCGCGTGGCGACGCTCACGCCCGGCTCGCGATCAGCTCGGCCGCGCGGTAGCGGCCGCTCGGGCGGTCGCCCTCGATCAGCTCGAGCAGACCGGGCACGCTGTCCTCGGGCGGCGGCCGGTCGGAGATGTCCTCGCCCGGGAACGCGTCCTGGTGCATCTGGGTGCGCATGTCGCCGGGGTCGACGGCGTAGACGCGCAGCTCGGGATGCTCGGCGCCGAGGATCGCGGTCAGCTGGTCCAGCGCCGCCTTGGACGCGCCGTAGGCGCCCCAGCCCTCGTAGGGCTCGACGGCGGCGTCGGACGTGACGTCGAGGATCGCCGCGCCCGGGCGCAGCCGGGGCAGCGCCTCCTGCACGAGGGCGAGCGGCGCGATCAGGTTGACCTCGAGCACACGGCGGAGCTCGCCCAGGGGGAGTCCGGCCAGGGCCGGCAGCGGGCTCGGGCCGAGTGCGCTCGCGTTGTTGACGACGAGGTCGATCGCGCCGCCCGCGACCTCGAGCAGCTCGGTGCGGTGGGCGGGGTCGGTGACGTCGCCGGGCACCCGGGCGACGCGGGACAGGCCGGCGGTGGCGGCGTTCAGCGCCGCCGCGTCACGGGCGTCGGCGACGACGCGCCAGCCGCGGTCGTGCAGGGAACGAGTGAGAGAGAGGCCGAGCCCGCGAGAGGCTCCGGTGACGATGGCGGTGGGCATGTCCGCCAAGGTAGAAGTTCAAGTGCACTTGAGTTCAAGGGCGATCGCGAAATCCGTCGCGGAAACGCAGGACGGCGGCGGCTAGAGCCCCGGCGGGTGGCGGACCGTGAAGCCCGCGAGGGAGCGCGGCGCGGTCTGCCACCGCGAGCCGTGCGGGCCGTTGCGGCCGCTCGTGTCGAAGCGCAGGCCGGCCACGTACATGAACGCGTGGCCGCCGTTGGCGTAGATCGTGATCCACTTGCCCGGGCCCGCGGCGCCCCACTGGGCCAGCCGCGTCGAGTCCATCGTCTCGTTGATCAGGCCGGCCGAGGCCAGCGCGAAGGAGACCGAGCCCGAGCAGTCGTACCCCGTGTCCTCCCAGCGGCCGTGGCCGCCGCCGTAGATGTAGGGCGCGTGGGCCACGCGGTTGCCGCCGCGGATCACCGCGTCGACGACGGCCGGGGCGTCGAGCGGGCTGACGGCCAGGCCGGTGCGCGTGATCTGCGCGCTGTCGGCCAGCGAGCCGACCGGGGCGTTGCCCTTGATGCCGAGCGCGAGGCGCAGCTCGCGGCGGACCTCGGCGTCGCTCGGCGCGCCGGGGGAGATCGCCTCGCTGCGCTTCGGGTCGGCCACGGGCGGCGGCAGCGGCGCGATCTTCGCGGGCCGCTTCTTGGCCGCCGGCCGGGCCTTCGGCTTGGCCGTGGCGAGCGCCGCCTGGGACGGGCCGTCGGAGATCGTCTTCTCCGGGATCGCCGTCTGCGTGGGCACCGAGCCGCGGTCGGCGGAGGTGCTCGTGCCCTCCGACGCGCAGCCGGCGAGGGGCACGAGGACGAGGAGGGACAGCAGGGCGCGGGGCGGGCGCATAGGCCAATGGTGCCCCATGGAGCCCAGATGAGCGTCGATCCGGGCGTTAAAGGCTCCGGCCGGGCCTGCTGGAGGAGATCCAGGCCCGGCCGGAGCGTGTTCCGCGCGCTTACCTCAGCGCCAGCTGGCGGACGCGGCGGATCGGACGGACGTGGCGCTGCGGCGCGCCGATGCGGTCGGCGCGCAGGCGGAGCAGCGCGACCTCGTCCGACGTGGAGAGGAAGGGGTCGGCGACGACGCGGCCGCCCTCGAGGGCGAGCGCGGCGCGGATCGTCCCGGCGTCCTCGGCGACGATGCGCTCGCCGGTCAGCGGGCGCTGCGAGTCGAGGGCGGCGAGGCGGACCAGGGCGGCCTCGTCGGCGGAGCGGGCGAGGCGGATGGTGACGGAGGAGCTGGTGGACATGACGGGCCTTTCGGGAGGACCTGGCGTTCGGTGTCTTCACGGTCGCACTCCAGAGCTATCAGCGCAAATGACCGTTCTTGACACTCTCGATAAGCTCTTCTAATGCTCGACGTCAAGCGCCTGCGCGTGCTCAAGGAGGTCGCCGACCTCGGCTCCTTCTCGGCCGCCGCGGAGTCCCTCGCCTACACCCAGTCCGCCGTCTCGCAGCAGATCGCCGCGCTCGAGCGCGAGACCGGAACCGCCCTGCTCGACCGCTCGCCCCGCGGCGTGCGGACCACGCCGGCCGGAGAGGCGCTCGTGCGTCACGCCGACGCCGTGCTCTGCCGCCTGGCCGAGGCCGAGGCCGAGCTCGAGGCCATCGCCGGCCTGCGCGCGGGCCGCGTGCGGCTGGCCGCCTTCCCCAGCGCCGCCGCCACGCTCGTGCCCGAGGCGATGGCCGAGTTCGGCCGTCGCCATCCGGGCGTCGACGTCGTGATCTCGATGGCCGAGCCGATCGAGGGGGTGGCCGCGCTGCGCGCCGGCGACACGGACGTCGCGCTCTCGATCGAGGGCGCCCCCGGCGAGGAGGAGCTCGACCGCACGCACCTGCTCGACGATCCCATGCACGTCGTCCTGCCGCGCGACCATCCGCTCGTCGGCCGCGCGCGCGTGCGCCTGGCCGATCTCGCCGAGGAGCACTGGATGCTCGGCTCGACCGGCACGTGCCCCGACCGCCTGGTCTTCATCGCCGCCTGCCACAAGGCGGGCTTCGAGCCGCAGGTCCAGCTCCAGACCGACGACTACAACGCGATCCAGGGCTTCGTCGCCGCCGGCGTCGGGCCCGCGCTGATCCCCGACCTCGCGCTCGTCAACCTGCGCGACGACGTGGTCGTGCGCTCGGTCACCGGCGAGCCCCCGTGCCGGCGGATCTTCGCCGTCACGACGGCGACCGGCCGCCAGGCCGGCCCGACGGCCGCGCTGGTCGACGTGCTCGTCGACGTCGCCGCGGAGCTGCGCAGCTCGCGCCCGTCGCTCGCCGTCGCCTAGCGCCCTCAGGCCTTCGCCGCGTACTCGTCCTTGAGCTTGCGCTTGTAGAGCTTGCCCGTGTCGTGGCGGGGCAGCTCGGCGCGGAAGTCGTAGCCGCGCGGGCACTTGACGTCGGCCAGCCGTGTGCGGCAGTGCGCGTCCAGCGTGGCGGCCAGCGCGTCGGTGTCGACCTGGTCGAGCCGGGCGGCGGGCTGGACGACCGCCTGGACCCGCTCGCCGAAGTCGTCGTCGGGGATGCCGAAGACCGCGGCGTCCATCACCTCGGGATGGGAGATCAGGACGTCCTCGGTCTCCTGCGGGTAGACGTTGACCCCGCCCGTGATGATCATGTACGAGGCCCGGTCCATCGAGGTAGAGGAAGCCGTCCTCGTCGAGGTGGCCGATGTCCCCGAAGGTCGCCCAGCCGCGCTCGTCGTAGGCCGCCGCGGTCTTCTCCGGGTCGTGGTGGTACTCGAACTGCGGGCCGTCGGAGAAGAAGACCGCGCCGTCCTCGCCGGGCGCGAGCTCGCCGCCGTCGTCGCCGACGATCCGCGGCACGCCGACGAGCGCGCGGCCGACGGTGCCGGGCCGCTGCGACCCAGTCCTCGGCGGTGACCCAGGTCAGTCCGCACGCCTCGGTCGAGGCGTAGTACTCGTGCACGATCGGGCCCCACCAGTCGATCATCTGCTGCTTGATCTCGACCGGGCAGGGCGCGGCGGCGTGGACGACGGCGCGCAGCGACGAGACGTCGGCGGCCGCGCGCTCGGCCTCGGGCACGCGCAGCAGGCGCACGAACATCGTCGGCACGAGCTGGGAGTGCGTGACGCCGTGCTCGCCGAGCGAGCCGCAGGTAGGCCGACGGGTCGAAGCGCTCCATCAGCACGACGGTCCCGCCGAGCTGGTGGACGCTCATGCAGAAGCGCAGCGGCGCGGCGTGGTAGAGCGGGGCGGGGGAGAGGTAGACGTCGCCCTCGCGGAAGTCCATCGCGCCCTCGATGACGCGCGGTGACGAGCATCGGCTCCTCGATCGTCGCGCGCGAGCTCCGGCGCGGCCGGATCCCCTTCGGCCGGCCCGTCGTGCCCGACGAGTAGAGCATGTCGGTGCCCGCCGGCCGCCCGCCCGGGAGCGGGTCGGCGGGCTGGGCGGCGACGGCCTCCTCCCAGCGCTCGTGGCCCTCGACCGCCCCGCCGAGCGCGAAGCGGTGCTCGACGCCCGGCGTCGCGCGCGCGACCGCCGCCGCGCGGTCGGCGAAGCGGGCCGAGAGGATCAGCGCGCGGGCGCCGCAGTCCTCGACGATGTAGGCGAGCTCGTCGGCGGTCAGCCGCGTCGAGCAGGCGGTGTAGAGCAGCCCGGCGTAGCGCGCGCCCCACAGCAGCTCGAGGAAGCGCGCGGAGTTCTCCAGGCAGAGCGCGATGTGGTCGCCGGGCCGCAGGCCGCGGTCGGCGAACAGGCGCGCGATGCGCGTCGCGGCGGCGTCGAGCTCGCCGTAGGTGACGACCTCGTCGGAGCCGCCGACGACGATCGCCGCCCGCACGGGATCGAAGGCACCGGGATGCATCGACGCCGGGATCCTGTCAGCTATCGCGTCGTGAAGTACGGCAGCGTCAGGCGCAGCTTGTAGCGGCCCGCGCCCTTCTTGCGCTTGACGCGGACGTCGAGGTAGCGGTAGCCGCAGTAGGTGCCCACGAGCTTCTCGGTGTGGCCGCGGCGCCGCGCCTTGTCGAGCGGGTGCTTGCTCTTGCGCGTGGCGTAGACGTAGAGGTCGCCGTCGAGCGAGCCCGTCGTCTCGAGCCGCAGGTCGACCTTGCCGTCGTTCTCGACCGGCGCGCGGTAGTGGCGCACCTGGGCGGTGTGCCGCGACAGCGAGCTGCGGCGGTCGATGTACTCGCCGCCGTCGTAGGGGTTGACGACGTCGAGCCGCGCCAGGCGCAGGTCGGTCTTGTCGGGGAAGAACGAGGTGTCGATGATGTCCCACAACCCCGGCTCCTCGCCGTTGAGGATGCGGTAGGTCTCGGCCCACGCCTCGCCGGGGTTGAGGTCGTAGTGCTTGCCCTCGTTGCCGGGGAACGCGGTGCGCGCGTCGGTGCGGTTGCAGACGTCCTCGTAGGTGTCCCAGTAGGTCGGGCCCCAGTCCATCGCGTCGCCGAGGTCGTTCTTGCGATGGAAGGCGACGTGGTGGCCGTACTCGTGGGCGGCGATCGCCGGGACCGGGTCGTGGCCGGGCGGCGGGTTGCGGATGAGCACGATCTCGTTGTCGTCGGGCGAGTAGCAGGAGTCGGCGGTCTTGGACTCGCAGATGCGCTGGAGCTCGCCGTAGGGCGCGATGTAGACGCTGAGCTTGGCCAGCTCGGGGCCGTGGACGAGCGAGCCGAAGAAGTTCGCCCAGCCGCTGGAGCTCGGCGTCGTTGCGGGGGAACGCCGCGGACTCGTGGATGCGCACGGCCGTTCCGTCCCGCGTGCGGAAGCTCCCGCCGTGCGCGGCGGCGGCGCGGGCGGGCAGGTGGCCGGAGACGATCGTGTCGTGGACCACGGCGCCGGCCCGGGCGGCCATGGCGCCGGCGCCGACGACCGCGAGCAGGAGGGTCAGCGCGATGCGCGCGGCGACAGTCATCCGAACTGTCTATCAGGCGGGCGTCGGGCTCGCCAGTGCGCGCAGCTCGACGCCGCGGCGGGCGCGCTCGACGGCGGCGGTCAGGGCGTCGACGTCGTAGGCGCCCTCGTGGCGCACGCCGTTGATGAAGAACGTCGGCGTGCCGGCGACGCCGCTCGCGTCGGCGCTCGTCACGTCCTCGTCGACGCGCTCGGTGTGCTCGTGGCCGTGCAGGTCGGCGATGAACCGCTCCTTGTCGAGCCCGAGGGCGTCGGCGTCGGCCACGAGCGCGCGGGGCCCGAGCTCGTCCTGGTGGCTGAACAGGCGGTCGTGCATCTCCCAGAAGCGGCCCTGGGCGGCCGCGGCCTCGGCCGCCTCGGCCGCGCGCTGGGCGTTCGGGTGGACGTCGTTGAGCGGCAGGTGGCGCCAGACGTAGCGCACGTCGCGCCCGAAGGAGGTCAGGAGCTGACGGATCGCCTCCTCGGCCTGGCCGCAGTACGGGCACTCGTAGTCGCCGTACTCGACGACGGTGACCACGGCGTCGTCGGGGCCGCGGATGTGGTCGCGCTCGGGGTCGACGTCCTCGGCCAGGTCGAGCAGCGGCGCGGTGACCGCGTTGATCTGCCGGGCGCGCACCTCGGCGGGCAGGCGGCTGATCGTCCGGAACACGAGCGTGGCGGTGACCGCGGCCAGCGCGGCGGCGACCACGACGCCGAGCTTGGCCTCCTGCAGCGCCTGGCCCTCGAAGGCGAGGCTGGCCACGAGCAGCGAGACCGTGAAGGCCATGCCCGACACCGTCCCGTTGCCGAGGATCGCCGGCCAGCTCAGGCCCCGGCGGATCCCGAACCGGGTGCCGATCCACGAGGCGAGCATGACCCCGAGCGGCTTGCCGACGACGTAGCCGATGACGATCCCGAGCGTGATCGGGGAGGCGATCGCGTCGCCGAGCAGCCCGCCGCCGACGTGGACGCCGGCGTTGGCCAGCGCGAACAGCGGGACGATCACGTAGCTCGTCCACGGGTGCAGGCGGTACTGCAGGCGCTCGTTGGGGGAGATCGCCGAGGCGACCGAGAGCTGCGCCGAGCGGGCGAGCTCGGGCGTCGGCTGCTCGCGGAAGGAGCGCGCGAGGTCGGTGACCGACTCGAGCTCGGCGCGGCCCGGCGGATAGGCGGCGGTGGCCAGGCCGACGAGCAGGCCGGTCACGACGGGGTCGACGCCCGAGGCGTGCAGCGCGATCCACATCCCCACGCCGAGCACGGCCGCGGCCTGCAGGCGCCACGTGGGCGAGGCGAAGCGCAGCCCGAGCACGGCCGCGAACAGCCCGGCGGCGATCACCAGCGGCATGATCGACAGCGAGTCCGAGTAGGCCAGCGCGATCACGAGCAGCGCGAGCAGGTCGTCGACGACCGAGAAGGTCAGCAGCGCCACGCGCACGCGGGTCCCGCCCGGCGCGGCGAGCGCGAGGATGCCGAGGGCCAGCGCGGTGTCGGTCGACATCGCCGCGCCCCAGCCGTGCGCGCCCTCGCCGCCGGCGTTGAAGGCCAGGTAGATCGCGATCGGCACGATCGCCCCGCCGAGCGCGGCCAGCGCCGGGCAGCGCGGCCCGGCGCCGCTCGCGCAGCGCGCCGACGTCGAACTCGCGCTTGGCCTCGAGGCCGATGACGAGGAAGAAGAACGTCATCAGGCCCGAGTTGATCCACTCGCGCAGCTGCATGTTGATCCCGCGAGTCGCTCAGGCGGATCGACAGGTGCGTCGTCCAGACCGACTCGTAGGTGTCCCACCACGGGCTGTTGGCCCAGGCCAGCGCGGCGACGATCGCGAGCAGCAGCGCGACGGCGCCGCCGGTCTCCGCGCTGAGGAAGTCGCGGACGGGCGTCGCGAGATTGCGGGCCCAGGCCGTGCGGCCAGTGAAGACGGTGGCGCCGGCCACGGAGGGAACGTACTTGCCTTACGCTCGGATCGTCATGGAGCTGCTGACCGCCTACACCCCGCCGCCGTCGCCCGCGCGCGTCGACGAGCCGACCCGCGCGCCGCTGCGCGTCGCCGCCGTGCAGACGCGCTGGCACGCCGACGGCGACGAGCACCGCGCCGTCTCTGTCCGAGGGGATCGCGCTGGCGGCCGGCGAGGGGGCCGCGCTCGTCTGCCTGCAGGAACTGACGCTCTCGCCCTACTTCGCGATCGTCCCCGACGGGCCGCGTCGAGCCCGAGCCGCTCGGCGACGGGCCGACGTACGCCTTCGCCGCCGAGCAGGCCGCCGCGCACGGCATCCACGTCCACGCCTCCCTGTTCGAGCAGGCCGACGAGGGCGACGGGCTGGGCTTCAACACGGCGATCGTCGTCGCGCCCGACGGCGAGCTCGTCGCCCGCACGCGGAAGCTCCACATCCCGGTCACGGCGGGCTACTACGAGGACAAGTACTTCCGGCCCGGGCCCGTCGGGCGACGCCGCCTTCCCCGTCGTCGGCCTGGCCGACGCGAACTTCGGCTTCCCGACGTGCTGGGACCAGTGGTTCCCGGAGCTGGCGCGCGCCTACTCGCTGGCCGGCGCCGAGGTGCTCGTCTACCCCACGGCGATCGGCTCCGAGCCCGACCATCCGGGGTTCGACACCCAGCCGCTGTGGCAGCACGTGATCGTCGGCAACGGGATCACCAACGGGACGTTCATGATCGCGATCAACCGCACCGGCACCGAGACCGTCGAGGGAACCGACATCACGTTCTACGGGACGAGCTTCGTGTCCGACCCGTACGGGCGGATCCTCGTCCAGGCGCCGCGCGACGGCGACGCGACGATCGTCGCCGACCTCGATCTCGACGCGCGCAAGGACTGGCTGACGCTGTTCCCGTTCCTGACCACGCGCCGGCCCGACGCGTACGCGCCGCTGACTTGAGCCGTCAGACGACCGGGACCTGCTGGGTGATGCAGTGCGGGCCGCCGCCGCCCCAGGCGACGGTCAGCGCCGGCACGCCGACGACCTCGCGCTCGTCGCCGTAGACGTCGCGCAGGAGGGCGAGCGCGGCCTCGTCGGTCTCGCGATCGCCGGAGAGCGGCACGACCGCGGCGCCGTTGCACACGTAGAGGTTGAGGTAGGAGTGCGTGACCTCCTCGCCGGCGACGGTGCCCGTCGCGAGGATCGGGAAGTCGACGACCTCGATTCCGGCCGCGGCGGCGCGGCGCGCGTTCTCGGCCATCGGCTCGTGGTCGGGCGTGCCCGGCGGCGTGGACTGCAGCAGCACCCGCCCGGCGGACAGCGGCACGCAGATCAGGTCGACGTGGCCGTCGGTGTCCTTGTCGCCGACGAGGCCGTCGCCGAGCCAGATCACGCGCTCGACGCCCAGGAAGTCGAGCAGCCCTGCCTCGATCTCCTCGCGCGCCATCGACGGGTTGCGGTTGGGGTTGAGCAGGCACTGCTCGGTGGTCAGCAGCGCGCCGGCGCCGTCGACGGCGATCGAGCCGCCCTCGAGCACGAAGGGCGCCTCGGCCACGGCGTCGCCGTGGCGTGCGGCCAGCCAGCCGCCGGTCTCCTCGTCGGCGTCGAAGGGGGAGAACTTCTCGCCCCAGGCGTTGAAGCGGAAGTGCGCGCCGACGCGCTCACCGTTGTCGCCGGTGACGAAGATCGGCCCGTTGTCGCGCATCCACGAGTCGTCGATGCGGTGCTCGGCGATCTCCACGTCGCCGGTGAGCGCGGCGCGGGCGTCGGCGGCGTCCTGCGCGTCGGCGCAGACCATCGTCACCGGCTCGAAGGCGGCCACGGCGTTTGCGACGCCGGCGTACTCCTCGCGCGCGGCGCCGAGCTGGTCCTCCCACAGCTCGCGCCGGCACGGCCAGGCCATCAGCGTGCGCTCGTGCGGGGCGAACTCGGGCGGCATCGAGAGGCCGCGGGCGCGCGGGGTGGACTCGGTCATGCGCGCATCTTGGCAGGGGTGGCGAGGACCAGCCCTGGGGTGCCTGGGCAGGCGGGGCGCGGGGCGCGAGGATCGGCGCGTCAACCACCCCTCACAAGGAGGCCGTCTCATGTCCACCCACAAGCTCCGCGGCATCGCCGCCGCCGCCCTGTTCACCGTCGCGCTGGCCGGTGGTCCCGTCAGCGCCGCCCATGCCACCAAGAACGACGGGCGCTACGCCAAGACCGTCGGCTCGCGGTTCCTGGGCGGCTCGATGGGCCCGTCGTCGTTCTGCGGCGACACGCTCGGGGAGTACCAGTCCGACCAGTCGGCGGCCAACGCCGCCATCAACCGGTGGGACTTCGCCGCCGCCAACGCCTACCTCGACGACGCCGCGAAGTGGAAGCACGACGCGGACGGCGCCGGGTGCGCCTGGCCCTTCGCGGTCTAGCCGTGACCGGTCGGACTGGGCGGGGCAGACCCGGAGCATGCGCGCCGTCCAGTTCGACCGCTTCGGCGGCCCCGAGGTGCTCGAGGTCCGCGAGGTCCCCGACCCCGTGGCCGACGCCGGCCAGGTGGTCGTCCGGGTCATGGCCGCCGGCCTCCAGCCCGGCGAGATCCCGATCCGCGAGGGTCGCTTCGACGCGCACCTTCCCCTCGGGCGAGGGCACGGACTTCGCGGGCGTCGTCGAGACGGCGGGCGACGGCGTCACCGAGATCGAGGCCGGCGACGAGGTGATCGGCTGGTCGGAGGTGCGCTCGAGCCACGCCGAGCTCGTGGCGGTGCCCGCCGAGCAGATCGTGGCCAAGCCCGCGGGCCTGTCCTGGGAGGTCGCCGGCTCGCTGTTCGTCGTCTCCATGGCGGCGTGGGGTTCGATCGAAGCCGTCAGGCCGCAGCCGGGGGAGACCGTCGTCGTCTCGGCCGCCGCCGGCGGGGTCGGCGGGTTCGCCGCCCAGCTCGCCGTGCACGCCGGCGCGACGACGATCGGGCTGGCCGGCGAGGCCAACCACCCCTGGCTGCGCAGCCGCGGCATCGTGCCGGTCACCTACGGCGAGGGCCAGGCGGAGCGCATCCGCGCCGCGGCGCCCGACGGCGTCGACGCCTTCGTCGACACCTTCGGCGGCGGCTACGTCGATCTGGCGATCGAGCTCGGCGTCGCGCCCGGGCGCATCAACACGATCATCGACTTCGAGGCGGCCGGTCGCGTCGGCGCCTCACGGCAGGGCACGCATCAGTCCGCGACCCCGGAACGGCTGGCCGAGGCCGCCGCGCTCGTCGCGGACGGCACCGTCGAGCTGCCGATCGCCGCGACCTACCCGCTCGATCGGGTGCGCGAGGCCTACAGCGTGCTCGCCGAGCGCCACACGCGCGGCAAGATCGTCCTGCTGCCGCAGTAGGGGCTAGAGGCGGAAGCCGCGCAGGAACGAGCGCTGCGCCTTCGCCCCGTGCGTGAAGCGCAGGTCGGCGATGCCCTCCTGCGCAACACGGCCCTTCGCGGTCATCTCGAAGACGAGCCGGGCCTTCGTGCCGCGGGCGACGTACCAGACGCGCTTGCCGACCTTGAGGCGGCGCTCGCCATGGAGCCTGGCGTGCAGCGTGCGCGAGCTCGAGCCGACCTTGATCCCACGCACCGAGGCGTGCCGGCTCGTGGTGAGCACGAGCCTGACGTGCGATCGCGCGAAGCCGAGGCGGACGTGGCCGCCGCCGCGGACGCAGTAGCGGTCGATCCCGCCGCGGGTCACGCGCTTGGCCTTGGTCGAGCGGCGCTCGCTCGTGCGCGTGCGGCCCAGGCGGCCCATGCCGAAGCGGGTGCGCTTGGCGGCGCCCGGCGCCTTGACGCAGCGCGCGGCGGCCTTCGCGCCCGCGGTCGTCGGGCTCGGGCACGGGTGGCCGGCGCGCGGCGTGTCCGGGCTCGTGGCGATGGCGAGGTAGGAGTAGCTCGCCGGGTCGCAGTCGGCCCGCAGGCCCTTGCCCGAGCGCAGGTCCTCCTGGTCGAACCGCGTCCCGTCGTTGAGCCGGAAGTCCAGGCGCGAGCGGTGGTAGAAGGAGAACATGTTGCCGCTGTGGTCGGGGTCCACGGCGGCCTCCTGCTTGTCGGCCAGCCAGCGGTTGGTGATCAGGCGCCGGTCGGCCGACGGGTCCTTCTTGACGTACTTGTCGAACCACGCGGTCGTGTACCAGTCGATCATGTCCGCGCCGCGCAGCGACGCGCCGAACGCCTGGTTGGGGATGAACGAGAAGTCGAGGTGCGAGCCGCCGCGGATCACGAGCTCGCCGGTGTCGTTGCCGTGCGCCGAGTACTCGAGCGAGGCCAGCGCCTTGCAGTCGGTGCCCTCGTCCTCGGAGGGCTGGGTGCCCTGCTCGTAGCGCTTGGCGACGGCGGCGCATTCGCTCGGGGAGCGCGGCTCCTTGGTGTTCGGCGTCGGCGGCAGGAAGTAGTCGGCCGACATGCCGAGCGCGGGCTTGCCGTGGCCGGCCTTGAGCGCCGGCGTGCGGTCGACTCGTTCACCCGGGTGCGCGGGGCAGCCCTGCTCGCCGGGCGGGAAGCCCTGGCCGCCGCCGGTGCCGGGCTTGGCCGCCGACAGGTTGTCCCAGGCGACGATCGCCGAGACGCGCGGATCGAGCTGACCGACGTAGGAGACGCCGGCCGCGCCGTAGGAGTGGCCGGCCAGGCCCAGGCGCTTACGGTCGAAGAGCTTGCAGTACGGGTTGTAGCCGGCGTCGAGCCCGGCCTTGACGCGACGCGTCTGCTTGGCCGCGTGGCTCGTGCCCGTCGAGCACGACGTCTCGGGCACGTACGGGTGCGCGGCCGTCGAGTAGAAGAAGTTGACGGCGTCCTCGGTGCCGTCGAAGAACGGGCGACCGTCGGTCTGGGCCGGGAAGCCCTCGTTCTCGTCGGGCGTCGCGCCCCGCGTGTCGGACTGGCCCTGGCCCTGCGGGTCCCAGGTCATCACGACGTAGCCGGCCTTGGCCAGCGCCTGCGCGGCGTACCAGTACATCTGCTCGTCGGCCTGGACCGAGCCGTTGGTGATCACGACGCCGGGCCGGCTGGCCGGGCCGGACTTCGTGGCCCAGATGTGGCCCGAGAGCGTCGCGCCGTTGCGCGCGGTGAAGAGGACGGGCTCGACGATCCCGTTGTGGTTCTTCTGCCAGTCGTAGAGGCGGATGTCGCCGGCGCACCCGTCGTTGCCGTTCCAGCACAGGTCGGAGGCGAACTCCCGCTCGGGATCCTTGGCTTCCGCCGCCAGCGCCTCCAGCCCGTTCGTGTTGCTCTGCGTGCGCAGCCGCGCCTGGTAGGCGGGCGTGTCGTAGATCGCCTGGCGCTCCTCGGTCTTCGAGAAGTTCTTGGCCTCGACGCCCGGGTCGAAGGCCGCGCGGGCGGGGCTCGCGACCGCGAGTCCCAGCACCAGTCCGGCGGCCGCCACGGGCCACCTCCGCTCTCTCCAGCTCCGCACCGCGAAGGGATGTACCCGGAAACCGGGTTATCGGAACCGCGCGGAGAAGAACTCGAGCGCCTTGCGCGTCTTCGTCTGCCTGCTCGCCGCCGACGTCCACGCCCGTCTGCGACAGGTAGGCGCGCAGCTCGGCGGCGACGTGGAACGCGTCCGCGGGCGGGCACTTCGTCGAGAGCTCGAGGATGCGCGAGTCGTCGGGGTAGAGCCACAGCTCGGCCACGAGCTTGCGGTCGATGCTCCGGCGGCGCGAACTTCAGCTTGAGCACGAAGATCGGGCCGAGCACCGCGAGGTCGTCGAGCTCGACGCCGTCGGGCGCGTGCTCGGCGTAGAACGCGCGCTGGTGCCTTGGAGAACAGCTTGCGGAACGGGCGCCGGCCCGCGACGACGTCGCGGACCCGCGGCTTGTCGAGCGCCGCCTTCATCGAGCCCGAGCAGACGAAGCCGCCCGGCATCGCGTCGACCTCGACGCCGAACCCGCGGCTTCGCGCGCAGCTCCGGCGGCAGCTCGTCGGGCACGACCGGCCGCAGCTTGACGACCGAGTCGTCGCCCTTGCCCTGCACGCGCCGCGCGCGCACGACCACGCCCTGCTCGTAGAGCGCGAGGTCGGGCGTGTCGAAGAAGAAGACCTGGCGGATCTGGGCGTCGAGCGGGTCGACGCCGAGCGCGGTCGATCGTCGCGCGCTGCTCGGCGTCGGGACACGGTCAGCTTGAGCTCGACGCTGTCGCTCTCGCCGAGCAGCGGCAGCATCTGCCGGAGTTGCTCGTCGGAGAGCGCGGGCATCCCCGTGACCTTGATGTCACGGGGGGTGAACCGTCATCACCTCCGCTGGGTGATGGGGCCGTCGAGTGCGCCGGAGAGGACTCGAACCTCCACGGGGTTATCCCCCACAAGGCCCTCAACCTTGCGCGTCTACCAATTCCGCCACCGGCGCGAGGGCCGGGCGAGTATAGGTGCTGGGCTCGCCCGCCGGGAACCCCCTGGAACGCCGCTTGTTTCCGTCGGCGGGGCGCGGTACCTTGTCGAACACATGTTCGTTTCGACACCGAGGGAGCTGGCGCCGTGGAGCTGAGCCTGACCAAGCGACAGCAAGAGATCTTCGACTTCATCAAGAAGTACTCGGCGAAGTACGGCTACCCGCCGACGGTGCGCGACATCGGCAAGGCGGTGGGCCTGGCGTCCTCCTCCACCGTGCACGCCCATCTGTCCAACCTCGAGAAGGTCGGGCTGCTGCGTCGCGACCCCTCCAAGCCCCGTGCGATCGAGCTGCTCGACCGGGCGATCCCCGACGCGGTCAAGCAGATCGTCAAGCCCAACGGGCTGCCGCTGCTCGGCCAGGTCGCCGCCGGCGCGCCGATGCTCGCCGAGGAGAACGTCGAGGACTACGTCGACGTCCCGGAGGCGGTCGGCGGCGAGGACGGCGAGTTCGTCCTGCGCATCAAGGGCGAGTCGATGAAGGACGCGGGCATCCTGCCCGGCGACCTCGTCGTCGTGCGCCAGCAGGACACCGCGACCGACGGCGACGTCGTCGTCGCGCTCGTGGGCGAGGAGGCGACGGTCAAGACCTTCTTCCGCGAGGCGGACCACATCCGCCTGCAGCCGGAGAACACGGCGCTCGAGCCGATCCGCTCCAAGGAGGTCCGCGTCCTGGGCAAGGTCGTCGGGCTGCTGCGGAGGATGTGACATGTCGACGCTGGCCCTCGAACCCCTCTTCGACACCAACCTGGACGGCGACGCCCGCGTCGCCGTGCCGGACGGCGAGTCCGGCGGCGAGCTGACGCTGGAGGCCCTGGTCTCCGGCTGCTGGGAGGCGCTCGCCGCCGGGACCGCCGAGTGCCCGGTCTGCCACCACACCGGCACGCTGCGCGCCCGCTGGGGCACCGGCCCGGCGCCCGTGATGGGCAGCTGCGCCGACTGCGGCGCCGCGCTCGCGTGACGGGCCGGCGGCCGCTCGACGCGGTCACGTTCGACTTCTGGAACACGCTGGCCTGGGACGACCACGGGTCGATCGTCGATCGCCGCGTGGCGGCCTGGGGCGGCCTGCTCGAGGAGGCCGGCGCCGAGGTCGGCCCCGACGCCGTCCGCGCCGCGGTCCTCGCCGCGCACGACGCCCACGCCGAGCACTGGCACGCCGGCCGGCAGTTCGTCGCGCGCGACGGCGCCGAGCTCGCGCTCGAGCACCTCGCCGTCGAGCTCGACGACGAGACGTCGCGGGAGCAGTTGCTCGCGGCCTTCGGCGACGTCGGCCGCGACGCCGACCTCGAGCTCGCGCCGGGCATCGCGGACTGCCTCGCCACGCTCGCCGGTGCCGGCGTGCGGATGGCGATCGTCTGCGACGTCGGCTTCACCGCCGGCGAGCTCCTGCGCGACTTCCTCGCGCGCGCCGGCATCCTGCGCCACTTCGGCGGCTGGGCCTTCTCCGACGAGGTCGGCCACTACAAGCCGGCCGGCGAGATGTTCGCCCACGCGCTGGGTTCGATCGGCGAACCCGACCCGTCGCGCGCCGCCCACGTCGGCGACCTGCGCCGCACCGACGTCGCGGGCGCCCGCGCGTACGGGATGACCTCCGTGCGCTACACGGGGCTCTACGACGACCCGCCCCTCGACGGCGCGCCCGAGGCCGACCACCTGGTCGCCGACCACCGCGAGCTGGCCGGCGTGCTCGGGCTCGTCTAGCCTTCGGCGCGCAGGCCAAGCAGTCGCGGAGGTGAACCCTTCGAGGAAAGTCCGGACACCGCAGGGCAGGGTGGTCGGTAACGCCGACCCGGGGAAACCCGCGGGACAGTGCCACAGAAATGACACCGCCCACCGGGGCCGCGAGGCTCCGAGGCAAGGTTGAAATGGTGCGGTAAGAGCGCACCGGCGCCGCGGCGACGCGGCGGCCAGGCAAACCCCACCCGGTGCAAGACCAGACAGGACCGTTCGTAGGTGGCCCGCCGAGGTCCGGGTAGGTCGCGCAGATGGATGACTGCTCTCGACAGAATCCGGCTTAACGGCCTGCTACGGGAAGGCCCCGCTCCGGCGGGGTCTTCCTACGTCTGGACGGTCTAGGCTCGGTCTCGATGGCCCTTCTCGCCGCCGCCTCGTCGTCCTCGCAGAGCGCGCTGATCGCCTTCTCGATGGTCGTGCTCGCGCTCGGCTACGTGGCGATCTGGGCGTTGTGGCACTTCGTCTTTCGTGACGGCGGCGACAAGGAGCCTCCCTACATCGTCTCCGAGTCCGACGACGACGCCGACGCGCCTCAAAACTGATCCGGGGATGTCCTTCAGGTTTTCTCAGGGTTGGGCGATACAACCTCCAGGGATGCGCCGCGGCCTTCTACTCGCCTGCCTGTTTTCGCTCGCCGTTCCGGCCGGGGCGTCGGCGGCCGTGAAGCTCCAGCCGCCCAGCGACGCGCCCCGCCCGTTCGCGACGCCGTTCCGCGACGTCACGCCGCCGGCCAAGGTCCAGGCCCGCGCCGCGGCCTCGCCGCGCGCCAGCGCCGCCGCCTACACCCGCTACAAGATCAGCGGCGGCCCGTACCTCGAGGTGGCGCTCTCGGACTCGCTGGGCAGTCCGGCGCACGCCGACGTCCAGTCCTTCCTCAACGCGGTCTTCGTGTGGATGGCCAAGCCGGCCGCCTACGGCTCCGAGGTCAGCAAGATCAAGGTCCTCGTCGAGAAGACCTCGGAGATGCAGACCGACTGCGGCTCGACCGAGGCGCTGGCCTGCTACTCGCCGACCAACGCGACGATGTACCTGCCCAACGAGGACACGCCGCAGGACCAGGCGCCGCTCGACTTCGTCGTCGCCCACGAGTACGGCCACCACATCGCCGCCAACCGCACGAACTACCCCTTCGACGCCGGCAACTGGGGCCCGAAGCACTGGGCCACGACCGAGAAGGTCTGCCCCCGCGTGGCGAACAAGCAGCTCTACCCCGGTGACGAGGGCAGCCATTACGCCGAGAACCCGGGGGAGGGCTGGGCCGAGTCCTTCGCGATGCGGCTGTACCCGCAGTACCTCCAGTACTGGGGCTACTCGCCGCTGCTCAAGCCCAACGCCGCCGCCTTCGGCGCGATCCGCCACGACGTGCAGTCGCCGTGGAAGAAGTCGGCGCGCAAGGCCGTGCGCTGGTACGGCCGCGGGTCGAAGATCTTCCGCCTCAAGGCGCCGCTCGACGGGTACGCCCGCGTGCGGGTCACCGGCGTGCCCGGCGCCAGCCTGCGCCTCCGCGGCTACCTCTCGCACAAGTCGGTCGGCACGAGCCGGGGCCGCTCGGCTTCGATGCTGATCTGCGGCAACCGCTCGGCCGCCTTCAAGGTCCGCCGCGTGTCCGGCGCGGGCCGCCTGACGATCCACCTCGCACGCCCCTAAGCAGGGACTTTCGGATGGGCGCCGCGGCGTCTTCCGATCATGCGAACATGTGTTCGCATGATCGTCTGCGTCCTGCTGCCCCGCTTCGAGCTCACGGTCGCCGCCGGCGGCCGGGCGGCGCTGCTCGAGCAGCCGGCCGCGCTCGCGCCCGAGCCGGGGCGCGAGGCGTTCATCGGCGAGGTCTCGCTGGCCGCCGAGGCCTTCGGCGTGCGGCCCGGCCTGCGGCTCGGCGAGGCGCTCGCGCGCTGCCCGCGCCTGGCGCTCGTCCCGCCCGATCCGGCCGGGGTCGCGGGCGCCTGGGAGGGCCTGCTCACGCGGCTGGAGAGCATCGGCGCAGCCGTCGCCCCCGACGCGCCCGGGGCTGGCGTGCTTCGACGCGCAGGGGCTCGTGCGCCTGCACGGCGGGATCGAGGGCGTGGTCGCCGCCGCGCGGCGCGCGCTGCGGGCGTCCGGCCCGGCTCGGGATCGGCCCGACCGCCTTCTGCGCGCTGGCCGCCGCCAGCAGGGCGCGCGTGCGCCGGCCCGCCTACGTCACGGGGCCGGCGCGCACCTACCTGGCGCCGCTGCCGGTGTCGCTGCTGCGCGGCCGGGCCGAGACCGCGGCGCTGCCGCCCGCGCTCGAGCGCCTCGGCCTGGGCACGCTCGGCGCGGTCGCCGCGCTGCCGCGCGCGGCCATGGCCGACCGCTTCGGGTCGGCCGGCGTGCGCGCCCACGCGCTGGCGAGCGGGGAGGACGCGCGGCTGGTCGCGCGCACGCCGCTCGAGCCGCTGACCGAGACGCTCGAGCTGCCCGAGGCGCGGCTCGGGGATCCAGCTCGAGCGCGCCCTGGCGCTGCTCGTCGACCGGCTGCTGGCCCGCCGCGAGCGGCGCGGGCGCACGCTGCGCTCGGTCGTGCTCTCGGCCCGGCTCGTCGAGGGCGGGACCTGGCGCGAGCAGCTGCCCTTCCGCGAGCCGCTGGCCGACGGGGAGCGGATGCGCCTGGCGCTCGGCGTGCGGCTGCGCACGCTGCCCGCGCCGGCCGAGGCGCTCGAGCTGCGCGTGGAGCGCTTCGGGCCGCCGGTCGGCGACCAGCGCTCGCTCGTCGACGAGGCCGACGAGCGCCGCGCCGAGCGTCTGCGCGAGGGTGTGCAGCAGGCTCGCGCGGCGGCCGGCGAGGACGCGGCCCTGCGCGTGCTCGAGCTCGACCCCGGCTCCCGCGTGCCCGAGCGCCGGGCCGCGCTGACGCCGTTCGAGGGCGGCGAGAGCCGTAAGCGAGGGGGCAGGTGATCATCTAATGACCGGTCCCGTCCGCCTGGCCCAGCCCCGCGCCGCCGAGGTGCGCCCGGGTCCCAACGGCCAGCCGCTCACGGTCGATCGCCGCACGGTCGACTGCGTGCGCGAGTCCTGGCTGGTCGAGGACCGCTGGTGGACGCACAAGCCGCTGCGCCGCCGCTACTGGGAGCTCGTCACGACCTGCGGGCGCAACGTCGTCGTCTTCCACGACCTCGTGGACGGGCGGTGGTACTCGCAACGGGGTTAGTGTCCGGCCCGTGCGCCGTCCGGTCCAGACCGTGGTCGTGCTCGCCGTGCTCCTCGCGCTCGCGAGCCCGGCGGTCACCGGCGCGTCCTACCGCGAGCACCTCGTCGCGCCCCACGTCACGAGCTACGCCAGGACCGCGCGCCACGTCTGCCTGCTCGGCGCGGTGTCGAGGAAGGGCTCGACCGTCGTGCACACGCTCCCGCGGCCGTGCACCGCCAACTACGCGCCGATCCCCGTCCGCCGTGGCCGCGTGATCGTCGTGACCACGCCCAGGCACGCGACCCGGACCCGGTTGCTCGCCCAGCGCTCGCGCTTGTGCCGCCGCGTGCGCCGCGGGCGCTTCGCGTGCCGCATGCCGGCCTACGGCACGCGCCGCCAGGCGCGGGTGCGCCTGGCCTACCCCGACGGCTCGGCGACTTGGCGCTTCGACATCAAGCCCTATCGGCCCGTCACGCGCACGAAGTACGACCCCAACTCGAACATGCAGTTCACGCTGAGCGGACGCAAGCTGACGATGCTCACCGACGTCAAGGCGAACAACCTCAGCGACGCCGACGAGCAGCTGGACGGGCACCGTGTCAACGCCGTCTGCGGCTCCAGCGCGAACCCGAAGAAGGCGGCGATCGCCAAGACGACGCGCCGCTGGCCGAAGGGCGCGCGGCAGGTGACCTGGACGCTCTCCCGCGACATCTCCTACGCCGTGCGCTTCTGTCTGGTCGAGCACGCCTCCGACGGTGGCGACATCGGCGTCGCCTGGTTTCCTCGCGGGTAGGCACCACGCGGCATGTCTCCTCCGATCCTCGTCACCGGCGCCACCGGCAACACGGGCGGCGCGACCGTCGAGGCGCTGCGCTCCCGCGGCGTCCCGGTCCGCGCCGTCAGCCGCAGCCCTCGCGAGTGGCCCGACGGCGTCGAGAGCGTCGTCGGCGATCTCGATGACGCCGGCACGCTGACCGACGCCGCCCGCGGTGTCGCCGGCGCCTACCTGCTCAGCGGCTACTCCGGGCTCGAGGGCCTGCTCGCGGCGCTCGCCGACGGCGGCACGCAGCGCGTCACCCTGCTCTCGTCGAGCGCGGCCCCGAGCGGGTCGACGACCAACGCCGTGGCCGCCTACCACGTCGCCTCGGAGCAGCTCGTGCGCGACTCCCGCCTCGCCTGGACGATCCTGCAGCCGAACACGTTCATGACCAACGCGCTGAACTGGCGCGACGAGCTCGCCGCCGGGAACGTCGTTCACGGCCCGTTCGGCGACTGCCCGGTCGCGATGAACGACCCCGCTGACATCGCCCAGATCGCCGCCCTCGCGCTCGCGACCGGCGAGCTCGACGGGCAGACGCTGCGGCTCAGCGGGCCCGAGGCGCTGCTGCCCGCCGACCAGCTGCGGATCCTCGGCGAGGCGCTCGGCCGTCCGCTGCGCTTCGAGGGCTGGGACGACGACGAGGCACGCCGCGAACTCGTCAAGCAGATGCCCGAGGCGTACGTCGACGCGTTCTTCGAGATCTTCCGCGGCGGCCTGGCCGACGAGGCGACGGTGCACCCGACGATCGAGCAGCTGCTCGGCCGCCCGCCGCGCAGCTTCGCCGAGTGGACGCGCGCGCACGCCGCGGACTTCGCCGCCTGAGCGCCGGACCGTCTACGGTCCCCGGCGATGGGACTGCTCTCGCTCGCGCTGCTGCCGGCCCGCACGGCGATCGCGGGCGCCGAGCTCGTGATCGCCACCGCGCGCCTGGCCGATCCGAACGGCCCGCTGCGGCGCCCGGGCGGCTACGCCGAGCGCCTTGACGTCCTGCTCGCTCCGGACGGCCCGCTCGAGCAGCTCGGCCGCCTGGCCGACGAGGACGGCCCGCTGGCCCGCATCGAGCAGCTCGCCGAGCTGACCGCCGACGACCGTCCGCTCGGCCGCGCGCTCGCGCCGGGAGGCCCACTCGACCGGCTGCTCGCCGAGGGCGGGGTGCTCGAGCGCCTGCTCGCCGACGGCGGCCCGCTCGATCGCCTGATGGCCGAGGAGGGCGTCGTCGACCGGCTGCTCTTCACGGGCGGCCCGCTCGACCGGCTGCTGGCCGAGGACGGCCCGCTCGACCGTCTGACCGCGCCCGGCGGCGCGCTCGACCGCCTGCTGCAGCCCGACGGCCCGCTCGAGCGCCTGGTCGCTGACGGCGGCCTGGTCGAGCTGATGCTCGCCTCCGACGGGACGATCGAGCGCCTCGTCACGCCCGACGGCACGATGAACCGCCTGCTCGCCGAGGACGGCTCGCTCGACCGCCTGCTCGCGCCCGACGGCGCCGTCGAGCGGCTGACCGCCGAGGACGGGCCGCTGACCCAGCTCGCCGACCTCTCCGACACCCTTCGCCACCTCGCCGCGCTCGAGGAGTCGCTGCGCACGCTCGGCGCGCTGACCGGCGCGCTCGAGTCGCTCGCCGCCTCGACCCAGGGGCTGCCCGAGCTGCCCGAGCACGTGCAGTCGATCGACGAGCGCGCCCGCTCGATCAGCGGCCAGCTCGACCGCGTCCAGCCCGCGCTCGAGCTGCTGCAGGACTCGGCCGAGACGCTCAGCGAGGCCGTCGAGCCGCTCGGGCGCCTGGTCGATCGCATCCCGGGCCGCGCCAAGCGCTAGCGCCCGCACCTCAGACGGAGCCCCCCTGCTGTGATCCCGGCATGGCCGTCACCGACTTCCCGACCAAGCTCGCCGTCGTCGTCCGCGACGACCTCGAGCCCTGGCAGCGCCTGAACGTGACCGCGTTCCTGCTCTCCGGCGTGACCGCCGCCGAGGACGGGGTCGTCGGCGAGCCCTACGAGGACGCCGACGGCGTGCGCTACCTGGCGATGTGCCGCCAGCCGATCCTCGTCTTCGAGGCCTCCGCGGAGAAGCTGCGCACCGTCCACCGCCGCGCGCTCGAGCGTGAGGTGCCGCTCGCGATCTACACCGCCGAGCTCTTCGTCACCGGGCACGACGACGCCAACCGCGAGGCGGTCAAGGCTGTGCCGACGAACGAGCTCGACCTCGTCGGCGTCGCGTTGCGCGCGCCGCACCGGCAGGCCGATCAGGTGCTGCGCGGGCTCAGGCGCCACCCGTGAGCGCCTAGCGCAGCGCCGCCAGTGCCGCGTCGGCCGCGCCGTCGGGCGGGAAGACCGGGTACTGCACGCCGGTCACCCGGCCGTCCTCGATGAACAGCGTGACCCGCTTGATCAGCGCGGTGCCCTCGACCGTGAACGTCGGCAGTCGCATCGCGGTGGCGAGCTCCAGGCCGGCGTCGGACAGCAGGGGATAGGGGAGGTGGAGGCGGTCGGCCGCCTCGGCCTGCTCGCCGGTCGTCTGGGTCGACAGGCCGTAGACGCGCACGCCGAGGTCGCCGAACTCGTCGTGCAGGTCGCGGACCGAGCAGACCTCGGGCGTGCAGCCTCGGGCGCCGGGGATCGCGTTCCACGCCTCGTCGCCACCCAGCGACTGCTCGCCGGGCGTGCCGGTGCGCGGGTAGGCGAAGACGACCGTGCGGCCGCCCAGCACGTCGAGGCGGACCTCCGGCCCGTCGGTCGCGGGCAGCGCGACGGCGGGCAGCTCTGCGCCCGGCAGGTGGTCGGCGGCGCCGTCGTCCTCGGGGACGGGCAGGTCGTCGGGGAGGGTCAGGAGATCCTTGTCGTCCATCGCCACCAGGGTGTCAACGGTGCGGCACGAGCACCAGGTCGGCAAGCGGACCGGGCAGCGGGCCGGTCGTCGCCTCGAAGGCGTCGAGCCCGTCGGGGCCGAGCGCGGCGAAGCCCGACAGCACGCGCATGAGGTAGGCGCGCTGGACGACGACGCGCTCCTCGGCCACGCCGCGGGCCAGGCGCGCGCGCCCCTCCGGTGAGCCGGTGTAGGTGAAGGCGAGGCCCGCCGAGGTCTCGATCTCCACGCGCTCGTAGTTGCGCTCGCGCGCGTCGAGCGCGGCCAGATCGTCGGTCTCGAAGACCGCGCCGTTGACCTCGTGGTCGCCGGGCTCGAGGTCGAGGAAGGCGACCATGCAGCGCCGGCCGGGCGCCGGTCCCCGGCTCCTCGTAGTGCTTGTAGGCGGGCAGGTCGACCGCGTTGTCCATCGCCACGCCCCACGTGCGGCGGTGCCCGGCGACGGTCGCCGGTCGCAGGTCCGGAGCCGTCACGAGCGAGCCGTAGCCGAAGATCAGCGCCATGTGCAGGGGATCTTGCCGCGTGGCCCGTTCCGCCGTCACCGATGCGAACATGTGTTCGTGTCCTACGTCGAGCTCCACGCGCACTCGGCCTTCTCGTTCCTCGACGGGGCCTCGCTGCCCGACGAGCTCGCGGCGGCCGCGCTCGAGCGGGGACACACGGCGTACGCGCTGACCGATCACGACGGCGTGTACGGCTCGATGGAGTTCGCCCAGGCGGCACGCGCCATAGGACTGCGGGCGATCCACGGCTCGGAGCTGACGGTCCGCGTGGGGACCGATCGGCCCGACGTCCATCTGACCCTCCTGGTCGAGGACGCGACGGGCTGGGCCAACCTCTGCCGGCTGTTGACGATCGCCTACCGGCACACGCGAGAGGGCCCGCCAGGCGCGCCCGCGGGCGATCCCTTCACGCCGCTCGACCGCGCTGCTCGACCACGCCGAGGGCCTCGTCTGCCTGTCGGGCTGCACCCACCGCGGCGTCGAGGACGAGCCGACGCTGCGCCGCCTGCGCGACGCCTTCGGGCCCGAGCGGCTGCGGATGGAGCTGCAGCGTCCCTTCCTGCCCGGCGATCGCGCGCGCTCGCGGCGGCGGATCGAGCTCGGCCGCCGGCTCGGGCTGGCCGCCGTGGCCACGGGCAACGTCCACGCCCACACCCGCGCCCGCGCCCGGCTGCAGGACGCGCTCGTCGCCGTCCGGCTGGGGACGACGCTCGACTCGAGCGAGCCCGAGCGCCGCGGCAACCACTCCCACGTGCTGACCACGCCGGCGGCGATGGCCGCGCGCTTCTCCGACGTGCCCGAGGCCGTGGCCGAGACCGAGCGCGTGGCCGAGCGCCTGCGGCTTCGACCTCTGCGAGGACCTCGGCTACCGCTACCCCGGCGCCGAGGACGGCAGCGCGACGCGGGTGCTCGCCGAGCACTGCCGCGTGGCCTTCGAGGACCGCTACCCGCCCGGGCACCGGCTGCGCACCGAGGCGCGGGCGCGGCTCGAGCAGGAGCTCGCGCTCGTCGACGGGCTCGGCCTGTCGGGCTTCTTCGTGCTCCACCGCGACCTGCTCGAGCTCGCGCGGGAAGTCGCCGTCGAGGTCCGCGGCCCCGGCTCGGCGCGCGCGCGTGCTGCCGCCCGGGCGCGGGCGCGGGTCCTCGGTCTCGTCGATCGTCTGCTACCTGACCGGCCTCTCGCACGTCGACCCGGTGGCCAACCAGCTGCTGCTCGGGCGCTTCCTCAACGAGGAGATCACCGCGCTGCCCGACATCGACCTCGACTTCCCGCGCGACGTGCGCGAGAAGCTGCTGCCGCGGATCCACGACGTCTACGGGCGCGAGAAGACCGCGCTCGTCGCCGCCTTCCCGACCTACCGGGCGCGCGGCGCGATCCGCGAGCTCGGCAAGGCGCTCGGGCTGCCGCCTGGAGAGATAGAGCGGGTGGCGCGCGGCTCGGAGGGCTTCTCGGCCCACGACGTCGGCCGCGACGTGGCCACCGCGCTCGGGGCCGACCGGGTGGCCACGGGGCGCTGGCGCTGGCTGGCGGCGCTCGCCGACGAGGTCCATGGCCTGCCGCGCCACCTCTCCCAGCACTCGGGCGGGATGATCGTCTCCACGCAGCCGCTGATCGACTGCGTCCCGCTCGTGCCCGCGGCGATGGCCGGCCGCCAGATCTGCCAGTGGGACAAGGACTCGTGCGCCGACGCGGGCTTTCTCAAGATCGACCACCTCGGCCTGGGGATGCTCTCGGCCGTCGAGCGCACGGTCGATCTCGTCGCGCAGACCAGGAACGAATCGCTCGACCTCTCGCGGATCCCCTACGACGATCCCGAGGTCTACGACCGCATCCAGGACGCCGACACGGTCGGGGTCTTCCAGATCGAGAGCCGCGCGCAGATGCAGTCGCTGCGGCGCACGCGGCCCGAGAACCTCGACGACCTGACGATCCAGGTGGCGATCGTCCGGCCCGGGCCGATCCAGGGCGGCGCGGTCAACCCCTACATCGACCGCCGCCAGAAGCTGCGCGCCGATCCGGACTTCGAGATCCCCTACGACCATCCGTCGCTCGAGCCCGTGCTCGCGCGACACGCTCGGCACCATCATCTTCCAGGACCAGGTGATCGAGGTCGCGATGGCCTTCGCCGGCTTCTCGCCGAGCAACGCCGAGGCGCTGCGCCGGGCCATGAGCCGCAAGCGCTCGGCCGCGGCGATGGAGGCGCTGCACCGCGGCTTCGTCGAGGGCGCGATGGCCACGCACGGGGTGGACGAGGCGCTGGCCGAGCGGGTCTACGCGATGGTCGAGGGCTTCTCGGGCTTCGGCTTCCCCAAGGCCCACGGCGCCGCCTTCGGCCTGCTCGCCTACCAGTCGACCTGGCTGCGGGTCCACTACTTCTCCGAGTTCCTGTGCTCGCTGCTCAACGAGCAGCCGATGGGCTTCTACCCGCCCGACGCGCTGGTCCACGAGGCCCAGCGGCGCGGGGTCGAGATCGTCCCGCCCGACGTCAACGCCTCCGGCGCGCTGTGCGACGCCACGCCCGGCGGCGGGGTGCGGATCGGCCTGGGCTACGTGCTCGGCGTGCGCGGAGACGACGTCGCGGCGCTCGTCGCCGCCCGCGAGCGCGGCGGGCCGTTCCGCGACCTCGGCGACCTCGCCTCGCGGGCCGGGGCGGGGACGCCCGCGCTCGAGGCGCTGGCCTGGTCGGGCGCCTGCGACGCGCTCGCGGGCGGCGACCGGCGCGTGGCGCTCTGGCGCCTGGGCGCCGCCACGCCGGGGCGCAAGGTGCGCGGCGGCACCCAGCTGACGCTGCCGCTCGACATGCCCACCGCGCCCGCGCTCGCGCCGCTGGGCGAGTGGGACGAGACGCTCGCCGACTACGCCACCACCGGCGTCTCGGCCCGCCGCCACCCGCTCGGGATCCTGCGGGCCGAGCTGCCCGGCGACGTCGCGACCGCCGCCGACCTCGACGACGCTGCCGCACGGCACCAAGCTGCGGATCGCCGGCCAGGTCGTGGCCCGCCAGCGGCCGGGGACGGCCAACGGCATCGTCTTCATGCTGATCGAGGACGAGACCGGCACGGCCAACCTGATCGTCTCGCCCGAGCTCTACGAGCGCCGCCGGCTGACCGTGCGCACCGAGCCGCTGCTGCTCGTCGAGGGGACGCTGGAGAAGCCCCCGGCGGCCTGCGGGAACATCAACATCCTCGTGCGGCGCCTCGTCGCGCTCGAGGCGCCCGGGCAGCCCGAGGCCGAGGTCAAGGACTTCTCGCTCGCTCGACGAGCGCGAGCGCGAGCGCGAGAAGGCGGCGCTCGCCCGTCAGGCGGTGGGCGGAACCGGCGACGAGACCAAGAGCGGCGACTTCCGCGCCGTGGCGCCACCGGTCATGTCCTTCGCATCGGGCCGGCGCCGATAACCGGCTGCACATGTCCCGCGCGCCCAGCGGCGCCCGGCGGAATCGGTCCGTGCAGAGCACTGTCCCGATTCGCCGTGCACCGCCGGGCATCCACGGGCCACGCACATCCGGCCGTCGGCGCAGCGCTGGGTACTGGCGCCACATCGCTCCGCCAGGGACGGTAGATTCCCGCCCCGCATGGCCGTCGCCCTGTTCATCCTGTTCTGGGTCCTGCTCGCCGTCGGGATCGTCTTCATCGGGCTTCGCGGCGGCGCTCGAGGCGCTCGCGACGCGCTGCAGACGCAGAACCGGGTGGGGCGCCGCTTCACCGTCGGGATCATCGCGGTGATCATCGTCGGGTTCGGGCTCGTCCTGCCCGCGGTGCTGCTGATCGGCAACGAGGACCACACCGGGCGCAAGTACCAGAGCAAGCACCTGTCGGAGAACGACGCGAAGGGCCGCACGATCTTCGCCGAGAACTGCGCCTCCTGCCACACGCTCAACGCCGCCCACGCGGCGGGCAAGGTCGGGCCCAACCTCGACCAGCTCAAGCCGCCGAAGGCCCTGCTCCTCGACGCTTTGGCCCACGGCCGCCAGCGCGGCAACGGCACGATGCCGGCCCTGCTCGTCACGGGTCAGGACGCGCAGGACGTGTCGGACTTCGTCTCCAAGGTCGCCGGGCGCTAGACCCTTCCCGTCCCGTGCGTTTGCACGGGATCTTGCACGTCGAATGCAGGGATTCCGTCCGCCGCGGGGGATATGAAGGGTTCGCCAGACGACTCAGCATCCACTGCTATCGTCGCCGACTTCTTCCGCAGGGCTCGTCCGCCCGGTGTCGTGGGAGCGACGGCTGGGCAAGGGATGAGGAAGTGCGGCATCACGCCGCCCTGACCGACCCGCAAGCCGAGAGAAAGAGACCCGACGACATGGCACTGTCCAGCGCGCCGGCCCGGCCCGGGAGCGATCAATCGACATCGCAAGACCGTCACGATCCGCGGGCACGTCCCGCCGCCGCCGCAGCCCGCCGCCTCGGCCTCGCTGCGCGACGTCGACGTGGCGCCCCGCCGCATGACGTCCCGGCGCCCCCTGCCCGTCTCGCTGCGCCCGTCGATCATGCCCGCCGCCTCGACGCCCGTCCGCCCCGCCGGGGCGCTGGCCTCCTCGCGGCACTCGCCCGCCGCGCCCGATGATCGAGCGCATGGGCGGCGCGCCGACCGCCTGGCCATGTGGGCCTTCGTGATGGCGGTCTTCCTCGTCGTGGTCGCCACGGTCAGCGCGAGCTGATCCCCGTCGCCGCGACCCGCGCGGCTCGGCTCGGTCGCCGGGCCGATAGGCTGCCGCCGTGTCTGACTCCCCGAAGTCAGTGGACGATGTCCTCGCGATCGTCCAGGAGCAGAACATCCGCTTCGTGCGCCTGTGGTTCACGGACATCCTCGGGCGGCTGAAGTCCTTCGCCGTCAACGCCTCCGAGCTCGAGGAGGCCTTCGAGGGCGGCATGGGCTTCGACGGCTCGTCGATCACCGGGTTCAACCCGATCGAGGAGTCGGACATGATCGCCATGCCCGATCCCACGACGTTCGCGGTGCTCCCGTGGCGCCCGACGGACGGCGCCGGGGTCGGCCGCGTGTTCTGCGACGTCCTGACGCCCGAGCGCACGCCCTACGAGGGCGATCCGCGCCACGTCCTGCGCCGCGCGCTGGAGCGGGCCAACTCGATGGGCTTCGACAACTTCCACGTCGGGCCCGAGCTCGAGTTCTTCCTGTTCAAGGACTCGAAGGGCACCGAGGTCCTCGACGAGGGCGGCTACTTCGACCTGACGACCCTCGACGCCGGCAGCGATCTCCGCCGCGAGACGGTCCTCGCGCTCGAGCAGCTCGGGATCCACGTGGAGTACACCCACCACGAGGTCGGTCCGTCGCAGCACGAGATCGACATGCGCTTCGGCGACGCGCTGAAGATGGCCGACGACTGCATGACGTACCGCATCACGGTCAAGGAATACGCGATGAAGTACGGCCAGCACGCGACCTTCATGCCCAAGCCCCTGTTCGGCGAGAACGGCTCGGGCATGCACACCCACCAGTCGCTGTTCGCCGACGGGCGCAACGCCTTCTTCGACCCCAACGACCAGTGGTTCCTCTCCGACGTGGGCAAGGCCTTCATCGCCGGCCAGCTGCGCCACGCGCGGGAGATCTGCTCGATCTTCGCCCAGTGGGTCAACTCCTACAAGCGCCTCGTGCCCGGCTACGAGGCGCCGGTCTACGTGGCCTGGAGCCGCCGCAACCGCTCGGCCCTGGCCCGCGTGCCGCTCTACCACCCCGGCAAGGAGCGGACGACGCGCATGGAGCTGCGCTGCCCCGATCCGGCGTGCAACCCCTATCTGACCTTCGCGGTGCTGCTCCAGGCCGGCCTCGAGGGGATCGAGCAGGGCTACGAGCTGCCCGAGCCGATGGAGAAGAACCTCTACCACCTGTCGCCCGACGAGCGGCGGCGCCTCGGCGTCGAGCAGCTCCCGGAGACCCTGGGCGAGGCGATCGAGCTGACGGCCGAGTCCGAGCTCGTCCTCCGCGCGCTCGGCGAGCACGTGTTCAACCGCTACGTCGAGATCAAGCGCCAGGAGTGGGACGACTACCGGGTGCAGGTCACCCCCTGGGAGCTCGAGCGGTACCTCCCGATCCTGTGACGCGTCCGTCGGACCTGTTCGTCTTCGGGCGGCAGGGGATGCACCCGACGGAGCGCAGCATGCTCACCGGCCTGCTCGCGCGGCTCAAGCCCTCGCTCTCGATCGAGATCGGCACGTTCAACGGCGGCTCGCTGCAGTACCTGGTCGACGTGGAGCGACGAGGTCCACTCGTTCGACCTCGACCCGCAGGTCGACCCGGCGGAGTTCCCCACCGCGACCTTCCACGCCGGCGATTCCCGCCAGACCGTCCCGCGCGTGCTCGCCGAGCTCGCCGCGGCCGGGCGCAACGTCGACTTCGCGCTCGTCGACGGCGACCACTCGGCCGACGGGGTCCGCGCCGACGTCGAGGCGCTCCTCGACTCGCCCGCCGTCGGCTCGACGCTGATCGTCCTGCACGACACGATGAACGAGGCCGTCCGCGAGGGCGTGGCCGCCGCGCGGCCGGGCGAGCGGCCCGGCGTCGTGCACTGGGACCTCGACCTGCTCGAGAGCTTCGTCGACAAGGGCCCGCTGGCCGAGCGCTGGGGCGGCCTGGGCGTGATCGTCGTCGAGCGCGACGCCGCGCCCGCCGCCGAGCTGCTCGCCTCGCCGAGCCGCTCGCGGCAGCGCAAGCCCCATGCGCTGCTCTGGTCGCTGCTCGCGCCCGTGCGCCGCCTGCGGCGCGCCGTCGCGCCCGCGGCGATCCGGCTCTCGCGCCGGCTGCCCGAGCGCGTCCAGGTCGCCCTGCGCAACCGGCGCGACGCCACCTGGCGCCGGCCGGGGGAGACCGAGACGATCGAGCGCCCCGACGCGCCCGTGCGCCGCTAGGCCACGCGCGCGCCGGATCCGTTGCTGCGGCCCGCGTCGAGGACGCGGCGCGCGGTGGCGAGCTCGCGTCCCACGGGCGGCACGTCGGACGTCGATCGCCGCGGCAGCACGGGCGGCGGGACGAGCGTGACGCGGGTCTCCAGCGTGAGGATCCGCATGCCCAGCAGCCGCGCGACGACCGTCCCCTCGACGAGGACGCCCTCCGACAGCCGGTGGGCCTGGCTCACCCGTCGTCCCGCGAGGACTCGGAGCGCTGACGCAGCGCCGACAGCGCGGCGCTGCCCGCCGCCACGCCGGCCATCCCGCCGACGGAGGCCAGGACCTTCTTGACCGGCGCGGGGGCGCGCCGCTTGGCCGCCCCGCCGCTGCCGTTGCCGTTGGCGCCGCCGGCGGCCATCCGGGCCTCGAGCAGCGGGAGCGCGACGTCGACGGCGCGTTCGAGACGGCTCTTGCGATGGAACAGGTTCATGTCGTTCTCCTCGTTCTCGGTCAGCGCGCGCCGCGCGAGGCGGACGCGAGGGCCGAGACGAGCTCGGCCTTGGTCATCTTCGTGCGGCCCTCGACGTCGGCGGCCGAGGCGAGCTCCATCAGCTCGGACTTCGTCTGGTGCGAGAGGTCGCCGTTGACCTCCTTGTCGCGGTGCAGGTGCCCCGCGGTCTCCTTCGCCGTGTCCTTGGTGTGCTCGCGCACGCGCTCGGCCGCCTCGACGGTGGCGTCGGCCTCGCGGGACTGCTCCTCGGCCTCGGCGGACAGCTGACGGGCCTGGCGGTAGGCCTCCTCGGCCGCCTCGTTGGCCGCGGCGTCGCCTCGTCGGCGAGCTCGCGGGCCTCCTGCAGCCGGGCCGTCGCGCGCTCGATCCGCTCCTGGGCGCGCTCGTCGGCCTCCTCGGCCTCGCTGGCGGGCCTGCTCGACGCGGGCGTCGGCTTCGCTCTGGGCCTTGGCGACCTCGTCGTCGGCCTCGGAGCGGGCGGCGGCGCGCTCGTTCTCGATCTGCTCCTGGGCGGCGCGCTTGGCCTCGGCCACGCGCTCGTCGACCTGCTTGGACGTCTCGCGCTTGACCTCCTGGACGTGGCCGCGGCCGGTCTTCTCGACCTCGCGCACGTGGTCGGCGCGGGCCTTGGCCTCGCGCGCGGCCTCCATCGCGTCGGCCTCGGCCTGCTGGGCCTGCTCGGTGGCCTCGCGGGCGCGGCGCATGCGGATCTCGACGGAGTTGTTGTCGCCTGGGGCCGCGTCGGCGACCTTGGCCTGGGCCTGGCGGGCCCGGTCCTTCGTGGCGTGGCTGACCGACTCGGCGGCCGACCCGACCTTCTCGACGGGCTTGCGGGCCGCCTTGGACAGCATCCACGAGACGTTCGAGGGCAGGTCGCGCAGTCCGGTCTGGCCGCGCTGGGCCAGCCACTGCATGGGGGTACGGGGCATCTCTCTCTCCCTGATGTGGTGCCCACACCCGGTACCCCCTGCACTGACGGTAAAACGACAGTGCATTTGACGTAAAATGTGTTAAGCCATCGCCCGGAAAGGCGCGTCTTTCCGGCTACTTCTTGGGCTTGGTGCCCTGCGCGGTGCAGCCGGCGGCCTTGGCGTCGGCGCGCTCGCGCGCCGTCGGCTTGTAGCCGAGGTCGGACTTCTTGTAGTGGTACTTGCCCGGCTTTCTGAGGAAGTCCGACGGATAGAGGCTCGGGCAGACGGTCGCGAGCTCGACGTCCTTGAGGTTCTGGTGGGCCTTGATGAAGTCGACGCGCACCTTCTGGGGGCCCTTCGGATCCGCGCCGCAACCGGCGACGACGGCGAGGGAGAGCGCGAGGGCGCAGAGCAGGGCGACGCGGCGGAGCACGGCGCGTGAGGCTAGTGGCTCGCGGCGCGCTAGCGGGCGCGAAGGCCGTCGAGCAGCAGCTCGAGGTGGCGGCGCCAGTCGCCCGTGGAGAAGCGGTTGATCGCGGCCAGCGAGCAGAAGATGGGGAAGAGGTCCTCGAGCGTGACGTCGCCGCGCAGCACGCCCGCCGCCTGGCCGCGCTCGATCAGCGTCACCGCGCGCCGGTTGAGCTGCTCCTGCATCGCGGGCGGCGGCCCGGGTTGACGCCGTCGATCTCACAGGCGATCTCCGCGAAGACGCGGTCGTGCTCGTGCTGGGTGCCGGCGATGCGGAACATCTGGCCGAACGCCTCCCACGGATCGTCGAGCGCCAGCGCCTCGGAGTCCATGCGGTCGAGGATCTCCTGCCAGCGGTCGATGGCCAGCGCCTCGACGAGGGCGTCCTTGGTCGGGAAGTGCCGGTAGACGGTCCCGACGCCCAGGCCGGCGCGGCGGGCGACGTCTTCGATCTGCGCGTCGCGCCCGTGCTCGCCGAACGCCTCACGGGCGGCGTCGAGCACCCGCGCGCGGTTGCGCACCGCGTCGGCGCGCGTGGTGCGGACGGCCGCGGCGGCCGGAGCCGGAATCGAAGTTGACAAGCGGAATCTCGCTTCCGTATAGTGATCGACAACAGGAACCGGAGTTCCGTTTCCACATCATATTCACACCGGAGATCGCCATGCAACCCGCCACCCAACCAGACCCGCTCCGCTGGAAGGCCCTGATCCTGCTGGCCGCGGCCCAGTTCATGGTCGTCCTCGACGCCTCGATCGTGAACGTCGCCCTGCCGTCCATCAAGGACGCGCTCGACTTCTCCCAGCAGAACCTCCAGTGGATCGTCAACGGCTACACGCTGGCCTTCGGCGGCTTCCTGCTGCTCGGCGGTCGTGCCGCCGACCTGCTCGGGCGCCGGAAGGTGTTCATGGCCGGGCTGCTGCTCTTCGGCGCCGCCTCGCTCGCCGGCGGCCTGGCCCAGTCCGAGGGCTGGCTGATCGCCGCCCGCTTCGTGCAGGGCCTCGGCGCGGCGATCCTCTCGCCGGCCGCGCTGTCGATCGTCACCACGACCTTCACCGAGGGCAAGGAGCGCAACACCGCCCTGGGCATCTGGGGCGCCCTGGCCGGCGCCGGCGGCGCCGCGGGCGTCCTGCTCGGCGGCATGCTGACCCAGTGGCTCGGCTGGGAGTGGGTCCTGTTCGTCAACGTCCCGATCGTCCTCGCCGTCGTCGCCTTCGTCCCGCGCTTCGTGCGGGAGAGCAGCTCCAGCGAGCAGTCCGGCGTCGACATCGCCGGCGCGGTCAGCGTGACCGCGGGCCTCGTCGCGCTCGTCTACGCGCTCGTCGACGCGAACTCCGCCGGCTGGGGCTCGACCCAGACGATCGGCCTGCTCGCGCTGTCGGCGGTCCTGATCGCCGCGTTCGTCGCGATCGAGCTGCGCTCGAAGGCGCCGATCATGCCGCTCGGGATCTTCCGCAACCGCAGCGTGGCCAGCGCCGACGCGGTCGGCCTGCTGATCGGCGCGTCGCTGTTCTCGATGTTCTTCTTCATCTCGCTCTACCTGCAGCAGGTGCTGGGCAAGTCGGCGCTCGACACCGGCCTCGGCTACCTGCCGCTGGCCTTCTCGATCATCCTCTCGGCCGGCGCGGCCTCGCAGCTCGTCGAGCGCGTGGGGACCAAGCCGGTGCTCGCCACCGGGATGGGCTTCATCGCCGTCGGCCTGCTGCTGTTCACGCGGGTCTCGGCCGACGGCTCGTTCGCCGGCGACGTGCTGCTGCCGTCGATCATCGTCGCGATCGGACTCGGCCTCTCGTTCGTGTCGATCACGATCACGGCCGTGGCGGGGGTGACCGCCGACGAGGCGGGGCTCGCCTCGGGCCTGATCAACACCGCCCAGCAGGTCGGCGGCGCGCTCGGCCTGGCGATCCTGTCGACGGTCGCGTCCTCGCGGACGAGCCACGTGCTCGCCGACGGGCCCCACGGGGCGGGCGCGGCGCGCAACGCGCTGACCGAGGGCTTCCAGTCGGCCTTCGCGGTCGGCGCCGGGTTCGCGATCCTCGGGCTCATCCTGACCCTGCTCGTCATCCCGCGCGTCAAGCCCGAGGACGTGGCGCAGGCCCAGGCCGCGGAAGAGGTCCCGGTCGCCGCCTAGTCGCGCGGCCAGGGGGACAGGCCCCGAGTCGCAGAATGCGACTGAGGGGACTGTCCCCTCAGTCGCGGAGCGCCGCGGCCAGCTCGTCGGGCTCGGTGACGGGCGGCGGCAGGCGAAGCCCTCGCACACGTAGGCCGCCGCGCGTCCGTCCACGGGCGCGCGGCCGGCCAGCAGCTCGGGCACGTCGCCGGAGCCGCCCGCGAGCACGACGCGCGGGCGGTAGGCGCCGCGCACGACGCGGGCCAGCGGCTCGAGCCGTCCTCGCCGGCCAGCGCGACCTCGCGCACCGGCCCGCGGGCGAAGGCGATCGCCTGCAGCGTCGTGCCGAAGGCGCGCGGGTAGCGCGCCGCGACGGGGTGGAGCAGGGCGATCACCGACTCGGCGTGCTCGGCGTACTCGCCGCGGCCCGAGAGCGCGGCGAGGCGCAGCAGCCCGAGCGCGGCCGCGGCGTTGCCCGAGGGCAGGGGCGAGTCCTCGAGGTCCTTGCGCCGCGCGACCAGCGCCTCGGCGTGGACCGACGTGGTGAAGAAGCCGCCGCCCTCGGCGTCGGCGAACGACGCGATCATCGCGTCGGCGATCTCGATCGCGGCGGTGAACCAGCGCGGCTCGAAGGTCGCCTCGGAGAGCGCGAGCAGCGCGAGCACGAGGTAGGCGTGGTCGTCGAGGAAGCCGAGGATCCGCCCGCCCTGCGGGTCCTTCCACGTGCGCAGCAGCCGGCCCTCGTCGTCGCGCAGCTCGGAGAGGAGGAAGTCCGCGCACGTGCGGGCGGCGTCGAGGTAGTCGCTCGCGCTCGAGCACGGCGCCGGCCTCGGCCAGCGCGGCGATCGCCAGCGCGTTCCAGCTCGTCAGCCGCTTGTCGTCGAGGCCGGGCCAGACGCGCTGGGCCCGGGCGGCGAGCAGCGCGGCCCGCAGCTCGTCGAGGTCCTCGGGCGGGTCGCTCCCAGTCGCGGACGAGGATGTTCGCGCCCTCGAAGTTCCCCGCCGGCGTGACGCCCCAGAAGCGCATCGCCTCGGCCGCCCGGTCGCCGAGCACGGCCTCGATCTGCTCCGGCGTCCAGACGTAGAACTTGCCCTCGACGCCCTCGGAGTCGGCGTCGAGCGCGGAGAAGAAGCCGCCCTCGGGCCCGCGCATCTCGCGCAGCAGCCAGTCGAGCGTGTCCTCGCAGGTCGCGCGCAGCTCCTCCTCGCCGGAGACGAGCCACCCGTGCAGGTAGCAGCGGGCGAGCAGCGCGTTGTCGTAGAGCATCTTCTCGAAGTGGGGGACCGTCCAGGTGGCGTCGACCGTGTAGCGGGCGAAGCCGCCGCCGATCTGGTCGTGGATCCCGCCGCGCGCCATCGCGCGCAGCGTGGCCAGCGACATCTCGGTCTCGCCCTCGCCGAGCAGGAACTCGAGCGTCGAGTGGGGCGGGAACTTCGGCGCGCCGCCGAAGCCGCCGTGGACGTCGTCGAAGTGCGCGCGGATCGCCTCCTCGGCGTCGGCGAGCAGCGTCTCGGGCGGCGCCTGGTCGCCGGCCCGCAGCCGCGCCGGGGCGTTGAGGTGCTCGACGATCCGCGCCGAGCCGGCGCGGATCTCGTCGCGCTGCTCGGTCCACGCCTTGGCCACGGCGTCGAGCACCTGGCGTCCAGGCGGGCATGCCCTGGCGCGAGACCGGCGGGAAGTACGTGCCGGCGTGGAAGGGCACCTGCTCGGGCGTGGCGAAGGCGTTCAGCGGCCAGCCGCCCTGGCCGGTCATCGCCTGCAGGGCGTCCATGTAGATCGCGTCGACGTCGGGGCGCTCCTCGCGGTCGACCTTGATGCACACGAAGCGCTCGTTCATCGCCGCCGCGATCGCCGGGTCCTCGAAGGACTCGCGCTCCATCACGTGGCACCAGTGGCAGGCCGAGTAGCCGATCGAGACGAGCACCGGCTTGTCCTCGGCGCGGGCCTTCGCCCACGCCTCCTCGCCCCACGGGAACCAGTCCACCGGGTTCTCGGCGTGCTGCAGCAGGTAGGGAGACGTCTCCTGGGCGAGCCGGTTCGGCATGCTGTGTCCGACGCTACCCCGAGGGAGGCCCATGTCCCATCATCGAGAGCCCGTGACGGCGCCGGGCGCGCCCGCAGCCGCCGGTCCCTACGTGCATGCCGTCCGGGCCGGTGGGCTCCTGTTCTGCTCGATGCAGATCTCGCTCGACCCCGAGAGCGGCGAGCTCGTCGGCGACGATCAGCCGAGCCAGCTGCGCCGCTGCCTGGACAACCTCCAGGCCGTCGCCGAGGCCGCCGGCGCGAGCCTGGTCGACGACGCGGTCAGGCTGACGCTCTACGGGACCGACCTGTCGGCGTTCGGGCCGGTCAACGAGGCCTACGCCGAGTTCTTCGGCGACCAGTTGCCGGCCCGCGCGGCGATCGGCGTCACGGCGCTGCCCCGCGGCGCGCAGATCGCCGTCGACGCGGTGGTGGCGATCCCCGGATGGCGACGGTGGCGCTCGACGAGGTCCGCCACGCGGCGCAGCGCGCCGCGGGGATCGTCGTGCGCACGCCCGTCCTGTCCTCGCGGACGATCTCCGAGCGCGCCGCCGGGACGGTCTGCCTGAAGGCCGAGAACCTCCAGCGCACCGGCTCGTTCAAGCTGCGCGGCGCGCTGGCCAAGCTCGACGCGCTGGGCGAGGACGGGCTGCCGCGCGGGCGTCGTCTGCGCGAGCGCGGGCAACCACGCCCAGGCCGTCGCCTACGCGGCGCGCGAGCGCGGCGTGCGCTGCGAGGTGTTCGTCCCCGCGCACGCGCCGATCGCCAAGGTCGAGGCCGCCTCGGCCCTCGGCGCCGTCGTCCACCGCGGCGGCGCGGGCATCGAGGAGTGCCTGGCCCAGGCCGCGCTCCCGCGCCGACGAGGGCCTGGCCTACGTCCACCCGTTCGACGATCCCGACGTGGTCGCCGGGCAGGGGACGCTCGGGCTCGAGCTGCTCGACCAGGTGCCCGACCTGGCCCGGGTCGTCGTTCCCGTCGGCGGCGGCGGGCTGGCCAGCGGGATCGCGGTCGCCGTGCGCTCGGCGCGGCCCGAGGTCGAGGTGGTCGGCGTCGGCGCGGCCGACGCGATGCGCGGGCGGCCGACGATCGCCGACGGGATCGCGGTCAAGCGCCCGGGCGCGGTCACCGGCCCGCTGCTCGACGAGTGGCTGTCGGCGCGCGTCGAGGTCGGCGAGGACGAGATCGGCGAGGCGATGGTGCTGCTGCTCGAGCGGGCCAAGCTCGTCGTCGAGGGCGCGGGCGCCGTGGCCGTGGCGGCGCTGATCGGCGGCGAGGTCGCGCCGGCGCCCGAGGGAACGACCGTCGCCGTCCTCTCGGGCGGCAACGTCGATCCCACGCTGCTCGGCGAGGTCGTGCGCCGCCACGAGACCGAGGCCGAGCGCCGCCTCGTCGTGCTCACCCGCCTGCCCGACCGGCCGGGCACGCTGGCGCGGCTGCTCGTGCTCGTGGGGGAGACGGGCGCGAACGTCGTGACCGTCGACCACGTGCGCGAGGGCGTGCCCCTGCACGTGCGCGAGACCGCCGTCCAGCTCGTGCTGCAGACGCGCGGCCGCGCGCACGCCGAGCGCGTGCTGCGCGCGATCGCCGACGCCGGCTACGAGGCCGAGACCCTGGCCTAGGCGCCGCCGTCGCCGCTCTCGTACTTGAACGAGATCGCCAGGCGGACGCGGTAGTGCTTGAGCTTGCCGTCCTCGATCGTGACGTCCTCGCGCACGACCTCGGCGACGCGCAGGTCGCGGACGCTCTTGGCCGCGGTGTCCACCGCGTTGCGCGCGGCCTCCGCCCAGCCTTCGCTGCTGACCCCGATGACCTCGGTGACCCGGTAGACGCTCTCGTCGGCCATGTTCCCTCCCTGGGACGTTGTTCGGACCGGGCGCGAAGCTATCCCCGGTCTCCCGGGACGTCAACGCCACGGGCGGCCAGCTGCTCGCGCAGGCGCAGCAGCGCGAGGTCCTTGCCCTTGGCCTCGAGCATGACGTCGAAGTCGAAGCCGGGCGCGGTCTCGCGCAGGAACGTCTCGAAGCCGATCGGGTCGATCATGTCGGCGTGGGCGCGCAGCTGGGGCAGCACCCAGGAGCGCTCGACGCGCCGGCCGACCTTGCGGGTCTTCTCCTCCATCGCGGTCTTCGGCGAGGAGTAGTGGATCTTGGGCCGCACGCCGTCCGGCCACGTGCCGAGCGCGAGCCCGAGCGCCTCGCGGTCGGGGATGCCGTCGGGGTCGTGGCAGTGGTGGTGCAGGATGTCCCAGACCACCGGGACGGCCGATCCGCTCGGCGAGGCGGAGCACGTCGGACAGGCCGAAGGAGCGGTCGTCGTTCTCGACCACGAGCCGGTTGCGACCGGCCTCGGAGAGCCGCTCGAAGCCCGCGGCGAAGCGGTCGAGCGCGGCCGCGGTGCCGCCGGCGGCGCCGCCGACGTGGGTGACGACGACGCTCTCGGGCCCGCATGCCCAGCGCGTCGAAGAGCTCGCCCTGGAGGTCGAGGTCGCGGACCGCGGCGGCCTGGGTCTCGGGCTTCTCCGAGTTCAGCACGATGTACTGACCCGGATGGGTGGAGACGCGGATGCCGCGCTCGCGGATCAGCGCGCCGAGCGCCGCCAGCTCGTCCGCGCACTCGGCGATCTGATCGTGGAACTGCGGCAGGTCGGGGTGGGTCCCGTAGGGGACGAAGTCGGTGACGATCCGGTAGAAGCGGAGGTCGTGGTCGTCGAGGTAGTCGACGATCGCCCGCAGGTTCTCGATCGAGACGCGCAGGTGCGGGGCCCGACTGCCAGCGGCGGGCGTCGTGGGAGGGCAGGCCCCCGGCGCCGAGGACCTTGACGGCGAAGCCGAGGCGCATGCCCCGGTCCCTACCCCGTGGCGTAGTAGACGGTCTTCAGCTCGGTGTAGGCGTCGAGCGCGTGCGGGCCGAGTTCGCGGCCGACGCCCGACTGCTTGAAGCCGCCGAACGGCGTGGCCACGCGCACCGACGTGTTCGAGTTGACCGAGAGCACGCCGGTCTCGATGGCCCGGGCCATGCGCAGCGCGCGGGCGCCGTCGCGGGTCCAGACCGATCCCGAGAGGCCGTAGATCGTGTCGTTGGCCAGCTCGATCGCCTCCTCCTCGTCGCGGAAGGGCACGACGACGGCGACCGGGCCGAAGATCTCCTCGCGCACGGCGCGGTCGTCGCGGTCGACCGGGCACAGGACGGTCGGCGGGAACCAGTAGCCCGGCCCGTCGGGCGCGCGGCCGCGGATCGCGACGGGCGCGTCGTCGGGGACGAACGAGGCGACCTCCTCGCGATGACCGGCGGAGATGAGCGGGCCCATGTCGGCGTCGGGGTCGAGCGGGTCGCCGACCGTCGACCGCCTCGACGGCCTCCTCGAGCGCGGCCATGAACGGATCGAGCACCGAGCGCTGCACGAGGATGCGCGAGCGCGCGCAGCAGTCCTGGCCGGCGTTGCCGAGGAAGGCCATCGGCGCCGCCGCGGCGGCGGCCTCGAGGTCGGCGTCGCCGAAGACGACGTTGGCCGACTTGCCGCCGAGCTCGAGCGTGACGCGCTTGATCGTCTGCGCGGCGCCGGCGGCGATCGAGCGGCCGACCGCGGTCGAGCCGGTGAACGCGACCTTGGCCACGTCGGGGTGCTCGACGAGCGCCTGGCCGACGGTCGACCCCGGCCCGGCGACGACGTTGACCACGCCCTCGGGCAGCCCGGCGTCGACGGCGATCTTCTCGAACTCGATCGAGCTCAGCGGCGTCAGCTCGGCCGGCTTGAGCACGACGGTGTTGCCGGCCGCCAGGGCGGGCGCGAGCTTCCAGCCGGCGATCGTCAGCGGGAAGTTCCACGGGGTGATCAACGCGACGACGCCGAGCGGCTCGCGGAAGGTCATCCCGATCCCGCCCGAGACGGGGATCGTGTCGCCGAGGTTGCGCTCGACGGCGCCGGCGTAGTAGCGGAAGGTGTCGGCGACCATGCCCATCTCGCCGCGGGCGTCGCCGATCGGCTTGCCGGCGTTGCGCGCCTCGAGCTGCGCGAGCTCCTCGTTCTTCTCCTCGCACCGCGTCGGCGATCCGGTGGAGGATCCGCGCGCGGTCGGGCGGCGAGACGGCGCGCCAGGCCGGCAGCGCCGCCTTGGCCCGCGCCACCGCGGCGTGGGCGTCGTCGGCGCTCGCGCGCGGGATCTCGGCGAGCGCCTGCTCGGTGGCGGGCTCGAGGACGGTCAGGGTGTCGGGCATCGCGGTCAGCCTACGACCGCGCTGCGCTCACGCCGTGGCCGGCGCCGTCCCGTCGTCGAGATCTCGGCCTCGCCGAGCTCGGCCTCGATCTCCTGCACCGTGTGCTTGGGGCCCTTGAACCACTTGTGCGCGCTCAGCGAGCCACCAGATCCCGACGATGGCGAAGACGCCGAACGTCACGACCGGGGTGTAGTTGAACAGCGACCAGTCGAAGTCGCTCTCCCACGGGATGCCCGTGCGACGAGAACGGCAGGTTGAAGAAGATCACCACGACGATCATCACCTCGGTGATCGCGATGACGTTCATCCACTTGTACTTCTTGCCGAGCGACCAGGGCCCGGGCTCGAAGGCGTCGCCCATCCGCAGCGCAGGTAGATCGGGATGATGTAGGCGATGTAGAGGCCGATCACGCCGATCGACACGACCGCGGTGAAGGCGACGGTGACGCCGTCCTTGTTGCCCTTGAGCGCCGGCAGGGTGAGGATCAGCGCGCCGACCGCGACGGCCATGACCGCGTTGAACGGGATCTTCTTCTGGTTGACCTTGCTCCAGAGGCGCGAGCCGGGGACCGCGCCGTCGCGGGAGAACGCGTACATCATCCGCGAGGCGGAGGTCATGCAGCTCATGCCGCAGAAGAGCTGCCCGATCACCGCGATCGAGGATGATCGCCTTCGTCGTCGCGCCGTTGCCCATCGCCGTCTGGAAGACCGCGATCGAGCCGCCGCCCGCCTTGTTGACCGCGTTGCTGTCGGCGGCGGCGAACGTGATCGCCAGCAGCACGATGTAGCCGGCGATCGCCGAGTAGAAGACCGAGCGCCACACGCCCTTGGCCGCCGCCTCGGCGGCGCCGTGGGTCTCCTCGGAGATGTGCGCCGAGGCGTCGAAGCCGGTGATCGTGTACTGCGTCAGCAGGAAGCCGAGCGGCAGCACGTACCACCAGAACATGTGGTGGCCGAAGCCGGAGTTGTTCTCGCGTCTGCGTGAAGACGTCGTTGAAGCTCGCGTGGTGGCTCGGGCACGACGATCAGCAGCACGACGATCACCGCGACGCCGATCACGTGCCACCAGACCGAGACGCCGTTGAAGCGCGCGACCAGGTGCGACCCGCGGATGTTGATGATCACGTGGAGCGTCAGGATGATCGCGAAGAGGATGAACGATCTCCGCGCAGGTCCGTGCAGCGCCGTCGCCGAAGTTCAGGCCGAGCACGTCGACCTTGTAGATGCCGAGCAGCGACGCCAGGAACTGGCCGGCGAAGTAGTCGACCGAGGCGAGGATCGCGATCAGGCCGAGCAGGTTGAACCAGCCGGTGAACCAGCCCCACGCCGCGCCGCCGAGCTTGGACGACCACCAGTAGATCCCGCCCGCCGTAGGGAAGGCCGAGACGAGCTCGGACATGCACAGGGCGATGATCAGGATGAAGGCCGAGATGATCGGCCAGCCCCAGGAGATCGCGACCGGGCCGCCGTTGTTCCACCCCTGGTAGTAGGTGGTGAAGCAGCCCGCCAGGATCGAGATGATCGTGAACGAGATCGCGAAGTTCTGGAACCCGCTCCAGCTTCGGTCCAGCTCCTGCGAGTAGCCGAGTTCGGCCAGGCGTTTGGTGTCCGCGTCCTGCTCTGGGCGGTCCTCGACGGTGCTCACGGTCGGGCGGTCTCCTCGTAAAAGGTTCGTCGGAAGGTCATTTACCTCCGACTTAGCGAACGTACCGATCAGCCCGGCTGGAAGTCAACCGACCGGCTGGCCAGTCGTGACCGTGCCTCGTCCACCAATGCGGCGATCAGCCGGGAGGACTCGTCGGCCTCCGGATGCCACTGCACGCCGAGCGCCCAGCGGCCGTCCGCGGGCTCGATCGCCTCGGGCAGGTCGTCGAGCTCGGACCACCCGGTGACCTGGAGGCCCTCGCCGATCCGTCCGACGCCCTGGTGGTGATGCGACTTCGTCGCGTGGTGCGTCTCGCCCGTGGCCTGCGCGGCGAGCGAGCCGGGCGCCAGGCGGACGTCGTGGTCGGCCCCGTCGAAGGTGCCGACGACGCGCCGGTGGTCCTCGTGGCCGTAGTCGTCGGGCAGGTGCTGGCGCAGGTCGCCGCCGGCCGCGATGTTCATCAGCTGCATGCCGCGGCAGATGCCGAGCAACGGGAACTCCCGGTCCCAGGCGGCCTTGGTGATCGCGAGCTCGAAGCGGTCGCGCTCGGGCACGGTCCCGACCGTCTGCGGATGGGGCTCGGCGCCGTAGGACGACGGGTCGATGTCGGAGCCGCCGATGAGGATCAGCCCGTCGAGCCGGTCGAGCAGCGCGTCGACGTGCTCGATCAGCGCGTCGTCGGGACCGATCACCACGGGGATCCCGCCGGCCGCCTCGATCCGCTGCAGGTAGTTGCGCGGGGCGAGCACCGCCTCCATGTCCCAGACGCTCCAGCGCGCGCGCTCGAGCGCGCCGCACAGGCCGATCAGGGGCGGCGGGCTCACAGCCGTTCGAAGCCGCGCCGGCGCTCCCAGTCGGTGACCGCGGCGTCGAAGGCCGCGAGCTCCACGCGGGCGTTGTTGAGGTAGTGGTCGACGACCTCCTGCCCGAACGCCTCGCGGGCCACCGTCGACTCGGCGAACAGGTCGCGCGCGTCGCGCAGCGTGGTGGGGACGTGCGGCTTGTCGGCCTCGTAGGCGTTGCCCTCGAAGGCGTCCTCGAGGTCGAGCTCCTGCTCGACGCCGTGCAGCCCGGCGGCGATGAACGCGGCCAGGGCGAGGTAGGGGTTGACGTCGGCGCCGGCCAGGCGGTTCTCGATGCGCTTGGACTTGCCCTCGCCGACGACGCGCAGCGAGCACGTGCGGTTGTCGTAGCCCCAGGCCACGGCGGTCGGCGCGAACGAGCCGGCGGCGAAGCGCTTGTAGCTGTTGACGTTCGGCGCGTAGAAGAGCGTGAGCTCGCGCAGGCAGGCGAGCTGGCCGGCGAGGAAGTGCCGGAAGACCTTGTCGTCTTCGGCGAACACGCCGTCCTCGAGGGACAAATGGATGTGGCAGGAGCTGCCCTCGGCCTGGTTGAACTTCGCCATGAAGGTGATCGCCATGCCCTCGAGCTGGGCGATCTCCTTGGCCCCGTTCTTGTAGATCGAGTGCCGGTCGGCGGTGCGTGATCACCGGGCCGTAGCGGAAGTTGATCTCGTGCTGGCCGAGGTTGCACTCGCCCTTGGAGTCCTCGACCTCCATCCCGGCGCCGGCCATGTCGTTGCGGATGCGGCGGATCAGCGGCTCGACCTTGGCCGTGCCGAGCAGCGAGTAGTCGACGTTGTAGAGGTTGGCCGGCTCGAGGTCGGTGTAGCCCTTGCGCCAGGCGTCCTCGTAGGTGTCGCGGAAGACGATGAACTCGAGCTCGGTGGCGGCGATGGCCGACCAGCCGCGCTCGGCCAGCCGCTCGACCTGGTGGCGGAGGATCTGCCGCGGCGAGGCGACGACCGGCGACTCGTCGTGCCAGTGGGTGTCGGCCAGGCACAGCGCGGTGCCGGGCAGCCAGGGAATCCGGCGCAGCGTGTCGAGGTCCGGCTTCATCACGAAGTCGCCGTAGCCGCGCGACCACGAGGCCATCGCGTAGCCCTCGACGGTGTCCATGTCGACGTCGACGGCCAGCAGGTAGTTGCAGCCCTCGGCCTCGTGCTCGGCCACGTCGGCCAGGAAGTGCGTCGCCGACATGCGCTTGCCCTGGAGGCGACCCTGCATGTCGGTGATGGCGAGCACGACCGTGTCGATCTCGCCGTCCTTCACCAGTGTGCGGAGCTCGTCGAGCGTCAAAAGGTGTGCGGAGCCTACCCGGTCGGAAGGAGACCGGCGATCACGTGCTCGGTGCCGCGCAGGTGGTCGCGCACGAGCTTGACCGCGCGGGCCTGGTCACCCCGCTGGACCGCCGCGAGGATCCCGCGGTGCTGGCGGTTGGCCTCGTCGAGGACCGCGGGCGGGTGGGGGATGTTCGCGATCAGGTCGGTCATGGCGGCCTGGACCTCGGTCATCGCCGCGACCACGCGCGGGACCTGGGTGCACTCGGCGATGCCGAGGTGGAAGAGGACGTCGGCGCGGCGGTACTCCTCGTAGCTGTCGGTGGCGCCTTCCATGCGGTCGGCGAGCTCGAGCATCCGCTCGTCCTCGAGCTCGTCGGCGCGCTCGGCGGCCAGCGCGACGCAGCCGGTCTCGACGGCGAGGCGCCAGTCGCAGATCGACCGCCAGCCGGCGATGTCGACCGGCCCGAGGCCGTGGAGCGGGGGCGCCTGGGTGACGAACGTCCCGCCGGCGCGGCCGCGAACGCTCGAGAGGTGGCCGCTCTGCACGAGCGCCGTGATCGCCTGGCGCAGCGTCGAGCGGGCGATCTCGAGCTGCTCGGCGAGCTCGCGCTCGGGCGGCAGCCGCGTCCCCGGGGGGAGGAGGCCCAGACGGATCGCCGTTCCGAGCCGCTCGACGGTCTGCTCGAACGTCGTCGGCGGCTGGACCGGCTCGAAGATCGCCGCGACAGCCGGCGAGGATTGTCCCACGAGGCCAACCTAGCCCTCCGGAGGGTCCCGAGCAATGGAACAGGCAGCGGACCGCATTTCTGCGGGGGGTCGGTGTCGGAAGTGCGACGTGAGTGTGAAGCGGGGCCGGGTTGGGCTAGGGAGGAGGGAGGGTTGCGAGCGTGGCAGCGCGTCCGTGGAACATTTCGCTCGCTGAGCGAGCAACATGTGCCACCGACCAGGAGGTCGCGGCGATCGCGGCGCGGAGGATCGGGCTCGTCACTCGGCGTGAGCTCTTGGCGGTTGGCCTGTCAGCCGGCGGGGATCGGCCGGAGACTCGATCGCACGCTTCACCCGCAGCACGCTGGGGTCTTCCTCTATGGCCATCCGCGCCGCCCCCGGCGCCAGGGAGCTCGCGGCCGCCCTGGCCACCGGATGGCGTCGTCAGCGACCGTTCCGCGGCGGGCCTCTGGAGCCTCCTCCCTTCCTGGCCCGGCGACGTCCATGTCACGGTCGCGCCGGAGAGAAAGCGGCGGTCGCGCAAGGGCATCGTCGTGCCACCGCCGACCCCTCGATCCCCGCGAGATCCGCCACCTCGGCCCGATCCCGGTCACCTCCCCGCTGCGAACGATCCAAGATCTCCCGGACGGCGTGCTCCGGGAACGAGCCACGAACGAGGCGCTCGTCCAGCGCCTCATCACCCCGGACGACCTCACGATGCCCGCACGCGAAGACCCGCTCCCGCCCCGAGCGCCGCCTCCTGCACCTGATCCGCAAGCACGGCCTGCCGACCCCCGAGACCAACGTCCACGTCGCGGGCCACGAGGTGGACTTCCTGTTCCGCGAAGCCCGTCTCGTCGTCGAGGTCGACGTGCACGCCACCCACGCCACCACCGAGCGCTTCGAGCGCGACCACCGCCGCGACTTCGACCTCGAAGCGGCCGGCTATCGCGTGATCCGGGTGACGGAGCGGCAACTGCGGGAGGACCCGGAACGGGTCGTCGCGCTCATCCGCCGCGCAGCAGCGCCCGCCTGACCTTCCCGCTCGTGGTCTTGGGCAGCTCGTCGGCGAACTCGACGATCCGCGGGTACTTGTACGGCGCGGTCTGGGCCTTGACGTGCTCCTGGAGCTCGCGCGCCAGCTCGTCGCCGGGCGCGTAGCCGTCGCGCAGGACGACGACCGCCCGGACGACCGCGCCGCGCTCCTCGTCGGGCGCGGCGACGACCGCCGCCTCGGCCACCGCCTCGTGGGCGACCAGCGCGGACTCGACCTCGAACGGGCCCGATCCGGTAGCCCGCGGAGATGATCACGTCGTCGGAGCGGCCCTCGAAGAACAGGAAGCCGTCGTCGTCGACGGTCACGCGGTCGCCCGTGCGCCACGGGCCGGCGGGCGGCTCCTCGCCGAGGTAGCGAGAGGAAGAACGTCGGGATCGGTGGAGGGGTCGGCGAGGACGAGCTCGCCGTCGTCGACGACCAGCGCGACGCCGGGCAGCGGCCGGCCCATCGACCCCGGCCGCACCGGCTCGCCGGCCGGCATGCCCGTGAGCTGGCCCGTCTCGGTCTGGCCGTAGCCGTCGCGGATCTGCAGCGCCGGTCGCGTCCTCCCAGGCCCGCAGCACCTCCGGGTTCAGCGCCTCGCCCGCGGCGACGAGCCCGCGCAGCGCCGGCGAACGGCCGCAGGCGCGCGCGCTTGGCGATCACGCGGTACTCGGTCGGCGCCATGCACAGGACGTCGACCGCTTCGCGCTCGAGGATCTCCAGCCGCTCGTCCGGGTCGAAGCGCGCGTCGTGGAGCAGCGCCGCCGCGCCCTGCAGCCACGGCGCGATGAAGACGTTGCGCGCCGACTTCGACCAGCCGCTCGCCGCCGTGCACCAGACGAGGTCGCCGGAGCGGGCGCCGAGCCAGTCCCGGCCTGCAGCCGCTGGCCCGGCGAGGTAGCGCTGGCCGTGCAGGACGCCCTTCGGCTCGCCCGCCGTCCCGCTGGTGAAGGTGATCAGGCAGGGGTCGCCGGCGTCCAGCTCGACCGCCGCGGCCGGCTCGCCTTCCATGAGCGAAGCGTCCGGGCACCCACAGGATCTCCAGCGACGCGGCGCGCCGACGAGCTCCTCCCGGTTGCGCTCGTCGGCGATCACCAGCGCGGCCGCGCCGCGTCGAGGCGCAGCGCGCAGGTCGCTTCGCCCGCAGCTGCTCGGTGCAGGGCAGGACGACGGCCCCGATCCGGAAGCACGCGACCATCGCCATCACCCACTCGGGGCGGTTGCCGATCAGCGTCATCACGACGTCGCCGCGGCCGATCGCCGCGCGCGGCGAGCACGCCCGCGAGCCCGGGCCGAGGCCTCGGCGACCTCGCCGAAGGACCACTCGCGCCGCGTCCCGTCGCGCGCGAGCTCGACGAGCGCGCGCGCTTGGGCCGGCGCCGCGTCGACGACGTCACGCGCGAAGTTCACGGCGGCGGAATCTAGTTGCAGACGGCGCAGCGCCCGACGGCGCAGCTGCACGCCGCGAGCGCGGCGTCGGTGCCGCGCGCCGGCGTCCAGCGGCGGACCCACTCCGTCGCGCCGGGTCGGGCGACGTCGCAGTGTCCGCTCGGCCAGGTGCGGTCCAGCAGTGCCCGGTGTCGTCGCTCAGTCCGGCGACGATCTGGGCGATCTCGGGGTGGGGGTCTCGGGGCATGACGCGCGGTCTACCCCAGGTATCGGCCGGTGACGCCTCGCCCGTGAGCGAGGCGGCCCGGTCCGGTTGGTTCTACACGCGCGCGATGCCCTGCGCGAACAGGTCCATCTGCGCGGCGACGCCCTCGTTGGTCCAGCCGTCGATGTGCTGGATGCCGTCCACGGCGAGCTCGGCGTCCACGGTGTTCTGGAGGAACTCCGGGTCCTCCCGCAGCGCGGTGATCTGCGCCGCCGTGCCCTCGATCTTCATGAAGCCGGCGAGGGCCTCGTTCGGCGCGAGCAGGGCGATGTCGAAGCTCTCGATCGCACCGTCCTGCTGCTTGCGGCCGAGAATCCCCACCGCCTCGTTGAAGACCTCGAGAGCGCGGTCCTCGCGTCCGCGAGCCGCCGCCTTCCATCCGATGAACAGCATGCGATCGGCCACTGCGATCACTCCTTGCGTCCCTTCACGGCCCGGCGACCGCCAGGCCTGTCCATCCGACTATCGCCGGAGCACCATCTGGGTGCAAGTGAAGAACGCCGCGAGGCGGCCGTCCTTCTCGATGCGGACCTCCCATACCTGGGTGCGCCCGCCGCGGTGCAGCGGCCGCGCCACGCCGGTCAGCTCGTCGCCGGGCTGCGCCGAGGCGAGCACGTTGGTCTTGAGCTCGACCGTCGAGAACGGCGTGTCCGCGGGCAGGTTGCGGATCGTCGCCCAGGCGGCGAGCGTGTCGGCGAACGCGACCCAGACGCCGCCGTGGACGATGCCGCCGGGGTGGAGGTGGCGCTCGTCGACGACGAGGCGACCGGTCGTCTCGTCCTCCTCGATCGACACGAGCTCGATCCCGAGGTTCCCGGGGAAGAAGCCGTCGATCGCTGCGTTGCCGTCCGCGGGCGTGACCTCCATGCGGCGGCGAGAGTAGCCTCGCGCCCGATGCGCCGCCTCGTCCCGCTCGTCCTCGGCGTCGCCGCGCTCGCGGCCGCGGCGCCCGCGGCGGCCAAGCCGGTCGTGCCCAAGCTCCCGCCGCTCCACGCCGTCGACGCGCCCGGCTCGAGCGGCCGCATCGTCGATGCCTCCGGCCGCCAGGTCACGCTGCGCGGCGTCAACGTCAACGCGCTGGCCGAGTACTGGAAGGGCACGCGCTTCAAGACGACCTTCCCGCTCGCCGCCAAGGACCCCGCCCGGATGGCGCGCATCGGCTGGAACAGCGTGCGGCTGCTGCTGAGCTGGTCGCGGGTCGAGCCGCGCCCCGGCGTCTACTCGAAGGCCTACCTCGACCGGGTCGCGGCCACGGTCCGCCGGCTGGCGCACGCCGGGATCTACACCATCGTCGACCTGCACCAGGACGCCTGGGGGCCGGCGCGCCCGGCCCGTCCGAACGAGGTGTGCCCGCCGCGGGTCGTCGCCGGCGATCGGCTGGGACGGCGCCCCGTCCTGGGCCACCCTGGACGACGGCCTGCCGCGGTGCTTCACCGGCGAGCGCGAGATCAACCCCTCGACGCGGCAGGCGTGGCAGTCGTTCTTCCTCGACCGCGCCGGCGTCCAGACCCGCTACGTGCGGATGCTCGGTCACGTCGCGCGCCGCTTCGCCCGCTCGGACGCGGTCGCGGGCTTCGACCTCATGAACGAGCCCAACGCGCTCGGCTCGGCCGACGAGACCCGGCTCGTGGCGATGTACGAGCGCGCGATCGCGGCGATCCGCGCCGGCGAGAAGGCCGGGCACGGTCACCGCCACCTCGTGCTCTTCGAGCCCTCGGTCGTGTTCTCCGCGGTCGGCCGCGACTCGCTGCCGTCCTTCGCGCACGGGCCCGACGCCGTCTACGCGCCGCACCTGTACACGGGCGGCTTCGACGGCGGCCCGATCACCGCCGACGCGTTCGCCGAGGCCCGCAAGGAGGCGGCCGGGTTCGGCGGCGTGCCCGTCCTGTCCGGCGAGTGGGGGACCGACCCCAAGCGCGCCGGCGCCAAGGGCGACGGCTACTTCCTCGCCCACCAGGCGCTGCAGGACGCCTTCGGCTTCTCGGCCGACCTGTGGACCTGGCGCGAGTCGTGCGGCGACCCGCACAAGGTCGGCGACTTCCGCGCCGGGCGCGTGCCCGAGGTGTGGGGCGAGTTCCGCGTCGCCTGCACCGACAACGTCGTCCGCGGGCCGCGCTCGGCGCTCGTCCACGAGCTGACGCGCGGCTGGGTGCGCGCCGCGCCCGGACGGCTGACCGCGAGCGCGTGGAATCCGAAGACCCGCGTCCTGACCGCCCGCGGGACGGGCCCGCGCCGCGCCGGCGGCCTGGTCGCCGTGCTGCCGCCGACCAGCCGCCTCGGTCAAGGTCCGCACCCGCGGCCTGCGCGGCCGCCGTCTCGTCACCGGGCCCGGTGGCGTGCGGTACTTCCTCGCCCGGCCCCGTGGCGGGGCCTGGCGCCTGCGCCTCGCGCGCTAGCGCTCCTTGCGGACCTCGTCGGCCAGCTCGTCCTTGGTCTTGTCGGACGTGCCGACCCCGCGGGCCTTCGCCTCGTCCTCGAGCTCGGCGCGCGTGTGCGTCTCGGCGATCACGTCGGAGTCGGTGGCCTCGTGGAGCTCGTCCACGCGGGCCTGCTGGGCGTCGAGGGCGTCGACCTCGGCCTCCACGCGCTCGCGCTGACGCTGGAGCTTCTCCTGCTCCATGGCCTTCTCCTCCTCCTCGGAGCCCTGGCGCTGGAGCTTCTCGTCGCCGAGGAGGTCCCCGGCGGCCTGCTTGACGCGTCCACTGATCTTGTCGGTGAGTCCCATGCCCTTGGGTGTACCAGGTCCCGACGGACCTCAATCCCGGGCGTTCACCGGCCCGTATCCTCAGAAGCCACACCGGAACAGGAGATTCGAGACCCACATGGCCGTAGCGACCGATCCACTGGAGCGCACCGACGAGCAGAAGGCGATCTGCGAGATGGTCCGCCAGTTCGCCGACGAGCAGATCCTCCCCAACGCGGAGCACTACGACCACGAGGACGAGTTCCCGGAGCCGATCGTCGAGCAGATGAAGGAGCTCGGCCTGTTCGGGGTCACGATCCCCGAGGAGTACGGCGGGATGGGCCTCGACCTGACGACCTACGTGATGATCGTCGAGGAGCTCTCGCGCGGCTGGATCTCGATCTCCGGCGTCATCAACACCCACTTCATCGGCTCCTACCTGCTGATGAAGTTCGGCACCGACGAGCAGAAGGAGAAGTACCTCCCGCGGATGGCCACCGGCGAGATCCGCGCCGCGTTCTCGCTCTCCGAGCCCGAGCTCGGCTCCGACGTCCAGGCGATCAAGACGAGCGCCAAGAAGACCGACGACGGCTTCTACGAGATCAACGGCCAGAAGATGTGGGTCACCAACGGCCTGCGCTCCGGCCTCGTCTTCGTGCTCGTCAAGACCGACCCGGACGCCGACCCGCGCCACAAGGGCTTCACCTGCTTCATCACCGAGAAGGAGCCGGGCGTCAGCGAGAACACCGGCGACTACGCCGGGCTGAACGTCCCGCCGCAGATCAAGAAGCTCGGCTACAAGGGCGTCGAGTCCACCGAGCTCGTCTACGACGGCTACCGCTGCCCGGCCGAGAACATCCTCGGCGGCGAGGAGGCCGGCCTGAACAAGGGCTTCGCGCAGATGATGGACGCGCTCGAGGTCGGCCGCGCCAACGTCGCCGCCCGCGGCGTCGGCATCGCCCAGCGCGCGCTCGAGCTCGCGCTGCGCTACTCGCAGGAGCGCAAGACGTTCGGCAAGCCGATCGCCGAGCACCAGGCGATCCAGTTCAAGCTCGCCGACATGGCCACCCAGGTCGAGGCCGCCCGCCTGCTGACGCTGCGCGCCGCGCGGCTGAAGGACGCCGGCGAGCGCTCGGACCTCGAGGCGGGCATGGCCAAGCTCTTCGCCTCCGAGGCCGGGCGCTTCTGCGTCGAGGAGTCGTTCCGCATCCACGGCGGCTACGGCTACTCCAAGGAGTACGAGATCGAGCGCCTCTACCGCGACGCGCCGCTGCTGCTGATCGGCGAGGGCACGAGCGAGATCCAGCGCATGGTCATCGGCAAGAAGCTGCTGCAGCGCCACAAGATCTAGGCGATCGACTGGACTCGGGAATGAGCGCGCGGTTAGCGTCGCGCTCATTCCCGGTTCATCGAACAAGGACGGTCCCGTGCGCCTCGCGCTTCGCCTGCTCGTCTGCTGTCTCTGTCTGGCCACCGCCGCGGCGGTTCCCGCCGCGGCCAAGAAGAAGAAGCCGCCCAAGCCGCCCTCGCGGACGACGGTCAAGCACCTGCTCAAGGCGCACTACCTCGGGGACGATCCGAAGCTCTACCCGACCACGCACTACCACTTCAAGGTCACGAAGATCGTCTATGGCAAGCGGCGCCACGGGACCTACTACGCCGACGGCCACTCGGGCACGGTCTTCCCGGTGCTCGCGCGCTCGAGCTACCTCGTCTGCTACCCCGACGGCACGTACTGGCGGGAGAAGACGATCCGGGGCAAGTACGTGTTCTTCCGCGACGACTTCCACGAGTGGACGTTCCGGATCAAGGACGAGCACCGGCCGGTGACCCACTTCGTCAAGGGGAAGTGCCCGAAGTTCTGATCTCGGCGGCTAGCGCCGGATCGTGACCGGCACGCCCGGCCGGATGCGGGCGGCGAGCCAGCCGATCGACCGGTTGTTCAGGCGCACGCAGCCGTGCGAGACGGCGGTCCCGACCCGGCCGCCGACGCCCACGAGTCCGTGGAGGGCGATCTGGCCGGGGCCGCCGTCGAACTCCTGGAAGACGTGGGAGCGGGCGCTCGTGGCCAGCGCGAACGGGCGCGCCGGCCGAGCCGGGCGAGCATGCGGATGTTCTCCTCGACGAAGAAGTCGCCGCGCGGCGTCGGCGTCGAGGGCTTGCCGACGATCGCCGCGGAAGCTGCGGCAGCTCGGCGGCCGTCGGAGGTAGACGAAGACGCGGTGGGCGCTGAGGTCGACGACGCAGGCGCCACGGAGTCGTGGAGCGGCGCGTGTGCCACGCGCTGATCCAGCCGGTGTGGGGCGGCGTCGTGCGGCCGAAGGTGCGGCCGGGCAGCCGGACGCGGAGCCCAGGGGCGCCCGCCCTTGTCGTGCGTGCGGGCGAGGACCGGGCAGCGACGGTGCGCACGCCGGTGATCGGCCGGCGTGGCGGCGACGATCGCGACCTGGCGGCGTCGTTGCCCCGGGGGTGCACCCGGGCGCGATGCGTCGTCGTGATCGAGACGAGCGAGCTGGCTGGCCTTGTAGCGCGGATGCGCGGCCTGGGCGCCGGCCGGCATGAGGCCGCGGCGCGCAGCAGCAGGCCGGCGCCGGCCAGCGTGAGCGACCGTCCGGCGGTGCGAGGGGGCGGCCGCCGGCCGCCCCTCGATCGCGTGACCAGTCGCTGCGGTCAACCGGTGAACCCGCGCGCCCTGACGCGGTGCGCGCGACGGGTTGACGCGGACGGCTGCCTGCGGCGACATGCCCGGAAGCGCGTCGTGCGCGTCACGGCGGGGGTCGCGTCGGTGAACGTGACGCGGGCGCGTGATCTTGTGCTGCATCCCCTTGCGCGGGTGGAGCGTCGACCCGGAACGGCGCTGTGGTCCGCGGGTGGCGACGATGCGGCCGCCGAGCCGAGAAGACGACGCGGCGGATGTGCTTGCCGGTGACCGAGGCGCGGAAGGCGGTCTTCAGGCACCGCGTGGTGCCGAAGTTCCGGCAGCTTGCTTGCGTGATCCGGCGTGGACGACCGGGCGCGAACCGCGCGGTGCCGGCGTGGGCCCGCGACGTCCGGTGCCGGTGCCGTTGCCGCCCGGTGCCGGTGCCGGTGCCGGAGTTGCCGCCGGTGCCGGTCGTCCCGCTGGTGCGCGCCGGTGGCTGCCGGTCGGTGCCCCGTCGCGCAGTGCGCGGCGGTGATGCGTGTCGTTGATCAGCGTGACGGCGCCGTTGCGGGCGAGCGCGCGGCCCGTGCACGGTGACGGCGTTGTTCATCGAGATCGACGTCGAGGCGAGGATGTTGCCGACGAAGGCCGAGGCCGTGCCCGAGGGTCGCCGAGCTGCCGACCTGCCAGAAGACGTTGCACGGCTGGGCGCCGTTGATCAGCCGCACGCTGGCTGGCCGACGCGGTGGTCAGCGTCGAGCCGGCCTGGAAGATGAAGACCGCGTTGGGGTCGCCTTGGGCGTCGAGCGTGAGCGGCCCGGTCAGGCCGAGCGAGCTCGGCCGGACTTGTAGACGCCGGGGGTGAGGGTGCGGCCGCCGAGGTCAGCCGGTGATCGTCGCCGGCGGCGTGCGCCCGGCGGCGTCGTTGTAGGCGGTGGTCAGGTCCGACTTGGCCTTGAGCGCGACGGCGTCGGCCGCGTGGGTCGTCCCGTTGACCGTTCCGGGCGGGAAGCCCGGTGACGGCCAGGAGCCGGGGCTGACGCCGAGGTCGCCGTTGATCGACGGAGGGACCGGTGTTGGTCACGGTCGGAGCCGGCGAGGACGGCGAAGGGGTCGGCGGTGCCGAGCCCGACCGGGGGCTGGGCGGCGAGGGCGTTGCCGGCCGGAAGGGCCAGGGCCATCAAGCAGGTCGCCGCGGAGATCCCGAGCGCGAGGCGGCGCGTCGCCCGGGGAGCAGAGATACGGGTCAGAGCCTCCATCTGTGGCCTAGGCCCTCTCGGCGTTCTGACGATGAGCGTGCTGGACATGTGCGACCTCTCGGCTGGTGTGTGGCCCTTGATGCTTCACCCTTCGACGCTTGAAAGGGATGCCTTGAGCGAACGTCTCCGGGCCGTAGACGCGACCGCGCCGGGACGCCGCGGCTAGCATCGATGGCGTGGCCGCCGACACCAGAGCCCTCATCGAGACCGCCGTCGAACGGTTCGTCGAGGAGGTGCCCGCGCTCGCCACGCTCAAGATGGTCCTGGCGCTCGAGCTGCGCGGCCGTCGCGACGTGCAGATCTACCGCGTCGAGATGCCCGGGCCGGTCATCACCAAGGACATCCCCTCCGACGCGCGGGTGCGGCTCTCGGTCGTGCGCGCCGACTTCAACGAGCTCGCCGACAAGGGCACCATCCGCGACTGGCGCCGGGCCTTCGAGAACGGCCACGCCAAGGCCGAGGGCCCGAACGAGATCCTCCAGCTGATCCGCAACGTGGTGGAGAAGCAGGAGGAGCGCGGCCGGCTGCGGAAGGCGCGTCACTGACCCGAGGGCGGGCGCTCGCGGCGGCCCTCGTCGCGGTCGCCCTCGTCGTGGTGGTCGTCGTGCTCGTCGCCGGTGGCGGCGACGAGGGGCGGCAGGCGTCAGCACGAACGCGGCACGGGGGCGCCGGGGTCCGAGCGGCTCTCCCTCGCGGCCGGCGCCGGGCCGATGTTCGTCGACCCGTCGTTCTCGCCGGCCGAGCGCGACCGCGAGCTGGCGCTGGCCGCCCGCAGCGGGGTCACCGACGTCCGCGCCGACGCGTTCTGGGAGATCGCCGAGCCCAACCCGCCGACCGCCGCCGGCCACCGCTACGACTGGCGCTATGCCGACGAGGTGGCGGGACGCCTGGCCCGGCACGGGATGCGCTGGTGGGCCGTGCTCGACTACGCGCCGGGCTGGGCCGCGCGCGACCCGCGCCAGCTGCACTCGCCGCCTCGCGATCCGCGGACGTTCGCCACCTGGAGCAGCGCGTTCGCGAGGCGCTACGGGCCCGGCGGCGCGTTCTGGCGCGCCCACCCGCAACTGCCGAGACTTCCCGTGCGCACCTACGAGGTCTGGAACGAGCCCAACGTCGCGACCTTCTGGCGTCCCTCGGCCGAGCCCGAGGCCTACGCCGCCCTCTTCGACGCCGCGCAGGCCGCGGTGCGCCAGGTGCAGCCCGACGCGCGGATGGTCACCGGCGGCCTGGCCCCGTTCCGCGACTTCGTGCGCCCGGATGGTGACCGCGCGGCCGTCGCTGCGGACCACGATCTCGGCGGTCGGCTTCCATCCCTACGGACAGACCCCGGCCGTGCTCCACGCCAAGGTTGCGCGTCGCGCGGGCCCAGCTCGACGCGGCGGGCCTCGATCGACGTCCCGCTGGCGCTCACCGAGCTCGGCTGGGCGCTCGAGCCGCCCGGCGACCCGCTCTACGTCAGCCAGGGACGCGCGCGGCGCTACCTCGCCCAGAGCGCCCGCGAGCCTCGCGCGCAGCGGATGCGGAGTCGACGCCTTCGTCGTCTACGCCTGGGTCTCGTCCGAGTTCAACCTGACCCGCCACGACGACTGGCTCGGACTGGCCAAGCGGCCCGGCGCCGCGACGGCGAGCACGGCGGCGTGGTCGCGGCTCGAGCACGACCCGCCCGAGATCACCAGCGGCGCCTGCTGAACCCCTCGGTCGTCGGGCTTGACGGCCGGCGCAACCGGGCGGACGATGCGGTCATGTCCACCAGCACTCCTCGCCGGTCGCCGCGACGCGCCCAGGTGCCGAGCGGCGTGCTGACGATCCTGTGGGTCCTCGTGGTCGCGTTCGTCGTCGGCTACCTGTTCCTCGTGCTGATCGGCGCGTGGGACCCGGCCGACGTCGTCGTGCCGACGATCGTGTTCATCGTGGCCGTCGTGTTCCTCGTCGTGTTCTCGATCGAGGCGCGGCGCGGCGCGGTCGGCGCGAGCGAACGGGACCCTCGCCTCGTCCGCGACCGCGAGCGGCGCGGCTTCTAGGGCTCGCGGCCGTCGCCTACCCCGGCGCGGCCACCGCCCGCCGGGGCACGGGCGAGGACTGCATGATCGACGTCGTCGTCTGGCCGTAGGCGGCCAGCGTGTCGATCAGCTCCTCGAGGTGGCCGACGTCGCGCACGTAGGCGGTCGCGACGTAGCAGTCGTCGCCGGTCACGCGGTGGCACTCGACGATCTCGGAGCGGCGGCGGACGAGGTCGGCCACGGTCGCAGCTGGCGCGGCGCCGGCCGGATCCGGATCAGCACGCCGAGCGTGTAGCCCAGGCGCGCGGGGTCGACCTCGGCGCGGTAGCCGGTGATCACGCCGGTGCGCTCGAGCCCGCGCAGACGCTCGGAGACGGCGGGGGAGGAGAGCCCGACGCGACGCCCGAGCTCGGCCAGCGAGAGCCGCGCGTCCTCCTGCAGCTCGGCCAGCAGCCGGAGGTTCGTCTCGTCGAGGACACCGTCGGAGGCGATGTCGCCGTTCTGCCGTGCGATCGAAGCCATTGAAGGCAAACTACCGTCGATCGGCCATTCCCGCACGCGCCTGAGCCGCGAAAAGCTGCGGTCATGCGATCCGAGCGGGTCCCGCCGCACGCCTACTTCGTCGTCTCCGCCGTCTTCCACTACCTGGGGCCGGCCTTCGCGGTGCTGCTCTTCGCCCGCCTCGACGTGCTCGGCGTGGCCTGGCTGCGGATCGCCTCGGCCGCCGTGGTCTTCGCGCTGTGGCGCCGGCCGTGGCGGGCGGCGCGGGCGCTCGACCGCGACGGGCGGCGCCTGCTGCTCGCCTGGGGCGGCGTCGCTGGCCGTGATGAACGCCTGCTTCTACACGGCGATCGACCGGCTGCCGCTCGGCACGGTCGCGGCGATCGAGTTCCTGCCCGTGATCGCCCTGGCCGCGCTCGGCGCGCGCACGACCCGCAACGGCGCCGCGCTGGTGCTGCGCCGTGGCCGGCGTCTACCTCGTGACCGGCGTGCGCTTCTCGGGCGAGACGGTCGGGCTGGTCTTCGCCTTCGTCAACGCGGGGTTCTTCGCCGCCTACATCGTCCTGGCCGACCGCGTGGCCAAGCGGCCCGAGCTCGAGGGGATCGACGGCCTCGGCCGCGGCGATGCTCGTCGCGCTCGTCGTCGTGACGCCGATCGGCGGATGGGAGGCGCTGCCCGCGTTCACCGATCCGGTCGCGCTGCTCGCCGGGATCGGCGTCGGGCTGTGCTCCTCGGTGATCCCCTACGTGGCCGACCAGCTCGCGCTCGCCCGGCTGCCGCGCGCGACCTACGCCCTGCTCGTCTCGCTGCTGCCCGCGACGGCGACGGTGATCGGCGTCGTCGTGCTGGCCCAGGTCCCGAGCCTGGCCGAGACGCTCGGCGTCGCGCTCGTCGTCGATCGGCGTCGCCGTCCACCGGCCGGCGCCGCAGCGCGAGCCGCTCAGCCCGTCGCCGGGCAGCGACCGAGTGCCCGTAGCTTCCGCCGGTAGCTGACCATCGAGGCGTGGCGCATGTCGCCGTGGGTCTGGCGCTTGAGGCGGGCGACGCGCTCGTGGTGGAAGGGGGAGGAGAGCGACTCGTTGTGGCCGATCACGCGCTCGACGCGGATGTCGTAGACGCAGCGCAGCCAGCGCGTCAGCTTCAGCGAGGCGCGCAGCTCGGCGCGGCGCCCGAGCAGGTCGGCGTCGCGGTAGCCGACGTGCTCGATGCCGATCGCCGTGTCGTTGAGCCCGACCGTGTGCCGGCAGCGGATCGTCGTGGGGACCATCTCGAAGATCTGCCCCTTGGCGTTGACGACGAAGTGCGCGCAGACGTTGGGCAGCTCGCCGAACTCGACGTCGGGCCGGTCGGAGGCGAACGTGTTGTAGTCGGCGCGCGCGGTGCCCGCGACCGAGATGTGCTCGACGATCGTCTTGGGATGGGTCAGCCGCCACTGCGAGACCCCGTAGTGGCGCTTGGAGTAGGCGGCCATCTCGCGCTTGCGCTTGGCGCCGTAGGGGATGCGCCACTGGATCATGTGCGGGCGCGGGAGCGGGGTGGCGGCCGCGTGGGCGGGCGCCGGGGCCGGGGCCGGGCGCGGCCAGCAGCGCCGCCGCGGCGGCGACGACCGCGCCGATCACGTCTGCTCCTTGGGGCACCACACCGTCGTGCGCCCGCCGACCTGCGCGACCCGGACCTGGGTTCCGCAGCGCGGGCAGTGGCCGCGCGCCTTGCGCTCCTCCATGAACTTGCCGTGGTGCACGCCGCCGAGGCGCACGGCGTCGCGGATCGCCGCGCGCGTGTCGCGGCGCAGCCGGTCGAGCTCCTCCGTCGGAGAGCTCGCCGGCGGGCCGCAGCGGCGAGATCTTCGCCCGCCACAGCGCCTCGTCGGCCAGCAGGTTGCCGACGCCGGCGAGCACCGACTGGTCCATCAGCCGCGCCTTGACCGGCCCGGTCCCGCGACCGACGCGCTCGCGGAACTCGGTGCGGGTGATCTCCGCCGCGTCGGGCCCGAGCGCGGAGATGTCGGGCTCGAGCACGGCGCGCCCGAGCCGGCGCTTGTCGCGCAGGATCAGCTTGCCGCCGTCCTCGAAGAAGATCGTGAAGCGATCCCAGACCGGGTTCGGGTTGTCGTAGTTGGCCGGATCGCCCGCTCGACCCGCACGCCGCGTCGTCGACGTAGATCCGCCCCGCCATCCCGAGGTGCAGCCCGAGCTCGGGGCCGTCGTCGTCGGTCTCGAACCACATCGTCTTGCCGATCCGGTTGGCGGTCACGAGCTCGCGGCCGACCAGCGCGGCCTGGATCTCGCCCGGGCCGTGGGGACGGCAGACGTAGCCGTCGGTGTCGTCGACGTCGGCGATGCGGCGGTGCAGCCCGCGCTCGGCGATCAGCGCGCGGGCCCGCTCGACCTCGGGGAGCTCGGGCACGGGCCCAGCGTAGGCGGCGCTAGGAGGCCGACGACGACAGGACCCGGCTCGGGCCCTCGTCGTAGAGCTTCACGCACGCGCACGGTGCCCTGCGGGCGCCGCGTCGATGCACAGCCGGCAGAGGATGCACTCGTCGAGGTTGGCCTCGACGATCGTCGTGCCCTCGTCGGTGGCGGCGAAGATGTCGACCGGGCAGGCGGCCTCGAGCTTCTTGGCGAGCTCGACGTCGCCCTTGACGCTGTCGTCGACCTCGACGTCGATGAACACGTTCTCGCTCATGCGGCCACCCCCATCTTCTCCTTGACCAGATCGGGGATCTGCGGCGATCTCCTCGGCCACGACGATCCCGGCCTCGGCCAGGCGCTCGATCTTCTCGGCGGCCGTGTCCTCCTTGCCCTCGACGATCGTGCCGGCGTGCCCGAAGGACATGCCCGGCATCTCGTCCATGAAGCGGCCGGCCATGAAGGCGACGATCGGCAGGCGCGAGCCCGTGTCGGTCTTCCACTTGGCCAGCTCGGCCTCCATGCGGCCGCCCGGCTCGGTGTAGATGACGATCGCCTGCGTGGCCTCGTCGGCCTCGAAGAGCGGCATCAGCTCGGCGTAGGACTGGCCGATGATCGCGTCGCCGCCGATCGAGACGGCGGTCGACTGGCCCAGGCCGGCGGCGGTCAGCGTCGAGGACATCTCGGTCGTCATGCCGCCCGAGCGGCTGATGACGCCGACCGGGCCGGGGGAGTAGGACTTGGCCGCGTCCTTGGCCGGGCCGCCGATGCCGCCCATCTTGACGACGTCGGGGACGATGATCCCGAGGCAGTTGGGGCCGATGATCCTGGCGTCCTTCTCGCGCGCGAACTCGACCATCTCGGCGACGTCGCGGCGCGGGATCCGCTCGGTGACGATCACGATCAGCTTGATGCCGTGCTCGATCGCCTCGAAGGCGGCGTCCTTGGTGAACGCGGGCGGGACGGTGATGACCGAGCCGTCGATCGGGCCGCCGTGGTGCTCGACGGCCTGGGCGACGGTGTCGAAGACCGGGACGCCGTGGACCTCGCGGCCCAGGCGGCCGGGGGTGACCCCGCCGACGATCTTCGCGCCCTCGCCGTAGTCGAGGCACTCCCGGGTCGAGATTGACCGCCTCGCGGCCGGTGATGCCCTGGACGATGAAGGTCGTCTCGCCGTTGACGAGGATGCTCATACGGCCTCCACGGCCATCCGGGCCGCCTCGTGCAGGGACGTCTTGCGGTCGGCGTAGCGCACGCCGTACTTCTCGAGGATCTTGAAGCCTTCCTCTTCCCACGCGCCGGGGATGCGGAAGATCGAGATCTTCTCGGCCGGGTCGTAGCCGAGCTCGAGACAGGCCTTGATCACGCCGCGGGCGACGATGTCGACGCGGGTGTTGGAGACGATCGACATCATCACCGCGATCTTGTCGACGCCGTCCTTCTGCAGCACGAGCTTGGCCAGGCCCTTGGCCTTGCTGACCGACGGGTTGCCGCCGATCTCGCAGTAGTTGGCCGGGTCGCCGCCGTGACGTGCGTACGGCGTCGAAGAGGGTGAGTGAGCCGCCGCCGGCGCCGATCACGAGGCCGAGGTTGCCGTCGAACTCGGTGACGTTGCCGGCCACGCCGCGGTGGTCCTGGCTGTCGACCTCCTCGCCGGCGAGCTCGAACGGCGTGGGCTCGCGCGCCAGGCGGGTCTCGTCGTCGCCGACGCCGAGATCCTTGAGGATCGCCTTCTGGCGCGGGCGGGCCTCGTTCTCCATGTCCATGTGCGCGTCGAGCGCGACGAAGGTGCCGTCCTCGAGCTCGCCGACCGGGTTGATCTCGGCCAGCGTCATGTCGCGCTCGACGAACAGGCGCGCGAGGCGGGCGAGGATCGGGGTCAGGCGGTTGAGCTGGGTGCCGGTCACGCCCGTCTGGGCGATGCACTCCTTGGCCAGGTGGTCGCTGAACGGGTGGATGTTCGAGAAGTGCCGGCGCCCGACGTGGGTCGGGTGCTCCTCGGCGACCTGCTCGATGTCGATCCCGCCCATGTCGGAGAAGAGCATCACCGGCTGCTTGCGGGTGCCGTCCCAGACGACGCCGCAGTAGTACTCCTGCTTGACCTCGGCCTTGGGGTCGACGAGCACGCCGCGCGGCTCGTGGCCGTTGATCTCGAGTTCGAGGACGTTCTCGGCGTGGTCGGCCGCCTCGTCGGGCGTGTCGGCGAACTGCACGCCGCCCGCCTTCATCCGCCCGCCCGTGAGGACCTGGGACTTGATGACGACCGGGCCGCCGATGTCCTCGGCGATCGAGCGTGCTTCGTCCTTCGTCTTGGCGAAGCCGAACTTGGTGACAGGGATGCCGGCCCGCTTGACGATCTCGCGGGCCTCGTATTCGAAGAAGCGCATGGGAGGCGCGGGAGCCTATAAGGAGGCGCGTCGGCCGTCTGTGACCAGGGGCCTCAGGTTCCGTGGGGCCGCGGGCGATGAGAGCGTCATGAACCTGCGCCGATCCCTCGCCATCGCTCTCGTCGTCGTCCTCTCCCTCACCGCCGTCGCGACCGCGGCCAAGCCCAAGTCCGGCTCCTACAAGGGCAAGACCGACCAGAACCGCACCGTCCGCTTCAAGCTGTCCAAGGGCAAGATCCGCGGCTTCCAGGCCGGCGTGATGACCTTCTGCACCGCGGGTGGCGAGTCGTCGTTCGAGACCGACGCGATCGCCAACCTCCCGGCCTTCAAGCTCGCAAAGAGCGGCAAGTTCTCCTACTCGCGCACCAAGAAGGGCGAGAAGGTCAAGGTCACCGGGAAGATCTCCGGCGGGAAGGCCAAGGGCACGGTCTCGCTGCGCCGCCCGCACTCGACCTACGACAGCTCGATGGGCATGGTCATGTTCGGCGCCTGCACGGCCACCGGAAGTTCTCCGCGAAGAAGGGCTAGGCGCAGCCCCTTCGGCTCAGAGGAGCTGGAGCCAGGAGGCGGTGGTCTGCGGGAGCGGGTGAGCCTCGGCGTTATCGCACAGCGGCGTGAGGCGGTAGCGGACGCGCACGAGCGTCGGGCGCTTGGCGCGCAGGAGCGCGCGGCCCCGCGCGGTCGCCGGGAGGAGGGCGGAGCCGCTGCGGCCGATGCGGAGGTGCGCGAAGGCGAGGGTCCGACCCCCGCGCTCGACGCGGACGTTCGCGCCGCAGTAGTTGAAGGGGGACTGGGGAGTCGTCGTCGCCGGGACCGGCGTCCACGAGCCCGATCGCATCTCCGGAGCGCAGCCGGTCGTCGCCCTCGCCGAGCGTCGGCGCGACCGAAGAGCTCGGCAGTCGACGTGCAGCGCGCCGTCTGGGCGTCGACCGCGACGCAGCCCGCCCCGGCGACGAGGACCGCGCCGGCGTCGTGCACCAGCACGACCTTCTTCCCGGTGCCCTCACGGGACGTCGTGACGTCGTTGGCCTCCCCGGGCGCGGCCGCGTAGACGAGCTCGGCCGGGGAGAACGAGGTCAGCTCGAGGGAGACCGTGGCGGCGTGCGCGCCGGCCGGCAGGACGAGGGCGGCGGTGATCGTGGCGAGGAGGAGGCGGACCATGCCCCCTCAACGCCGTGCTGTGCGGTTTGTTGCGAGGAAGGGGCTAGGCCGGCGCGCCCGAGAAGCCGTAGGCCTCGGCCAGGTCCGGGTCCTTCTCGGCCAGCATCTCGGCCAGCTCGACCATGACCTTGCACTGCTTCCAGGTCGCGTCGTCCTGCATCTTGCCGTCGATCATGTGCACGCCGCGGCCGTCGGGGATCGCCTCGATGACCTTCTTGGCGAACAGGACCTCGTCGGGGTCGGGCGAGAAGACCTTCTTGGCGATGTCGATCTGCACGGGGTGCAGCGACCACGTGCCGACGCAGCCGAGCAGGAAGGCCGACGCGGAACTGCGTCTCGCAGCCCTTGACGTCCTTGATGTCGCCGAACGGCCCGTAGTAGGGGAGGATCCCGGCGCTCGTGCAGGCGTCGACCATGCGCGCGACCGTGTAGTGCCACGGGTCCTGCTGGGCCGAGACGCGCGGGGCCTCGGGGTTGTCCGGGTCCGGGTCCTCGATCACGCGGTAGCCGGGGTGGCCGCCGCCCACGCGCGTGGTCTTCATCCGCCGCGAGGCGGCCAGGTCGGCCGGGCCGAGCGAGATGCCCTGCATGCGCGGGGAGGCGCCGGCGATCTCCTCGACGTTGACCATGCCCATGGCCGGTCTCGAGGATCGCGTGCAGGAGGATCGGCCGCGAGATGTCCGCCTTGGCCTCGAGCTGGGCCAGCAGGCGGTCCACGTAGTGGATGTCCTCGGCGCCCTCGACCTTCGGGATCATGATCACGTCGAGCTTGTCGCCGATCTCGGTGACGAGCGTCGTCAGGTCGTCGAGCACCCACGGGCTCTCCAGCGAGTTCACGCGGGTCCACAGCGCGGTCTCGCCGAGGTCGAGCTCCTGGCCGACCTTGACCAGGCCGGCGCGCGCGGCCTCCTTGGTGTCGACCGAGATCGCGTCCTCGAGGTTGCCGAGCAGCACGTCGGCCTTGGTGGCCAGATCGGGCAGCTTGCCGACGATCTTCTCGTTGCTCGGATCGAAGAAGTGGATCATCCGCGAGGGCGTGACGGGGATCTCGCGGAGCGGGTCGGGGGCACCGACGGCAAGGGGCTTGAAGAAGGCTCGAGGGCTGCGCATAGGGCCCCGACCGTACAGTTCCCGCGCCCTTCTGAGACCCGAGGAGTTCAAGACCCGACGATGTCCGACACCGAGTTCACCACCGAGCAGCGCGCCCGCGAGGCCACCGGCGCGCACCCCTACGGCCGCTACCTCGAGGAGTTCGAGGTCGGCGCCGTCTACAAGCACTGGCCCGCCAAGACGGTGACCGAGGCCGACGACCACCTGTTCTGCCTGATCACCATGAACCACCACCCGCTGCACATCAACGACGTGTACGCCGGCAACTCCCAGCAGGGCCGCAACGTCGTCGTCGGGCCGCTGGTCTACTCGCTGGCCCTGGGCATGAGCGTCTCCGACGTCTCGGGCAAGGCGATCGCCAACCTCGCCACCGAGGAGCTCTCCCACCCGGCGCCCGTCTTCCACGGCGACACGCTGTTCGTCGAGTCCGAAGTGCTCGAGAAGCGCGAATCGAAGTCCAAGCAGGACCGCGGGACGGTCAAGGTCCACACCCGCGTCTTCAACCAGGACGGGACGCTCGTGGCCGAGTTCAAGCGCCTCGTGCTGGTGCCGCGCAAGGAGCCCGGCAACGGCGGGACCGGTGCCGAGGGGAACGTCGAGTAGTCATATTCCGGCCTGGTCAGGCCGGGTAGGATGTGTGACATCGCGCGGCCCTGGATGGGCCGCGCTTCCACTTTTCCCCTGCATATCCCCGCATAAATAGCCGCAGAAGGAGTCCCAGTCCTGTGAGCACGACCTCGACGCCGACGACGAACAAGAAGCTCCTGGACTGGGTAGAGGAGATCGCCGAGCTCACGCAGCCGGACGCCATCCACTGGTGCGACGGGTCGGCCGAGGAGTACGACGAGCTCTGTCAGCGGCTCGTGGACGCGGGGACGTTCGAGAAGCTCGACGAGGCCAAGCGGCCGAACTCCTACCTCGGCCGCTCGGATCCGGGCGACGTCGCGCGCGTCGAGGACCGGACCTTCATCTGCACCGACACGCCCGAGGGCGCAGGCCCGACGAACAACTGGCGCGACCCGGCCGAGATGCGCGCGACGCTGACCGGCCTGTTCCAGGGCTCGATGCAGGGCCGCACGATGTACGTGGTGCCGTTCTCGATGGGCCCGCTCGGCTCGCCGATCGCCCACGTCGGCGTGCAGTGCACCGACTCGGCCTACGTCGCCGTCTCCATGCGGATCATGACCCGCATGGGCAAGGGCGCGCTCGACGTGCTCGGCGACGACGGGGACTTCGTGCCCTGCCTGCACTCGGTCGGCATGCCGCTGACCGACGGCGCCGAGGACGTGTCGTGGCCGTGCAACGCGGACAACAAGTACATCGTCCACTTCCCGAACACCCGGGAGATCTGGTCCTACGGCTCGGGCTACGGCGGCAACGCCCTGCTCGGCAAGAAGTGCTTCGCGCTGCGGATCGCCTCGGCGATGGCCCACGACGAGGGCTGGCTGGCCGAGCACATGCTGATCCTCAAGCTCACGTCCCCCGAGGGTGAGACGAAGTACGTGACCGGCGCCTTCCCGTCGGCCTGCGGCAAGACCAACCTCGCGATGCTGATCCCGTCGCTCGAGGGCTGGACGGTCGAGACCGTCGGCGACGACATCGCCTGGATGAAGTTCGGCGACGACGGCCGGCTGTACGCGATCAACCCCGAGGCGGGCTTCTTCGGCGTCGCTCCGGGCACGGGCGAGAAGACCAACCCGAACGCGATGGCGACGGTCGCCGAGAACACGATCTTCACCAACTGCGCCAAGACCGACGGCGGCGACGTGTGGTGGGAGGGGATGACCGAGGAGACCCCCGACCACCTGATCGACTGGCACGGCAACGAGTGGACGCCGGAGAGCGAGAAGCCCTCGGCCCACCCGAACGCGCGCTTCACCACCCCGGCCGCGCAGTGCCCCTCGATCGCCCCCAACTGGGAGGACCCGGCCGGCGTGCCGATCGACGCGTTCCTCTTCGGCGGGCGTCGCGCCACGGTCGTGCCGCTCGTCCACGAGGCCTTCGACTGGGAGCACGGCGTGTTCCTCGGCGCGACGATGAGCTCGGAGATGACGGCGGCCGCGGCCGGCGGCGTCGGCCAGCTGCGCTTCGACCCGATGGCGATGCTCCCGTTCTGCGGCTACGACATGGCCGACTACTTCGCCCACTGGCTCAAGGTCGGCGAGCGCGAGGGCGCGCAGCTGCCGCGGATCTTCTACGTCAACTGGTTCCGCAAGGACGAGGACGGCAAGTTCCTCTGGCCCGGGTTCGGCGAGAACTCGCGGGTCCTCGAGTGGGTCTTCCGCCGCTGCGAGGACAAGGTCGGCGGCGAGGAGACGGCGATCGGCTACGTCCCCAACAAGGCGCGAGCTCAACGTCGAGGGGCTCGACATCTCCGAGGAGGCGCTCGACCAGCTGCTCGACCGTCGACACGAAGCTGTGGGCCGAGCAGCTCCCGCAGGTCGAGGAGCACTTCGCCCAGTTCGGCGCCGACCTGCCGCCCGCGCTGCGCGGCCAGCTCGACGCGCTCAAGCAGCGGCTCGCCGCCTAGCGGCCGGCGCGCTTGGACTTCCCCGCCCCGCCGCTCGGCGACGACGCCATCCGGCTGCGGCCGTGGACGATGGCCGACGCCGAGCCGGCCGGCCGGGCCGCCCTCGACCCCGACGTGCAGCGGTTCACCCCGATCCCCGTCGGGCTGACCGAGCAGTGGATCGAGCTCAAGGAGGAGCGCCGGCGCAAGGGGACCGGGCTCGAGCTCGTGATCACCCCGCGCGACTCCGACGAGTGGCTCGGCGGCGTGCTGCTGCTGAACGTCGCGCTGGAGCGGGCGCAGGGGGAGATCGGCTACTGGATCGCGCCCTGGGCGCGGCGGACGGGGCCTGGCCGCGCGGTCGGTCGAGCTGCTGGCCGGGCTGGTCGTTCGCCACGCTCGGGCTGCCGGCCGGCTCGAGCTCGTCACGTTCGCGGAGAACGGGGCGTCACGGCGGGTGGCGGACCGCTGCGGGTTCGCGCTCGAGGGTCCGCGCGAGGACGGCCTGCTCGTCTACGCGCGGGGGCGGTGGCGTAGAGCGCGGCGGCGAGCCGGGCTGCCGTCGCCTCGGGCTCCTCGGTGATCTGCCGCCAGGTGAGGCGCATGACGGTCAGGCCGCGTGCGGTCAGGTCGGCCGTCTTGCGGTGGTCGCGCTCGAAGCGGTCGGGGAGGAGTGGAAGGCATAGCCGTCGACCTCGACGACGAGGCGGTGCTCGGGCCAGAGGACGTCGACCTCGTAGCCGTGGATCTTCGCGTTGTGCCGCGCGGGTGGGAGGCGTGCCTTGCGGATGAGCTCGCGGAGCCGGCGTTCGGCCTCCTTGCGGGTGAAGCCCTCGCCGCCTTCGACGAGGGCCTCGAGCCGGACGCTGCCGGGCTTTCGCTCGTGCCGGGCCAGGAAGGCGAGCAGGCCGGGCCGGGTGACGAGGCGCTGGGCGTGGGCCTCGTTCAGCGCGCGTTCGGTGGTGCCCGGAGGTTCGGTGGCGGCGAGGTCGAGGAGGGTCTGGCGGGGGTGGTGATCGGCAGGCCGTGGTAGATGATGTGCTCGGGGCGTTCGGCGTGCGGTGGACGTGCACGCCGCGTGGCCGGCGATCTCCACGGGTGAGCGTGATGTCAGCCGGTCCGGCCAGGAAAGGGAGGAGGCCCCAGAGGAAAGCGGCCGAGCGGTGGCTCACGATCGCCGCCGCTCCGCACGCAAGCAACGCGGCCGTGATCTGCATCGTCGCGGTGATTGGCGCCGCTCCGTAGAGGAACGCGGCGTGAAGGCGGCGCAGTCGGTGTTGCTCGAGCCGGTGTGCGAGCCCGTGCTTCGAGATGCCGGCCGCACGGATCTGCGCTCGGGTGACCAATCCGACGAGGCGTTCCGCGGCCGCCGCGAGCGCCGGATCCCCGCTCCCCTCGACCGGCCACACGTCCCAATCGTCCCCGCTCCACCGAAGCGTGGGACCAACGGCCGCCTCTACCGGCCGACGATCCCAAGCGCCGGAACGCGAAGAGGGGTTGGGACGATTGGCCACCCGCCGACCCTCGCGCACCGCAGCCGACGCCCCGCCTCTCGCCTCCTTCCTGGAGCGAATTCCTTACGGAAAACGGACGAAGCGCGGCAGAACTACGACGCCCCGTACGGGTACCACCACTCCTTCACGCCCAGGACCGTCTCGAGGTGGACGTGCTTGGTCTCCTGGAAGGCCTCGAGTCCCTCCTGGCCGAGCTCGCGGCCCATCCCGGATTGCTTGAAGCCGCCGAAGGGCCCGGCGTCGTTGTCGGTCAGGGGGTCGTTGAACCAGACCGTCCCGGCCTTGAGCTCGCGCATGCAGCGCACGATCGCGTCGAGGTCCTTGGTGTAGACGTTCGCGCCCAGGCCGTAGGGCGAGTCGTTGGCCAGGCGGATCGCCTCGTCCAGCGAGGACACCCGCACGATCGGCGCGACCGGCCCGAACGTCTCGTCGGAGAGCAGCGCCGTCGAGGACGCCGCGCCGGTCACCACCGTCGGCGCGTGGAACCACCCGCGGTCGAGCCCGGCCCGGTCCCCGCCGACCTCGATCGTCGCGCCCGCGTCGACCGCGGCCTCCAGCTGGTCCTCGACCTTCGACCGCTGCGGAGCCGACACCATCGGCCCCACGTCGGTCCCCTCCTGGAGCGGATCCCCGACGGACAACGACCGCGTGTAGGCGATCATCTCGCGCGACGAAGTCGTCGTAGACCGCCTCGTGCACGTAGAACCGCTCGGCCGACGTGCACACCTGCCCCGCGTTGAGGAACGCCGCCCACGCTCCGCCCTTGGCGGCGACGTCCACCGCCGAGGCCACGTCGGGCAGCACGAGGAACGGGTCCTTGCCGCCCATCTCCAGGTTCACGCGGGCCACGCGGTCGGCGCACACGCGGGCGATCGCCTTGCCCGTCGCGGTCGACCCGGTGAACGCCACGCAGCCGACCCGCGGATCGGCGACCACCCGCTCCCCGACCTCCCTCCCTCCTGGCAGCAGCGACACCACGCCCGCAGGCAGAACGGAAAGCGCCGAATGCAGCGCCAGCGTGGAAAGCGGCGTCAGCTCGCTCGGCTTGCACACGACGGTGTTGCCCGGCCGCCAGCGCCGGCGCGAGCTTCCAGGCGAGCAGCAGCAGCGGGTAGTTCCACGGCACGATCGCCGCCACCACCCCGATCGGCTCCTTCAACACCAACGCGAGCTGGGAGGACTCGATCGGCGGGATCACGCGCCCGGCGAAGTTGCGGCCCATCTCGGCGTAGTAGTCGAACGCGGCGGCCGTCCAGCCGACCTCGTCGGTGTTCTCGATCAGCGGCTTGCCGCCCTCGCGCGACATCAGCTCGCCGAGCTCATCGGCCTGAGCGCGCAGCCGGATCGCCACCTCGTGCAGCAGCTCGGCGCGCTCGCCGGCGGGCATGGCCGCCCACGGGCGAAACGCCTCCGAGGCGGCCGCGATCGCCGCGTCGACCTGCGCGTCGCTCGGCAGCGCGACGCTCGCGAGCTCCTCCTCGGTGGCCGGGTTCTCGACGCTCAGCGCAGGACCTTCGCCCGCCACGAGCTCGCCGCCGATCAGCATCCGTGTCTCCATGCCCGCACCCTAGATGGACGATTGTTGCGGCGCCGATCGCCGCCCCATCAGCCATGATGTTGGTGTGTCGGTGCGCACGACGACCGACCGTCGCGGGCGCGGCGGCTGGGACGAGATCCTCGAACACGAGCGCTACGCGGTCGCCCCGGGCGCCGAGTGGCGCTCGGAGCTGTGGTCGCTGGCCGCCGCGCAGTTCGACCGCGCGGCCGACGCGCTCGGGCTCGAGCGCGACCTGCGCGCGCGGTTGATCGAGCCGCGCCGGTCGCTGACCGTCAACTTCCCCGTCGAGCGCGACAACGGCGAGATCGGGACGTTCACCGGCTACCGCGTCCAGCACACGCTGACCATGGGGCCGACGAAGGGCGGAATCCGCTACGCGCCCGGCGTCTCGCTGGGCGAGTGCGCCGCGCTGGCGATGTGGATGACCTTCAAGTGCGCGCTGGTCGGCCTGCCGTTCGGCGGCGCCAAGGGCGGCGTGCGCTGCGACCCGAACCGGATGTCCCCCGGCGAGCTCGAGCGCGTCACGCGCCGCTACGCCTCCGAGCTGATCCCGGTGATCGGCCCCGACAAGGACATCCCGGCCCCGGACATGGCCACCGGCGAGCGCGAGATGGCCTGGTTCATGGACACCTACTCGCAGCAGATGGGCTACTCGGTCCCGGCGATCGTCACCGGCAAGCCGCTCGTGCTCGGCGGGACGGCCGGCCGCCAGGCGGCCACGGGCCTCGGCGCCGTCTACGTCACCGAGGCGGCCTGCGAGCGTCTCGGCCGCCCGCTGGCCGAGCAGCGCGTCGTCGTGCAGGGCTACGGCAACGTCGGCGCCGTGATCGTCCGCGAGCTCGCCGCGCGCGGCGCGACGATCGTCGGCGTCTCCGACGTCACCGGCGGCATCGTCGATCCCACCGGCCTCGATCTCGATCTCATCGAGAGCTGGATCGCCGAGCACCGCTTCCTGCGTGGCGTGCCCACCGGGCGCCCGGTCGGCCGCAACGAGATCCTCGAGACGCCGTGCGACATCCTCGTCCCGGCCGCGCTCGAGCGCCAGATCAACGAGGAGAACGCGGTGCGCCTCGACTGCTCGCTCGTCGTCGAGGCGGCCAACGGCCCGTGCACCGACGCCGCCGAGGTGATCCTCTCCGAGCGCGGGATCCAGATCGTCCCGGACATCCTCGTCAACGCCGGCGGCGTGACGGTCTCCTACTTCGAGTGGGTCCAGGGCCAGCAGCGCTTCTCCTGGGACGACGCCGAGGTCGCCGCCCAGCTGCGGCGGATGCTGCTGGTGGCCTGGGAGCGGATGGTCCTCGCGGCGCAGCGGCTCGAGTGCGACTGGCGCACCGCGGCCCAGGCGGTCGCGCTCGAGCGCGTGGCCGAGGCCGCTCGCCTGCGCGCCGTGTATCCCTGACCGAGGGGGGTAGGCCCTCAAGATGGGGGAGCCGACCACGAACCGGCGCATCGGGCGCGGCGTCATCGACGGATTCGCCGAGCACGACCTCCTCACCTACGCCAGCGCGATCTGCTTTCAGATCCTCACCGCGGTGGTCCCGCTGCTGATGTTCGCGACGGCGCTGCTCGGCTTCCTCGACCTCAGCGACGCCTGGACCCAGCACATCGCCCCGCAGGTGCAGGACGCCACGTCGTCACAGGCCTTCGCGCTGATCGACGACGCCGTCCGCCGCGTGCTGACCCACCAGCAGCTCACGTGGCTGACGCTCGGACTCGTGCTCACGGTGTGGGAGGCCTCGGGCGGGATCCGGGCGACGATGGACGTCCTCTCGCGCATCTACGGCGGCCGGGACGACCGTCCGCGCGGCCATCGCTACGCCGTCTCGTTCGCGCTGTCGCTCATGTGCACGGCGCTCGTCCTGACCGCGCTGGCCCTCGTCTTCGTCACGCCGGAGGTCCTGCCGGGGATCGTCTGGGCCGTGTTGCGCTGGCCGGCCGCCTTCCTCGCGCTGCTGGCCTTCGTCTGGCTGCTCATGCGCTTCGCCCCGTGCCATCCGACGCCGGTGCACTGGGTCTCGTTCGGCGCCGTGGTCGCGGCGGGGATCTGGCTGGCGGCGACGGGCCTGTTCGCCTTCTACGTCCGCAACATCGCCGCCTACGGGACGCTGTTCGGCGGCCTCGCCGTCGTCTTCGTGACGTTCCTCTACCTCTATCTCTCCGTCTGCGCCCTGCTCGCCGGCGCGCAGGTCGACGCGCTGATCCGCGAGGAGCAGACCGGCTCGCTGTCGGGCGCCCCGGCGGCTCAGTGCGGGTCGTCGCCGGTCGCCAGCGGCGGCCGCGACTCCTCGGCCAGCGAGGTGATGGTCAGCGGCCCGAGCGCCGCGGCCGAGAGGACCTCGTTGGCCTCCTCGGGCGACCGGGCGTAGAGCTCGACGAGCAGGTGGACGACGATCCGGTCGTCGTCGTGCTTGTGGAAGCGCACGTGGGTGAAGAACTCGCGGGTGCCGTGGTCGCCGAAGGCGGCGAAGGACAGCGCGTCGCCGGCCTCCGGGCCCGAGCACGTCTCGACCTCGTCGGCCGGGACGGTGACGGTGCACGAGGCGACCCACGGGGTGCCCATGACCAGGCGCTCCCAGCGGTCCTCGACGGGCTCGACGCGGCCGCCCTGGAAGCCCAGGTGGGGCTGGTCGTGCATGCAGTCGAGGCACTGCACGACGGCCTCCTGGAGCTCTTCGACGACGTCGGAGCGCTCGCCCGTCTCCGGGTCGATCTTGTGGATCCCCTCGTAGTGGACCTGGACCTCGAGGTTGTGGGACCAGCACCGGTAGCAGCGGAGCCAGCTCCCTGCGGTCGTCGCCATACCCAGCGAGTCTATGCTGCGGCCCGTGGCGGCGTACTCGACGCTCTCCTACGCGGTCGACGGCCGCGTCGCCAGGATCACGCTCGACCGGCCCGAGCGCGGTAACGGCATCACCTTCGAGCTCGCCCAGGAGCTGCAGGCGGCCGTCGAGGCGGCCGACCTCGATCCCGCCGTCCACGTGATCGCCCTGGCCGGCAACGGCAAGGGCTTCTGCGGGGGCTACGACCTCGCCGCCTACGCCGAGGAGGCGCCGCCGAACCACGATCCGACGGTGCCGTGGGACCCGGTCGTGGACTGGCGGATGATGCGCCGCAACGTCCGCGCCTTCCGCAGCCTGCTCGACGCCGACAAGCCCGTCGTCTGCAAGGTCCACGGCTTCTGCGTGGCCGGCGGCACCGATCTCGCGCTGTGCTCGGACCTGCTCGTGATCGCCGCCGACGCGAAGATCGGCTACCCGCCGGCCCGCGTGTGGGGCGTCCCGACGACGGCGGTCTGGGCCCACCGCGTCGGCGTCCAGCGGGCGGCGCGCCTGCTCTACACCGGCGACTCGCTGAGCGGCGCCGAGGCGGAGCGGTGGGGCCTGGCGATCGAGGCGCCCGCGCCCGAGCAGCTCGACGAGCGCTTCGAGATCCTGCTCGAGCGGATCGCCCGCCAGCCCGTCAACCAGCTGACGCTGATGAAGCTCCTGCTGCGCTCGACGCTCGACGCCCAGGGCCTCGCCACGACCCAGACGCTCGGCACCGTGTTCGACGGCATCGCCCGCCACACGCCCGAGGGCTACGCCTTCCAGGCCCGCGCCGCCGAGGCGGGCTTCCGCCAGGCCGTGAGCGAGCGCGACGAGCCCTTCGGCGATGCCGGCCCCAGCACGTTCAAGGGCTGAGGAGCCGCTCGGCGTCGTCCTCGCCGGCGGCGCGGCGCGCCGCTTCGGCGGGGCGAAGATGACCGCCCTGCTCGACGGCCGCCCGCTCGTGACCCACGCCGTCGCCGCGCTGGCCGCGACGCCGGGGCTGGCCGGCGTCGTCGTCGCGGCGCGGCCCGACACGACGCTGCCCGGCGACCTCGGCGTGGACGTCTGGACCGAGCCCGGCGACGGCCCGCGCCACCCGCTGGCGGGGATCGCGCACGCGCTCGAGCGCGCGGGGCGGCCCGTGCTCGTGCTCGCGGGCGACATGCCATGGGTCCCGCCCGCCCTGCTGGCCCGGCTCGTCGCCGCCGGCGCCCGACGACCGGCCGGTGGTCGCCCGCGGCCCGGGCGGATCCGAGCCGCTGCTCGGCCGCTACGGGCCGGCCGGCGTCGCCGGCGCTGCGGGCGGGCGCCGCGGCGGGAGATCCGGCCCGGGCGGTGGTGGCGGCGCTCGATCCCGTCTGGGTGGACTGGCCTGACGCCGGCGACCTCCTGAGCGCCAACACGCCCGGCGACCTCAGGGAGGCTTAAGGCCGGGTTGCTTGAATGGCGCCCGGTGCGTCGCGTCACCCTCCTGTTCCTGCCGGTCCTGGCTGTCGGCGCCGCCGTCGCCGGCTGCGGCTCGTCGAGCGACAGCTCGAGCTCGAACGCCTCGGCGACCAAGACGACGACCCAGATCACCGAGGGCGCCGGGCTGCCCGCCGCCGCCAAGGCCGCGCTGCACCCGCAGCTCTCGGACTTCCCCGCCACCAAGGGCCGCACGCTGCAGGCCGTCGCGAACACGGTCAAGCCCGGGCTCCAGGCCGGCGTCGCGGGCGAGAACTTCGCTCCGGGGCGCACGAACCGCGTCCCGCTGGGCCTGCTCGACGCCAAGACGAGCCCCGTCTACGGGCCGACGGCGATCTACGTCGCCTCGAGCGCGAACGGCAAGGCGCGCGGGCCCTACCTGGCCCCCGGCGACTCGCTGGTCACCCTGCCGAAGTACCGCAGCAAGACGACCGACCGGGCCGACATCAAGGTCGTCTACGCCGCCAACGTGCCGATGCCCAAGACCGGCCGGCTCGCCGTCCTGGCCGTGACCAAGAAGGGCGGCCGGCTGATCGGCGGCGCCACGTCGCTCAAGGTCGCCAACAGCCCGATCCCGAACGTCGGCGACCCGGCCCCGAAGATTCACACGCCGACCGCCACCACCAAGGCCGGGCTGGACAAGATCGACACGCGGATCCCGCACGACGACATGCACACCACCGACTTCGCCTCGGTGATCGGCAAGAAGCCGGTGGCGCTGATCTTCTCCACGCCGGCCCTGTGCCAGAGCGCCGTCTGCGGGCCGGTCACCGACGTGCTCCTCAGCCTCGAGCCGAAGTACCGCGGCCGCGTGGCGTTCGTCCACCAGGAGATCTACAAGAACAACCAGATCAAGGACGGCCTGCGCCCCCAGCTCGCGCCCTTCCACCTGCAGACCGAGCCCTGGCTGTTCGTGATGAACAAGAAGGGCACGATCGTCGCGCGCTACGAGGGCGTCTTCGGCCGCGCCGCGGCCACCCGCGCGCTCAACGCCTCGCTGAAGTAGCGCCTCAGCCGCCGATGGCGGACATCGAGCGCAGCGGCTGGATGAAGCCCGGCTCGCCGACGTGGTGCTTGAGCTCCTTGCGCCACACCGCGTCGCGGATCACCCGCTCGAGCTCGGCGTCGTCGGCGCCGGCGCGCATGACGTCGCGCAGGTCGGTCTCGTGCTGGCGAGAACAGGCAGGTGCGCAGCTTGCCCTCGGCCGTGACGCGGATGCGGTCGCAGTCGGCGCAGAACGGCTCGGAGACCGGGTTGATGAACCCGATCCGGCCCTGTCCGTCGGCGAAGCGGTAGACCCGCGCCGTGGCGTGCGGCTCGCGCGGCTCGGCCTCGAGCGGGTAGACGGCGTGGATCGCGGCGCGGACCTCGTCGCCGGTCAGCACCTGGTCGGCCGTCCACGAGCGGTCGGCGTCGAGCGGCATGAACTCGATGAAGCGCACCTCGTAGGGCTGCTCGCGGGCGAAGCGCGCGAAGGGCAGCACCTCGTCCTCGGTGAAGTCGCGCAGCGCGACGGCGTTGACCTTGATCGGGTGCGCCTCGGGGAAGGCGGCCAGCGCCTCGAGCCCGCGCAGGACCTGGGGCAGCGAGTCGCGGCGGGTCATCTCGAAGAAGCGATCGCGCGACAAGGAGTCGAGCGAGACGTTGAAGCGGTCGATCCCCGCGGAGACGAGCGCCTCGGCGTCGCGCTCGAGCAGGTAGCCGTTCGTCGTCAGGCTCAAGTCGTGGACCTCGTCGAGGCCGGCGAGCATCCCGGCCAGGCGCGGGAGCTCGCGGCGCACGAGCGGCTCGCCGCCGGTCAGGCGCACGTCGTGGACGCCCATGCGGGCCAGCAGCGAGACGACGCGCTCGATCTCCTCGAAGGTCAGGATGTCCTGGCGGTCGAGCCAGGGCAGCCCCTCGGCGGGCATGCAGTACTGACAGCGGAAGTTGCAGCGGTCGGTGACCGAGATGCGGACATCGCCGATGGCGCGGCCGTGGCCGTCCTGAAGCGGGGCGAGGGCCATGCCCTGCAGGGTAACCTCGCGCCCGTGCGGCGCCTGTCCACCCTGCTGATCCTGGGCGCGCTCGCCCTCGCCGGCTGCGGCAGCAGTCCGCAGGACGACGTGAAGTCCACCGTCACCTCGTTCCGCGACGCGACGGCCGCGCGGGACTACTCGAAGATCTGCAAGGAGGTCCTCGCGCCGGACCTCGTGCGCCGCCTCGACGACCTCGGCCTGCCCTGCGAGGTCGCGCTGTCGAAGTACCTCGTCGGCACCCGCAAGCCGAAGATCACGGTCAAGAAGGTGACGATCAAGGGCAAGCGCGCGAAGGCCTACGTGCACTCCGAGGCCCAGGGCCAGGCGCCGACCGACGACGTGCTCGGCCTCGTGCAGGTCAAGGCGGGCTGGCGGATCGCGAGCCTCGGCAGCGGCCAGGCCGCCACCGCGAGCCCAGCAGGCGCCCGGCACCGGCGACTAGGAGGGCGCCGCCGCCTTCAGCGTGGCCTCGAAGTCGGTCTTCGAGATCGGGCCGACGCAGGGCGAGCTCGCGCCGGCGTCGCGGTAGCGCTCGATCCCGGCGCGGACCTCGTCGTCGGTCCCGATCGCCGCCAGCACCTCGAGGAAGCCGTCGGAGATCGCCGCCGGGTCGCCGCCGCGCTCGTCGAAGGCGGCGATGTCCTCGCCGAAGCCCGAGCGCTCGAGCATCGTGCGGTAGAACGGCAGCCCGAAGTAGGGGACGAGCTCCTTGCGCAGCGTCGCCCGCGCCGCCTCGGGGTCGTCGGTCACGGCGCTCGGCACGGCGGCGACGACGTCGAAGCCGTCGAGCGACTTGCCCGCCTTCTCGCGGCCCTCGCGCACGCACGGCAGCACCACGTCGCGGACGTAGTTGGCGTTGCACAGCCAGAGCATCACGCCGTCGGCGAGCTCGCCGGCCAGGCGCAGCATGTTCGGCGACAGCGCGGCGACGTAGATCGGCAGCTCGGGCCGCGGCGCCAGCCCGGCCAGGTGGAACGAGGTCTGCCACTTGTCGCCCGGCGGCGGGTCCTCGCCGCGGAAGATCGCGCGGACGATGCGCACGTACTCGCGCATCTCGGTGACCGGCTTGTCGATCGTCTGCCCGTGCCAGCCCTCGACGACCGGCCGGTGCGAGACGCCGAGGCCGAGGTCGAGGCGACCGCCGGAGAGCTCGTCGATCGTCGCCGCCGTCTGGGCCATCGTCGCCGGCGTGCGCGTGTAGATCGGCACCACGCCGGTGCCGATGCGGATGCGCTCGGTCGCCGTCGCGTAGACGGTCAGGACCGTGAGCGACTCGCGCCCGGCGATGTGCGTGACGTAGACCGAGTGGTAGCCGAGCGACTCGGCGAGGCGGACACGCTCGACGGCCTGGTCGAGCGAGCGGCCGGTGGAGATGAAGCAGCCGGTGGGCATGGCGCGACTCTAGAGTCCCGCGGCGTGCCGAGCTCCGACGTTCCCGGCCCCCTGAGTGGCGTCCGCGTCGCGGACTTGTCCCGGGTCCTCGCCGGCCCGTACTGCACGATGCTGCTGGCCGACCTCGGCGCCGACGTGATCAAGGTCGAGCGGCCGGGGGAGGGGGACGAGACCCGGTCCTGGGGCCCGCCGTTCGCCGCCGGCGAGTCGGCCTACTTCCTCGCCGTCAACCGGCGCAAGCGCTCGCTCGCGCTCGACCTGGCGAGCGACGAGGGCCGCGAGCTCGCCCTGGAGCTGTGCGACCGCGCGGACGTCGTCGTCGAGAACTTCAAGGCGGGCGGGGCCGAGCGGCTCGGCGTGGGCTACGAGGACGTCCGCGCGCGCAACGCGAACGTCGTCTACTGCTCGATCCGCGGGCTGGGCGACCGGCCCGGCTACGACGTGATCGCCCAGGCCGAGAGCGGGCTGATGCACGTGACCGGCCCGGCCGACGGCGAGCCGCACAAGGTCGGCGTCGCCGTGGTCGACGTGCTCGCCGGGCTCAACGCCGCCGTGGCGATCCTCGCCGCGCTGACCGGTGGGGGCGGGCGGCGCGTCGAGGTCTCGCTGCTCGACGCCGCGCGCTCGGCGCTCGTCAACGTCGCCCAGGGCGCCCTGGTCACCGGCCAGGAGGCCACGCGCCACGGCAACCACCATCCGAGCATCGTCCCCTACGGGCCGTTCCACGCCCGCGACGGGCTCGTCGTGATCGCCGCCGCCAACGACGGCCTGTTCGCGCGGCTGGCCGACGCGGTCGGCCGCCCCGAGCTGGCCGCGGATCCGCGCTTCGCGCGCAACCCGGACCGCGTGGCCAACCGCGACGAGCTGACGACCCTGCTCGAGGCCGCGCTGGCCGCCGACGACGTGGCCGGCTGGCTCGAGCGCCTCGGCGCCGCCGGCGTCCCGGCCGGGCGGGTCGCGGGCGTCAAGGAGTCGCTCGACGAGGCCGAGACCCTGCACGCCGACCACGCCGCGGCCGGCCCGATCGAGCTCGTGCGCCCGGCCTTCCGCCTCGATGAGACTGAGGTGACTGTCCCCGTGGTCGCGCCGCCCCTGCTCGGCGCCGACACCGACGCCGTCCTGGCCGAGCTCGGCTGCGACGCCGAGCGGATCGCCGCCCTGCGCGGGCGCGGCGTCGCCGGCTAGGCCCCCGCGCGGCGATACGCCATGTGCGTGACCAGACGGGTCGCGCGGGCCGAGACCGGCTCGAGCTCGATGTCGCCGACGCCCTCGAACAGGCGCTCGCCGGCGCCGAGGAAGATCGGCGCGACCTGAAGCCGGAGCTCGTCGATCGCCCCGAGATTCAGGTACTGGCGCACCGTCTCGGCGCCGCCGGCGATCGCGACGTCGCGATCGCCCGCCGCCTCGCGCGCCTGCGCCAACGCCGACTCGATGCCGTCGGTCACGAAGTGGAACGTCGTCCCGCCGGCCATCTCGACCGGCCGGCGCGGGTAATGGGTGAGCACGTAGACGGGCGCGTGGTAGGGCGGGTCGTCGCCCCACCAGCCGGTCCACGACTCGTCCCAGTCACCGCGGCCGGAGGCGAACATGTTGCGGCCCATGATGTGCGCGCCGGCGTCCGTGATCGCCGCGATCTCGGAGGCGTTGGCCTCCGCGTCCTCGAACATCCACCGGTGCAGACGCTCGCCGCCCTCGCCGAGCGGGTCGTCGCGGCTCTGGTCGGGGCCGGCGGCGAACCCGTCCAGGGAGACGGTGATGTCGCAGATGACGCTCATGGGGCGATCTGATCAGCCCGTCGCGACCTCGACCCGGAAGCGGTCGCGCTTGGCGTGGAGGTCCCAGAGGACGCCGGCGAGCACTTCGGGGTCCTTCTCCTTGTCCCCGGCGACGATCGCGCCCCCGATCACGAGCTGCGAGACCTGGATCCCCTGCTCGCCGAGGACCTCGTGGAGGACCTCGAGGTAGGCCGACAGCCCGGCGAAGGCCACGCTCGTGCCGACGAAGCCCTCGCGCGGCGTCAGCGCCGTGCCGCCGTTGACGAAGAGGATCGTCCCCTTGTCCTTGCCGAGGAAGCGCATGCCCGGCACGACCTGGTGGACGGCGGCGACCGGCCCGTAGATCGAGAACTCGACCGGGCCGACGAGGTCGGCGGGCGTCGTCTCCATGATCGGCCGCATGAAGTCCTTCTGGGGCAGCGGGCTGTACTGCAGGACCTCGATCGGCCCGAGCGCCTCGGTCACCGCCTCCAGGGTCCGGGCCAGCGACTCCGGGTCGCGGACGTCGGCGGCGAAGCCCTGCGCCTGGACGCCGTCGCCGGCCAGCTGGATGGCCAGGGCGTCCGCGCGCTCCTGGCTGCGGGAGATCAGGGCCACGGAGAACCCCTCGGCGCCGAACCGGCGCGCCACGGCCGCGCCCAGTCCCGGGCCGGCACCAACGATCGCGATCGTGCTCATGGCGCGAGCCTCCCCTGGAGCCGGGAGCGGCAATCGGCGGTTAGCCTCTCCGGGCATGCACGGATCCGTCGTTCTCATCACCGGCGCCGCGCGCGGAATCGGAGCCGCGGCGGCGCGTTCCTGCGTCGCCCGCGGGGCCAACGTCGCGCTCGTCGGGCTCGAGGCCGACGAGCTCGAGGCGCTGGCCCGCGAGCTCGGCCCGCAGGCCGCCGCCTTCGAGGCCGACGTCACCGACTGGGGCGCGCTCGGCGCCGCGGTCGAGGAGACCGTCCACCGCTTCGGCGGGATCGACGCCGTGGTCGCCAACGCGGGGATCGCCGGCGGCGGCCCGATCGCGCAGGCCGACGTGGAGTCCTTCGAGCGCACCCTCGAGGTCAACCTCCTCGGGGTCTGGCGGACCGTCCGCACCGCGCTGCCCCACGTGATCGAGCGCCGGGGCTACGTGCTCTGCGTCGCCTCGCTGGCCGCGGGCCTGTGGGCGCCGGGCCTCGCGCCGTACTCGATGAGCAAGGCCGGGGTCGAGGCCTTCGCCCGCACGCTGCACATGGAGACCGCGCACCAGGGCGTGACGACCGGCGTGGCCTACTTCTCGTGGATCGACACCGACATGGTCCGCGCCGCCGACGAGCGCCTCGGGGACGTGTTCCCGCGCAACCGGACCCGGGGGCCGTTCGCGAAGACCCACCCGGTCGCCACGGTCGGCGAGGCGATCGCCGACGGCATCGCCGAGCGCAAGCGCACGGTCTGCGTGCCCGGCTGGGTGCGGGCCGTGCTCGCCGCCCGGACCGTCCTGCGGCCGCTGGTCGAGCGCGACTGGGTGCGCCAGGCGCCCGACTGGCAGCGCGAGATCGACGAGCGGATCCAGGCCGGCGGAGCGGACACGATGCGGCCCGTCGGCCCCGGCGGCGAGGCGGCGATGCGGGCCGCCGAAGCGCGCGCCGCCGCCCGTACGCGATAAGTACGCAAATCGAGGTGGCGGTGCGACCGTCCGATCGATGACAATGGCGCGCGCATGGATCTCGTCCTGTCGGCCCCCGCGCTGGCGGGTCCCGGGGGTGTGCAGAGCTACCTCCTGACCCTCGCCCCGCAGCTCGAGCGCCTCGGCCACGAGGTGTGGCTGCACGCACCCATCCAGGGCGCGATGGCCGACGAGGCGCGCCGCCGCGGTCTGCGCGTCGCCCGCGGCGAGCACGAGCTGCCCCGGCGCTGCGACGCGATCGTCGCCCAGGACGCCCCGACGCTGCTCGAGCTGTCCGACCGCTACGACGAGGCGCGCCGGCTGATCGTCGTGCACGGCGCCGAGCTCGACGTGCACCTGCCGCCGGGGCTCGAGGGGCTGGCGCACGTGGCGGTCGCGCTCAACGACGCCGTCGCGGACCGGGTCCGCGCCATCGCCGCGGCGCCCGAGGTGGTCCGCCTGGCCCAGCCGATCGACATCTACCGCTTCCGCGAGACCGAGCTGCCCGCCCGGCCCCGGCACGTCCTGCTGCTCGGCAACTACGTCGAGGGCGAGCGGCGTGCGGCGCTGGAGGCCGCCTGCGCCGACGCGGGTCTCGAGGTCCACTCGGTCGGCTCGCACACCAAAGCGGACGCGAACCCCGTCAACGCCCTGCGCAACGCCGAGATCGTCGTCGGCGTCGGGCGATCGGTGATCGAGGCGATGGCCTGCGGGCGCCCGGCCTGGGTCTACTCCGGCTTCAACGGCGACGGGTGGGTGACGCCGGACAGCTACGCGGCGATGGAGGCCGACGGCTTCCGCGGGCGCGCGACGGACGAGCTCTTCGACGCCGCCGCGTTCCGCCGCGACCTCGCCGCCTACGACCCCGAGATGGGCCGTCACAACCGCTCGCTGGTGCTGCTGCACCACCGCGCCGAGGAGCACGCGGTGGCGCTCGCCGAGACGTTGCAGGCGACCTCGCCGACCCCGTCGCCGCCGGGCCCGCTGCGGGAGATGGCGCGGCTGATCCGCACCCGCTACGAGGTCGAGACGCGCGCCGCTCAGTACTCCCGTGACGTGCAGTGGTGGCACTCGGAGTTCAAGCGCGTCGAGGCCGAGAGCAACGAGCGCCGCGAGGCCATGGAGGCGCTCGTCGCCACGCGGCGGTGGCGGCTCGCCGGCGCCGTCGGGCGCCCGCTCGACGTCGCCCGCCGCCTGGCGCGGCGCCGATGAGCGCCGAGCTCTCCGACGCGGAGCTGCTGCGCGCGCCGGTCGGCACCGACACGCGACGGCTGCGGCCCGGCGACGTCTTCGTCGCGCTGCGCGGCGAGCGCTACGACGGCGCCGCGTTCGTCGCCGACGCGGTGGCCCGCGGCGCCCGCGGCGTCGTGGCCCGGGCGGACGACCTGGCCGGCGCCGAGCTGCCCGACGGCGTGGGGGTGGTGGCCGTCGAGGATCCGCGGGCGTTCCTGCTCGACCTCGCGCGCCGCCGGCGCGACGCGCTCACCGGCCCGGTCGTCGGGGTCACGGGGTCGATGGGCAAGACGACGACGTGCGCGCTGCTCGCCTCGGCGCTCGGCGGTCACGGCACCGAGGACGGGCGCAACACGCTCGAGGGCGTGGCCGCGACGCTCACCGGGGCGCCGCCGGGCGCCGCCCCGGTGGTGGTGGAGCTCGCGATGCGGGCGCGCGGCGACATCGCGCGCCAGGCCGCGCTCGCCCGGCCGACCGCCGGCCTGATCACCGCGATCGGCGCCGCCCACGTCGGGCTGCTCGGCGGCCTCGACGAGATCGCCGCCGCCAAGGCCGAGCTGATCGCGGCGCTGCCCGCCGGCGGCGTGCTGGCGCTGCCCGCTCGGCGAGCCGCGGCTCGACCGCTTCCGCCGCGCCGACCTGCGCACGGTCACCCACGGCCCGGGCGGCGACGTCGAGCTCATCGGCCGCGAGGGCGACGTCGCCGTGCTGCGGGCGACGGGGGAGACCCTGCGGGTCCGCACCGCGGCCTCGCAGCCGCACAACCTGCGCAACGTCGCCGCGACGGTGGCGCTGCTGCGGGCGCTCGGGGCGCCGGTGCCCGACGAGATCACCGCCCCGCTGCCGCCGTTTCGCTGGCAGCCGGGCCGGATCGGCGAGGTCGAGCTCGTCCTCGACTGCGCGAACTCGAGCCCGCCGGCCCTGGCCGCGGCGCTCGCCTCGTTCGCGGCCGAGCCCGCCGCCGGCCGCCGGATCGCGGTGCTCGGGCTGATGGCCGACCTCGGTGACGCGGCGCGGCCGCTGCACCGCGAGGCGGGCGAGCAGGCGCGCGAGCTCGGCATCGACGTGCTCGTGGCCGTGGGCGACGCGGCGCTCGGCTACCTCGACGGCTTCGGGCCGGGCGGCCGGGCCGTCGCCGATCCGCGCGCCGCGCGCCGGCTGCTCGAGGCCGAGGGGCGGCCGGGCGACCGGGCGCTCGTCAAGGCCTCGCGAGCCGCCGCGCTGACGACGATCGTCGAGCCCTGAGCCGTGAGGGCGCCCGGCCCGCATCTCGTCCTCGGCACGGGCCGCGCGGGGCTGGCGGCGATCCGCGCCCTGCGCGAGGCCGGCGCGCCGGTGCTCGCCTGGGACGGCTTCGACGGCGAGACGACCCGCGCGCGGCGCGACGAGCTGGGCCGCGACGGCGTCGAGGTCGTCCTCGGCGCCTGGGATCCGACCCTGCTGAGCCGGACGCCGCTCGTCGCCGTCGTCAAGAGCCCCGGCGTCCCGCTCGACGCGCCGCCCGTGCGCGACGCGCTGGCCGCCGGCGTCGAGGTCGTCGACGAGCTCGAGATCGGCGTGCGCCGCACGCGGCGCGAGCTCGTCGCGGTGACCGGGACCGACGGCAAGTCGACGGTCGCCTCGCTCCTGGCCGCCGCGCTGGGTCCGGAGGGCGCGCCGGCCCCCGTGGCGGGCAACACCGAGTTCGGGCCGCCGCTGTCCGCGGTGCCGGTGACCGGCGGACCGGTCGTCGTCGAGGCCTCGAGCTACCAGCTCGCCTTCACCAGGCCCGCGTTCGCGCGGCTCGCCGTGCTCACGAACATCTCCGCGGAGCATCTGCACCGCCACGGGAGCCTGGCCGCCTACACCGAGGCCAAGCGACGCGCCTTCCTGCGCGACGGCGCGTGGAGGCGGCGTCCCCATGGCCGTCGTCGGCGTCGACGACGCGCCGGGACGGGCGCTGGCCGCCGACCTGAAGGCGGCCGGGAGCGACGGTCGCGACCGTGGGCGGCTCCGAGGCCGACTACGTCCCGGTCGAGGTCCGCAGCGAGCTCGACGGCGCCGACGTCCGGGCGCGCACCCCGGCGGGTCCGATCGCGCTGCGCCTGCGCCTGCCCGGCCAGCACAACGCCCGCAACGCCCTGGCCGCGCTGGCCGCCTGCGACCTGCTCGGCGTCGAGCGCGACCGCGCCGTCGCGGCGCTCGAGTCGTTCGGCGGGGTGCCGGGCCGCTGGGAGTGGATCGGGCGCGGCGACCCGTGCGACGCGATCGTCGACTTCGCGCACACGCCGGCCGCGCTGCGGGCGGTGCTCGAGACGGTCCGCGAGATCGTCGCGCGCCGCGGAAACGGCGCCCGCTGCCACCTCGTCCTCTCGGCCAGCGGGTCGACGACGCCGCACAAGCGCGGCCCGCTGGGCGCCGTCGGGCGCGAGCTCGCCGACCGGGTGATCGTCACCGACGCCGGCTTCGGCGGGCAGCCGCGCGAGGAGGTCTTCGAAGAAATTCTCGCCGGGGCCGAGGGCGTCCCCGGCCCCGCGCCCGAGGTCGTGCCCGACCGGCGCGAGGCGATCCGCGCGGCGCTGGCCGGCGCCCGGCCCGGCGACGTCGTGCTCGTCAGCGACCGCGGCGCGCGGCCGCGCTGGATCACCGATCCCGCCGGCGGCGGCTATCCCTGGGACGACCGCGAGGTCGTCGCCGAGGAGCACGCGCGCCTGCGGGGCTAGGCGCGGCGGGCGAAGCGCACGACCTCGATGCGCCGGCCCTTGAGGACGAGCGGCACGTCGGCGACGCCGAGGCGCTCGAGTCCCGCCCGCTCGGCCACCCGCTGCGAGGCGACGTTCGCCGTCGCCGCGTGCAGGTGCACCGCGGCGAGGCCGAGCTCGCCCAGCGCGTGGTCGGCGAGCAGGGAGAGCGCGCGCGTGGCCAGTCCCTGCCCGCGGCACTCCGGGGCGAGGTAGTAGCCGATCTCCCCCGCTCGCGCCTCCCAGTCGAGGTGCTGCAGGGAGATCGAGCCGGCCACCGTCCCGTCCGCGGCCAGGGTGATCGCCAGGTGGGCGGCGCGGCCCGCGCGGCGCTCGACGTCGACCAGCGCGAGGAAGGTCAGCGCGTCCTCGCGGGTGTAGTTGTCCGGCACCCGCGTCCAGCGCGCCACCTCGGGATCGCGGCACATCGCCACGAGGCGCCGCAGGTCGGTGTCGCGCCACGGCCGCAGCGCGACGACGCCGTCGGCGAGCTCCGGGATCGACAGCGACGCCGTCACGGGCGCTTGACGATGACCCACACCACCGCGAGCGCGAACGCCATCTGGCCGAAGGCCAGCGCGGTGCCGAGGTTCGTCGCGCCGAGCGCCTCGGCCACGAGCGTGGCGAGCACGAACGACGCGGCGATGATCGCCAGGTCGGTCCTCATCGCGCCCGCTCCTCGAGGCCGCGGACGAGCGCGGCGACGTCGGCGTCCGCGCCCTGCTCGGCCAGCCAGGCCTCGGCGCCCCGCCGCCCGCCGACCGCGCGCAGGCCGCGGGCGCCGTGCTCGGCGGTGAAGTCGGCCAGCGCGTGGCGCCGGCGCCCGGCCAGTCGCGACGCGTCGAGGTCGATCGCGGCGCGGTGGGCGTCGAGCGCCGCGACGAGCTCGTCGATGCCCTGCGGGGGCGGATTGGACGAGGTCGCCACGACGGCGGTGTCGCGCGCGCCGAGCGAGCGCAGCGCGGCGTGGAGGTCGCGTCGCGCGCGCTGGGCGACGACGCCGAGGTCGGCCTTGGTCACGACGAGCACATCCGGGATCTCCATGATCCCCGACTTGAGGAACTGCAGCGTGTCGCCCGAGCCGGGCTGCACGACGACGGCGACCGAGTCGGCCACGTCGGCGACGTCGGTCTCCGACTGCCCGACGCCGACGGTCTCGACCACGACGACGTCGAAGGCGGCGGCGAGCACGGTCGCGGCGGCGCGCGTGCCGGGCGCCAGGCCGCCGAGCTGCTCGCCCGCGGCGGTCGAGCGCACGAGGACCTCGCGGTCGCCGGGGTCGGTGCGGATCCGCGCGCGGTCGCCGAGCAGCGAGCCGCCCGAGCGCCGCGACGAGGGGTCGACGGCGAGCACGGCGACCGAGCGGCCGTCCGCGCGCCAGGCGGCGACGAGGTGCGAGAGCAGCGAGGACTTGCCCACGCCGGGCGGGCCGGTGACGCCGATCACGTGGCTGTCCTCGCGCGGCGGCGCGCCGGCGAGCAGCTCGCGGGTGGCCTCGCGGTCGGCCGGCGCCGTCGACTCGACGAGGTTCAGGACGGCCGGGGCGGCGGCCAGGTCGCGCGCGACGAGCCGCTCGGCGAGCTCGGGACCGCGGCTCACGCCGCCGCGGCGACGCCCCGTCGCTCCGCGACGAGCGCGACGATGTCCCGCATGATCTGCGTGATGTTGAAGTCCTTCGGCGTGTAGACCGCGGCGACGCCGGCGGCCTTGAGCGGCGCGACGTCGGCCTCGGGGATGATCCCGCCGACGACGATCGGGACGTCCTCGGCGCCCGCCTCGCGCAGCGCCTCGGCGACCATCGGGATCAGCTCGCGGTGCGAGCCGGAGAGGATCGACAGGCCGATCACGTGGACGCCCTCGTCGACGGCCGAGCGGGCGATCTGCAGCCGGTGTCAGGCGGATGCCCTCGTAGACGACGTCCATGCCGACGTCGCGGGCGCGCACGGCGATCTGCTCGGCGCCGTTGGAGTGCCCGTCGAGGCCGGGCTTGCCGACGAGGATCTTCAGGCGGCGGCCGAGCGCCTCCGAGACGCGGTCGACCTCCTCGCGGACGTCCTCGAGGTCGGCGGCGGGCGCGGCGGCGGATTCGCCCACGCCGGTCGGCGCGCGGTACTCGCCGAAGGCGTCGCGCAGCGCCTGGGCCCACTCGCCGGTCGTCGCGCCGGCGCGGGCGGCGGCGATCGTCGCCTCCATGATGTTCTCGTCGCCGGCCGCCACGCGGCGCAGCTCGTCGAGCGCGCCGTCGACGGCGCCCTGGTCGCGCTGCGCGCGCCAGGCCTGGACCGCCTCGCGCTGGTGCGCCTCGGTCTCGGGATCGACGGTCATGATCCCGCCCTCGGCGTCGGCGGTCAGGGGGGAGGGCTCGGTCGACTCGAAGCGGTTGATCCCGACGACCGTCAGGTCGCCCGACTCGATGCGCCCGATGCGCTTGCGGTGCGAGTCGACGAGCTGGGCCTTCATGTAGGGCACGGCCTCGACCGCGCCGCCGTGCTCCTCGACGACGGCCATCTCGGCCCGCGCGCCCTCGAGCAGCTCGGCCACGAGCCCGTCCATGACGTGCGAGCCCTCGAAGATGTCGGGGTACTCGAGCAGGTCGGTCTCGTAGGCGAGCACCTGCTGGATGCGCAGCGACCACTGCTGGTCCCACGGCCGGGGGAGGCCGAGGGCCTCGTTCCAGGCGGGCAGCTGGATCGCGCGGGCGCGGGCGTCGCGGCCCAGCGTGACGGCGAGCGCCTCGAGCACGATCCGCTGGACGTTGTTCTCGGGCTGGGCCTCGGTCAGGCCGAGCGAGTTGACCTGGACGCCGTAGCGGAAGCGCAGGTGCTTCGGGTCGGTGACGCCGTAGCGCTCGCGGCCGAGCTCCTCCCACAGGATCCCCATCGCGCGGAGCTTCGCGTGCTCCTCGACGAAGCGCACGCCGGCGTTGACGAAGAAGGAGATCCGCGCGAACACGCGGCCCATCAGCTCCTGGTCGACGCGCTCGGCGACGGCGTCGAGCACGGCGATCGCGTTGGCCATCGCGTAGGCGATCTCCTGCACGGGCGTGGCGCCGGCCTCCTGCAGGTGGTAGGAGCAGATGTTGATCGGGTTCCACTTCGGGACCCGCTCGACGGTGTAGGCGACCATGTCGGCGATCAGCCGCATGGACGGCTCGGGCGGGAACGCGTAGGTGCCGCGCGCGAGGAACTCCTTGATGATGTCGTTCTGCGTGGTGCCCTGGAGCTGGGACTCCTCGGCGCCCTGCTCCTCGGCGGCGACGACGTAGAGCGCGAGCAGCCAGGCCGCGGTCGCGTTGATCGTCATCGACGTGTTCATCTCGGCAAGCGGGATGCCGTCCATGAGCTGGGCCATGTCGCCGCGGTGGGCGATCGGGACGCCGACCTTGCCCACCTCGCCGCGCGCGAGCTCGTGGTCGGAGTCGTAGCCGGTCTGCGTCGGCAGGTCGAAGGCGACCGACAGCCCGGTCTGGCCCTTCTCCAGGTTCGACCGGTACAGCGCGTTGGACTTCTCCGCGGTGGAATGACCCGCGTAGGTGCGCATCATCCAGGGGCGGTCGGGCTTCTGCAGGCGATGGTCCGTCGTATCCACGCGCGTGATTCTAGGATGCGAGACCGATGCCCGACCAGCACAGAGCCGCCGACGAACACGCCATCGCCCAGGACCTCACGGCCCCGCGCGACGCCCTCGGGTCCGACCCGACCTCCGCGATCGCCGCTCCGGAGTTCCCGATCGTCCGCCGCGGCTACGAGAAGGACGCCGTGGACGCGTACGTGCGGAGGGTCAACCAGATCGTCCGCGAGCTCGCCGCGCAGCGCTCGCCGCGCGAGGCGATCCGCCAGGCGCTCGACCGCGTCGGCGAGGAGACCTCCGACATCCTGCGCCGCGCCCACGAGACGGCCGACGAGGTCACCCAGCGCTCGCGCTCGGAGGCCGAGGACCGGCTCCAGTCCGCCCGCGACGAGGCCGCCGCGCTGCTCGCCGCGGCCAAGGACAAGATCGCCCGCCTGGACAACGACGCCGACCTCGTCTGGCAGGAGCGCGCCCGCATCCTCGCCGACGTGCGCCGTCTCGCCGAGTCGCTGGACGGCATCGCCCGCGAGGCCGACGAGCGCCTCCCGCCCGAGCCGCAGACGACCGGCGACGTGCCCGTCGAGGAGCCCGTGACGACCGGGGTCGTGGCGGTCGAGGACCACGAGGACGACCTGGACGACGCCACCGAGCCGCTGCCGGACGACCTGGCCGGCGAGGAGCCGCTGCCCGGCGAGTCCGACGAGGAGGCGGCCGAGACCGATCCGGACCTCCCCACCGTGGAGGACCCGGACGCCACCCGGGAGATGTCGTCCGACGAGCTCGCCTCCGAGCTCGACGCCGGCGACGAGCCGGGCGCCGGTCCGCCCCGGCCGTGAGCGACCCGCGTCCCATCGACCTGCGCCACCTGGGCCGCGGTCGGGTGATCGGCTGCTGGGCGGTCGACGGCGTGCTCGTCGACCCCGGGCCGGCCTCGTGCCTGCCCACGCTGCTCGGCGCGCTCGGCGACGAGGTCCCGCGCGCCCTGCTCCTGACCCACGTCCATCTCGACCACGCCGGCGCCGCCGGCTCGCTCGTCGAGCGCTTCCCCGACCTGCAGGTCTACGTCCACGAGCGCGGCTACCCGCACATGGCCCGGCCGGCCAAGCTGTGGGAGAGCGCCTCGCGGCTCTACGGCGACGACATGGAGCGCCTGTGGGGGGAAATCAAGCCCGTGCCCGAGGAGAACCTCCACTCCCTGTCCGGCGGCGAGGAGATCGAGGGCGGCTTCGCCGTCGAGTACACGCCCGGCCACGCCTCGCACCACGTCGCCTACTTCCGCGACGGCGTGGCCTACTGCGGCGACGTCGCCGGCGTGCGGATCCCGCCCGCCGACTTCCCGATCCCGCCCACGCCGCCGCCCGACGTCGACATCGAGGCCTGGCACGCGTCCCTCGACATCGTCGCGCGGCGGCGCCCCGGGCTGCTCGCGCTGACCCACTTCGGCGGCCACACCGACGTCGAGAACCACCTCGCCAACTTGTCGCGCCGCCTCGACGCCTGGTCGGCGCTCGTGCGCGACGAGGGGGAGATGGCCTTCCTCGGGCGGCTGTCGAACGAGGTCGAGGAGGCGTCGGCCGACGACCTCGAGACCGTGGCCGCCTACACGCAGGCCGCCCCGCCCGAGCAGCAGTACGCCGGCCTGGCCCGCTACTGGGACAAGAAGCAGGCGGCGTGAGCGAGACCGTCGAGCGCCCGCGGGTCGGCGGGCCGGACAGCGGGCTGGGCGGCGAATGGCGCGTGATCGTGCTCAACGACAGCCACAACACCTTCGAGCACGTGGCGGCCACGCTGGCCCGCTTCATCCCCGGCGTCACGCTCGACTCCGGCTACGCCCTGGCCGACCAGATCCACAACGCCGGCCAGGCGATCGTCTGGTCGGGCGCCAAGGAGATCGCCGAGCTCTACTGGGAGCAGCTCAAGGACGCCGGGCTGACGATGGCGCCGCTCGAGCAGGGCTAGGCTCGCGGCGACCACCGACGGGAGGACGCCGTGAACACCGAAGCGCAGCCCGAGCCGATCGACGAGCGGACGCCGTGGGCGGCGCCGCGGCTCGAACGCATCGCCGCCGACGACACCGAGGGCGGAATCGCGCCGGCCGTGCTCGAGGACTCGTCCGGGGCGCTCGCCTCCTGAGCCGCACCCGCCCGTGAGGCCGCGGGCACGGCGGGTAGGCCGAGGGGCATGAGCTTCCGCGCCTACGTAGCCGAGCAGAACGACGACGACGTCGACCGCGGGGTCCGCGACCTCGACCCGGGAGACCTGCCCGAGGGCGAGGTGACGATCCGCATCGACTGGTCGGGCGTCAACTACAAGGACGCCCTGGCCACGATCCCCAAGGGCGGCGTGGCGCGGATCCCCATGCTCGTCCCCGGCGTCGACCTCGCCGGGACCGTGACGGAGTCCTCCTCCGACGAGTTCGCCGAGGGCGACGAGGTCCTCGTCAACGGCTACGACCTGGGGGTCGCGCATCACGGCGGCTGGGCCGAGCAGGCCCGCGTGCCGGCCGGCTGGGTCGTGCCCCGCGACGGGCTCTCCGCCCGCGACGCGATGATCTACGGCACCGCCGGCTACACCGCCGCGCTGTCGCTGCACGTGCTCGAGGAGCGCGGGCTGACCGCGGACGACGGGCCCGTGCTCGTCGCCGGCGCCTCGGGCGGCGTGGGCTCGACCGCGGTCGCGATCCTGGCCGGGGCCGGCTACGAGGTCGTCGCCTCGACGGGCAAGTCGGGCGAGCACGACTGGCTCAAGGCCCTGGGCGCCAGCGAGGTGATCGACCGCGAGGAGACGAGCGCGCCGTCCGGGCGTCCCCTCGACAAGCAGCGCTGGGCGGCGGCGATCGACCCCGTCGGCGGCGCGACCACGGCCTACATCCTCTCGACGCTCAAGCACTCGGGCGCGGTGGCGATCTCCGGCCTGACGAGCGGCACGAAGCTCGAAGCGACCGTGCTGCCCTTCGTGCTGCGCGGCGTGGCCGCGCTCGGCGTCGACTCCTCCTCCACGGACATCGGCCTGCGGCGTGAGCTGTGGCAACGGCTCGCCGGCGATCTCCGGCCCGACGGGCTCGACGAGATCGCCGCCCGCGAGGTCGCGCTGGACGAGCTCGATCCCGTGCTCGACGGGATCCTCAAGGGCGAGATCCGCGGCCGGACGCTCGTCAAGCTCGGCGGCTAGGCGGCGAGCTTCGCGCGCTGGCGCTCGGGCGAGACGCGGACGACGTCCCAGGCCAGCCCGAGGCGCTCGAGCACGCGGATCACGAGCGCCGACGGGTCGAGCTCCCAGCCCTTGAGCCCGTGCTCGGCCGAGGTCGGGAAGGTGTGGTGGTTGTGGTGCCAGGCCTCGCCGAAGGACGGCAGGGCCAGCCAGAACACGTTGCGCGACTCGTCCTCGACCGCGAAGCGGCGGCGCCCGAAGAAGTGGCAGACCGAGTTGATCGACCAGGTCACGTGGTCGAGCAGGAACACGCGCACGAGGCCGCCCCAGAGAAAGCCGGTCAGCGCGCCGGTCGAAGCGTGCCGGTGATCAGCCAGCCGAGCGCGAAGGGGAGGACGAGGCCGAAGGCGGCCCAGCCGAAGAACGTGCGCTCGACGAAGCGCAGCCCCGGCTCGGCCAGCAGGTCCTTGGCGTAGCGCTCCTGCTCGGCGCGGCCGTGGCCCGACGAGCAGCCAGCCGAGATGGGCGTGGGCCAGGCCGGCGAGCGCGCCGAGCACGCCGCCGCCGTGGCCGTTGCGGGGAGTGCGGATCGCCCTCCTCGTCGGTGAAGGCGTGGTGCTTGCGGTGGTCGGCCACCCAGGTGATCACCGCGCCCTGGATCGCCATCGAGCCCAGCGCGGCCAGCGCGGCGCGCAGGGCGGGGGAGGTCGCGAAGGCGCGGTGGGTGAGCAGCCGGTGGTAGCCGACCGTGATCCCGAGCCCGGTGGCACGACGTAGATGCCGAGCAGGAGCGCGAGGTCGGTCCGGCCCACGGCGCGGTTCCACAGCAGGACGATCGCGGCGAGGAAGGCGGCGAAGGGCAGGACGACGGCGACGAGGTTGCTGATGCTTGTGGGCGCGAGACATGGAACCTGCACGCTACGCGCAGATATCGGCGGTTGTGTGCGGCATTCCGTCGTCGGGAGCGCCAGAATCTTGTAGCCTTCGACCACAAATGACGATGCCGCGGCCCTGGTACGACCTGCCGCCCGAGCTCGCCGTCGCGCTGCGGCCCCGAGCTCGAGGCGACCGCCGAGGAGATCATCGCGGCGCTGCGCGAGGGCGTGCCCGACTACGCGCGCCCGCTCGAGGGCAGCTTCGGCGGCGGGCTGCGCCGTCGGCGTGTTCTCCGCGCTCGACCACTTCCTCGCAGGAGGTCGAGGCCGGCGGGCCGGTCCCGCGCCGGCGCGACGCTCTACGTGAGCCTCGGCCGCGGCGAGCACCGCGCGGGGCGCACGCCTCGACGCGCTGCTCGCCGCCTACCGGCTCGGCGCGCGCGTGGCCTGGCGGCGCTTCAGGCCGAGGTCGCGGTCGCGGTCGGGCATCGACCAGGCCGCGCTCGTGACCTCTCGCCGAGTCGATCTTCGCCTACATCGACGAGCTCTCGGCCGAGTCGGCCGAGGGCTACGCGCTCGAGCAGTCCGCGATCGCCGGCGCTGGCCCAGCTGCGCCGCCGGCGCCTCGCGCGCCTGCTGCTGCACGAGCCGCCGGCCGAGCCCGACGCCGTCGAGGTCGCGGCCGCCGACGCCCGCTGGCCGCTGCCGCGCGCGCTCGCCGCGCTCGTGGTCACCGGCCCGGCGCGCGAGGACGCGATCGCCCGGCTGGGCGCCGACGTCGCGACCGACGCCAGCGACGAGGACGCGCTCGTCGCGCTCGTGCCCGACCCCGACGGCCCGGGGCGCCGCGCCGCGCTCGAGCGCCGCCGTCGGCGCGCGCAGCGGCGACGAGGAGTCGCTGGCCGCGCTCGGCCCGAGCGTGGCCTGGACCGACGCGCCGCTCTCGCTGGCCCGCGCCCGCGCCGCGCTCGAGCTCGCCCGCACCGGGCGCGGTCGAGGCCGGGCGGCTCGTGGTGGCCGCCGAGCACGGCGCCGCGCTGCTGCTGACGAGCGACCCGCGGCTCGTCTCCGAGCTCGTGCGCGACCGGCTCGCGCCGCTCGACGCGCTCGGCGCCCGGCTCCGCGGCGCCGCCTGGCCGAGACGCTCGAGGCGTGGCTGGCCGAGCAGGGGCGCCCGCAGGCCGTCGCCGCGCGGCTCGGCGTGCACCCGCAGACCGTCCGTTACCGCCTCGGCCGCCTGCGCGAGGCGTTCGGGCGACACCCTCGACGACCCCGACGCGCGCTTCGAGCTCGACCTCGCGCTGCGGACCCGGGCGTTCCTCGGGACCGCGGCCGGGTAGCTACTCGGCGGCGCCGGTGCCCGACGGCTCGGGCGTCGGGCTGCTCGTGCCCGTTGCCGCCGTTGCCGTTCTCGTCGGTCATCGTCCCGACCGCGATCTCCTCGAACCAGTCGTAGACGAGCGGCTTCTGGAACCAGCGTCTGGTAGCGGACCCGGAAGTCGATGCACTCCGGGCCCTCCCAGAAGGCGTAGAAGTCCCGCTGGTCCGGGAAGCGCAGGACGAGCGTGAACTTGTACTTGTCGTCGCCCGACCGGCGCACCTCGTACTTCGTGGCGCCGTAGCGCAGGGAGATCGGCGCCAGCTCGGTCAGCGCCGCCGCGAAGCGGTCGCCCGCGACCGATCGTCGCGTAGAACGGGATGTTGACGAGCTCGTAGGCGCCGGCCATGGCTACGCCCCGACCTCGGCGCGGATGGCGCCCGGGCCCGTCGGCGGTCTTGCCCTCGTCCTCGTCCTCGGCGCCGACGAGGATCGCGATCTTGCCGAGGTGCTTGTTCTCGCGCAGGAGCTGGTGGGCCTCGGCGACCTGCTCGAAGCCCATCGTCTTCCACAGCACCGGGCGGATCTTGCTCTCCTCGATCAGCGCGTTGGCGCGGTTGGCCTCCCACGCGTTGGCGAAGTGCGAGCCGAGGATCTCCTTCTGGCGCATCCACAGGTAGCGGACGTCGAAGTCGAGGTTGTAGCCCGACGTGGCGCCGCAGATCACGACCTTGCCGAACGGCCGGACGGCGAGCACGGAGGTCGGGAACGTGGCCTGGCCGACGTGCTCGAAGACGACGTCCGGCGGGCCGCCGAGCAGCGACTCGACGTGCTTGCAGAAGCGGCGCGACTCCTTGAAGCGCGCCTTCTCCTCCTCGGCCGACTCGCCGCCGCGGCGCATCATCCCGCTGAAGTCGGCGCGATCGATGTAGTCGACGGCGCCGAGCTGCTTGACGAGCTCGCCCTTCTCCGGCGAGGAGACGACGCCGACGGAGTCGGCGCCGGTCAGCGCGGTGAGCTGGGTGGCGAACACGCCGAGGCCGCCGGCGGCGCCCCAGATCAGGACCTTGTCGCCCGGCTGGATCTTGGCCCGGTCGATCAGCATCCGGTAGGCGGTGAAGTAGGTCAGCCCGTAGGAGGCCGCCTCCTCCCAGGAGAGGTGCTTGGGCTTGGGCAGGAGCTGCTGGGCCTGGACCTTGGTGAACTGGGCGAAGGAGCCCCAGCTCGTCTCGTAGCCCCAGATCTGCTGCGAGGGCGCGGCCAGCGGGTCGAGCCCGTGGACCTCGGGATCCTCGTAGGAGGCCTGGTTGCAGTGGATCACGACCTCGTCGCCGGGCTTCCAGCGCGTGACGCCGGGGCCGACCTTCCACACGATGCCCGAGGCGTCGGAGCCACCGATGTGGTGGTCCTCCTGCGGGTGGTAGCGGAAGACCGAGACGGGCTTGCCGAGCGCGGCCCAGACGTTGTTGAAGTTGACGCCGGCCGCCATCACGCGGACGACGACCTCGAACGCGTTGGGCTCGGGGACCTCGATCTCCTCGATCTGGAACGCGTCGATCGGCTCGCCTTCGCGCTCCTGGCGGATCACCCAGGCGGCCATCGTCGCCGGAAGCTCACCGGGCTCGGTCGCCACCTGGGCGACCTGGCTCACATCAACTGCCACGTGTCATGCACCTCTTCGGGTCTTCGAAACGGGGTGGGGATGCTACCGGTCGACCTCCGCTATCGGTCCGTTTTCAGGCCCCGCGCCCGTGGCCGTGGATAGGGTCGCCCGGAGCAGCGGATGGACAGGGACGACCGATCCGACGACGAACCCGTTCGCGGGAGGGCTCCGTGGACCGCGCCGCGGCTCGAGCTGCTGGCGCTGACGGACACGGCCAAGACGGCCAACCCGAGCGAGAACACGATCGTCACGTCGATGAGCACGATCTTCCTCGGCCCCGCCTCCTGAGCGTCAGGCGCGGTTGAGCGCGCGCAGGCGGCGATGGAGGTCGACGGCGAACGGCTCGCCGTCCGGGATCTCGCCGTCGCGCGGCAGCACGGCGCCGATGTAGTCCTGGCGGACGGGCTCGTCCTTGGGGCGGCCCCAGGCGATCGCGGGCGGGAGCAGGGGAGCGGCCGCGGTGCGAAAGAGCCACCGCGACCAGCCGTCGCGCATCCAGACGTCCTCGGGCAGGCCGAGGCAGAGCTCCATCACGCGCCGGTCGAGCAGCGGGAAGCGGTACTCGACGCCCGCCTCGGCCGCCGCGTGGGCCCAGGCCTCGAGGCGCATCGTGATGTGCCCGTGGCGCAGGAGCTGGAGCTGCACGGCCTGCGGGGAGGCGCCCGGTCGCAGCAGGCGATCGCGCTCGTCGAGCAGCCGCGCCGCGCGCGGGTCGAGCTCGGTCAGGTGCTCCGGCCGGGAGGGGATCGCGGCGCGGGGGATCCGGGCCAGCGGCCCGGGCAGCAGCGGCGGGAGCGCCTCGCGCGCGATCCGCGCCCGCAGGGCCCGCGCGATCCGGACCCGAGACGCCCCCTGGCGGCGCGCGGCGGCGACGATCTCCTCGGTCAGCGTCGGCCAGCGCCCGGTGCGCAGCAGCATCGCCAGGTAGCCGCGGGCGTTGAAGCTCGCGAGCTCGTCGCCGCCCCAGCCCGACAGCACGACGCGCGCTCCGCGCTCGCGCGCGCGGGCCAGCAGCACGTCCTCGGCCAGGCGCGTCTCGTTGGGCTCGAGCGCGAGCTCGCGCTCGCGGTTGCGGCGGGCGGCGTCCGGCGAGAGCTCGAGGTAGACGCACGGCACGCCGAGCCCGCCGACGACCTCGGCGATCCGCGCCTGCTCGTCGCGGCCGACGCCGTCGTCGGGAGCCGGGGACCACGAGAGCGCGAGCTCGAGCGAGCGCTCCTGCGCGGCCAGCGCCCGGGCGGCGAGCACCGCGACGGTGGTCGAGTCCAGGCCGCCGGACAGGTGCGAGGCCACCGGATGCACGCTGCGGACGGCGTCGCCGACGGCCACGGCGAGCGTCTCGCGCAGGGCCTCGGCCTGCTCCTCGGGACGCGAGCGGGCGGGCGCGGGCCGCGGCGCCGGGCGCCAGTGCGTGGTCGTGCGCGGGACGCCGCCCGGCTCGACGACCATCGCGCTGCCGGGCGGCAGCTTGCGCACGCCGGCCCACGGCGTGCGCTCGAGGCCGACGTGGTGCGCGCGCAGCATCCGGGCGACGACGGCCTCCTCGTCGACCTCGCGGCGGACCGAGGGATGGGCGAGCACGGCGCGGTAGTCGGTCGCGAAGACGAGGCTCGGGCCGCTGCGGGAATAGGTGAGCGGCCGCTGGCCCATGTGGTCGCGGGCGAGCAGCAGCGTCCCGCGCCGGCCGTCCCAGAGCGCGAAGGCGTAGCTGCCGGACAGCCGCTCGGGGCAGTGCTCGCCCCAGCGCTCGTAGGCCAGCAGCACGAGCTCCGAGTCGGGCAGCTCGGCCCGTCGCGCCGGGTCGATCCCGAGCCGGCGGCCCAGCTCGTCGCGGGCGTCCAGGCGCGCGTCCGCGACGAGGGCCAGCGCGCCGCGGATCAGCGGCTGGCGCTCGTGCAGCGAGGGCGGGGCGTCATGGCGCAGCGCGTGGCCCAGGGCGACCGGGCCCGTCGCGCCACGCGTCGTCCGCGTCGCCGCCCCAGACCAGGCTCGCCTCCCGCATCCCGGCGAGCTCGTCGGCGCCCACGGGGCGCCCGACCGGATGCAGGACGCCGTAGATCGCGCTCATCGCGCGGGCAGCGTATCCCGGCGGATCTCGTCAATAGGATCGCGGCCTGAGCCCGCTCGCCGACACGCTGCTCGGCGCCGACGTCGTCGCCGGATCCGCCGGAGTGCCGCCGCCGGCGCCGCTCGTCGACCACGCGCCGGCCGGGCCGGTGCGGCTGGTGGCCGACCGCGACCGCGCCCTGCTCGAGGTCGAGGAGGTGGGCCGCTTCGCGGTCGAGTCCGGCCGCCGGATCGTCGTCGAGGCCGCGCCGGACGCCGATCCGCACGCGCTGGAGATGTGGCTGCACGGCTCCGTCGCCGCGTTGCTGCTCGCCCAGCAACGGCGCTTCGCCCTGCACGCGTCGGTCGTCGACGTCGACGGGGTGGCGGTCGCGATCAGCGGCCGCAGCGGCGCCGGCAAGACGACGACGTCGCTCGCCCTGGGCCGGCGCGGGCACGCGCTGCTCAACGACGACGTCTCGCCGATCGAGATCGACCCTCCGGTGGCTCGCCTGCACCCCTGGGAGCGCCCGCTGCACGTGTGGCCCGCGACCGCGGGCCGGCTCGGCGTCGAGCTCGAGGGCGGCCGGCCGATCCTCCCGGGCTACGAGAAGCTCGCCTTCGACCACCGCCCCGGCGCGCCCGTCGCCCTCGGGGCGGTCGTCGTGCTGCGGCCGGCCGGGGCGGGCGAGATCGAGGTCACGCGGTTCACCGGCGCCCGTGCCGTGCGCCTGCTCGGCCGCCACGTCTACCGCGTCCGCCTGCTCGAGCCGCTGTGGCAGCACGAGCTGTTCGCCTGGGCCGCCGGGGTCGCGGCCAACGCGCAGCTGCACCGGCTCGTGCGCCCGGCCGAGCACGTGGACCGCCGACGCGGTCTGCGACGAGATCGAGCGGATCGCCGCGGACGTGCGCGGCTAGTCGCGCCCGCCGCGGGCGGCCCACCGCAGCGGCGCGGTGACGAGCACGCCCGCGCCCGGGTCGGGGACCGCCTGCGCGCGGCCGGCGTCGAGCAGCAGGCGCCGGGCCTCCTCACGCCGGTAGGCGCGGTCGCGACGCAGGCCGAAGCGGGCGCGCGCGAGGTGGGGGAGCGTGCGCGCCGCCACGCCCTCGGGCGGCTCGCCGGCCTCCGCGGCCACGGCCCGCCGCGCCCGGTCGACGCCGCGCCGCGCGCCGCCGATCCCGGCCGCCCAGGCCCGCGCGTCCTCGGGCAGGAACGCGCCGAAGAGCTCCTCGCCGAGCAACAGGCCCGAGGCGGCGGGGCGGGCCAGGCCGGCCGCCTCGAGGCGGCCCAGCGCGTCGGGCGCGAGCAGCTCGGGGCGGCGCCGGGGCAGCGCCACGACGTCGGCCAGCCACTTCAGGCGGCGCCACTCGTGCTCGGCGCCGTGCACGTGCAGGTGCCACCAGAGCGGCTCGAGCGGCAGGACGGGCACCGGGGCGCCGGCGACCTCGATGCGCCGCGGGGCCGTCAGCCAGCGCGGGTCGAGGGGCAGCAGCCGGCGGTTGGTCGTCAGCCGCCAGTGCAGCTCGACGAGCTGCTCGCCGCGGCGCAGGAGCACGTCCTTGACGGCGGGCAGCCGGCCCGCGTCGCGCAGCAGGTCGTCGGCGGTGTGCGGGTGCAGCCACGGCGGCGGCTTGTCCGCGGCGAAGCCGGCGGCGGCGAGCACCGCGCCCGCCTCGGCGGCGCGCTCGGGCGCGACGAGCAGGTCGAGGTCGCCCGGTCCGCGCGCGGCGAGGTCGCCGTAGGCCTCCTGCGGCGACCGGCAGGCCCTTGAGCACGACGACGTCGATGCCCGCCGCCGTCAGCGCGGCGAGCAGGTCGCGCTGCAGCGCCGCGCGTTCGAGGATCTGCGCCGCGGAGCGCCGGGCGGCCCGGGAGATCCGGGTCGCCAGCTCGGGCGAGGCGTGCGCGGCGGTCCAGCCCGAGCGCTGGAGCAGCGGCAGGACCTTGTGGCGGCGGGCGAGCTGGACGACCTCGTCCCAGTCGGCGGCCGCGGGGTCGGCTCCCGGCGGGGGGACCGGCACCCCGAGGGCGGCGCCGAGCGCGCCGCCGAGCGCGCGCTGGGCGACGGTCCAGCGCGCCGGTTTCGGGGCGGTCCTCACGTCGGCGCGAGCGTATAGGTCAACATGAGCCGCGTGAAACGCCTGCGGCTGTGGTGGGAGGGCGCGACGTTCGGGACCCGGCGCCCCGGTCCGCGGATCCTCGCGCTGACCGGCCTGGGCGTCGTCACCGGCCTGGGGGAGACGACCGTCGTCGTCCTCGTCGTCCACCTCGTGACCGGGGCGGACGCGCGGCCCGCTGCCGCTCACCGGCGTGCTCCCCGACGCCACCGGCGCCGTCGCGGCGCTGGCCCTCGGCGCCATCGCCGTCCTCGCCGTCGCGCACCTCCTCAGCGCGCGGCTGACCGCGAGCGTGGCCGGCGAGACGCACCGCACCGTGCAGCGCCGCCTGGTCGACGCCTACCTCGCGGCGCCGTGGCCGGCGCAGAACTCCGCGCGTCCGGGCGAGCTGCAGGAGCTCGTCCTGGGCAAGAGCATGATGATCTCGCAGGGCACGCAGGAGGCCGCCCGGGTCCTGGCCACGACCTTCAACCTGCTGGTGATCGTCGTCGCGGCGCTGGCGATCTCCCCGTGGGCGACGCTCGGCCTCGGCACCGCCGTGGGCGCGATCGTCCTGCTCGGCCGGCCCTTCCGCCTCCGGGCACGGGGCGTGGTGCGCAAGTCGGCGCGGGCGTCGACCGCGCTGGCCGGCCAGGTCGGCGAGACCACGCTCGCCGCCCGCGACCTGCGGATCTTCGGTGTCGAGGACGCGGCCCGCGATCAGCTCGACGAGCGGATCGTCGCCGCCTCGGAGCTGATGGAGGCCTCCCGGACGAACATGCTCGCCACGCCGGCGCTGACCCGCGACGCGACGATGGCCGTGATCGTGATCGCCCTGGCCGGCATCGTCGCGGCCGGCGACGTCGCGCTGCCGGCGATCGGGGCGACGGTCCTCCTGCTGCTCCGCGGCGTCGGGCTGATGCAGGGCGTGACCGGCTTCGCGCACCGGCTCGACGAGCGCCTGGCCAACCTCGAGCTCGTGCGCGACGCGCTGGATCGCTGGCGCCCGCCCCGGCCCGCGGGCACGGCGGACTGCCCGCCGCTCGACACGCTCGAGCTGCGTGGCGTGAGCTACACCCACGTCGGCGCCCACACGCCGGCCGTCCACGACGTCGAGCTGACGATCGCGCGCGGCGAGCAGATCGGGCTCGTCGGCCCGACCGGCGCCGGCAAGACGACCCTCGCCGGCCTGCTGCTCGGCACGCTCGCACCCGACGCGGGTGACGTGCTCGTCGGCGGCCTGTCGCTGGCCGAGATCGACCCCGACCAGTGGCACCACCGGATCGCCTGGGTCGGGCAGGACCCCCGCCTGCTCACCGGCACCGTGGCCGAGAACGTCCGCTTCCTGCGTCCCGGCGTCGAGGACGCCGCGATCGACCGGGCCGTGGAGGCGGCCGGGCTCGCGGTCGACCTCGCCGGCTGGCCGGACGGGCTCGAGCACCCGGTCGGGTCGGCCGGGCGCCTCGGTCTCCGGCGGGCAGCGCCAGCGGATCGCGATCGCCCGCGCGCTGGCCGGCGACCCCGAGCTGCTCGTGCTCGACGAGCCCACGAGCGCGCTCGACGCCCACGCCGAGGCGGCGATCCGCGACGCGCTGGCCGCGATCCGCGGCCGCGTCACCGTCGTCGTGATCGCCCACCGCCTGTCGACGATGGCGGCCTGCGATCGCGTCGCCGTCCTCCAGGCCGGGCAGCTGTCCGCCGTGGCGCCCCCGGCCGAGCTGGCCGAGTCGCAGGGCTGGTTCCGCCAGGCGCTCCAGCTCTCGCGGCTGCCCGGATGAGACGCAATACTGCGCCGATGCTCGAGGACTCCGCGATTCTGGTGCGGCGAGGCGAGCCGCTCACCGCCGAGGTGGACGGCGAGGTCGTCATGTTCCATCCCACCGACGGCACGTACTTCGCGCTGGGCCAGGTCGGCTCGCGCGTGTGGGAGCTGCTCGAGGCCCCGATCCCGCTCGGCGACCTGCTCTCGCGGCTGGGCCGGGAGTTCGACGTCGACGAGCCGACGTGCCGCGCCGACGTCCAGGCGTTCCTCGCCGAGCTCCAGGAGGCCGAGCTCGTGGAGGCGCGGGGGTGAACGCCGCGCGTGCGCGCCGCCTGCTGCGCCGCGTGCCGATGGCGCTCGAGGCGGCGGTGCTGCTGACCTGGGCGACCGTCGGCGTGCGGCTGCTGTCCTCGCCCCGCACGACGCGCCTGCTCGGCCGCCCGGGGCGCGGTCGAGGCCGAGGAGCGGCCCGCCCGCGGCGACCACCAGGCCCACACCGTCGGCGTGACGGTCGAACGGGTCGCCGCGCCTGCTCCCCTGGCGGCCCAAGTGCCTGCCGCAGGCGATCGCGACCCGCGCGATGCTCCGCCGCCGCGGCATCGCGAGCGCCGGCCACCTCGGCGTGGTCGGGACCGCGCCGCTGAGCGCCCACGCCTGGGTCACGGTGCGCGGCCGGGTGGTCCAGGGCGGCCCGGTCACCCACGCCACCGAGGTGGCGCTCCTGCGGTGAGTGCGGCGACGACCGAGCTGTGGACCGAGGCGCCGGTCCCCGAGCACCTCGACGGCGCGTCCGATCCCGGCCCGGTCCACGAATGCCTTCCCGGCCAGGTGCTCGTGCGGTTGCCGGGGCTGGCCCGCGCGCTCGTCACGCCCGACGCGCCGCCGCGCATCGAGCGCGCCCCGGGCGTCGGCGACGCCGACCTCGACTGGCTCGCGCGCGGTCCGCTGCGTCACGCCGCCGACGTCCTGCGCGGCGTCTTCGCGCTGCGGGCCGCCGGCGTCGTGATCGACGGCCGGGCCGTCGCGCTGGTCGCCGCCGGCGCGGGCGGCAAGTCCTTCCTCGCCGCCGCGCTGGCCCGGCGCGGACACGCCGTGCTCGCCGACTCCTATCTGCCGGTGGCCGTCGAGGAGCGCGCGGTCGCCCAGCCGCAGGGCGGGCGCCTCGAGCTCTGGCCGCGCGCCGTCCGGGTGCTCGACCTCGACCCGGAGGCCGGCGTCGAGGTGCGCCCCGGCCTGACCAAGCGGGCGATCGCCTTCGCCGCCGCCGACGCGGCGCCGCTCGCGCTCGTCGTCCGCGTGCGCCGCGAGAGCGAGGACGCCGAGCCCTCGCTCGAGTCCCTGCGCGGCGGCGCGCTGATGAGCTCGCTGATCTTCGCGACGGCGATGCGCCCGCCGATCGGCGGCGCGGGGCTCGGCGGCGACCACTTCCGCTGGGCGGCCGGGGTCGGCCAGCGCACGCGCGGCGCGGTGCTCCACGTCCCGTCCTTCCACGACGATCCCGCCGCGCTGGCCGCGCTCGTCGAGGATGCGGTGGAGGACCTCGGCGCGTGAGCCCCCAGACCGTCTGGCTGGCGTCCTACCCGAAGTCGGGCAACACGTGGATGCGCGCGATGCTGCGCCCGCTGACCGACGAGGGCGACCAGGACGACCTCGACATCAACGCGCTCGGCGGCGGGCCGATCGCCTCCGGTCGCGGGGTGCTCGAGGCGCTCACGGGCTTCGCGGTCTCCGACCTGACGGTGGGGGAGATCGATCTGCTGCGCCCGGTCTGCGACACGGCCTTCGACGCCGACCTGTCCGACGTGCGCTTCCGCAAGATCCACGACGCGCTGCGCCTCGGCGAGGACGACCCGCCGATCGTCCCGCCCGCCGCGTCGCGCGCCGCGATCTACATCGTGCGCGACCCGCGCGACGTCGCCGTCTCCTACGCGCATCACAACGCCGCCCCGATCGAGAAGACCGTCGCCTTCCTCGGGGAGCCGGGCGCCGCGGTGAGCCGCAGCCGGCGCGACATCCACCAGCAGGTGCGCCAGCGGATGGGCAGCTGGAGCGAGCACGTGCGCTCGTGGCTCGACCAGGACCTGATCCCGGTGCTGACCGTGCGCTACGAGGACATCAAGGCCGACGCGATCGGCGAGCTCGGCCGGGTGACCGCCTTCGCCGGGCTCGACGTCGGCCCCGAGCGCCTCGCCGCCGCGGTCGAGGGCGCGCGCTTCGAGCGCCTGCGCGAGAAGGAGGCCGAGAGCGGCTTCCACGAGCGCCCCAAGCGCGCGACCCCGTTCTTCCGCCGCGGCCAGGTCGGGGGCTGGCGCGACGAGCTGCCGGCCGAGCTCGCGGCCCGGGTCGAGGCCGATCACGCCGCGGTCATGGATCGGCTCGGCTACGCCCGCGAGCACGCCTGAGCCGCTGGCGAGAGTTTTCGCGCGCTGTGCCATCGTGCGTGTCGACATGAGCTCACGCATCCGGCGCGGCACGATCGCCGCCACTCTCGCCCTCTCCCTCGTCCTCCTCGCCGCCGCCGCCTCCGCCGCCTCGGCGTTCCCCGCGCACGGCAGCGCCCGGCAGGTGTACGCGACCGGGCTCGCCGCCCACGCCAAGGCCTCGCTGCTCGACCGCCACGGCAAGGTCGTCCAGTCCAAGCGCGCCGACGCGCTCGGCGGCCTGGTGTTCCGCGGCGTCAAGCCGGGCACCGGGTACCGCGTGCGCCTGGGCAAGCACGGCGCGAAGTCGGCCAAGCTCACCGTGATCTCCAACCGCTCGGCGCCGCCCAGCACGGGCGTGTACGGCCAGACGATCCCCAAGAGCGGCTACGGCTACCTGACCACGCGCGACGGCACGAAGCTCGCGATCGACGTCCATCCGCCCAGCGACATCAGCGACGCGCTGCCCGGCGGCGTCCACCTGCCGACGACCGGCGCGGCGAGCCCGACGCTGATCGAGTACTCCGGCTACGGCTACGCCGACCCGGCCGGCCCGCAGAGCGGCATCGCGATCATCGCCAACCTCATGGGCTTCACGGTCGTCGACGTGAACATGCGCGGCACCGGCTGCTCGGGCGGGTCCTACGACTTCTTCGAGCCGCTGCAGAGCCTCGACGGCTACGACGTGATCGAGACCGTCGCGCGCCAGCCCTGGGTCCTGCACCACAAGGTCGGGATGATGGGCATCTCCTACGGCGGGATCTCCCAGCTGTTCACGGCGCAGACCAACCCGCCGAGCCTCGCCGCGATCTCGCCGCTGTCGGTGCTCGACCAGACCCAGACGACGCTCTACCCGGGCGGCCTGCTCAACACCGGCTTCGCGGTCAACTGGGCCAAGGAGCGCATCCACGACGCCCTGCCCGCCTCGTCCAAGGGCGGCCAGGCCTACGCCTACAAGCGCATCCAGGAGGGCGACGCGACCTGCAAGGCCAACCAGACGCTCCACGGCGAGGCCGTCAACCTGCTCAAGAAGATCCGCGCGAACAACCACTACGTCGCCAAGGTCGCCGACCCGCTCGCGCCGACCACCTTCGTCAAGAAGATCAAGGCGCCGGTGTTCATGGCCTGCCAGTTCACCGACGAGCAGACGGGCGGCCACTGCCCGGCGCTGGCCAACCGCTTCACGGGCACGAAGAAGAAGTGGTTCACCTTCACCAACGGCACGCACATCGACTCGCTCGACCCGGCGACGCTCAACCGCTGGTTCGACTTCCTGCAGCTCTACGTCGCCCGGCAGGCGCCGACCACCAACGCGGCGACGATCCGGGCGGGCGCCCCGGTGGTCTACCAGTCGGCGATGGGCATCTCCGGGGTGACGCTGCCGCCGGATCCGATCCAGCAGCAGCCCACCTACGCGGGCGCGCTGGCCGCCTTCGAGAAGCTGCCGCCGGTCCGGATCCTGTTCGACAACGGCGCGGGCTCGCAGCCGGGCCACCCCGTGCCGGGCTACGAGGCCTCCTACGCGAAGTTCCCGATCCCGGGGACGAAGGGCCGCTCCTACTACCTCGGGAGCGGCGGCGCGCTCGGCGCGGCCAAGCCCAAGCACGCGGCCGCCGACGCGTTCACCTGGAACGCCCACGCGCGGCCGCTGACCGACTTCACCGGGCCGACCGACGGCACCACCCCGAACGGCCTGTGGACGGCGACGCCGCCCTACGCCTGGAAGCAGCCGCCGAAGGGCAGCGCGGTCTCCTACGTGACCAAGCCGCTGACCGCGAACACGACGGTCGTCGGCGCCGGGTCGCTGCAGGCCTGGGTGCGCTCCTCCAAGCGAACGTCGACCTGCAGGCCACGGTCAGCGAGGTCCGCCCCGACGGCAAGGAGACCTTCGTGCAGGGCGGCTGGCTGCGCGCGAACGAGCGCAAGCTCGACGCCAAGAAGAGCACGTCGCTCGCGCCGGTCCTGAGCCTGCGCGCCCGCGACGTGCGGGCCATGCCCCACGGGCGCTACGTCAAGGTCACGATCCCGCTCTACTACGAGGGCCACGCCTACCGCGCCGGATCGCGGATCCGCGTGACGCTGACCGCGCCGAACGGCGACCAGCCGATCTGGTCCTTCGCGGAGACCTCGCCGAAGTCCAAGGCGACCGTCTCGATCGCGCATTCCAAGAAGCGGCCCGTCCCGGCTGCTGCTCCCGGTGGTGCCGGGCGCGAGCATCCCCACCGCGCTCCCGCCCTGCCCGGGCCTGCGCGGCGAGCCGTGCCGGGCCTATGAGCCGATCGTCAACCGGAAGGCGCGCTGACGGCGACGGGTCAACTTCATCGGCCCTGAGGCCGATGAGAGGGGTGATGGGAACGCAGGTCGATCGGATCCGCGCGCTGGCGGACGTGTCGCGTATGCGCGCCAGCGATGGCGACCTCGGGCCGCTGCTCGAGGCGGTCGCGCGCGCGATCTCCGAGTCGCTGGCCTTCCGCGTCGTCGTGATCAACCTCTACCGCCCCGCCTGGGACGACTTCGAGGTGGCCGTCGTCCACGGCTCCGACGACGCGCGCGCGGCGCTCGCGGGCGGCACGCTGATGCGCGAGAGCTGGGAGACGATGCTCGACCCGCGCTTCGAGCGCGGCGGCGCCTACCTGATCACCGACCCCGGCTTCGACTGGCCCGAGAGCGACGGCGTCGTCTGGGACCCGAGCATCGAGCCCAGCGACGATCCCGACGCCTGGCAGCCCGAGGACGCGCTGTTCGTCCCCATGCGCGGGCACGCCGGCGAGCTGCTCGGCGTCGTCTCGGTCGACGCGCCCGAGTCGGGCCGCCGGCCGACCGACGACGACCTCGAGGTCCTCACCGCGATCGCCGCCCACGCCGGCCTGGCGATCGCCGGCGCCCAGGCCGCGGTCGAGGGCGCGCGCCACCGCAACGCGCTCGACCAGCTGCTGCGCGTGTCGGCCGGCCTGCGCGGCCAGGAGGGCGTCGACCGGCTGCTCTCCGCCGTCTGCGTCGGCGTCCAGGAGGCGCTCGACTTCGACCGCGTCGCCGTCTTCCTCGGCGAGCCCGGGCGACGACTGGCTGCAGCCGCGGGCCGAGGCGGGCTGGAACGGCATGGGCGTGCTCGCGGCCGGCATCTCGCGGCGCGCCGTGGCGCCGCTGTTCGACTGGCGCTACCGCGTCGAGGGCTGCCAGCTCGTCAGCAGCCGACGAGGCGGCCCGGCTGGTCCCCGCCGGCCACGGGCTCTACTCGTCGGTGCGCAACGGCCGCGGGCCGAAGGCGTGGAACCACCACTGGCTGCTCGTGCCCCTGCACTCGGCCGACGGCGAGCTGATCGGCTACCTGTGGCCCGACGACCCGCGCGACCACCTGCTGCCCTCGCGCTGGCGCCTGCAGACGCTGCGGCTGTTCGCCGACCAGGTCTCGAGCGCGCTCGAGTCGACCCACCGCATGGGCATGCTGCGCTACCTCGCCGAGCACGATCCGCTCACCGGGCTGCGCAACCGCCGCGACCTCGGCCTGCGCGTCGACGCCGAGATCGCCGCGAGCTACGAGCCCGGTCTCGCTCGTCCTCTGCGACCTCGACCGCTTCAAGCAGATCAACGACTCCTTCGGCCACGAGGCGGGCGACCGCGCGCTGGCCCGCTTCGCCGACCTCCTGCGCGAATGCGCGCGGCCGACCGACACCGCGGCGCGCCTCGGCGGCGAGGAGTTCGCGCTCGTGCTGCCCGGCACCGACCAGCGCGGCGCCTGGCTGATCGCCGAGCGCCTGCGCCAGCGCTGCGCGAGCACCTTCGGCGGCCCGGGCGACCTCGGCCTGCGCGTCTCGGTCGGCGCGGCCACCTCGGGCAAGGACGGCGACGACGCCGAGGCGCTGCTCGGCGCGGCCGACCGGGCGCTCTACGCGGCCAAGCGCCTCGGGCGCGACCGCACGATCTCCTACGACGAGGCGCTCGTCGGCCGCCTGCTCGAGCACCATGGCGACGGCGCGGCCCAGGAGCTGCTGGCCGCGGTCATGCTGCTGGCCGAGACCCTCGACATGCGCGATGCCGGCACCGCGCGCCACTCCGAGACCGTCGGGCGCTACGCGCGGCTGATCGCGCAGACGCTGGGCTGGGAGGAGGACCGCATCGAGCGCATGCGCATCGCCGGCGTGCTGCACGACGTCGGCAAGATCGGCGTCTCGGACGCCACCCTGCGCAAGCCGACCGCGCTGAACGAGGCCGAGTGGGAGGAGATGCGCCGCCACTGCGAGCTCGGCGCCCAGATCGTCGCCGGCGCGAACCTCTCCGACGTGGCCGAGTGGGTGCTCTGCCACCACGAGCGGATGGACGGCATGGGCTACCCGGGCGGCCTGTCGCCCGACGCGATCCCGGTCGAGGCCAGGATCCTCGCCGTGGCCGACGCCTACGAGGCGATGACCAGCGACCGGCCCTACCGCGCGGCGATGCCCGCCGAGCGGGCGCGCGCCGAACTGCTCGACGGCGGCCGGCGGGGTCAGTTCGACGCCGAGATCGTCGAGGTCTTCCTCGCCGCGCTGGACGCCGAGGCGGCCGCGACGCCCGGTGCCGAGGACCGGACGAGCGTTCCCGCGCCACCGGTCTGAGCGGCCGCGCCGGGCGGGCGCCCGCCGCCGGGGCATCGGTGGTAGCTTCGCCCCAGGGATCCACTCGGGGAGAGGAGATTCGATGTCCACCGTTCCGGTGCGGCTGACCGTCAACGGTCAGGCGCGAAACCTGCAGGTCGAGCCGCGCAAGCTGCTCGTGCACCTGCTGCGCGAGGACCTCGCGCTGACCGGCACCCACGTCGGGTGCGACACGACGAACTGCGGCGCCTGCACGTGCCACCTCGACGGCGAGGCCGTCAAGAGCTGCACGGTGCTCGCCGTCCAGTGCGACGGCGCGGAGGTCACGACGATCGAGGGCCTGAGCTCCTCGGTCGACGAGCTGCATCCGATGCAGCAGGCCTTCTGGGAGGACCACGGCCTGCAGTGCGGTTTCTGCACGCCGGGGATGATCATGGCGGCCACCGACCTGCTCAAGCGCAACCCCGACCCGAGCGAGGAGGAGGTCCGCAAGGGCCTCGAGGGCAACCTCTGCCGCTGCACGGGCTACCAGAACATCGTCAAGGCGGTCATGTCGGCCGCCAAGGCAGGGGCGCCGGCATGAGCGTCACCGACAAGCCCGCCGAGGCCTGGGTCGGCCAGGCGCTCAAGCGCCGCGAGGACCCGCCCCTGATCATGGGCCAGGGGTCCTACACCGACGATCTCTCCCTCCCCGGGATGCTCCACGTCGCGATCGTCCGCTCCCCCGAGGCGCACGGAACGATCACCTCGATCGACGCGAGCGCCGCTCGAGGCCCGCGACGACGTCGTCGCCGTCTTCACCGGCGACGACATCGATCTGCTACGCCCCGTTGCCGATGGCCTGGGTCCCGCCCGGCGTCGAGGTCCACACCCCCGAGCACCTCCCGCTCTCCAAGGGCGAGGTCAAGCACGTCGGCGATGCCGTCGCCGTCGTCGTCTCGACCGACAAGTACTGCGCGGTCGACGCGGCCGAGGACGTCATCGTCGAGATCGACCCGCTTCCGGTCGTCGTCGATCCCGAGGAGGCGGTCAAGGACGAGGCGCTCGTCCACGAGGAGTTCGGGACGAACGTCGACGCACAAGTGGTCGCTCGGCGGCGGCGACGTCGAGGCCGGGTTCGCCGAGGCCGACGTCGTGATCGAGCGGCGGATCGTCAACCACCGCACCTCCGGCGCCCCGATCGAGCCGCGGGCCGTGATGGCCGAGTGGCGCGGAGGCGAGCTCACGCTGACCTCGACCACGCAGGTCCCGCACATCACCCGCCTGCAGCTCGCCGGCATGCTCGGCATCCCCGAGGACCGCCTGCGCGTGATCGCCCCCGACGTCGGCGGCGGCTTCGGCGCCAAGCTCCAGGTCTACGGCGAGGAGGCGCTGCTCTGCTGGCTGGCGCGGAAGATCGGGCGCCCGGTCAAGTGGAACGAGACGCGCTCGGAGCACATGACGACCTCGCACCACGGTCGCGACCAGATCGACTACGTGAGGATGGGCGCCAAGAACGACGGCACCGTCACGACGATCCACACGAAGATCCTCGCCGACCTCGGCGCCTACCACATGCTGCTCACGCCGTTCATCCCGTGCTTCTCCGCGTTCGTGATGGGCGGCTGTTACAAGATCCCCAACGTCCAGACGGACATCACCGGCGTCTTCACCAACAAGTTGGGCACCGACGCCATCCGCGGCGCCGGGCGGCCGGAGGCCACCCACGCCGCTCGAGGTGATGATGGACCAGATGGCCGACGAGCTGGGGATGGACCGGCTCGAGCTGCGCCGCAAGAACTTCATCCCGCCGGAGGACTTCCCGGCCGAGGTGGCGGTGGGCATCGTCTACGACTCCGGCAACTACGCCGGGGCCCTGGACAAGCTGCTCGAGACCCTCGACCTCGAGGCGTTCAAGAAGGAGCAGGCCGAGCTGCGCGAGCAGGGGATCCACCGCGGCATCGGGTTCTCGACCTACATGGAGATCTGCGGCCTGGCGCCGTCGCGCGCCGTCGGCCCGTGCGGGGTCGGCCTGCAGGCCGGCTTCTGGGAGTCGGCGACGGTGCGCGTGCACCCGTCCGGCTCGGCCACCGTCTACACCGGCACCTCGCCGCACGGGCAGGGCCTCGACACGTCGTTCGCGCAGATCGTCGCCGACCGCCTCGGGCTCTCGCCCGAGCAGGTCGACGTGATCCACGGCGACACGGGCCGCGGCCCGATGGGCATGGGCACGTACGGCTCGCGCTCGCTGGCCGTGGGCGGCGAGTCGATCGTCCGCGCGACCAACCGCGTGGCCGACAAGGCCAAGAAGATCGCCGCCCACCTGCTCGAGGCGGCGGCCGAGGACGTCGAGCTCGCCGACGGCAAGTGGACGGTCAAGGGCACCGACCAGGGCCTGGCCCTGGCCGACATCTCGCTGGCCGCCTACGTCCCGGAGAACCTTCCCGAGGGGATGGACCCGGGCCTCGAGGAGCTCGCCTTCTACGACCCGGAGAACTTCGTCTACCCGTTCGGCGCCCACGCGGCGGTCGTCGACGTGGACGTCGAGACCGGCAAGGTGTCGCTCGTGCGCTACGTCTGCGTGGACGACTGCGGCCCGGCGATCAACCCGAAGATCATCGACGGCCAGATCCACGGCGGCATCGCCCACGGGGTCGGCCAGGCGCTCTTCGAGCAGGTCGTCTACGACGCCGAGGGCCAGCTCGTGACCGGCACCTTCGTCGACTACGCGCTGCCCACCGCCGCCGAGTTCCCGCACTTCGAGACCGACCGCACGGAGACCCCGTCGCCGGTCAACGAGCTCGGGGTCAAGGGCGTGGGCGAGGCCGGCACGATCGCGTCCTCGCCGACGATCGTCAACGCGGTCGTCGACGCGCTGCGCCCGCTCGGCATCGACCTACATGGACATGCCGCTGACGCCGTTGCGGGTGTGGCAGGCCATCGAGGAGGCCAAGGGCCGCGGCTCCGGCCCGGCGGCGACCGAACAGGGCAGCGCGGCCGAGGCCGACCCGCTCCGCGGGAAGCGACCCCAGCCCGACAGGTGCGGCATGATCCCCGCCGACTTCGACTACGTCGCGCCCGACACGCTCGACGAGGCGCTCAAGGCGCTCGCCGACGGCGGCGAGGACGCCAAGCCGCTGGCCGGCGGCCACTCGCTCGTGCCGCTGATGAAGCTGCGGCTCGCGGTCCCGACGCTGCTCGTCGACCTGCGCAAGCTCGACGAGCTCACGGGCATCGAGAAGAACGGCGGCTGGACGATCGGGGCGATGACCCGCCACTCCGAGCTGCAGGTGCGCGACGAGCTCGGGGTCGCGGCCGTGACCGCGAGCAACATCGCCGACCAGCAGGTGCGCAACCGCGGGACGATCGGCGGCTCGATCGTCCACGGCGACCCGGCCTCCGACCTGCCCACCGTGCTGCTCGCGGCCGAGGGCACGCTCGACGTGATCGGGCCGGACGGCGAGCGCTCGATCGCCGCCGGCGACGTCTTCGAGGACTACCTCACGACGTCGGTCGCACCGGGGGAGATCGTCACCAAGGTGCACCTGCCCGACCTCTCGGACTGGAGCTTCGGCTACGAGAAGTTCGTGCGCCGGGCCGAGGACTGGGCGATGGTCGGCGTGGTCGCGCTGGTCAAGAAGGCGCCGGACGGCTCGTGCGAGGACGTGCGCGTGGGGCTGACCCACATGGGCTCGACGCCGCTGCGCGCGACCGCCACCGAGGCGGCGCTCAAGGGCGGCGCGCTCGACGAGCGCACGATCGCCGCGGCGGCCGACGCAGGCCGCCGAGGGCACCGACCCGCCGGCCGACCTGAACGCCAGCGAGGACTACAAGCGCCACCTCGCGCGCGTGCTCACCAAGCGCGCGCTGATGACCGCCGCGGGTTAACCGAAAGCCTCTCATTTCGGCGGGTATATTGCCCGCCACGGCGCCGCCGGTCGTAGACGCGGCGGGGGGCGTCGTGGTCCATACACGGCGACGGACGCCGTCCAACTCGTGGGCGGCCGGACGGATCCGGAGAGCACGCAATCCGATGCCCCCGGCTCGTCGTCCCACGCCCTTGCGCAACCGCGATCTCGATCGCGACGGTGGCCTGCCCACCGACGAGCTGCTGCGCCAGTACGCGGCCACCCGCGACCCGGCGACCCTCGAGCAGCTCGTGCGTGCGCTTCGCGCCGCTCGTCCGCAAGCTCGCGCTGCGCTACGCGCGGGCCAGCGAGCCGCTCGAGGACCTCGAGCAGGTCGGCTCGCTCGGCCTCGTCAAGGCGATCGACCGGTTCGACCCCGAGCGCGGCTTCGCCTTCACCTCGTTCGCCGTGCCGACGATCCTCGGGGAGATCAAGCGCTCGATCCGCGACACCGCCTGGTCGGCGCACGTCCCGCGGGCGATGCAGGAGCGCGTGGCGGCGCTGCGCCGCGCGACCGATGCCGCGGCCGGCGAGCACGGCCGCGCGCCGACGGTCAGCGAGCTCGCCGAGCGGCTGGGCTGGGATCCCGAGGACGTCGCCGAGGCCATGAGCGCGACGGCGGGCGCTGTCGGCGACGTCGCTCGACGTGCCGGCGGGCGGCGAGGACGACGACGCCTCCACGCTCGGCGAGCTGCTCGGCGAAGAGGACGACGCCTACGACCGCGTCGACGATCGCGAGGCGATCGAGTCCGCGCTCCCCGTGCTCACCGACATGCAGCGCACGGTGCTCGACCTGCGCTTCCGCCGCGACCTCAAGCAGAGCGAGATCGCCGCCGAGCTCGGGTGCTCGCAGATGCAGGTCTCGCGCGTGCTGCGCGGCGCGCTCGAGCGGCTTTCGACCGTCGCGGTGCACCGCTCGCAGGACTCCGGTGGCGCGAATCCCGCGCCTCGGCTATGACTTCGAGTCGATGACGGCCACCGGCCCCGCATCCCGATCCGGCCTCTCCGAGCTCTCCGACGGCCTCGTCGGGCTCTACAAGGAGCACTTCGGGCGCGGGCCGACGCGCGCGCGCAGCGCGTGGATCGGCGACGACGGCGTGGTCTGCGTGCTCGAGGACACGCTGACCGCGGCCGAGAAGACGCTGCAGGAGCTCGGCGAGCTCGGCCGGCTGCGCGAGCTGCGCATGGTCTTCCAGTACGCGCTCGAGGACCAGTTCCGCGGGATCGCCGAGCGCGCCACCGGCCGCCGCGTGGTCGCGTTCATCTCCGGGCTCGACGCCAAGACCGGCGTCGCGACCGAGGTCTTCATGTTCGCGCCCGTAGCGGGCGTCGAATAGCTGGCCGGCGCTGTCACACTGGAGGGGTGGCTGATCCATCCACGGTGATGGGCGTGGCCGCGGCACTCCGGGGAGAGGGGTACCTGGCCGACGACGCCCTCGCGACGAGCGTCTTCCTCGCGCTGACGCTCGAGCAGCCGCTGCTGCTCGAGGGCGAGGCCGGCGTGGGCAAGACCGAGGCGGCCAAGGCGCTCGCGCAGGCCACCGGCGCCCGGCTGATCCGCCTGCAGTGCCACGAGGGCATCGACGTCCACCAGGCGCTCTACGACTGGGACTACTCGCGCCAGCTGCTCGCGCTGCGCGCCGAGTCCGACGAGGAGCTCTTCTCCCGCCGCTTCCTGCTCCAGCCGCCCGCTGCTCGAGGCGCTCGAGCACGACGGCCCGGTCGTGCTCCTGATCGACGAGATCGATCGCGCCGACGACGAGTTCGAGGCCTTCCTGCTCGAGCTGCTCTCCGACTTCCAGGTCTCGATCCCCGAGATCGGGACCGTGCGCGCCGTCCGCCGCCCGGTCGTGATCCTCACCTCCAACCGCACCCGCGAGCTGCACGACGCGCTCAAGCGCCGCTGCCTCTACCACTGGATCGACTACCCCTCGACCCAACGGGAGCGGGAGATCGTCGCCACGCGGCTGCCGGGCGTGTCGGAGGAGACCGCCCGCCGCGTCGTCGCCGCCGTCGCGCGGCTGCGCGCCACCGACCTCTACAAGGTGCCCGGCGTGGGGGAGACCGTCGCCTGGGCGCGGGCGCTGCTCGCGCTGGGCGAGGACGGCGACCTCGACGCCACGCTCGGCGCCGCGCTGAAGGTCCGCGAGGACATCGACCGGGTGCGCGAGCAGGAGGTGCTCGCCGGTGCGTGAGGCCGCCGTGCTGACCGCGCGCCTGACGCTGCTCGTCGGCGCGATGCGCGCGGGCGGCGCGCGCGTGGGCATCGGCGAGCTGCTGTCGGCCCATCGCGCCCTGGCCGCCGTCGACGCGAGCGACCGGCGCGAGTCCTACCTCGCCGCGCGCGCGGCGCTGTGCGCCCGCCACAGCGACATCGAGGTCTTCGACGCCGCCTGGGACGAGGTCTTCGGGCCCGAGCCCGGCTCGGCCGCGATGGACATGCTGCGCGAGCAGGGCTCGACGATCCTGCCGTCGTCCCCGGGCGCGGCGCTCGCGAGCCATCTGCCGGTGCCGACGCCGGACGAGGAGGAGATCGACGTCCGCCCCGCGGCCTGGAGCGAGATCGAGCTGCTCAAGGACAAGGACTTCGCCGACTACACCGAGGCCGAGCGGGTGCTCGCCCGGCGGCTGCTCGTGCGGCTCGGCACGGCCGGGCCGCAGCGGCGCTCGCGCCGCCTGCGCGCCACGCGCGGGCGCGGGTCGCACGCCGACCACCGCGCGACCATGCGCGCCTCGCTGCGCTACGGCGGCGAGCCGGTCGACCGCCGCTTCCGCGAGCCGACGCTGCGCCCGCGCCCGCTCGTGCTGCTCGTCGACGTCTCGGGCTCGATGGAGCCCTACGCGCGCATGCTGCTGCAGTACGCGCAGGCCTGCGTGGCCGGCCGGCGCCGGGTCGAGGTCTTCGCCTTCGGCACGCGCCTGACCCGGCTGACGCTCGAGCTGCGCGGGCGCGACCCCGACGCGGCCCTGGCCCGCGCCGCCGAGGCCGTCAACGACTGGCACGGCGGCACGCGGATCGGCGAGTGCACGGCCGAGCTCAACCGCGTGCACGGGCGCCGGCTCGGGCGCGGGGCCTCGGTCGTCCTGCTGTCCGACGGCTGGGACCGCGGCGAGCCCGAGGAGCTCGGCGCCGAGCTCGGGCGCCTGCGCCGCTGCGCCCACGAGCTGATCTGGCTCAACCCGCACAAGGCGCGCGAGGGCTACGAGCCGCTGACGCGCGGGATGGTCGCGGCGCTGCCGCACCTCGACGCGTTCCTGGCCGGCAACTCGCTGCGCTCCCTCGAGGAGCTCGCGCGCCGGCTCGAGCGCGTCGACGGCGAGCACGGAGGAGGTCGGCGATGAAGGACGTGCTCCAGACGCTCGATGCCTGGGCCGCGAAGGGCGACGACGCGGCCGTGGCCACCGTCGTGGCCGTGCGCCGCTCGGCGCCGCGCCCGCCCGGGGCGAAGATGGCGATCTCATCGGCCGGCGACGTCGTCGGCATGGTCTCCGGCGGCTGCGTCGAGGGCGCGGTCATCCAGGAGGCCCAGGAGGTGCTCGCGGGCGGCGCCCCGCGGCTGCTGCACTTCGGCATCGCCGACGACGAGGCGTGGGAGGTCGGCCTGCCGTGTGGCGGCGAGATCGACGTGTGGGTCCAGCGCCACGATCCCGCCTCGCCCTTCGCCGCGGTGGCGCGCGAGGACGGCCGCGCCGTCGAGCTGACCGTGCTGGCCGGCGACGACGCGGGGAGCAAGCGCCTCGTGCTGCCCGGCGAGGAGGCCGAGGGCGCCGAGGAGCTGATGTGGACCGAGCGCTCCGAGCTGCGCGGCGACGTCTTCGTCGACGCGACCTTCCCGGCGCCGCGGCTGCTGATCTTCGGCGCCGTCGACTACGCCGACGCGCTCTCGCGCCTGGCCCGCACCTGCGGCTGGCGGCCCTACGTGATCGATCCGCGCGGGTTCTTCGCCCGCCCCGACCGCTTCCCGGCGGCCGAGGAGGTCGTCGCCGCCTGGCCCGAGGAGGCGCTCGCGCGCATCGGCGCGCTCGACCGCGCGACCTACGTCGCCACGCTCACCCACGACCCCAAGCTCGACGACGCCGCCGTCGGCCTCGCGCTGCGCTCCGAGGCGCGCTACATCGGCGCGATGGGCTCGCGCCAGGCCAACCTGGCCCGCACCGAGCGCCTGCTCGAGGCGGGGTTCTCCGAGGCGGACCTCGCGCGGATCTCGATGCCGATCGGCCTCGACCTCGGCGCGATCACGCCGGAGGAGACCGCGCTGTCGATCATGGCCGAGATCTCGGCGATCCGGAACGGGCGCCCGGGCGGGCGGCTGCGCGACGTCACCGGGCGCATCCACGACGTCGGCGACTCGGCGCCCGCGCCGGCCTCGTAGTGCCCGGCGGCATCGTCCTCGCCGCGGGCGCCGCGACGCGCTTCGGCGCTCCCAAGCAGCTCGCGCGGCTCGACGGCCGGCCGCTGCTCGATCACGCGGTGCGCGCGCAGCTCGACTCCGGCGCCGTCGATCCCGTCGTCGTCGTGCTCGGCGCCCGTGCGGACGAGATCCGGCGCCGGCGCCGCGCTGGACGGGGCGCGGGTCGTCGTCTGCGACGACTGGGAGGCCGGGCATGTCCGCCTCGCTGCGCACCGGCCTGGCCGCGCTCGGCCCCGCCCCCGAGGCCGTCCTGGTCACCCTCGGCGACCAGCCGCGCGTGACCGCGGAGGTCGTCGCCCGGGTCGCCGGACAGGAGTGGCCTGTGCCGCGCGGCGTACGACGGCGTGGCCGGCCATCCGGTGCGCCTCGCGGGCGCCGCGCTGGCCGGCGCGGCGGCGGTCAGCGGCGACCGTGGCGCCCGAGACCTGCTTGCCGGAGCCCGTCTGGTGGAATGCGGAGACCTGGGACGCGGCGATGACGTCGACACCCCCGAGGACCTGGAGGCGATGAGGACATGAAGCTCGAGCATTCGTTCGCGGTGCAGGCGCCGCTGCAGACCGTCTGGGAGGCGCTGACCGACGTCGAGCGCGTCGCGCCGTGCCTGCCGGGCGCGCAGGTCCACGCCGGCGAGGACGGGGAGTACGAGGGCACGTTCTCGGTCAAGCTCGGCCCGACCAAGGCCTCCTACCAGGGCTCGCTGCGCATGGAGAGCCTCGACGAGGACGGCTCACGTCGCGACGATGCGCGCCGAGGGCCGCGACCGCCGCGGCCAGGGCGGCGCCAAGGCGACGATCGTCTCGAGCATGCGCGAGGACGGCGACACGACCCACGTCGAGGTCGTGACCGACTTCACGATCACCGGCCGCCTGGCGCGCTTCGGCCGCGGCGGGATGATCGAGGACGTCTCGAACCGCCTGCTCTCCGAGTTCTCCGACTGCCTCGAGCAGCGGCTCTCGCGCCGGCGGCGACGCGGCGGTCGAGCCCGCGGCGCCGAGCCCGCGGCGGCCGAGCCGGTGGCCGACCAGCGGCAACGGCAGCGTCACGGCGAAGGAGCCGCCGCCCGCCGCGTCCGCGCCGCCGCCGCCGTCGGCGCCGCGCCGCCGCCGCCGGCCCCCGAGCCGGAGCCCTTCGACGCCGGCGGCGCCGTCGGCTCGATGGTCCAGGAGCGCGTCAAGCAGGCCGCGCCGCTGTTGCTCGTCGCGCTCGTCCTCGGCTGGCTGATCGGGCGGCGCCGCTAGCGCGTCAGGCGCGCGCGGCGGAACCAGACCGCGAGCAGGATCCCCGAGACGACGATCGAGCCGACGCCGAAGATCAGGAACGAGGCCAGCGACTTCGTGTGGTCGACCAGCGGCGCAGACCTTGTCGATCTCGTCGTTGTCGATCGACTCGAGGACCCGCACGCGGCGGGAGGCTGGCGGCGGCGGCTTACGGCTGCAGCAGCTGGTTCTGCGCGCTCTTGCGCTGCTCGCCGACCTCGAGCGTCGTCGACTTCGTACCGCCGGTGGCGGAGACCTTGTAGCTGCCGGGCTTGACGTCGATCGAGACCGAGGCGGTCCCCTGCGGCGTGATCGGCCCGCTGGCCGCGCGGCCCTCGCCGGACTCAGCCGGCTCGATCTTGAGCTCGACCGTGCGCTTGGAGAGGTTCGCGATCGAGAGCGTGATCGGACCGCCGCCGATCTTCGCAGGCGACAGGTCGATGCGCCCCTGCGTGATCGCCGCGCTGATCGTCACGTTGGCCGGCGGGCGCGGCGTGTTGGCGAAGTCCTTCTGTCCGCCGCACCCGGCGACGAGCACGGGCGTAGCCGCGAGCGCGATGGCGAACGCGATCCTTCGCAATGGCTGGCACTCCCTCACCCAAATCTCCTCTTCCCGGGTCGACCCGCCCGGGGACCGCAAATCTAACCGACGGCCGCGGACGGCGCGCCGCCCCTCAACGTGGTGCAACGGGGTCGCCGCGACCGATCTCGGTGAGCATGCGCTGCAGCCGGTCCCACGCGTGCTCCTCGGCGGACTCGTAGTCGGCGCCCGACAGGCCCGCGAGCGAGTCGCGGTAGAGCTGCCAGGCACGGACCGTGCGAGGGTCGGCGTCGGTGTCCGAGGCGGGTGGACGGTGCGGGGCCGAAGTCGCCACGCGATTGATCGTACCTCTGACGGGCGGGTCCGCAAACATGGTGCGCTGCACGCGGCACTGCGTCGCGTCCGGACGCAGGCGTAATCCGTGCGGGATGGACGACGCGACGGCTCGACGCGCCGCTGCGCACGGCGGAGTTCCTCGCGGTCGACACCGAGACCAACGGTCGCGGTGGCGATCGCTGCGAGCTGACCGAGGCCGGCGCGGTGCTCGTCGGCGGCGGCGAGCTGCACGAGCGCTGGTCCTCGCTCGTGCAGGTGCAGGCGCCGCTCGGGCGCACGATCCAGCGCTTCACCGGGATCTCGCAGGCGATGGTCGACGACCGCGCCCGACCCGCGCGACGCGCTGCCCGCGCTCGCCGCGCGGATGGAGGGACGCGTGCTCGTCGCGCACAACGCGGCGTTCGACCGGCGCGTGCTCGCGGCAGGCGTTCGCGCGCGCCGGGATCGACTGGCCCGACCCGCCGGTGCTGTGCACGGTCGCGCTCGCGCGCCGGCTGCTCCCGCTCCAGTCCAAGCGCGGGCTGGCGACGCTCGCCGCCTCGCTCGGCGTCGAGGTCGAGGAGTCCCACCGCGCGCTGCCCGACGCCGAGACGTGCGCGCGCGTGCTGTGCGCGCTGTTCCGCAAGCTCTGCGCGCACGCGACGACGATCGGCGAGGCGCTGCGCCTGCTGCGCCCGCGCAAGGAGCCCAAGCTGCGCCCGGCGCGCCGCGGCCGTCCCGCCGGCGCGCGCCGCGCCCGGCCCAAGCTCGACTTCGGCGAGCTGCCCGACGATCCCGGCGTCTACCTCTTCCGCGACGCGCGCGGGAGGATCCTCTACGTCGGCAAGTCCGTCGCCGTGCGCTCGCGCGCCAAGGCGCACTTCGCGCCCTCGGGCCACGGCGCCGAATGGACGGCGCAGGCCGAGATCGTCGACTACGCCCCGGCGCGCTCCGAGCTCGGCGCGCTCCTGCTCGAGAGCCGCCTGGTCAAGCGCCACCGGCCGCCGGGCAACGTGCGGCTCAAGCCCGAGGGGCTGGCCTGGATGGTCTGCCGGCTCGACGTCTCGTTCCCGGTGCTCGAGGTCGCCGGCGCGCCGGCGCCCGGCCACGCGATCAGCATCGGCCCGCTGCCCGGCCGGCGCACGGCAAGCGACCTGGCCGACGAGCTGACGTCGCTGTTCGCGCTGCGCCACTGCGGCCGCCGCCTGGAGCTGCGCGAGCACCCGTCGCTCTACGGGCAGATGGGCCGCTGCCTGTCCCCATGTCTGGGCGATCTCGATCCGAACGCCTACCGCCGCCGGCTCGACGAGGCGCTGGCCGTCTTCGGCGGCGAGGCGGACGCGCGGCGCGCGCTGCTGACGCGGATCGACCGCGGCATGCGCGCGGCGGCCGGCGAGCGCGCGTACGAGCGCGCAGCGGCCTGGCGCCGGCGCCGCGACCGGCTCGAGCGGCTGCTCGACCGCATCGACCGGCCGCTGCGCGCCACGCACCTCGACGCCCGGCTCGTGCTCGCCCGCCACCCGACGCGTGCGGCCTGGGACGCGCTGCTGGCTGGCCGGCGGCCGCGTCACCGAGTGGGGCGCGCTGCCGAGCCGCGCCGACCTCGTCGCGCGCACCGAGCGCGCCGCCGCCGCGGCGGCCGCACCGCGCGCGCTCGCCCCCGAGGAGGTCGACGACGCGGGCATCGTCACCGGCTGGCTGCACGCCCATCCCGACACGCCCGAGCTCGCGCTGCGCCCGCCGCCGGAGGCCGGCGCGCTCGTCGACCTGGGTCGAGGAGGTGGCCGGTGCGCGCCTCGGCGGCGAGCCGGCCTCGCCGCCGCCCGCGCCGGCCCTGCCCGAGGTCGCGGCCAAGCGCAAGCCGTCGCCGCGGCCGGTCGCGCCGGGCCAGGCCGCGCTGCTCTAGTCTGGCGAACGGCAGCTCGACGACGTCGGCGGTCGCGCCGTCGTCGCCGACCGTGACCGTCGTGCCCGGCTCGGCCTCGCGGCGCACGATCGCCAGCGCCGATCGCGCCGAAGCGCGGCGAGTCGGCGACCGAGCCGACGTGGCCGAGCACGCGCTCGCCGAGCCGGAGCTCGTCGCCGCGCTGCGCCGGCGCCGAGAGGCGCAGCCCGCGCAGGTGGCGGTTGGGCTTGCCGCGGTAGAAGAGCCGCGCAACCGTCTCCTGGCCGACGTAACAGCCCTTGGTGAACGAGACCGCGCGGTCGTTGAGCTCGGCCTCCTGCGGGATCACGGTGTCGTCGAGCTCGACGCCGTAGCGCGGGCGGCCGCGCTCGATCCGCGTGACCTCGGCGTCGGCCTCGCCGACGGCCTCGGCGCCGCGGGCGATGAGCGCCGCCGTCAGCCGCTGGCCTCCGCCGAGTCGGCGATCACGTCGACGCCGGCCTGCGTGGCGACGAGCAGCACCGGCACGCCGTCGACGTCGGCGGCGAGGTTGGCGTGCTCGGCCGCGGGCAGCGCGTCGGCGCCGGCGATCGCGCGGGCGCGCGGGCCCTCGAGCGACAGCAGCGTGCGCTCGAGCGTGCGCTTGTGCAGCTCGACGTCGTAGCCGATCTTGAAGCGGCGGATCAGGTTGAAGAGCTCGGCCAGCGCGACGCGCTCGGTGAGCAGCAGCAGCTCGTCGCCGGTGTCGAGCACGCGCAGGTCGCCGAGCATCTTGGCCTTGTGGGTCAAGAAGGCGGCGTAGAGGCCCGTGCCCGGCGTCAGCGCCTCGGTGTCGTTGGTCACCTGGCCCTGCAGGAAGGCCTTGGCGCCGCTGCCGGTCAGCGCGAGCTTGCCGCGACTCGGAACGGTCGACGAGCCCGCAGCCCTCGGTCAGGGCGCGGTAGGCGGAGGTGGCGGTTCCGGCGGCGCTCACGCCTCCGAAGGGTACGACTGGCTACCGTCCTGCGCGTGGCGCTGGCCGACACGTTCACGGAGATCCTCAACTCGCTTCCCGCGGATTGGACCGACCTCGAGGTCGACCTGCGGATCTTCGACGAGACGCGCTACGTCGACGCGGCCCTCTACGTGGTCACCGTCAACGCCCAGCCGTACTCGAACCACGACTGGCACTGGCGCCTGCTCGTGGCCCATACGTTCGGGCACGCGGCCGCGGCGCCGGCCGTCCACGGCACGCTGAAGCTGCTCGACGAGGCCGGGATCGCCGGCGAGCTCGCCGTGCGCCAGGTGCGCATCGGCCGCACCCCGATCGAGCCCCAGTGGGGCCGGCCCGAGTCGGTGCGCCGCGAGCGCCGCCGCCTGCTCTCGCAGTAGCCCGGTCTAGTTCGACAGCCGGAAGAGCTTGGCCACGTCGGGGCGCCGCTTGAGGATCCCGAACTTGACGTCCCACGTCGCCCAGGCCTCGAGCCGGCGGCGGTCGAGCTCGCCGATCTTGCCGTCGGGCGCCTCGAAGTCGGGGGAGACGGCGTCGAGCTCGGCCTGGGTCTCGGCCCGGTCGAGGCCGTGGGTGCGCGCCAGGAGCTCGGAGACGCTCGTCTCGGGGTCCTGCAGGACCTGCCCGTAGCCGCGGGTCAGCGCCGAGACGAGGCCGTCCACGACGCTCTTGCGCTCGCGCAGGGTGCGCTCGGTCGTGCAGAGGATCAGCTCGGGGTAGGCCGGCGCGCCGTAGTCGTCGACCTTGAAGATCCGGAAGCCCGGCCGCTTGCGCTGCAGCGCGACGCCCTCGGCGTTCCAGAACGCCGTCGCCCCGGCGACCTTGCGGCCGAGCAGGGCGCTGACGGCGTTGAAGCCGATCGTCGTCTGCTTGACCTTGTCCGGGTCGCCGCCCGCGCCGGTGACGACCGAGCGCAGCACCGCGGTGTCGCTCGGCAGCCCGGCCACGCCGACGCGCTTGCCCTGCAGTGCCCTCGGCGACGGCGTCCCGGGCTGGGCGATCACCGAGGCCAGCGGCTGCTGGACGATCGCCATCACCCCGACGAGCTTGGCGCCGCGCTCGCGGGCCAGCGCCAGGTCGTGGATGTCGAGCAGGGCGAAGTCGACCTTGTCGGCGGCCAGGAGCTTGACCGCGTCCGAGCCCTGGGACGGCGCGACGATCGAGAGCTTCACGCCCTCGCCGGTGTCGTAGCCGCGGCTCTTGGCCGTGTAGATGCCGGTGTGGACCGCGTTCGGCGTGAAGTCGAGCAGCAGGCGGGCCTGCTGGATCGACCTCCGACCGACTGCGACGCCGCAGCCGGACGAGCGCCGCGGCGAGGGCGATCGCGAGCACGGCGAGCGTGGTGCGGGCGCGCATCGGTCAGCGAGGATATGACCGGGTGCGGGCGCGGGCTAGATTGGGGCGATGCGCCGGCGGGTCACCTTCTCGCGCAACGTCACGCTCTCGCTGTCGCGGACGTGCCGCTGCCACTGCAAGTACTGCGCCTTCGCCACGCACCAGACCCACCTGCACGAGCCCGACGAGGTCACGGCGCTGATCGACGGCGCCGCCAAGCGCCGCGTCAAGGAGCTGCTCGTCCTCACCGGCGAGGCGCCCGACCACCACCCGGGGGTCAAGCGCAAGCTCGCCGAGCTCGGGCTTCGACGACTTCACCGCCTACGTCGTCTGGGCCTGCGAGCGCGCGCTCGAGCGCGGGATCCTCCCGCACACGAACCTCGGCGTCCTGGGCCGCGAGGACCTGGCCAGGCTGCGCGAGGTCACCGCCTCGCAGGGCCTGATGCTCGAGTCGGTCGTCCCCGACCTCGTCGTCCACCAGGGCTCGCCGACCAAGCAGCCGGCCGCCCGCCTGGAGACGATCCGCGCCGCCGGCGAGCTGAAGATCCCCTTCACGAGCGGGATCCTCGTCGGCATCGGCGAGACCGAGGACCAGCGCGTCGAGGCGCTCGAGGCGCTCGCCGCCGTCCACGCCGACCACGGCCACCTGCAGGAGGTGATCCTCCAGAACTACGTGCCCCACCGCCGCTACTACGGCGAGGAGCCCGCGGAGATCGCCACCGAGGCCGCCGACGCCTACTGGCGCACCGGCGTGGCCGCGCCTCCCGAGGTCGAGCGCCCGGCCTGGGCCACCGACGTCTCGCTGGAGGACATGAAGCGCCTCGTGGCCGAGACGCGCCGCCTGATGCCCGACGTCGGCATCCAGGTCCCGCCGAACCTCGCCGACTGGTGGCCGGAGCTCGTCGCCGCCGGCGCGACCGACCTCGGCGGCCTCTCGGCCAACGGCGACCACATCTCCCCCGAGCACCCGTTCCCGTCGCCGCACCAGACGCGCAAGCGCCTGCAGGCCGACGGCGTCGCGCTGACCGAGCGGCTGTGCGTCTACCCGCAGTACATCGGCCCCGAGTGGGTCGCCCAGGGCGTGCTCGACGTGATCAAGACCGCCTACTGGTCCTTCATCCCGCGCCACGGCTCGGGCCGGCGCGAGGAGCGGGCGATCCGCCGCGACCTCGTGCCCGGCGGCGATCGCCCGCGGCCGCGCCGGCGACGCGCTGTCCGAGGAGGAGCTGACGGCGCTCTTCGCCGAAGCGGCGCCCCGAGGCGATCGAGGACCTGCGCCAGGCCGCCGACGAGCTGCGCGCCGAGCTCGCGGGGGACACGGTCACCTTCGTCGTCAACCGCAACGTCAACGTCTCGAACGTCTGCATCGTCGGCTGCGCCTTCTGCGGCTTCGGGCAGGGCAAGCGCTCGCCCGACGCCTACGAGCACTCCCGCGAGGAGTTCGCCCGCCGGATCGGCGAGGCCGTCGAGGCCGGCGCCACCGAGGTCTGCATCCAGTCGGGCATCCATCCCGACTGGGGCCTCGCGGACTACGAGGGCTGGCTGCGCTTCGCCCACGAGCTCGCCCCCGAGCTGCACCTGCACGCCTACTCGCCGATGGAGATCGACCACATGTGCCTGGTCTCCGGCCTGGAGCCGCGCGCCGTGATGGCCCGCCTGCGCGAGGCCGGCCTGGGCTCGACGCCGGGCACCGCCGCCGAGGTCCTCCACGACGGCGTGCGCGAGCGCATCTCCCCGAACAAGCTGCCCGTCGCCCGCTGGGTCGAGATCATCGAGGCCAGCCACGCCGAGGGCCTGCGCTCGACCTCGACGGTGATGTTCGGCCACGTCGAGGAGCCGTGGGAGCTGGCCGAGCACATGCGCGTCGTGCGCGAGCTGCAGGAGCGCACGGGCGGGATCACCGAGTTCGTCCCGCTCTCGTTCATCCCCTTCCACACGCTGCTCGGGCGCACGCACGGGATCGAGGAGATCTCCCGGGAGGAGAACCTCAAGCACACCGCGGTCTTCCGCCTCGCGCTCGGGCGCTCGATCGCCAACGTGCAGGCCTCCTGGGTGAAGATGGGCCTCGACGCCGCCACCGAGGCGCTGCGCTGGGGCGTCAACGACCTCGGCGGCACGCTGATGGAGGAGTCGATCTCGCGGATGGCGGGCTCCTACCACGGCGTCCGCCTCGAGCCGGCCGACCTGATCGGCGCGGCGCACCGCGCCGGACGCCCGGCCGCCGAGCGCACGACGCTCTACGAGATCCGCCGCCGCTTCGAGCCCGAGGCCGTCGCCGCGTGACGGAGCTGGGCTACGGCCTGTCGGCCCGCGGGCCGGCGATCAAGCTCGACGACGTCGTCTACGACCTGGCGACCCTGGCCCGCGACGGCTGCATCCCCGAGCCGCGGGAGACGTTCGCGCACGGGACGCTCTCCGCCTTCCTGGCCCGCGGCGACGCGGCCTGGCGCGCGGTCGACGACGCGCTGCTCGTCGCTCGACCCCGACCGCGCGGCGGCCGCCCGCCTCGACGACCCCGGCCCGGCGCGGCTGCCGATCGCGGTGGCCGACTACGTCGACTTCTACGCCTCGGAGTTCCACGCCGCCGAACGTCGGGCGGATCCTGCGCCCCGACGGCGATCCGCTGCCGCCCAACTGGCGCCACCTGCCGATCGGCTACCACGGCCGCGCGTCGACCGTCGTCGTCTCCGGCACGCCCGTCGTGCGCCCGCGCGGCCAGCTGCCGCGGCCCGACGGGGCCGGAGTTCGGGCCCGAGCGAGGCGCTCGACTTCGAGCTCGAGGTCGGCTGGGTCGTCGGGACCCCGAGCGCGCTCGGGGAGCCGGTCGCGGTGGGGGACGCCGGCGCCCATCTGTTCGGCGCCGTGCTGCTCAACGACTGGTCGGCCCGCGACGTGCAGACCTGGGAGTCGACGCCGCTCGGCCCGTTCCTGGGCAAGTCCTTCGCCACCTCGATCTCGCGCTGGATCACGCCGCGCTCGCTGCTCGACCGCCGCCGCGTCGCCGTCGAGCGCCCGGTGCCGCTGGACTACCTGCGCGAGGACGAGCCGCGGGCCTACGAGCTCGCGCTCGAGGCGAGCCGGAACGGCGAGACGATCGTGCGCACGAACGCGCGCCACCTGCACTGGAGCCCCGCCCAGATGGTCGCCCATCTGACTGCCAACGGCGCCTGCCTGTCGTCGGGCGATCTGCTCGGCACCGGCACGGTCTCCGGCCCCGAGCCGGGCAGCGAGGCCTGCCTGCTCGAGCGCCAGCCGTGGGCCTGGCTCGAGGACGGCGACGAGGTCGTGCTCGCCGGCGCCGGCCTCGATCCCGTCGCGGGGCGGATCGAGCCGGCCGTCGCGTGACCTCCATCGCCACCGCGCCGGCGCCCCTGTCGCGCTGGCGCGCCGGTCCCGCGCGGCTCGCGCGGCTCGGGCTCGGCCTGTGGCTGTTCGGCACGGGGGAGGGGATGGTCATCGGCGCGCGCCTGGGCAACTCGCCCTGGACCGTGCTCTCGGAGGGCGTCAGCAAGCACACGCCGCTGTCGGTCGGGACGGCGACGATCGTGGTCTCGTTCGCCGTCATCCTGCTGTGGATCCCGCTGCGCCAGCCGCCGGGGCTGGGGACGCTCGCCAACGCCGCCTTCATCGGCGTGGCGATCGACGTCACGCTCGGCTACCTGCCCGACGACCCGTCGCTCCCGCTCGCGCTGGCCGAGCTCTTCGGCGGGATCCTCGTCGTCGGGATCGGCTCGGGCTTCTACCTGCTCGCGCGGCTCGGGCCCGGGCCGCGCGACGGGCTCATGGTCGGCCTGCACCGGCGCTTCGACGTGCCCGTCGGCCTCGCGCGGACCGTCGTCGAGGTCTCGGTCGTGTTCGCCGGCTTCCTGCTCGGCGGGACCGCCGGCCTCGGCTCGCTGGCCTTCGCCCTGCTGATCGGCCCGCTCGTCGCCGCGATCCTGCGCTCGCGCGGCGTGGTCGTGAACCGGCTCTAGCGGAAGAGGTCGTGCTCGGGGTCGCGCAGCAGCGCGGCCACGCCGGGGCCGTCCGCCGCCGTGACGTGATGCCCGAGCCCGCGCACGACGACCGCCGGGTGGCGCGAGTCCTTGCTGCGCACGAGGTCGGCGGCGGCCGCGACCTCGTCGGCGATCGCGATCACCGTGGCCGTCAGCGGACGGCCGGCGGCGTCCGCGCGGCCCCGCCAGTCGTCGAGGCCGACCAGGCCGGCCGCGCCGATCGCCACGTCGACCTGGCCCTCGCGCCAGGCGCGGCCGAACGAGTCGGCGATCACCACGGCCGGGGCCACGCCGCCCGGCGCGGCGGCGCGGATCGCCGCGCGCAGCTCCCGGGCCGAGCCGTCGGGGTCGACAGGCAGCAGGACGAGCTCGCCCTCCTCCGACGCGTTGGAGGCGTCGACGCCGGCGTTGGCGCAGACGAACCCGTGGTGGGTGGCGCAGATCAGCCGGCCGGCGTCGGCGCGCACGAGCTCGGCGGTCTCGGAGAGGATCACCTCGAGGTGGCGTGCGTCGCGGTCGTGCTCGGCGGCGAGCGCCAGCGCCTGCTCGCCGGGTTCGACGTCGGCCAGGCGCACGGTGCGGCCCTCGGCCTTGGAGACGACCTTGTGGGAGACGACGAGCACGTCCTCGCCGCCGAGCGGCTCGCCGGCGCCCAGGAACAGGGGAGCGAGCCGGTCGCCCGCCCGCACCTCGGGCAGGCCGCGTAGCGCGGTGACCCGCAGGCTCACGCCGCCGCGGCGGCGACCCGGTCGAGCCGGGTCAGCAGCCCGCGGGTGTGGGCGGCGCCGCCGCGCACCGCCGTCAGGCGCTCGCGCAACGCCACCAGGTCGGCCGGCGTGTCGACGTCGAGGCCGAGCGACTCGACCTCGATCACGTCATGGGCGACGTTGCCGTCGCGGGCCGCGGCGACGTGGCGCTCGAGGCTCTCGGGGCCGAAGGCCGGCGCGATCGCGCGCGGCGGGGTGAGCAGCAGCGCGTTCGTGCCGCTCCCGTGGCGGTCGGGCACGATCACCGCGTCGGGCGTGGCGCCGCGCGCCCGGCCGACCAGGCGGTCGAGGTCGGCGGGGACCAGCGCGGGGGTGTCGCCGGGGACGAGCAGGACGCGATCGTGGCCGAGCTCGACGGCGCGGCGGATCCCGACCTCGGCGGCGGCGCTCTGGCCGCGCTCCTCGTCGTCGTCGAGCACGTCGACGCCGTGGCTGCCGGCCAGGCGCTGGGCGGAGATGTCGCCGGTCACCACGAGGATCTGGTCGACGGAGGCCGAGCGCCGCAGCGCGGTCAGGACGTCGGCGAACATCGCCTCGGCCAGGGCCTTGCGCGGGCCGGGCTGCAGCTCCTCGGCCAAGCGCTGCTTGGCGAGGGAGAAGGACTTGACCGGAAGGACCGCGAGCGTCGACATTGGGCCGCCGACACTACTGCTGCAACGAACGTGCGAAGCGGAGCGTCTCGCCGGCCAGACGCCGCCGGCCCGGCGCATCGGGCATGAGCACGTCGGTCTCGAGCGTGGGGACGGCGCCCGCGCGCTCGTCGGCGACGAGCCCGTCGAGCACGCCGGCGTAGTGCCCGGCGATCCCGTCGGACGACAGCGGCTGCCCGGCCCAGGCCATGAACGGCTCGGTCGGGCCCTTGACGACGGCCCCGCCGACCAGCGGGGAGACCGCGACGACGGGCGCCGGGCTCGCGGCCAGCGCCTCGCGCAGCCCGGGCACGGCGAGGATCGGGCCGATCGAGATCACCGGGTTCGACGGGCCGATCACGATGGCCTCGGCGGTCGCGATCGCCTCGGCGACGGCCGCCGACGGCGTCGCCTGCTCGATCCCGGCGAGCTCGACGTCCTCGATCGGGCCCTCGCCGCGGCCGAGGATCATGAACTCCTGGAAGTCCCACCAGCGGCCCTGCGCGCGCACGCGCGTGCGGACCGGCCCGTCGCACATGGGCAGCACGCGGGCGCCGAGGCCGAGGGCCGCGGTCAGCGCGGCCAGCGCGTCGGTCAGGGTCTCGCCCCGGGCCAGCCGCTCGGCACGCGCGATCCCGACCGCGAGGTCGCGGTCGCCGAGGTTGAACCAGACGTCGCGGCCGAGCTCCCGCAGGCCGTCCATGACCGTGAACGTGTCGCCGGCCAGGCCCCAGCCGCGCTCGTCGATCCGGTCGGCCAGCCAGAAGGCGACGAGATCGGGGTCGGGGGAGACGTGGGCGCCGTAGATCTCGACGTCGTCGCCGGTGTTGGCGATCACGACGAGCTCGTCGGCGACGTCGAGCATGCCCCGCGCGAGCTTCGCCCCGCCGGTGCCGCCGGCGAGGACGACGACGGGGCCGCTCACTCGGGAAGGCCGGTGATCCGGATCCCGGCGCGGGTCTTGTAGCGCACGTTGATGCCGATGATCAGCGGGGTCAGCGACTCGAGGTAGCGGGCCATCTCCAGGCGCCCGCAGTCGACGGCGCGCAGGCCGGGGATCCGCTCGAGGACCTCGGCGACCTGCTGCTTGTCGGCCTTCTTGTCGCCCGCGAGCAGGACGTCCTCGTCGAGCTCGTGGTCGAGATCGGCCAGCAGCGCGGCGGAGACCGTGTGCAGGCCGGAGACCACGCGCACGCCGTCGGGGGCCATCTCGGCCGCCTGCTGGGCGGCCGAGCCCTGCCACACGCCGAGCATCCGCGTGGCCTTCCCGCTGACGGCGGCGGCGAGCGGGACGGTGGCGTCGACCAGGAGCTGGCCCTCGCGCAGCACGTCCTTGAGGTTCGTGAGGTTCTCCGACTGGTTGCGGAAGGGGACGCAGAGGAAGACGATCTCGGCCCCGCGGGCCGCCTCGGCGTTCTCGTGGCCGGTGCAGGCGGCGTCGCACGCCACCTGCGCGGTCGCCTTGGCCGCCGACTCCTGTGCGCGGCCCTCGTCGCGCGAGCCGATCAGGACCGGGACGCCGGCCCGCCGCAGGCGCAGCGCGAGGCCGAAGCCGAGCGCTCCGGTGCCTCCGATGATCGCGACGGGCTCCACGAGGGCAAGAGACTAGGCCGCCGCCTCGACCAGGGCGTCCGCCGCGGGCGTGCGGGCGTAGAGGACCGTGCGCCCGTCGCGCGTGCCCGAGACGAGCCCGGCGTCGCGCAGCGCCCCGAGATGCTGGGAGATCCCGCCGGCCGAGAGCTCGAGGCGCGCGGCGAGGTCGGTGGTCGAGGCCGGCGCGTCGAGCGTCATCAGCAGGGTCGCCCGCGAGGCGCCGAGCGCCCGGGCCAGCCCGTCGGGCGCGCAGGCGCCGCGCTGCCAGAGCAATGCGATCCCGCGGGCGGGGTAGATGACCGAGGGCTGGTGCGGCGGCTCGCTGACGAGCACGCGCTGGGCGAAGGCCGAGGGCACGAGCACGAGCCCCTGCCCGGCGAGCTGGATGTCGCGGTCGAAGTGGATGCCGACCTCGAGCGTGTCGTCCGCCCAGGCGATCAGCGGATTGACGTCGGCGAACAGCGCCGCCGGCCCGCGCTCGGTCAGGGCGCGGGCGCGGTACTGGATGTCGGCCTGGAGCAGGGCGCGCACGCGCGGCCAGTCCGGAGCGACGGCGCACTCCCAGTAGGCCTCGAGCACGTCGGCGAGGCGGGCGATGCCGCGCTCGGGGTCGTCCACGAGCTCGCGCAGGGCGGCCGGCGGCTTGCGGCCCTTCAGGAAGATCCCCATCTCGCGCACCGTCTGCTCGCGCGGGGTGGCGCGCAGGATCGCCAGCTCGTCCTCGATCGAGGCCACCGGGGTCATCGGCGGCGGCGTGATGAAGTCGGGGATGTAGCCGGTCGGCGGCGACAGCGTGAGCGCGGCGCCGAGGTCGAGGCCGGCGAGCTTGCCGCGCGTGCGCTCCACCCAGGGCAGGTGGGTGGCCGCCGACGACGGGTCGCGGAGGGCCACGAGCGAGGACACCATCTCGAACATCGGCGAGATCGCGAAGCGCATCCGCGCGAGGTCCTGGACACCGAAGCCGAAGCGGAACATTCAGTCCAGACTAAATCCTTGGCGCGCGAAAGGCGACCCGAGCACACTGCCTCTTGTCAGCAGAAACCCCCTCTCTCCAGGAGCTTCACATGAACCCCAACGCCCTCACCGCCACCATCGCCCGTCAGCAGGATCGCGAGATCCGCGAGGCCACGACTCGTCCCTCGCGACGCGGTCCGCGGCTCTTCCGCTGACGATCAAGCGAGAGAGGGGGACAGGCTGAAGCCTGTCCCCCTTCAACGCTGGTGGGGACTGGCTTTAGCCTGTCCCCTTCACGCTGGTGGGGACTGGCTTTAGCCTGTCCCCGAAAGGTCCGCCAGCGTTCCATCAGGTCGACGAGCTCCTGCGGCTCGAGGCCGTAGTTCTCGGGCAGCGCCCCGTCCAGCCCGCCGCCCATTCCCTTGGCCACGCGCCGTCCCTTGCGCTCCGGCGCGTCCGGCCGGTAGCGGATCCCCGCCACCGCGCCCTTGCCGGGCAGGCGGCCGATGTCGAACTTCGCCACCTCGGCCCACGGCGTCGTGTTCGCGCCGACCAGGCTGCGGATCGTGAAGCCCTCGTCGGTCAGGATCATCCCCGAGGCGTCCGGGCGCACGGAGAGGAACAGGCCGACGGCGATGATGCCGAAGAACACGACGCCGAACCAGGCCCCGGCGTTCGTGGAGGCGACGTAGAGGCTGACGCCGGCGAAGCCCAGGGCGAGCGCGCCGAAGAGCAGGTTCTTCGCGCGGGAGGCGCGCAGCTCGACGGGGCCGTGGCCGGGTTCGCGGTCGTCGGTGGACACGGGCAGGGACGCTACCGGTAGGGTCCCGCCGCGATGCGACTCGAGGGACAGCGCGCGCTCGTCACCGGCGGGGCTTCGGGGATCGGCGCGGCCACCGTGCGCCGCCTCGCGGCCGAGGGCGCCCACGTCGTCGTGGCCGACCTCAACGCCGACGGCGCCCGCGACGTGGCCGGGGAGGTCTCCGGCGACCACGTCGAGATGGACGTCGCGGACGTCGACTCGGTCCGCGCCGCGGTCGCGCAGTCGGGCCGCATCGACGTGCTCGTCAACAACGCCGGCACCGATCGCTTCTCCTTCTTCACGAAGTCCGACCCGGAGCTGTGGGACTTCGTCCTCGGCGTCAACCTCCGCGGCGTGCTCGCGGTGACCCACGCGGTGCTGCCCGGCATGCAGGAGCGCGGCGGCGGCGCGATCGTCTCGGTCGCCTCCGAGGCGGGCCGGGTCGGCTCGCAGGGCTCGGCCGTCTACTCCGCCGCCAAGGCCGGCGTGATCGGCTTCACCAAGGCGATCGCGCGGGAGTCCGCGCGCTTCGGCGTGCGCGCCAACGCGGTCGCGCCCGGGCCGATCGAGACGCCGCTGCTCGGCGGCGCCGAGGCGACGCTCGGCGAGATCGGCGCGCGCCTGAAGCAGGGCATGATCGACGCGACGGTGATGCGCCGCATCGGCGAGCCCGACGAGGTCGCCGCGGCGATCGTCTACCTCGCCTCGCCGGACGCCAGCTACGTCACGGGCCAGACGCTGAACGTCAGCGGCGGCCTGTCGATGTGGTGAGCCCGCCCGCCGAGCGCACCGACACCTTCACGGTCGAGGGGCCGCTCATGACCGACGTGGGCGGGACCCTCGGGTTCAGCGTCCTCTCGACGCCGGGGATGATCGGGATGATGGAACGGAACTGCGCGATGTTGGCGCTGGAGCATCTCAGCGAGGGCCGGGCCACGGTGGGCTTCGAGGTCTGCATCAAGCACGTGGCCGGCGCGGCCGAGGGCGCCGAGTGCACGACGTGGTGCCGGCTGACCGACGTCAAGGAGGACCGCAAGTTCTTCTTCGACGTCGAGGTGCGCGAGGGCGAGCGCGTGCTCGGCGTCGGCACGCACCAGCGCCGCGCCGTCGACCGCGGCGCGGGCTAGACGAGCGCGCGGATCGCCGCGGGCACGCGCGGGTCGGCGGCCAGAACGGCTGCGTCGGCGGGCTCGTCGAGGTCGCGCTCGGTGGCCAGCAGGTGCACGGAGAGTCCCGCGCCGGTCAACGCGGCGAGCGTGCGATCGAGCACCTCGGGCCCGCCCCAGGCGGCATCCTCGATCGCGAACAGCGCCGGATGCGGGCGACGTGCGGCCAGCAGGTAGTAGCCGCCGTCGAGCGCCGGGCCGATCACGACGTCGGCCCCGGCGGCGAAGGCCGTCTCGGTGGCGCGCGCGTGCTCGGCCGCGAGCGCCGGCGCGTCGGTGGCCACGACCGCGACGGGGCCCTCGTGGCGCGCGGCGACATGCGCGAGGGCATCGGCCAGGCGCTCCCCGAAGCCGGCGAGCGGCTGCGGGACCAGGCGCGCGCCGGCGGGCACGAGCGCGGCGATCTCGTCGCGGGCCTCGGCGGGCGTGTAGGCGATCCAGCCCGCGCCGTTGGCGCACGCCCAGGCGCCTGCCGCGCGGAGCAGCTCGGTCTGGAGCGCGGCACAGCCGGCGGCCCCGAGCCGCGGTTCGAGCCGGGTCTTCGTCAGCCCGGGCCGCGGGGCCTTCGCGATCACGATCCAGGCGATCGTCATCGCGCGGCGAGCGTCTGGCCGGCGAAGAGCTCGGCCACGCCGTTCTCCCAGTCCTCCCGCGCGACGAAGCCGAGCTCGGCGCGCGCCCGGCCCGGGTCGGCGAACACGTGGCGCACGTCGCCGAGGCGGAACTCGCCGGTGACCACGGGGTCGGGCGCGTCCGGGCCCGCCGCCGCGGCCAGCGCCCGCGCGAGCTCGCCGACGGTGCGCGGGTGACCGGAGCAGACGTTGACGGCCCCGCCCACGGACGCGGGACCGAGCAGCGCGAGCGCGTTGGCCCGGGCGACGTCGCGGACGTGGACGAAGTCCCGGCGCTGGCCGCCGTCCTCGAAGACCTGCGGGGCGCGGCCGGCGGCCAGCGCCGATCCGAAGAGCGCGGCGACGCCCGCGTACGGGGTGTCGCGCGGCATGCGCGGGCCGTAGACGTTGTGGTAGCGCAGGGCGGTCACGGTCGCGCCCGCCTCGCGGGCCCAGGCGGCGGCGAGGTGCTCCTGGTGGAGCTTGGTCGCCGCGTAGACGTTGCGCGGATCGACCGGCGCGTCCTCGGCCACGGCGCAGGGCGCGAGCGGCGCCGCGCAGCGCGGGCAGGGCGGCTCGAAGCGGCCGGCGGCCAGGTCGGCGGTCTCGCGCGGCGCCGGGCGCGACACGCCCGTGCACCGCGCAGCTGAAGCCGCCCTCGCCGTAGACGACCATCGAGGAGGCGAGCACGAGCCGCCCGGCGAAGCCGCTGCGGTGCACGGCGCGCAGCAGGACCGCCGTCCCGGTGTCGTTGTGGTCGACGTAGTCGGTCACGTCGTCGAGGTCGACGCCGAGGCCGACCTTCGCGGCCTGGTGGGAGATCGCGTCGACGCCGCGCACCGCATCGGCGACGGTGGCGGGATCGCGCACGTCGCCCGTGCGCCACTCCGCCCGGGGATCGTGGACGGCGCCGGGCTCCCGGAGGTCGAGGACGCGCACCTCCGCGCCCGCGTCGAGCAGCGCCTCGACGACGTGGGAGCCGACGAAGCCGGCGCCGCCGGTGACGAGGATGCGCATCGCCGGCGACCGTAGCCCGGGCGGCGCGGAGGCACGGCGGTCGACGCGCCGACGTCACCCCGTGTTCACTTCTTCGGCCTACGGTCCGGCCGTGATCGACGTCGTCCTGCCCGTGCTCGACGAGGTCGAGGCGCTGCCCTGGGTCCTCGGCCGCATGCCGGCCGGCTACGCGCCGATCGTCGCCGACAACGGGTCGAGCGACGGCTCGGCCGCGCTCGCCCGGCGCCTGGGCGCGCGCGTCGTCGAGGAGCCGCGTCGCGGGTTCGGCGCCGCCTGTTGGGCCGGCCTGGCCGCTGCCACCGCCGACCTCGTGTGCTTCATGGACGCGGACGGGTCGCTCGACCCGCGCGACCTCCCGCTGGTGGCCGAGGTCGTCGCGCGCGGCGACGCCGACCTCGTGCTCGGCGCTCGCGACGCCGAGCGGGGCGCCTGGCCGCTGCACGCGCGCCTGGCCAACCGCGCGCTGGCCCGCCGGCTGCGGCGTGACGCCGGCGTCGCGCTCTCCGACCTCGGCCCGATGCGCGCCGCGCGGCGCGAGGCGCTCCTGGGGCTCGGGATCGCCGACCGCCGCTTCGGCTGGCCGCTCGAGATGGTCCTGCGCGCGACGGCCGCCGGCTGGCGGGTCGAGGAGGTGTCCGTGCCCTACCGGCCGCGGACCGGCGCGTCGAAGGTCACGGGAACGATGCGCGGCACCGCGCGCGCCGTCCGCGACATGCGCGCGGTGCTCGCGGAGCTCGGGTGAAGGCGCTCGCGCCGGCCACGCTCGCGCTGGCGCTCGCCGGGTGCGGAGGCGCGGAGCGGCGGATGGCGAAGCCGTTGCCGCCCGCGGCCGAGCCCGCGGTCGCGCCCGCCGTGGCGCGAGCGCCCTCAGGTCGCACGGTCGCCCTGCCCGGCACGCCCGAGGGGATCGCCCTGTCTCCCTCGCGCGGGCTCGCCGCGCTGGCTGTCCGCCGCCCGCCGCGGCTCGTGATCGTCGCCACGGCGACGGGCCGGGTCGTGCGCCGCGTCGCGTTGCCCTCGGGCGCCCGCCACCTGCGCCTCGCCTCCCGGGGCGGCCCCGTGCTCGTGCCGGCCGAGGCGGCGAACGCGCTGCTCGAGGTCTCGCTCGACGGGCGCGTCCTGCGCCGCCGGCGCACCGGGCGCCAGCCCCACGACGCCGTCGCGGCGGGCGGTGCGGTCTGGGTCACCGACGAGCTGGGCGGGACCTTGTCGGTCCTGCGCGGCGGCCGTCGGGCCGTCGTGCGCGGACTCGTCCAGCCGGGCGGCATCGCGGCCGCCGCGGGCCGCGTCGCGGCCGTCGACGTCCGGCGCAACGACCTGACGGTCTACGACGCCCGCACCGAGGCACGGGTCGCGCGGCTGCCCGCCGGTCGCGGCCCGACCCACGCCGAGGCGATCGGGCGCGGCCTCGTCGCGGTCGCCGACACCCGCGGCGGGGCGGTGCTTGCTCTTCACGCTGGCCGGCCGCCCGCACCGCATCGCCCGCGTGCCGCTCGGCGGCGCGCCGTACGGCCTGGCCTGGGACGGCCGGCGCCGCACGCTGTGGGTCACGCTCACCGCGCGCAACGAGGCCGTCGCGCTCCGGCTCGGCGGCCGGACCCTGCGCCGCGTCGCCACGGTTCCCACGGTGCGCCAGCCGAACAGCGTCGCCGTCGACTCCGGCCGGGGGCGGCTGCTGGTCGCGGGTGCCCGCCCCGACGGCCGCCTGCAGATCGTCGACGTGGGCCGATGAGCCGCCGCGACCGGGGCCTGCTCGCCGTCGGTGCCCTGGCCGGGCTGGTCGAGGTCGTCCTGACCGTCTCCGTGGCCCATTCGCGCGGGATCCACCGCGAGGACTGGGCGCTCTTCTGGCCCGTCGCGGGCTCGTGGGCGGCCTTCGCGGTCGGCGCCTTCTGCCTGCTGCGCGCGCCGCGGCGCGCGGCCGTCGTGCTCTGCGTCGCGCTGGCCGTCGTCCTGCGCGTCGCCGCGGTCAGCGGCGCGCCGAAGCTCAGCGACGACCTCTATCGCTACGCCTGGGACGGCCGCGTCCAGGCCCACGGGATCGATCCCTACCGATACGCGCCGATCGCCCCCGAGCTCCGCCGCCTGCGCGACCCGTGGCTGTGGCCGGGCGCCCGACGAGTGCGCGGCGCGCAACAAGCCGCCGCACTGCTCGCGGATCAACCGCCGGCGCGTGCGCACGATCTACCCGCCGGTGGCCGAGGCGTGGTTCACCGGCGTCGGCGCGGTGGCGGGGACCGCGACGCGCAGCACGGCCTGGCAGGTCGCCGCGGCGCTCGCCGATCTCGCCATGCTCGCCGTGCTGCTCGCGCTGTTGCGCCGCTGGGGCCGCGACCCGCGCTGGATCGTCCTCTACGCCTGGAGCCCGCTCGTCGTGCTCGAGGTCGCCCAGAACGGCCACGTCGACGGCCTCGCGGCGCTGCTCGCCGTCGGCGCGATCGCCGCGCTCGCCGCGCGCGCCGGCGCTCGCCGGAGCGCTCCTGGCCGGTGCGACGCTCGTCAAGATCTACCCGGCCGTGCTGTTGCCCCTGCTCGTCGCGCGCCGCGCGCCGCGGGCGCTCGGGGTCTTCGCCGGGGTCTGCGCTGCTGGCCTACCTGCCGCACGTGCTTGCCGTGGGGACCAAGGTGATCGGCTACCTCGGCGGCTACCTGCAGGAGGAGCACTACGACTCCGGCGGCCGCTTCCAGCTGCTCGGCCTGCTCGACCTGCCGGCCGGCGCGACCAAGGCGCTGGCCATCGCGATCCTCGCCGCCGTGGCCGTCCTCGTCGTGCGTCGCCGGCCCGCTCCCGAGGTCGGGGCGGCGTGGATCCTCGGGACCCTGTTCCTCGTCGCCACGCCGGTGCAGCCCTGGTACGCCGTCACCCTGGCCGCGGTGGCCGCGCTGTCGGGCGCCTGGTGGTGGTCGGCGCTCTGCCTGGCCGGGCAGGTCCTCTACTGGCAGACGCTCTCGGGCGGATGGGACGGGCTCGGCCCGGTGGCCTACGCGCTGTCGCTGGCGCTCGTGCTCGCCGTCCTGCTGATCCGGACGATCCAGACCAGGCCCGAGACGAGGAACGCGCCGGCGGTCAGCGCCGCCCAGTAGAGCGCCGACGGCGCTGCGTCCCGGCCCGAGACGCGCTCGAGCTCGGCCGTGTTCTTTCCGAGGATCGCCGGCAGGTAGACGAGCAGCAGCAGGCCCGAGAAGGCCAGCGGCACCCGGATGTGGTTGACGAGCGGAACGCGGCGGGCGGGGCGGTCGTGCACGCCGAGCTGCAGCACGCGGTCGAGCCCCGAGTACGCGGGCAGGAAGACCAGGTCGTGCAGGACGACGGCTCCGAGCAGCCAGATCCACACGCTGCGGCCCTGCAGCATCTGCGACAGCGCGAGCGCGCTCGCGGCCAGCAGGATCAGATGGCCGACCAGGTGCAGCGGGGAGGCGCCGTAGAGCTTGCGCATCAGGCCGGCTCGAAGGTCATGCGCCCGACCCACTTCGTGCAGTGCACGCCGGGCAACGCGGGGACGATGATCCGGGCCGGGTAGCCGTGGTCGGGGGAGAGGTCCTTGCCGCCGACCTGGAGGGCGAGCAACGCACGCTCGTCGTGGAGCTGGGAGGCGGCGAGCGTGGCCTGGCGGAAGGCGCCCTTGGCCTGCAGCGACTCGACGTGCACGGCGTCGGCCGGCGCGGCGCCGGCGAGCTTCGCCAGGTCGCCCAGCCGGACGCCGCGCCAGGTCTGGGTCGTCGACCAGCCCTCGACGCAGGCGATCGGGAGCGTCTCGTCGTGGAGCTCCATGGCCAGCAGCTGCGGACGCGAGAGCTCGCCGCGTGCGCCCGCCGGCCACGAGCTCGAGCGCGCCAGTCGCCGCCGGTCATGGCCGGCGTGATCTTCGCCAGCGACGCGGTCTTGTTGACCGGGAAGCCGGTCTCGCCCGCGCCGCGCGGGGCGAGCAGCGCGAGCTTGCGCAGCGGGCCGCCGATCGACTGCCCGGCGGTGAGCACGAACAGCGTCGCCGAGCCCGCGCCGATCCCGGCCAGCAGCCCGCGGCGCGAGACCGTCGGCGCGGCGGGGGAGGCGGCGACGAGGCCGTTCGGGTCCGGCGGCTCGGGTCGCGTGTCGGCCAGGCGCGCCTTGAGCGGCCGAAGCACCCCCTGCGTGCGCCAGGCGGCGCGCATCGTCGGGACCTTGACCGCGACGTGCAGCGCCAGCGCGCCGACGAAGATCCACGCGCCGTAGTAGTGCGCGCGGACGAAGCCGAAGGGAAACGGGTACCAATCCTGCGCGTTGGCGATCCCGGTGACGAACTCGAACAGCGCCGAGCCGACGAGCAGCGCGATCGCCAGCCGCTCGATCGCCTGGGCGGGGGAGGCGGCGGGCGGGAACGAGAACAGCCGCGGGATGACCGACCAGAGCTTGGCCAGCAGCAGCGGGACCGCCACGAAGCCGACGATGACGTGGACGCCCTGGGTGAAGGCGTAGAGCCACGACGGATGTGTCGTCCAGCCGATCACCAGCAGGTCGCGATCCACCGGCACGAGCGCGTTGGAGCCGAGGTCGGGGAGGTAGGCCGAGTGCGAGAGGAAGCCCGTCAGCGCCATCACGGTGACGAGCGGGAGCAGCAGCGAGCCGAGCGTCGTCGTCAGCCACGGCCCGCGCAGCGGCGAGCGCCAGAAGGTGGGGCGAAAGGGCCCCGGCGGCGGCTGCATCAGACCCGCTCGAGCCGCGCGAAGGCACGGCGGCCGACCGTCAGCGCCTCGGTCTGGCGCAGGCCGCGCCGCGCCGGCGAGCGGGCGCCAGGGCGTCGGGCGGCACGCGCGACCAGCGAAACGGGGCGCTGCTGCGGCCGCCGGCCTCGAGGCGGACGAGCTCGGTCGCGGTCAGGGTCCCGGCAGGGTCGAGCTCGAGCCACGCGGTGCCGTCCGGCGCGAGCAGCTCGGCGACGCGGACGAGGAGCGCGACCGGGTCGCCGCCGATCCCGAGCGAGCCGTCGAGCAGCAGCACGTCACGCCAGTCGCCGGCGCCCGGCATGGCGTCGAACACGCACCCGCGCAGCGCGAGCGCGCCGGCGGCGTGGGCCAGGGCGACGGCGGCCGCCGAGACGTCGACGCCGACGGCGAGCACGCCGCGGTCGAGCAGCGCGCGGACGTGGCGCGCCGGCCCGCATCCGACCTCGAGCGCCGGGCCGCGCACGCGGTCGAGGAGCGCGCGCTCGGCCGCGTCGGCCGGGGCGCCGGTCCAGCGCGCCAGCGGCAGGGGCGCCGACGTCCCGTCGGCGTAGGCCACGCGGACGGCGGTCCGCCCGGCCAGGCCCTCGGCGTAGAGGTCGAGCGGGGCGGCGGGCTCAGCGGCGACGGACACCATGGCGGCGACCCTATGAGCGAGGTCTTACACCGGTCTGAACGAGCGGGCCCGAGCCGCGCGCGGGTAAGCCGCGTCGCCTACGGTGCCTGTATGGCGACGACCCCGACCCGCTCGGTTCTCGTCGTCGACGACGAGCCGACGATCGGCGAGGTCGTGGCGCGCTATCTCGAGAAGGCGGGCTACGAGGCCACCGTCGCCGGCGACGGCCCGACCGCGCTCGGCTACGCCGACGAGCGCCTGCCCGACCTGGTCGTGCTCGACCTGATGCTCCCGGGCATGGACGGCCTGCAGGTCATGCGCCGGCTGCGCGAGCGGCGCCGCACGCTGCCGGTGATCCTCCTGACGGCCAAGGGCGAGGAGTCCGACCGCATCGTCGGGCTGTCGCTCGGCGCCGACGACTACGTCGTCAAGCCGTTCTCCCCGCGGGAGCTCGTCGCGCGCATCGACGCCGTCCTGCGCCGCGCCGACCCGGCCGAGGCGCCCGAGCGCGAGCCGGCCATCGAGCTCGGCGACCTGCGGATCGATCCCGCCGAGCGCCGCGCCTACGTCCGCGGCGAGGAGGTGCAGCTCACCCACCGCGAGTTCGAGCTGCTGCTCTTCCTGGCGCGGCATCCGGGCCAGGCGTTCTCCCGCTCGCAGCTGATGGAGCACGTGTGGGACTACTCGTTCTTCTCGGACACCTCGACCGTGACGGTGCACGTCCGCCGGCTGCGTTCGAAGATCGAGCTCGATCCGGCTCGCCCGGCGCACCTCGAGACGGTGTGGGGCGTCGGCTACCGGTTGGTGCCGTGAGCGTCGGACGGCGCTTCGCGCTGATCGCGCTGACCGGGGCCGTGGTCGCGGCGCTGGCCACGCTGGCCGTCGACGGCGCCAAGGCGGCGCTCGAGACCCTCGGCATCCTCGCGGCGGTCGGGCTGCTCGCCGCCGGGGCCGCGAGCCTCGTCCTGCGCCAGCGGACCGCGTCGCTGCGCCGGCGGGCCACCGCGCTCGGCGGCGTCTTCGCCGGTGCGCTCGTCCTGACCACCGTCGCCTTCGTCGCGGTGATGTTCGTCGACGCCAAGGACGCGTTCTTCGGCCTGCTCGTCGCCGGCTACACGGGCCTGCTCGGCGTGTGCGCCGGCGCGATGCTGACACAGAGCGCGCTGGGCGAGATCGAGGCCGAGGAGCAGGCGCGGCGCGATCTCGTCGCGGCGGTCTCCCACGACCTGCGCACCCCGATCACGTCCCTGCGCCTGCTCGTCGAGGCCGTCGACGACGGCGTCGTCGCCGACGACGAGCGCGGCGAGTACCTCGAGCGCCTCGGCCCGCAGGTGCGCCGCCTCGGCGCGCTGGTCGACGATCTCTTCGAGCTCTCGCGGATCGAGGCCCGCGACCTGCGCTGGGAGCTCGAGCGGGTCTGCGTGGGCGAGCTCGTCAGCGAGGCCGTCGAGGTCGTGCGACCCGAGGCGGCGGCGCACTCGGTGCGCGTGGACGAGGAGCTCCCGGGCGACGACGTGATCGCGCGCGCCGCGCCCGAGCAGGTCCAGCGCGTGCTGCTCAACCTGATCCGCAACGCGATCCGCCACACGCCGCCGGACGGCAGCGTGACCGTCCGCGCCGAGCGCGCGGGCGACGCCGTCGAGGTCGAGGTCGCCGACACCGGCTCGGGGATCCCGGCCGACGAGCGCGAGCGCGTCTGGGCGCCGTTCGCCCGCGGCTCCGAGCACGCGGCGCGCTCCGACGACGGCGCCGGCCTCGGGCTGGCGATCGCCCGGGGGATCGTCGAGGCGCACGGCGGGCGGATCTGGTTCGAGGAGGCCGCGCGCGGGACCCGCGTGCGATTCTCCCTGCCCGCATGAGCGGGCGCATCGAGGACGACATCCGCGCCCTGGCCGCGCGCCCGCGCGGCTCGGCGAGCGCGGGGGAGCGGGCCACGGCCGAGTGGCTGGCCGGCCGCCTGCGCGACTCCGGCGTGGCCGACGTCGCCGTCGAGCCCTACCGCGGCCGCACGAGCTACGTGCCCGGCCAGCTGCTCCACGTCGCCGCCGGCCTGCTCGCCGCGCGCCGGCGCTCGTGGCCGCTCGCCCTGGCCGCCGCGGCCTCGCTCGAGCTCGAGGCGAGCGGCCGCACGGCGTGGACCGCGGCGCTCGGGCCGCGCGGCGACGGCGCCAACGTCGTCGCCCGCATCCCGGCCGCCGGGCGCCGCGAGCGCACGCTGGTCCTCGTCGCCCACATCGACACGGCGCGCACGGGCCTCGTGTGGGAGCCGCGCCACCGCCGCCTCGGCGCCGCCGGCCGCCTGAAGCGCCGCGCGATGGAGCCCGAGATGGCGCTGCTCGCCGGCGCGCTCGCGCTGGCGCCGACCCGGGTCACGACGCCGCTGCTGTGGCTCGCCGCCGGCCTGCTGCTCGACGTCGCCCGTCACGACCCGGTGCCCGGCGCCTCGGACAACGGCAGCGGCGTCGCCGCCGTGCTCGCGCTCGCCGCCGAGCACGCGGCCGCGCCGCTGCCCTCCACCGAGGTCCTCGTCGTCCTGCCCGGCGCCGAGGAGTCCGGCATGGACGGGATGCGCGCGTTCCTCGCCGCCCACCCGCTCGACCCGGCCACCACGCTCGTGCTCGGGCTCGACACGCTCGGCGCGGGCACGCCGATCGTGGCGCGCGCCGAGGGCGCGATCCTCCCGCACGCCTACCGCGACGAGGACCTCGAGCTCGTCCCGGCCGGCGTCGAGCGCTGGCGCATCCCGGCGTGGACCGACCCGATCCTCGCGCGCTTCGCCGGCCTGCCCGCGCTGTCCTTGCTGTCCCGCGACGCCGACGGCCGCTACGCCCGCTACCACGTGCCCGACGACGTCCCCGAGCACGTCGACCTGGACTCGGTCGACGCCTGTCTCGCGGCGGCCCGCGCCACCGTGGCGACGTGGTCCGAGAACCACAGGTAGCCTCGCGGCATGGGACATCCCGTCGTGCATTTCGAGATCCTCGGCAAGGACGCCGACACGCTCCACGGGTTCTACCGGGAGGCGTTCGGGTGGTCGATCAACACCGACAACCCCGTCGGCTACGGCATCGTCGACACCCAGGCCGACGGCGAGGGGATCGCCGGGGGCATCGGCGCCGACCAGGAGGGCGGGTCGGGCTGGGTGACGTTCTACGTCCAGGTGCCCGACCTCGAGGGCTCGATGCAGAAGATCGAGCAGCTCGGCGGCAAGCGGCTGGCCGGCCCGATGGACGTGCCCGGCGGCCCGCGCCTGGCGATCGTCGCCGACCCCGAGGGCCATACGGTCGGCCTCGTCGAGGGCGACCGCGAGGGCTCCGACTAGGCATGACCCTGACCGGCGGCTGCAACTGCGGCGCCGTGCGGTACGAGGTGACCGAGCCGCTCGCCTTCGCGAGCTACTGCCACTGCACGCGCTGCCAGCGCCGCAGCGGCGCGGCCGCCTCACCCAACGCGCACCCGGCGCCCGGGTCCTTCCGGATCGTCGCCGGCGAGGACCGGCTGCGCTCGTGGCATCCCGACGGCGGCGGCGAGAAGTGGTTCTGCGGCGACTGCGGCTCGTCGATCTACGCCCAGAACCCCAGCCACCCGGACTCGATCGGCATCCGGATGGGGACCTTCGACGTCGACCCGGGCATCCGGCCCGCGGCGCGGCAGTTCGTCGACGACGCCGCCCCCTGGGAGGCGATCCCCGACGACGGACTCCCGCGCTACGGGGCCAGCCGCCACGGCTAGGGAGCCGTGAAGGTCACCGCCCGCTTGGCGATGACCGTCGAAGCGCCGCGGACCACGCTGACCCGGACGGCCAGGCTCCCGTGCTTCTTCAGCAGGGCACGGCCGCGGGCGTTGAGCGATGTCTCGACGGTGAGCTTCTTGCCGTCGGCGAACTTGTAGGCCTTGACGCCGACGGTCACCCGCTTGGGCTTGCCGTCGACCCGGGACACGGTCGAGAGCGTGACATGGCCGGCGCACTTGACCGCGGTGGCCGAGGCGCAGGCGAGCGGCGTCGAGGCGGTGGTGCCGTCGACCGTCGGCTTGCCGGCGAGCGTGACGTGGTTGAACACCATCACCAGTCGCCGGTGGGCGACGAGCCGGTTGCCCTGGCGCAGGTAGGCACCGACGACCAGCCGGGACTTCTTGCGCAGCAGCGCGCGAGCCGCGGTGTTCAGGCGCGCGGCGAACGTCCGCGAGCCGCCGGCGGTCTTGAAGGCCGCGGTGCCGGCGTCGATCAGGCCGCTCTTCGTCGCCGCCTTGAGCGCGAGGGTGCCGGCGCAGGACGCGCCGCCCGTGCTCTTGCAGCTCGTCGGTGCGTAGACGGTGATCACGCCGGTGTGCGGCTCGCCGGCGAGCGTGAGCGCGGCCGAGGGCGCCGGCTTCGGCGGCGTGGGCGGCGCCGGGTTGAACGCCTGGATGTTCTCGTCGCGGTAGGTGGCGACCTCGGCGTCGCTCTCGCCGATGGCGAACGACTGCTTGATGGTCTTCGAGCCACCCGCGGGGATCGAGCCCGAGAAGCGCATGACGAAGCCGCCTGCGTACGTGACCCGGTAGTCATCCGGGGCCGGGGAGGTGGTCAACGCCCCGACGGGGTTGTTGAGGCTCGGCGGCTGCGTCGTGTTCGAGATCTCGTTGACCGTGGCCGTCGCAGTGGAGGGGCCGGCGACCGTCGTGGAGGCCGAGGGATAGACCGTGTAACCCGACGCGCCGGGGAACCGCAGTCCGTTGGAGCTCGTGTTCTGGGAGTACTCGTCGTAGCCGATGGCGAACGTGTGCGGCTGGCCGTCGGTCGACTTGATCGTGTCCACGATGCGGACGATGCGCCCGGCGCGGGTCTGGCTGATCGAGCGCACGAGCTCGAGCCCGGACGACGACAGCGCCGTACACGGGTCGTTGCAGGTCGACAGCGGATCGCGCTCGATCATGACGACGTCGCCGGTGGTCGGATCCAGGCGCTGGTAGAACGAGACGCGCGGGCTTGCCGGTCGCCGACGAGGCGTTGTAGTGCGCGCTGGCCGGGCTGTAGCCCTGCTTGCCGTCGATCGTCAGGTAGTTCTGCGAGTTCCCGTCGAAGGTGTAGGTCCCGTAGACGCCGCCGTTGTCGTACCAGAGGTAGTTGCTGCCACGCGTGCCGTCGGCGGCGTACAGCCGGGCGTCGCACAGACCGCAGCTGCCGAGCGAGTCGTAGTCGTTGTAGGCGCGCGCCTGCGGCTGCGACAGGTACCAGTCGTAGTCGACGCTGTCGGAGTCCTGGTAGGTCTCGACGTCACCGATGCCCACGCGCTTGCCGTGGAACGCCGAGAGGTCCGTCGGGTCGGTCGTGGCGGGCACGGCGACGACCGTGCAGAGATCGCCGTCCAGCGCCCCGTACGAGATGGGGCTGGTGAAGGTTCCGTCGGCGGCCACGGCCACGGCGCTCGCGAGCGACCGGTTGACGCTCGGGCTCTTGCAGCGCAGGTCGACCTGGTCGCCCGTGGTGCCATCGGACGTGCCCGTGACCGTGACGGTGTTGCGCGGGTCACCGTTGCCGGCGTCGTCGAGGAACTGCCCGAACGCCGGCCCGGCGGACGTCACCGACGTGGTCGTGACCGCGGCGTGCGCGGGAGCGGCGATCGCGAGAGTGCCGCCGAGCACGACGGCGAACGAGGCGACGCGGCGCCCCCATGGCTGGACCTGGGGCACGGATGGTCTCCTCGAGTTGGGAACGGGCACTCGAACACGTGTCGACCGATCGGGACCCGGGCTTGAGCGGAGGCGGCGATCTGCCGCCTCCTGGCGCGTCAGCGCCCGCTGAACTCCGGCTGGCGCTTCTCCGACAGCGCCTTGGCGCCCTCGGCGAAGTCCTCGGAGAGCGCGCAGACCGTCTGCGCGATCACCTCCTGCTCGAGCGTCTGGGCCAGCGCCGGCTTGGCCGCGGAGTCGAGCACGCGCTTGGCCAGGCCGACGGCGACCGGGGCGCAGGTCAAGAGCTCCTGCACGAGCTGGTCGGTCGCGGCGTCGAGCTCCTCGGGCGGCGCGACGCGGTTGACGAGGCCGATGCGCTCGGCCTCCTCGGCGCCGACGATCTTCGAGGCCATCACGAGCTCCTTGGCCCGGCCGAGGCCGACCACGGCGGGCAGGCGCGAGCAGCCGCCGACGTCGGGGATCAGGCCGACGCGGGTCTCGACGAGGCCCATGACCGCGTCGGCGGCCATCACGCGCAGGTCGCAGGCCAGCGCGAGCTCCATCGCGCCGCCGATGCAGCCGCCGTGGATCTGGCAGATCACCGGCTTGGTCATCTCCTCGGCGATGTTCCACGCGTCCGTGCACTCGCGGCGGAAGGCGCGCAGGTGCTCGGGCGTGTCGGCCAGGCCGGCCAGCGCGCCGAAGTCCATGCCCGAGGAGAACATCGCGCCCTCGCCGCGCAGCACGACGCAGTGGACGTCCGGGTCGTTGGCGGCGTCGCGCAGGGCGGCGCCGATCGCCAGCACGAGCTCCCCGTGCATCGCGTTGCGCTTCTCCGGGCGGTTGAGGACGACGTGGCGGACCCGGCCGCGGTCGTCGGTCGTGACGAGGCTCATGGCCGGAACCTACCGTGCGTCAATAGCCTGCCGCCCCATGCCAGAGATCACGAAGATTGGAGTGGTGGGTTGTGGCCTGATGGGCCACGGGATCACCCAGGTGTCGGCGGCGGCGGGGTACGACGTCGTCGTCATCGACAAGACCGACGACATCCTCGCCAAGGGGATCGGCAAGATCGAGAAGCAGCTCGCCCGGGCCGTGGAGAAGGGCCGCAGCTCCCAGGAGGACGCCGACGCGGTGCGCTCCCGGATCCAGACCACGACCGAGCTCGCCGACTTCGCCGACGCCGGCCTGATCGTGGAGGCGATCACGGAGAACATCGACGAGAAGCTCAAGGTCTGGAAGCAGCTCGACGACGTCGTCGGCGCCGACGCGTACTTCGCCTCGAACACCTCGTCGCTGCCGATCATCCAGATGGCCGCGGCCACCTCGCGCCCCGAGCGCTTCCTCGGCCTGCACTTCTTCAACCCGGCCCAGGTCATGAAGCTCGTCGAGGTCGTCCGCTGCGTGACGACGTCGGACGAGACGATCTCCGTCGGGCTCGAGTACACCCAGAAGCTCGGCAAGCTCGGCGTCGAGACCAAGGACAAGGCGGGCTTCATCGTCAACCGCCTGCTCGTCCCGTACTTCCTCGACGGCATGCGCGCCTTCGAGGAGGGCGTCGGCACGATCGAGGAGATCGACGCCGCGATGAAGGCCGGCGCCGGGCACCCGATGGGGCCGCTCGAGCTCGCCGACTTCGTCGGCCACGACACCACGGGCGCGATCTGCGACGTGCTCTTCGACGAGTTCCGCGAGAAGCGCTTCGCGCGCCCGCCGATCCTCAACAAGCTGCTGTTCGCCGGCTGGTTCGGGCGCAAGAGCGGGATGGGCTTCTACGACTACTCGGGCGACAAGCCGGTCCCGAACCCGGGGGTCGAGGCGCAGCGCTGACCGAGTGCGACGCCTCCTGACCCCTCCCGACCACCGCCTCCCGCTGATCGCGGCGGGAGCGGTGCCGTGGGCGCTGGCCTTCGCGCTCGTCGACGTGCGCCTGGGCGGGACGTGGTCGCCCGTGGGTGCTGACGGTCGCGCTGGCGCTGGCCGCGGCCCTGCCGCTGGCGCTCGGGCTGGCCGCCGAGCCGCGGCGGCCGGTCGAGGCTCCGGTGGCCGTGCTGGTCTTCGCCGGTCTGGCCGTCGCGCTCTTCGCGATCGGCCGCCTGACGGACGCGCTCGGCGCCCCGGCGGCGCCTTCGGGACGGCCGCCGCGACGTGCCTCGGGGCGATCGCGTTCGCGACCACCGCCGAATCGGCCCGCCGGTTCCAGCCGGTCCCGGTCCTGGTGCTGGTCGTCGCGCTGACCGTCGGCGTCGCGGTCGTGGCCTTCGTGCAGTGGGCCTTCTCGCCCGGCGGAGCCGGGCACGTTTCGCTGGGTGCTGCTCGCGCTGATGCTCGGCTATCTCGTCGCCCACGCCCAGGTGCGCGAGCGGGCGCCCCGGGAGGGCGTCCTGCTCATGGACGCCGTCGGGCTGGCGGCGGTCGGCCTCGGCGTGCTCGTGGCCTTCGACGGATCGGCGGGCGTCGCCGGCGTGATCAGCGGCAGCGGGGGCTCGGCGGGATGGGGCTGGCAGCTCGTCCTGCTGCTCGTCGGGATCGGCCTGGCCGCCTTCGCCGCGGTCGAGCGCGAGGGCGGCCCCGGCCTCCTCGCGCTGATCGTCCTCGCGGGCTTCGTGACGATCGCCGGCGTCCACGACTCCCTGCTCTGGTGGCCGCTGATCCTGCTGCTCGGCGGCGCGCTGGCGATCGGCATCGGCCTGCGCCCGGCCCGCCCGCTGCCGCCCGAGCCGACCCCGCCCGGCGGCCCGGGGGAGACGGTCCCGATGCCCGAGCGCTAGGCGCTCGCGGCGCCCTTGCGCTCCTCGGCGAAGCGCACGAACCAGTCGAGCGCCTCGGGGTTCTGCAGCGAGTCGCGGCTCGCGGCCTTCTCGGCCGGCGTGCCCTGGAGGATCTTCTTGACCGGCACCTCGAGCACCTTGTTCGAGAGCGTGCGCGGCACCTCGTCGATCGCGAAGACCTCGTTGGGGACGTGGCGCGGCGAGCAGTCCTCGCGGACGCGCGTGGCGATCTTCTTGCGCAGCTCGTCGTCGACTTCGGCGCCGTCGGCGAGCACGACGAACAGCGGCATCCAGCCGTCGACGTCGAGCACGAGCGCGTCGGTGATCTCGTCGAGCGCGAGCACGCTGCGGTAGATCTCGCTCGTGCCCATGCGGATCCCGCCGCGGTTGATCGTCGAATCCGAGCGGCCGGTGATGATCGCGGTGCCGCGGTCGGTGATCTCGATCCAGTCGCCGTGGCGCCAGACGCCGGGGAACATGTCGAAATAGGATTCCCGCAGGCGCTCGCCGTCGGGGTCGTCCCAGAAGAAGATCGGCATCGAGGGCATCGGCTTGGTCAGCACGAGCTCGCCGACCTCGCCGATCACCGGCTCGCCGTCCTCGTTCCACGCCTCGAGCGCGGCGCCGAGCGCGCGGGCCTGCAGCTCGCCGCGGTAGACGGGCAGGATCGGCACGCCGCCGACGAACGCGGTCACCACGTCGGTGCCGCCGCTGGTCGAGAACAGCCAGGTGTCCTCGCCGAGCTCCTCGTAGATCCAGTCGTAGCCCTCGGGCGACAGCGGCGAGCCGGTCGAGCCGACCGACCGCAGCTTGGAGAGGTCGCGCCCGTCCTTGGGGTGCACGCCGTCGTTGATGCACGCCTGGATGAAGCCGGCGCTCGTGCCGAAGCACGTGATCTCCGCGTCGGCCGCGAGCTGCCACAGCACGCCGGTGTCCGGGTAGCCGGGCGAGCCGTCGAAGAGGACGATCGCCGCCTCGGTCAGCAGGCCGCCGACGATGAAGTTCCACATCATCCAGCCGGTCGTCGTGAACCAGAAGAGCCGGTCGCCCTCGCGGGCGTCGAGGTGGAGGTTGAGCTTCTTGAGCTGCTCGATCAGCACGCCGCCCTGCGAGTGGACGATCGCCTTGGGCAGCCCGGTCGTGCCCGACGAGTAGAGGATCCACAGCGGATGGTCGAAGGGCACGCGCTCGAAGGCGAGCTCGCCGGGCTCGGACGTCAGCGCCTCCCAGGTCTCGGTGCCGTCGAGCTCGCCGCAGCCGAGGTAGGGGATGAGCACCGTGTGCTCGAGCGAGGGCATCCGCTCGATCAGCTTGGCCACGGTGTCGCGGCGGTCGAAGTCCTTGCCGTTGTAGCGGTAGCCGTCGACGGCGACGAGCACCTTGGGCTTGACCTGCTCGAAGCGGTCGACCACGGCCTGGACGCCGAAGTCGGGCGAGCAGCTCGACCACACCGCGCCGAGGCTGGCCACGGCGAGGAACGTCGCCGCCGCCTCGGGCACGTTGGGGATGTAGCCGACGACGCGATCGCCGGGCTCGACGCCGCGCGCCACCAGCCCGGCGCGGATCCGCGCGACGAGGTCCTTCAGCTCGCCCCAGGTGACCTGGCCCAGCTCGCGGACCTCGGAGGCGTGGAGGATCGCCACGCGGTCGTCGGGCCGGTCGCGGAAGACGTGCTCGGCGTAGTTGAGCTTCGTGCCGGGGAACCAGACGGCGCCGGGCATCGACGCGTCGGCCAGCGCCGCCTCGGGCTCGCCGTCGGCCTGCATGTCGTAGTAGTCCCAGATCGAGCGCCAGAACGCGTCGGGCTCGTCGACCGACCACTGCCACAGCGAGGCGTAGTCGCCGGTCTCGACGCCGCGCTCGTCGGCCAGCCAGCGCATGTACCTGGTCAGCGCCGCGTCCTCGACGAGGTCCTCCGGCGGCGACCAGAGCTTGGTCCCCTCTCCCATGCCGAGGCAGCGTATACCGTCTTTTCGCGGTGACCGACGACGCGCTCATCGACGTCGCGCTCGCCGCGGCCCGGGCCGGAGGCGAGGAGCTCCTCGCGCGGTTCGGCGGCCGCCAGGCGGCGCTCTCCTCGAAGTCGACGCCGACCGATCCGGTCAGCGAGGCCGACCTCGCGGCCGAGCGCGCGATCCGGGCCGTGCTCGCCGAGCACCGGCCCGACGACACCGTGCTCGGCGAGGAGGGCGGCGAGGAGCCGGGCGCCAGCGGCCTGCGCTGGGTGATCGATCCGCTCGACGGCACGGTCAACTACCTCTTCGGCGTCCCGCAGTGGGCGGTCTCCGTCGCCTGCGAGGAGCTCGACGGCACCGCGCGCGTGGGCGTCGTGCTCGACCCGCCGCGCGGCGAGACCTGGACGGCGACGGCCGACGGGCCGCCGTGCCTCGACGGCGAGCCGATCGCCGCGGGGCACCGCGAGGAGCTCGCCCACGCGCTCGTCGTCACCGGCTTCGGCTACGACGCCGAGGTCCGCGCGATCCAGGGCCAGACCGTCGCCGCGCTGCTGCCGCGGGTGCGCGACGTGCGCCGCTTCGGCAGCGCCGCGCTCGACCTCGCCTGGACGGCGGCGGGGCGCTGCGACGCCTACTACGAGCGCGGCGTGCAGCGCTGGGACATCGCCGCGGGCGCGCTCCTGTGCCGCCGGGCCGGGCTCGAGGTCCACCCCCTCGGCGCGCTCCCGCCGCAGGGCGAGGGCATCCTCGTCGCGCCGCCGGCGCTGGCCCCGGCGCTGCTCGAGCTCGTGGCGTAGCCGGAAATCGGTGTGCAGGCCCGGGTGGCGGGTAGCCCGGCTTCAAGCCATCGGGAGAGAGACATGAGCGACGACGACCAGGACACGATCGTCCACGAGGAAGAAGAGAAGTCGGCGGGCGAGAAGGCCAAGGAGTCGGCCGAGGCGCGCGAGAAGGGCGCCGAGAAGGTCCGCGAGATGGAGGAGAGCGACGAGGCGCCGCCCTCCGACCTCAGCAAGTGGCCCAGCGACGAGGGCAAGTACATCACCTTCGGCGGGCCCGAGGGCGAGGCCGGCTACGACGAGGGCGCGACCAAGCAGCTCGGGGAGTCCGAGGTGCGCCACCACGAGGACGGCTCGGTCACGGTCTCCGGCGAGGAGGTCGACGATCCCGACGAGTACAAGGGCGAGCCGATCCCCGGCGGTCCCACCGATCCGGACAGCCCGGACGTCGCGGGCGAGAACAAGGACGGCGTCAGACGACGAGGAGGACGACGAGAGAACTAGGGGACAGTCCCCGTTCGGGGACAGTCCCCAGCAGTCCCCTCAGTCCTCGCGCGGCGCCGGCGCGAACACGATCCGGCGCAGCTCGCCGGCCGTCGTGGCCGAGAGGCGCAGGGCCGTCTGGAAGCCCTCACCACCCAGTTCGCCGGCGTCGAGCTTGGTGCGCAGCTCGTTGAGCGCCGCGCGCTGATCGTCCGGGACGTTCTCCTTGGCGGTCTCGAGCAGGATCACGTGACGGGGGCGCCGCCGCTCGGCGGCCAGGCGCGCCCAGCCCTCGCGCTCGACGGGGTCGAGCCCCTCGAGCACGACCGTGGTCGTGTCGCCGGCGTCGAGGCGCTTGCGCACGGTCGCCATCAACAGCTCGTCGGCCTTGGCGTCGAGCTGGTCGTCGGGCACGCGCCCGGCGAGCAGCTCGCGGATCTTCTCCGGCGAGAAGAGCTGGCCGCGGCCGGTGATCAGGCGCTCGGAGAAGGCCTCGCGCTCGGGCGCGGAGGGGGAGAGGATCAGCAGCAGGCTGCCGGGCGAGTAGCGGATGCGGTCGGAGGGCCGCATGACCCGGCACCGGGTCGAGACGTCGAGCGGGCGCTCGGGAGCGCCGCTGCGCCGGGGCCGGTCGGACGACCACCCGGTGCGCTCGTCGTCGCCGATCTTGACGCTGCGCGTGGTGGAAGAGGGCTCGGGCATGCCTCCATCCTGCCGCCTTTCCGGCGCAGATCCGGTGAGAATCCAAGGTAGATTCGCCTGCGTGCGTGAATCTCCCGGGCTCGGACGTCGCATCACGGCGCTCTTTCGGCCCTACGGCGCACAGCTCGCGGCCATCGCGCTGATCATCCTGATCACCTCCGCGGCGAGCATCGTCAGCGCGCTGCTCGTGCGGCAGGTGTTCGACAAGGCGCTGTTCCCGCCGGGCGGCGGGGGCGTCGACATGCACAAGCTCGTGCCGCTGGCGATCGCCCTGGCCGTGATCCCGCTCGTGTCCGGCGTCCTGTCGGTCACCCAGACCTACCTGACCAACGTCGTCGGCAACCGCGTCATGCGCGATCTGCGCGACCGCCTCTACGCGCACCTGCAGGAGCTGTCGCTGTCGTTCTTCACCGGCAGCCGCACCGGCGAGGTGCAGTCGCGGCTGCAGAACGACGTCGGCGGCGTGCAGACGACGATCACGACCACGGCCTCGAGCGTGCTCTCCAACGTCGTCGTCGTGGTCTCGTCGGTGATCGCGATGGCGCTGCTGTCGATCCCGCTGACGCTGCTCTCCCTCGTCGTCGTGCCGATCTTCGTGGTGATCTCGCGGCGCGTCGGCCGCCGCCGGCGCTCGGCGCGGCGCGAGGCGCAGGTCTCGCTGGCCGAGATGAGCGCGATCACCCAGGAGACGCTGACCGTCTCGGGCGTGACGCTGGCCAAGATCTTCGGCCGCCAGGAGCGCGAGATCGGCCGCTACGCCGAGGAGAACCGCCGCCAGGTCGAGGTCCAGGTGCGCCAGGCGATGGTCGGGCGGACGTTCTTCGCGCTGACCCAGGCGTTCTTCGGCCTCGCGCCCGCGCTCGTCTACCTCGTCGCCGGCCTGGAGCTGAGCAACGGCTCGGCGACGATCACCGCCGGCACCCTGGTCGCCTTCACCGCGCTGCAGACCCGGCTGCTGATGCCGATCAACCAGCTGCTGCAGGTCTCCGTCGACGTGTCCTCGTCCATCGCGCTCTTCCAGCGCGTGTTCGAGTACCTCGACCTCGACCCGTCGATCGTCGACAAGCCCGACGCCACCGTGCTCGAGCCCGAGACGGTCCGCGGCCGCGTCGAGTTCGACGACGTGTGGTTCGCCTACGGCGGCTCGGAGCGTGAGCCCGGCCCGGAGAACCCGCCCTGGGCGCTGCGGGACCTCTCCCTCGACGTCGAGCCGGGACAGCTCGCCGCGCTCGTCGGCCCGAGCGGCGCGGGCAAGACGACGATCTCCGCGCTCGTCCCGCGCCTGTACGACGTCACCGACGGCGCGGTGCGGATCGACGGCCACGACGTGCGCGACGTGACGCTCGCCTCGCTGGCCTCCGTCTGCGGCGTCGTCACCCAGGAGAGCTACCTGTTCCACGGCACCGTGCGCGAGAACCTGCGCTACGGCCGGCCCGACGCGAGCGACGAGGAGGTCGTCGCTGCCGCGCGCGCCGCGTTCATCCACGACCGCATCGAGGCGCTCGACGGCGGCTACGACGCGATCGTCGGCGAGCGCGGCTACCGCTTCAGCGGCGGCGAGCGCCAGCGCCTGGCGATCGCGCGCGTGCTGCTCAAGGACCCGCGCGTGCTGATCCTCGACGAGGCGACCTCGGCGCTCGACACCGAGAGCGAGCGCATCGTGCAGCGGGCGCTCGACGTGCTCATGCGCGACCGCACCTCGATCGTGATCGCCCATCGCCTGTCGACGATCCGGGCCGCCGACGTGATCTTCGCCGTGCAGGAGGGCCAGGTCGTCGAGCGCGGCTCGCACGAGGAGCTCGTGGCCGACGGCGGCCTCTACGCGCGCCTGTACGAGGAGCAGTTCGGCGGCGGCGAGATCGAGGCCCACTGCGCCGACGGCGTCGTGCTCGCCAGCGGCCGCGTGGCCAAGCCGAGCTGCCACCACGTGCCTGACGAGGTGCGCGAGCTCGACCCGGCCTAGCGATCAGTACGGCGGGTGGGATTCGAACCCACACGTCCTTTGGGGACAGCGGATTTTGAGTCCGCCGCGTCTACCGTTCCGCCACCGCCGCGTGGCTGCGTAGGACTCTAAGCCGTCGCGGGGACCGAGCCGCCGGGGCCGGTCTCGGCCCGTCGCGGATCGTCCTTGGGCACTTCGACCTCGACCTGCCAGGCCTGCATGAAGCCCTGCATCGAGAACGCGATCAGCAGCACCTGCACGGGGAGGAGCAAGAGCGTCAGCAGCCCGAGCACGCTCGCGTCCAGGCCGGTCCCGCCGAAGAGCATGTCCGGCGTCGCGAAGCCTGACTTGTCGCGCTCGAACCAGGCCGGTCCGGCGACCGCGCAGAAGATCCCGAGCACGATGGCCAGCGCCGCCGCCAGGGGCAGGACGCCGCGGTTCCAGCGCGCGACGAAGAACGCCATCACGAGGTAGACGAGGACGTAGAAGACGAGCACGGGGATCGCTCCCTGCAGCTTGCTCCACCCGCCGACGCCGACGATGAACATCAGCGCGGCCGAGACGAGCAGCAGCAGGATGACAATGGACTTCGTGGCCTTCGACGACGCCTTGCGCCGGTTCGGCCGGTCCAGGATGTACTCGCGCTCCTCGGCCACCGTGACCGCAACATACCCTGCTGGCAGGATTTCTGCGCAACCTCGACGGCGCTCGCGGGCGTGGTGGAATTGGTAGACACGCCGGCTTTAGGTGCCGGTGGCGCAAGCCATGGGGGTTCGAGTCCCTCCGCCCGCACTCTCCGCCGGCGTCAGCGCGGCACGGTCGGCAGCCACGCGGCGAGCGCCTCGCGCACGGGCGCGACGCGCTTGAGACCGTGGTCGCCGGGCACGCGCGCCACGGTGCGGCCGGGCGCGTCGGGCGGCATCCCGAACGCGTCGGACTCGCCCTGCACGACGAGCACCGGCACCCGTGACGGCGTCGAGCTCGGCCAGCCGGCTCTTGCTCGGATCGTCCGCCTTGCCCGGCGGGTGCACGGGGAAGGCGAGGCAGAGCACGGCCTCGGCGCCGACCTCCGCCGCGGTGCGGCAGGCCACGCGCGCGCCGGACGAGCGGCCGCCGGCGATGATCCCCAGCCCGGCCAGCGCGCCGGCGCGCAGCTGCTCGAGCACCGCGATCCAGGCGGCGTCGAGCTGCTTGGCCGGCGCGGGCGACTTGCGGCCCGCCACCCGGTAGGGCTGCTCGACGAGCGCGACGGACAGTCCGCCGTCGTTGGCCACCTCGGTCGCGGCGACGAGGTCCGGCGCCGTCACGCCGCCGCCCGCGCCGTGGCCGAGCACGAGCGCGGCGGCCGGCCGGTCGACGGGGTGGAGGTGGACCCGCGCGGGTCCGTGCGGGGTGGCGAGCTCGAGCACGCGATCGAGCGTAGGCTCCCGGCGGTGCCCGAGCCCCGCAGCGTCCAGGTCGTGACCCAGCTCTCGGTCCGCCGCGGCCGCGCGGCGGTCGACTTCTACACCGCCGCGTTCGGCGCGGTCGTCGACTTCAAGCTCGGCGGCACCGACGAGGAGCCGAGCGTGGTCGCGCAGCTCTCGATCGGCGGCGCGCCGTTCTGGGTCAACGACGAGTCGCCCGAGCACGGGCACAACAGCCCGGAGACCGTGGGCGGCGCGACGACGCGGACGCTGCTCATCGTCGACGACCCGGAGGACTTCGTCGACCGCGCCGTCTCGCTCGGGGCGACGCTCACCGGGGCGGTCGAGGACCAGTACGGCTGGCGGCTGGGCTCGATCGAGGATCCCTTCGGGCACGGCTGGGAGATCGGGCATCCGCTCGGAGCGTGGCCGCCCGCGTGACCGAGGACGACGAGCTCGAGCTATCAGCCCGCGAGTCCGACAACTCGATCGGCCGCCTGCTCGCGCTGTCCGACGGCGTCTTCGCGATCGCGATGACGCTGCTGGTCCTCGATCTGAAGCTCCCCGATCTCGGCGACCACCCGGGCAACGCCGAGCTGCGCCACGCGCTCGCCGACCAGGGCACCGTCTACCTCTCCTACGTGATCAGCTTCTACGTGGTCGCGAGCTACTGGGTCGAGCACCACCGGCTCATGCGCACGGTCACGTCGGCGCCGCCGCCGCTGATCTTCGCGACCCTGCGGATGCTCTTCCTCGTCGCCGCGCTGCCGTTCCCGGCCAGCCTGCTCGGCAACTACGGCAGCACGCCGCTCGCGCTGGCCATCTACGGGGCGTTCAACGCGATCGTCGTGCTCGTGATGATGCGCCTGCGCTACACGATCCGCGACCTGAACCTGGCTCGGGTCGAGCCCGACTCGCCGGCCGACCTGCGCGAGCGCTGGGGCGACTTCGTCGTGTTCCTGCTCTGCATCCCGGCCGGCTACGTGCTCGGGAACGACGGCCCGCTCGTGCTGCTGCTGCTCGCGGTCAGCGGGCTGCTCGCGCGCCGGGCGGAGTGAGCGGGGGACCCAGGAGTCGAACCTGACGTTGCGGTTTTGGAGACCGCCGTGTTACCGATACACCAGTCCCCCAGCGGGGACGCAGGATAGGGAGCTAGCGGGTCAGCAGCTCGACGAGCCCCGGGAAGCGCTCGTCGAGGTCGTCGCGGCGCAGGGAGATCAGCCGCTGCGTGCCCTGGGCGCGGCTCCGGGTCAGGCCGGCCTCCCGGAGCAGGCGCATGTGGTAGGAGCTCGTCGAGGCGGGGAGGTCGAGCGCCCTGGAGATGTCGTTGCACACACGCGGGTCGCCGTCGCCCAGCAGCCGGACGATCTCCAGCCTGATCGGGTCGCCGACCGTGCGCATGATCGTCGCGAGGTCCAGCGCCGACGCATCCGGATGGAAGATCTTCTCGCGGACTTTCGCCGGTGCGGACACGAGGACCATGCTACAACTATTCGATAGTTCCATAACTTTGGAAATATCGAACTGCCCAGGGGTCCCATGTCCATCACCACCGAACGCCGCGAAGCACCAGCCGCAGCCGCCACCCGGCGGACGCTGTCGCCGCGCGGCGCCTACGCGCTCGTCGCCGCGGTGATCGGGCTGGCCCTGTTCTCCTCGGGTACCCCGTCGCCGCTGTACGCGACCTACCGGGAACTGTGGGGTTTCTCACCCGCCGTGCTGACCCTCGTGTTCGCGACCTACGCGTTCGGCGTGCTGGCCTCGCTCCTGCTCGCGGGCCGCGTCTCCGACGAGGTCGGCCGCCGCCCGGTGCTGATCGTGTCGCTGAGCGTCCTGCTCGCCACGACGATCCTCTTCATGGTCGCCGACTCGGTCGTGGTGCTGTTCGTCGCCCGCGGCATCCAGGGGCTCGCGACCGGCCTCGCGCTCGGCGCGGCCAGCGCCGCGCTGCTCGACCTGCATCCCCGGCGCGACACCCACAGCGTCGGCCTGGCCAACGGCGTCGCGAGCACCACGGGGATGGGCCTCGGCGTGCTCGTCTCCTCGCTGTTGATCGAGACGCTGCCCGCGCCGCGGGTGCTGCCCTACGTCGCCTCCTTCGTGCTGTTCGCGATCGCCCTGGCCGGCGCGGTGCGCATGCCCGAGCCCGTCGAGGCGCGCGGCCGCCTGCGCCTGACCCCGCAGCGGCCCGGCGTGCCCGCGGCGATCCGCGGGCCGTTCCTGCTCGCCTCGCTCGGCGTGCTGTCCTCGTGGTCGATCGGCGGGATCTTCATGTCGCTCGGCCCGCAGCTCGCCGGCCAGGTCCTCGGGACCACCGACCACCTGCTCATCGGCGTCGGCGTCTTCGCGCTGGCCGCCTCGGGCGCCGTCTCCCAGCTGATCTTCGGGCGCGCGGCGCCGTGGGCCGGCGCGGCGGCCGGCTCGGTCGCCCTCGCCGCCGGGCTCCTGCTCGTCGTGTTCGCCGCGGCCGGCAACTCGGCGGTCCTCTTCCTCGCGGGCGCGGTGGTCGCCGGCGGCGGCTTCGGCGTCGCCTTCCTCGGAGCGCTGCGCGCGCTGTCCGCGGTCATCCCGCACGAGCACCGCGCGCAGGTGATGTCCGCCTTCTACGTCGTCGCCTACACGTCGCTGTCGCTGCCCGCGATCCTCGCCGGCTTCCTCGTCACGCCGCTCGGGCTCGAGCCGACGTTCGAGCTGTTCGGCAGCGTGATCGCCGGCATCGCGCTCGTCGTGGCGGTGGGCGCCTGGCGCTCGCGGCCGCAGCGCGACGTGGCTGCGGCGCGCGCACAGCTCGCCTAACCTGGGCGCCGTGCCGGCGCACACCGTCTCCGCGTCGCAGGTCTTCGCACCCGACGCCCTGGCCGGGCGGCGGGCGCTCATCACGGGCGGCGGGACCGGCCTGGGCAAGGCCGCGGCGGCGGAGATCGTCGCGTGCGGGGGAGAGGTCGTGCTCGCGGGCCGGCGCGAGGAGGTCCTGGCCGACGCGGCCGGCGAGCTCGGCTGCGACTGGGTGGCCGGCGACATCCGCGACGACGCGGGCGCGGCGGCGATCGTCGAGCGCGCCGGTGAGATCGACGTGCTCATCAACAACGCCGGCGGCCAGTACTTCGTGCCGGCCGAGGCGATCGAGGCCAAGGGCTGGCACGCGGTCTCGCGGCTGAACATCGGGGGGACGGCGCGGATGACCGAGGCCGTCGCCCCGGGCATGCGCGAGCGCGGCGCCGGCACGATCCTCAACATCACGCTCTCGCCCCACCACGGCCTCGTCGGCATGACGCACTCGAGCGCCGCGCGCGCCGCCGTCGAGGGTCTGACCCGCGAGTGGGCGCGCGCGTGGCCCGAGCTCGTCGTCGCCGCCGTGGCCGCCGGCCACTTCGAGACCGAGGCGATCCAGAAGTACCCCGACGTGGTCAAGGCCGGGGCGGCGCGCTCGGTGCCGATGGGGCGGCTCGGCCGTCCCGAGGAGCACGCCTGGCTCGTCGCGCTGCTCCTGACGCCGCTCGGCCGGCGCTTCTCCGGGCAGACGCTGACGCTCGACGGCGCGCGCGACAACTGGTTCGGTCCCTGGCCGCCGCCGCAGCTGACCGCCGAGGGCGGCGAGGTCCCGACCGAGGCCCGGCGATGAGACGCGGCATCTTCGGCCTGCTCGCGCTCGCCGCCTGCGCCGCCGCGCTGGCGCTCCCCGCGGCCGGGACCGCGGCGGGCGGGGCGAGCGTCACGCCGGCTCAGGCCGCCGCGCTCGGGCGCCAGGCGTTCCTCTACGGCTTCCCGCTGCTCGAGTTCCTGCGCGTGCGCGCGACGAACACGAGCGTGCGCTGCCCCGACGCGGCGGGCAACGCGCCGCTGAACGCGTTCAGCAACGCGCGCGCCTTCGCGCGGCCGGTCGATCGCGTCGTCGTGGCGCCCAACGTCGACACGCTCTACTCGATCGCCCAGCTCGACCTCGGCAAGGGCCGCGTCGTGCTCAGCCACCCCGCGATGGGCCACCGGTACTTCGTCTTCCAGCTGCTGGATCCGTACACGAACACGGTCCGCTACGTGGGCAGCCGGACGACGGGGCAGAAGGCGGGACGCTTCGCGATCACCTGGACCGGTCATCCCGGTCCGCGCGCCCGCCACGCGAAGGTCGTCAAGGTCGCCTCCCGGCGCATCTGGGTGATCGGCCGCACGCTGGCCACGACCAAGCGCGACCAGCGCCGGGCGGTGAAGCTGATGCGCCGCTACACGCTGTCGCCGCCCGGCGGGGCGCGGCGGTTCGCCCGCGGCTGCAAGCCGGGCAAGCCGCATCGCGCCGCGCGCCTGAAGGGCCTCGCGTTCCTCGACCGGCTCGGCACGGCGCTGCGCGACAACCCGCCGCCCACGCGCGACAAGGCCGAGCTCGAGCAGCTCGCGGCGATCGGCGTCGGCCCCGGCCTGCGCCCGCAGGACGCCGGGCTGAGCGCGGATGCCCTCCGGGCCGTGGCCGCGGCCGTCAACAGCACGGCGGCCAGCCTGCCAGTGCTGGCCAAGGCGACGACGCTCTCCCGCGCCATGGCCAACCGCGGCTGGGCCACGCCGCCGGCCACGATCGGCGACTACAAGACCGACTACCTGACGCGCGCCGTGGTCGGCCAGGTCGGCCTCGGCGCGAACACGCCGGTCGAGGCGACCTACCCGACCGCGTACACCGACGGCGACGGGAAGACGCTGAACGCGGCCCATCGCTACCGGCTCGTGTTCAAGCGCGGCAAGCTCCCGCCGGTCCGCGCCTTCTGGTCGCTGACCATGTACGACAGCGCCGGCTACCTCGTGGCCAACCCGGCGCACCGCTACGCGATCGGCTCGAGCCACCCGCCGCTGCACAAGCGCCGGGACGGATCGGTCGTCGTCGTGGTGTCGCGGAGCAAGCCGACCGAGCGCGGCGTCAACTGGCTGCCGGAGCCCGCGCACGGCGCCTTCCGCCTCGCGCTGCGCCTCTACCGCCCGAAGGCGAGCGTGCTCAGCGGCCGCTGGCAACCGCCGCCGATCGCGCGCGTCAAGCCGCAGCGCTAGACCGCGGCCACCGCGACCGCGGGGGCGTCGCGCCGGGCCTTCTCCGACGCGGAGGACAGCTCGCCCAGGGGCGTGTAGTCGATCAGATCGGGGGCGAGCCCGAGCGCGTTCGCGTCGTCGGGCTCGAGTCGCTCGAGCAGCAGCTTGGAGGCCAGGGTGCGTCCGCCCGTCGCGCACGCCTCGATCCGGGCGGCCTCGTTCATCTCGTCCCCGAGCGCGGTGACCTCCACGCGGGCGGGGGAGACGAGACGCCCGACGTAGAGCGTCGCGCCCCAGTGGAGCCCGAAGCGCACCGTCACCGCCTCGCTCGGCAGGCCGCTGCGCTCGGCCACCGCCGCGGCCTCGCCGGCGATCGCCCGCGCCGCGGTGACGCAGGCGCGCGCGGCCGCGGATTCCGATCCGAGCTGCTCGGCGAGGAACAGCGCGGTGACCCCGTCGCCGACGTGACGCCCGACGATCCCGCCCGCGTCGACGACGGCCGCGTCGGCGCCTCGGGCCAGACGCCGGGCGAGCGTGAAGTACGCAGGGGTCGACAGCCGCCGGGAGAGCGGCGTCGAGGCTTCGAGATCGCCGAACAGGATCGCGCTGGGTCGCCGCGCCGGACGCATCAGCCCCGAGAGGCGCTCGAGATGGCCGGCGTCCCCGAGTGCGAGCCAGCCCATCGCGACCCCGGAGACGCCGGGCGTCGTGATCGTCACGACGCCCGCGAAGGTGCCGTCAGGGCGGTCGATCCGGTGGCTGTAGAGATCGATCGGCGTCGTCCCCGAGCCGAAGCGGACCTCGACCCGGTCGCTCCACGCGGGCGGAAGGGGCGTGGGCTCGAGCCGTTCGACGACGTCGCGTATCCGGTCGTCGGCCAGCGTGCGGATCGCGTCGGCTCCTTCCGTGCTTGTCGACAACATTCCCCCGCCCCAGCGCGCGGCGTTCGCGCGCATCGACTCGAGGGTCGGCCCGCCGGGCCAGCTCAGCCGGACGTCGAGCCCGTCGGTCGACCACGGATGGAGCCCGAGCGCGGGATCCGGGAGCGGAGCGAGGCCGGCGAGCGACGCGTGGAAGTCGGGCGTGACGTAGATCGTGCGCCACCGGGCATCGCTGACCTCGGCGGCGAGCCGGCTTTCCAGTACCGCCTCGGCCGCGGCCCGCAGCGCCGGGTCTTCCGGCAGCGGAATCGGATCGGGGACGCCACGGGCCGCCATTCGGGCGACCCTAACGGCGGGCTATGATCGCCGCCCGGGCTTGCGGGCGAAGTGTTGTGGTTGCACAGGAGCCTTCCAAGCTCCGAGGGCGGGTTCGATTCCCGTCGCCCGCTTCTCCAGATCGCCTCGTAGACTCCTCCCGCCACGGGGAGTGGCGCAGTCTGGTAGCGCACCCGGCTGGGGGCCGGGCGGTCGCAGGTTCAAATCCTGTCTCCCCGATTCGAAGGCGCGGCGCTCGCTCAGGCCGCGAGGATCTCGCGGTGGATGTCGAGCAGGCGCGGCACGTCGCCGCGGTCGACTCGGCCCATCCCGCACTCGGTGCAGATGCCCCACTCGCGGGAGCCGGCGAGCGCGCCGTCGATGAGCTCGACCTGCGTGGCCGTCGTCCTGTCCGGCTGGTCGTCGGGGTGGTAGGGGACGAGCGCGAAGTAGAGCTCGGTCCCGGTTCCCGCGTCCAGGCCGTCGAGCGGGGCGAAGTAGCCGGCGTCGTCGCGCGCCTGCGGGACGGTGAACGAGGCCCAGGCGAGCGGGCGGGAGGCGGCCGCGTTGACGGCGTTGACCACATCGACCTGCATGCGCAGCGACTCGGGCTGCTTGAAGTGCTGGTGGCCGTAGTCGCCGTAGCAGAGGTGGAAGCCGACCGGCACGTCCTCGGGTACCCGCTCGACGCAGCGCACGAGCCCTGGAGTCACGTGCTCGAGCGGCATCGCCGAGCCCGGGCCCATCGCGCCCTCGAGCAGGCCGAACTCGACGGCGACGTCCCACTGCACCGCGACGCGGTCGTGCGGCAACCGCGACAGGGCGTCGTCGAGGTCGGCGAACAGCGCCGCCTCGTAGGACGCGGCGACGTCGACGAGGTCCTCGGGGGCGATCGTCCCGGCCATCGAGGCGAGTGGCGTCGGGTACTGGAGCTGGAAGCGCACGCCGGCCGGGATCGTCCCGTCGCCCTGGAGCCGGTCGAAGACCTCGAACGACGCGGCGTACTCGTCGGCGTAGCCGAGGTTCGGCCATTCGATGCTGTCCGCGGAGGCGCCGTCGACCAGCCGCAGCTGCGGCATCGCCGGCGCGTCGGCCTCGGTCTCGTAGGCCACGCCGGACGCGACCTGCTCGAACTCCGGCATCCGCAGGAACTTCTCGATCTGGTAGTGGATCCAGTAGCCGCGTTCGCCCGTCTCGCCGTCGGTCATCCGGCGCACGCCGGTGGGGATGCGCGAGCTGATCTCGCGCATCACGGTCTCGGCGTCGGCCAGGTTGACCGAGCCGTTGAAGTGGACGGTGCTGGGCGGCATGGGGCTCCTCTCGCTCCCGGGGGCGGTCGCCCCGGTGATACCACGAGCCCGGCTCAGCGGCGCTTGACCGTGACCGTGTGCTTGACGGTCCGGCCCTTGCCGCGCGCGTCCTTGACCACGACGGTCACGGCGAAGCGGATCTTCCTGCCCTTCTTGACCTTGCGGACGAGCTTGCGGCCCTTCTTCGAGAGCTTGACCTTCACGCTCGTCGCGTGGCCGTGCTTGAGCTTTCTGAAGGTCTTGCTCCCGACCCGGGTCTTGCGGATCTTCGCCCCGACCTTGCCCGAGCAGGTCTTGATCGCGGTCTTCGCGCAGCCGATCCTCACCACAAGCGTCGTGCCCTTGACGCAGCTTGGCCTTGCCGATCTTGGCGAGCTTGCGCGGCTTCGGCTTCGGCTTCGGCTTGGCCTTCGGGGGCGTCGGCGCCGGCGGCTTGCCGACCAGGACGGGGCCGCGTGGCGGAACCGACGCGCACGAGAGCCGGAGGTCCAGGTTGGTCACCGGCGGCGGGATGCTCAGCACGCGCGACTTCGCGTTGCAGTCGCCGGCCGCAGCCGCCACGACGTAGTACCCGGCCACGACGTCCCAGCCGAAGCGGCCGGAGGCGTCGGTGAAGTCGGGGTTGCTGCGGTTCGACGGTGACATCACGGGGCTGCCGGCGGGCACCGCGAAGAACGGGCCCGCGGCGCTCGCCGAGCGATAGAGCGTCACCCGGGCGCCGGGAGCCGGGTGGCCGGCCGCGTCGCGCACGACACCACTCGGATCGACGTAGATCCCGAAGGCGACGTCGTCGTCGGGCGTCGCGCCTGGGCAGTCGACGTGGATGCGGACCTCGCCCGTTCCGTGATCGGGCTCCAGCGCCGCGACGTCGGCCGCGTAGGTCCCCGCGGGACCTTCGGCCATCCCGCCCGTACGGACGGTCCGGCCGTCGAGGACCATCGTGTAGGTGGCGGTGCCACCCGTGCAACCCTGGGTCGAGAGGTGCAGCGGGTCGGCTCCACGACGTGCTCGGCACGCCGCCGGGGTTGCCGTCGATCCGCGGCGAGACCGCCGTCCCGTCCGGCGGAGGCGACGGCTGGGGCCCGAGCTTGATGTTGCGCTGCGTCTGGGTCCCGGGGGCGCCGACCGTCACGTTGTCGTACGACGTCGAGCTGAACGCGCCGCCGGGTCCGGGGAACCCCGTCACGCGATACGTCCCGGCGGGAAGGCTGGAGGCGCGGTAGTTGCCCGACGCGTCGGTGGTCCGGGTGAAGCAGGTGCCGGAAGCGGGGCACAGCTGGACGAGCGCGCCGGCGACCGTGGCGTCGTCGTTGTCGGTCACGGTGCCGAAGACGCGTCCGCCCGTCGGCGCGCCGAGCCGCACCTGGAAGACGTAGCGACCGGCCGGCTGCCCCGCGGTCCCGTGGCCGGCGAGCCCCGTCGAGGGGCTGGAGTCGAGCAGGCCGCCGTTCGCGAACGAGCCGGGCAGGATCAGCGCGTGGGAGCCGTCGCCGTCGCCGGCCGCGTATCCCGCCACGGCGGATGTGCCGCCGAAGCCGTTGGTGCCGCCGCTCACGTCGCCCGTCTCCCACGAGAGGTGGTCGTAGTTGAAGACGATGTCGACGCCGGCGCTGCCCTGGTCGACGAGGATCGCCTGGAACGTGTTCGTCTTGTCGGCGTGGCCCAGGAAGTAGCCGACGTGGTCCCAGATGACGCAGAACGCCGGATGACCCCCGTACGTGACGGTGCCGTAGTTGGTCAGCCCCGATGCCGCGCCCGTCGTGTCGACGTCGGCGAAGAACGGGTCGATCGACGGCGCCCCGCTCTCCCGGAAGTCGAACGGGGTGTACTTGGCGAGCTTCGCGTCGAAGGTGATGTTCCCGTTGTTGTTGACGTAGGCCTGGGTGAAGGTCCCGTCGTAGATGTGCGCCGTGAAGCCGAGCGCGACCGCGTCCGACGAGCCGTCGTCGGTCGCGGCCACCTGGTGGGCCCGGCAGCCCGCGAGGTTCTGCACGACTCCCGGTGCCGCGGCCGCGGGGGATGCGACGAGGAGGAGCGCGGCGATCAGTCCGACGAGGACAGCGGGCGCACGCTTGCTCAGGCGCTGCGGCACGGCGACTCCTTGCTCGCGACAGTCGATCGACCCTATGTCGCAGAGCTCAGATGAGCAAACGTCCGGGGAGGGCTCGGCGCCGAAGCGGCGTCGAGCCCGCCCCTGGCGTCAGACGGCCCGGCCGCCCGGTTGTGCATGAAGAACAGCACGATGGCGACGATCGCCAGGGCGAAGATGATCGGGTGGATGATGGCTCCGCCGGCGATGGCGATGATGAGCAGGATGATTCCGAGGATGAGAAGCATGGACCGGCACTTACCCGGCCTGTGGATCGGCACGCGTATCCGGGCCAACTACATCGCGGCCTAACAAAGCACCGCGGCGGCTAGCCGCCCGCGAGCTCCCACACGCGGGTCGCCGCGGCCGACCGCGTCGTGACGCCGAGCTTGCGAAAGCCGCGCTCGAGGTGCTTGCCGACGGTCCGGTCGCTGATCGTCAGCACCGCGGCGATGTCGCGGCTCGAGCGCCCGAGCGCGACGTAGCGGAGGATCTCCGCCTCGCGCGTGGTCAGCCCGGCCTCGCGCAGCGGCCCGGTGAGCCCGCTGCCGCTGCGCAGCCCCGCCAGCTCGCGGCGCAGCGCCTCGTGCTCGATCGCGTTGCGGAAGGTCTGGATCAGCGCCGGGCGGGCGCGGTTGAGCAGGTCGCGCTCGGCGTCGGTGTAGTCCTCGGCACCGCGGCTGAGGGCGATCCCGAGGATCCGGCCCGGCGTGTGGGGGAGGGTGAAGGCGATCTGGTAGTTCGTGTTGCCCAGGGGGCCGTAGACCTCGCGGTAGAGATCGAGCTCGCGGAGCTCGGTATCGGAGAGGAAGTCGGAGATCCGGTAGGCGCGCCCGTCCTGGGTCTCGGACATGTGCTGGATGAGCGGGTTCTGGTGCATGTAGCGCGGGAAGCGCTCGAGCAGCCAGGCGGGCGCCTCGGGGATGACGATCGCCGCGAAGTCGTCGGGGTCGGGGCCGACGTCGTTGAGCGAGGCCCAGTCGGAGGGGACGACGCGCACCAGCGCCTCGAGCAGCCCGGTGCGGAACTCCTCGAGATCGGTGAGGCCGATGACGTCCTCGAGCAGCCCCAGAACGTGCGCATCCATGCGCCCGGAAGGTTCTCATGTCGTCTACGTCGATTCAACGTAGGCGGATGACGCGGCGGCGCGCTTCACCCGTTCCGGAGGACGCGGCCGGCGCCGGCCGGGGATCGTCCGGACATGTTCAGAGCGGTCTTAGGAGTCCTCCTCGCCGTGCTGTGCGCCGGCGCCCTCGTCGCGGGCTGCGGCAGCAGCTCCAGCAAGCCCTCGTACTGCAAGGACCGCAGCAATCTCGAGAGCAGCGTCAAGGGGCTGACGAGCGTCGACCTCAAGAGCGGCGGCACGAACGCGCTCAAGACCCAGCTCCAGAAGGTGCAGAGCGACGCCAAGGCGCTGGTCGACTCGGCCAAGAGCGACTTCCCGAGCCAGACCGACGCGCTCTCGGCCTCGGTGAACAGCCTCGAGACGACCGCCAAGCAGCTTCCCGCGTCTCCGAGCGCCGGCCAGATCGCCGCGCTGGCGACCGGCGCCGCGAGCGTCGCGACCGCGCTGAAGAACTTCTCGGGCGCGGCCGCCTCGAAGTGCTGAGGCGATGCGGCTCGATCTCGGTAGCCCGGTCCGCTGCAGCGACGCGGTCTTCGGCGAGATCACCGATGTCGTCGTCGACCCGACGACGGGCCGGGTCACCCACCTCGTCGTGTGCCGCACCCATGACCGCTACGAGACGCGGCTGGTGCCCATCGCCCGGGCGAGTCCCGACGCCGAGGCGGCCGGCGTGGTGCTCGACGCCACCGTCGCGGAGATCTCCGAGCTCGAGTCCCCGCACGAGTCGGCCTACCTGCGGCTGGGCGAGCAGCCCCCGCGCGACCCGGACTGGGAAGTCGGGATCGAGAACACCTACGCGCTGCCCTTCCTCATGCCGGGCGACGGGTTCGCCGGCGTCCGAGGACCCCGATCCGCACATGGTCGTCGGCTACGACCGGATCCCGAAGGGCGAGGTCGAGATCCGGCGGACGAGCGCGGTCACCTCGGCCGACGGCCACACGGTCGGCCACGTCGACGGCCTGATGGTCGCCGACGACCAGCACATCAGCCACGTCGTGCTCCAGCACGGCCATCTGTGGGGACGCCGCGAGGTCGGGATCCCGATCTCCGACGTCGATCGCGTCGAGAACGACGAGGTCGTCCTGCGCCTGACCCGCGACGAGGTCGGCGAGTTGCCCTCGGTGCGCGTGCGCCGCGGCCGGGCCTGAGCGCACCGCCGCCGCCGGGTACGCCGAATCGACGTACGGGGCGCGTTGCGCGACGATGAGAGGACCGCTTAGGGTCGCCGGGTGGACCAAATGCACCGTCTCCCGGGCGATCGCCGCGCCGGAACGCGGCGTGTCAGGACGGTGGTCGTCGCCGCGCTGCTCGCGGTCGCCGCGCTGTGGGGCAGCGCCCAGGGCGCCGGACCGACGGCGCTGGCCTGCACCGACGCCGCGGTGCGCAACGCGTTTAGCACGGGCGGCTCGTTCGTCGTCTCCTCCCAGGCGGGGCAGAGCTACTGCTACGTCAGCGTCGCGACGCCGTACACGCTCGCGGCGGGCAAGACGCTGACGCTCGACGCCAACGGCAAGACCGTGGTCTTCCCGGGACCCAACACCCGGCCAACGGCCAGGGCTTCGCGACGATCTCGGGGACCCTGGTGCTCAAGGGCATCGGCGTCCAGGGCTTCCAGAAGGGCGGCTCGGCGCTCGGCGGCGCGGCGGGCGCGAACGGGACGCCCGGCACCGCCGGGCGAACGGCACCTCCGGCAGGGGGCCGGAGCGGCCGGCGCCGCCGGCAACTCCGGCACGGCCGGCGGCAACGGCAGCCCGGCGGCAACGGACAGGACGCGCGCGGCGGGGCGATGACGATCACCTCTTCGGGCCGGGTCACGCTCGACCACGCGAGGTTCCAGGGCAACAAGGCGCAGGCGGGCGCGGCCGGCTACGGCGGCCACGGCGGCGCAGGCGGCAACGGCGGCACCGGCGGCAACGGCGGCGCGTGCCACCCAGAGCGGGAACGGCGGCACGGTCGGCGGCAACGGCGGCAACGGCGCCAACGGGGGCAAGGGCGGCAAGGGCGGCACCGCGGGCGCCGGCGGCACCGCGCGCGGTGGTGCGATCTACGTCGACGGCGGCACGCTGACTGTCATGGACGCGCTGTTCAACTCCAACAACGCCAACGGCGGCCAGGGCGGCTTCGCGAACGACGGCGGGACGGCGGCTTTGCCGGCAGCGGAGGCAACGGAGGGTCGGGCTGGTACGGCAACGGCGGCGACGGCGGCACGCCGGCACCGCGGCCGACGGCGGCCCCGGTGGCCGCCGGGCAGCGTCGGGGGCGGCTTCGGCGGCGCGATCTTCAACAACGGCGGCAACGTCGACGTCTCTGGGACGACGTTCGCCAACAACATCGCCTAGGCCGGCAACAGCCAGGGCGGCTTCGGCGGCGGCGGCGGCTGGGGCGCGAGCGGTGGCGGGGGCGGCGAGCCGCCCAGCGACGAACTGCGGGTTCTGCGTCCCGCCGCCGGGGGCGGAACCCGATCGCCACCGCCGGCGCGAACGAGCCCGCGACCGCCGGCGCCAACGGCGGCCAGGGCGGCGCGCCGAGCAACGGTGTTCGCAGGCGATCGGCGGCGCGGTCTACAGCACCGTTCCGTTCGACGTCAACGAGGGAACCGAGACCGGGAACAACCTCGCTCCTACGGCTCGACCGGCGGCGGCGGCGGGTCTAGGGCCGCGGGACGCCCGACGGCCAGTGGGGCCATCCGTACACGTAGCGACCCCGTACCCGGTCGTCGACGGCTACAAGTCCAACCCCGATTTCTTCCCCGACCCGGATGACGGCACCCCGGGTCTGACCGTCTCCGACGTCACGGTCCAGGAGCCCGACACAGGCTCGGAGAACGCGGACTTCACGGTCACGCTGCGACCCGTGCAGACAGCCGCGGTCACCGTCGACTACGCCACCCACGACGGCACCGCCACGGCCGGCCAGGACTACACGGCCAAGAGCGGCACGCTCACGTTCGCGCCCGGTGAGACGACGAAGACCGTCTCGGTGCCGGTGCTCGCCGACACGAACGTCGACGAGAACGACGAGAACTTCACGCTCGATCTCGCCAACGCCTCCGGGGCCGAGCTGGCCAAGGGCACCGGCACGGGCACGATCGCGACCAAGCACAAGGTCTCGGGCACGCTCCTCGACAAGAAGAGCCGTCCGCTGGTCGGCGCCACGGTGAAGATCAACGGGATCGACCCGAAGACGGTCACGACGAACGCCTCCGGGTTCTACAGCGCGCGCGTCCTACCCGGCACGTACACCGTCGAGCCGGTCAAGCCGCCGCCCGGCCAGCCCGCCGACGGCGGCGCCTACGAGCCGAAGAACTCCGCCGACTGCGTCGCGGTCAAGGAGACCTGCTTCGTGCGCATGACCGCCGACCGGGTGGCGAACTTCGCCTACGTCTTCAAGGTCCCGCTGAAGGGCACGATCAAGGACCCGGCCGGCAAGGGCGTCGCCCACGTGCCGATCCGCGTGACCGGCACCGACGTCGACGGCAAGAAGGTGGACGTCACGACCTCGAGCGACGTCAAGGGCGCCTACCAGCAGCTGCTGGCGCCGGGGACGTACACCGCGACCCCACACGACCCGCCCGGCACCGAGACCCCGGGCAGCTACGTCCCGGGCGCCTGCGGCGGCACGAAGAAGCCGGGGGCCTGCGCGTTCACCATCGACAAGACGCCGGTGACGGCCGACTTCCTCTCCGAGTGCGAGCGCACGCTGAGCTTCCAGACGTCGATGGTCGCCAAGGGCTGCCTGATCCGGCTCGACGCCAAGGGCAAGAAGTACAAGGCCAAGGGCCCGGTGCGGATCAACGGCATCGACTTCGACGCCGAGCAGGACGACAACCCGATGACGTTCGACACCGAGAAGAAGCTCGTGTCGGGCACCAACCAGACCGTCTACGTCTCGCGCGGTACGGGCGGGACGAAGTGGCTGGCCTACCACCTGAACAAGTTCAACCAGGCGTTCCCGAGCCGCGCGGTCAAGTTCACGCTCGCGCTCGGCTACAGCCGGGGCGGCTTCAACGCGGCCGGGACGATCAACTCATCGCTCTACGGCTTCCCGGCGCACGCGCCGGCCTTCGACATCGAGTCGACGTCGGGGCGCACGACGCTGACCCTCCAGCTCTCGCTGCCGCCGAAGGACGGCGCGGTGCTCGACGGCAAGACCGGCCTGTGGAAGGCGCCCAACGACCGCGGCCAGCTCCGCGTCGCCTATCCGAACATCGCCCGCGGCGCGATCACGCTGACCAACGACAACGGCCTGCAGTCGATCGAGGGATCGCTCTCGCCGAGCTCGATCTTCTCGTTCGGCGCGACCTCGAAGAACGGGGTGTTCGGCGTCTCCAAGAGCCCGTTCCCCGTCCAGGGCCAGGTCCAGCTCGCGCGGGTCGGCTTCAAGTACGACTTCGCCTACGACACGTGGAAGCTCTCGGGCACGGTCGTCTCGCACTTCCGCAAGCCGGGCTCGACCGCGCCGCTGCCGTCGCTTCCCACGGGCGTTCAGAACGCCATCGGCACCAACGGCAGCGGCGAAGGCTTCCTCTCGGCGCTGATCTTCGACTTCGACCTGGGCATCAAGCGCGACAAGAACAGCGCGCTCGGGGTCTACATCAACCGCGCCGCCCTGCGCGTCAACGGCATCAACAAGGTCGTCTATCCGCCCTGGTTCCTCTATCTCCAGCGCCTGGGGATCGACATGGGGCGTGACGCCGACGCGGTCAACACGCCGCTCAAGCTCCAGCTCTCGGGCGGGCTGACGTTCGGCCCGCGGATCCGCAGCGACCTGTGGTTCCAGGAGCTCGCCTCGCTCGACGTCGACGGCGGCATCTACGTCCCCGAGAACACCGGCGACATCACGATCATCGGCAACAGCTCGCTGCGCGCGACCAACGTCAAGCTGATCAGCGGGCGGCTGGTGTGGAACACGTCCGCCGGCTCGGCCGAGCTCTCGGGCGACGTGTCGCTCAACCTCAAGGAGTTCCTCGCGAGACTCGCCTCCTACGTCGGCGACGTCTCGTTCCTGGGGACCGGACGGCTCGTCTTCCCGGCCGGGCAGTCCTGGTTCATCGAGGGCGACGGCAACGCGACGCTGTTCGGCCACACCGGCCGCGCGAAGCTGCGCTGGAACGGCAACGTGCTCGGCATCTGCCTGGGCAGCGGCTACGGCCTCTACTACGACGGCAGCGCCCACGCGGGCACGTGCGGGTTCGACGCCTTCGGGGCCAAGGCCTCGGCCTCGGCCTCCGGCGGAGCGCGGTCCTTCCGCGTCAGCGCGGCCGGCAAGCCCGTGGCCGTGCAGATCCGCGGGGCCAAGGCCGCGCCCGACGTGACGGTCACCGGGCCCAGAAGCTCCACCTCGTGCTGCCGTCCGGCCGCATGGGGACGGCGACCAAGAACACGGCGATCTTCCGCGACAAGCGCTCGCGCACGACCTACGTGGTCCTGAGCAAGCCGGCCGCCGGGCGCTACCGCATCACCCCGCGCAAGGGCTCGTCGGCGATCCGCTCGGTGCGCCTGGCCCGCAAGCTGCCCAAGCCGCGGGTCAAGGCCAAGGTCACCGCCTCGGGCTGCGGCTCGAAGCTCTCGTGGAAGCTGACGCGGCACGCGGGCCAGGTCGTGCGCTTCTTCGAGGAGGGCCCGGCCGGTGCCCACCAGATCGCCGTCACGAGCAAGGCGAAGGGCACCAAGCGCTTCACGCCGCGCCGCGGGGGCGACAAGACGCGCCGCGTCTACGCCGTGGTCGAGCAGAACAAGCTCCCGCGCGCGCGGATCAAGCTCGGGAGGTTCCACACGCGCGGGAACAGCGTCGGCAAGCCCAGCCACCTCAAGGGCACGCTCAAGGGCCGAAAGCTCAAGCTGCGCTGGCGCACGACGTGCGGCGCGCGCCGCTACCTCGTCCGCGTCGTGGCGGCCAAGAAGACGATCCTCAAGGCCGTCAAGAAGCCCTCGCTGTCGGTCACCGTGGCGAAGGGCGCGAAGTCGGCGAAGGTCAGCGTGTGGGCGATCACCGCCGCCGGCGGCAACGGCAAGCCGTCCACCAAGACGGTCAAGGCACCGAAGAAACACTGATCGCGCAGTGCGGGCCAAAGCCCGCGCTAGACGGATGTACGAGATTGAGGGGGTCCTGCTAAAGGCAGAAGACCTCCGGTGTCAGCCACCGCGCAACCGCCTTCCTCCGCCGTCGACTCGGCTGCCACTCCGGGGAGAACGCGGCCGCGAACGGGCCTGCGGAGTGCCCGTTCCACGCGGCCCAGGGGATGAGCGCTCCCAGGGTTCCGTCAACGGACGACGGGGCCCGGGAGCCTCTCCCGCCACTTGACGTCGACCGCGCCGCGGCCGTCCTGGCCGAGGTCGCCACCCGCGACGCCGCCGCGCGCCGCCTCGGCATGCCCGCCGCGCTGCGCGTCGCCGACGAGCCGGCGCCCTCGGCGCTGCCGCCCGGCCCCGACCGTGCCGGCTTTCGCCAGACGATCGCGTGGATCCGCGATCCCGCCGGCTTCATGGATCGCTGCGCGGCCGAGTTCGGCGAGACGTTCACGGTGCGGATCGGCCCCGGCGCCGACGTCGTCTTCATGAGCGATCCGGCCGACGTCGGCCAGGTCTTCCGCGGCACGCCCGAGCAGATGAACATGGGCGACATCAACGGCCTGTTCCGCCGCGTGCTCGGCCGCGACTCGCTGCTCGTGATCGACGGCGAGCCGCACATGCGCCAGCGCAAGCTGCTGCTGCCTCCGTTCCACGGGCCGCGGATCGCCCAGCAGGAGGCGACGATGGTGCAGGCGGCCGAGCACTCGATCGCCCGCTGGCCGCACGACACGCCCTTCGCGCTCCAGCCGCACATGCAGGACATCACGCTCGACGTGATCCTCTCCGCCGTATTCGGCTTCGCGCCCGGCCCCGAGCGCGACCGCTTCCGCGTGCTCGTCGCCCGCATGCTCGAGCTCTCGACGACGATGGCGATCACGCTGCCGCTGCTGCGCCGCGAGGCGTTCGGGCTCTCGCCGTGGGGGCGCCTGATGCGTTGCCTCGAGGAGGTCGACGAGGCGCTCTACACCGAGATCGCCGCGCGCCGTGAGCAGGGCGGCGACCACGGCGACGTGCTCTCGCTGCTGCTCTCCGCCCACGACGAGGACGGCGAGCCGATGACCGACGGCGAGCTGCGCGACCAGCTGCTGACGATGCTCGTCGCCGGACACGAGACGACGGCGACGGCGCTCTCCTGGGCCTTCGAGCGCGTGCTGCGCGAGCCCGCCGTGCTCTCCCGCCTGCGGGCCGAGGCCGACGCCGGGGTGTCGACGTACCTCGACGCGACCATCAAGGAGTCGCTGCGGCTGCGCCCGACGCTGCCGATCGCCGCGCGCAAGCTGACCGAGGACTACGAGGTCGGCGGCCGCGTCTACCCGGCCGGCACCGTCCTGATGCCGTGCATGTACCTGCTGCACCGCAACGCGAAGGTGTGGAAGGACCCCGAGGCCTTCCGGCCCGAGCGCTTCCTCGACGCCAAGCCGCCGGCCTACTCGTGGATCCCGTTCGGCGGCGGCGTGCGCCGCTGCCTGGGCGCCGGCTTCGCGTTGGCCGAGATGCGGGCCGTCATGCAGACGATCCTCCAGCAGATGGACCTGCGGGCCGCCGAGCGGCCCGGCGAGCGGATCGTCCGCCGCATGTTCACGCTGTCGCCCGCCCGCGGCACGCGGGTCGTCGCGACCCCGCGCTAGGTCGCGGGGCTGGGCGCCGGGCGCCGCAGCAGCCGGCGGATCCGGCGGCGCGCGCCGGCCTTGAGCGAGGAGATCAACAGGTCGAACGAAGGCTGGGCGAAGGGCGTCACAGCCCGGCTATCGGTTGCCGGCGCATCGCACAGGAGTCCGGGCGGACGTTCGTCTGAGGGAGGGGGTGGCGTATCAATGGGTGGACCACCCGTCCATTGGGTTCAAGCTTCCCGCAAACACGGGCGATACCGCTCTCGTGGCCTCCATGTGGACGCAACGCGTGTCACGGTCCGGTCGCGAAGCGCCCGGACTGCACGAGAGCGCGCTCGCGGTGCGCTCCGTGACGCCGTCGCTCGCCTTCCGCGCGCAGGCCATCATGTTCGCCGCCGCGGCGGTCGTCGGCGCGCTCGGCGTCCTGATCCCGCATCCGGCGACGTTCGACGAGTCGGGCCTGCTCACGGTGCAGGCGACCACGATCGTCGGCGCCTTCTTCATCTACCTGCTGCGCTTCCGGATGCCCGGGGTGCTGGCCGAGGCCGGGCCGTTCGTCGGCGCGGTCGTCGCCTCGATGACGCTGTGGCTGAGCGGCTCGAGCGCCAGCCCGTACGTCCTCTTCTACCTCTGGATCGTCTTCTACGCCTTCTACTTCCTGCCGCGCCGGGCAGCCCTGGCGTTGGCGATCTTCACGATCGCCAACTACGTCGCGGTGATGATCGGCTTCCGGCTGAGCGCGAACCCCGGCGAGGCGGCGCGCACCCACGAGGACATTCCGTTCCTCGTTCTGCTGACCGGGACGATCGCCGTGGCCGGCACGTTCATCGTCCTGCTGCGCGAGCGCGTCGGCCGCCTGATCCGCCAGCTGACCGACGCCGCCGCCACCGACCCGCTGACCGGGTTGGCCAACCGCCGCGAACTGCACCGCGCGCTCGAGATCGAGCTCGAGCGCTCCCAGCGCGGCGACCACCAGTTCACCCTGATCCTCGGCGACGCCGACTTCTTCAAGCACCTCAACGACCGGCTCGGCCACCACGCCGGCGACGACGCGCTGCGCACGATCGCCGGCCTGCTCACCACGTACAAGCGCCGCATCGACCTGGCGGCGCGGATCGGCGGCGAGGAGTTCGCGGTCCTGCTGCCGGAGACCGGCAGCCCCGACGCCTTCCTGACCTCCGAGCGGATCCGCTCGAAGCTGCGCGAGGCCTTCGCCGAGCGCCCGGTGCCGCTGACGATGAGCTTCGGCATCGCCGCCTACCCGCAGCACGGCCGCACCGCCGACGCGCTGCTGCGCGCCGCCGACGAGGCCCTCTACGCGGCCAAGGCGCTCGGTCGCGACCGCTCGGTCGTGCACTCGAGCGAGATCGCCGAGATCCTCGAGTCGGCCAGCCCGTCGGCGCGGGCGCGCGACGACGCGCACCTGGCCACGGTCCTCAACCTCGCCGAGGCGCTCGACGTCCGCGACACGGGCACCGCGCAGCACTCCCAGACGGTCGGCCACTACTCCAAGCTGATGGCGCGCGAGCTCTCGCTGGCGCCGCACCGCGTCGAGCGCCTGCGCATCGCCGGCGTGCTGCACGACATCGGCAAGATCGGCGTCCCCGACGCCATCCTGCGCAAGCCCGGCAAGCTCACCGACGAGGAGTGGGAGCGACATGCGCCGCCACCCCGAGACCGGCGCGCGCATCCTCGGCGGCTCGGGCCTGGACGACATCCGCGAGTGGGTGCTGGCCCATCACGAGCGGCCCGACGGCCGCGGCTACCCCCACGCGCTGAAGGGCTCGGCGATCCCGCTCGAGGCGCGCATCCTCGCCGTAGCCGACGCCTACGAGGCGATGACCGCCGACCGCGTCTACCGCAAGGCGCCCGGGCCGGAGATCGCCCGGGAAGAGCTCATCCGCTGCGCCGGCACGCAGTTCGATCCCGACGTCGTGGCCGCGTTCCTGCGGATCCTCGACCAGGAGATCCCGGCCGACCCGGACGCGAAGCCCGGAGAGGTCGCCCCCGAGGTCGCGAAGGCCTAGCCGGCCGCCTCGTCCTCGCTCGGCTCGTCGTCCTCGTCCGCTTCCGCTTCCGCTTCCGCGGTCGCGTCCTCGTCGTCGTCGTCCTCCTCGGGGCGCTCCGGCGGCTCGAGGTCGTAGTGGCGGTAGATCGCCGCCTCGCGCTCGGTGTCGACCTCGACGCCGGGCTCGTAGTGGGGCGCCTCGCTCACGCTCTCCTTGGAGTAGGGGACGCGGACCTGGCCGTCGTCGCCGTCCTCGGCGCCCTCGGCGGGGACGAACACCGTCCCGAGGCCCAGCAGGCCTCGCTTGACCAGCAGCCAGCGCGGCCGCCGGCTCTCGCCCTCGCCGTCGACGTAGACCTCCTCGACGGACCCGAGCTTCTCCCCGTCGGGGTCGACCACGTCGTGGCCCTTCCAGTCGATGTCCGTCGTTGACTCGTCGGCCACGGGCGCTCCCTCGGTCTCGGGTGAGCGGCGGGTTCTACCGCACGCGGGACGGGCGGCGCGCCGGTGCGCGGCGGCGCGCTAGCCGTCCACGGGATGGTCGGCGCAGAAGCACTCCCGCCGGCTGTTCCAGCAGACCAGTCCGCGCAGCGCGCCGTCGGCGTCGACGACCGGCACGCGGTCGCCGCCGCGCTCGTCGAGGAGCTCGAGCGCGCGGGCCGGCGGGTCCTCGGGGGCGACGTGCGGCGCCGCGTCGGCGCTGGCGATCTCCCCGAGCGTCGCCGCCTCGCCCGGCGCCGCGGCCAGGCCTTCGGGCGTGATCGAGCCGAGGAAGCGCTCGCCGTCGGTCACGAGGATCAGCTTGCGGCGCGGGTTGGAGAACTCGGCCTCGGCCTCGGAGCGCGCGGCGTCGGCGGGGTACGCGGCGGCGTCGCGGAGCATCACCGAGGCGACGGTGTCGCCGGCCTCGGCGAGCGGGATGTTGTGCGAGGTCCCCATACCCCGGCGACGGTAGCGCGCCGGGGGTGCGCGGATCAACGACTAGGGGATCCCCCGATGCCGGCCTGGCGGCGGCGCAAGAGGATGCGGAGCATGAACTCGCGACTCCCCCTCATCCTCGCCGCCGTCGCCGCCTCGGCCGCCACGGCGCTGCCCGCCACCGCCCAGGCCAACGCCCTCTCGCGTACGTACAAGGCCACGATCTCCGGTGAGCAGACCACGACCTGGAGCTACTCGGGCAAGAACCCGGGCGACTGCAACCAGACCCGGACCGCGAGCGGTCGCCAGCACTTCACCTTCCGCTCGGCTGCGCACAAGGTCTTCGTCACCCGCGCGGGCTTGACCAAGAAGGGCCGGTGGGGCTTCGCCGACGGTCCCGAGCTCAAGGCCGTCGGCTCGCGGACCGGCAAGGACGTCACGACCTCGGGCAGCTGCCCGGACTCCGGCTACACCGCGCCGACGACGGGCTGCGGCGAGGCGACCTGGAAGATCCTCGGCAGCATCCAGTACGGCCTGCAGGCGCCGTGGTCGCAGGTCAACGTGGACACCGGGATGGGCCAGCGGACGAGCGGCTCGCTGTTCGCCGACTGCCCGTGGTTCGCCGGACCGGACGACATGAACTTCATCGACGACGACGCGCCGGGCAACTTCCGCTCGTCGGTCCTCTCGGCCGGACTGCCCTACTCCAAGCAGTCGATCAGCGCCAAGCGCTTCACGACGGGCAAGTCGTTCGAGGTCCAGAAGAAGACGACGCGCACCTACCGCGCGAAGGACGGGTTCGGCTCGCTGACCGGGCACACCACGCTGCGCTGGAAGATCCACTTCAAACGCGTCAAGCACTAGGGCCCGTCGCACCGGCGTCGCGTCGCCCCGTTCGCCCCGCGCGAACGGGGCGGCATGCGGTTGAGAGGACTCGAACCTCCACGGGGTTGCCCCCACAGGCACCTGAAGCCTGCGCGTCTACCAATTCCGCCACAACCGCTTGGCGGGGTCACTGTACCGGCGGGTGGCGCGCACCACACCTAGGGGTCCTAGGCCGGCCGGCGGCGGCGACTTAGGTTGCCGACACCCCGCCGCCGGACCCGTTCGGGACCGGGGGAGCGGGACCACATCACCAGACCCCTGGAGGTCTCCCATGTCCAGCATCACCCGCCCGTGGCGGCGTCTCCGCCTGCCCGCGCACGCGACCGTGGTCGCCTACCTCGCCCTCTTCCTCGTCATGTCGACGGGTGGGGCCTACGCGGCGTCGAAGATCGGCGCGAGCAGCATCAAGAACAACGCCATCCGCTCTCGTCACATCCTCAACGGCCAGGTCCGCAACCCGGACCTGCGCGCGAAGGCCGTGACGAACAGCAAGCTCGGCGCCAACGCGGTCAACGGCGCCAAGGTCGCCGACGACTCGCTGACCGGCGTCGACGTCAACGAGTCGACGCTCGGCCAGGTGCCGAGCGCGGCGAACTCGGCAACGCTCGGCGGCAAGGCGCCGACGGCGTTCGCCTCGAGCACCGTCTACAAGCGCGAGTCGGCGGTCGACGCCGGGACGCGCAAGGGCGACGCGACGAACGTCAAGTCGCAGTCGTGCGACAGCGGCGACATCCTGCTCTCGGGCGGGCCCGCCAACGTCAACGCGACGTCGAAGCTGCTCGAGTCGTTCCCCTCGCCGGGCACGACGAACGGGTGGAGCGCTCGGATCAAGGACGGGGGCGCCGTCGACAACTTCAGCGTTGTCGTCCTCTGCCTCGACCAGACCCCGTAGCGGTCATCGCGAAAGGAGGCCCGGGCGCGCCGCGCGCCCGGGCCTTCGCGCGCGGCCGCCCGGCTACACTGCGACGGTCCTGCCGCCATCGTCTAGGGGACTAGGACGCCGCCCTCTCACGGCGGAAACCGGGGTTCGAATCCCCGTGGCGGTACTACCGGAGGCCCCGTGTTCGCGGGGCTTTCGTCGTTCTGGAGGGCGGCGGCGTTGCGTCGCGGCGCCGGTCTCGACTAGGGTCCGCGCCGATCCCGAGAAGGAGCCGCGCCGGTGCACGACAGCGAGACGTTCGAATCCACCCCCGGGTACGAGCCGCCCCAGGTCGAGGACGTGGAGATCTGCGCCGGGACCGCGGAGGTCGCGCCGGGGGCGAACCCGATCTCGCAACAGGGTTAGCGCGAGGCGCGGGTTCGCGTCGTGGACGACCCCGACGCCGTCACCCGCTTCAAGGCCGCCTCGGAGGCCAACGACGTCGCGGGGATGCTCGCGACCCTCGCCCCCGACGCCGGGCTCGTCTCGCCGCTGTCGGCGCGGCTCGTGTTCCGCGGACGCGAGGACATCGGCTTCCTGCTTGCCGCGGTCTACGGCACGTTGACCGGCGTGCGCTGGCTCGAGGAGATGGGCGACGGGTCGAAGCGCACGATCCTCGGCGAGGCGAGGATCGGGCCGCTGCGGATGGGCGACGCGATGGTCCTCGAGCTCGCCGCGGACGGTCGGATCCATCGCATCCGCCCGCACCTGCGGCCCTGGCTGGCGACGACCGTGTTCGCGCTCGTGCTCGGGCCGAAGGTCGCGCGGAGGCCCGGCGTCGTGCTCCGGGCCCTCCGCTGACAATCGCGGGTCAGGCGACCTCGCGCAGCTTGCCCGTCTCGACCTCGTAGACGAAGCCACGGATCGCGTCCTTCTTGGGGACGAACGGCGACGCCTTGATACGCGCGATCGACTGGCGAACGTCCTCGTCGAGGTCGCTGAAGGCCTCGGCCGCCCACTCGGGCTTGATGCCGGTCTCCTCGCGCACGGACTCCTTGAAGGCGTCGTCGGTGAAGGTGAGCATCCCGCAGTCGGTGTGGTGGATGAGGATGATCTCCTCGGTCCCGAGCAGGCGCTGGGAGATGGCCAGCGAGCGGATCTCGTCGTCGGTCACGACGCCGCCGGCGTTGCGGATCACGTGGGCGTCGCCCTCCTGGAGACCGAGTGCGCCGTAGACGTTGAGGCGGGCGTCCATGCAGGCGACGACGGCGACCTTCTTGCCCGGGGGCAGCGGGAGATCGGCCTTGTCGAACTCGGCGGCGTACGCCTCGTTGTTCTCGAGCAGCTCGTCGGTGACGGACATGTGGGGCTCCTTGGCTTGCTCTCGTAAAGAGCAGTAAGCGTACCGATTTAGTCAGGAATACCTTTAGCGAACGCACATCTGGGCGCTCTCATGCGGCGTAATCTCCATGCATGCGGCGCGATCCCGTCATCGCCCTCAAAGCGGCCGGCCTCGGGGTCGCCGGGATCGTTCTCACGTGGCTGCTGGCCTTCTACGTCGGGCCGGCGCAGGACCTCGATCAGCGGATCTCCGGCGGCTTCACCGGGCTCTACTCGTCGCGGCTGGAGTCGTTCACCCACTGGGTCCCGCATCTCTCCGACCCGCAGCCGTTCGTGCTGTGGTTCATCGTCATCGTCGGGGTCGCGCTGTGGCGCGGCCGGCCGCGCCTGGCGATCGTCGTCGCGGTGATCCTGCTCGGGTCGAGCATCGCCACGGCGTTGCTCAAGTCCGAGCTGACGATCGTCCGCTTCACGCAGTACGCCCAGGTCGGCCCCCGGGCGTTCCCGAGCGGGCACGCGACCGCCTCGATGGCCGTGGCGCTGTGCGCGATCCTCGTCGCTCCGTCGGCCCGGCGGCCCCTCGTCGCCGCCCTCGGCGCGGTCTACACGCTGGCGGTCACCTTCACGCTGCTCGTCGCCTCCTGGCACTTCCCCAGCGACGTCTTCGCCGGCTACCTGATGGCCGGGACGTGGACCGCGCTCGGCGTCGCGGCGCTGTGGTGGCGCGAGGCCCGGGTCCCGTCGAGCACGCCGGCGGGCGAGCCGGAGCGGACCACCGTCGACGTCTGGGCCGCGGTCCGACCGGTGGCCGTCGTGCTCGCGGCGGCGATCGGCTTCGCGCTGCTCGTGCTGATCGCGCGGCCCGACGCGGTGCTCGACTACGCGCGCGCCCACACGACGTTCGTCGTCGGTGCCGCGGTGATCGCGGCGCTGGCGCTCGCACTCGTCGGCTTCCTCGCGGCGGCGACGACCAACGCGCCGCGCTCGCGCGAGCCGTAGCTCGTCAGTCGCGCTGGCCCGCGCCCGGATCCCAGAGCGTGTCGCCCTCGGCGGTGGCGCGGGCGAGGATGAACAGCAGGTCGCTCAGGCGGTTGAGGTAGCGGACGACCTCGGGGTTGAGCTCGTCGCCGCAGAGCGACGGCCAGGCGCTCGGCGCGGCGGCACACCGTGCGGCAGACGTGCAGCGCCGCCGCGGCCGGCGTCCCGCCGGGGATGACGAAGGACTTCAGCGGCTCGAGGGTCCCGTTGACCTCGTCGCAGCGCGCCTCGAGCCACTCGGTCTGCTTGGGCGAGACCCGCAGGCGCTCCCGATCGCCACCGTGGGGGACGGCGCAGTCGGCGCCGACGTCGAAGAGGTCGTTCTGCACGCGGGACAGCCATTCGGCGAAACGGGGGTCGAGCGGAGGCTGGGCGACGAGCGCGGTTCCGAGGAAGGCGTTGAGCTCGTCGACCGTCCCGTAGGCCTCGATCCGGGGGTGCGTCTTGGGCACCCGGCTCATGTCTCCGAGGTGGGTTTCCCCGGAATCGCCGAGCTTCGTGTAGATCTTCGTGAGGTTGACGGTCACGCTTTTCGCGAGTGTAGAGTGACGGCCGTACACGGTCGGTGGTCAGGGAAGTCCGGTGTGAGTCCGGCGCGGTCCCGCCACTGTCACCGGGGACGCCGCCGCACGCTCGACCAGAGCAGCCACTGACCGCGACAGCGGCCGGGAAGGCGCGGAGAGGTAGGCCCGGGAGCCAGGAGACCTGCCTCCGATCGCACGCCATACGCGTCCTCGCGGAAAGGAACGGCTCCATGCAGAAGCATCACTCCCGGCGACTCGCCGGCGCAGCGCTGGCCTCAGGCCTGCTCGCCCTCGTCCCGGCCACCGCGGCCTCGGCCGCCACCCACGTCACCGTCCGGGTCGAAGGCACCGGCAGCACCGTGCTGCGGCAGGTCGAGGTCACGACCTCCAAGCACCGCACCGTCGGTCTCGACGGCCAGCCCACGTGCTCGGGCACCTCGGCGCTCTCGGCGCTCGACGCCGCCAGCGGTGGCGCCTGGTCGGGCCCGTACTTCCCCGGCCTGGGCTACTCGCCGGACACGGTCAACGGCAAGCAGGTCAACACGAACAACTCGTACTTCGGCTTCTGGTTCAACCACAAGTTCGCCGAGAAGGGCCTCTGCGACACGGTCCCCAAGAACGGTGACGACATCCTGCTGTTCACCACGCCGTTCACCGAGCCCAAGGGCGGCCTGCTGCCGCTCGGGCTCCGCGCGCCGGCCAAGGCCACGGCGGGCAAGGCGTTCAAGGTCCGCGTCGTCGTCTACTCGAAGAAGGGCACGCCGAAGGCGCTCAAGGGCGCGACGGTGCGCGGCGGCGGCCTGAAGGCCACCTCCAACGCCAAGGGCTACGCGACCCTGAAGTACAAGAAGGGCCGCTCGATCGACCTGCGCGCGACCAAGTCGGGCACGGTCCGCTCCGAGTACGAGACGGTGGACGTCCGGTGATCCGCACCGCGACGGCGCTCGTCGGCGCGGCGGCCCTCGCGGCCGCCGTGCCCGCCGTCGCGGCGGCGCCGGCCCCGAAGGTCAAGGTCATGGTCATCGGACCCAAGGGCGCGGTCTACAAGCGCCCCGTGGTCGTCTCGGCCCGGGCGGTCAAGCTCAAGGTCGGCCACCACACGTGCACCGCGCCGCGCGGCACGCCGCTGGCCGTCCTCGCGGGCGCGCGGCGCGCGGGAGCGCCCGCCTTCCACGTCAACGACGACGGCGCCTGCGGGGCGCTCTACGTCGAGAAGGTCGGCAAGGCCAAGGCGCACGGCCCTTCGGGCTGGCAGTACAAGGTCGGCAACAAGGCCGGGACGGCCGGCGCCGCCGACCCGTCCGGTCCGTTCGGCACCGGCCACCGGCTGCGCTCGGGCTCCCGGGTGGTCTGGTACTGGTGCACGCTGCGCGGCACCGGCTGCACGCGCACGCTGGCCGTCACCGCCCAGAAGGGAACCGTCCCCGCCGGGGCAGCGCTCGGCGTCCGGGTGCGCTCCTACGACGACCGCGGGCACGGCAAGGCCGTGACCGGCGCGAAGGTCACGCTCGGGGGCGCCTCGGCCAAGACGGGCAGCGACGGCCGCGCCACGCTGACGGCGCCGGCCAAGCGCGGCACGGCGACGCTGCGCGCCACCAAGCGCGGCCTCGTCGCCGCCTTCCCCGTGCAGGTGGAGGTGCGGTGAGCCGGCGCGGGCCCGTGCTCGTCGCGCTCGCCGTCGGGGCGGGCGCGCTCGCGGGCTGCGGGCTGGGGGCCGGCGACGACAGCGGCACGGCCGCGCTCGTCGTCCAGCACGACTTCGGCGCCGAGCGCGTCGGGCGCGTGACCCAGACGGTCAAGTCCTCTGACACCGTGATGCGCGTCCTCCAGCGCCACTTCAAGGTCAAGACGCGTTTCGGCGGCGGCTTCGTGCAGTCGATCGACGGCGTCTCCGGCGGACACCGCGACGGCCGGCCGGTCGACTGGTTCTTCTACGTCAACGGCATCGAGGCCTCGAAGGGCGCGGCCTCGACGCAGGCCCGCGGCGGCGACTCGATCCTCTGGGACATCCACGACTGGGGCTCCGGGGACCGCTCGTCGGCGATCGTCGGCTCGTTCCCCGAGCCGTTCCTGCACGGGATCAGCGGCCGGAAGCGCCCGCTGCGCCTCGAGTGCGCCGACGCGGCGAAGGCGGCCTGCGACGTGGTGGTCAAGAGCCTCGCGTCACACGGGATCAGCGCTTTCCGCGCGGCCGTCGGCACCCAGGCCTCGCGGGAGATCTTCCGCGTCGTCGTGGGCGACTGGCACGACGTCAAGCTCGCCGACTCGGCGTACCTGCTCCCACAGGGGCCGCGCGAGTCGGGCGTGTTCGCCCGCCCGACCCGCAACGGCCTCGCGCTGCTCGACCCGACCGGGCATACGGTGCGCACGCTCGGCGCGGGCGGTGGCCTCGTCGCCGCGACCAAGGCGCCCCAGCAGCAGACCACGTGGTTCGTGACCGGCGTCGACGAGGCGGGCACCCTTCGCGCCGCGCGCGCCCTGACGCCGAGCCGCCTGGCCGGCGCCTTCGCGCTGGCCGTCGCGCCGAGCGGTGACCGCAAGCTCCCGCTGGAGGCGACCCGGTGATCGCCTACCGGCGCCGCGCCAGCGCGCTCCACGCCGCCCGGCCGGGAGCCGGTGTGCTGTTCTGCGTCGCGCTGGCCCTGCCCGCGCTGCTCTTCGACCACCCGCTCGTGATCGTCGCCGCCGGCGCGGCGCTCGTCCTCGCCGGCACGCTGGCCGGCGTCGGCGGCGAGCTGCGCCGGGCGGCCAAGCTCGCGATCCCGCTCGCGCTGCTCACGGCGCTGATCAACCCGCTCGTCACCCACGAGGGGCTGACCGTGGTCGCGCGCCTGGGCACCTATCCGGTGCTCGGCCGCGTCGACGTCACGCTCGAGGCGCTCGCGCTGGGCGCGATCCAGGGGCTGCGGATCGCGGTCGTCGTGCTCGCCGGCGCGCTCTACTCGGCGGCGATCGATCCCGACGAGGTGCTGCGCGGCCTGCGCCGCCTCTCGCTGCGCTCGGCGCTGACCGCCAGCGTGGCCACGCGGCTCGTGCCCGTGCTCGTCCACGACGGCGCGCAGATCGCCGACGCCCAGCGCTGCCGGCTCGGGCGCGCCCGCCGGCCGGGTCGCCGTCCTGCGCGCGGTGACCTCCAACGCGCTCGACCGGGCGGTCGACGTCGCCGCCGCGCTCGAGGTCCGGGGCTTTGCCGCCGCGCGCCGCCCTCCGTCGCGTCACCGTCCGCTCTCACGGGCCGATCTCGCCGTCGGCGGCGCCGCCCTGGCGCTGATCGTCGCGACCGTCGCCGCGCGCGCGGGCGGCGTCGCCGAGTTCAGCGCGATCCCGGCCGTGGCCGCCGGGTCGTGGACCGGCCCCGCCGTCCTCTCCGCGCTGATCGTGCTGCTCGCCGCGCTGCCCTTCCGCGTTCGCCGGGGGATCGGATGAGCACGCTCGAGCTGCGCGCGGTCACCTACCGCTACCCGACCGCCGCGACGCCGGCCCTCGACGACGTCTCGCTGGCCGTCGAGCCGGGCGAGCTCGTCGTGCTCACCGGGCCGTCGGGCGGCGGCAAGTCGACCGTGCTGCGCGCCGCCGCCGGCCTCGTGCCCCACTTCCACGGCGGGGAGTTCGGCGGGACGGTCGTGGCCGCCGGACTCGACACCCGCGAGCACGGCCCGTCCGAGCTCGGCGTGCGCGTCGGCTCGCTGTTCCAGGACCCCGAGACGCAGGTCGTGATGGGCACCGTGCGCGCGGAGATCGCCTTCGGGCTCGAGAACCGCGGCGAGGCCGCCGGCGCGGTCGCGCGCGGCGTGGAGGAGGCGGCGCTCGCGCTCGGCGTCGGCGAGCTGCTCGACCGTTCGACGGCCGAGCTGTCCGGCGGCGAGCTGCAGCGCGTCGCGCTGGCCGCGGCGCTGGCCGGCCGTCCCGACCTCGTGCTGCTCGACGAGCCGACCTCGCAGCTCGACCCCGTCGCCGGCGACGAGCTGATCTGGCTGCTGCGCCGTCTCAACGAGGAGTGGGGGACGACGATCGTCCTGGCCGAGCACCGGCTCGAGCGCTGCCTCGCCGCGGCCGACCGCGTCGTCGCGATCGCCGGCGGGCGCGTGCACTGCGACGCGCCGCCGCGCGCCTTCCTGACCTGGGCCGGCGCCAACGCGCCCGAGCTCCAGACCCCGGGCGCACGGCTGATCGCGCTCGCCGGCCTGGCGCCGCCGCCCGTCGGCGTCAAGGAGGCGCGCGCCACGCTCCGCGCCGACGGCCGCCTGCCCGACGCGACCGAGCCCGCCGCGGTGCCCGGCGCCGAGCGGCCCGGCTTCCTGCAGCGCCGCCGCGAGCGCCGCGACGCCGCCGCGCCCGCGCTCGAGCTGCGCGGCGTCTGGCGCGAGCTCGACGACGGCCCGACCGTGCTGCGCGACGTCGACTTCGCCGTCGCCCCCGGCGAGCGCGTGGCGCTGATGGGCCGCAACGGCGCCGGCAAGTCGACGCTGCTGCGCGCCGCCGCCGGGCTCGACGCGCCCACGCGCGGGCGCGTGCGCGCCGGCGGGCGCGTGGCCCTCCTGCTCCAGAACCCGACCGCCTACCTCGTGCACGAGCGCGTGGCCGACGAGGCGCCGCCCGCGGCGCTCGGCCGCCCACGGCCTCGACCACCTCGCCGAGCGCCACCCGCGCGATCTCTCCGGCGGCGAGCGCCAGCGCCTCGCCCTGGCCATCGTCGCCGGAGGCGGGGAGGACCGCCCGGCCGCGCTGCTGCTCGACGAGCCGACCCGCGGCATGGACCGCGCCCACCGCGGCGCGCTGCTCGCCCGCCTCGACGCGCTCGCCGCCGACGGCGTCGCGGTCGTCGTCGCCACCCACGACGCCGAGCTCGCCGCCGAGCTCGGCGGCCGCGTCGTGCTGCTCGGCCAGGGCGACGTCGTCGCCGACGGCCCGGCCCACGAGATCCTCGCCGGCGGCTGGTACTTCGCCCCGGAGACCGCGCGCATCCTGCACGGCGCGGCGTTGTTGCCGGATGAGGGCGCGCGTGCTGCGTCCCTGGGGGACAGTCCCCGTTCGGGGACAGTCCCCGGTGGAGATCTCCCCATGAGCCCCGCCGTCGCCGCCTTCCTCCTGCTCGCCGTCGCGCTCGGCGCCGGCCTCGTCGCCTACGAGCGCACGCGGCCGCCCGCGCGCGTCCTCGCCCTCGTCGGCGACCCTGGCCGCGCTGGCCGCGCTGGGCCGGATCGCCTTCGCCCCGCTGCCCAACGTCAAGCCGACGACCGACATCGTCCTGATCGCCGGGACCGCGCTCGGCTCGGCCGCCGGGTTCGCCGTCGGCGCCGTGGCCGCGCTGGTCTCCAACCTGTTCTTCGGCCAGGGGCCGTGGACGCCCTGGCAGATGGCCGGCTGGGGCCTGTGCGGCCTGATCGGCGCCGGGCTCGGCGTCACCTGGCGCGTGGCCTTCGGGCGCCTGCCCGGGCGCTTCGCGCTGGCCGGCGCCGGCGTCCTGGCCGCGTTCGTGTTCGGCGCCTGCGTCGACTTCGGCACCGCCGCGACGGTCGGCTCCGACAACCTCTGGAGCCGCTTCGCGGCCATGTACTTCGGCTCGTCGCTGCCCTGGAACCTCGCCCACGCGGGAGGAAACGTCGTGTTCGCCTTTGTCTTCGGTCCTGCCCTGCTGCGCGCCGTGGCGCGCTTTCGCACCCGCTTCACGGTGGCCTGGCGCCCGGTCGTCCCGGCCGCGACCGGCGCGATCCTATTTCTGCTGCTGATCCCCGCGCTGGCGCTGGCCAAGCCCTCGCCGTCCTCCTACCTGGCCGCCGCGCAGCACGGCGACGGCGGCTGGGGCGCGAGCGGCGGCGCGCGCTCCTCCAGCCTCTACACCGCCTGGGCCGCGCTGGCCCGCGCCTCGGGCGGCGTCAACCCGCTCGACCAGCGCAAGGGCGGCCACACACCGGTCGACCTCCTGCGCGGCAGCGTCGCCAACCTCGAGGACACCGGCGAGATCGAGCGCACGATGCTCGTGCTCGGCTCGGCCGGGATCTCCCCGCAGGGCTTCGGCGGGCGCGATCTCAAGAGCAAGCTGCTCGCCCACCGCAAGAAGGAGGGCTCGTTCGACCGCCAGATCGCCTTCACGGCGTTCGGGATCCTCGCGCTGCGGGCGACCGGCACGCCGGCCTCCTCGGGCACGATCAAGGCCGCGGCGGCCTTCCTCGCCCGCCAGCAGGAGAAGAAGGGCGGCTGGAACTTCTACCGCCGCGGCGGCCAGGCCGACGTCGACGACACCGGCGCCGTGCTGCAGGCGCTCGGCGCGGCCGGCAAGCGGAAGACCAAGGCGGCCCGGCGCGGCACGGCGTGGCTGGTCAAGCAGCAGCACAAGGACGGCGGGTTCGCCGGGACGAGCGGCGGCGGCTCGAACAGCCAGTCGACGGCCTTCGGGGTCCAGGGCCTCGTCGCGGTCGGGCGCAACCCGGACAAGGTCCGCCGCGCGGGCCGCTCGCCGCTGACCTACCTGCGCCGGCGGATCCGCGCCAACGGCTCGATCGCCTACTCGGCCGCCAGCCGCCAGACGCCGGTGTGGGTGACCGCCCAGGCCGTGCTGGCGCTGCGCAAGCGCGCGCTGCCGATCGCCGCGGTCGTCGCGCCACAAGGTGGCGGGGCCCGGGCCGGCGACGACGCAGGCCGCCGCGGCCGACCGCCGGCACCGGCGCCGCGCCGTCATCCGGTGCAACGCCGGCGGCCAAGCCCACCGCGGCGCGCAAGGCGAGGATCGCCGCCGCTCCCGCGGCCTCGCTGGCGATCAGCCCCGACGCCGCGCTGCTGATCCGCTCCGTCGGGGCGCTCTCGGGCTTCGCACTCGCTCCGTTCTCGATGAGAGGGCGGTAGGGTCTCCGCGCCATGAGGATCGGAGTCCCCAAGGAGACCGCCGAGCGCGAGCGCCGTGTCGCCCTCGTCCCGAGGTCGTCAAGAAGCTCACCGGCCAGGACCACGAGGTCCTCGTCGAGCGCGGCGCGGGCGAGGCCGCCCTGATCCCCGACGCCGCCTTCGAGGAGGCCGGCGCCCAGCTGGTCGACGCCGACACCGCCCTCGGCGCGCCGCTCGTGGCCAAGGTCGCCCCGCCGACCGCCGACGAGGTCAGAAAGCTCGCCAAGGACGCCGTCCTCGTCTCCTTCCTGCAGCCGCTGACGAACCCCGAGGGCATCCAGGCCCTCAAGGACGCCGGCGTGACCGCCTTCGCGCTCGAGTCCGTCCCGCGCATCTCCCGCGCCCAGTCGATGGACGCGCTGTCCTCGCAGGCCAACGTCGGCGGCTACCGCGCGGCGATGATCGGCGCGATGGAGCTCGGCCGCTACTACCCGATGCTGATGACCGCCGCGGGCACGATCCGCCCGGCCACGGTGCTCGTGCTCGGCGCCGGCGTCGCCGGCCTGCAGGCGATCGCCACCGCGCGCCGCCTCGGCGCCCAGGTCCAGGGCTTCGACGTCCGCGCCGCCGTCAAGGAGCAGGTCGAGTCGCTCGGCGCGAAGTTCCTCGAGTTCGACCTCGGCGGCGACCTCGAGGGCGAGGGCGGCTACGCCAAGGAATTGACCGAGGAGCAGCAGAAGGAGCAGCAGCGCCAGCTCCAGGAGGCCATCGGCAAGGTCGACGTCGTCATCACCACGGCGCTCGTGCCCGGCCGCCCGGCCCCGAAGCTCGTCACCGCCGACGCGGTCCGCGCGATGAAGCCCGGCTCGGTGATCGTCGACCTCGCCGGCGAGGCGGGCGGCAACTGCGAGCTCTCCGTGCCCGGCGAGACCGTGATCGAGCACGACGTCAAGATCGTCGCGCCGCTCAACCTGCCGAGCACGCTGGCCGAGCACGCCTCGCAGCTCTACGCGCGCAACATCCAGTCGCTGCTCGGGCTGATGATCGACGACGAGAGCCACGAGCTCGTCGCTCGACTTCGACGACGAGATCATCGCCGGCGCGTGCGTGACGCGCGAGAAGACCCCGGCCGCCTCCGAGTAGGGACCTCCACATGCTGATCACCAACCTCGCGATCCTCGTGCTGGCCGGCTTCGTCGGCTACGCCGTCATCTCCAAGGTGCCCAACACGCTGCACACGCCGCTGATGTCGGGCACGAACGCGATCCACGGGATCGTGCTGCTCGGCGGCATGATCGTGCTCGGCCTGGGCGGCGACAGCCTCGGCTTCCTCGACAAGCTGCTGCTCGTCATCGCGATCATCTTCGGCACGATCAACGTGGTCGGCGGCTTCCTGGTCACCGACCGCATGCTCGAGATGTTCAAGGAGCGCTCGCCCGACGTGGTCAAGCCCGAGGCGGACGAGGAGAAGAGCGCGTGAGCCTGCCGCTGGCCTCCTTCCTGCACGACCCGAACTTCATCTACGCGGGGTACATCGTCGCGTTCTCGCTGTTCATCTACGGCCTGTCCGGGCTGACCGGCCCGCGCACCGCGGTCCGCGGCAACCGGATCGCCGCCGTGGGCATGGCGATCGCCGTGGTCGTCACGCTGCTCGAGCCGGGCTTCGGCAACTGGGCGCTGATCATCGTCGGCGTGCTGATCGGCGCGGCCGTGGGCGTCCCCGCGGCCCGCAACGTGCACATGACCGCGATGCCGCAGATGGTCGCGCTGTTCAACGGCGTCGGCGGCGGCGCGGTGGCGCTGATCGCCTGGGTCGAGTTCCGCAACTCCGGCGGCTTCGCCGACGTGCCGACCTACGTGGCGATCTTCTCGATCTTCGCGGCGATCGTCGGCTCGGTCTCCTTCTGGGGCTCGAACATCGCCTTCGCCAAGCTGCAGGAGATCCTCCCGGGCAAGCCGATCACGATCGGCCCGGCCCAGCAGCTCGTCAACGGCGCGCTGGCCCTGGCCTGCGTCGTGCTCGGCGTCGTGATCGTCGCCGGCGGCCACTCCGAGATCCTCATCATCCTGCTGCTGCTCTGCGCGGCGGCGCTCGGCAACCTGATCGTGCTGCCGATCGGCGGCGCCGACATGCCCGTCGTGATCTCGCTGCTCAACGCGTTCACCGGCCTGTCCGCCGCGGCCACCGGCATCGCGCTCAACAACCCCGCGCTGATCGTCGCCGGCATGATCGTCGGCGCCTCGGGCACGATCCTCACGAACCTCATGGCCGAGGCGATGAACCGCTCGATCCCCGCGATCGTCGCGGGCGGCTTCGGCGGCGCCGTGACCACCGGCGCGACGGAGTCGGAGACCGGCGGCACCGTGAAGTCCACGTCGGCCGCAGGACGTGGCGATCCAGCTCTCCTACGCGCGCCAGGTCGTGATCGTGCCGGGCTACGGCCTCGCCGTCGCCCAGGCCCAGCACGCCGTCCGCGAGCTGACCCGCGAGCTCGAGAAGCGCGGCGTCGACGTGATGTTCGGCATCCACCCGGTCGCCGGGCGCATGCCGGGCCACATGAACGTGCTGCTCGCCGAGGCCGACGTGCCCTACGACCAGCTCAAGGAGATGGACGACATCAACCCGCAGTTCCCGCGGACCGACGTCGCCCTGGTCATCGGCGCCAACGACGTGACCAACCCCGCGGCCAACGACCAGCCCGACTCGCCGATCTACGGCATGCCGATCCTCGAGGTCAGCCAGTCCCAGCAGGTCGTGATCCTCAAGCGCTCGATGAGCTCCGGCTTCGCCGGCATCGACAACCCGCTGTTCTACGCCGACAACGCCTCGCTGCTGTTCGGCGACGCGAAGGCCTCGGTCTCGGAGATCGTCTCCGAGGTCCAGGCGCTCTAGAACCCCGCTTTTCCGCCGTTTCCAGGGGATGTTCCCGGTCGGACAGTGCGTCCGATCGGGCGCATACGCTAGCTCAATGTCCGCTAATCTGCTAGCGCTATGAACTGCCCTCCCGCCGCCACGCTCATGCCGACGCCCGAGGTCGGCCGCCGGATCGTCGATGACGTCTGGGACACCTGGCGGGCGACCGTCGACGGGTCCCTGGACTACTGGACCGGCGCCCTGCGCCGCGGCGACACGCCGGCCGACGTGATGCAGGACGGCATCGCCTGGGTGACGGAGATGAACACCCGCCGGCGCCCCGAGTGGGCCTCGCCCAACGAGGTGCTGCTCGAGACCCCGATCATGCGCCTGCGCGACTTCTCCCGCGGGTCGGACGACGACGTCGTCCCGACGCTCGTCTTCCCGCCCCAGGCCGGGCACGACTCCTGCATCATCGACTACTCGCGCGAGCAGAGCCAGATGGACACGATCCGCGCCGCCGGCCTGACCAAGGCCTACGCGCTCGAGTGGCTCGGCGCCACCGAGGAGACCAAGGACGCCTCGATCGAGGACTACCTCGCGGTCGCCGAGCGCGCCGTCGAGGTCATCGGCGGCGGTCCGCTCAACCTCGTCGGCGACTGCCAGGGCGGCTGGCTGGCGACGATCTACGCCGCGCTGCACCCCGAGCAGGTCCACACCCTGACGATCGCCGGGGCGCCGATCGACTTCCACGGCGACGCGGTCATCCACGACTGGGTCGGCTACCTCTCGCCGCTCGACCTCACCTTCTACGAGGAGGTCGTCCGCCTCGGCGGCGGCGTGCTCAAGGGCGAGTTCATGCTCAACGGGTTCATCACGATCAAGCCCGACAACGAGGTCGCCAAGCAGCTCCAGCTGCTCGGCCACATCCGCGAGCCCGAGCACGTCGAGCGCTACCGCGCCTTCGAGGACTGGTTCAAGCACACGCAGGACATCCCCGGCGCCTTCTACCTGTGGATCGTCCAGCACCTCTTCCGCGACAACGAGCTGATCGACGGCAAGCTGAAGATCTCCGGGAAGAAGGTCGATCTGAAGAAGATCGACGTCCCGCTGTTCCTGCTCGGCGGCGGCACCGACCACATCACGCCGCCGGCCCAGGTCTTCGCGCTGGCCGACCACGCGAGCACCGATCCCGACGACGTGGTCAAGCGCGTGACGAGCGGCGGCCATCTCGGCCTGTTCATGGGCTCCGAGGCGCTGCGCGAGCACTGGCCGCCGATCCTCGCCGCCGTCTACGAGCACTCGACGGCGGACGGAGTCGCCGATCTGGCCGAGCGCCGCGCCCGGGCGGCGACGTCCAGGAAGCCGCGCGCGATCCCCGCGCCGTAGAAGAAGCGTCGTCCGGGCGCCGCTCTCCCGTTTGGAAAACGGAGGAGCGGTGACAGTTTCCGGTAGGTCGCGCGTTGCCTTCCCAGGTACGCGAGGCAGGGAATTCATGGACGACTTCGGCATCAACACCACGGACGAGCTCGACCAGATCGTCGACGAGGCGATCGGGTTCGATCTCCAGTTCGAGCTGCAGCTGTGCAAGCACCTGGCCGCGATCGGGGGTCCCGAGCGCGTCAAGGAGGTCTTCGACGGCCCGCGCGCCGTCCGCCTCTTCCAGGCGCTGCTCAACACCGGCCGCCACGAGGAGATGGACGCGCACTGGCGCGAGTCCATCGAGGCCGGGATCGAGCGCGGCACGCTGGCGCCCCCGAACTGGAACTGATCAACCCCTAGCGTCCCGGGCCTGAGCGCCCTCGAGACGATCCACGACGAGATCCGCGCCCACGCCGGGTGCGGGTTCGAGGTCTGCGAGACCTGCACCCAGCTCGTCCCCGGCGAGGGGAGCCCGCACGCGCGCATCGTGATCGTGGGGGAGGCCCCGGGCGCCAAGGAGGACGAGCTCGGCCGGCCCTTCGTCGGTGCCGCCGGGCGCGTGCTCGACGGGCTGCTGGCCTCGATCGGCCTGGCCCGCGGCGACGTCTTCATCACCAACGTGCTCAAGGCGCGCCCGCCCGGCAACCGCGACCCGCGGCGCGACGAGGTCGAGCACCACCGGCCCTGGCTCGACGCCCAGCTCGCCGCGATCGAGCCCGCGCTCGTCGTCCCGCTCGGCCGCCACGCGCTGGGCCGCTTCGTGCCCGAGGCGAAGATCGCCGAGGTCCACGGCACGCGGATCGAGCACGACGGCCGCGCCTACTTCCCGCTCTACCACCCCGCCGTGGCGCTCTACTCGCGCAAGCGCCTGCCCGAGCTCGAGGCCGACATGGCCGCCCTCGGCCGCGCGATCGGCGCGCCGGGCGCGCACGGCTAGGCTCCCGCGCTGATGCTCGACCGCGCCGCAGCTCTCGCCGCGCTCGGCGAGGAGCAGTTCGACGTCGTCGTCATCGGCGGCGGGATCACCGGCGCCGGCGTCGCGCTCGACGCCGCGACCCGCGGCTACTCCGTCGCGCTGGTCGAGAAGCGCGACTTCGCCGCGGGGACGTCGTCGCGCTCCTCCAAGCTCGTCCACGGCGGCCTGCGCTACCTGCAGAACTTCGACATCGGCCTGGTCCGCGAGGCGCTGCTCGAGCGCCAGCTGATGGTGCGCCTGGCGCCGCACCTCGTCAAGCCGCTGCCGCTCGTCGTCCCCGCCTTCGGCGGCGCGCGGCCCGACCGCCTCGTCGGCATGGGCCTGAACATGTACGACGTCATGGCCCGCCCGCCGCGGCGCGGCCGGCGGCGCCGGGGCGCGGCCGCGAACGGGGGAGAGGAGGACTGGAGCCCCGACCGCCACCGCGTGATCGACGGCGACGAGCTCGTCTCGCGCCTGCCGGCCCTGGCCGGGCGCGACGCCACCTCGGGCTACCTCTTCTACGACTGCCAGACCGACGACGTCCGCCTCGTGCTCACGGTGCTGCAGGAGGCCGAGCGCTTCGGCGCGGTGATGGCCAACCGCCTCGAGGTCACCGAGCTCGTCGAGTACGGACGGGCGCACGTGCGGCGTCCGCGTCCGCGACGGCGAGAGCGGCGAGGAGCTCGTCGTGCGCGGCGAGAACGTGGTCAACGCGACCGGCGTGTGGGCCGACCGGATCCGCCCCGAGGAGCTGCGCGACGAGGCCGAGGTGCCGATCATCCGCCCGAGCCGCGGCACCCACATCCTGCTCGACGCGGCCGACCTGCCGCTCGTCTCGGGCGCGATCGTCCCCGCCGGCAACGGGCGCACGATCTTCGCCCTGCCCTGGCTCGGGCGCTCGCTGATCGGCACGACCGACAACGACTTCGACGGCGACGTCGAGGCGGTGCGGCCGGCCGACTCCGACGTCGAGTACCTGCTCGAGGCGACCAACGCCTTCTTCGGGACCTCGCTGACCGGGAGCGACCTGGCCGGCGCCTACGCCGGGGTGCGCCCGCTGATCTCGACCGGCGACACGAAGAAGTCCGTCGACATCTCGCGCAAGGCCGAGCTCTACGAGACGTCGAGCGGGATGATCACGATCACCGGCGGGAAGCTCACGACCTGGCGGCGGATGGCCAAGATGGCCGTCGACCGCATCGTCCTGCGCGACGGCCGCGAGGCGCCGTGCCGCACCGAGGGGATCCCGCTCGGGCATGTCGGTCGAGGCGGACGATCTCCCGCGCGTCGAGGGCGTCCCCGACGAGTCCTACGCCGCGCTGGCCGGGCGCTACGGCCACGTCGCCCACGACGTCCTCACCGTCGCCCGCGAGCAGGGCGCGCTGGCCCAGCCGATCGTCCCGGGCCTCCCCGACCTGCTGGCCGAGGCCGTGCACGCCGCGCGCCACGAGCAGGCGCGGACGGTCGGCGACGTGCTGCTGCGCCGCACGCGGCTCGCGCTGCTCGACGCGGCGGCCGTCAGCCAGAGCGGCGGGGCGGTGGAGCGCGTGGCGGCGGCGCTCGGCGACGAGCTCGGCTGGGACGAGCGCCGCCGGGCCGACGAGACGGCGGCCTTCGCGGCCGAGCGCGAGCTCGAGGGCGTGGGCCCGGCGTGACCGCGCCGCCGGTCCTCGAGGCCCGGGGCCGGCGCCTCGCGCTGGGGGAGCGGCCGTGGATCATGGGCGTCGTCAACGCGACGCCCGACTCGTTCTCCGACGTGCCGGGCACCGACCCGGTGCAGCGCGCCCGCGCGCTGCTGGCCGACGGGGCCGATCTGATCGACGTCGGCGGCGAGTCGGGGATCACCGGCGTGCCGCCGGTCGACGCGGCCGAGGAGATCGCCCGCGTCGTCCCCGTCGTCGAGCGCGTGGCCGGCGAGCTCGGCGCCCTCGTCTCGATCGACACCTACAAGCCCGAGGTCGCGCGGGCCGCGATCGCGGCCGGCGCCTCGATCGTCAACGACGTCAGCGGGCTGCGCGATCCCGGCCTGGCCGACGTGTGCGCCGAGACGGGCGCGGCGCTCGTGCTCATGCACACCTACGCCGAGCCGAAGGTCAAGCTGCTCGACCCGGCGCTCGACGAGCGCGTCGAGGACGACGTCGTCGAGTTCCTCTGGGAGCGGATGGCGGTGTGCGCCCAGCGCGGCGTGCGGACCGAGCAGCTCGTGCTCGATCCCGGTCCCGACTTCGGCAAGACCCCGCACCAGACCGTGCGCGTGCTGCGCGACCTCGAGCGGCTCGTCGCCCTCGGCCGCCCGGTGCTGCTCGCGGTGTCGCGCAAGGACTTCGTCGGCGCCGTCACGGGCCGCCCGCCGCGCGAGCGCGGCGCCGGCACGCTGGCCGCGATCGCCGACGGCGTGGCGCGCGGCGCGTCGATCCTGCGGGTGCACGACGTGGCGGCGACCAAGGACTTCCTGGCGGTGCGCGCCGTGCTCTCCGGAGCGGCCGAGCTGGACTCCGGGACGCAGCTCGATCCCGCCTTGCGCCGCCAGGTTCGCTAGCGTTCACCCCGCAAGGTCGCCCTTCGCTGACACCACGCGACGGGTCGCCCACCGACCAATCCACAAGGAGGACCCCCATGTCCGTACTGGACCGCGACGCGCTGAACGACAGCCCGCTCGCCGATCTTCACGTCATCGCCGGAGAGCTCGGCCTCGACGGCTTCCGCCGTCTGCGCAAGGCCGACCTCGTCGACGTCATCCTCGAGCGCCAGGGCGGCGCGCCCGCCGAGGCGGCCGACGCCGACGGCGACGACGACGCCCCCGAGGCCGCCGACACGCCGGCGCCGCCAAGGACGACGACGAGGGCGAGGACAAGCCCCGCCGCCGCGGTCGCCGCGGTGGCCGGGGGCGCAAGAAGAACGCCGACCCCGAGACCGACGCCGACACCGACACCGACGCCGGGTCCGTCGACGACGACGCCGACCAGGCCCCGACCGAGGAGCCCAAGGCCCGCGCGCCGAAGGAGCCCGAGAGCGCGGCCGACGCCGCGGTCACCGGCACCGTCGAGGTGCTCGGCAACGGCTCGGGCTTCGTCCGCGTCAACCCGCCCGAGCCCGACGACGGCGACGTCTACGTCTCGGCCGCCCAGATCCGCCGCTGCGAGCTCGTCTCCGGCGACACGGTCTCCGGCCCGGTGCGCCCGCCGCGGCGCTCCGAGCGCTACCCGTCGCTCGTCCGCGTCGAGACGATCAACGACCGGCCGGCCGACGAGGTCGCCGACCGCGCGCGCTTCGACGACCTGCCCGCCGCCTTCCCGAGCGAGCGCGTCAAGCTCGGCGCCGACGACGAGACGCTCAAGGCGATCGAATTCCTGACCCCCTTCGGCCGCGGCTCGCGCGTGGCCATCGTCGGCGCCTCGCGCGCCGGCAAGACCGAGGCGCTGCGCCGCCTCGGCGCCGTGCTCGCCGCCCAGGACGACCTCGAGGTCTCCGTCGCGCTGGCCGGCGTGCGCCCCGAGGAGATCGGGGAGTGGGAGGAGGGCCCCGTCGACGTGGCGGGCTCGGCCACCTTCGCCGCCTCGCCCGACGCCCAGGCCCAGGTCGTCGACCGCGCCGTCGAGCAGGCCAAGCGCGTGGCCACGCGCGGCGCCCACGCCGTCGTCCTGATCGACGGGCTCGGCGGGCTGTCGCCCGCCGCCGCCCGCAAGGCGACGGCCGCGGCGCGCAACGTGCCCGGCCAGGGCTCGCTGACCGTGATCGGCACCTCCGAGCTCCCGCTCGGCGGCGAGACCACGGTCATCGCGCTCGACGTCGCGCTGACGAGCACCGGGTCCTTCCCGGCGATCGACCTGGCCCAGAGCGGGACCGTGCGCGCGGAGTCGCTGGTCGGCGACGACGGCGCGGCGGCGATCGCCAAGGCGCGCGCCGACGCGCTCGCGGCCTAGCTAGAAGCGCTTGGTGTAGGCGACCCGGCCCCAGGAGGGCTCGGGCGCCAGCTCGATCGGCTCGTCGTCGCGATCGGGCTGCACGTAGCGGAAGGAGCCGAGCTCGGGGTCGAAGGCGACGTCGAGCTCGCCCTCCTTCACGCGCTGGTCGAGCCAGGCCGAGCGGAAGATCAGCCGGCGCAGCCAGTGGACGAGCGACTTGTCGGCCGGGCCCACGAGCTCGGGCCAGCAGTCGTTGATGTGCTCGCCCAGGCCGGAGGCGGGGTCGGCGACCTCGCCGTTGACGACGAGGTTGACGAGGTCCTCGGCCTCCTCGCCGCCGAGCTCTCCGCCGACGAAGCCCAGGCGGCAGGCGGCCTGCTCGCAGCGCTCCTCGAAGTCGCGCTCGTTGAAGGTGAAGCGGAGCTCTCCGTACTCGAGTACGAAGTCCTCTCCGGAGTTGTAGGTTCCGCGCCGCATGCCTAGATGACCGAGGGTCCGGGTCAGACGCATCCTGCGCCCCCGGTCCCAGGCGTCGGCATCATAGGTGCGATTCCTGCCCCGATCGCAGGGTTGCAACGGAACCTGCACCGAGGGGGACGAGTTCGTCGCGCGGCGGCCCTAGAAGGGGCATGAGCGACGACGACCGCGACACCATCCTCGTCGTCGAGGACGACCCCGCGACGCGGACGTTCCTCGCCGACAACCTCTCCGCCGACGGCTTCGAGCTGCTCGTGGCCGAGTCGGCCCGGCACGCGCTGCGCCTGCTCGAGGCGCGTCCGTGCGACCTCGCGCTGCTCGACCTCGGGCTGCCCGACGGCGACGGCCTCGAGCTGCTGGCCCGGATCCGCGGCTCCGACGGCCTCGACGGCAAGCTCGACCGCGACCTGCCGGTCATCGTCGTGTCGGGCCGCGGCGGCGAGCTCGAGCGCATGCGCGGCTGGGACCGCGGCTGCGACGGGTACGTCGCCAAGCCGTTCTCGTATCCCGAGCTGCGCGCGCAGATCGCCGCGGTGCTGCGCCGCGCGCGGCCGCGGCCGAAGCTCGGGCGCCTGCGGGTGGGGGAGCTGACGATCGATCCCGCCGCCCGCGAGGTCGCGTTCCGCGACCGGCGGATCCCGCTGGCCCAGAAGGAGTTCGCGCTGCTGCGCGCGCTGGCCGCCGAGCCGACCCGCGTGTTCACCAAGGAGGAGCTGCTGCGCGACGTCTGGGGCTTCCGCGCGCTCGGCCAGACGCGCACGCTCGACTCCCACGCCTGCCGCCTGCGCCAGAAGCTCGCCGCGCGCGGCGGGGCGTACGTCGTGAACGTGTGGGGCGTCGGCTACAAGCTCGTCGACGCGCCGGCCGCCGCGGTGGCGGCATGAGCCCCGCCGCGCTCGGGTGGGTCGTCGCCGCCGGCGCCTCGGCGCTGGCCGCCGCGCTGGCGGTGCGCCTCGATCGCGGCACCCGCCGCGTCGCGCGGGCCTGCCACGAGGTCCGCGGCCCGCTGACCGCCGCGCGCCTCGGCGTGCATCTCGCCGCCGCGGGCGGCGGAGCCGAGCGTCCGCTCGCCGCCGTCGACCGCGAGCTCGCGCGTGCCGCGGGTCTGCTCGACGAGCTCCAGGACGCGCCGCGCGGCGGCCGGCCGGCGCTCGCGCCCGGCCGGGTCGACCTCTGCGCGCTCGCCCGCGAGGCGGCCGCCGCGGCCGCGCCGCTCGGGCGCGGCGATCGAGCTCTCGCCTGCCGCCGGGCCCGGTGCTCGTCCCCGGCGACGAGCGCCGCCTGGCCCAGATCCTGCGCAACCTGCTGGCCAACGCGGCCGAGCACGGCGCGGGGCCGGTGCGGCTGTCCGTGCGCGAGGCCGCCGGGCGGGCGCTGGTCGGCGTCGAGGACTCCGGTCCCGGCCTGCCGGCGCCGCTCGCCGCCCTGACCGCCCGCGCCTCGCGCGCCCGCCGCGGACACGGCCTGGCCGTCTCGGTGGCGATCGCCCGCGAGCACGGCGGGCGGCTCGCGCCCGCGCCCTCGGCGGCCGGGGCCCGGCTCGTGCTCGAGCTGCCCCGGACGGCGGGTGCCGCGGCGCGCGCCGGCGCGGCGCCGTGAGCCGGCGCCGCCGCGGCGCGCTGCTGCTCGGCCTGGCGCTGCTGCTCGGCGGGATCGCCGCCTCCGACGTCGCGCACCGCGAGGCGGCGATCGACCGCAGCCTCGGGCCCGGTGCGCGCCGTGCTCGTCGCCCGGACCGCCGTCGGGCGCGACGCCGCGCTCGACCCCGGGCCGGCTCGCGCTGCGGCGGATGCCGAGCCGCTTCGCCCCGCCCGGCGCCCTGGCCGACGCCGCGTCGGTCGCGGGCCTGCGCACCCGGGTCGTCCTGCGCGCCGGGACGCCGCTGACGCCCGAGCTGCTGCGCGACCCCGACGCCGGGCCGGCCGCCGCGCCGACGCGGCCCGGCGAGCGCGTCACGCAGATCGTCGCCCGCGGGCGACCCGTCGCTCGTCGTGCCCGGCTCCCGGGTCGACGTCCTCGTCACCCGCGATTCCGCCACGCAGTCGGGCTCGGGCACGACGCGGGTCGGCCTGCGCGACGTCGAGGTCCTCGCCGCCCGCCGGGCCGCGGGCCCCGACGATCGCGACGCGCTGCCCGGCCCGCGGATCGCCGCCACCGTGCGCGTCACCGCGGCCGAAGCGCGGTATCTGGCCGAGGCCGAGGCCTACGCCCACGACGTGCAGTTGCTCGCTCGCGGACCCTGACCGTCTGGACGCCCGTTCCGGATCGCTCAAGCGTCCGGCCCGTTCTTCCGATGCAGGGGCCAGCACATGCTCCGTCGGTCCCTGCTCGTCATCCTCTCTCTCGTCCTCGTGGCCGCCGTCCCGGCCGCCGCCTCGGCCCGTGCGCTGCACCCGCGGCCGCTGGCCTCGGCCGCCAAGGCCAAGAAGAAGAAGCCGAAGCTGCCCGCGGTCACCTCGATCGCGCCGCGCAAGCTGGCGATCGGCAAGACGCTCAAGGTGCGCGGCAAGAACTTCCGCTCGGGCAAGAGCCGCAACACCGTGGTCTTCCAGCGCACGAAGGGCGGGCGCTACATCTTCGTCAAGGCGGGCAAGTCGAGCACGCGCACGCTGTACGTGAAGATCCCGTCGAAGCTGACGAAGTCGCTCTCGCGCTCCAAGGGCAAGATGGTCGCCACGCGCTTCCGGCTGCGCATCCTCTCCTCGCGCTTCGGCGCCAAGTTCACGACCAAGGCGCTCTCGCCGGTCGTCGTCCCGCCGAAGTCGACGAAGGGCACGACCACGGTCGGCGGCTGCAACCCGAACACCACGGGCGACAGCGATCACGACGGCCTGAGCAACGCGCTGGAGAAGAAGCTCCACACCGACGCCTGCCTGACCGACACCGACGGCGACGGGATCACCGACTTCTACGAGTACGAGTCCGCGCTGGACTACAACCACCAGGCGCACTACCTGCCCAACGGCGGCGTGCTCGCCTACCCGGGCAAGCGGCCCTACCCGAACGCCCTGGACCCGACCGACGCCAACACCGATCACGACGGCGACGGCCTGACCATGCGCGACGAGTTCCAGGCCTGGGTCAAGTACGGCACGCCCGGCTCGCCCTACCTGATCCTCTCCGACGGCACGCAGAACTCGATGGAGCGCAAGCCCGGGTTCGGCTACCAGCCCGCCGGCAGCTCGATCGACCGCGGCCACGTGGCCGCGCCGGCCCAGTCGGCCTCCGCCCCCTGGCGCCTGGACCTCAACGGCGACGGGTGGCTGACCGACGACGAGCGCGACATCGACGGCGACGGCCTGACCAACTGGGACGAGCCCCACGGCCGGATGACGCCCGACTGGTGGACCGCCGCCTTCACGGACGAGAAGCCCTACCTGCTCTCGAAGTTCCAGTCGACCAACTGGCTCGACGCCGACACCGACGGCGACGGCGTCAAGGACGGCGTCGACGACGTCGATCACGACGGCTGGGCCAACTGGCGCGAGGTCGACCGCTACAACGCGAACTTCAAGCCGGGCGCGCCGCGCCCGAACGACGGCCGCGGTGTGTACGGCTACTGGACCCAGCCCTTCAACCCCTGCCTGCCGGACTACACGAACCGCTCCTTCCCGGATCGGCCGCTCGACGGCGCCGACCCGAAGCAGACCTGCTCCAAGCACCCGCCGTTCGAGAACCCGTGGCCTCCGTTCGACCAGCTGCAGGATCCGGAGACCTGGTGCCCGGCTACGCGAGCGACCCACGCGACCTCCCCCCGTACCGCTGGTACACGGTGCACGATCCGAAGCTCGGGTTCCTGCCGGGGTGTGCGCCGTTCCCGACGACCAACCCGTACCCGCTCTAGGCCGCCTCACCGGCCGGCCTAGGCTGGACGGGTGCCGGCCCTGACCCTCGCCGAGGCCCAGCGCCTCTTCGCGCCGGCCGGCGTCTACGTCAACACCGCGAGCTACGGGCTGCCGCCCGCGCCCGCGTGGGACGAGCTGCAGGCCGCGCTGGCCGACTGGCGCGGCGGGCGCACGAGCTGGGAGGGATGGGGCGAGGCGACCGAGCGCGCGCGGGCGAGCTTCGCCCGGCTCGTCGGCCGCCCGACCGAGGCCGTGGCCGTCGGCGCGACCGTCTCCGAGCTGACCGGCAGCCTCGTCACCGCCCTGCCCGACGGCGCCCGCGTCGTCGTGCCCGAGATCGAGTTCACGAGCACGCTGTTCCCGCTGCTCGTGCAGGAGCGCCTGTCGGTGCGCACCGTGCCCGCGGCCGACCTGGCCGACGCGATCGCCGACGGAGCCGACGCCGCGGTCTTCAGCGCGGTCCAGATGAGCACGGGCGAGCGCGCCGACCTCGAGGCGATCGCCGCCGCCGCCCGCGACGCGAACGCGCTGACCCTGTGCGACGCCACGCAGGCCGCCGGCTGGCTGCCGCTCGACGGCTGTCCGTTCGACGCGATCGTCTGCGCCGCCTACAAGTGGCTGCTCTCGCCGCGAGGGACCGCGTTCGCCGCGGTCTCCGACCGGCTGCTCGCCGACGTCGTCCCGCACTCGGCCGGCTGGTACGCGGGCGAGGACGTCGCACGCCTCGTACTTCGGGCCGCCGCTGCGCCTCGCGCGGACCGCCCGGCGCCTCGACGTCTCGCCCGCGTGGTTCTCCTGGGTCGGCGCCGCGCCGGCGCTGGCGCTGATCGAGGACGTCGGGCGTCCAGGCGATCCACGATCACGACGTCGGCCTGGCCAACCGCTTCCGCGCCGGCCTGGGCCTGCCCCCGTCCGACAGCGCGATCGTGTCGGCCGAGGTGCCCGGCGCCGAGGCGCGGCTGGAGGCGGCGGGGATCGTCGCGGCGATCCGCGGCGGCCGTCTGCGCACCGCGTGGCATCTGTACAACACGCCGCAGGACGTCGACCGCGTCCTCGACGTGATCGCCGGCTGAGGGGGCGAACCGGCAACGCTGCGCGCCTAGACCGGGCATGGTCCCCGCCACGCTCGACGCGCTCGCCGACGCCCTGCGCGAACGGCTGCTGCGCGAGGCGGGGGAGGGGCCGGCCGACGAGGCGCTCGACGCGCGCGTGCGCGCGCTGGTCGAGCGCGAGGCCGGGCTGCTCTCCGCCGAGGAGCGCGACGAGCTGCGGCGCCTGGTCGCCGAGCGCTCGTTCGGCCTCGGGCCGCTCGAGCCGCTGCTCGCCGACCCCGAGGTCGACGAGGTCATGGTCGTCGGACCGGGGCGGGTGTGGGTCGAGCGCCGCGGGCGCGTCGAGGCGGCCGAGGCCGTCTTCGAGTCCGAGGACGAGCTGCGCCACGCGATCGAGCGCATCCTCGCTCCGCTCGGCCGGCGTGTCGACGAGGCCTCGCCGCTCGCCGACGCGCGGCTGGCCGACGGCTCGCGCGTCAACGTCGTGATCCCGCCGCTCGCGCTCGACGGGCCGGTGCTGACGATCCGGCGCTTTCGCCGCCGCGGGTTCGCGCTCGAGGACCTCGTCGCGGCCGGGACGCTGCCCGAGGAGCTCGCGGCCGCGCTCGCGCGCGGGGTCCGCAACCGGCTCAACGTCCTCGTCAGCGGCGGGACCGGCTCGGGCAAGACGACGACGCTCGGAGCGCTGGCCGGGGAGATCGACGCGGGCGAGCGCGTGGTGACGATCGAGGACGCGGCCGAGCTCAAGCCGCGCCGCCCGCACGTCGTGCGCCTCGAGGCGCGGCCGCCGAACGTCGAGGGCCGCGGCGAGATCACGATCCGCCGCCTCGTGCGCAACGCCCTGCGGATGCGTCCCGACCGCATCGTCGTCGGCGAGGTCCGCGGGCCCGAGGCGCTCGACATGCTGCTCGCGATGAGCTCGGGCCACGACGGCTCGCTGTCGACCGTCCACGCCGGCTCGCCCGAGGAGGCGCTGCGGCGCCTGGAGACGCTGGCGCTGATGGCCGACGTCGACCTGCCGCACGCCGCCGTGCGCGAGCTCGCCGCCGGGGCGATCGACCTCGTCGTCCACCAGGAGCGCCGGCGCGACGGCACGCGGGCGATCGTCGCCGTCAGCGAGGTCGTGCGGGTCGCGGGCGGCCCGGCCACGCGGGAGCTGTGGGTCGCCCGCGGGTCGCGCGGAACCTGGCGGCCACCGGCCGACGGCGGTCGCGTCGCGACCGCGCTGGCGTCGTGACCCGCGCCGCGCTGGCCGCGGGCCTGGCCGGCGGGCTGGCCGTCGCCGGCGCCTGGGAGGCGCTGGCCGCGGCCGAGAGCGCGCACGTCCTCGGTCGTCTCACCGTTCTGCTGCGCGCCGGCCGCGACGGCGACGACCCCGCGCCGCCCGAGCGGCGGCGCCTCGCGCTGCTCGGGGCGACCACGCTCTTCGCCGCCGGCTGGCTCGTCGCCGGTCCCGTGGCTCGGCCTGGGGGCCGCCGCGCTCGGGCCGACCGTCGCGCTGCGGCTCGTCCGGGCCCGCCGCGAGCGCTGGCGCCGCGCGCTCGCCGCCCAGGCGCCGGCCGTCTGCCGCGCGCTGGCCGACTCGCTCGGCGCCGGACATGCCGTGCGCGGCGCGGTGGGGGAGGCGGCGCGCGGCCTCGGCGGCCCGGCGGGCCGCGAGCTCGGCCGCGCCGCGGCGGCGCTGGCCAGCGGCGCCCGCACCGACGACGCGGTCGAGGCGCTGCGCCGCCGCGCGGGCAGCGAGGCGTGGGACGCGGTCGTCGCCGCGATCCTCGTCCAGCGCGACGCGGGCGGGGATCTCGCCGGCCTGCTGCGCGCGACCGCGGCCGCCCAGGAGGACGCCGCCCGCCTGGCCCGCGACGCACGCACCGCCACGGCGCAGGCGCGCTTCACCGGGTGGGTCGTCTGCGGGCTGCCGCTCGGCGCCGGCGCGCTGGTCGAGCTCGCCGCGCCCGGGACGGTGGGAAGCATCGTCTCGAGCCCCGCGGGCGTGATCCTCGGCGGGACCGCGCTGCTGCTGCAGGCCGGGTGCCTGCTCGTCATCCGCCGCCTCGGCCGCGTGCCCGCGTGACGCGCGCGGTCCTCTGCGCCGGGCTCGCCGGCGGCCTGCTGCTCGTCGCGCTGGCCGATCTGGCGCCGCGCCGGCGCCCGCGCGGCACCGGTTCCCTCGTGCGCGCGCTCGCGCGCGTGGGCGCCCGGGTCGGACCCGCCCGCCCGACGGCCGACCTCGCCGCGCGGCTGGCCGCCGCCGGCACCCCGCTCGGCCTGAGCCCGGGGGAGGCGGGCGCGCTCAAGGCCGGCGCCGCCCTGGCCGGGCTCGGCCTCGCGCTGCTCCTCGCCGCCGGGGCGCCGGGGCGGCTCGGGCTCGTGCTGCTCGTCGCCGGGCCGGCGGCCGGGTTCCTGGCTCCCGACCTGTGGCTCGCCCGCCTGGCCCGGGCGCGCCAGCGCCAGGTCGAGCGCGAGCTCGCCGACGTCCTCGAGCTCGTCCGCGTCGCCGTCGACGCCGGGCTGCCCCTCACGCGGGCCCTGACCGAGGTCGGCCGCCGGCGCCGCGGCCTCCTGCCCCGGGAGATCTCGCGAACGGCGCGGGAGATCTCCCTCGGCCGGCCGCGCGCCGCCGCGCTGGCCGGCCTGGCCGCCCGCTGCCCCGGGCCCGGCGTCCGCGCCTGCGTGGCCGCGCTCGAGCGCTCCGAGCGGCTCGGCGCGCCGCTCGGGCCGACCCTCGCCGCCCAGGCCCGGGACGCCCGCGCGGCCCGCGGCGTGCGGCTGCGGGAGGCCGCCGAGCGGGCCGCGCCGAAGATCCAGCTGACGATCGCACTGGGCCTCGTGCCCTCCGTCCTGCTGCTCGTCGCCGCCGCGCTGCTCGCCTCCACCGGGCACTGATCGGCCGCCGGCCGCGCGCGTTCGCCGCACCCCGAGCCGGTCCTCCCACGACGCCCCACACCGATGCACACCGCGCGGCGGAACCCCCCGTGCAGGTGCAGGACGACGTGCAGCGGCGCCGAACGCAATCGAGCCTGCGTTTTTCGGCTTCCGGGGTGGGTCGGCGCAATCCCCCGTGGGACGGGCGATTGCGGCCATCGGACCGGTTTGATTCAAGTCGAGTGGGACGAATGCCGACACATGTGTTGCAGAGTGGGATGAAGTGGGGTAGCTTGCCCAACCAAGTCGAGCCGGGGTGGCAGGGCTCCTCCCACCCGACCACCCCGGCCCGGCCCCTCCTTTCACCGCCAGAAACACATGCGCCTTGTCCTTTCGCGGAACCTTCGACTTCACGCTCGACGCCAAGAACCGGCTCACGGTTCCGTCGCGCTATCGAGCGTCCTTCGCGGATGGCGTGGTCCTGGCCAAGGGCCTGGAGCCCTGCGTGGGGATGTGGCGCCCCGGCGACTACGACGAGTGGACTTCCTCCGTGCTCGCTAGCCACAACCCGCTCTCGCCCGACTACCGCCAGCTCGAGCGCTTCTTCACGGCCAACTCGCACTCGACCGAGCTCGACGGGGCCGGCCGCGTGATGGTCCCCGGCTTCCTCATGGGCCACGCCGCGCTCGATCGCGAGGTCTCGCTGATCGGCTCGGGCGTGCGCTTCGAGATCTGGGACCGCAACGCCTGGGGCTCCTACAACGACGACCTCTCGTCGTCGATCTCCGAGATCGCCGCCGGGCTCGGGACCGCACAGTGACCACACTGCTTGACATGGCCGCGCTCCACGTCCCCGTCCTCGCCGGAGAGCTCATCGACCTCGTCGATCCGCAGCCGGGCGAGACCGTCGTCGACTGCACGTTCGGCGCCGGCGGCCACGCGCGCCTGCTGGCCGAGCGGATCGGCTCCTCGGGCACGCTGATCGCGATCGATCGCGACCCGGCCGCCGAGGACCGCTTCGCCGAGCTCGCCGTCGACGTGCCCAGCCACGCGCGCTTCGTCCACGCCGCCTTCGCCGAGGGCCTGGCGATGCTCGCCGCGGAGGGGCTGCGCCCCGACGCCGTCGTCTTCGACCTCGGCGTCTCCTCGATGCAGGTCGACACGCGCGAGCGCGGGTTCTCCTACGCCTACGAGGCGCCGCTCGACATGCGCATGGACCCGGGCGAGGGCCTGACCGCGCAGGAGATCGTCGGCGAGTGGGACGAGCGCCGGCTGGCCGGGCTGTTCCGCGAGTACGGCGAGGAGCGCTACGCCGGCTCGATCGCCCGCGCCATCGTGCGCCGCCGCGAGCTCGCGCCGCTGCGCACCACGGCCGAGCTCGTCGAGACGATCAAGAGCGGGATGCCCGCGCCGGCGCGCTTCGCCGCCGGGCACCCGGCCAAGCGCGTCTTCCAGGCGATCCGCATCGCCGTCAACGGCGAGCTCGACCAGCTCGACGAGGCGCTCCCCACGGCCTTCGACATGCTCGCGACCGGCGGCCGCCTGGCCGCGATCTCCTTCCACTCGCTCGAGGACCGGCGCGTCAAGCGCTTCCTCGTCGACCGCGCGCGCGGCTGCATCTGTCCGCCCGACCTGCCAGTTTGCGGCTGCGGACGCGAGCCGGAAGCCGAACTGTTGTCTCGCAAGGCGGTCGCTCCCACACCGGGAGAGGTCGCGGCGAACCCCCGATCGAAGTCGGCGCGCCTGCGCGTGGCCCGCAAGCTGGAGGTCCCGTCATGACCCCGCCCGCTTCCTCCGCCTCGACGGCCCGCGCCACTGCGGCCCGGCCGCGGCATGGGCGGCGCACGGCAGGTCCGGCCCCGGTCGGGCGGCGGGTCAGCGGCCCGCTGCGTCCCGCCGCGGTCACCACCGGCGGCTCGGTCGCGCTCCCGCGCCCCGGCGCCCACCCGTTTCCCGCGCGCGTCGGCCGCCGCCTGCGCGCGCTGCCCGACCACCGGCTCGTCACCCGCCTGCTCACCGGCCGGGTGTGGATCCCGCTGCTCGCCTTCCTGCTCTTCGGCATCGTCACGATGCAGGTCCACCTGCTCAAGCTCAACACCGGGATCTCCCGCGCCGTCGAGACGTCGGCCCGCCTGGAGCGCGAGAACGCCGCCATGCGGGCCTCCATCGGCCGGCTGTCCTCGGGCGAGCGCCAGCGCGCCGTCGCGCTGAAGAACGGCCTCGTCGACCCGGCCGCCGGCTCGGCGCGCTTCTTGACCGTGCGCCCGGGCGACGCGAGCCTCGCCGCGCACCGGATCGCCAAGCCCGGCCAGACCTCCGCCGCCTCGGCGCCCACCGCAGGCGGCCGCGCCGGTCGTGGCCCAGACGCCCGCGGTGACCCCGACGCCGACGCCGACGCCAGACCGCGACGCCCACCCAGGCCGCGACGCCGACGCAGGCGGCCACGCCGACCCAGACGCCGACGCAGACGCCGACCCAGGCCGTCACGCCGACCCAGACCCAGCAGTACCAGCCGCAACCGCAGGTCACCCCGCAGACCACGGCGCCCACCGTCACGAGGTAGACGCGGGTGGCGCGGCTCGTCGAGCGGCGGATCTCGCTCCTGTTCCTCGTCTTCGTCGCGGCGCTCGGTCTCGCCGGCCTGCGCGCCCTGTGGATCGGCGTCGTCCGCGCCTCGGCGCTCAAGCAGGCGGCGGCCAGCCAGCAGACCGCCGACATCGACCTGCCCGGCCCGCGCGGGTCGATCCTCGACCGCCACGGCGTGCAGCTCGCGGTCTCGGAGTCGGCCGACGACGTCGCCGTCTCGCCCTACCTCGTCAAGCGGCCGGCGCCGGCTGCGGCCAAGCTCGCCCCGCTGCTCGGCGTCTCGCAGGACGAGCTGCTGCGCAAGCTCTCGCGCCGCGACACCGGCTTCGTCTACCTGGCCCGCGACGTGCCCGCCGCCCAGGCGGCCAAGGTCAAGGACCTGGACATCCCCGGGATCCAGTTCGTCCCGCGCTTCATCCGCTCCTATCCGCGCTCCTGGCTGGCCTCGCAGGTGCTCGGGACGGTCGGCACCGACAAGGCCCTGTCCGGCGTCGAGCTCGGGCTCGACCAGGAGCTGCGCGGCCGCGACGGCCGCCGGCGCGTGGTCAACGACGCGCTCGGCCGCCCGATCCAGATGCGCGACACCCCGCCCGCGCAACCGGGCGAGGACATCGAGCTGACGCTGGACTCCCAGCTCCAGGACAAGGTCGAGCAGGTCCTGCAGGACGTCGGTCGCACCTACCAGCCCAAGGGCGCCACGGCGATCGTCATGGACCCGCGCACGAGCGACGTCCTGGCCATGGCCAACTGGCCGCGCGTCAACGCCGCCGACGTCGGCGGCTCCCCGGCCTACGCGCGCCAGAACCGCGCCGTCGGCTTCACCTACGAGCCGGGCTCGACCTTCAAGGCCTTCACCGTCGCCGGCGCGCTCGAGCAGGGCAAGGTCACGCCGAAGACGCAGTTCGACCTGCCGGTCAACATCCAGATCGCCGACCGCTCGATCCACGACGCCGAGGCGCGCGGCCCCGAGCGCCTGTCGGTCGCCCAGATCCTCGCCCAGTCGAGCAACGTGGGCGCGATCGAGATCGGCCAGAAGCTCGGCGCCACCAACTTCGACAAGTGGGTGCGGCGCTTCGGCTTCGGCAAGCAGACCGGCATCCGGCTGCCCGGCGAGGAGCAGGGGATCCTGCTCAAGCCCAAGAACTACTCGGGCTCCTCGATGGGCAACCTGCCGATCGGCCAGGGCGAGTCGGTCACCCCGATCCAGATGGCCGCGGCCTACAGCGCGATCGCCAACGGCGGCGTCCTGCGCACCCCGCGGATCGTCAAGCGCATCGGCGACCGCAACATCCCCTCCGGGCGCGGCAAGCGGATCCTCTCGCCCGGCCGTGGCATCGAGCCTGCGCTCGATGCTCGAGGGCGTGCTGGCCGAGGGCGGCACCGCGCACGAGGCGGCGATCCCCGGCTACGAGCTCGCCGGCAAGACGGGCACGGCCAACAAGATCGACCCGATCCACGGCGGCTACTCGAACTCGCGCCTACGTCGGCTCGTTCGTCGGCTTCGCCCCGGCCAAGCGCCCGCAGCTGCTCGTCTCGGTCGTCGTCGACGAGCCCAAGGGCGCGATCTTCGGCGGCGTCGTCGCGGCGCCGGCCTTCCAGAAGATCGTCGCCTTCGCCCTGCCCTACCTGCGGATCCCTCCGCGGTAGCTACTCGGGGATGTAGTCCTTGTCCGAGTGGTCCTCGAGCTCGCGGCGGTTGCGCGGCGGGTGGGGATCGCTCGTGCTCGGCTGCTCGCCGGCCGCGGGGTCGACGAGATCCGGGTCGCGGGGATCGGGCCGCCGCTCGTACGGGTCCGGGTACTCGGTCGGATCGGGGTCCGTGGCCGGGTTGTTCAGCTCGTGGTGGGGATCGCGTTCGCTCTCCATGACTTCGACGCTACCCGTCCAGGCAAGCCGAACACCGACCCCTGCGCGACATACGATGGCGCCGATGCGGCTCTCGCAGGTCATCCCGGGCGCCGGCGCGGACGACGACCCCGAGATCGCCGGCTCTGGCCTACGACAACCGTCGCGTCGAGCCCGGGCACGCTCTTCTTCTGCGTCAGCGGCTTCACGCGCGACGGCCACGACTTCGCGCCGGCCGCGGTCGAGCGTGGCGCGGCGGCGCTCGTCGTCGAGCGCCCGCTCGGGCTCGGCGTGCCCGAGGTCCGGGTGGCGTCGGCCCGCGCCGCGATGGCCCCGGCCGCCGCGCGCTTCTACGGCGATCCGACCGCCGAGCTCGACGTCATCGGCATCACCGGCACGAACGGCAAGACGACGACGGCGTTCATCGTCCGCGACCTGCTCGAGGCGCTCGGGCGGCGCTCGCGGGCTGATCGGGACGATCAAGTCCGTGATCGCGGGCCGCGACCGGACCGCGGTGCGCACGACGGGGGAGGCGATCGACCTCCAGGCCGACTTCCGCGCGATGGCCGACGGGGGCGACGTGGCGTGCGCGATGGAGGTGTCCTCCCACGCGCTGCGCCTGCACCGCGCCGACGCGATCCACTTCGCGGTCGCCGCGTTCACCAACTTGACCCAGGACCACCTCGATTTCCACACGGACATGGAGGACTACTTCGCGGCCAAGCGGTCGCTTGTTCTTCGAGCACGAGGTCGGGACGGCCCTGATCGACGTCGACGACGCCTACGGGCAGCGCCTGGCCGCCGAGCTGCCCGACGCGGTGACGTTCGCGATCGACGCGCCGGCGACCCTGCGGGCGCGCGACGTCGCCACCGACCTGTCGGGCTCGTCCTTCACGCTCGCGGCGCCCGAGGGGACGTTCGCCCTGCGCGTCCCGATCCCCGGCCGCTTCAACGTCGCCAACGTCCTGTGCGCGATCGGGGCCGTGCGCGCGCTCGGCGTGCCGCTGGAGGAGATCGCCGCCGCGCTGGGAGCCGTGCGCGGCATCCCCGGGCGCTTCGAGCCCGTCGACGAGGGCCAGCCCTTCGCCGTGCTCGTCGACTACGCCCACACGCCCGACTCGCTCGAGACCGTGCTCGCCACCGCGCGCGACATGACCGAGGGCCGCGTGATCTGCGTCTTCGGCTGCGGCGGCGACCGCGATCGCGGCAAGCGCCCGCTGATGGGTGCCGCGGCGGCGACCGGGGCCGACCTCGCGATCCTGACCTCGGACAACCCGCGCTCGGAGGATCCCGAGGCGATCGCCGACGAGGTCCTGGCCGGGATCGCCGACCGCTCCGGCGTCGAGGTCGAGCTCGACCGGCGCGCCGCGATCGCCCGCGCCGTCGCCGCCGCCCGCCCGGGCGACGCCGTCGTGATCGCCGGCAAGGGCCACGAGCGCGGCCAGGAGTTCGCCGACGGCCGCGTCCTGCCCTTCGACGACGTCGCCGTCTCCCGGGAGCTCGCTCGGCGGCACGCCGGCCGGGAGCGCGCGATGAGGACCTGGAGCGCCGACCGCGTGGCCGCCGCCGCGGGCGCCGAGCTCGTGCGCGAGGCCGGGCCCGGCCCCGTCGCCGCGACGATCGACTCCCGGGCCGTGGCGCCCGGGGAGCTCTTCGTCGGGATCCCCGGCGCGCGCGCCGACGGCGGCGCCTTCGCCGCCCAGGCGCTGGCCGCCGGGGCGTGGGGCGCGCTCGTCACGCCCGAGCGCGCCGGCGAGCTCGTCGGCGGCGACGAGTGGTCGACCGGCGCCGCCGCGCCCGGCGCGGTGCTCGCCGCGGACGAGCCGACCGCCGCCCTCGGCCGCCTCGCCCGCGCCTGGCGGCGCGAGCTCGGCTGCGCCGTGGTCGGGATCACCGGCTCGACGGGCAAGACCTCGACCAAGGACCTGCTCGCCGCGCTGCTGTCGCCGCACCGCCGCGTCGTGGCCAGCCGCGCGAACTTCAACACCGAGATCGGCCTGCCGCTCGAGCTCCTGCGGGCCGAGCCCGGCACCGAGGTGCTCGTGCTCGAGATGGCGATGCGCGGCGCCGGGCAGATCGCCGAGCTCGCCGCCATCGCCGAGCCCGACGTCGGCGTGATCGTCAACGTCGGCCCGGTGCACCTCGAGCTGCTCGGCTCGATCGAGGCGATCGCCGCGGCCAAGGCCGAGCTCGTCAGCGGGCTGCGCCCCGGCGCGACGGCGATCGTGCCCGTCGACGAGCCGCTGCTCGAGCCCTTCCGGCGCGACGACCTCGACTGGGTGACGTTCGGCGAGGGCGGCGACGTCGGGCCCGAGGCGGTGGCCGAGCTCGAGCTCGATCCCTCCGCGCGGCGCCTGGCGCGTAACCTCCTCGCGGCCGTCGCCGCCGCCCACGCCGTGGGCGTTCGCCCGACGGGCCGCATCGCGGTCGACATCCCCGCCGGGCGGGGCGGCCGCACCGAGACGAAACAGGGGATCCTCGTCATCGACGACTGCTACAACGCCAACCCGATGTCCATGCGCGCCGCCCTCGACGACCTGGCCGAGCAGCCGGGCCGCCAGGTCGCCGTGCTGGGCGACATGCTCGAGCTCGGGGCCGACGAGGCCGCCTTCCACGAGGAGATCGGCGCCTACGCGGCGCAGCGCGGCGTCGACGTCCTCGTCGCCGTCGGGCCGCGCGCGGAGGCGATGGTCGAGCCCTTCGGCGGCACGGCCGTGACCGCGGCCGACGCCGCCGTGGCGGCGATCGTCGTGCGCAACCTCGTGCGCCCGGGCGACTCCGTGCTCGTCAAGGCCTCACGCGGGCGTCGGGCTCGAGGCCGTCGTCACGCGCGCTGGACGAGGCGGCCTGACATGGGCCGCGTCCTCATCGCCGGCACGGCCTCGCTGCTGATCTGCGTCTTCGTGGCGCCGAAGTTCATCGCGCTGCTGCGCCGCAGGGAGTTCGGCCAGAGCATTCGCGAAGAGGGGCCGCAGGGCCACCACGCCAAGGCGGGCACGCCGACGATGGGCGGCCTGATCATCTTCCTGGCGATCGCCGTCCCGTTCCTGATCCTGAGCGACTACGACGCCCGCGCCGTGGGCGTGTTCGGGACCGCGATCGCGCTGGCCGCGCTGGGCTTCGCCGACGACTACGTGAAGATCATCCGCCGCCGCTCGCTCGGGCTGCGCGGGCGCACGAAGCTGATCGTCACCGTGCTGATCTCGCTGGGCCTGTGGTGGGTCGCCCACAAGCAGGCCGGGCCTGCCGAACACGGTCCGGCTGCGCTTCGTCGACGCGACCGTCGACCTCGGCGCCTTCTACCCGGTGTTCGTCTACCTCGTCGTCGCGGGCTCGTCGAGCGCGGTCAACTTGACCGACGGCCTCGACGGGCTGGCCGCGGGCTGCTCGGCGATCGTCCTGCTCGCCTACATCGGGATCACGTTCATCACCGTCGGCACGGGGGAGAAGGACCTCGCCCTGCTCGCCGCCTGCGTGGTCGGCGCCTGCGTCGGCTTCCTCTGGTTCAACTCGTTCCCGGCCTCGATCTTCATGGGGGACACGGGCTCGCTCGGGCTCGGCGGCGCGATCGCCGGCCTCGCGGTGATGACCAAGACCGAGATCCTGCTGATCCTGCTCGGGGGGATCTTCGTCGTCGAGGCGCTGTCGGTGGCCATCCAGGTCTTCGCCTTCCAGACCTTCCGCAAGCGGGTCTTCCTGATGGCGCCGATACACCACCACTTCGAGCTGATGGCGTGGTCGGAGACCAAGATCATCCTGCGCTTCTGGATCGTCGCCGCCGTGTGCTCGGCGATCGGCTTCACGATCTACCAGCAGTCCGTCACCTAGCTCCGTCTGTGACGGCTTCGTGCCGTCTCTGTGACAGAAGTGCGACGGCGAGTGGCCGGGCGGCCAGAGCCGTCCGCGCCCCGCCCGATCATGGCGGGCGTGCCATCCCGTCCTGCCTTGCCGCCCGGGCCGTTCCTCGTCGTCGGGCTCGCGCGCTCCGGAGCCGCCGCCGCGCTCGCGCTGCGCGCCCGGGGCGAGGAGGTGATCGGGGTCGACGCCGGCCCGGCGCCGGAGGCCGGCAGGCTTCGCGCGGCGGGCGTCGAAGTGCATCCGGATGCCCTCGGCGACGACCTCCTCGACCGCGCGCGCGTGCTCGTCAAGAGCCCGGGCGTGCCGCAGGAGGCTCCCGTCGTCCGCGCCGCCCGCGCGGCCGGGCTGCCGGTCCTGGGCGAGCTCGAGGTGGGCTGGCGGCTGCTTCCCAACCCCTTCGTCGCCGTGACGGGGACCAACGGCAAGACCACCTCGGTCGAGCTGCTCGGCGCGATGTACCGCGCGGCGGAGAAGCCCGTGGCCGTCGCCGGCAACGTCGGGACGGCGGTGTCCTCGCTCGTCGGCGAGCTCGACGCCGCCGCGACGGTCGTGGCGGAGTGCTCGTCCTTCCAGCTCGAGGACACCGAGGCGTTCGCGCCCGAGGCGGCGGTGCTGCTCAACCTGAGCCCGGACCACCTCAACCGCCACGGCACCTACGAGGCCTACGTGGCGGCCAAGCTCAAGGTCTTCGCCAACCAGACGGACGACGACGTGGCCGTCGTGCCGGCCGGCGTCGCCGTCGACGTGGCCGCCCAGACCGTCCGCGTCGGGGCCGAGGGCGACCTCGTGCAGGCCGACGGCGCCCTGGTCTGGCGCGGCGAGCGGCTGATCGCGCTCGACGAGATCCGCCTGCCCGGGCCCCACAACGCGCTCAACGCGATGTCGGCGGCCGCCGTCGCGCTGGCCATGGGCCTCGAGCCCGAGCCGGTCCGCGAGGCGCTGCGCACGTTCGCCGGGGTGCCGCACCGCCTCGAGCTCGTGGCCGAGCGCGACGGCGTCGCCTGGGTCAACGACTCCAAGGCCACGAACATCGCGAGCACCGAGGTCGCGCTGGCCTCGTTCCCCGGCCGCCGGATCCACCTGATCCTCGGCGGGCAGGGCAAGGGCCAGGACTTCGGCGAGCTCTGCGAGAAGGTGTCGCGCACCTGCGCCTCGGTCGAGCTGATCGGCGAGGACGCCGAGCGGATCGCCGCCGCGCTCGAGCCCGCCGGCGTCGTGCTGCGCCTGGCCGGGGACCTCGAGCAGGCCGTGGCGGGGATCCGCGCCCGCGCCGAGGCCGGGGACGTCGCGCTGCTCTCGCCGGCCTGCGCGAGCTACGACCAGTTCAAGGACTTCGAGGCGCGCGGCGACGCGTTCCGGGAGCTCGTAGCGGGGATGAGCGCGACCGGTGCCACCCGGCGGCGCCCCGCCGCCACGCCGCGCAAGGCGGCCAAGCCGCGCCAGAACGCCAAGCCGATCGAGCACCGCGTGCTCTTCACGGCCACGCTGTGCCTGCTCGCCTACGGCGCGGTCATGGTCTACTCGGCCTCGTCGGCGCGCACCCTGCTCGAGAACGGCGGCGACGGCACCTCGTTCCTGATCCGCTACGTGCTCTTCGGCGCCGTCGGCCTCGGCGGCGATGCACGTGCTCTCGCGGCGCGGGCTCGAGGTGATCCGCAACGCCACGCCGCTGCTGCTCGTCGGCTCGTTCTTCCTGTGCTTCCTCGTGCTCGTGCCGGGCTTCGGCGTCGAGGTCAACGGCGCGCGGCGCTGGCTCGGCGCCGGCCCGCTGCAGTTCCAGCCCTCCGAGCTGCTCAAGCTCTCGCTCGTCCTCTTCGCCGCGGCCTACCTGACGCGCCACCCGAAGCGCGTGCAGACGATGAGCGGGCTGGTCAAGCCCTTCGGGCTGATCGTCGGCTTCGCGCTCGCGCTCGTCGCCGTGCACGACCTCGGCACCGCGCTCGTGATCGCCGGGACGATGGCCGCGCTGCTGCGTCGCCGCCGGCGTGCCGCTGCGGCTGCTCGGGACGTTCGCCGGGATCGGGGTCGGCCTCGTGCTGCTGCTGGCGATCGCCGAGCCCTACCGCGTGGCGCGGCTGACGAGCTTCATCAACCCCTGGCACGACGCCGGCGGCGCCGGCTTCCAGGCCGTCCAGGGGCAGATCGCGCTCGGCTCGGGCGGGCTGTTCGGCGTCGGGCTCGGGCAGTCGACCCAGAAGGCCTTCTACCTGCCCGAGGCGCACACCGACTTCATCCTCGCGGTGATCGGCGAGGAGCTCGGCGTGGCCGGGATCGTCGGCCTGCTCTCGCTCTACGGCATGATCCTCTGGGCGGGGCTGCGGACGGCGCGGAACGCCGTCGGCTCGTATGCCAAGCTGCTCGCCGCCGGTCTGACCTCCCTGATCCTGTGCCAGGCGCTTCTCAACATCTTCGTCGTGCTCGGACTGGCCCCGCTGACGGGCGTCCCGCTGCCGTTCATCTCCTACGGGCAGACGAACGTCTGCATCCTGCTCGCCTCGATGGGCGTGCTGCTGAACATCGCCTCGGGCAACTCCGTGCAGCTGCGCGTGGTCGACGGCGGCCGGAGGCCGGCGCGTGAGCGCGACGCGCGTCCTGATCGCAGCGGGCGGGACGGCCGGGCACGTGGTTCCGGCGCTCGCGGTGGCCGCCGCGCTGCGGGCTGACGGCGTCGACGTCGTCTGGGTCGGAGGCGAGCGCGCCGAGCGCGAGCTCGTGCCCGCGGCCGGCATCCAGTTCGAGCCGATCCGCGTCGAGGGCATCTCGCGCACCAACCCGCTCAAGGCGCTGCGCGCGCTCGGCCGGGCCGCCGCGGCGCTCGTCACGGCCTGGCGCCTGCTCGGCCGCCTGGAGCCCGACGCCGTGCTCGGCGGCGGCGGCTACGTCGCCGGCCCCGTCGGCCTCGCCGCGGCGCTGCGGCGCATCCCGCTCGTGCTCGAGGAGGCCGACTCCCACCTCGGGATCACCAACCGCGCGCTCGCGCCGCTGGCCAAGCGCGTCTGCCTCGCCTTCCCGCTCGCGGGCCGCGACGGCGAGCGCTACCGCGTGACCGGGCGGCCCGTCCCGCCGCCGGCCACCGACCGCGCCGCGGCGCGCGCGCGCCTACGGCCTGGCCGACGACGACGTCGCCGTGCTCGTGTTCGGCGGCTCGCTCGGCGCGCGGCGGCTCAACGAGGCCGCGCCGGTCGCCTTCGCCGATCCCGGCCTACCGCGTGATCCACGCCGCCGGGCGTCGCGACCACGACGCGCTGACCGCGCCCGGCCCGCACTACGACCTGCGGCCCTACATCGACGCTTTCGGCGAGGCGCTGCTCGCCTCCGACCTCGTCGTCGCGCGCTCGGGCGGCTCGATCTTCGAGATCGCCGCCCACGGGCGCCCGGCCGTCCTCGTCCCGTATCCCCACGCCACGGCCGACCACCAGACGGGCAACGCGCCGCTGGATGGAGCGGCGGGCGCCGCGGTCGTCGTCCCCGACGCCGAGCTCGACGCCGCGCGGCTGCGCGCCGAGGTCGACGCGATCGCCGGCGACCCCGCCCGCCTGGCGGCGATGGGCGCGGCCTCGGCCGCGCTCGCCCGCCCGCAGGCCGCGCGGGAAATTGCCGACGAGGTGCTCGCCGCGGCCGGGCGCGAGCGCGCCTAGAGCCCGCGCAGCACCCCGACCGCGCCGCCGACGACCGGCTCGCCGTGCGCGAGCAGCAGGTTCTCCGGCGCGAGCTCGTCGGCCAGCCGCGCGTAGGCCGAGCGCAGGCCGTCCTTGACCGGCTCGGGGTCGTCGCCGATCAGGTCGTCGGGCACGAAGCCCGGTCCCTCGCCGAAGTCGGCGATCCCGTCGGCGATCGCCAGCGCCGAGCACCCGCGGGACCCAGACGCCGGTCTCGTCGGGGCAGATCGCCCCGACCTCGTGGGCCACGAGGCCGCCGGGCAGCTCGTCGCCGAAGTCGAAGAGCTCGACGTGGTCGTCGTCGGAGAACTCGTGCGCGCCGGGCCGGCTGGCGTGCACCGAGCAGCCGAACGCCTCGCGGAACGTCGCCGAGCCGCGCCGGTGATGGCGGTTGGTCAGCACGATCGCCGCCGGCGTGCCCCGCTCGGCGATCGTGTCGAGGCCCTCGGGCGGCGGCAGCGGATCGAGCAGCACCCCCTCGTCGACGAGGTAGTAGGAGGAGACCTGGATGTGGATGCCTGGGTGCTCGGCCGTCCAGTGCAGGACGCCGGGGAGGATCTCTCGCATTCCCTCCATATACCGTCCCGCGCCATGACCGACACGGCCACCTGGGCGGGACGCGACCTCCACTTCGTGGGGATCGGCGGGGCGGGCATGAGCGGCCTGGCGCTCGTGGCGGCCAAGCTCGGCGCCACGGTCACCGGCTCGGACCGCGCCGAGTCCGACTACCTGGCGCCCCTGCGCGCCCTCGGCGTCGCCCCGGCGATCGGCGAGCACGACGCCGCCAACGTCCCGGCCGGCGCCGAGGTCGTCTACTCGACCGCGGTCGCGCCCGACAACCCCGAGCGCGCCGCCGCGGGCGGCCGCGAGCTCCACCGCGCCGACCTGCTGGCCGAGCTGACGCGCCTGAAGCCGACGATCGCGATCTCCGGCACCCACGGCAAGACGACGACGACGAGCATGGCCGTCCACGTCCTGCGCGCCTGCGGGCTGCGGCCGTCCTACCTCGTCGGCGGCGCGCTGCGCGCGACCGGGCTCAACGCCGACTGGGACGACGGCGAGTGGCTCGTGGTCGAGGCCGACGAGTCCGACCGCTCGCTGCTCAAGCTCGGCCGCCAGGTCGCGGTGGTCACCAACGCCGAGCTCGACCACCACGCCACCTACGGCTCGCGCCTCGACGTCGACGCCACCTTCCGCGAGTTCCTGGCCGCCAGCGACCACCCGATCGTCTGGAACCGGCCCGACCTCGTCGCGCTGTCGCCCGGGCGCGCTGGCCTACGACGCGGCCGACGCGGCGTCCGGGCCCGACGGCACGCGCTTCAGCTGGCGCGGCCACGCGGTCCATCTCTCGGCGCCGGGCATCCACAACGCGGTCAACGCGGCCGGCGCGCTCGAGGCCACGCGGATCGCCGGCGCGGCCGAGGCCGAGGCGGCCGCCGCGCTGGCCGGGTTCCGCGGCGCGGCGCGGCGCTTCGACCCGCTGGGCACGACGCGCGGCCGGCGCGCTGGTCTACGACGACTACGCCCACCATCCGACCGAGGTCGCGGCGACGATCGCCGCCGCGCGCACGCTCGGGCCCCGGCGCGTGATCGCCGTCTTCCAGCCGCATCTCTTCTCGCGCACGGTCGCGCTCGGGCGCGAGTTCGGCCGGGCGCTGGCCGCCGCCGACCTCGCCGTCGTCGTCGGCATCTACCCGGCGCGCGAGCGCCAGGAGGACTACCCGGGGGTGACCGGCGCCCTGGTCGCCCGCGCCGCCGCGGCCGCGGCCGACGGGCGCACCGTCGCCTGGATGCCGGGCTTCGGCGAAGCCGAGCGCTACCTGGGCGGCGTGCTCGCCGAGGGCGACCTCTGCCTGGTCATGGGCGCCGGGAACGTCGACGGCCTCGGCCGCGCGCTCGTGGCGCCACGGCGGCCGCCGCTCGATGGTCCTAGCCGTCCGAGGCCGTGCGATCGCCCCTAGAGCCGGATCGCCCTCAGGTCCGCGGGATCCCATCAGCGGAGGAGGTCCGCAGGCGGGTGCGCCGGCCGGTGAGAAGGACTGGCTCGAGCTCGGCGACGCGGCCGAGGTGCAGGAAGTCCGAGTGTCCATCGCCCGACCCTAATCGAGTGAGAGCCCGATGGCACGGGCTCGGGCACGAGCGTCACCCCGAAGCGCTCGCGCACGCCGTCGCGGATCTCGCGGGCCAGCGCGACGACCTCGGCGGCGCTCGCCCCCGCGATTCGTGAGCGCGAGCGTGTGCTTGCTCGACAGCGCCGCGCCGCCATGGGCGTAGCCGCGGCTGAAGCCGGCGTGCTCGATCAGCCAGGCGGCCGAGGTCTTGACCGCGCCGTCCGGGCCCGGGGAAGCGGGGCGGGGAGGAGGGGGCGCGGGCCGCGAGCTCGCTCCAGCGCCGCGGCCGTCGAGGACGGGGTTGGTGAAGAACGAGCCGGCGCTGCGGGTGTCCGGGTCGCCGGCGTCGAGGACCATCCCCTTGCCGCGGCGCAGGCGCGAGGACGGCCTCGCGGGCCTCGGCCAGCGGCGGTCGCGCGCCCGGCTCGACGCCGAGGGTGCGCGCGAGCTCGGCGTAGGCGACCGGCGCGCCGAGCGGCGAGCGCTCGAGCGCGAAGGCGACCTCGAGCACCGCGACCCGGTCCTGGTGCTTGAGCGCGCTCGTGCGGTAGCCGAGGCCGAGCTCGGCCGGCGTCCAGGCGCCGGATCTCGCCGGTCGCGCGGTCGAGCACGCGCACCCAGGCCAGCGTCTGCTCGACCTCCTGGCCGTAGGCGCCGACGTTCTGGATCGGCGTCGCGCCGGTCGAGCCGGGGATCCCGGACAGGCACTCGAGGCCGGCCAGGCCCTCGGCCACGCGTCCGCGCGACGACGCCGTCCCACGGCTCGCCCGCCGGCGACGCGCACGAGCACGCGGTCGGGGCCGGCCGCCTCGAGCTCGATGCCGCGCGTCTCGCAGCGCACGACCGTGCCGGGCACGCCGGCGTCGGCGATCACGACGTTCGAGCCGCCGCCGAGCAGGAGCGCCGGCGCGCCCGCTGCGTCGGCCTGCGCCAGCGCCTCGCGCAGCTCCTCGTCGGTCGCGCAGCGCACGAGCGCGCCGGCGGGACCGCCGACGCCCAGCGTCGTCAGCGGGGCGAGGGGGACCTGGAGCTCGGCGGACACGCGCCGAGCCTAGATGGCGCATCGTCCGGACCGGGATCTAGCGTCACGTCCGGTGCGGTAGGAACCGCCCGTCCGGGGTCGAAGAGACCCCCGTGCCTTGTTCTCCGCGCGACACCGCATCCCGCCGGTCCTGGCGCCTCGCGTGAGCGCGGCCCGGGCACAGCTCGCGCGCCTGGCCGCCGCCCGTCCGCTGCGCGGGCGCGGCATCCCCGTCGGCAGCCTCGTGCGGCGGATCCCGCCCCTGCGTCGCCGTCATCGTGCGTCCTCGTGCCGGGATCCTGCTCGGCCTGCGTCTGGCTGTGGCTGCGCGACTCGCCGCTGGTCTCGGTCAACCACGTCGAGGTCACCGGCGCGACCGGCCCCGACGCCGACGCATCGCCCGCGCGCTCGAGCAGGCCGGTCGCGACATGAGCACGCTGCACGTCCGCGACGACGCCCTGCGCACCGCCGTCTCGGCCTATCCGCTCGTCCGCGGCATCGAGACCGAGGCCGACTTCCCCCACGGCCTGAAGATCCACGTCCTGCTCGAGCGGCCCGCCGCCGCGCTCGTCGCGCCCGACCGGCGCGTCGCGGTCACGGCCGACGGCAAGCTCCTGCCGCGCGTCGGGACGGCCGGCCTGCCCACCGTCGTCGGTCGGCACCGACCCGGCCGGCCCGCGCGTCGACGCCGGCCGCGTCCGGATCGCCGTCGCCGCCCTCGGCGCCGCCCCGGCCGCGCTGCGCGGCCGCGTCGACGACGCCCGCTGGTCGAAGTCCAAGGGCCTCGTGCTCGCGCTGCGCGACGGGCCCGACCTCTACTTCGGCACCGGCGCGCGCCTCGCCGCCAAGTGGATGTCGGCCGCCCGCGTGCTCGCCGACCCGACGAGCACCGGCGCCCGCTACGTCGACGTGCGGGTGCCCGAGCGGCCCGCGGCGGGCGGCGTCTCGCCGGGCGACCCGAACGCCGCCGGCGAGTCGGGGACCACGCCGCAGGCGCCAGGCCGCGGCGGCCCCGGCGGCACCCGTCACGCCCGACCGCCACGACCCCGCAGGTCGCACGCCGGCGACGACCACGCCCGTCGCCCCGACGGCCACGACGCCGACCCCGACCCAGACCCCGTCAGCGACCCCCGGCGTCACCCAGGCGCAACCCTAGACCTGAGGTCGAGAATTGGCCGACTCTCAGGGGAGGGTCGAGACTTTGGCAATATGCAACGTTCCTTGCGAGGATGTGCCCCGGGTGGCCAGATCCGGGCAAAACCTCCTACCGTGCGGCAAACTTCGTGCCCGCAGCAGGGGTTAAACCCTCAACAATCACTGAAGGGTCGGACGGAACACTTCCATGGAGAGCGGCAGCTACCTCGCAGTCATCAAGGTCGTCGGCGTCGGCGGCGGCGGAACCAATGCGGTCAACCGCATGGTCGACGCCGGCCTCCGCGGCGTCGAGTTCGTCGCGGCGAACACCGACGCCCAGGCGCTCGCGATGTGCGACGCCGACATCAAGCTGAACATCGGCCACGAGCTCACGGCCGGGCTCGGCGCCGGCGCCAACCCGGACATCGGGCACGGCGCCGCGGCCGAGTCGCGCGACGACATCAAGGAGGCGCTCAAGGGCGCCGACATGGTCTTCGTCACCGCGGGCGAGGGCGGCGGCACCGGCACCGGCGCCGCGCCCGTGATCGCCGAGATCGCCAAGAACGAGATCGGCGCGCTGACCGTCGGCGTCGTCACGCGGCCCTTCTCCTTCGAGGGCGCCCAGCGCTCGCGCATGGCCAGCGAGGGCATCGACCGCCTGCGCCAGAACGTGGACACCCTGGTGGTGATCCCGAACGACAAGCTCCTGGCCACGGTCGACCGTCACACGACGATCCTCGACGCCTTCCGCGCCGCCGACGACGTGCTGCGTCAGGGCATACAGGGGATCACGGACCTGATCACGATCCCCGGCATGATCAACCTCGACTTCGCCGACGTCCGCACGGTCATGGCCGACGCGGGCACGGCGCTGATGGGCATCGGCCACGCCGGCGGCGAGAACCGCGCCGTCGAGGCCGCGCGCGAGGCGATCTCCTCGCCGCTGCTCGAGGAGTCCGTCGAGGGCGCCAACGGGATCCTGCTGAACATCACCGGCGGCAACGACCTCGGTCTGTTCGAGGTCAACGAGGCGGCCGAGATCGTGAACTCCGCGGCCGACACCAACGCCAACATCATCTTCGGCGCGGTGATCGACGACAACCTCGGCGACGACGTCCGCGTGACGGTGATCGCCACGGGCTTCGACCACGGTGGCGGCCCGGCGCTGCGCCAGGCCACGAGCCGGCCCGAGCGCGGTGAGCGCGACACGTCGCGTCGTCGCGACGTCTCGCTCGACGACCGCCAGCGGTCCTCGCTCGAGATCTCCGACGACGACATCGACATCCCGTCGTTCCTGCGCGACAACTAGTCGCGCAGGCCGCTCAGAAGAACGCCCGCAGGATCGTCGGCACGTCGCGCGGGTCCTTGCCGTAGATCCGCTGGAAGCGCTTGCGCTCGCGGTCGTCGGCCAGGGCGAGCACGAGCTCCTCGCGCGGCGCCCCGAGCGAGCACGCGGCGCGGTCGAGCAGGGTCAGCGCCTGGCGCTGCACGAACCCCTCGACCCCGCCCGAGTTCGGGATCGGCGGCGGGTGGCAGGGGTCGGAGATCGCCGGCGGCGTCGGGCGCAGGCGATGGCGCTCGGCGGCGTAGACGGTCGGGGACGGCGATCGCGAGCAGGCCGGCGAGCAGCAGCGGCAGCGGCGCCCAGCCCCCGAGCGCGGCGAGCAGCGCCGCGACCAGCGCCAGCGCCGCGGCGAGCTCGAAGGCGTGCTCGAACGCGTCGGCCACGGCCCGGACGAGGACCTGGTCGGCCCGGTGGGAGAGCTCGGCGATCGCCGCGCGGTCCTCGCCGCTCGCGCTCGCCTCGCGCTCGCGCATCGTGTCCCGCAGCGCCACCCGCGGCTGCTCGGGGTCGATCCCGCGGGCGAACTGCGGCGCGAAGCGCAGCTTGGCCAGCGGGGAGAGCTGCGAGTCGAGCACGAGCGCGACGCCGCGCAGCGTGGCGCGCCGCTCGGCGCGGTCGAGGTCGGCGCTGACGGCGGGAGCGAGCGCGAGCAGGGCCAGCGAGATCCCGGCGTGGCGGATCGAGAGCGCGAGCGGCCCGTCCTCGCCGGCCAGCGCGGGGAGCGCGAGGCCCATCCCGGCGCCGGCCAGCACCTGGGGCGCGAGCGTCCACCAGGCGAAGGCCTGGGGCAGGAAGGCCAGCGCCGCCGTTCCGCCGGCCACGAGCAGCGCAGCCGGTCGGCGCGCGCCAGCGCGCGGCGGCCGGGGCCAGCGTGTGGGCGACGACGGCGACGATCGGCAGCACGCTGACCGCGGCCGCGGCCTGCAGCGGGTCGAGGCCCCAGCCGGTCACGAGCAGCAGGACGAGCAGGAACAGCACGGCGGTCAGCGCGGCGGCGAGCAGGCCCAGCGCGGCGCCGCGGGCGCCGCCGATGCGCTCGTTCGGCGCCGGAGCGGCGGGCGCCTCGAGGTCCGAGGCGGCCGCAGGCGGCGGCCAGCGCGACCGGCACCTGGACGAAGAAGATCGCCCGCCAGTCGAGCAGCTGGGTGACGAGGCCGCCGAGCGCCGGCCCGGCCGCGGTGCCGAACACGGCGATCGCCGTCCACGCCCGGCGACCCGCGCCCGTCGCGTCGAGCAGCGTGAACGCGCCGGTGAGCAGCGCCGCCGCGCCGAGCGGCCTGGGCGCCGCGGGCGATCAGCAGCAGCTCGAGCGACGGCGCCGCGCCGCAGGCCGCGCGAGGCCAGGGCGAACAGGCCCGCGCCGGCGGCGGCCGCCGGCCCCGGCGCGACCCGGCGCCCGAGGGTCGCCCAGAGCAGCAGCGCGAGCGCGAGCACCGCGCGTGTAGACGCCGATCACCGCGGCCACGCCCTCGACGGTCGTGTTCAGGTCGCGCAGGACCGGCGGCAGCGCCAGCGTGACGACCGAGGCGTCGGCCAGGGCCAGAGCCGCGCAGACGGCGAGCAGGGGGCGACGCATCCCGACAGATCATGACCGGCTACCGTCACGCGCCGTGTCCGCCGGCGACCCGCTCCTTCGCACTTCGCTCTACGGCCGCCACCAGCAGGCGGGCGCGAAGCTCGTGCCCTTCGCCGGCTGGGAGATGCCCGTCCAGTACGAGGGCGTGCGCGAGGAGCACACCGCCGTGCGCGAGCGCGCCGGCGTCTTCGACGTCTCCCACATGGGCCAGGTCGAGACCCGCGGGCCGCGGCGCCCGCGCGTTCCTCCAGCGCGTGCTCTCCAACGACGTCGACAAGCTGTCGACGGGCGGCGCCCAGTACTCCGCTGCTCTGCCAGCGAGGACGGCGGGATCCTCGACGACCTCTTCACCTACGACCTGGGCGACGACCGCTTCCTGACGGTCACCAACGCGTCCAACCACCGCAAGGACCTCGCCTGGATCCAGCGGCAGGCCGAGGGCGCCGACGGCGTCGAGGTCATCGACCGCCACGCCGACTACGCGATGCTCGCCGTCCAGGGCCCCGAGGCCCGCGGCCACGTCAGCCGCCTGGCCGACGCCGAGCTCCCCGGCCGCTTCAAGACCGCCGAGCTGCGCATCGACGGCGTTCCCGCGCTCGTCTGCGGCACGGGCTACACCGGCGAGGACGGCGTCGAGATCCTGCTCGGCCCCAACGACGCGGGCGACGTGTGGGACCGCCTGCTCGACGAGGGCGTCGTGCCCGTGCGGCCTGGCCGCGCGCGACACGCTGCGCCTCGAGGTCTGCTTCCACCTCTACGGCAACGACATGGACGAGACCCGCAACCCGATCGAGGCCGGCCTGGGCTGGGCCTGCAAGGAGGACACCGGGCTTCATCGGCGCCGACGTGGTCCGCGAGGCCCGCGCGCGAACGGCACGGCCGAGAAGCTCGTCGCCTTCGTGATCACCGACCGCGGGATCGCCCGCCAGGGCAATCCGGTGCTCGGCGGCGGGGTCGTCACGAGCGGGACGCTGTCGCCGTCGCTGGCGGTGCGGGATCGGGATGGCGTACGTTCCCGCCGAGCACGCCGAGGTGGGCACCGCCTTCGAGATCGACGTGCGCGGGAAGACGCGGGCCGCCGAGGTCCGCCCCAAGCCCCTGTACCAGCAAGGAGACCTGAACCGTTGGCTGACGCGAGCTACCCCGCCGACCTGCTGTACCACGCCGATCACGACTGGGCGCGCGTCGACGGCGAGAACGCCACGCTTCGGCATCACCTGGTACGCCCAGGACTCGCTCGGCGAAGTGGTCTTCTTCGACCCGCCCGAGGTCGGCAAGCAGATCGAGGCCGGGGAGTCCTACGCCGAGGTCGAGTCGGTCAAGGCCGTCTCCGACGTGATCGCCCCGCTGTCCGGAGAGGTCGTCGAGGTCAACGAGGCGCTCGGCGACGCCCCGGAGACGATCAACGAGCGATCCCTACGGCGAGGGCTGGATGGTCAAGATCAAGGTGTCCGACGCCTCCGAGCAGGAGGACCTGATGGACGCCGACGCGTACCGGGCCAGCCTGGACTAGCGGTCCCGGACCCGGTTGGGTCCGGCAGTACCGTGAAGCGGCAATGAGCCGCTACACCTCCGCCACCGAAGACGACCGCCGGGCGATGCTCGACGCCATCGGCGTCGGCTCGGTCGAGGAGCTCTTCGCCGAGATCCCCGAGAACGTCCGCTTCCGCGAGCGCCTCGACATCCCCGCCGGGCTGTCCGAGACCGAGGTCTTCGACCACCTGCGCGCGCTCGCGGCCAAGAACGTCTCGGCCGACGAGGAGGTCTCGTTCCTCGGCGCCGGGATGTACGACCACTACGTGCCGGGGCTCGTCGAGCACGTGATCGAGCGCTCCGAGTTCCTGACGCCGTACACGCCCTACCAGCCCGAGGTCTCCCAGGGGAACCTGCAGGCGATGTTCGAGTACCAGACGGCGATCTCCGAGCTGACCGCCCTGCCGGTCTCCAACGCCTCGGTCTACGAGGCCCCGAGCGCCGTCGGCGCCGCGGGCTACCTGGCCAAGCTGACCAACGGCCGCCCGCGCTTCGTCGTCTCGCGCCGGCGTGCACCCGCACTCCCGCGAGACGCTCAGGACGATGTCGGTCGGCTACGGCACGAGCGTCGACGAGGTCCCGCTCTCGCGGCGGGGTCACCGACGCCGAGGCGCTCGCCGCCGCGCGCTCGACTCCGACGTCGCCGCCGTCGTCCTCCAGCAGCCGAACTTCCTCGGCGCGCGTCGAGGACGTCGAGGCCCTGGCCGCCGCGGCCAAGGAGCACGGCGCGATCGTGATCTGCCAGTGCCGACGCGCTGCACGCTCGGGATCCTCAAGCCGCCCGGCGAGTGCGGCGTCGACCTCGCGCGTCGGCGAGGGCCAGCCGCTCGGCAACCGCCTCGACTTCGGCGGCCCGTCCTTCGGCTTCTTCGCCGCCGGCGCAGGACTACCTGCGCAAGATGCCGGGCCGGATCGCGGGCGAGACGACCGACGTCGACGGCAAGCGCGGCTTCGTGCTGACGCTGCAGACCCGCGAGCAGCACATCCGCCGCGAGAAGGCGACGTCGAACATCTGCACCGCCCAGCAGCTCAACGCGCTGGCCGGCGTGATCTACCTCTCCTGGCTCGGCCGCCAGGGGATCGTCGAGCTCGGCGCACCTGATGCTCCAGCGCACGGCCTACGCCCGCGAGCGCCTGGCCGCCGTGGACGGCGATCGAGCTCCTGCACGACGCAGCCGGTCGATCCGCGAGTTCGCCGATCACGCTCGACGCGCCCGTCGACAAGGTGATCGCGGCCTGCGCGCGCCGAGGGGATCCACCCCGGCTACGCGATCGGGCGCGACTACCCCGAGCACCCGAACGGGCTGCTCGTGGCGATCACCGAGCGCCGCACGCAAGGAGCAGATCGACCGCCTGGCCGACGTGCTGGCCCGGGCCGTGCGCCGAGCACCGAACGCGCCGACACCCGCGAGACGCGCGGAGGTGGCGCGCCATGACCGAGACGCTCCTCGAGCTCTCCAAGCCCGGCCGCCGCGCCTTCACCGCGCCGGCCCTCGACGTCCCCGAGAAGCCGCTCGACGAGCTGCTGCCCGAGCGGTACCGCCGCGCCGAGGCGCCGCGCCTGCCCGAGGTCTCCGAGCCGGAGATCAACCGCCACTTCAACCGGATCTCGAAGAAGAACTTCGACCTGGACACGGGCTTCTACCCGCTCGGGCTCGTGCACGATGAAGCACAACCCCAAGCTGCACGAGAAGGTCGCGGCGCTGCCCGGCTACGCCCGCCTGCACCCGCTGCAGGACGCGGCGCGCTCCCAGGGCGCGCTCGAGCTGATGTGGAACCTCGAGCGCTGCCTGTCGACCGGTCGCCGGCCTGCCGCACGTCTCGCTGCAGCCGAGCGCCGGCTCGCACGGCGAGCTCGCCGGCGTCCTGCTCACCCGGGCCTACCACGAGGACCGCGGCGAGAAGCGCCACAAGGTCCTCACGCCCGACGCCGCGCACGGGACGAACCCGGCCACGGTGACGATGGCCGGCTACGAGGTCGTCAAGGTCGGCACGAACGAGCGACGGCGGCGTCGATCTCGACGACCTGCGGGCCAAGGCCGACGAGGACGTCGCCTGCCTGATGCTCACCAACCCGAACACGCTCGGGCTCTTCGACACGAACATCGTCGAGATCGCGAAGATCGTGCACGGGGTGGGGGCGACCCTCTACTACGACGGGGCGAACCTCAACGCCGTCATGGGCATCTCGCGGCCCGGCGACATGGGCTTCGACATCGTCCACTTCAACCTGCACAAGTCCTTCACCCAGCCGCACGGCGGCGGCGGCCCGGGCTCGGGCCCGATCGCGGTCTCCGATCGCATCGCGCCGTACCTCCCGCGGCCGGTGATCGCCAAGCACGACGACGGGTCCTTCGAGCTCGACCTCGACCGGCCCGAAGTCGATCGGCCGCCTGCGCGGCTTCCAGGGCAACTTCGGCACGTTCGTGCGCTCCTACGCCTACATCCGCTCGCTCGGCGCCGAGGGCCTCAAGGAGGCCTCGGAGACCGCGGTGCTGAACGCCAACTACCTGCTGGCGCGGCTCAAGGAGCAGGGCGTGGCCGAGTACCTGCCGATCGCCTACGACCGGATCTGCATGCACGAGTTCGTCCTCTCGGGCGCGCCGATGAAGAAGGAGCTCGGGATCAAGACGCTCGACCTCGCCAAGCGGCTGCTCGACCACGGCGTCCACCCGCCGACGGTCTACTTCCCGCTGATCGTCGACGAGGCCGTGCTGATCGAGCCGACCGAGACCGAGACCAAGGAGACGCTCGACTCCTTCGCGGACTCGATCGCCGAGATCCTGCGCGAGGCCAAGGACGATCCGGAGATCGCGCGGACCGCTCCGCACACGACGCCGGTGCGCCGCCTCGACGAGGCCGGCGCGGCCAAGCGCCCCGTGATTCGGCAGCCCGTCCCGGAGTGACCGGGCCGATCCGCGTCGTCGACGCCGAGGCGTCGCACCTCGACGCGATCGGCGCGATCTACGAACAGGCCGTGCTGCACGGCGCGGCCACGTTCGACCTCGAAGCGCCCGACGCGTCCAGCTGGGAGCGGACGCTGGCCGGCTGCGATCCCGCCACCGGGCGCTTCCTGATCGTCGCGCTCGGCGACGGCGCCGTCCTCGGCTACGCCAAGACCGGCCAGTTCCGCGACAAGGGCGCCTACGCGAGCACGGCCGAGACCTCGGTCTACGTGGCCGAGGACGCGCGCGGCCGCGGCGTGGGCTCGGCGCTCTACGCGGCGCTGATCGACCGGGCCGAGGCCTCGCCGCTGCACCGGCTCGTGGCCGGGCTGACGCAGCCCAACGAGGCGAGCATGGCCCTGCACGTGGCCTTCGGGTTCACCGTGGTCGGCACGTTCACGGAGGTCGGCTTCAAGTTCGACCGGGAATGGGACGTGACCTGGCTCGAGCGCGCCGTCTGACTCAAGTCGCTCCGGGAAGCGGCCGAAATGCCTTCCCATGCGCCGTTGCTGCCGCCTGCTCGCGATCCTCGTCGCCCTCTCCGCCCTGACCACCGCGGCCCATGCCGCGCCGCTGGGCCCCGTCAAGGGCAACCCGGCCGACCGCATGCTCGCCACCCCGATCGACCCGATGCGCTACGACGAGGCGACGCACTGCGTCAGGCACGTCCCGAAGGGCTCGAAGCTCTTCCAGGCCTGGCTCGAGCACCACGTCCGCGGGGTGTCGTGGGGGATCCTGCGCTGCGAGATGTGGGGCAAGCACTCGGCCTCGCTGCACGCCGAGGGCCGCGCCGTCGACTGGCACCTCGACCACGCCAACGCGGGCGACCGCGCGGCGGCCAGGAAGCTGATCGGCCTCCTGCTCGCCCCGGACAAGGACGGCAACGAGATGGCGCTGGCCCGCCGCATGGGCGTCTCGGAGATCATCTGGAACTGCACCTACTGGGGCGGTTGGGGCACCGAGTTCAGCAAGTACTCCTACTGCTACGACAAGCACGGCAAGCGCAAGAAGCACCTCGACCGCACCCAGGCGCACATGAACCACATGCACATCGGCCTCAACCGCCGCGGGGCCGCGGCCAAGACCACGTTCTGGCGCTCGCGCTGGGCGCGGCGCTAGCGCCCCCTACTTCTTCGCCTTCTTCTTCTTGGTCGAGAGCACCCGCAGGGGCATCGACTCGACGTCGCTCGCCGCGTTCTGGTCGTCGAGCGCCTTGGCGTAGAGCGTGTAGCGGCCGGCCTTCATCTTGGCCGCGAAGGGCTTGAGCTTGTTGAGCCCGACCTTGCTCGTGAAGCGCTTGAGGCGCACGGTCTTGCCCTTGCGCTTGATCCGCACGACGATCTTGCCCGCCTCGTCGACGCGGACGCGCAGGACGGCCTTGGCCGGGCGCTTGAAGCGCGTGGGCACGAGGCGGATCGCGTCGATCTCCGGCGGGAGGTTGGGGCAGCCGCTGATCGTGAAGTGGTCGGTCGACTTCGTCTGCTCGTTCTTCGCGCTCGTGAAGCCCGCGGAGATCGGGAACGTCCCGCACTCGCCGGGCGTGGAGAGCAGCGACTTCGAGCCGCCGAGGAAGGCCAGGGTGAAGCTCGTGACCGTCGCGTTGGTCGGCAGGTTGTCGAGCGTCGTCTGCAGGCCCTGCGGCGTCGAGCGGATGAAGCCCTCGACGGTGATGTGCTGGGCGGGCGGGAACGGGCCCTTGGAGTCGAGGAAGATCACGATCTTCAGCGCGCCGCCGGCGGGCTCGCCGTAGTTGACCGTGCCGGAGAGGTCGACCGGGACCACCCCGTTGGCCACGGCGTGCGCCTTGGCGTTGCCGATCTGCGTGGCGGCCGGGCAGGCGCGGGCCTGCTCCTGGGCGTTCGTGCAGACGACCGGCTGGCCCTCGAGGTTCGGGCCCATCTCCGGCGGCAGCTGCACGACGACCTTCTTGGAGGGCGTCTCGCTGGCCGCCTGCGTGACGGTCGAGCTGAACGTGGCCGGGACGCCGACGGCGTTGGGCGTGACCGAGACCTTGAGCTTGGGGGCGTAGGCGGCCCGGGCGGGGACCGCGGAGGCGGCGAGGGCGACGAGTGCGATCGCGAGCGACGCGGCTACTCTCGGCCGGCCATGCGCATCTTCTCGGGCATCCAACCGACGGGTCGAAAGCATCTCGGCAACTTTCTCGGGGCGATCCGCCAGTTCGTCGAAGTCCAGGATCGTGGCGAGGCGATCTTCTGCATCGTAGACCTCCACGCGATCAGCCAGCCCTACGAGCCGGCGGCCCTGCGCGATTCCGTGCACGACCTGCTCGCGCTCTATCTCGCCGCCGGGCTCGATCCCGATCGCTGCATCCTCTTCCGCCAGGGCGACGTCCCCGAGCACACGGAGCTGACCTGGCTGCTCTCCGCGGTCACGGCGGTCGGCGAGCTCGACCGCATGCACCAGTTCCGCTCGAAGTCGCGCTCCCAGCGTGAGCTGTCCTCGGCGGCGCTGCTCTTCTACCCGGTGCTCCAGGCCGCCGACGTGCTCGCCTACCGCGCCGACGAGGTGCCGGTGGGCGAGGACCAGCGCGAGCACCTCGAGCTGATGCGCGACGTCGCGCGGCGCTTCAACAACCGCTTCGGCGAGACGTTCGTCGTGCCCGAGCACCGCATCCCGACGGTCGGCGCGCGGATCATGGACTTCCAGGAGCCGGCGAACAAGATGTCGACCACGGGCGGCACCCCGCAGGGGACGATCCTCGTGCTCGACGACCCCAAGACGATCACCAAGAAGGTCAAGTCCGCGGTCACCGACTCCGGCTCCGAGGTGCGCCGGGCGCCCGACAAGCCCGGGATCACCAACCTGATCGACGTGCTCGCGGTGATCCGCGGCGTCGACCCGGCGAGCGTCGAGGCCGACTTCGCCGACTCGCGCTACGGCGACTTCAAGGGCGCCGTGGCCGAGGAGCTCGTCGAGTTCCTCGCGCCGGTGCGCGAGCGCTACACCGACCTGCGGGCCGATCCCGGCGAGCTCGAGCGGGTGCTCGGCGCCGGCGCCGGGCGCGCCCGGGCGATCGCCTCGGACACGCTGGTCGACGTCCGGCGCGCGATGGGCGTCGGCCCGTCGTCCTAGGCCGTCGCTAGCGTTCTTCGGCGCCGATGCTGGCCGCCGATCTCGATCTCGACCTCGACGTCTTCACCGGGCCCTTCGACCTGCTGCTGACGCTCGTCCTGCGCGACGAGGTCGACCTGCTCGAGGTCGAGCTGGCCGACGTGATCGTCTCCTACCTCGACCACCTCGAGCTGCGGGGCGAGCTCGACCTCGAGGTCGCCACGGAGTTCCTCGTGCTGATCGCGGCGCTGCTCGAGCTGAAGTCCCGGCTCATGCTCCCCGGCGAGGAGATCGACGAGGAGCTCGCCGGCCTCGAGCCGACCGAGGCGGCCGAGGAGCTGCTCGCCCGGCTGCTCGAGTCCCACCGCTACCGCGGCGCCGCGGGCTGGCTGTCGGCGCGCCTGCAGGCCCAGTCGGGCTACGTCTTCCGCTCCGCGCCGCCGCCGCGCCACCTGCGCCAGGCGCGCCTGGAGGAGGCGCCGACCGGCGTCTACGACCCGGCCGTGCTCGGCCGCGCGCTCGGCGGCCTGCTGCGCACGCCGGCGCCGATCGACCTGCGCCACCTCGCCGATCCCAAGATCTCGGTGGCCGACCGGCTCGCGCATCTGCGCGGGCTGCTGCGCCGCGGGACGTTCTCGTTCGACGAGGCGGTGGGGGAGGCCGACCGCATGACGGTCGCCGTCACCCTGTTCGCGCTGCTCGAGCTCTACAAGCGCGGCGAGGCCGACTGGACCCAGGCCGAGCCCTTCGCGCCGATCACCGTGGCCGCGGGCAGCGGCCGCGCCGCCGCCGGCGAGGAGGCGGCATGAGCGAGCTCGGGCTGGCCGGCACGCTCGAGGCGCTGCTGTTCGTCTCCAGCGAGCCCGTGACCGTGGCCGAGCTCGCCCAGGCCGCCGAGACGCGGGAGTTCGAGGTCGAGGAGGCGCTCGCCGCGCTGGCCGAGGGCTACGAGGGCGCCGGCCGCGGCCTCGTGCTGCGCGAGCTCGGCGGCGGCTGGATCCTCTCGACGCGGCCCGAGGCCGAGCCCGCCGCCCGGCGCCTGCTCGCCCATCCGCGCACCCCGCCGCTGACGCCGGCCCAGGCCGAGACGCTCGCCGTCGTGGCCTACCTCGCCCCGGTCTCACGGCCCGAGATCGCCCGCATCCGCGGGGTCAACGCCGAGTCGGCGACCGCCGCGCTCGTCGAGCGCGGCCTGATCGAGGAGTCGGGCCGCTCGCGCTTCGGCGCCGTGCTCTACCGCCCCTCCGACCTCTTCCTGCGCCTGTTCGGGCTCGAGTCGCGCGACGCGCTGCCCGACGTCCACGAGTGGGATCCGTCGCCCGAGGTCGAGGGCGAGCTGCGCGACCGCCTGCTGCGCGCGGGCGAGCAGCGGCTCGGCGGCCCGGCGGCCGACTAGCGCTCGGCCAGCGCCAGCCGCCCGATCGGCTCGGGCAGCAGCGGGTCGGTCGATCCGTCGGGCTCGAGCCCGAGCAGCACCCGGATCAGCAGCAGCGGCGTGCCCGCCGCCCAGGCCTGGGGGGAGGAGGCCGTCGGGTACTCGACCGGGGCGCGGGCCAGCGCGCGGGGGTAGCCGGCGAAGACCTCGGGCAGGCGGCCGGCGAAGTGGCCGGCGGCCTCGAGCAGGGCGACGGCGATCGCGTTGGCCTCGTCGCGGATAGCCCGCGCGGGCCAGGCCGGCGGCGACGATCGCCGAGTCGTGCGGCCACACGGTCCCGTCGTGGTAGGAGAGCGGGTTGTAGCCGGCCTCGGTCGCGGCCATCGTGCGCACGCCCCAGCCGGAGAACAGGCCGTCGCCGACCGCGTGGCGGGCCACCCCGGCGGCCGCCTCGTCGGTCGCCGCGCCCGACCACAGCAGGTGCCCGGCGTTCGAGGTGACGCTGTCGACCGGCGCGCCGGCGCCGTCGAGCGCGAGCGCGAGGAACTCCCGCTCGGGCAGCCAGAACGCCTCGTGGGTCGCGTCGGCCAGCGCGTCGGCCGCCGCGCGCTCCCGCGCCGCCAGATCCGGGTCGTCCCAGACGAGCTCGGCCAGCCGCGCCGCCCGCCGGCGCGCGTCGATCGCGTAGCCCTGGGCCTCGATCAGCGCGATCGGGCCCTCGGCGCGGCGCCCGTCGGCGAAGAGCATCGAGTCGGGCGAGTCCTTCCAGCCGAGGTTGACCAGGCCGTGCTCGGCCCGGGCCTCGTAGCGCAGGAAGCCGTCGGCGGCGCTCGCCCCGTCGATCCAGTCCAGCGCGCGACGGGCGACGGGCTCGAGCTCGGCCACGAGCGCCCGGTCGCCGGTCCAGCGCTCGTACTCGTCGAGCAGCACGAGCCACAGCGGCGTCGCGTCGACCGTGCCGTAGTAGGGCGCGAACGGCAGCTCGCCGGTCATCGACAGCTCGCCTGCGCGCAGCTCGTGGAGGATCTTCCCGGGCTCCTCGTCGCGGCGCGGGTCGTCGCGCGTGCCCTGGTGTCGCGCCAGCGCGCGCAGGGTCGTCGCGCGAGCTCGGGCAGGAAGGGCAGCGCCTGGAGGCTCGCGATCACCGAGTCGCGGCCGAACAGCGTCATGAACCACGGCAGGCCGGCGGCGGGCAGCGCCGCCTCCGAGCCGGCGTCGGGGAACCAGCGCAGCGCGGCGAGGTCGCGCAGCGAGCGGTCGTAGGCGGTCGCGAGCGGCGCCCAGTCGGTGTCGAGCGCCGGCGCCCGGGCGACCCAGGTCCTCGAGCTCGGCGGCGATCTCCTCCCGTGCCTCGTCGACGGGCGCGGTCGGCAGCGGGCGGCGCGGCCCGCGCACGCCCTCTCCCTCGACGGCGGCGGTCAGGGCGATGCGCGCCGTCCACGCCTCGCCCGGGCTCGAGCTCGAGCGTCCAGACCAGAGCCGTCGTCGCCCGCGTCGGGCGTCGGCGCCGCCCACACGTCGAGCGTCCGGACCGCATCCGGGCCGGCGTAGCGGAAGCCGAGGCCTTGGCGCTCCACCGCCCGTTCCCGCGGCGCCGCGGCCTTGAGCTCGAACAGGTCGGCGAAGTCGGCCGCGAGGCTCAGCTCGAGGCGCACCGCGCGGCGCTCGGCGCCGTGGGAGAACACCTCGAGCTCCTCGGACATGCCCGACCCGGTGACGAGCCGGCGACGGATGACGGTCAGGTGCGCGTTCTCGTGCACCGTCCGCGCCAGGGGCGCCAGGATCCAGGTCGCGGCGAAGTGATCGGGCGTCTCGAGCGCGAGCGGCACGAGCTCGGCGTCGTCGACGGTCAGCCGCCAGGTCGAGAGCACCCGCGTGTCGGCGAAGAACAGGCCCTGCGGCGTGTTCGACGGCGCCGGGTCGATGTCGCCGGCCGGCCCGGAGACGGCGAAGGTCGCGCCGTCGAGGACGGAGACCAGCGCCATGGCCCTATGTGGTGGGCATGGTTGATCCCGAACCCTCGCGCACCCGGATGACGCACGGATACCGTCGCTGGATCGCGACTGTCGTTCCTCGCCCATGCCGACCGGCATGGGCTTCGGACGCCGGCCACGACCAGCTCGGTCCCGTCCGCCACCGGGCACACCAGGGTCCGTGATCAACCATGCTCGGCGGCGGCGAGCTGGCCGCAGGCGGCGGCGATGTCCCGGCCGCGCGTCAGGCGGACGGTGGCGTCGAGCCCGCGGTCGATCGAGCGCGTCGCGGAAGGCGTCGATCGCCCCGCGCTCCGACCCGTCGTACGGCGTGTCGGTCGGGTTGTAGGGGATCAGGTTGACCTTGTAGTGCGCGGGGATCGAGCAGGTCGGCGAGCTGGACGGCCTGGCCGTAGCCGTCGTTGACGCCCGCGCAGCATCACGTACTCGATGAAGATCTTGCGGTGCTTGGCCTCGTAGAAGCGCTCGCAGGCGGCGAGCACGTCCGCGATCGGGTAGCGGTCGTTGATCTCCATGATCTTCGAGCGCAGCGCGTCCTCCGGGGCGTGGAGGGAGAGCGCGAGGCGCATCGGCATCGGCGTCTGCGGCCAGCTGGTCGATGCCCGGGACCCAGCCGACGGTGGAGATCCCCGTGCGGCGGTTGGTGATCCCGACGTCCGGCAGGCGCCGGCACGCCTCGATCACCGCGTCGAGGTTCATCATCGGCTCGCCCATGCCCATGAACACGGCGTGGTCGACCTTCTCGATGCGGCGGAAGAACAGCGCCTGGTCGAGGATCTCCGAGGCGGTCAAATTGCGCCCGAACTTCATCTGGCCCGTGGCGCAGAAGGTGCAGGTCAGCGGGCAGCCCGACTGCGAGGACAGGCACAGCGAGCGCCGGCCGTCGCGGTAGCGCATGAGCACGGCCTCGACGGGACGGCCGTCGTGCGGTGGTGAACAGCGCCTTGACCGTGCCGTCGGAGGCCTCGGCCTGCTCGACCAGTGTCGAGACTGGAGAGCGGGACCCGGGCGGCGAGCTCGGAGCGCAGCGCGGCCGGGCAGATTGGTCATCTCCTCGTAGCCCTGCGCGCCGCGCGCCGTCCACTCCCAGACCTGCTTGGCGCGGAAGGTCGGCTGGCCGAGATCGGCCAGGGTCGTGTCGAGAAGCTGCAGGTCCACGCGATCATGGTGCCATGCGCCTCTCCCGCTTCCTGGCCCACGCCGGTGTCGCCTCGCGCCGAAAGGCCGAGGACGTGATCCGCGCCGGCCGCGTCACGGTGGCCGGCGAGATCGTCGACGACCCCGCCCGCGACGTCGCCGAGGGCGCCGACGTGGCGGTCGACGGCGAGCGCGTGCGCCCCGAGACGACGGTCGTCTACGCCGTCCACAAGCCGCTCGGCGTCGTCTCCACGGCCAAGGACACGCACGGGCGCCCGACCGTCGTCGAGCTCGTGCCCGAGCACCGCCGGCTCTACCCGGTCGGCCGCCTCGACGCCGACACGAGCGGGCTGATCCTCCTGACCAACGACGGCGATCTCGCGCACGCGCTGACCCACCCGCGCTTCGAGGTGCCGAAGACCTACCTGGCCAAGGTCGATCGCGGCCCGGTGGGGGAGGGCGCGCTGCGCCGGCTGCGCGAGGGAGTCGAGCTCGAGGACGGCCGCTCGGCCCCGGCCGAGGCCCGCGCGCGGGGCAAGGACGGGCTCGAGCTCGTCCTGCGCGAGGGTCGCAAGCGGCAGGTGCGCCGGATGTGCGAGGCCGTGGGCCATCCGGTGCGCGAGCTGCGCCGCGTCGCCTTCGGCCCGCTGCGCCTCGGCGACCTGCGCCCGGGCGCCCACCGCCGCCTGTCGGACGGGCAGCTCACCGCGCTGCGCCGCGCGATCCGTTCCTGAGCGGGTCTTTAGAAAGTGCGAAACCTTTGCCACCGGTTCTCGGTTAAGCCGCCATGGTCCGCACTCATCGCACCCTCGCCGTCCTCGTCGGGAGCCTGCTCGCGCTCCTGCTCTCCACCGCCGTCGCCTCGGCCGCCGTCTCGGTCGGTCATTCCGGCTGGACGTGGGGCAGTCCGCGGCCGCAGGGCAACGATCTGCACGGCCTCGCCTTCGCGTCCGGCGGCCCCGGCTACGCCGTCGGCGACTTCGGCACGCTGCTGAAGACCGGTGACGGCGGCGCGACCTGGTCGGGCCTGTCGACCGGCACGACGGCCGATCTCGATCTGGTCCAGACGATCGGCGGCAAGCGGCGTCGTGGTCGGCGGCGGCTGCTCGGTGCGACGCTCGGACGACGGCGGCGCCACGTTCCGCCGCCTGCCCTTCTCGGCCAGCGAGCGGCGCTGCAGCACGGCGATCCAGGGGCTTCGCGTTCCCCTCGAGCCCGACGGGCTTCCTCCTGCTCGCGGACGGCACCGTGCTGCGCACGCCCGACGGCGGCGCGAGCTTCCAGCGCCGCACGGCGATCCCCGGCACGGCGGCGACCGGCGTTCGGCGATCGGCCGGCGCGACCGACGTCTCGTTCGTCTCGGACACCGTCGGCATCGCCACGGCGCGCTCGGGCGACGACCAGCAGGGCTTCGTCTACCGCACGCTCGACGGCGGCGGCTCGTGGACCCTCGTGGCCACGGCGACCGGCGGCCTGACCAGCGCGCGCTTCGTCTCGTCCACCGTCGGCTACGCGGTCGGGGACAACGGCGCGCTGCTGCGCACCGCCGACGGCGGCGCCACCTGGACGCCGCGCCAGATCAAGGTCTCCGGCAGCCCCAAGAGCCTGCGGTCGATCGCCTGCACGGGTCCCGAGCACCTGCCTCTTCACGACGGCCGGCGGCGGCGAGCTGATCCGCACGCTCGACGGCGGGGCCACCGTCGCCGCCGTCTCGCCCGCCAGCCAGCGCGGTCTTCGCCGCCGGCTTCGCCTCGGGCGTCGCACGCCGTCGCGGTCGGCTCCGCAGGGCACGACCGTGCTCTCCAGCGACGCGGGGGACACCTTCTCCGGCGTCGGCGGCGGGCTGCCGACGTCCTACTTCGCCCCTGCGGGCCGGCGTTCCCGGCTCGGCGTTCGCGATCGGCAACGAAGGCTCGCTCGCGCGGACCACCAACGCCGGCACCACCTGGACCGACATCGGCGTCTCGACCGCGGAGGACCTCGCCGACGTGTCGTTCCCCTCGGCCGCCCGCGGCTTCGCGCTCGACGTCACCGGCGGGCTGTTCCGCACCGAGAACTCGGGGTCGAGCTGGTCACTGCTCGACATCGGCGCCCCGGTCAAGCCGCGAGGCGTGATCGCGCCGACCGCCGACATCGTCCTGCTCGTCGGCCCCACGGGCGTGCGCCGCTCCACCGACGGGGGCGAGGCCTTCGGCCAGGTCGCGAGCAAGGCGATCAAGGGCAAGTCGCTGCGCCGACGTACGACCGCGCGCCCAAGCTGCTCTACGTCTACGGGTCGCACAGCGCGGCGCGGACCACGAACAACGGGCGCACCTGGAGCGCGGTCAAGCTTCCGAAGATCGCTCGCGGAGACAGCCCTGGCCCGCCTCGACTTCACCGACAAGAAGCACGGGTGGGTCATGACCGGCCTCGGCCGCGTCTACCGCCAGACCAACGGCAAGACGTGGGCGCGCGTGCGGAGCTTCGGCCCCGGCCGCGTCGTCGAGCTCGCGTTCTCGGGCAAGAAGACGGGCTTCGTCTCGCTGCAGTTCGGGCCCTTCACCGGCCCGCTGATCATGCGCACCGACGACGGCGGCCTGTCCTGGGCACCGGAGCTGTTGACCAACCAGGAGGTCGCCTTCGGGCAGATGCTCGCGACCGGGCCGAAGTCGGGCTACGTCAACGCCGGCGGCAGCCAGCTGCTCGCGACGAACTCGGGCGGCCGGGCCGGCACGGCGTCCAAGCTGACCCTGGCGACCAAGAAGAAGACGCTGAGCAAGGCGGCCACGATCACCGTCAGCGGCAAGCTCTCGCCGCCCGAGGGCGCCGAGCGCGTGGCCGTCTCGATGCTCAACGCCAAGAGCGGCGCCTGGAAGACCCAGACCGTGCAGGTCGCGGCCAGCGGCCGCTTCTCCACGGCGTGGAAGGTGACCGGCACCCGCTCCTTCGTGGCTCAGTGGACGGGCGACGACGAGCGCGCCGGCGACGCCTCGACGCCGCTGACCGTCTCGATCAAGAAGCCGCACAGGAAGAAGAAGAAGCACTGAGGCGCCCGGCGCACGGCGTGGCACACTCCCGCGCCGTGCGCCTCCACGCCCTTCGCGGAGCCAACACCGTCGCCGCCAACGACCGGGACTCGATCCTGGCCGCGACCGACGAGCTCGTCCGCGAGATCCTCACCCGCAACGGCCTGAGCCCGGCGACATCGTCAGCGCGATCTTCACGCTCACGCCCGACCTCGACGCCGAGTTCCCCGCCGTCGCCGCCCGCCGCCTCGGCTTCGGCGGCGTGCCGCTGCTCTGCGCCAAGGAGATCGCCGTGCCGGGCTCGATGGAGCGCGTCGTGCGCACGCTGATGCACTACCACGCCGACGACGACCACGAGCCCCAGCACGTCTACCTCGGCGAGGCCCAGAAGCTCCGGGCCGACCTCACGTCGGCGCAGTAGCCCGCGCGGCTACTGGTAGGTGACGAGCAGCGGCGCGGGCCGCAGGCGCAGGACCTGCCGCGGGGTCAGGCGGTTGATGTCCTGCTTGTAGAAGAGCTTGAAGCCGGGGTAGAACGTCCGCCGCGGCGCGAGCTGGCGGTACTTCTGGCGCTTGTTGGCCGGGTCGCCGAACCCGTCGACGTGGATCGCCATCGCCAGGTTGGGGCGCCGCTTGAGCCGCTGGCGGTTGGTGATCATCCCGTCGGTGAACTGGTGGACGACGAGCAGCTTCTGGGGCAGGTGGTTGGCCGTCACGAGCTGTGACAGCCAGGCCGAGACCGCGTTGATCGAGCGCGCGTCGGTGTGGCCGATCGCCTGGCCGGGGATCTGGCCCGGGTCCATCTTCCACTCGGGGTCGAGCGCGAGCGAGACGTCGGGCTCCTGCAGCAGCTTCTTGTAGCGCTGGACCTCGGTGAAGAAGTCCGAGCGGCCGGGCTGGATGTCGATGATGAGGATCCCGCCCGCCTTGCGGATCGCGCGGTGGTAGCGCTCGATCTGGGCCAGCGGCTTGCGATCGCGGTAGAGCGCCCCGTCGCCCGGGGCCGACGACGCGACGGTCGAGATCACCTCGAAGGCCGGGAGCACCTTCGGCCGCCCGGCGCCGGCGTAGGCGCGCGAGACCTTCTTCAGCCGCGCCGCCGCCTGGGCCGGCGTGCCGCGGCCGAGCGTGCCGAGGACCGGCGAGTTGACGGTCCCGTAGAAGGCCACGACGCGCCGTCCGGGCAGGATCTTGTGGCCGCCGCCGGGCAGCGCGGGAACCTTGACGGCCTTGGCCTCGGCGCCGGCCGGCTGGTCGCTGCCGCCGCCCGCGCCGGCGACCACCGCGCCGACGATGAAGGCCAGCGATCCGCCGACGCCGGCGGCCAGCAACAGCAGACGACGGCGTTGCCGCCGCCGTTGGTCTTCCTGTCGCCGTCGTCGCGACCGCTCGCGTGCGGTCTCGATCTCGTCCTGCGTCTCTACGATGGTCGCCACCTCATGGCTCTCGAGTTCGCCGAGCGAATCCGTCGTATCCCGGTCTATCCAGCTGCGGCCGGTTACTCACTTGGTCCCGACGTGGCGCTGTTGGCATCCAACGAGGCGCCGTTCGGTCCCGTGCCCGCCGTGCTCGAGGCGGCCACGCGCGCTTTGCAGGGGATCAACCGCTATCCCGACCCGAGCAACGGCGCCCTGCGGGCCGCGCTCTCGGACCGCTACGGCGTGCCGGCGAGCCGCATCGCGATCGGCAACGGCAGCTGCGACGTGCTCCTGGCCGCCGGCGAGGCGCTGCTCGAGCCCGGCTCCGAGGTCATCTACGCCTGGCCGTCGTTCTCGGTCTACCCGCACCTGGCCGCCGCCTCGGGCGCGCGGGCGATCGAGGTGCCGCTCGACGCCGACCACCGCCACGACCTCGACGCGATGGCCGCGGAGATCACCGCGGCCACGCGGCTGCTGATCGTCTGCAACCCGAACAACCCGACCTCGACGTCGCTGCCGCTCGAGGAGATCGGCGCCTTCCTCGACCGCGTCCCGCGCCACGTCGCGGTGATCCTCGACGAGGCCTACTGCGAGTTCTCGGTGCTCGACGACCCCGACGCGTCGCTCGAGCTCCTGCGCCGCCACCCGAACCTCGTCCTGCTGCGCACGTTCTCGAAGGTCTACGGGCTGTGCGGGCTGCGCGTCGGCTTCGGGCTGTGCGGCTCCGAGGAGTTCCGCACCGCGGTCGACCAGGTCCGCCAGCCGTTCTTCTGCAACGCCGTGGCCCAGGCGGCGGCGATCGAGGCGCTCAAGCACCAGGACGCCGTCGAGGAGCGCGTGACGACGACGATCGCCGAGCGCCTCGACGTCGAGGAGGGCCTGCGCGCGCTCGGGATCGCGCCGGCCGACTCGCAGGCCAACTTCGTCTGGTTCGACCTCGTGGCGCGCGAGGGCGAGGAGCCCGCCGACGTCGAGCAGCGGGTCGTCGGCGGCCTGCGCGAGCGCGGCGTGCTCGTGCGCGCCGGCACGTCGCTCGGGCGCCCCGGCGCGCTGCGCGTGACGATCGGCACCCCGGGCGAGAACGCCCGCCTGCTCGCCGGCCTCGGCGAGCTGCGCTGAGGCTCAGCTAGACCGCGCGCCGCGCCGTCGCGGCGACGGCGCCGAGCACGACGAACACGCCGCCGGTGGTACGCGCGGTCCAGCGCTGGGCGCGTGGCGTGCGCAGCCGGCCGGCGGCCGCGCCGGTCACGAACGCCCACGTCGAGTCGCTGACCAGCGCGATCGCGACGAAGATGAGCCCGAGCACCGCCATCTGCGGCGCCAGCGGGCCGGCGGAGGGGTCGGCGAACTGGGGGAGGAAGGCGACGAAGAAGATCGCCGTCTTCGGGTTGAGCGTGTTGACGAGCATCCCCTGGGCGAAGACCCGTCGCGGGCTGGCCGGCGCGAGGTCCTTCTCGGCCTCCGCCTCGTCGGCGACGTCGCCCGAGCGCAGCAGGGCGCGGATGCCCATGACGATCAGGTAGGCGGCGCCGGCGAGCTTGACGACGGTGAACAGCTCGGCCGAGGCGGCGATCAGGGCCGAGAGCCCGACCACCGCGGCGGTCACGTGCACGAGGCCGCCGGCCCCGACCCCGAGGGCCGACAGCAGGCCCGCGCGGCGCCCCTGCTCGAGGGTGCGGGCGACGATGTAGACGACCGACGGCCCGGGCACGACGATCAGCGCCGTGCACGCGAGCATGAAGACGAGGAGGCTCGAGGTGTCGGGCATCGCTCAGAAGCTAGCCGCGCGCGGGTCGGTGTGCTATCAATCACCCCGATGACCGGTGGTCGCCACAGCTACGCCTATGCGTTCGGCTTCCGCCCGTCCACGTTCGCCTGGCGATTTAGCTAGGCGTCCGGCTCTTTCACTGGCCCGCACACGGCGCGGCCGGGCGCCTTCGAAGTCACACCCTGCGGCTCGTCCGCTCCGTACTCTTCGTAGTGCCCGAAAGGAACCAGTGAACCCATGATGATCGTGATGAAAGCCGACGCGACGGAAGAGGACGTCCAGTCCGTCGTCGCGCGGGTCAAGGAGGTCGGGGCGCGGGCCCACGTCTCCTCGGGTGACGAGGTCACCGTGATCGGCGCCATCGGCGACCGCGAGCACGTGCAGCGCCTCGAGCTCGAGATGGCTCCCGGGGTCGATCGCGTCGTCCCCATCACCCGCCCCTACAAGCTCGCCTCCGACGAGATCAAGCACGGCGAGCGAACCGTCCTCGACATCGGCGGGCGCAAGATCGGCGGCGCGCACTTCGGCCTGATCGCCGGGCCGTGCACCGTCGAGTCGCGCGACCAGATCCTCACCGGCGCGCGGGCGATGAAGGACGGCGGCGCCACGCTCTTCCGCGGCGGCGCCTACAAGCCGCGCACCTCGCCCTACGCCTTCGCCGGACTGGGCCAGGAGGGCCTGCGCCTGCTGGCCGAGGCCAAGGCCGAGACCGGGCTGCCGATCGTCACCGAGCTCATGGACGTCCGCGACGTCGAGGCGGTCTGCGAGGTCGCCGACGTGCTCCAGATCGGCGCGCGCAACATGCAGAACTACACGCTGCTCTCCGAGGCCGGCCGCACCGGGATCCCCGTGCTGCTCAAGCGCGGCCTGTCGGCGACGCTCGACGAGCTGCTGATGGCCTCCGAGTACGTCCTCAAGGAGGGCAACGAGGCGGTCATGCTCTGCGAGCGCGGGATCCGGACCTTCGAGACGGCCTACCGCTTCACGCTCGACATCACCGCCGTGCCGGTGCTCAAGCAGCTCACCCACCTGCCGGTGATCGTCGACCCGAGCCACGCCGCCGGGCGGCGCGACCTCGTCGAGCCCCTCTCGCTGGCCGCCGCCGCGGCGGGCGCCGACGGGATCATCGTCGAGGTCCACCCGAACCCGGAGGAGGCCATCTGCGACGGCCCGCAGCAGCTGTGGGCCGGCGACTTCCCGGCCTTCGCCGCGAAGATCGAGCAGGCCGCGCAGATCGCGGGCAAGTCGGTCTCGACGGTCGCCGTCTAGGTGGCTGTCGGGGAAGAGGTCCGGTGTGCCGTCGGCGTCCCCAACGCCGAGGCCACCGGTGACGTCGGCGTGCTCGTCGAAATGGCATGTCGCGCCGAGCAGGCGGGCTGGGACGGCTTCTTCCTCTGGGACCACCTGCAGTACCGCGACACCGGCTGGCCGGCGGTCGACCCGTGGGTCGCGCTGGCCGCGGTCGCCGTGGCCACGAACACGATCAAGCTCGGCGTGATGGTCACGCCGCTCTCGCGCCGGCGCCCGGCCAAGGTCGCCCGCGAGACGGCGACCCTCGACCAGCTCTGCGGCGGGCGCTTCATCTTCGGCGCCGGCCTGGGCTCGAAGGCCGAGCACGAGTTCGTCCCGTTCGGCGACGAGGGCGACGCCCGCACCCGGGCCGACATGCTCGACGAGTCGCTGGACATCCTCGCCGGGCTGTGGAGCGGCGAGCCCTTCGCCCACCACGGCGAGCACTACACCGTCGAGGAGACCACCTTCCTGCCCACGCCCGTGCAGCGCCCGCGGATCCCGGTGTGGATCGCCGGCCGCTGGCCGGCCAAGCGCCCGATGCGCCGCGCCGCCCGCTGGGACGGGGTCTTCCCGCTCGACGACGAGACGCCCGAGGGCGGCGTCATGCGACCCGAGCGACTCGCGGAGATCGTCGCCTACGTGCGCGAGCACCGCGAGGACGACGCCTCCTTCGACGTCGCGACCGAGGGGCCGTCCGAGCCGGGCGTCCCGATCCTCGCGCCCTACGCCGAGGCCGGTCTGACCTGGTGGGTCGAGCGGCTGTCGTGGAATCGCGGACCGCTCCAGGAGCGCGCCGCGCGCATCGACGCCGGGCCGCCCACGTAAATTGCCGCCCATGCGGCTCGCGGTGCTCGGCGTCGGTCTCATCGGCGGCTCCGTCGGCCTCGCCGCGCGCGAGCGCGCCGAGGCCGAGGTCGTCGGCTGGGACCCCGATCCCGGCGTGCTCGAGCGGGCCGTCGCGCTCGGGGCGATCACGACGAGCGCGCCCACCGTCGCCGCGGCCGTGGCGGGCGCCGACGTGGTCGTCGTCGCCGCCCCGGTCGGCGCGCTGCCCGAGGCGATCGGCGCCGCGCTGGCCGCCGCCGGGGAGGAGACGGCCGTCACCGACGTCGGCTCGACCAAGCAGGCCGTCGTCGCCGCCCACGCCGGCGACTCGCGCTTCGTCGGCGGCCACCCGCTGGCCGGCGCCGAGACCGCCGGCGTCGGGCACGCCCGCGCCGGCCTGTTCGAGGGCGCGACCTGGTACCTGACGCCGACCGACCGCACGGGCGGGGTCTTCTACGAGCGCGTCCACCGCCTGCTCACCGCGCTGGGCGCGCGGCCCTACGCGATCGACGCCGACCGCCACGACCAGCTCCTGGCCGCCGTCTCGCACCTCCCGCACGTGCTCGCCAACGTGCTCGTCACCCAGGCGGCCGGCACGCTGGCCCGCGAGGACGAGCGGATCCCCGCCACCGGCCCGTCGTTCCGCGACGCCGCCCGCGTGGCCGGGGCCAACACGGGGATCTGGCGGGACATCTACCTGTCCAACGCCGATGCGCTCGTCGAACGCGTCGACGAGGCGATCGGCCGCCTGCGCGAAGTCCGCGACGCGCTGGCCGACCGCGACGGCGAGGCGATCGCCGCCTGGAACGACGCCGCCGCCGAGGATCGCCGCCGCCTGCTCGAGTCGGGCCTGGCCGGCGGCCCGGTGCACGAGCTGCGCGCGTCGGTGCCCAACCAGCCCGGCGTCGTGGCCCGGCTGGCCCTGGAGCTCGGCCGCGCGGGCGTCAACATCACCGACATGGCCCTCTATCCCGCCGCCGACAACCGCACGGGCTCGCGTCGCCCTGTGGATCGCCGGGGACGAGGAGGCGACGCGGGCCGAGGAGCTCGTGGCCGCGCAGGGCTTCACGGTGGCGCGGGCATGAACCTCTTCTACCCGCCCTCGGGCCCGCTGCGCGGGGACCCTCGAGCCGCCGGCCGACAAGTCGATCTCCCACCGCGCGGCGATCATCGGCGCGATGGCCACCGAGCCGGTCCGCGTCGACAACTACCTCGACGCCGCCGACACGCGCTCGACGCTGGCCGCGATCCGCTCGCTCGGGGCGATCGTCGAGGACCGCGACGAGGGCGTGCGGATCCGCGGCGTCGGGCCTGCGCTACCCCGTCGAGCCGACGCTCGGGATCGACGTCGGCAACTGCGGGACGCTGATGCGGCTGCTGCCCGGGTGGCTGGCCCAGCTCCCGGGCACGCTGTGGCGCTTCGACGGCGACGAGTCGATCCGCCGCCGCCCGGTCGACCGGATCGCCGAGCCGCTCGAGCTCATGGGGGCGAGGATCGACGCCACGCGACGGCCGCTTCCCGCCCTTCACCGTGGCACGGCGCCGGCGCTCGAGTCGATCGAGTACGAGCTGCCGGTCGCCTCGGCCCAGGTCAAGTCCTGCGCTGCTGTTCGCCGGCCTGGCCACGCCCGGCGGCCAGACGGTGATCGAGCCCGTGCCCACGCGCGACCACACCGAGCGGATCCTCGCCGCCGCCGGCGTGCCCGGTCCGCCGCGACGGCGACGCCGTGCACGTCTCCGACGTCGACGAGCTCGGGCTCGACGAGCTCGCGGTCCCCGCCGACCCGTCCTCGGCCGCCTTCCACGTCGCCGCCGCGCTGCTCGTCCCCGGCTCGCTCGATCCGTGCTGCGCAACGTCGGGACGAACTGGACCCGGACGGGCTTCCTGCGCATCGCCGAGCGCGATGGGCGCGCAGATCGACGGCGACCTCGAGCCCGCCGGCGACCGGAGGCCTCGCTCGAGCCGGTCTCCGACCTCGAGGTCGCGCTTCTCCGAGCTCGCCGGCACCGAGGTCGACGCCGACGAGGTCCCCCTCGCCATCGACGAGCTCCCGCTCGTCGCGCTGCTCGGCTGCTTCGCCGAGGGGACGACGATCGTCCGCGGCGCCGAGGAGCTGCGCGTCAAGGAGACCGACCGGATCGCCGCCGTCGTCGAGGAGCCTCGGCGCGCTCGGCGCCCAGATCGAGGCCACGCCCGACGGGTTCGTCGTCGAGGGCACGGGCGCGCTGCACGGCGGGCGGCTGCACTCCCGCGGCGATCACCGCATGGCGATGCTCGGCGCCGTGGCCGGCCTGGCCTCGCGAGTCGGGCGTCGAGGTCGAGGAGGCCGAGGCGACGCGCGTCTCCTACCCGGGCTTCGCCGAGCGACCTGGGATGCGCTGACCGAGCTGATGGTCGTGGCGATCGACGGGCCCGCCGGCGCGGGGAAGTCCAGCGTGGCCAAGGCCGTCGCCGCACACGCTCGGCTTCACCTACCTCGACACCGGGGCGATGTACCGCGCGTGGGCCTGGCCGCCCGCGAGCAGGACCGGCCGCCGGCCGACGTGGCGCGCGAGATCGCGATCGAGCGTCGGCGACCGGGTGACGATCGACGGGCGCGACGTGACCGAGGCGATCCGCACCCCGCAGGCCGGGGAGGACGCCTCGAAGGTCGCCGCCGACCCCGAGGTCCGGGCCGCGCTCGTCGCCCGCCAGCAGGCGCTCGTGGCCGAGGGCGACTGGGTGGCCGAGGGCCGCGACATCTCCACCGTCGTCGCGCCCGACGCCGAGGTCAAGATCTACCTGACGGCCTCGCCCGAGGAGCGCGCGCGGCGCCGCGCCGCGCGAGCTCGGCGTCGACCCCGAGGCGATGCTCGCCGAGCTGCGCCGCCGCGACGAGCGCGACTCCGGCCACGGGCGCACGACGCTCGACCCGGCGCCGGGCACGTTCGTGCTCGAGACCACGGGCATGGGCTTCGACGAGGTCGTGCAGGCGATCGCCGCGCTCGCCACGGGCCTGTGAAGCTCCCCGGAAGCGACCTCACGGAGGTGCTGGGCGACGCGCTGCCCGGCGACCACGCCGGCCAGTGGCAGCCCGAGCGCTGGCTGCCCGGCCTGCGCCGGCCCGGCTGGCGCGTGGTCGACCTCGGCTGCGGGGCGGGCGACTCGGTCGACCTCTTCCGCTCGATCGACCCCGGGGTGGACTGGATCGGCCTCGACGTCCCCGGCTCGGTCGAGGCGGCCGAGCGGGCGCGCGACCGACGCGACCTCCGCAAGTTCGACGGCGCGACGCTCCCGCTCGGCGACGGCTCGGTCGACCTCGTCTTCTGCAAGCAGGTGCTCGAGCACGTGCGCCGGCCGGCGCCGCTGCTGACCGACGTCGCCCGCGTCCTCGCGCCCGGCGGGGTCTTCGCCGGCTCGGTGTCCCAGCTCGAGCCCTTCCACTCGCGCTCGACCTTCAACTGGACGCCCTACGGCCTGGCCACGACGGCCGCCGAGGCCGGCCTGCGCCTCGACGAGGTCCGCCCGTCGATCGACGCGCTCGACGCTGATCGCGCGGCGCGCGCTGAGCCGCAGCCGGGTCTTCGATCGCTTCTGGGCGACCGAGTCGCCGGCCCACCGTCTCCTCGGCCTGGCCGGCCGCGGGCGGCCCGTGCGGGAGGTGAACGCCGCGAAGCTCCTGTTCAGCGGTCAGTTCTGCTTCCTATGCTCGCGCCGCGTGAAGGTTGCCGTCGTCGGCTATCCGAACGTGGGGAAGTCCTCACTGGTGAACCGGCTCTCGGGCAGCCGGGAGGCCGTCGTGCACGAGTCGCCGGGCGTGACCCGCGACCGCAACGAGATCGCCACCGACTGGAACGGCACGCGAGTTCAACCTGATCGACACGGGCGGCGTCGACCTCGCCGACCCCGGGGAGATGGGCCGGCTGATCCGCGACCAGGCCCAGGCCGCCGTGGCCGACGCCCAGGCCGCCGTGCTCGTCGTCGACGCCCAGGCCGGCCTGCGCCCCGGCGACAGCGAGATGGCCGACCTGCTGCGGCGCTCCGGTCTCCCCGGTCCTCGTCGCCGCCAACAAGGTCGACACCGTCCGCGACATCTCCGCTGGCCGCCGAGTTCCACGCGCTCGGGCTCGGCGACCCGATCGCCGTCTCGGCCGCGCAGGGCCTCGGCACGGGCGACCTGCTCGACGCGCTGGTCACCGCGCTGCCCGACCCCGAGACCGTCGCCGCCGAGGACGAGCGCACGCGTGCGCCTGGCCGTGATCGGCCGCCCCAACGTCGGCAAGTCCTCGCTGGTCAACCGCTTCATGGGCGCCGAGCGGGTGATCGTCTCCGACGTCGCCGGCACGACCCGCGACGCGATCGACCTGCCGCTCGAGGTCGACGGCCGCCCGCTGATCATCATCGACACCGCCGGGCTGCGCCGCCAGGCCAAGGTCGGGGACTCGCTCGAGTACTACACGGCGCTGCGCTCCCAGCGCGCGGCCGAGCGCGCCGACGTCGCGCTGATCGTCTGCGACGCCCAGGAGGGCGTGACGGCGCAGGACCTGCGCGTGGCCGAGCTCGCGATGGGCGCCGACTGCGCGATGGCGCGTCGTCCTGAACAAGTGGGACCTCTCGGGCGGCGACGACGACACGCTCAAGCACGAGCGCGGCCGCGTGGCCACGAAGCTGCGCCTGCGCCCGCGCGTGCTCACGGCCAGCGCGGCGACCGGGCGCAACGTCCACCGCCTGCTGCAGGAGACGATCTCCCTGGCCGACCGGCGCGCCCACCGCGTCCCGACGCCGGAGCTCAACCGCTTCCTCAGCGACGTCGTCGAGCGCAAGCAGCCGCCGAACAAGCAGGGCAAGCGCCTGAACATGCTCTTCATGAGCCAGACCGGGACGCGGCCACCGCGCTTCTCGATCCAGGTCAACTCCCGCCAGCGGCTGACGCGCGACTACGCCTACTTCGTCGAGAATCGCCTGCGTGAGCGCTACCGCCTCGAGGGCGATCCCGGTGATCATCGACTTCGTCGAGCGCGGCACGCGCGCCCATCGCGGCGAGGAGCGCCGCCGCGGGCTCGGCCAGGAGGAGCCGGGGTGACGCCCCGACGGCGGTGGGCCGGGATGGCCCTCGCCGCCTTCGTGACGACGGCGCTCCTCCTGCTCGCCGGCTGCGGCGGCGGGTCGGACGGGCCGCCGTCCAAGACCGCCGCGTTCGTGCCCGCGCGACGCGCTCGCGCTCGTGCACGTCTCGACCGATCCCGGCCGCGACGCCACGAAGCAGACGCTCGCCGTCCTGCGGCGCTTCCCGTCGCTGACGAACCTCCCGGCGCGGCTCGAGCGCGGGCTCGAGCGCCGCGCAGCCCGGCGCCGCGACCGGGGTCTCCTACACCCGCGACATCCGCCCCTGGCTCGGCGACGAGGCCGCGCTCGCCCTCCTGCCCCAGCCGGGCGCGGTGGCCGGCACCCTCGTCGTCCTGTCGGTGCGCGACGAGAAGGGCGCCCGGCAGTTCCTCGCCCGCCTCGGCGCGCCCACGTCGCGCGAGGCGCGCCACGGCGTGGCGATCAACCGCTATGGCGCCCAGGCCGCGGCCTTCGACGGCGGGATGCTGCTGGCCGGCGACGCCGTCTCGGTCCGCGCGGGGATCGACGCCCACGCGGCCGGCGGCCACGCGCTGGCCGCCAGCCCGGCCTACGCGACGGCGCTGGACGGCGCGCCCGCCGACCGCGCGGCCGACCTCTTCGCCACGCCCGACGGCGTCCGGCGCGTGCTCGGCGGGCAGGGCATCGGCGTCGGGCCGCTGCTCGGCCTGACCGGGACCGTGCGCGGGATCGGCGCCGCGCTGAGCGGCGAGGGCCACCAGGCGCGGCTGTGGCTGCAGGTCGCCCGCGCCGGCGGCCACAGCGGCGGGCCGACCGTCGAGGCCGGCGCCGCGGGCGACGTCCCGGCCCCCGTGATCGCCGCCGTGGCCGCCGCCGGCCTGGACCGCACCGTCAAGGCCGCCGCCGTCGGCCGCGGGCTGCTGGCCGCCCCGCTGCGCTCGATCGAGACGGTCCTCGCCGCCTCGCGGGTCGACGTCGACCGCGACCTCGTCCCGCTCCTGCGCAAGCCCACGACGCTGGCGCTGCTGCCGCGCGCCGGCGGCACGCCCGCCGTGCTGCTGCTCGGCTCGACGTCGGACCAGGCCGCGCGCCCGGGTGGCGCTCGCCCGCCTGCAGGCCCCGCTCGTGCAGCTCCTCGGCCCGCTGGCCGGCGGGGAGGGCGCCGCCCCGACGCTCGACCAGACCACGATCCAGGGCACGACGGTCTACCGCGTGCGGATCTCGACCGGGTTCGAGATCGACTACGCGCTCTGGGACGGGCACATCGCCGTGGCCACGGACCTCGGCGCGATCGCCGCCGCCCGCCGGGGCGGCCGGCGGCTCTCCGACGAGGCCGCCTACAAGGCCCTGGGCGCGAAACCGGACAAATCCGGTACGGCGGTAGGCTTTCTCGACTTCGGCCGGCTCCTCGCCCTGGTCGAAGCGAGCGGACTGGCCCCGGACCCGCGCTATCGCGCGATCCGGCCGGACCTCCGGCGCATCGTGTCGCTCGGTGCGCGCTCGGAGTCGGGCGAGGGGAAGTCCACCGCGGAGATCACGCTTTCCATCAGATGACCGATACCAACGACAACGAATACCTGTTCACGTCCGAGTCCGTCACCGAGGGCCACCCCGACAAGGTCGCCGACCAGATCTCGGACGGCGTCCTCGACGCCGTCATGACGGACGACCCGACCGGCCGCGTGGCCTGCGAGACGCTCGTCAACACCGGCCTCGTCGTCGTCTCCGGCGAGATCTCGACCTCGACCTACGTCGACATCCAGGACGATCGCCCGCGAGACGATCCGCAAGATCGGCTACATCGACGCCGACCTCGGCTTCTCGGCCGACTCCTGCGCCGTCATCAACGCGATCGACAAGCAGTCGCCCGACATCGCCCAGGGCGTCGACGCCGCCTACGAGAACCGGAGCCCAGGGCGGCTCGGACGAGCTCGACGTCGCCGGCGCCGGCGACCAGGGGATGATGTTCGGCTACGCCGCCAACGAGACGCGCCGAGCTCATGCCGCTGCCGATCTCGCTGGCCCACCGGCTCGCCGAGCGCTCACCGAGGTCCGCAAGGACGGCACGCTCGACTACCTGCGCCCCGACGGCAAGACCCAGGTCTCCGTCCGCTACGTCGACGGCAAGCCGGCGGCGATCGAGAAGCTCCTGATCTCCACCCAGCACGCCGAGGGCGTCGAGGACAGGATCGCCGACGACCTCTGGGAGCACGTCGTCAAGCCGGTCCTCCCCGGCGGACATGTACGACGCCGAGCAGCTCCGCAAGGACTTCCTCGTCAACCCGACCGGCCGCTTCGTCATCGGCGGCCCGGTCGGCGACGCGGGCCTCACCGGCCGCAAGATCATCGTCGACACCTACGGCGGCATGGCCCGCCACGGCGGCGGCGCCTTCTCGGGCAAGGACCCGTCGAAGGTCGACCGCTCGGCCGCCTACGCGGCCCGCTAGGTGGCCAAGAACGTCGTCGCCGCCGGCCTGGCCGACCGCTGCGAGGTCCAGGTCGCCTACGCGATCGGCGTCGCGCACCCCGTCTCGGTGATGGTCGAGACGTTCGGGACCGAGACGGTCGCCAGGGCAAGATCCTCGACGCTCATCAACGAGACGTTCGACCTGCGCCCCGGCGCCTTCCGCGAGGCGCTGAACCTGCACCGGCCGATCTACCAGAAGACCGCCGCCTACGGCCACTTCGGCCGCGAGGACGAGGACTTCACCTGGGAGAAGACCGACAAGGCCGACGCCCTGCAGTCCGCCGCCGGCGTCTCCTAGGCCCCACAGACCGCGAGTGGCTAGCGCTCCCGCCTCAGACGGCGGGGCGCTGCTCCTCGAGCTGCGCCTCGTGCGCGGCGTGGTCGACCTTGTGGGCGATGCCCTCGGGGTCGACGATCCCGCGGAACGTGAAGTCCGAGTCGTCGGTGCCGGCCGTGTCGAAGTCGACCGCGCCGATGCCGAGCATCCGCTCGAGCGGCCCCTGCTCGGTGTTGACGTTCTGCACGCGGTAGAGGCGGGTCTCCTGCACCCGGCGGGAGATCAGGCCGCGCTTGATGTGCAGGCGCTTGCTCGTGACCGGTAGGTCGTGGCCATGCGCTTGACGAAGCCGACGACGACGGTCACGGCGAGCACGACGAAGACGGCGAGGGTGACCGGTGAAGGTGCCCGCCGGCGATCAGCGCCGCGAGCAGGCCGACGACGATCGCGATCCCCAGGCCCTTCACGTAGAAGGCCAGGATCGAGCGCCACGACGGATGGCCCTCGTAGATGACGGTCTCGCCCTCGCTCAGGTTGTCCATGGGCGGGAAGTCAACCAGACGCGAGCGCCAGATCGAGGACGACCAGCCCGACGGGCACGAGCAGGCCGGCCAGCGCCCCGGCTCGGGCGCGAGCAGGCCGCGTGCGGCGGGTGATCGCGTGGCACGAGCACGGCGGGCGAGCCGATCAGCGCGTTGCCGATCGCCCACGGCGTGTCGTCGCGCGCGGCCCACGTCGCCGAGCAGCGCGGGCGTAGAGCTCGATCCCGATGCCGGCCGGCGATCATCCCGGCGAAGAACGCGCCGAGGCTCGAGCCGGCGATCGAGACGCCGATGACGCCGACCACGAGCAGGACGAGCGCCAGGCCCGCGGCGGTCGCCTCGGCCGAGCGCGTGACCGCTTCGCGGCGGCGGGGCGGGGAGGACGTCGACACGGCCGCGACGGTACACCGTGCCGCCGTCGTGCCGCCTAGCCTCGACCCGTGCCCGCGATCGCCCGGGTCGAGCCGCTCACGACCGCCCGCGCGCTGCGGGGCCCGTTCGACTACCGGATCGACGGCGTGGCGGCGAGCCGTCGCCGTCGGCACGCGGCTCGAGGTCCCCTTCGCCGGGCGCACCGTGGCCGCCGTGGTCACCGGCCTGGCCGACGAGACCGACGTGCCCGAGGAGAAGCTCGCCGCCCCGCTGCGCGTCCTGCACCCGGCGATCCCGCCCGACCTCGTCTCGCTCGCGCTGTGGATGGCCGAGGAGTACTGCTCGACGCCCGCGCGCGCCTTCGGCCTCGTCTCCCCGCCCGCCGGCGCGCAGCCGCGCACGGCGCTCGTCGCCGAGCGGACCGCGCAAGCGCCCGAGGGCCGCCTGACCGACACCCAGACCGCGGTGCTCGAGCGCCTCGAGGCCGGCCCCGTGCCCGCCGCGCGCAGCCGGCGCCTCGCACGACACCGCTGCGCCGCCTCGCCGCGCGCGGCCTCGTCACCCTCGAGCGCGCGCGAGCAGCCCGCGGCGCCCGGCGCTGCCCGGCGCGCCCTGAACGGCGCGCCGGCCCGAGCTCGCGGCCCGACCAGGTCGCCGCGCTGGCCGAGCTCGAGCAGGAGGGCGCGGCGCTGCTGCACGGCGTCACCGGCTCGGGCAAGACCGAGGTCTACCTGCAGCGCGGCCGAGCGCGCGCGCTCGCCGCCGGGCGCGGGCGTGATCGTCCTCGTCCCCGAGATCGCGCTGACGCCGCAGACCGTCGCGCGCTTCCTCGCCCGCTTCGGCGACACCGTCGCGGTGCTGCACTCCGGCCTCGGGCCCGGGCGAGCGCTTCGACGAGTGGCGGCGCCTGGCCACCGGCCAGGCGCGGATCGCGTCGGGCCCCGCTCGGCCGTGCTCGCGCCCGTCGCCGAGCTCGGGCTGATCGTCGTCGACGAGGAGCACGACGCCTCCTACAAGCACGAGGGCGACCCGCGCTACGACGCCCGCCACGTCGCCGCCGAGCGGCGCGCGGCGCGCCGGCGCGCGCGCTGCTCGTCGGCTCGGCCACGCCGCGGCCCGAGAGCGTCCATGCGCTGCGCCGCGTGCGCCTGCCGCGCCGCGTCGACGGCCGCCCGCTGCCGCCGGTCGAGGTGCTCGACATGACGCGACGCCAAGGCGGCGCTGCACCCCGACCACGCGCGACGCCCTGGCCGACGGCGAGCAAGGCGATCGTCCTGCTCAACCGGCGCGGCTGGTCGAACTTCCTCTCCTGCCGCTCGTGCGGGAAGGTCTGGGAGTGCCCGTCCTGCGACGTGGCGCTCGTCCTGCACCGCGCCGCCGGCCGGCTGGGCTGCCACCACTGCGGCCACCGCGAGCGCGTGCCGACCCGCTGCGACGCCTGCGGCTCGGTCTCCGTCGCGCGCCACGGCACCGGCGCCGAGCGCCTCGAGCACGAGCTCGCCGACGTGCTCGCCCGGGCCGGTCTTCCGCCTCGACGCCGGCGTCGACCCGGCGCCGGTGCTCGACGCCTTCGGCCGCGCGCCGGGCGGCGTGCTCGTCGGCACGCAGGTCGTCGCCAAGGGCCACGACTTCCCCGACGTCGCGCTCGGCGTCGTCGTCGACGCCGACCAGACCCTGCGCTTCCCCGACTTCCGCGCCGAGGAGCGCACGTTCGCGCTCGTCGCCCAGCTCGCCGGCCGGGCCGGCCGCGGGCGCCAGCGGCCGCGTGCTCGTGCAGACGCTCGACCCGACCGCCCCGGCGATCGCCCACGCCGCGCGCCACGACGCCGACGGCTTCCTGGCCGGGGAGCTCGCCCGCCGCGAGGCGCTGCGCTACCCGCCGTTCGCCTCGCTGATCCGCATCGTCTGCAGCGCGCCCGACGCGGCCGTGGCGCTCGCCGCGGCCACGGCGCTGCGGGCCCGGCTCGACCCGCCGGGCGCCGCCGTGCTCGGCCCCGCGCCGCTGTTTCGCCTGCGCGACAAGGAGCGGGTGCAGCTCGTCGTCAAGGCCACGCGACCGCGAGCGGGCGATCGCCGCCGTGCGCGCCGCCGTGGAGGCGGTCGCGCCGACCCCGCGAGGGCCGGGCCGTGGCGATCTCGGTCGACGTCGATCCGCAGTAGCGAACGGGGTAGCCTCGGATCCCGATGTCCGAGCACGACGAAGAGATCCTCGAGAGGCGAGGTCGCGCGACCGAGCCCGAGCTCTCCGCCCGAGGTCAGGGCCCGCCGCGAGGCCGCGCTGCGCCACGTGCGCCAGTGGGGCGACCCCGTGCTCAAGACGCAGCGCGCTCCCGGTCCAGAGCTTCGACGAGGAGCTGCGCACCGAGGTCGCCGTGCATGGGCGAGCTGATGAACGAGGCGCTCGGCATCGGCCTGGCCGCCACGCAGCTCGGCCGCCCGCGCCGCGTGCTCGTCTACCGCGTCGAGCCCGATTCGCCCGTCAACGCCCTGGTCAACCCCGTGCTCGAGTGGGCGGGGAGGAGACCGAGGTGATGGAGGAGGGCTGCCTCTCGCTCCCGCGGGTGCTCGTCGACGTCGAGCGGCCGGTCTACGTCCGCGTCCGCGCCTTCGACGAGTACGGCGACGAGCTCGTGATCGAGGCCAGCGGCCTCGAGGCCCGCGTCATCCAACACGAGATGGACCACCTCGACGGGGTCCTGATCCTCGACCGCACCTCGCGCGACCAGCGCAAGCAGGCCATGCGGGCGCTGCGCGAAGCGCTCGAGACGGCCGCGTGAGAACCGTCTACCTCGGGACATCCGACTTCGCGGTCACCGTCCTCGAGCGCCTGGCCCGCGGACGGCCACGCGCCGGCGCTCGTCGTCACGCGCCCCGACCGGCCCAAGGGCCGCGGGCGCAAGCTCTCTCCGCCGCCGGCCGCCGAGGCCGCGGCGCGCGCTCGGGATCGAGACGATCCAGCCCGACCGGGCCAGCGAGGCCGAGACCGTCGCGCGCATCGGCCGAGGCCGAGCCCGAGGCGCTGATCGTCTGCGCCTACGGCGCGCTGATCAAGGACCCGCTGCTGTCGGCCTGGCCGATCCTCAACGTCCACCCGTCGCTGCTGCCGCGCTGGCGCGGCGCGGCGCCGGTCGAGCGGGCGATCCTCGCCGGCGACGACGCGACCGGCGTGTCGATCATGGAGCTCGTGGCCGAGCTCGACGCCGGCCCCGTACTGCTCCAGGAGCACATGCCGATCGCTCCCGACGACACCTACGGCACGCTCGCGCCGCGCCTGGCCGGCGCTCTCGGGCGAGCTGCTCGAGCGCGCGCTCGACGAGCGCCCGCCGGCGCGCCCGCAGCCCGAGGACGGCGTCACCTACGCCGAGAAGATCGAGCGCGAGGACCGGCGCCTGGACGCGGCCGAGCGACTCGGCGACCGCGCTGGCCCGGCGCGTGCGGGCGCTCTCGCCGCACATCGGCACCTACGTCGAGACCGAGGACGGTGAGCGCCTCGGCGTGCTCGCCGCCGCCGCCACGCCCGAGGACGGCCCGGCGCCCGGGGGCGCTCGCCGCCCGACGGCGAGCGCCTGCTGCTCGGCTGCGCCTCGGGCACGCTCGAGCTGCTCGAGGTCCAGCCTCCCGGCAAGCGCGGCATGGCCGCCGCCGACTACGTGCGGGGCCGGCGATGAGCGACGAGCCGCAGGACGGCCAGGGCCTCGGCGGCGGCGTCACCACGGTCACGAGCCGCCGCTCGGTCCTGCGCAACCGCCAGGACGACGGCTCGCGCCGCACGGTCCTGATCGCCCTGGCCGCCAACGCGATCATCGCCGTGGCCAAGCTCGCCGGCGGTCTGCTCTCCGGTTCGAGCGCGATGCTCGCCGAGGCCGTCCACTCGATCGCCGACACGACCAACCAGTGCTTCCTGCTCGTCTCGATCCGCCTGTCGGGCCGCGAGCCGACGCCCGAGCGCCCCTTCGGCTCGGGCATGGAGCGCTTCCTGTGGACGTTCGTCGCCGCCGTCGGGATGTTCGTCGCCGGCGCCGCCTTCGCGATCGGCTACGGCATCTACCAGCTCCTCGAGGGCGGCGAGGCCGAGAAGGGGCTGATCATCGCCTTCGCCGTCCTCGCGCTGGCGATCGTGGCCGAGGGGACCTCGTGGCTGCGGGCGCTGCGCCAGACCCGCGCCGCGGCCAAGGCCGACGACAAGGGCCTCTACGAGTTCGTCCGCGGCTCGCGCGACCCGACGACGAAGCTCGTCCTCTTCGAGGACTCCGCCGCGCTGGTCGGGAACCTGCTCGCCGCGGTCGGCCTCGGCCTCTCGGCCATCACCGGGATCCACATCTTCGACCCGATCGCCTCGATCCTGATCGGCTGCCTGCTCGTCGCGGTGGCGCATGTGGATGGGCCGCGACGCCAAGGACCTGCTCGTCGGCTCCTCGGCGCGGCCCGACGAGCGCGACCTGATCGAGCGGCTGGTCGAGGAGCACGAGTACGTCGAGGACTGCTACGAGCTGCTCACCCTCGTGCTCGGGCCCAACTCGCTGCTCGTCGCCGCCCGCGTCGACCTCGTCGACGACGTCACCGGCGCCCAGGCCGAGAAGCTCGCCTCCGAGCTCGACGAGCGCCTGTCGGAGGCGATCCCCGACATCACCGAGGTCTTCATCGATCCGACCCCGCGCAACGGGTGATCGCCCCGGCGCGGCAGGTCGCCTTCGCCGTCCTGCGCCGGACGTTCGAGGACGGCGCCTACACCGATCGCTCGCTGGCCGCCGAGGCCCAGCGCGCGAAGCTCAACGCGCGCGACCTGTCGCTGGCCATGCAGCTCTCCTACGGAAGCGTCCAGCGCGCGCGCACGCTCGACTACTGGATCGCCGGCCTGGCCAAGCGGCCGGTCGAGCGCCTCGACCCGCCCGTGCGGGCGGCGCTGCGCCTCGGCCTGTTCCAGCTGCGGATGCTCGGCGGGATCGCCGACTACGCCGCCGTCGACGAGAGCGTCGAGCTCGTCAAGGCGACCTCGCCCAAGGGCGCGGGCCTGGTCAACGCGGTGCTGCGCCGCGCGCTGCGCGAGCCGGCCGCGCCGCTGCGGCGAGCGGACCGTCCGGGAGGCGGCGATCACCCACTCGGTCCCCGACTGGCTGGCCGCGCTGTGGTGGGACGAGCTCGGCGCCGACGAGGCGCGGGCGCTGCTGCGCACGATCAACGAGCCGGCCGAGTCCGCGCTGCGGGTCAACCCGCTCGTCCCCTTCGATCTCGCTGACATCCCGGCCCGGCCGGCGGACGAGCCGCCCGAGGCGCTCGTGCTCGACGCGGGCTGGAACGCCTGGGACTCGCGCCGCGTGGACGCGCGGGCGCGATCTACCCGCAGTCGCGCGCCTCGATGCTCGTCTCGCGCGCGCTCGACCCGCAGCCCGGCGAGCGCGTGCTCGACCTCTGCGCCGCGCCCGGGCGGCAAGACCACGCACCTGGCCGCGCTGATGGGCGACGAGGGGACGGTCGTCGCCGTCGAGCAGAACGCCCGCCGCGCCGACGGCCTGCGCCGCACCGCGGCGCGCCAGCGGGCGACGATCGTCGAGGTCGTCGAGGGCGACGCCGCCGCCTTCACCGCCGACGAGCCGTTCGACCGCGTGCTCGTCGACCCGCCGTGCTCGGGCCTGGGGACGCTGCAGTCGCCGGCCCGACCTGCGCTGGCGCACGTCGCCGGAGCGCATCGCCGAGCTCGTGCCGGTCCAGCGGGCGATCCTCGCCGCCGGCAAGGCCGCGCTGCGGCCGGGCGGCACGCTCGTCTACTCCGTGTGCACGATCTCCCGGGCCGAGGAGCCCGACGAGCCGTGGGAAGAGACCCGGCGCATCCTCCCGCACCGCGACGGGACCGAGGGGTTCTTCGTGGGCCGTCTGGCCTCTTTGGCACATTAGACGGATGGCGGAGTGGAACCTCGGCCCCGACTGCCCGAACTGCGGCGAGCCGTGGCTGCGCCCGACGAACATGCCCGGGCGCTATCGCTGCGTGAACTGCCTGCACCGCTTCGAGCTCGTCTCCGTCTGCCCCAACTGCGGCGAGCACTCGACGATGGTGCGGATGTCCTCCACCGCGATCGTCACCTGCAACAACTGCCAGGGCTCGATGCTCCAGGCCGTATGAGCGTCGTCGTCCCCTCGATCCTGGCGGCCGACTTCGCCCGGCTCGGCGAGCAGGTCGACGAGATCATGCGAGGCGGGGGCGAGCTGGATCCACGTCGACGTGATGGACGGCCACTTCGTCCCGCCGATCACGATGGGCCCCAACGCCGTCGAGGCGCTCGCCCCGACGGTCCACGGCCACGACGGGACGATCGACGTCCACCTGATGATCGAGCGCGCCCGAGCGCCAGGTCGAGAGCTTCGCCGCCGCCGGCGCCGACTCGATCACGATCCACGCCGAGGCCACGCCGCACGTCCACTACGCGCTCGGCGCGATCCGCGACGCCGGCTGCCGCGCGGGCCTCGCGATCAACCCGGCCACGCCGGTCGACATCGTCGTCGAGGCGGCCGAGCTCGTCGACCTCGCGCTCGTGATGACCGTCAACCCCGGCTGGGGCGGCCAGCCCTTCATCACCACCTCGCCGGCGAAGGTCGCGCGGCTGCGCGAGCGGATCGGGCCCGACGTGGCGATCGAGGTCGACGGCGGCATCGACGTGCGCACCGCGGGCGTCGTCACCGAGGCCGGCGCCACGCACCTCGTGGCCGGCTCGGCCGTGTTCGGCGCCGCCGACCCGGCCGGCGCCTACCGCGCCATCGCCGCGGCGAGCAGCGCCGTGGCGGCGCAGTAGCCGGTCTCCACGCGCAGCAGGCTCTGGTCGCCGACCGGCACCGCGAGCCAGAGCAGGAACAGCGCGGCGCAGGCCAGCCAGGCGGCGGCCGCTCGGTGGGGGTGGCCCTCGGCCAGCGTGCGCTGGGTCAGCGTCCCGGCGGCGAGGTGGAAGCCCATCCCGATCGCGACGAGCGCCAGCCCGAAGCGGCCGTAGGCCTCCCCGGGCCCGAAGGCGAGGTGCATGAGCTGCGGCCCGATCGCCAGCAGGACGAGGGTGGAGACGAGCGAGAAGGCGGCGACGAGCAGCAGCGTCGGCCGGATCGCCGAGCGGGCGTCGCCGCCGGCGGCGAGGTGGGGCAGCAGCGCGGCCTGCACGGCCTGGAAGAGCACGAGCGGCGCGCGGGCGATGAGCAGCACGTTGAAGGCACGGCCGGCGAGCCCGGGCCCGCCGCCGGCGGCCTCGACGACGAGGACGGCGCCGCCGACGAGCGCCTGCTCGGCGAGCTGGATCGCGAAGGCCGAGCCGGCGAAGCCGGCGTCGTCGCGCAGGCGTCCGCGCGTGGCCGCGGCGGCGCGGGCGTGGCCGGCCAACCCGACGCCGACGACGAGCAGCGAGAGCACCGGGGCCACGGCGATCCCGAGCGCGACCGCCACCGGGCCGGAGGCCAGGCCGACCGCCACGGCGACCGCGAACATGAACCGGCACATCGACTCCGAGAACACGAGCGTGCCGTAGAGCCCGTAGCGGCCGTGGCCGGCCAGCCAGCCCCGCGCCAGGTAGGAGCCGGCGTAGGCCACGGTGGCCACGAGGCAGATCACGTAGAGCGACTGCGAGCCGTCGAAGGCGCCGTCCTGCAGGGGGCCGCGCAGCGCCACCGCGAGGACGAGGAAGAGCGCGGCGGCGCCGGCCTGGACGGTCAGCGCGGAGCGGAGCGGGTGGCCTTCGCCGGAGCCGCTGGCGATCCGGCGCGAGAGGAGCTGCTCGACCGGGCGGTACAGCACGGTGATCGCGATCGAGACCACCGACCACAGCAGCGCGATGCTCGCGTAGGGCCGCTCGCCGAGCACGTGGGCCGCGACGCCGAAGTAGGCGAAGGTGGTGATCCCGGTGGCCGCGACGCCGATGCCGAGCACGCGCGCGGCGGCGCCGTAGCCGCGGCCGCGCGGCGGCGGCTCGGCCGGCGCCGGACCGGCCGCGGGAACCGCCGGGATGCTACCCGTCACCGGCGTACAGCCGGGCGAGGGAACGGGCGCTGCGGCTCACGTAGGCGCGCGAGCTCGGGGCCAGGCGCGAGGGGCGCAGCGGCGGGTTGGTCCGCACGGGCACGTGCACGACGCGCAGGCCCAGGGCGCGGGCGCGCAGCAGCGTCTCGAGCGTGTGGGTGAAGTCGGCGCGCAGCTCGAGCGAGAGCGCGGCGCGGCGCGAGAGCGCGCGGAAGCCCGAGGCCGCGTCGGGGACCGGCGCGCCGGCCAGGCGCCCGACGACCCACGAGCCGGCGTCCTGCATCAGGCGCTTGCGCCGCGGGACGTGGGCGTGGTCGCGGCGCCCGACGACGAGGTCGGCGTTCCCGGCGACGACGGGCGCGACGAGCGCGGCGATGTCGGCCCCGCGGTACTGCGCGTCGCCGTCGGTGTTGACGATCACGTCGGCGCCGAGCCCGACCGCGGCGTGCAGGCCGGCGCGGAAGGCGACGCCGAGGCCGCCGTGGCGGGGCAGCACGAGGACGTGGTCGGCGCCGTGCTCGCGCGCCACGGCGGCGGTACCGTCGCTCGACCCGTCGTCGACGACGAGCCACTCGACCGAGTCGAATCCGGGCACGCTGCGCGGGAGGTCGGCGAGCGTGCGGGGCAGCGTCGCCTCCTCGTTCAGGCACGGGATCTGGATGACCAACCGCATCAGCGAATCGCGCCGCAGGCTACGCCTTGGGCTGGCCGCCATCGCCGCCGGCGCGCTCGTGCTGCGTCTGTGGGGGATCCGCCAGGGCCTGCCGTGGGCCTACAACTCCGACGAGGCCGCCCATTTCGTCACGCGCGCCGTCGGCCACGGCTGGGACCCGGGCTACCTGGCCAACCCGCCCGCCTACACGCACCTGCTGCACGTGATCTCGCTGGCCGGCCCCGACGGCTTCCTCGACCGGTCGGGTCGTCGCCGCGCTGCTCGGCACGGCGGCCGCCGTGCTCGTGGCGCTGGCCGGCGCGCGGCTGGCCGGCGTGGCCGCGGGCCTCGCCGCCGGGACCGTCGTCGCCGTCGCCTTCCTCCCGGTCTTCTACAGCCACCTCGCGCTCAACGACGTCCCGGCGATGGCCGCCGTCGCGCTGGCGCTGTGGGCGGCGGCGCGCGTGCTCGACCGCCAGACGCTCGCCGACCACGCGATCGCCGGCGCCGCCGTCGGGCTGGCCGCGGCGACGAAGTACACGGCGGGGATCGCGCTGCTCGCCGTGCTGATCGCCTCGAAGCGACCCAAGCGCCTGCTCGTCGCCGCGGCCGCGGCGCTGCTGGCCTTCCTCGTCGCCTGCCCCAACGCGCTGACCGACACCCACCGCTTCCTCGACGCGGTCACGAGCCAGTCGGGCTACTCGGGCCGCCACAAGCTCGGGCTGACCGAGACCAACGGGTACCGCTTCTACCTCGACGCGCTGACCTGGGGCCTGGGCTGGGCCCCGCTCGTCGCCGCGGTGGCCGGCGCGGTCGTGCTCGTCCGCGAGGACCGGCGCAAAGCCGCGCTGCTCATCGTCCCGCCGCTCGTCTACCTGCTCTACATGGGCGACCACGAGCGCTTCTTCGGCCGCTGGCTGCTGCCCGCGCTGCCGTTCCTCGCCGTGCTCGCCGGCGCCGCGGTGGCGCGGCTGCCGCGCCGGCTCGTGCCGCTCGGCGTGGCGGCGCTCGCCGCCCAGGGGCTCGTGCTCAGCGTGATGTCCGACCACCTGCTCTCGAAGCCCGACACGCGCAACGAGACGCGCGCCTGGCTGCGTCGCCCACGTCCCGCGCGGCACGCCGATCGTGCTCGAGCCCGTGCGTGCCGAAGGCGTGGGGCGCGCCGTGGCGCGTGCGGCCGCTGCGCTCCCGGGCCGAGGGCTACCAGCGCACGCTGGCGCCGGGCCTGCTCGCGACCTACCGCCGCGAGGGCTACTGCTGGGTCGTCACGGGGTCGACCCAGGCCGGCCGCTCGGCCGCCGAGCCCCGCCGCGTCCCGCGCGCCCGGGCCTACTACGCCGCGCTCGCGCGCTCGGCGACGCGTGCCCTTCCGCGCGGCGCCGTGGAGCGGCGCGCCGGTGGCGTTCGACTACGAGCGCTCCTTCACCTACCGTCCCCCTGGATACGACCGGCCGGGGGAGGAGATGACCGTTCACCGTCTCCACGGGTGCCGGTCCGTATCGTCGAATCCATGATCGGTCCGGACGACCTACCAATTCTCCAGCGCGCGATCGAGCTGGCCGACGGCGGACGCGGCCGCGTCTCGCCCAACCCGCTCGTCGGCGCCGTCGTCGTCTCGCCCGACGGGCAGACCCTCGGCGAGGGCTGGCACGGGGAGTACGGGGGCGATCACGCCGAGGTCGTCGCGCTGCGGGCGGCCGGCGACGCGGCGGCCGGCGCGACGCTCTACGTCTCGCTCGAGCCCTGCGCGCACCAGGGCAAGACGCCGCCCTGCACCGACGCGATCATCGCCGCGCGGATCGCCCGCGTCGTCGTCGCCTCCGACGATCCCTCCGAGAAGGCCTCGGGCCGCGGCCTCGGGCAACCTGCGCGACGAGGGGATCGAGGTCGACGTCGCCGACCGCGACTCCGAAGCGGCCGAGGCGGCCCGCGCGCTCAACCAGCCCTTCCGCAAGCACGCCCGCACCGGCCGCCCGTGGGTGCTCTTCAAGTCGGCGATCTCGCTCGACGGCAAGGTCGCCACCGCGGCCGGCGACTCGAAGTGGATCTCCGGCAGCCGACTCGCGCACGCAGGCCCACCACTGGCGCGCCGAGTCCGACGCCGTCGCCGTCGGGATCGGCACCGCGCTGGCCGACGATCCCCAGCTCACCGCCCGGCTCGACGACGTGCCCGCGCCAGCCGCGCCGCGTCGTCTTCGACTCGACCGCCCGGCTGCCGCTCGACTCGCAGCTCGTGCGCGCCGCACCCGAGATCCCGCTCACCGTCGTGACGTCGCGCGCGGCGCCGCGGGCCGACGTCTCGGCGCCTGGAGACCGCCGGCGCCGAGGTGATCGTCGCCGTCGGCGCGAACCCGGCCGCCCAGGTCGTCTCCGCGCTCGACCAGCTCGGCGACCAGGACATCTCCTCGATCCTGCTCGAGGGCGGCCCGCGCCTGGCCGGCGCCTTCCTCGACGCCGGCGAGATCGACGAGATGCGCCTCTTCGTCGCCCCGATCCTGCTCGGCGAGAAGGCGGCCCGCGACCTGATCGAGGGCCGCGGCGTCGAGACCATCGCCGACGCCGTGCGCGCCCTCACGCTCACGTGCGATCGCGGGTCGACGAGGATCTGCTCGTGACCGCCCGCATCAAGGTCTGGTAGGTCGGACCGATGTTCACCGGGTTGATCCAGGATCTCGGGACCGTCGAGGAGGTCGAGCGCACCGCCGACGGCGTGCGCCTGCGCGTCGCGCACCGAGCTGGCCGCCGAGCTCGCCCCGGGCGACTCGGTCGCGGTCAACGGCGTCTGCCTGACCGCGGTGGGCGAGAGCGGCGACGGCGCCTTCGCCGCCGACGTCGTGCAGGAGACCCTCAGCCGCTCCTCGCTCGAGGGCCTGGCCGACGGCGGCCGCGTCAACCTCGAGCTGCCCCTGCGCGCCACCGACCGCCTCGGCGGCCACGTCGTCCAGGGCCACGTCGACGGCCTCGGCCGCGTCGAGGCGATCGCCGACGAGGGCTTCTCCAAGCGCATCACGATCGCCGCCGGGCCCGAGCTGCTGCGCTACGTCGTCGAGAAGGGCTCGATCGCCGTCGACGGCATCTCGCTGACGGTCGCCGCGCTGGGCGAGACGCTCCTTCGACATCGCCCTGATCCCCGAGACGCTCGAGCGCACGACGCTGGGTCGCGCGACCCCCGGCGATCCCGTCAACCTCGAAGTCGATGTCCTGGCCAAGTACGTTGAGAGGCTGGTGAGCCGATGAGCAGTCCCTTCGCCCCCATCGAGGAAGCGATCGAGGACATCCGCCAGGGTCGGATGGTCGTCGTCGTGCGACGACGAGAACCGCGAGAACGAGGGCGACCTGACCGATCGCCGCCCAGTTCGTCACCCCCGAGGCCATCAACTTCATGGCCACGCACGGCCGCGGCCTGATCTGCCTGGCGATGACGCCGGCGCGCTGCGAGGAGCTCGGCCTCGACCTCATGGCCGCCAAGAACGAGAGCCCGTTCGAGACCGCGTTCACCGTCTCGATCGAGGCCCGCGAGGGCGTCACGACCGGCATCTCGGCCGCCGACCGCGCCCGGACGATCCAGGTGGCGATCGACCCCGAGACCGCGCCCGCGCGACCTCGTCCAGCCCGGCCACGTCTTCCCGCTCAAGGCCAAGGCCGGCGGCGTGCTCGAGCGCACGGGCCAGACCGAGGCCGCCGTCGATCTCTCGCGGCTCGCCGGCCTCAACCCGGCCGGCGTGATCTGCGAGATCATGAACGAGGACGGGACGATGGCCCGCGTGCCAGGACCTCGTCCCCTACTGCGAGCGCCACGGGCTGAAGATGGTCACGGTCGCCGACCTGATCGCCTACCGCCGGCGCCACGACAAGCTCGTCGAGCGCGTCGTCGCGACCGCGCTGCCCACCGCCTTCGGCGACTTCTCGGCCGTCGGCTACCGCTCGCTGGTCGACAACAAGCACCACGTCGCGCTGGTCAAGGGCGACGTCGCGGGCAAGGAGGACGTGCTCGTCCGCGTGCACTCCGAGTGCCTGACCGGCGACGTCTTCCACTCGCTGCGCTGCGACTGCGGCGAGCAGCTCGAGCACGCGCTGGCGATGATCGAGCGCGAGGGCCAGGGCGTCCTGCTCTATCTCTCCCAGGAGGGCCGCGGGCATCGGCCTGCTCAACAAGCTGCGCGCCTACAAGCTCCAGGAGGAGGGCTTCGACACCGTCGAGGCCAACCTCAAGCTCGGGCTGCCCGCCGACCTGCGCGACTACGGCATCGGCGCGCAGATCCTGCGCGACCTCGGCCTCGGGCAGATCCGGATCCTCACGAACAACCCGAAGAAGATCGTCGGCCTGGCCGGCTACGGCCTCGCCGTCTCCGACCAGATCCCGATCCAGTCCGTGCCCAACCCGCACAACGAGGCGCTACCTGCGCGCCAAGGAGGAGAAGCTCGGGCACATCCTCCACCACCAGGGCCTGCCGCTCGACGAGGAGATGCTCAAGGGCGAGGGCGACACGACGGCCGGGGACTCCGGATGAGGTTCGCCCTGGCCGTGGCCCGCTTCTACGGGGAGCTGGCCGAGCGGCTGGAGCGCGGGCGCCCGCGGCGCGCTCGAGGGCCACGAGATCGAGGTCGTTCGACGTTCCCGGAGCCTTCGAGCTGCCGCTGACCGCGAAGCTGTGCGCCGAGTCCGGGCCGCTTCGACGCCGTCGTCTGCCTCGGCGCGGTGATCCGCGGCGAGACCGACCACTACGACTACGTCTGCGGCGAGGCGGCCCGCGGGATCCAGGACGTCCAGCTCGCCACCGGCGTGCCCTGCGGGTTCGGCGTGCTCACCGGTCGACACCATGGAGCAGGCGCTGGCCCGGACCGGGCGAGGGCAAGCGCGACACCGGCGCCCACGCGGCCGAGGCCGTGCTGGCCCAGCTGCGGGTCCGCGACGCGCTTCGCTCCGGCTGAGCTTTCGGCCGCGGGCCGACCCTCGAGCCCCGACGGGCGGGACTCAGGGGACAGTCACCTCAGTCCCGCCCTGCCTTCTCCTAGAAGCGGTATCGCGGCACCGGGTCGAATGGCGATCTGACCACCTCTGCGGTGGTCAGATCGCCACTCACCGATCAAATCTCGCCGCCTACCGGCTTCGCCTTGGAAGCGGTCGGCGCCGCTACTGCCTCGCCGGGACGTGGGACTGAGGTGACTGTCCCCTCGGTCCCGGCACGTCAGGTCGACCCGGCCCGAACCGAAGGGACGGGGCGGCAGGGTCCCACCCGGAAAGCTCTCAGCGGGCACGGCGACGCGGCGGCCTGGCGCAGCGTGCGGGTGGCTTTCCGGAGTGGGATCCTGACGCCCCGGCCCCCGCCACGCGGTCGAAAGCTCGCCGATTCGCGCTAGGCCGCGACGAGCGCGCGCTCGACGGTGCGCTTGATGCGCGAGTTGAGCTGCGAGACGCGGCTCTCGGTGACGCCGAGCATCGTGCCGACCTCGCGCATCGTGCGGTCCTCGACGTAGAGCAGCTCGGCGACCTCGCGGTCGCGGGGCGAGAGCTCCTCGAGCGCGGCCTGGATGCGGTCGTCGAGGTCGACGGCGAGCAGCGCCTCCTCGGGGCGGCTGGCGCGGTCGGGCGAGCAGAGCGTGTCGACGAGCTCGGTGCCGTCGTCCTCGTCCTCGGCGGCGCCGACCGGCATGTTGAGCGAGTGCAGGTCGGCGTTGCCCGAGCGGGCCTCCCAGTCGGCCAGCTCGAGCGAGCTCATCGCCAGGGCGACGGCCAGGTCGTCCTTGCTCGGCGCGCGGCCGTGGGCGGCGGTGTGCTCGCGGATGACCTTCTCGCGATCGCGCTGGAAGGCGCGCAGGGAGCGGGGCGCCCAGTCCTGGCGCCGGGCCTCGTCGAGCACGGCGCCGTGGATGCGCGTCCAGACGAACTGCTCGAGTGCGACGCCGCGGACCGGCTCGTAGCGGTCCAGCGCGCGGATCAGGGCCTCGAGCCCGGCGGAGAGGAAGTCGTCGATCTCGCAGTGACGGGGCATCCGGCGCCCGCGCTTGAACACGATCTGCTTGACCATCGGAGCGAGCGAGAGCACCAGCCGGTTGCGGACCGCCTGGTCGCCCGTCTCGTCGTACTCACGCCACAGCTCGTCGAGTGGCTGTTGGAGTGGTCCCCCAGACCACGTGCCCGCCATGGCCGAGGACCCTCGCGGACGGATGTACGAGCCCGGGGTGAGAGCCGGTATGAAAACGGTGTGACCGATCGACCGAATGCCGGTCGGTCGATGGTCGGTCCGTCAGCCCTTCTTCTTGTCGTGCGGCGGCTTCTTCTTCGCCTTGCCGGACGATGACCCGCCGCCCGCCGCCTGCTCGGCGAGATCGAGCTCGTGCTGGACGGTCCCCTGCTGGTCGGCGATCCGCAGCCGGTCGCGCAGCGTGGCGACGGCGGCCTGCGGGTTGCCCGACTGTCGTTGGCGCCCGACCGAGGTCGAAGAGCGCGAAGGCGTAGGTCAGACACGAGCCGGAGGGGTGGATGCACTCGCCGGTCGAGCGGCCGGTCGCCTTCAGGGCGGCGGTGAGCAGGGGAATCGCGCCGGCCGCGTCACCCGCGGCGAGCTTGGCGTGGCCCTGGGACTCGAGGGCCGAGGCCGACGCGCCCGACGACGACGTCGTCCGCGTGGTCGTCGTCGGAGTCGAGGCCGTGGGGGTCGACGCCGTCGGGGCCGGCTGCGGGGTCGGGGTCGCGGCCGGCTTCTTCTTCTTGGTGCTCGTCGTCTTCTTGGGCGTCGAGCTCGCCTGGGGCGAGCCGCTGTCGCCGCCGCCCGGGTCCGAGAGCGCGATCGCGGCGCCGAGGGCGAGCAGGATGGCCGCCAGCGCGGCGATCGCCAGCGGCCCGCGGCGCCGACGGTGGGGCGGCCCCTCGTCGGCGGCGGCCGACGGTGTCCGGTCCGGCACCGGCGCCGGCGGCGGCGGCGGAGGCGGCGGGGTCGCCCGGCGCGGCGCTCGGGCCGTGACCGGCGTCGTGGGCCGGGTCGGCTCCTGGAGCCCGTCGGCCAGCGCGTCGACGAAGGCCCCGGCCGTCGGCCAGCGCTCGCCAGGGTCCTTGGCCAGCCCGCGGTTCAGAACGGGGTCAAGCGCCTTGGGGAGATCGGCCCGGACGCTCGTGGCGTCGGGCGGGTCGGTCTCGACGTGCTGGCGGGCCTGGGCGGCCAGGGCGCCGCCCCGGAAGGGACGGGTGCCCGTGATCAGCTCGAAGGCGACGACGGCCAGCGCGTAGTTGTCCGAGGCGGCCGTGGCCGAGCGGCCCAGCACCTGCTCGGGGGAGAGGTAGGCCGCCGTGCCGAGGATCTGCCCGGTGCCGGTGAGCGTCTCATCGGTCGCGATCCGGGCGATCCCGAAGTCCGCGACGTGGACGACGTCGTCGTCGTCGAGCAGCAGGTTGGAGGGCTTGACGTCGCGGTGCACGATCCCCTGGTCGTGGCCGAAGTCGAGCGCGGAGGCGGTCTCGCGCAACCAGCCGACCGCCTGCTCGAGGCCGGGCCGGCCCTCGCGCACGCGCTGGGACAGCGCGCCGCCCTCGAGCAGCTCCATGACCATGAACGGCACGCCCTCGTGGATGCCGACGTCGTAGACCTGGATCACGTTGGGGTGACCCGACAGGCGAGCCGCGGCGCGGGCCTCGCGGACGAAGCGCTCGCGGCTGGACGGGTCCTCGGCCAGATGCGAGGCCAGGACCTTGACCGCCACGCGGCGGTCGAGGACGTCGTCGTCGACCGCGTACACGGCACCCATCCCGCCGTTGGCGACGTGACGGACGACTCGATATCTCGTGGGAAGCTCTGAGACCATGGGAGGACCGCGGACGGGCGCCTATACTGCCCGGCCGATGTCCAAGGTATGCCACTCGTGCAAGAAGGGCCCCTCGTTCGGCAACAGCCGCAGCCACTCCATGGTGGCAACGAAGCGCCGCTTCGATCCGAATCTCCAGCGGGTTCGCATCGACCTCAACGGCACGCCCAAGCGCGTCTACGTCTGCACGCGCTGCCTCAAGGCCGGCAAGGTCACCAAAGCCGCCTAGGACCGGGCTCGTAACTCCGCTCTCATGAGCGGATCCGCGCCCGTTCGTAAGCTGACGGCGATGACTACCGAGACCAGCCTCGGGCGGTTCCGGGCGGTCGTCGAGGGCGCGCTCGCCGCGCTCGAGGCCCGCCGCCAGGAGGTCAACGACCTCAACGTCTTCCCGGTCGCCGACGGCGACACGGGCGACAACATGGCCCTCACGCTCGAGGCCGTCCTCGCCGAGCTCGATCGCCTGGCCGCGCTGGGCGACGTCGACGACGTCGGCCGCGACGCCATCGTCCGCTCGGTGGCCCGCGCCGCGCTGCTCGGCGCCCGCGGCAACTCCGGCGTGATCCTCTCCCAGCTCATCCGCGGCGCGGCGGAGGAGCTGATCTCCCGTCCCGGCGAGCTCGTCGACCCCGTGCTGCTGGCCGCCGCGATGGCCCGCGCGGCCGATCAGGCCTACCGCTCGGTCCGCGCGCCCGGCCGAGGGCACGATCCTCACCGTCATCCGCGAGATGGCCGGGCACATGACCCACGTGATCGCGCACTCGGGCGGCGAGCGCCTCGACGCCGACGCCCAGCCGACCGACCAGGACTCCATGCTCGCCCGGATCCTCGACCGAGGCGGTCGGGGTGGGGGAGGAGTCGGTCAACCGCGGCCCCGAGCTGCTGCCGGTCCTCGCGCGAGGCCGGCGTGGTCGACGCCGGCGGCTACGGCCTCGTGATCCTCTTCGCCGGCGTGATCGGCGCGCTGCAGGGCGCCGAGCCGCCGCAGCTGGCCCACCACGCGCCGCCGCGCGTCACCCACCCGCAGCACTCGTCGTCCTCCTATCGCTACTGCGTGAACTTCGCCGTCACGGGCACCGCGCTCGCCGGCCGCTCGGCGACCCTGGCGCTCGAGGAGCTCGGCGACTCGGTGCTCGTGGTCGGCGACGAGAGCACCCTCAAGGTCCACGTCCACACCGACTCCCCCGACGCGGCGACGGCGGTCTTCGCCGACGCCGGCGCGGTCTCGCGCCTCGACGTCGCCGACATGCACGCCCAGGTCGAGGAGCGCGCCACCCGGCTGGCCGAGGTGCCCGCCGGGCTGTGCGGCGCCCTGGCCGTGGTCGCCAGCCCCGGCGTCGGGCGCATGTACGAGTCGCTCGGCGTGATGGCCCTGGCCGGCGGCCCGACGCTCAACCCCTCGACCTACGACCTGCTGGCCGGCATCCACTCCGTGCCCTCCGAGGAGGTCGTCGTGCTGCCGAACTCCTCGAACGTCTTCATGGCCGCCGAGCGCGCCGCCGAGCTCTCCGAGAAGCGGGTCTGCGTCGTGCCCACGCGCTCCCAGCAGGCCGGTCTGGCCGCCGCGGTGGCGATGGACCCCAACCGCGACGCGGCCGCCAACGCCGCCGCGATGGAGGAGACGCTGAGCGAGGTGCGCACCGGCGGCGTCGCTCCGGCCGCCCGCGACGACGGGCAGGGCCGCTTCCACGTCGGCGACGCCGTCGGCTACGTCGACGAGGAGCTCGTCGCCTGGGGCGACCCGGAGACGACGCTGCGCGAGGTCTTCGCGCGCCTCGGCGACGGCGCCGAGATCCTCACCGCGATCCGCGGCGACGGCGCGCCGCTGGACGACGCCGCGCTGGCCGAGCTCGCGCCCGACGGCGTCGAGGTCGAGACCGAGCAGGGCGGCCAGCCATCGTGGTGGTGGCTGCTGTCCGCCGAGTGACGCAGACTCGTACGCGATGACCACACGGTTCGCAACGGGCGAGCCGTTCGCGGACGGCGAGCTGCTCGAGGCCGAGGTCCGCTATCCGCGGCCCAGCGTGCTCGCGCAGCCGCTCGAGGGCCACGCCAAGCGCATGAAGGCGCTTGCCACCCTCGGCCTGGCGACGGTCGGCGACCTGCTCGAGCACCTGCCCCACGACCGCCGCGAGGCGCGCTCGCTCGGCGAGCTCGCCATCGGCGAGCAGGCCACGGTCGTCGTCGAGGTCCGCTCGATCCGCTCGCGCCCCGTGCGCCGCCGCGGCATGAAGCCGATGGTGATCGCCACCGTGGCCGACGGCTCGGGCTCGCTCCCCGTGACGTTCTTCAACCAGCCGTGGCTCGAGCGCCGCTACCGGCCCGGCACGCGCCTCGTGCTCCACGGCAGCCTCGACAAGCGCGGCTTCAAGGTCTCCGGCCACGCCGTCACCCAGGAGGCGACGTCCAGCGCCGGCGCGGTGGCCCACTACCCGGCGACCGACGGGATCTCCTCGACCGAGCTCTACGCGATGGTCCAGGAGCACCGCGGCGCGATCCGCGACACCCTCGACCCGCTGCCCGCCGGGCACGACGGCCTGGCCGACCGCCCCGCCGCCCTGGCGGCCGTGCACTTCCCGCAGCAGCCCGGCGACGCCGAGACCGGCCGGCAGCGCCTGGCCTTCGACGAGCTGCTCGCGCTGCAGATGACGCTGCTCGCCCGCCGGGCGCGGCGCCACGAGGCGGGCCGCGCGGCGGCGCTCGACGCGCCCCGGGAGCTGACCGAGCGCTGGCTGACCGGCGGCCTGCCCTTCCCGCCCACCGGCGACCAGCTGCGCGCCGCCGACGCCGTCGACGCCGACCTGGCCAAGGACCGCCCGATGCAGCGCCTGCTGATGGGGGAGGTCGGATCGGGCAAGACGGTGATCGCCCTGTTCGCGCTGCTGCGCGCGGTCGAGCACGGGCGCCAGGGCGCGTTCATGGCGCCGACCGAGACGCTGGCCGAGCAGCACTTCCGCACCGTGCAGGAGCTCCTGCCCGGCGAGCTCGTCCGCGTCGCGCTGCTCACCGGCTCGACCCCGGCCGGCGCGGCGCACGGAGATCCTCAACAAGCTCTCCAGCGGCGAGCTCGAGCTGATCGTCGGCACCCACGCGCTGATCGAGCCGTCGGTCGCGTTCTCCGACCTCGGGGTGGTGATCGTCGACGAGCAGCACCGCTTCGGGGTGCGCCAGCGCGCCGCGCTCGACGCCAAGGCCCGCGGCGAGCTGCGCCCGCACGTCCTGCACATGACCGCGACGCCGATCCCGCGCACGCTCGCGCTGACCGCCTACGGCGACCTCGACGTGACCGTCCTGCGCGAGCTCCCGCGCGGGCGGCGGCCGATCACCACCCACCTGGCCACGAGCGCGACCGAGCGCGCGCGGGCCTACGAGCGCATCCGCGAGGAGCTGCGGGCCGGGCGCCAGGCCTACGTCGTCTGCCCGCTCGTGACCGAGTCCGACTCCGGCGTCGAGGCGCGCGCGGCCGAGGCCGAGTGGGAGGCGCTGCGCACCGGCGAGCTCAAGGACTTCTCCGTCGGCCTCCTGCACGGCCAGCTGCCGACCAAGGAGAAGCAGGCGGTGATGGCCGCCTTCGCCGCCGGGGAGATGCAGGCGCTCGTCGCGACGACGGTGATCGAGGTCGGGATCGACGTCCCCAACGCGACGGTCATGCTCGTCGAGGACGCCGAGCGCTACGGCATCAGCCAGCTCCACCAGCTGCGCGGGCGCATCGGCCGCGGCGAGCACGACTCGGTCTGCCTGCTCTTCGGGCCCAAGGAGTCGCTGCGCCTCAAGGCGCTGGCCGACCACACCGACGGCTTCAAGCTCGCCGAGATCGACCTCGAGCTGCGCGGCGAGGGCGAGCTCGTCGGCACGCGGCAGAGCGGCCTGCAGACCTTCCGCGTCGCGCGCCTGCCCGAGGACGCCGAGCTGCTCGACCGGGCGCGCACCTACGCCGAGTCGCTGCTCGACGAGGACCCGCACCTCGAGGCGCCCGAGCACGCGCTGCTGGCCGAGTCGCTGGCCCGCGAGCAGGGCGAGGCGGCGGACGCGATCATCGCCGCGTGAGGATCGTCGCCGGCCAGTGGGGCGGCCGGCGCCTGCAGGCGCCGGCCGGACGGGGCACGCGCCCGACGGCCGACCGGGTGCGCGAGGCGCTGTTCTCGGCGCTCGGGGACATCGAGGGCGATCGCGTGCTCGACCTCTACGCGGGCTCGGGCGCGCTGGGGCTCGAGGCGCTCTCGCGGGGCGCCGCCCGGGGGACCTTCGTCGAGCGCGACGAGGCCGCCCTGCGTGCCCTGCGCGCCAACGTCGCCGCGCTCGGAGCGGACGCCGAGATCCTCCGCCGCGACGCGTTCGCGTTCCTCACCAACGCGGCGCGCGGCGCGCGGCACTACGATCTCGCCCTGCTCGACCCGCCGTACCACCAGGCCGGAAGCCTGACGGAGCGGCTCGGCGAAGCCCTCGGCCCACTGCTCGCGCCCGGCGCGCGCGTCGTGTGCGAGAGCGACCGCCGTGCACCGCTCCGGCTGGACCTGCCGATCGGCTTCGAGCGCACCTACGGCGACACCTTGATCCTGATCCACACCGCTCCGTGAACCGCAAGCACCGCATCGCCGTCGTGCCGGGCTCCTACGACCCCGTCACCAACGGCCACATCGACGTGATCACCCGCGCGGCGGCGCTCTACGACGAGATCGTCGTGGCCGTCGTCAACGCGTCGGTGCGCAAGACCCAGCCGCTGTTCGACGCCGAGGAGCGCATCGCGTTCATCGAGGGCGCGACGAAGCACCTGGGCAACGTCCGCGGCCGAGCCGTTCGACGTCCTCGTCGTCGAGTTCGCGCGCCAGGTCGGCGCCCTCGCGATCGTCAAGGGCCTGCGCGCGATCTCCGACTTCGAGTACGAGCTCGAGATGGCCCAGCTCAACTCCCTGCAGCAGCCGGACATCGAATCCGTCTACCTCATGTCCTCTCCGCAGTATTCTTTCCTGAGCTCCAGCGGAGTTCGCGAGCTTGCCACCTTCGGTGGGAAGATCGAGGGCCTCGTCCCGGAAGCCGTTGCGCGGCGGTTGCAGGAAGAGCTCTCGCGCTGACGAAAGTAGGCCCGCCACAATGGATGTCCTCGTCCTCATCGACAAGCTCGACGACTTGGTGCACAACGCCAAGCCGGTGCCCCTGACCGATCAGGTCCGGGTCGACAAGGAAGAGATCTACGACATCCTCGATCAGATGCGCGCCACGATCCCCGAGGAGATCAAGCAGGCGCGCTGGATCGTCAAGGAGCGCCAGGAGATGCTCGCCGAGGCCAAGCGCGAGGCCGAGCGCATCGTCAAGGAGGCGCGCGAGAAGCAGAACCAGCTGATCTCCAACGAGGAGGTCACGCGGCAGGCCGAGCGCGCCGCCGAGGACATCGTCGAGGACGCGCGGACCCGCGAGCGGGAGATCCGCCTCGGGGCCGAGGACTACGCCGACGAGATCCTCAACACGCTCGAGGTCAACCTCTCGAAGTTCATCGCGGCGGTGCAGCGCGGCCGCGAGCGGTTGCAGGGCAAGGACGAGGCCGGCGTCTCCTAGCCGGGCCTCGTGGACCAGCGCGTCTCAGTCATCACCCTCGGGGTCGCGGACCTCGAACGGGCGGTGGAGTTCTACGGCAAGCTCGGCTGGGCGCCGGGCAACGACTGGCGCGCGCAGGACGTCGCGTTCTTCCAGGGCGTGGGCGGAGTGATCGCGCTGTGGTCGCGGGAGGAACTGGCGGCCGACTCCGGCGTGACCGACGACTCCGGCGGCTGGGGCGGCATGGCCCCCGCCTACAACGGGCGCTCCGACGACGAGGTCGACGGCGTGATCGAGGAGGCCCGCGCCGCCGGCGCGAAGATCGTCCGCGAGCCGGCCGAGACGTTCTGGGGCGGGTACTCGGCGCTCTTCGCCGATCCCGACGGGCACTGCTGGGAGGTCGCCCACAACCCGGCCTGGACCGTCGCCGACGACGGCTCGATCACCATCTGATGCCGCGCGACCGTCGAGGCGCTCGACACCGACATCACCCGGCTCGAGGTCGACGCGATCGCCAACGCGGCGAACACCGACCTCGCCCACGGCGGCGGCGTGGCCGGCGCGATCCGCCGCGCGGCCGGCCCGAGCTCGAGCGCGAATCCGAGGCGAACGCGCCGATCGGCCTCGGCGACGCCGTCGCCACCACGGCCGGCGACATGCCGAGCCGCTGGGTCATCCACGCCGCGACGATGCGCCTCGGCGGCCCGACGTCGGCCGACATCATCCGCGACGCGACGGCCTCGACCCTGCGCGTGGCCGACGAGCTCGGTGCGACGTCGCTCGCGCTCGTCGCCTTCGGCACCGGCGTCGGCGGCTTCTCGATGGAGGAGGCGGCGCGGATCGAGGTCGATGAGGTGCGCCGCCACCTCGACGCCGGCTCCGGCCTCGAGCGGGTGGTCTTCGCCGTGCGCGGCGAGGCCGCGCGGGCGGCGTTCGCCGCGGCGCTCGAGGCCTAGAGCGCCGGCTCGGCCACCGGCGCCTCGAAGTCGAACCGGGTGCCGACGCTGTTCTGGATGAACGCGTCGGGCAGCAGGGCGGCCAGCGTGTGGATCGCGCGCCAGCCGGTGCAGTGGCACGGCACGAGGTAGTCCGGTGCGAGCGCGGCGAGCGCATCGCAGGTGGCGGGGATGATCGCCTCGAACTGCCGGCCGCTGAGATGGAAGCCGCCGATCACCGCGTGGATGCGATCTTCACCGGTCACCTTCTGCGCGTAGCGGAGCACGTTGACGATCCCCGAGTGCCCGCACCCGGTCAGGACGACGAGGCCGCGGCCGCGCACCGAGACGACGAGCGCCTGGTCGTCGAGGATCAGTGGATCGGGCTGCCACTCCCCGTGGCGGTAGGCCTGGTGGGTCGCGGAGCCCTGCTCGAACTCGGTCGTGCGGTCCACCTCGCCCGTGACCAGCAGCGAGCCGTCGAGCAAGAAGGACGGCTGCTGCTCCTCGACGACCGCGAAACCCGCGCCCTCCAGCGCGCCCCGGCTGGTCGAGGGCAGCTCGATGGCCTCACGGCCCGGGATGGCCACCCGCCGGAGATTCCAGAACTCGGGATGGAGCAAGACGGGGAGATTGGGACGGCCGAGCTCGCCCGCGAGCCCGTGCATCCCGGTCGTGTGGTCCCAGTGCCCGTGGCTGAGCACGACGATGTCGATGTCGCGGGGGGAGAGCTCGAGCCGGCGCATGTTCTCGACCAGGCCGTCGGGCGAGATCCCGGTGTCGAACAGGACCCGGGTCGTCACTTCGCCCTTCGTGATCGTCACGAGGCACGAGAACCCGTGCTCGGCCCGCAGGACGTTGCCCTCGGTGGCCAGCCGGAACGGGGCGCGGTGCGCCGGCCCGGTGTCGGCCAGCAGGATGTCGGTCACGTTGTCGACCAGCGTGATGACCTGCACCGAGTCGACGGGCTCGAGCGCGATGGGTTCAGCCGCCACTGCGGGCGCTCCCAGGCATCGCGTCGATCGTCTCAGATCCCCGGGCTCGGCGATAGCCCTCGGCGGGGGCTAGCGGACCGCGAACCCGTCGAGCCCCTCGGGCTCCTCCTCGTGCACCACCACGTCCTCGACCGACGCGCGCTCCGGGCCGACCCGGCAGAACTCCACCAGCGCGTCGACGTCGGCCTCCGAGCCCTCGAAGACCGCCTCGACCGCGCCGTCGGAGCGGTTCGTCACCCAGCCCGCCACGCCGTGGGCCCGGGCCTCGCGCTGGACCGAGTCGCGGAAGAAGACGCCCTGGACGCGCCCGGTGACCTCGACGCGACGGCGGATCAAACGGCTGCGCTCGGCCGCCCCGGCCAGGGCGGCGTCGATCTCGCCGAGCTGCGTGCGCACGCGCTCCTCGAGCGTCTCGACGCTCCCGCGCACGCGGTCGATCGCCGTCGACGCGTTGGTCAGCTCGCGCTTGGCGTTGCGCGCCTCGTCGAGCGCGCCGAGCGCCCGCTCGACCTTGTCGCGCAGGGCGACCGGGTCGAGCCCGTCGTCGCCGGCCTTGGCCATCAGGACGCGGGCGCGGGCGAGCTTGTAGGCGACCTCGAGGCCCAGGCGCGAGCCCTCCTCGGGGTCGAAGGCGACCACGAGCTTGTCCCCGTTGAACTCGCGCAGGGCCTGGAGCTTGGCCGGGACCTCGTCGTCGGTGCGCACGACGAGCACGGCGTAGTCGGCGCCGCGCTGCGCCTTGGCGATGTCGAGCTCCTCGATCGCCTTGGGCTTGGAGAGCCGCTTGTCCTTGACCTCGAAGACCACGCGGCCGCGCGACGGCCCGGCGCAGGCGTCGAGCTCGACGACGACGTCGCCCTTCTTGCCGCCGGCGCCGGTGAAGTCGCCCACGGCGTCGCAGACGTCGCCCTGGCCCTCGGCGATCTCGTCCAGGGCGGCGGCGACCGCCTCCTCGAACGTGCGGCCCTTGGCCGTGCCCTTGTCGCGCTCGGCCGAGACCATGTCGAGCTTGTCCTTCTCGGCGCGCAGCGTCAGCAGCTCGGCCTTGAGCTCGCCCATCTGCTCGTGGAGCAGGCGCAGGTTGCGCTCCTGCGAGTCGGCCCCGGCGCGCAGCTGCTGCACGGCGGCCTGCTTGAAGTCGGCCAGGGGGTTGGAGCCGTCCGAGGAGGAGAACTGCTTGAGCATGTTCTGCTGGGCCTCGCGCATGGTCTGGTCGACGAGCGCGCGGACGCGGTGCTGCACGGCCTCGTTGGACTCCTCGCCGAAGTGGCGCACGAGCGCCTTGGTCAGCGACCCGCTCTCCTCGGCGAAGACCTCGTCGACCTTCTTGCCGAAGTGCTCGGCCACGACCCGGGCCTTGTCGGTGAACGCCGTCTCGACCTCGCGGGCCTGACGCTCGAACTCGGCCTTGACGAAGTCGGTCTGCACCGCGGTCTGCTCGCGGTCGAGCACGCGGGCGCCGATCTCGATCGCCTCGGCGACGACGCGGGCCGGATCCTCGCCGGCCTCCTCGCGCTCGCGGGCGAGCGCGACCGCGGCCGGATCGTCGATCTGCAGCGAGTCGACGATCAGCGTGTCGTGGAACGTGCGGACGTGGGGGAGGCGGAGCGGAGTGGCGGCTTCCATGGCAGCCAAGCACCGTAGACCCGGGCCCGGACGGGACGCAGGCGGCGTTTCGCCTGCACGCTGCGATCATCGGACGGGCCATGACGGCACTCGCCGACCTCCTCGACGACGCGGGCGGACTGGACGCTCCCGCGCGAGCGCGACGCCCAGCTGCGCACCGCGCTCGGCGCGGCGCTCGACCGCGGCCGGGCCGAGCTCGCCCGGACCCGGTCGGGGACGACGGCCGACCCCGTCGAGGTCGCCTTCGCCGCCTCGGGCGACCGCCTGTGGGCGCTCGTCCCCGTCGACGCCGCGCTGCGCGCCGACCCCGCCGCCGCGCCCGACCGCGCCTGGCTGCTCGTCGCCGCCACCGTCGGGGCGCTCGTCGAGGCCGCCGGCCTGGCCCCGCCGGCCGGTCGCGACGATCTCGTGCTCCTCGCCGCCGCCCAGGACGGGGCGCTCGCGCTCGGCCTGCCCGCCCGCGACGGCGATCCCGAGCTCGCCGCGGTCGCCTTCGAGGAGCAGACCGCGACGATCGACCGCCTGCGCGCCGCCGCGCGCCCGCTCCCCGGCCGGCTGCTCGCGCCCCGAGGATCCCAAGCCGCCGATCGGCGCCGACCACCCGCTGCACGCGGCCGAGGCGCTGGCCCGGCTCGGCGGCCGGCCCGCCGACCCCGACCTCGGCCGAGGAGCTCGAGGACGCCGTGCTCGCCGTGCTCGGGCCCGCCGCAGGCGCCGCGCCGCCCCACCGCGACCCCGATCCCGCCCGCCGCGTCGCGCGGCGGATCGTCCAGCGCCTGGCCGGCATGGGGAAGTGGGGCGGCTACCACACCGCCTTCGAGCACCTCCCGCGCGGCTTCGCCGGCAACGACCGCGAGCTCGCCGCCGTCGTGGGCGAGCGCCTGCTCGACGCCGGGCTCCTGCTCGAGAAGCCGAGCGTCGGCCAGCGCCACGTCTTCCTCAACCCGCGCCGGGCCGCCGACGTCTACGCGCTGCGCGATCGGGGCGTGGTGCCGCCCGGCCTGCGGCTGCCGTGATTGGATCTGGCCCATGAGCCCGTCTCCCATGGATTACGTCGTCAACAAGGCCTGGGCCGCCCACGTCCTCTTCGGGGCGGGCATCGTGGCCTTCCACCGCCCGGACCGGATCCTCAAGCTCGGCCTACGCTCGCGCGCTGGGGCGCGACGCCGGCCGCCGGCTACGCCGCCTCGGCGGTCCGCTATCCCGACGAGCCGGCGATCATCGACGAGCTCGGGACGCTGTCCTTCAAGGACGTCCACGAGCGCACGAACCGGCTGACCAACGCGCTGGCCGACGCCGGCATCAACGAGGGCGACAACGTCGGCGTGCTGTGTCGCAACCACCGCTACTTCATCGAGCTCGGCGTCGCGCTCTCCAAGCTCGGCGCCCACGGGCTCTACCTGAACACGAGCTTCGCCGGGCCGCAGATCACCGACGTGATGAAGCGCGAGCAGGCCACCGCGCTGGTCTACGACGAGGAGTTCGCCGAGCTCGTCGCCGAGGGCGGCAAGCGGCGCAAGCGCTTCATCGCCTGGTTCGAGGGCGACGGCAAGCCCAAGGACCAGCTGCTCGAGGACCTGATCGAGAACGGCGCCGACGACGACGTCAACCCGCCCGAGGAGACGGGCCGCACGGTGATCCTCACCTCGGGCACGACCGGCACCCCGAAGGGCGCCAACCGCTCGAGCCCCGGCTCGCTGGACCCGGTCGCGGCGCTCCTGTCCCGCATTCCCCTCAAGGCGCGCGAGACGACGATGATCGCCGCGCCGCTCTTCCACTCGTGGGGCTTCGCGCACTGGCAGCTGTCGCTGGCGCTGTCCTCGACGATCGTGCTGCGCAACCGCTTCGACCCGGAGGAGACCCTCTCGGCCACCGCGCAGCACGAGGCCACCTCGCTCGTCGTCGTGCCCGTGATGCTCCAGCGGATGCTCGAGCTGCCCGAGGAGGTGATCCAGCGCTACGACCTGTCGGCGCTGAAGGTCATCCCGGTGTCGGGCTCGGCCCTGCCCGGCGACCTCTCGGACCACGTCATGGACGTGTTCGGGCCCAAGCTCTACAACCTCTACGGCTCGACCGAGGTCGCCTGGGCGACGATCGCCACGCCGCAGGATCTCCGCGACGCCCCGGGCACGGCGGGCAAGCCGCCCCGCGGCACGACCGTCCGGATCTACGACGACGACGGCCAGGTGCTCCCGACGGGCGAGACCGGCCGGATCTTCGTCGGCAACGAGATGCTCTTCGAGGGCTACACGGGCGGCGGCGGCAAGGACGAGATCGACGGCCTGATGGCCTCGGGCGACGTCGGGCACTTCGACGACGAGGGCCGCCTGTTCGTCGACGGCCGCGACGACGACATGATCGTCTCGGGCGGCGAGAACGTCTTCCCCGCCGAAGTGGAGGACCTGCTGGCCAAGCACAAGGGCGTCCGCGAGGTCGCCGTGCTCGGGGTCGACGACGACAAGTTCGGCCAGGTGCTGCAGGCCTACGTGGTCAAGAAGGGCTCGGTCTCCGAGAAGGCGCTGCAGGACTACGTCAAGGAGAACCTCGCCCGCTACAAGGTCCCCAAGAAGATCGAGTTCATGGACGAGCTGCCGCGCAACGCGACGGGCAAGGTCCTCAAGCGGGAGCTGGCCGAGAGCTAGCCCGCCCCTTGAGGCCCTGGCTAGCCTCGATGCATGGCGGCCGTGGCAGCAACCTTCGAGCTCGGCCGCCTGGGTCTCACGTCAGGCGAGGGCCGCCGGTTCGATCTCCATGTTCGCCTCGAGCCCTTCGCGCTGGGCAGCGAGCGCTACGACGTGCGGCCCGACCCGATCCCGGTCCGGCTCGACGTCGACCGCACGACGCGGGGAGGGCTACGCGATGCGGCTGCGCTTCGAGGCCACGCTCGAGGGCCCGTGCATGCGCTGCCTCGAGCCCGCCTCGCCGACGTTCTCCGTCGACGCCCGCGAGGTCTCCCAGCCCGGGGCGGGGGAGGAGCTCGAGAGCCCCTACGTCGACCCCGAGGGCGACCTGCGCCTGCACGACTGGGCGCGCGACGCGCTCGTCCTCGCCCTGCCGGCGACGATCCTCTGCCGGCCCGACTGCGCCGGGCTGTGCCCCGAGTGCGGCGCCGACCTCAACCACGCCGGCCCCGACCACGGCCACGAGCGCGCCCCCGACCCGCGCTGGGACGCCCTGAAGGACCTCGACCTGGGCGGGAACCCCGCGTCCGGCCAGTAAGCTGCATCGCCTCATGGCCGTCCCGAAGCAGAAGCAGTCGCACGCGCGCACGACCAAGCGGCGCTCCCAGCACAAGCTGGGCAAGCCGGTCTGGAACGCCTGCCCGCAGTGCCACGCCCCGCGCCTCCCGCATCGCGTGTGCCCGAACTGCGGCACGTACGCGGGCCGCGAGGTCGTCGCGGTCAACCCCTCCGAGGACTAAGCCCCGATGACGGTCACCGTCGCGGTCGACGCGAACGGTGCCGACCTCGGACCGGCCGAGGTCGCCGCGGGCGCCGCGCTGGCCGTCGCCGACGGTGACGTACGCGTGCGCCTCTACGGCGCCGCCGCCGAGCTCGGCGAGGTCCCCGACGGCGTCGAGGTCGTCGACGCCCCGGTCTCCGTGGCCAAGGCGGCCGACCCGGCCCGCGCCGTGCGCAACAGCCCGGAGTCCTCGATCGTCCAGGCCGCCCGCGCCGTCGGCGCCGGCGAGGCCGACGCGCTCGTCTCGGCCGGCGCCACCGGCGCCGCCCTGGCCGCCGGCCTGTTCCACGTCAAGCGCGCGCGTGGCGTCCATCGGCCCGCGCTCGCCGTGCCCGTGCCCGTCCCCGGCGCGCCCGTCCTCTTCCTCGACGTCGGCGCCAACGCCGAGGTCCGCCCCGAGCACCTCGTCCAGTTCGCCCACATGGGCGCGGCCTTCGCCCGCGCGGTGATGGAGATCGACGAGCCCCGCGTCGGCCTGCTCTCCAACGGGACCGAGCCCTCCCGCGGCACCGCCGACGTCCTGGCCGCCCACGAGAAGCTCGCCGCCGATCCGGCGCTGCGCTTCGTCGGCAACGTCGAGGGGACCGGCCTGGTCTCCGGCGCGGCCGACGTGGTCGTGACCGACGGCTTCACCGGCAACGTCGCGCTGAAGACGATGGAGGGAACGGTCGAGGCGCTGATCGGCGCGATCCGCGACACGGCCACGAGCTCGCGCCGCGCCACGGCCGGCGGGGTGCTGCTGCGCCCCGCGCTGCGGGGCCTGCGCGACGACCTCGATCCCGAGGCCGCGGGCGGCGCCTACCTGCTCGGCCTGCGGCGCACCGTCGTCGTGGCCCACGGCCGCTTCTCGCGCCGCGGCTTCGCCGAGGCGATCGGCGTGGCCGCGCGCGGGGTCGAGGAGCGCGTCGTCGAGCGCACCCACGAGGGCCTCGAGGCGGCCGGCGCCCTGCGTGGCGCGTCCGTCGATCCGGCTACCGTTCAGGCGCAATGACCCGTGAACAGGTGCTCACCCTGATCCGCGACCACCTCGCGGACGAGCTCGAGATCGACCCGGGGCGGATCCAGGAGCCGACGCGCTTCAAGGAGGACCTCGAGGCCGACTCGCTCGACCTCTACACGCTCGTGCAGGAGCTCGAGGACACCTACGGCGTCTCGATCCCGGACGACAAGGCGGCGGAGATCACGACGGTCGGCCTCGCCGTCGACTACGTGCTCGCCACCGGCGCCGCCGACCGGGCCACGCCGCCCGCCTCCTGAACCGCCCTTGAGCCGCTCGCTCGGAGAGCTGCTCGACGCGCTGCCCGAGCCGCTCGTCAGCCAGGTCTTCACGCACGCCTCCTGGGTCGAGCGCCGCGCCGACTCCTACGAGCGCCTGGCCTTCCTCGGCGACTCCGTCCTCGGCCTCTCGGTGACCCAGCACCTGTACCCGCGCCTGGAGGAGAACGCCTTCGGCGCCGGGCGAGCTGACCAAGGTCCGCGCCCAGGCCGTCTCGGGCGCCGCGTGCCGCCGCGTGGCGCTCGATCTCAACGCGCCGGACCGCCTGCGCGCGGTCGCGCCGAAGGACCTCGGGCGCAACGTCGAGTCGCTGCTGCGCACCGAGCGCGTCCTGGCGTCCGTGGCGGAGGCCATCATCGGGGCGTGCTTTCTGACCTTCGGCTACGAGGAGACCGTCCTGGCGGTCGAGCAGGCGTTCGCCGGCGAGGTCGAGCGGGCGCTGGACGTGCCCGAGGACCACAAGTCCGCGTTGCAGGAGCGGGTGGCCCAGAACGGGCACCTCGTGGGCTACGAGGTGGTCGACGAGCAGGGCCCGCCGCACGACCGGACCTTCGTGGTCGTGGCGATGGTCGACGACTCGCAGGTCGGCCAGGGCACCGGTCGCTCCAAGAAGGAGGCCGAGCAGGCCGCCGCGCGCCAGGCGCTCGACGACATGGAGAAGGGCTGATCACGTGTACCTGAAGTCGCTGTCGATGCGGGGCTTCAAGTCCTTCCCCGACCGCACCAAGCTGCTGTTCGGCGAGGGCGTGAGCGTGATCGTCGGGCCCAACGGCTCGGGGAAGTCCAACGTCACCGACGCCGTGCTGTGGGCGCTGGGCGAGCAGTCGCCGCTGGCCGTGCGCGGCTCCTCGATGCAGGACGTGATCTTCGCCGGCGGCCACGGGCGCACCGGCTCGGGCTCCGCCGAGGTGGAGCTCGTGCTCGACAACGGCTGCGGGACGCTCGGCGTCGAGTTCCCCGAGGTCTCGATCGTGCGCCGGCTCGACCGCTCGGGCGACGGCGAGTACCGCATGAACGGCGCGCGGTGCCGCCTCGTCGACGTCCTCGAGGTGCTGTCGGACACCGGCCTGGGCAAGGAGGCGCACTCGGTCGTCTCGCAGGGCCGCGTCGAGTCGATCGTCACCTCCAAGCCGCGCGACCGGCGGATGCTGATCGAGGAGGCCGCCGGCCTGGGCAAGCACCGCAAGCGCCGGCGCCGCGCCCAGCTCAAGCTCGAGAAGACCCAGGAGAACCTCGACCGCGCGCTCGACGTCGAGCGCGAGGCGCGCTCGCGGCTGCGCCCGCTCAAGCGCCAGGCCGAGGCGGCCGAGCTGCACGAGCGCCTGGCCCGCCAGCAGCACGAGGCGCGCTGGACGCTGGCCCGCGACGACGTGCGCGCCGCCGCGCGCCGCGCTCGCCGCCGCCGCCGCCGAGGCCCAGGCCGCCCGCGAGGCCGCGGACCCAGGCCGAGGCCGAGCTCGCCGCCGTGGCCAAGCGCCGCGAGGCGGCCGAGCAGGCCCTGGCCGAGCGCTCCGAGCGCCGCGAGGCGCTGTCGGCCCGCGCCCACCGCGCGCAGTCGGCGGCCGAACGGATCGAGCTGCGCCTCGACGGCGCCCGTGAGCACCGCCGCACGCTCGACGAGCGCGTCGCCCGGGCTCGCGCCGACCTCGACGCTCTGGAGCGCGAGGCGGTCGACGATCCCTCGCTCGTCTCCGGCGGCGACGAGGGCGAGGCGATCGCCGCGCTCGAGGCCGAGCTGCGCGCGCTCGACGCCGACCGCGCCGCCGCGCTCGAGGCCGAGCTGTCCGAGCTCGCCGCCCAGCGCGAGGGCGCCGCCGCCGAGGAGGCCCGCCTGGCCGCGGTGGCCGAGGAGCGCCGCGGCGCCGTTGCGGTCGCCGAGGAGGCCTGCGCCGCCGCCCGCGCCGCGCGGCACGCGGCCGAGGGCGAGGCCGAGACCGCCCGCCGCGAGGCCGCCCGCGTCGGCGCCGACCTCGCCGCCGTCAACCAGTTCCTGCGCGGCCACGCCGGCGCCCCGGGCGGCGCCACCGCCCTCAGCGACCAGCTGAGCGTCGAGGGCGGCCACGAGCTCGCCCTCGCCGCCGCGCTCGGCGGCCTGCTCGGCGCGGCGGTCGTACCCGACCGCGCCGCGGGTGCCGCAGTGCTCGAACGCGCCGGCCGCGACGGCGGCGCCGCCCTCGTCGCCGGGACGGGGGGGACGGTCCCCTCAGTCCCATTCGACGCGCCGGTCGACGGCGCGCGGCGCCTGCTCGACCTCGTGCGCGGCGCCGACGACGTGCTCGCGCTGGTCGGTCCGCTGCTGGCCGGCGTCTGGGTCGTCGAGGATCTCGAGGCCGTTCCCGCCGACTGGCCCGGCACCGCGGTGACGCCGACCGGCCGCGTGTGGTCCGGCGCCCGGGGCGAGCTGCGCCAGGTCCCGGCCGGCGGCTCGGACCGCGTGCTGGCCGAGCGCAACCGCCGTGACGCCCTGGTCGCCGCCACCGAGACGGCCGCCCGGTCCGAGCAGACCGCCGGCGAGGCCGTCGAGTCCGCCCGCGCCGCCGTCGTCGCGGCCGAGGCGACGCGCGACGAGGCCGAGGCCACCGTCCGCGACGCCGTGCGCGCCCGCGACGCCGCCCGCGAGGAGGAGCGGCGCGCCGCGCTGACGATCGACCGTCGCCGCGCCGCTCCCGACGAAGGCCCGCGCGCCGTCCGCCGCGCTCAGCTCGAGGCCGAGCTCGCCGCCGAGCGGCGCCACGCCGAGCGCCTGGTCGCCCGCCGCGCCGAGCGCGAGCGCCGCGCCGCCGCGCTGGGCGCCCGCGCCGCCGAGGCCGAGGGCCTGATCCCGGCCGCCGAGCGGCTCGCGCTCGCGCTCGAGACCGCGCAGGAGGCGGTCCGCGGCGTCGCCGTCGAAGCCGAGGCCGCGCTGGCCGCCGACCGCGAGGCCGGGGAGGGCGTGGCCGCCGAGCTGCGCGCGTGCGCCGAGCTCGAGGCCGCGGTGCAGATCCGCCTGCGCGACCACGGCGAGCGGGTCACGCAGATGGAGGTGGCCGCCCAGCGCGCCCGCGACCGCGACGCCGAGGCGGCGGCCGAGCTCGCCGGGCTGGCCGAGACGCTCGGCCTCGAGGCCGAGCCGGCGCCGGACGCCCTGCCCGAGGAGGAGCGCGCGGCGTTGCTCCAACGCGTCGAGCGCCTGGCCCGCCGCCGCGAGCAGCTCGGTCCGGTCAACCCGCTGGCCCAGGACGAGTACGCCGAGGCCCTGGCCTACGTCGAGGAGCTCGAGACCCGCCGCGAGGACCTCGAGACCGCGCTGCGCGAGCTCGCCGACCTCGTCCGCGACACCGACCGCCAGATCCGCCGCACGTTCGAGGAGACCTTCACGGCGGCGGCCAAGAACTTCGAGGAGGTCGCCCAGCGGCTCTTCCCCGGCGGCCGCGGCGCGCTGCGCCTCGTGCGCGAGGACTCCGGCCCGCGCGCCGTGCTCGGCGGCGCCGAGCCCGAGGCGGCGGAAGCCGCCGCGGACGCCGAGGCGGAAGCGGCCGAGGACGAAGACGAGCAGGAGGACCTGCTCGGCGTCGAGATCGAGATCACCCCGGCCGGCAAGTCGACCAAGCGCCTGTCGCTGCTCTCCGGCGGCGAGAAGTCGATGACCGCCCTGGCCTTCCTGTTCGCGGTCTTCCTCGCCCGGCCGTGCCCCTTCTACATCCTCGACGAGGTCGAGGCCGCGCTCGACGACCTCAACATCACCCGCTTCCTCGAGCTGCTCGGCACCTACGCCGACCGCGCGCAGTTCATCGTCGTCACCCACCAGAAGCGCACGATGGAGGCCGCCGACACGCTCTACGGCGTCTCGATGGCGGGCGACGGGATCTCGAAGGTCATCTCGCGCCGGCTGCCACCGGCCGCCGCCGCGGCGTAGTCTCTCACCCGATGCTCAGGAGTCTGGTCGCGCTCGCCTCCGCCCTCGCGGTCCTGCCCGCGGCCTCGGCGGCCGCCGCCACGCACCACGCGACGTACTTCTCCAGCCCGATCAAGGCCCAGCCCTACGAGGCGTCGCAGTCCTACATGCCGCTCAAGCCCGACGGCTTCCACGCCCCGAGCAAGCCCGGCTGGATCACCGCGATCGACACCGACGTCGTCTCCACGCCGTCGGCGAGTGCGCGCTCGCTGCCGCATCCAGGACGTGATGATCCATCACCTCGTGCTGCACAACCCGCAGCGCAAGACCCCGCTGTCGTGCGGCGGGCGCTTCTACGCCCGCGGCGAGGAGCACGAGCGCTTCACCTTCCCGGCGGGCTACGGCATCCCCAACCGGCGCACCAAGGGCAAGCGGGCGCCGCGCTGGCTGCTGACGCACATGCTGATGAACCACCGCAGCAAGGCGAGGACCGCCTACGTGCGCATGCGCGTGACCTGGACCGACGAGCCCAAGCGCGAGCTCACCCCGCTCTTCCTCGACACCCGCAACTGCGCCGCCGACCCGATCTTCGACGTGCCCGGGGGCGGCAAGAAGGGCTCGACGCTGCGCAACACGCGCACGCTGCGCGTCCCGGCCGGCTTCTCCGGGCGGATCGTCATGGCCGGAGGCCACCTGCACGGCGGCGGCAAGTACGTCCGCCTGACACGACGACACCTGCCATCGCCGGCTCGTCGACTCGCGCGCCTACTACGGCATGCCGAGCGATCCCTTCTACAAGGTCCGGCCGCGCCTGCACGAGGCCTCGCCGGTCCGCATCGGGATCCTCTCGAGCGCGACGGGGATCCCCGTCGCCGGCGGCGACCGGCTCACGCTGCAGGCCGGCTACGACGACTCGCGGCTCCACACGCGCGTGATGAACATCCTGCTGGCCTATCTCGCACCCGGTCCGGTGAACGGCTGCAAGGACCCGCTGCCCAAGGACGTGAAGATCGTCAACCGGCCCAAGCACTACCGGGCCACGCCGCCGCCCTACGCCGTCCCGATCCTGCATCCGCCGAAGACGCCGTACCGCTCCGCGCGCACGACGAAGATCGACGACGCCGGCTTCTGGCCGCACCGGATCAGCGTCAAGGCCGGCAAGCGCCTGACCTGGAACTTCAACGCCTTCGAGCTGCACTCCGTGACGGTCACGGCCGGGCCGCGCGGCTTCTCCTCGCCGTGGACCTCGAAGGGGTCGTACTCCTTCACCCCGCGCACGAAGGGCACCTACCAGATCTTCTGCTCCCTGCACCCGTCGCGCATGGTGCAGGTCGTCAAGGTCAAGTAGGCCCGGCGCCACCCGGTCGTCGCTAGGCTCAGCGCCCCGATGGCCCACGACTGGAGCGACCTCTTCATCACGCCCGACGGCGCTCCGGCGCCGGCGGCCGCGGACACCGCCGAGGCCGAGCCCGAGCGGCGCCGCGGGATCTTCCGCCGCCTGCGCGAGAACATGAGCAAGACGCGCACGGCGCTGTCGGCCGAGGTCCAGGCCACGCTGTTCTCCGGCGACCTCGACGAGGAGACCTGGGAGCGCCTCGAGGAGGCGCTGATCTACGCCGACGTCGGCGCCCGCACGACGGCCGAGGTCGTCGGCACGCTCGAGCAGGAGGCCGAGGCCGGCGACGTCGTCGGCGGCGAGGCCCTGACCGCCCGGCTGATCGAGCTGCTGGCCGAGATCGCCAAGTCACCGGGCGCGGGCCGCATCGACGTCTCGGCCGCGCCCGCCGTCCTGCTCATGGTCGGCGTCAACGGCACGGGCAAGACGACCACGGTGGGCAAGGTCGCCTGGCACCTGCGCAAGGAGCTCGGCCTCGAGGTCGTGCTCGGCGCGGCCGACACCTACCGCGCCGCCGCGGTCGAGCAGCTCGAGGTCTGGTCGCAGCGCGCCGGCGTGCACTTCGTCAAGGGCGCCGAGGGCGCCGACCCGGGCTCGGTCGCCTACGACGCCGTGGCCACCGGCGTGCGCGAGGGCGCCGACGTCGTGATGGTCGACACCGCCGGGCGCCTGCACACGCAGGACGACCTGATGGCCGAGCTGACCAAGGTCCGCCGGGTGATCGCCAAGCAGCTGCCCGGCGCGCCGCACGAGACCCTGCTTGACCGTCGACGCCACGACCGGTCAGAACGGCCTGCGCCAGGCCAAGCTCTTCTCCGAGGCGGTCGAGGTCACGGGGATCGTCCTGACCAAGCTCGACGGCACGGCCAAGGGCGGGATCGCCCTGGCGATCGCCAAGGAGCTCGGGATCCCGGTCAAGCTGATCGGCACGGGGGAGGCGCTGGAGGACCTGCGCCCCTTCGATCCCGACGCCTTCGCGCGTGCGATGCTCGACCCGATTAGTTAGCTTCAGTGCATATGGACGCGTGGGTGGTCTGGGTGATCGTCGCGGTGATCTTCGCGATCGGCGAGATCAACACGCTGTCGTTCTACCTGGCGCCGTTCTCGGCCGGGGCGCTGGTCGCGGCGGGAGCGGCCGCGGCCGGTGCCGGCGACGTGATCCCCTGGCTGGTCTTCATCGCGGTCTCGGCGCTCGCCATGCTGCTCGTGCGCCCGATCGCCCGCCAGCACCGCCAGACCGGGAGCCTGCTGCGCAGCGGCACCGCCGCCCTGGTCGGCAAGCACGCCCTGGTCGTCTCGGCCATCGGTGGCGCCGAGCACGTCGGAGAGGTCAAGATCGACGGAGAGGTCTGGACGGCGAAGGGCTACGAGGGCGAGGACATCGCCGCGGGCCGCACCGTCCAGGTGGTCGAGATCAAGGGCGCCACGGCGCTCGTCACTGAGTAAGGGAGGGTTGCCGTGTCCGGTGGAGTCATCGCACTGATCGTGATCGCCGTGTTCCTCGTGCTGCTGGCTTCGCGCACGATCAGGATCGTTCCGCAGGCCCGCGCCGGGATCGTCGAGCGCCTCGGGCGCTACGCCCGCACGCTCGACGCGGGGCTGACGATCATCGTCCCGTTCGTCGACCGGCTCAAGCCGCTGATCGACCTGCGCGAGCAGGTCGTCTCGTTCCCGCCCCAGCCCGTGATCACCGAGGACAACCTCGTCGTCCAGATCGACACGGTCATCTACTTCCAGGTCACCGACGCCAAGGGCGTCACCTACGAGGTCGCCAACCCGCTGCAGGCGATCGAGCAGCTCACGGTGACCACGCTGCGCAACGTGATCGGCGGCATGACGCTCGAGCAGACGCTGACCTCGCGTGACACGGTCAACGGCCAGCTGCGCGCCGTGCTCGACGAGGCCACGGGCAAGTGGGGCATCCGCGTCAACCGCGTCGAGCTCAAGTCGGTCGACCCGCCGGGGACGATCCAGGAGGCGATGGAGAAGCAGATGCGCGCCGAGCGCGACCGCCGCGCCGCGATCCTCACCGCCGAGGGCACCAAGCAGTCCCAGGTGCTCACCGCGGAGGGCGAGAAGCAGGCCGCGGTGCTCACCGCCGAGGGCCAGAAGCAGGCGGCGATCCTCCGCTCCCAGGGCGAGGCGCAGGCGATCCAGACCGTGTTCAGCGCGATCCACGCCGGCCGGCCCGACGCGCGGCTGCTCTCGTACCAGTACCTGCAGATGCTGCCGCAGATCGCCCAGGGGGACTCGAACAAGATCTGGGTGATCCCGAGCGAGTTCACCCAGGCGCTCGGCCAGGTCGGCAGCGCCTTCGGGCTCGGCCCGGGCGGGCAAGGGCGGCGGCAGCTTCGAGGACGACGACCCGGTGGACCCGCCGCCCCCGCCGCCGGTCGAGGACGCCGACGACGCGGCGAGCGCCGTGGCCGCGGCCGAGCAGGCCGCCGCCGACGCGGCGAAGTTCGCCCACGAGGCCTCGACGCCGGGCGCCCGGCCCCCGGGCGGGACCCTTCCGGGCGAGGATCCCGACGTGAGCGGGCCGACGCCACCCGTGCCGCCGGCCGAGGGCCCGCCGAGCGACGCGTAGCTCTTAACACGTAATGCGTGGTAAGTTACTACGCAATGCGTGACATCAAGGAGCTGTTCCCGACCGACGATCCGGTGCCCGCGGCCCGGATGGTCGGCCGGCGCGAGGACGTCGACGAGATCGCCGCCCAGCTCCAGGCCGGCGTGTCGGTCGTGCTGGCCGGCGCGCGGCGGACGGGCAAGACGAGCGTCGCCCAGGCGGCGCTCGAGCCGCGCCCACGAGGACGGCGCCTACGTCGCGTCGGTCGACCTCTTCCGCCGCCGCGACGCCGCCGACCTGGCCGAGGGCATCGCCACCGCCGTGCTCGCCAACCGGCCGGCCGCGCACCGGCTGCTGCAGAAGATCCGCGAGCTGGCCGGCGCCGCGCGCGACGCGGCCACGCTCTCGGCCAGCGCCAAGCTCACCGACGAGCTCGGCGAGGCGGTCGAGATCGCCCTGACCCCGGCGCGCGCCGCCGAGGACCCCGACCGCGCCCTGGCCGCCGCGCTCGAGCTGCCCGAGCGGATCGCCGCGGCCGACGACAAGCGCCTCGTGCTCTTCCTCGACGAGTTCCAGGACCTGGCCAGCGAGGGACGCCCGTTCGGGGATCCCGACCGGATCACCAAGCAGATGCGGGCGATCTTCCAGCACTCGCCGCACGTCTCGTTCCTCTTCGCCGGGTCGATCGAGCACCTCATGCGCGACCTGTTCGGCCCCAGCGACCGCGCGCTCTCGCAGTTCGGCTCGTTCCGGGCGCTGTCGCCGATCGGCCGCGACGAATGGGCGGAGGGGATCGCCTCGCGATTCCAGGAGCTCGACTTGACGACAGGCCGCGCCGCGCTCGACCGGCTGCTCGACCTCGCCGACGGGCATCCCGCGCGCGACGATGCTGATCGCGCGCGAGAGCGCGATCCAGGCGCTGGCCGGCCACGAGCGCGCGGTCACCGAGCCGGAGGTCTCCGCGGGCTGGGCGCTCGCGCTGGCCTCCGACCGGCTGCGCCACGAGCAGGTGCTCGAGCGCCTCAAGCGCACCAAGCACGCCGTCCGCGTGGCCACGCGGATCGCCCGCGGCCAGGCGCCGTACTCGGGCATCCAGCCCGGGGCGGGGCAGCGCGCCGTCCGCGCGCTCCAGCTCGCCGGCCTGATCGAGAGCCCGGCGCCGCGCCAGTGGAAGGTCGGCGATCCCCTGCTGCGCAGGTTCCTCGCCGACCTTCCCGGCACGTGACGCGGAGCGCCTGCTAGCCGCCCTGCAGGACGTCGAACAGGGTGGTGTGGTCCGTCGTCCCGAGGATCGACGCCGCGCCGGGGCCGCTGCCCCAGATCGGCACCACGCTGCCCGTGTGCTGCTGGCTCGGCGGGGCTGGCGCCGGGGTCGCGCCGCCCGCGGTCCCGTAGGTCAGCCGCTCGGTCTGATCGTCCTTGGTGATCAGGTTGTCCGAGTAGCCCGTCGGATTGCCCGCGCCCGTCGTGTCCTCGGCCACGATCTGGCTCGTGTGCGCGTGGTCGGCGGTGACCACGATCAGCGTGTCCGGGTGGGAGCGCTGGTACTTGATCGCCACGGCGATCGCCTTGTCGAAGGCGACCGTCTCACCGATCTGCGCGCACGCGTCGGCGCTGTGGTCCTGCTTGTCGATCGAGGCGCCCTCGACCTGGAGGAAGAACCCCTTGCCCTTCTTGCCCTGCGTGCCGTCGGACAGGAGCTTGATCGACTTGCGGGTCATCGCCGCGAGGCTCGGCTCCTTCGGCGGGCGGTTGCCCGTGGTGCAGCGGTGCGCCGGGACGCCGTCGCCGCGCGTGGCCACCGGGCCGGTCCACTCGGTGGTCATGTTGCCCGGGGTGAACAGCCCGAGGACGGGCTTCTTGCACCGACTTGACCGCCTTGAGCTCCTGGGCGGTGTTGACCTCCTTGTAGCCCTGGCGCGCCGCCGACTGCTCGACGGTCTTGCCGTTGTCCGGGCCGCCCGCGATCGGGCCGCCGGAGGCGTCGAAGCGCCCGCGGCCGCCGCCGAGGACGACGTCGACCTTGTGATCGACGGTCTGCTCGGCGATCGAGCCGAGTCCGCCCGCCGACTTGGTCTCCTGCTTGCAGGCGGTCATGTCCTTCGGCGCCTGGCAACCGCGCAGCGAGATGTGCGAGTCGAGCACCGCCGGCGTCGCGTCGGTGATCTCCGCCGTCGAGACGTTGCCCGTGCGCACGCCGCGCTTCTGGGCGAGCTCGAGGATGGTCTTGAGGTTCTTGCCCGGGACGTCGATCGCCGAGCTCGGGCCCTGCGAGATGCGCTCGTCGAGCGTCTTGGCGCCCGTCGCCCACATCGTGCCCGTCGATGCCGAGTCGGGGTCGTAGTCGGGCTTGTACGGCGGCGAGGCGGCCGGCTTGACCGACCACGTCGTCTGGAAGCCGGTGAAGGGCAGCTTGTCGACGTTCATCCGTCCCCTGGCGCCGTACTGGTAGTAGCGCGCGGCGGTGATCTCCTGCGTGCCCATCCCGTCGCCGAGGAAGTAGATGACGTTCTTGGCCTTGCCGCCCTTGAGCTCGGCCCGGACCTTGTCGGTGCTGCTCGGCTTGCCCCCGCCGAGGGCCATCGGCACTCCGATCGCGGTCACCGCCGCGATCACTCCGGCGCCCACCGTGGCGCTCAACCGTCGCCTGCCCTGGAACATGCGTTCTCCCATGGAGTCGTTTGCGACCCCAGCGTCGAGAACGCGGCGACCCCGCATGTGAGAGAGCAGTGAAGGTTCTGAGACGTACTCTTCACCGGAGGTGTTCGACTCCCTCTCAGAGAAGCTCCAGGAGGCCCTCGGCGACGTCCGCTCCCGCGGGACGCTGACCGAGGACGACCTCAAGACGACCATGCGCGAGATCCGCCTCGCGCTGCTCGAGGCCGACGTCAACTTCAAGGTCGTCAAGCAGTTCACGAACGACGTGCGCGAGCGGGCGCTCGGCGCCGACGTGGTCGGCGCGCTCAACCCCGGCCAGCAGGTCGTCAAGATCGTCGACGAGGAGCTCACCGAGCTCATGGGCGGCGCCGCGCGGACGGTCACGTTCTCGCCCCGCCCGCCGACGGTGATCCTCATGGCCGGCCTGCAGGGCTCGGGCAAGACCACCGCCACGGCCAAGCTCGCGCGCTACCTCAACACCGAGCACGGCTCCTCGGTCGCGCTGGCCGCCTGCGACGTCTACCGCCCGGCCGCCGTCGACCAGCTCGTGACCGTCGGCGGCCAGGTCGGCGCCACCGTCTACGAGCAGGGGACCGACAAGGACCCGGTCGACATCGCCACCTGGGCGCTCGACCAGGCCAAGCGCGACGGCAAGGACGTCCTGATCGTCGACACGAGCGGCCGCCTGCACGTGGACGAGAAGCTCATGGCCGAGCTGGTGAACATCCGCAAGGCGGTCAAGCCCCACTCGGTCCTGCTCGTCGTCGACGCGATGACCGGCCAGGACGCGGTCAACGTCGCCGAGCAGTTCGCCGAGGCCGTCGCCTTCGACGGCGTCGTGATGTCCAAGCTCGACGGCGATGCCCGCGGCGGCGCCGCGCTCTCGGTCAAGGCGGTCACCGGCAAGCCGATCCTCTTCGCCTCCACCGGCGAGAAGCTCGACCAGTTCGAGCGCTTCCACCCCGACCGGATGGCCCAGCGCATCCTCGGCATGGGCGACGTGATGACGCTCATCGAGAAGGCCGAGTCGCAGTTCGACGAGGACCAGGCGGCCGAGCTCGAGAAGAAGATGCGCAGCGCGAGCTTCGACCTCGAGGACTTCCTCGACCAGCTGCGCCAGGTCCGCAAGCTCGGCCCCCTGCAGAACGTGCTCGGGATGATCCCGGGCGTCGGCGCGCAGCTGCGCGACGTCAAGGTCGACGAGCGGGAGTTCGACCGGCTCCAGGCGATCATCCTCTCGATGACGCCCGAGGAGCGGCGCAAGCCCGAGCTGATCAAGGGCTCGCGGCGCGCGCGCATCGCCAAGGGCGCGGGGACCAACGTGCAGGCCGTCAAGCAGCTGCTCAAGCAGTTCGAGCAGATGAAGAAGGTCATGCGCCAGGTGTCGCGGGGCAAGATGCCCGACCTCGGCGCCATGATGCGCCAGGTCGGCCGCTGATCGACCCGGAAACTGACCTTCGACTTCACGTCGAGGTGTTTCGCCTGCGTTCCGGGTAGTTCTGACACGAAATGCCGGGCTGCGTAGTTCTGACGTAGCGGTTGGATAGCAACCCTGCCACGGTGATCGCATGTGCTCGCGGCGCAGGGTCCGCGAAGCGCTCGTCGCGCTCGCTACTGCGGGGGTCCTCACCACCGCCACCGCGACGGCCTCGGCCGCCGGCACTCCCCTTGCGGGAACCGCGGCCCCGGCGGTCCAGCCGGCCACCGCGCCCGTCGCGAAGGCCACCGCTCCGGTCGTCGAGCAGGTCGCGGCTCCGGTCGCCAAGGCGACGGCGCCGGTCGCGAAGGCGACGGCTCCGGTCGTCGAGCAGGTCGCGGCTCCGGTCGCGAAGGCCACCGCGCCGGTCGCGAAGGCCACGGCTCCGGTCGTCGAGCAGGTCGCGGCTCCGGTTGCCAAGGCGACCGCGCCGGTCGCGACGAGCAGGTCACCGCTCCGGTCGCAAGCGACGGCTCCGGTGGCCAAGGCGACGGCTCCGGTCGTCGAGCAGGTCACGGCTCCGGTCGCCAAGGCCACCGCGCCGGTCGTGACCCAGACCGCCGCCCCGGCCGTGCACGCGGTCACCCCGCTCGTGACCACGAGCGACCCGCGCCCCGCCGGCGGCTCGAACACTTCCGATCCGACCCACCCCCGGCCCGCCGGCCCCGCGCCGCGTCCGTCGACCCCGATCGCCGTCGCGCCGGCCATCGCGCCGCGGCCGGTCGGGCCGACGCTCGCGCCGGCCGTCAGGCCCCGGTCGGCCGCGCCGCGCACGCGGAACGCGCCGCCCGCCGCCGGCCATGCCTCGGCGCCGCAGGCCTGGCGCCACACCGCCACGCTCGCCGCGTCGGCGCCCGCCGGCCGCGCTGCGTTCCCGAGCGCTCTCGTGCGCGCCAACGCCCCGGTCGCGCACGCCCCCGTCGCGCTCCTCGGCGCCCGCCCCGGCGCCGGCGCCGCGCGCGCCGATCACCCCGGGTGCCGGCGCCGCGACCGCGACGGCCGTCGCCGGCGCTGCCGGCGCGGTCGCCGCGCTCATGCTCTTCGTCCTCCTGGTCGGCATGCCGGCCGCCTGGTCTCGAGCGGTGCTGCTCGTCGCCCGGCCGGTCCGGCCGCCGTACCTCGCGCTGATCGACCGTCCCGGCTAGCCCAGCGGGGCTTCCAGCCAAGGGCTCGCCGGGAGCCGTAACGCCCGGCTATTCGATCAACGCAACACAAGGAGAATGCTCAATGAGACGCTGTCTCACAGCGCTGCTGACGGCTGCCACCGTCGGCGCGATGGGCGCGGTCCCGGCCAGTGCGCTGGCCGGTACCCCGGCGCCCCCCGGCGGAGGTGTGCCGGGACCCGTCAAGCAGGTCATCGCCACCAACCAGTCCGACACGACCCAGGGCGACAACACCGCCACGGGCGGGGACGGAACGGCGACCGGAGGCAACGGCGGCAACGCCAGCTCCGGCAACGTCCAGGTGCTCAACGGCAACAGCATCGCCGTGGGCTCCGGGAACGTGAGCTCGCAGGGCGGAAGCACCTCCGCTCAGAGCGGCTCGGCCACCGGCGGCAACGGCGGGAACGCCAACGCCTCCGGCGGCAACGGCAAGGCCGGCAACGCGTCCGGCACCGATCAGTCGGCCAACGGCTCCGGGTCCTCGGGCTCGGGTTCGTCGAACCGCTCCTCCACCGACCAGGGCGACAACACCGCCACCGGTGGCAAGGGCGAGGCGACGGGCGGCAACGGCGGTGACGCCAGCACCGGCAACACCCAGATCGGCAACGGCAACTCGGTCGCGATCGGGACGCCGTCCGGCCCCGTCGAGTACGGCCAGCAGCAGAAGGGCCAGGAGCCCCGCGGCTGTGGCTGTGACGACAAGTCCCACTCCTCGGGCGTGAGCTCGAAGGGCGGCGACACGTCGGCCAAGAGCGGCAACGCCTACGGCGGCAACGGCGGGAACGCCAACGCCTCCGGCGGCAACGGCAAGGCGGGCAACTGGTCCTCCACGGATCAGTCGGCCACCTCCAAGTCGCAGGGCCGTCCCGAGCCCCCGCACGGCTGCGGGTGCGAGGAGCAGAAGGGCTACGACCCCAAGGGGTCGCAGCAGCACGATCCGTCGGCCTCGAACGAGTCGTCGACGAAGCAGGGCGACAACACCGCCACGGGCGGCAAGGGCGAGGCGACCGGCGGCAACGGCGGCACGGCCTCGACCGGCAACGAGCAGAAGGGGAACGGCAACTCGTTCGCCTGGGGCTCCGGGAAGCAGCAGCAGGACTCCCGTGACTCCCGTGACTGCGGTTGCAAGACGTCGCACCCCTCGGGCGTGAGCTCGAAGGGCGGCGACACGTCCGCCACGAGCGGCAACGCCTACGGCGGCAACGGCGGCAACGCCAACGCCTCCGGCGGCAACGCCCAGGCCGGGAACGTGTCCGGCACCGACCAGTCCGCCACGTCGCACTCCAGCGGCGAGAACGGGCCTCCGCCTCCGCCGCCGTGCGGGTGCGAGGGCTCGAAGGGCTCGTACGACCCGAAGGGGTCACCGCCTCGCGATCCGTCGGCTTCGAACTCGTCGAAGACGGAGCAGGGCGACAACACCGCCACGGGCGGCAAGGGCAAGGCCACCGGTGGAAACGGCGGCAACGCCTCCACCGGCAACGAGCAGGAGTGGAACGGCAACTCGGTCGCCTCGGGCGGCGGAGAGCAGTCCCAGCCTGCCTATCAGGAGAACGTGCGGTCGATCTGTGACTGCATGCGCCCGCCGTGGCACCCCTCCTCCTCGAGCGTGAGCTCGAAGGGCGGGGACACCTCGGCCAAGAGCGGCAACGCCTACGGCGGCAACGGCGGCAACGCCAACGCCTCCGGCGGCAACGCCCAGGCCGGGAACGCCTCGTGGACCGACCAGTCCGCGACGTCGCACTCGAGCGACAAGGGCAGGACTCCGCATCCGCCTTCGTGTGGCTGCGAGGGTCCGAAGGGCCGCGAGCCGCAGAGCGGCAAGCCGCGCGATCCGTCGGCGACCAACGAGTCAAAGACGGAGCAGGGCGACAACACCGCCACGGGCGGCAAGGGCAAGGCCACCGGTGGGAACGGCGGCAACGCCTCCACGGGTAACGAGCAGTTCGGCAACGGCAACTCGTTCGCCTGGGGCGGTGGGGATCAGCAGATGACCCAGCCGCTGTCGGGCCGGAACGTGCAGTCGATGTGCGGCTGCGGGCCGCCTCCGCCGCATCCCTCCTCCTCGAGCGTGAGCTCGCAGGGCGGGGACACGTCGGCGCAGAGCGGCAACGCCTCCGGCGGCAACGGCGGCAACGCCGGCGCCTGGGGCGGCGACGCCCACGCCGGCAACCTGTCGTGGACGGTGCAGGAGGTCCGCTCCTAGGACCGGACCGGTAACACCACGCAGGACCCGAACGGGCGGGACGCCTTCGCGGCGTCCCGCCCGCCGGGCTGCCCGCGGGCGCTAACCTCCCTGCCGCAATGGCCGTCAAACTGAGATTGACCCGCGTCGGCGGGCGCAAGGACCCCCGGTGGCGCATCGTCGCCGCCGACGGGCGCGCCAAGCGCGACGGGCGGTTCATCGAGATCCTCGGGCACTACAACGCCCAGACCGAGCCCTCGACGATCGAGATCGACGAGGAGCGCGCGAAGCACTGGCTCGAGCGCGGCGCCCAGCCTTCCGGCTCGGTTCGCCACCTGCTCAAGCACAAGGGCATCTCCTAGACACTCCGGCCCCGTGGCCGCCGCATGAGCCATCCCGCGAAGGACCTGCTCGAGTACCTGGCCAAGGGGCTCGTCGACTCGCCCGACCAGGTCGAGGTCGAGGAGGTCGAGGAGGAGGACGGCACGCTCGTGCTCGAGCTGTCGGTCTCCGACGACGACTACGGCCAGGTGATCGGCAAGGGCGGGCGCACCGCCAGCGCCCTGCGCTCGGTGGTCAAGGCCTCCGCGACCCGGCATGGGCGCCGGGTGCTCGTTGACATCGTCGACTGACCTCGTCGCGGGCCGGATCGGCCGCCCCCACGGGCTCGACGGCTCGGTCCACGTCAACCAGCCCGTGCCCGCGCTGCTCGAGCGCGGCCGCCGCGTCGTCGTCGCCGGCGCGCCGCGCACGATCGTGCGCCGCGCCGGCACCGACGAGCGCCCGATCGTCAAGCTCGACGGCGCGCGCACCCGCGAGGACGCCGAGGCGCTGCGCGGGCAGGAGCTGCTCGTCGCCCGCGACGAGGCGCCGCCGCTCGAGGCCGACGAGTGGTACGCCGCCGATCTCGTCGGCTGCCGCGTCGTCGACGGGACCACCGAGGTCGGGCAGGTCGACGCGCTCGTCGGCTTTCCCTCCTGCGAGGCGCTCGACGTCGGCGGCCGGCTGATCCCGCTCGTCCGCGACGCCGTGCGCTCGGTCGACGTCGAGGCGCGCGTGATCGACGTCGACCTCGCGTTCCTCGGAGACGCATGAACATCGACGTCTTCACGCTCTTCCCGCCCGCCTTCGACTGGTTCCTCGCCCAGCGCCACGTGGCCAACGCGCTGGCCGCCGGGCACCGCATCGAGTGCGTCGACCCGCGGGCGACCACGCCGCTGAGCGCCGGGCAGGTCGACGACACGCCGTTCGGCGGCGGGGCCGGCATGGTCCTGCGCGTCGACGTGATGGAGGCGGCGCTCGCCGCCCGCTACGGCGGCGATCCCGTGACCGGGCGCGGCGAGCGGCGCGTGATCGCGCTGACCCCGGCCGGGCGGCTGCTCGACGACGCCTGGGCGGCCGAGCTCGCCGAGACCGAGGAGGTCACCTTCATCTGCGGGCGCTACGAGGGCCTGGACGAGCGCATCGTCGAGCATCTCTGTACCGACGCGATGTCGATCGGCCGCTACGTGCTGGCCGGCGGCGAGCTCGCCGCGATGGTCGCCTGCGACACGATCGTCCGCAAGCTCCCCGGCGCGCTCGGCCATGCCGACTCGGCGCTGGAGGAGTCCTTCTCGCCGGCGCTCGACGGCGCCCCCGAGTACCCGCACTACACCCGTCCCGCGGACTGGCGCGGCCACGCCGTGCCGGAGGTCCTGCTCTCCGGCCATCATGAGAACGTGCGCCGCTGGCGCCACGAGCAGAGCCGCCGGCGCGCCGAGGGCGAGTAGCTACCATCGACGGCTGCCCATGAGCTCGGTCATCGACTCCATCGAGCGCGCCCAGCTGCGCCGCGTCCCGGAATTCCGCGCCGGCGACCGCCTGCGCGTGCACTTCCAGGTCATCGAGGGCACGCGGCGTCGCGTCCAGGTCTTCGAGGGCGTGGTCATCAAGCGCCAGGGCCACGGCGTGCGCGAGACGTTCACCGTGCGCAAGCAGTCCTTCGGCGTCGGCGTGGAGCGCACGTTCCCCGTGCACTCGCCGAAGATCGAGAAGATCGAGGTCGCGGCGCGCGGCGACGTCCGCCGGGCCAAGCTCTACTACCTCCGCGGTCGCGTCGGCAAGCGCGCCCGCGTCCGTGAGCGCCGCTACGTCGGCGGTGAGCCGGACGTCAGCGGCGGCCTGCTGGTCGAAGCCCCCGAGGCCACCGACCACGAGGGCTCGCAGGCCGAGGCCGAGCCCGTCGCGGCGCCCGAGGCCGACGCCCCCGAGGGCGACGCGCCCGACGCCGCCGCCACGACCGAGTGAGCAAGCCGAAGTCCGCCGGCGGGCAGGTCATCGAGCTCGTCGTCATCGTCGTGACGGCGCTCGCGCTGGCGCTCGCCATCCAGCAGTTCCTCGTCAAGCCCTACCGGATCCCGAGCTCCTCGATGGTCCCGACCCTCGCGGTCGGCGAGCGCGTGCTCGTCAACCGGATCGAGCTGCGCTTCACCGACCCCAGCGTCGGCGACATCGTGGTCTTCCACCCGCCGTCGGGCGCCGAGAACGCGGCCGACCAGTGCGGGACGCCCAAGGAGGGGGAGGGGCAGGACCGGCCGTGCGGCGTCCCCACCGCCAGCAAGTCCAGCGAGAACTTCATCAAGCGGATCGTCGCCGGCCCGGGTGACACCGTGGCGATCGTCCACGGCCACGTGATCCTCAACGGCAAGCGGGTCAAGGACGGCTACATCCGGCCCTGCGCGCCGGGCGCCGACTGCGACTTCCCGTCGCCCGTGAAGGTTCCGCCGGACCACTACTTCATGATGGGCGACAACCGTGGCGAGTCCGACGACAGCCGGTACTGGGGTCCCGTTCCGCGCAAGTGGATCATCGGCGGTGCCTTTGCCTCCTACTGGCCCCCCAAGCGAATCGGCCTCATCTAGCGAGCCCGAGGTGCGCGTGACGCGCACCCGTCCGCCCGCCAAGAAGCGCCGGCCCGGGCGCAAGCTCGTCAACCACGACCGCCGCCTGGGCATGCGCTGGGTCGCGGGCGCCGACGAGGCCGGCCGCGGCTGCCTGGCCGGCCCGCTCGTGGCCGCGGCGGTGCTGTTCGACCTCGATCGGATCGGCCCTCGCGAGGTGCGGCTGCTCGGCCAGCTCAACGACTCCAAGCTGCAGACCGAGGAGGCGCGCGACGCGCTCTACCCGCTCGTGCTGCGCACGGCGGCCAAGGTCTCGATCGTCTCGCGCAGCCATCGCTCGATCGACGAGCGCGGCCTGCACAAGACCAACCTCCAGGCGCTGCGCGACGCGCTCGGCCGCGTCGCCCGCCCGGGCTGCATCTGCCTGTCCGACGGGTTCCGGCTCGGCGAGCTCGGCCATCCGCACAAGGCGGTGATCGACGGCGACCGCACGAGCGCGGCGATCGCCGCCGCCTCGATCCTCGCCAAGGTCACGCGCGATCGCTACATGCGCCGCGCCGCCGCCGAGCACCCCGACTGGGGCTTCGCCGACCACGTCGGCTACTCGACGCCCGAGCACCGCGCGGCGATCCGCGAGCGCGGCATCTCGCCGATCCACCGCCGCTCGTTCGCCTCGATCGCCTACACGCAGCTCGGGCTTTCGGTCGAGTCCGTGCCGCTTCCGTGACTTAACGCCCGTCCGCGGGCTCGGGCGGCGCCGGCGCGCCTAGCGTCGCGCCCGTGTCCACCGATCCACGTCATCTGCTCGGCGAAGCCGGGGAGCGGCTGGCCGCCGAGCACCTCGAGCGCCTCGGCTACGCGATCCTCGCGCGCCGCCACCGCACGCGCTTCGGCGAGCTCGACCTCGTCGCCTTCGACGGCACGACGATCGTCTTCTGCGAGGTCAAGTCACGGCGCGGCGGCGGACGGCTGCGCTCGCCGTTCGAGTCGCTCGGCCCGGCCAAGCGCGCGCAGGTGCGGCGGATGGCGGCGGCGTGGCTGTCCGAGGTGCGCGACCGCCCGCGCGGCGCCGAGCTGCGCTTCGACGCGATCGGCGTGCGGCTCGACGGCGCCGGCCGGCTCGAGGGGCTCGAGCACGTGGAAGCTGCCTTCTGATGCTCGCGCGCGTGACGACCTTCGCCCTCGACGGCGTGGCGGCGCGGCCGGTCTCGGTCGAGGTCGACATCCGTCCCGGGTTGCCCGCGTTCGGGATCGTCGGGCTCGGGCGACATCGCGGTGCGCGAGGCGCGCGAGCGCGTGCGCGCGGCGATCTCCAACTCGGGCTGGGAGTTCCCGATGCGGCGCATCACGGCCAACCTCGCCCCGGCCGACCTGCGCAAGGCCGGCCCGGGCTTCGACCTGCCGCTGGCGATCGGGATCCTCGTGGCCAGCGGGCAGCTGCCGGCCGAGCGCCTCGAGCCCCTGGCCGTGTTCGGCGAGCTCTCGCTCGGCGGGGCGATCCGGCCCTCGCGCGGGACGCTCGTCGTCGCCGAGGCGGCGGCGCGCCGCGGGACTGACCGGCATCGTGCTCGCGCCCGACCGGGCGGGGGAGGCGCGGCTCGTCGAGGGGCTCGACGTCGATCGGCGTCGCCGGACCTGCGCGCGGCGGCCGACTTCTGCGTGACCGGCGAGGCCCCGGAGGCCGACGGACGACGTCATGGAGGTGGAGGCGACGGCCGACGGCGACGAGCCCGATCTGGCCGACGTGCGCGGCCAGCCCGAGGCCGTGCGGGCGCTGCGGATCGCCGCGGCCGGCGGGCACAACCTGCTGCTCCAGGGTCCGCCGGGCACCGGCAAGACGATGCTCGCCCGGCGCCTGCCCTCGGTCCTGCCGCCGCTGTCGCGGGCCGAGGCGCTCGAGGTCACGCGCATCCGCTCGCTGGCCGGCCTGCACGACGGGCGCGGCCTCGTGGCCGCGCCGGCCGTTCCGCGCGCCGCACCATGCGATCTCGGTCTCCGGCCTGGTCGGCGGCGGCGCCGTGCCGGCGCCCGGCGAGATCACCCTGGCCCACCGCGGCGTGCTCTTCCTCGACGAGCTCGCCGAGTTCCCGCGCCCGAGCCTCGAGGCGCTGCGCCAGCCGCTCGAGGACGGCTCGATCACGATCGTCCGCGCCCAGCGCGCGCTGCGCCTGCCGAGCCGGGTGACCCTGGTCGCCGCGACGAACCCGTGCCCGTGCGGCGGCGGCGCGGCGGGGGAGGGGTGTCGCTGCACGGAGTCCGACCACGACCGCTACCGGCGGCGGCTGTCCGGTCCGCTGCTCGACCGCATGGACCTGCTCGTCGCCGTCGAGCGGCCGCCCGCCGCGGCCTTCCGCGCCGCGCCGGGGCCGTCGTCGGCGTCGGTGCGCGAGGAGGTGGTCGCCGCGCGCGAGCGCCAGGAGGCACGGCTGACCGGGACCGGCGCGCTGTGCAACGCCCACATGACCGAGCGGATCGCCCGCGCCACCGCGCGGCTCGAGGACGGCGCCGCGACCGTGCTCGACGCCGCCTACGCGAGCAGCCGGCTGTCGGCCCGCGCGCGCGGGCGGGTGATCCGCGTGGCGCGCACGCTGGCCGACCTCGCCGGGCGCGACGCGGTGGTCGCCGCCGACGTGCACGAGGCGCTGTACTTCCGCAACCGGCTGAGTGCCGCCCCGGCGGCGGTGGCGGCATGACGGCCGTCATGGTCGTCGCCTGCGATCGCTGCCTGCGCCGCACGTGGCTGCTCGGGCAGCTGGCCGGCCACGTCGACTACGCCCGCGAGCGGGGCACGCGGCTGCCGTTGCTGCTCGCCCTGCCCGACGACGAGCTCGCCGCCGCGCTCGGGGCGCCCGGGCTCGCCGACGCAGGCGGCGGCGCTCGACGCCGAGCCGCTGCGCGAGCGGATCGCCGCCGCCGGCCTCTCGGCCGACTGCTCGTGCGGCGGCGCGCTACCCGACGCGGCGCTCTAGCCGCTGCCCGACAAGCCCGCCGTCCTGCACTCGGCCGGCGATCGCTTCCGCCTGCAGGCGCTGCTCGAGGCTTCGTGCGTGGCGATCGTCGGCGCCCGCCGCGCTTCGACCTACGGGCTCGAGGTCGCCCGCTCGCTCGGGCGCGGGCTGTCGGCCGCCGGGGTCACGGTGATCTCCGGGCTGGCGCTCGGGGTCGACTCCGCCGCCCACGCCGGCGCGCTCGAGGCCGACGGCCGCACGATCGCCGTCCTCGGCGCCGGGGCCGACCGCGCCGATCCCCCGTCGCGGCGGCCGCTGTACGACCGCATCGTCGCCTCGCGGCGCCGTGGTCTCGGAGTTCCCGCCGGGGATGCGCGCCCGCCGCTGGACCTTCCCCGCACGCAACCGGCTGATCGCCGGCCTGGCCGAGGTCGTCGTCGTCGTCGAGGCCGGCGTGCGGTCGGGCTCGCTGATCACCGCGGCCTTCGCCGAGGACCTCGGGCGCGACGTCGGCGCCGTGCCCGGCCGCGTGACCGCGCCGCTCGCCGCCGGTCCCAACGCGCTGCTCGCCGAGGGCGCCCAGGTCGTGCGCGGGCCCGAGGACGTCCTCGACCTGCTCGGCGGCGTGGGCAACCGGCCCGTCGTCGATCCCGAGCGCCGGGCTCGACGACGACGCCCGGCGGGTGCTCGTCGCGATCGGCGACGGCCACGACTCGCTGGCCGCGCTCGCCCGGGCCGGGATCGCGCCCGACACGGCGATCGGCGCGATCGCCGAGCTCGAGCTCGCCGGCCGGCTCGTCCGCGGCCCCGACGGCCGGCTCCTACCTTGTGCTCCATGACCCGGGTCCCCGCCGTCCTGACGATCGCCGGGTCGGACTCGGGCGGCGGCGCGGGCATCCAGGCCGACCTGAAGGCCTTCGCCGCCTGCGGCGTGCACGGCATGACGGCCATCACCGCGCTGACCGCGCAGTCGACCGTCGGCGTCGACGCGGTCGAGGCCGTCTCGCCCGGAGATGATCCTCGCCCAGGTCCGCGCCGTCGCGGGCGACATCGGCGTCGACGCGGTCAAGATCGGCATGCTCGGCGACGAGGCGACGATCCGGGCCGTCGCCCAGGCGCTGGCCGAGCTCGACCCCGCCACGCCGCTCGTCGTCGACCCGGTGATGGTCGCCGAGTCCGGGCGCGGTGCTGCTCGCGCCCGAGGCGCGGGCGGCGCTGATCGAGCAGATCCTCCCGCGCGCGACCGTCGCCACCCCGAACATCCCCGAGGCGGCGGCGCTGACCGGGCTCGACGCGTCGAGCCCGCGGCCGAGCTCGCGCAGGCCGTGCACGCGCTCGGCCCGCGGTACGTCGTGGTCACCGGCGGCCACCGCGACGACGGCGACCGACACCTTCTTCGACGGCGAGACGCTCACCGAGATCCCCGGCGAGCGCCACCCCGGCGGCGCCGCGCACGGCTCGGGCTGCACGCACGCCTCGGCGCTCGCCGCCCACCTCGCGCACGGCGTTCGCGCCGCTCGCCGCCGCCCGCGCCGCGCGCGAGGTCGCCGGCCGCGGCGGTGCGCGACGGATTGCGCGAGCTCGGCGCCGGTCCGGGCCCCGTGGACGCGCTCGGGGTGGCGCGTCGGCGTCCGGACCCGGGGCGGTTCGGCCTTTAGGAGCCCTTGAGCGTTTGGCATAATCGCGCTTGCAATGAAGTTCCTGCGCATGAAGCCGGGGCACGGCGAGGTGCTCATCGCCGAGGGCGACGTCGATCAGGCGCGCGAGGAGCAGGCGCTCGTCGAGGAGTTCCGCCGCCAGCTCGACTCCGGCATGTGGGCCGCCGTGCCCGTCACGGGGCAGGCCGGCCGCCGCACGCGCCGAGATGGTCACGGGCTTCGACGCAGATCCCGCGCGACGCCGACCGCGTGATCTTCTTCCCCCGCGCCGCCGGCGGCTGAGGACCGAGGCCGTCGTGCTCCTCGCGCTCGCCACGATCGTCATCGTCGTCGTCGCGCTGCTCTCCGAGGTCCTGCTCCCGAAGATCGAGGAGGCGCTCGAGCGCCGCCGCGCGCGCCGCGCGCTGCCCGAGCCGCTCGGCTACGACCCCGGCCGCGAGCTGCCGCGCCGAGCAGCGCGCCCGCCAGCTGCTGCGCTCCTGCGTCAACGACGAGGAGTGGGGGATGTTCCGCGACCTCGGCTTCATCCGCGTGTGGGGCCGCCAGGCCGACGGCCCCGGCGGCCAGGAGACGCTCGGCGCCTCCTACGCCTACCTCGTCTACCCGCACAAGCCGATCCTCGCCTTCCTGCCGCAGACCGGGAAGCTGCTCAACGAGTACTGCGTCGAGTTCCCCGACGAGACCCGGCCCTACGGCTCGCCGCGGCTGCCGGACTCCGACGACGTGCTGGCCAAGTGGATGGCGCTGACCGGCGACGAGCGCCGCGTCATCTCCGCCGCCAACATGCATCTCCCGGGCCGCCAGATCGATCCCAAGTCGGTCTCGCGCGACCTCTGGCGCCTGCGCCGGTGGGAGCTCGAGTGGTCCAAGCGCGAGCAGCACGCGCCGACGCCCGAACTCGTAGCGTCCGCCGCGCCAGCGCCCTCGTAGAGTCCCGGTCCATGGACCTCAAGCACCGCTCGCGCGCGCTCACGGACGGCCCCGAGCGGGCCGCGGCGCGCTCCTACCTGAAGGCGATCGGCTTCGACGACGAGGAGATGGCCAAGCCCATCATCGGCGTCGCCTCGACGTGGATCGAGACGATGCCCTGCAACTTCCACGCTGCGCGCGCTGGCCGCCAAGGTCAAGGAGGGCATCCGCGCCGCCGGCGGCACGCCGATGGAGTTCAACACCATCGCGATCTCCGACGGGATCACGATGGGCACGAGCGGGATGCGCACGAGCCTCGTCTCCCGCGAGGTCATCGCCGACTCGATCGAGCTCGTCACCGAGGGCCACCTGTTCGACGGCGTCGTCGCGCTCGCCGGCTGCGACAAGACGCTGCCCGGCACGGTCATGGCGCTCGCCCGCCTCGACGTGCCCAGCCTGATGCTCTACGGCGGCTCGATCCTGCCCGGCCACTGGCGCGGCAAGGACGTGACGATCCTCGACGTCTTCGAGGGCGTCGGCGCCCACGCCGCCGGCTCGATCACGACCGAGGAGCTGTCCGAGCTCGAGGCGGCCGCCTCGCCCGGCGCCCGGCGCCTGCGGCGGCCAGTTCACCGCCAACACGATGGCGATGGCCTTCGAGGTCCTCGGGATCTCGCTCGCCGGCTCGGCGATGGTCGCCGGCCGTCGACAAGACCAAGGCCGACGTCGCCGTCGAGGCCGGCAAGCTCGTCGCTCGACGTCCTCAAGGCGCGGGATCACGCCCGAGCCAGGTCATCACGCGCGAGAGCGCTCGAGAACGCGATCGCCGCCGTCGGCATGAGCGGCGGCTCGACCAACGGCGTGCTCCACCTGCTCGCCGTGGCCCGCGAGATGGGCGTCGAGCTCGCGATCGACGACTTCGAGCGCGATCTTCCGCCGCACGCCGCTGCTCTGCGACCTCAAGCCCGGCGGCCACTACGTCGCCGCCGACCTCTACGACGCGGGCGGCGTCGCCGCTCGTGCTCAAGCGCCTGTCCGAGGCCGGCCTGCTGCACCGCGACGCGATCACCGTGACCGGCAAGACCATCGGCGAGCACGCCGACGAGGCGGCCGAGACCGACGGCCAGCGCGTCGTGCGCGGCCGCTCGACGAGCCGATCAAGCCGCGCGGCGGCATGGCGATCCTGCGCGGCAACCTCGCCCCCGAGGGCTGCGTCGTCAAGCTCGCCGGCCACGACCGCACGCCGCCACGAGGGCCCGGCGCGCGTCTTCGAGGGCGAGGAGGACGCGATGCAGGCCGCCCTCGCGCGGCCAGATCGAGAAGGGCGACGTCGTCGTCATCCGCAACGAGGGCCCGGCCGGCGGGCCGGGCATGCGCGAGATGCTCGCCGTCACCGCCGCGATCAACGGCGATCGGCCTCGGCGAGCGACGTCGCGCTGCTCACCGACGGGCGCTTCTCCGGCGCCACCCACGGCTTCATGGCCGGCCACGTCGCCCCCGAGGCGGCGCGCGGCGGCCCGATCGCCGCCGTCCACACCGGCGACCGGGTGACGATCGACGTCGACGCCCGGCGCCTCGACGTCGACCTGTCCGACGACGAGATCGCCGAGCGGGTGGCCGCCTACACGCCGATCCCCCGCGACGACCCGCGGGGTGCTGGCCAAGTACGCCAAGCTGGTCTCCAGCGCCGCCGAGGGCGCCGTCACCGGCTAGCTGAGCGATCCCCGTGATCAATCAGCTTCTGGGCGCCGCGGCGGTCTCCTCGCGCACCGACTCCGACGTGTCGGCCACGAACGTCCGCAGCAGCCCGTTGAACTGCTCGGGCCGCTCGACCTGCGGCATGTGGCCGGTGTCGGCGAAGAGCGACCTTGCCGGCGCCGGGGATCAGCCTGCGCGAACTCGTCGGCGTCGCGCAGCGGGACGAGCCGGTCCTTCTCGCCCCACACGATCGAGCGTCGGGCAGCCGCGATCTCGCGCGAGGCGGTCGCGGATCGCGTAGCCCGTCAGCGACGTCGAGCGCGTCGATGAACCCGGGCTTGCCCGAGCCGCGGACCTGCTCGGCGATCAGCGGCGCCGCGAGGCGCTCGGGGTGGCGGACGATGCCCGCCGACGCAGCGCGCGTCCGGGCCCGCGGCCGGCGGGCCAGCGTCGTCCGAGCGCGTGCCGATCCACGCCGCCGCGCCGCCGGCCATGCGCAGGCCGCCGGCAGCAGGGCTTGACGTTCGGAGCTGCTCGCTCGAGATCCCCGCGGCGGAGATCAGCACGAGCCGCTCGACCGCGCCGGGTGGCGCAGCGCCAGCTCGGCGGCGATGAAGCCGCCCATCGAGTTGCCGACGACGACGGCGCCGGTCGATGCCCAGCTCGGTCGAGCAGCGGCGGCGACGACGTCGGCCGTAGCCGGGGATCGAGATGTCGCTCCGAGGCGGGCATGGGGGAGGCGCCGAAGCCGGGCAGGTCGAGGGCCACGACGCGGTAGTCCGTCGGCGAAGGCGGGGAGCTGCTCGAGCCAGTTCTGCCACGATCCGCCGAGCCCGTGGATGAAGACGATCGGCGGCCCGTCGCCCGAGGTCGATCGTGTTGACGGGCCCGTCGGGCAGCTCGACCCAGCGCTGGTGCTCGCGCCAGTCGACCCGCAGCCAGGCGGGACCGTCCCCGCCGCCGTAGCCGTCCGTGTGAATCAGGGGGTGATCGAGGCTTGGGTCGCGGTCATCGGATGGATATCTTCGCAAGCAGTCATGCGCATCGCGCTCGACATCGATTCGACGCTGCACCACTACTGGGCCCTCTTCGCCGACGCGGCGCGGGCAGCGCTTCGGCGTGCACCTGCCCTACGACGAGCAGTCGGTGTGGGAGATCGAGCAGCTGCGGCCCGAGCAGCTCAAGGCCGTGATCGCCGAGACCCACCGCGACGAGAACATCACCGGCGCGAGCCGTACCCCGGCGCCGTCGAGACGGTCCGGGCCTGGCACGACGCCGGGCACTTCATCCACGTCACCTCGCACCGCGCCGAGGGCTGCGCCAAGGCCACCGAGGCCTGGCTGGCGGACATCGGCCTGCGTCTACGACGAGCTCTACTGCTCGTGGGACAAGGTCACCCGCTGCTGCGAGATCGGGCATCGACCTGCTCGATCGACGACTCGCCGGTCAACCTCGAGCAGGCGCTCGACGCCGGGATCGCGCACCGCGACCATCTCCCACCCCTGGAACCGCGAGATCTGCGAGATGGACGACGTGCTCTGCGCCGCCGACTGGGCCGAGCTCCGGGCCGCGCTGGCGCCGCTCCTCGAGCCCGCGCGGGCCGACGGCGACCGGCCGGGCCTGACCGCGTGGCCGAGCGCCGCACGAGCCTGCGCGAGGTCGAGCGCGAGGACGGAGGCGTTCTGGCGCCCTGGCCGGGCAGGCCCAGCCCGCCGCGCTGCCGGCCCAGCGCGTCAGGATCGCCGCGCGACCTGCTGCCCGGCGTCGAGACCGAGCGCCAGGTCACCGACTGGGGCCGCTCCGAGCGCGTCGAGGGCGCTGCTCGACCGCACCGTCGTCGAGTTCCTCTACCGCTACTGGTTCCGCGTCGAGGTCGAGGGGATCGAGCACGTCCCGGCCGACGGCGGCGCGCTGCTCGTCTCCAACCACTCCGGCGCGCTGCCGCCCGACGCCGCGATGATCGGCAAGGCGATCCGCGAGGAGCACCCGCGCGGCCGGCCGCTCCACCTCACCGTCGAGCACTTCTTCAAGGGCTATCCGGGCTTCTCCATGCTGGTCCCGAAGATCGGCGGCGTCGCGGCGCACCCGGCCAACGTGCACCGGCTGCTGTGGGACGAGCAGCAGCTCGTGCTCGTGTTCCCCGAGGGCCGCAAGGGCACCGAGAAGCTCGTCAAGGACCAGCTACCGCCTGCGCCGCTTCGGCCGCGGCGGCTTCGTCGAGGCGGCCATGCGCGCCCGCGCGCCGATCGTCCCGGTCGCCGTCGTCGGCGGCCGAGGAGGCCGCGCCGGTCTTCGCCCAGCTCGAGCTCCTCCAGAAGCTCACCGGGCTCCTCTACTTCCCGATCACGCCGACGTTCCCGCACTTCGGGATCCTCGGCATGTTCGGCTACCTGCCCGCGAAGTTCCGCATCCGCTTCCTGCCGCCGGTGCCCGACCGACGACCTCGGCGAGCGGCCGTGGCGCGACAAGGGCCTCGTCCAGGAGATCGCCCACGACATCCGCGGCCTGATCCAGGAGCAGCTCGTCGACATGGTCGGCGAGCGCCGGAGCGTGTGGCTGGGCTGACCGGATGAGCTCGAAGCGGATCCTCGTCACCGGCATCTCGACCTACTGGGGCGGCCAGCTCGCGCGGCGGCTGGAGAGCGACCCCGAGGTCGAGACGGTGATCGGCGTCGACCGCGACGAGCCGCGCGTCGAGCTCGAGCGCACCGAGTTCGTCCGCGTCGGCCACCAGCACCGGCTGCTGCGCCGGATCGTCGACGCGGCCGCGATCGACACCGTCGTCGACACGCGGCTGATCGTCGACTCGGCCAACGCCTCGCCGCGCGCGCCCACGAGAACAACGTGCATCGGGACGATGAACATCCTCGCCGCCTGCTCGGGCGCGCGACTCGCCGGTCCGCAAGTTCGTCTTCAAGTCCTCCGCGCACTACTACGGCTGCGAGCAGGACGACCCGGCCTTCTTCACCGAGGAGGACGCGCCGCCCGCACCCGGCCGCGCACGCTGCTCGAGAAGGACATCGTCGAGGCCGAGCGCGCCGTCGCCGAGTTCGCCTCGCGCTCGACGCCGATGCGACGGTGGCGATCCTCCGCTTCGCCAACAAGATCGGCCCCGGACCTCGAGACCTCGCACTCGCGGCTGTTCGCGCTGCCCGCGGTCCCGACGATCCTCGGCTTCGACCCGCGCTACCAGTTCATCCACGAGGACGACATCGTCGGCGTGCTCGAGCACGCCGTGCGCAACGACCTGCCCGGCGTCTACAACGCCGCCGCCGACGGCGTGCTCGTCCTCTCCGAGATCCTCGACCTGCTCGGCAAGCGCATGGCGCCGCTGATCCTGCCGCCGTGGGGGACCGACCTCGTCGCCGGCCAGGTGCTCAAGCGCCTCGGCGTGCGCGCTGACCGCCCGAGATGCTCGCGCCAGCTGCGCTTCGGCCGCGGGCTGGACAACCGCAAGCTCAAGGCGGCGGGCTACGAGTACCGCTACACGACGCGCGAGGCGGTCATCAAGCTCGCGCGAGCACCAGCGCACCGCGCGCCATCACCCACGGCAGCGACGCCGGCTACGTCTACGAGCGCGACGTCGAGGAGTTCCTGCGCTGGAGCCCGAGCGTGCAGGCCGGCAGCCGCCCGGCCGGGCCCGGCGCGGCCGAGGACCGCGCGCCCGGCGCCGTCGCCGCTCCTACGACGACGCTGGACGACGACGAGGTCGTCGTCGATCGTCGCCTCGCTCGGCCGCGACGAGCTCGAGGAGCTGCGCGCGCTACGAGGTCGCGGGCCGCGGGCGCCGCACGGTGCTGGTCGCGATCGACCGGCAGCTGGCCCGCCAGGACTGACGCGGGCGGCGCCAAAAGCGCCAGGTGCGGCGAAAAAGCCGTTGCACCGGTGGCCGGGGCGCCGCCGTTCACCGTAGACTCATCTTCCGATGGGGTCTCGCATGTTCGCCGTCGTCGCGGCCTTCCTCGTGGTGCTCGTCGTCGGCGTGGGGGCGGTGTACGCCTACGACAGCTCCAAGAAGCACGTGATCGCCCAGGGCGTGAAGATCGGCGGCGTCGACGTCGGCGGCATGAGCGACTCCGAGGCCAAGCGCGCGCTGGCCTCGGCCTACCTCGACAAGCTCAAGCGCCCGATCGTCGTGCGCGCCGGCACGCAAGACCTACACGCTGACCGCCAAGCAGGCCCGGATCGGCGCCGACCTCTCGGGCTCGATCGACGAGGCGCTGACCCGCTCGCGCGACGGCGACATCGTCTCCCGCACGTTCCGCAACGTCCGCGGCGAGCGGGTCAGCGCGAACATCGAGCCCCAGCTCGTCTACTCGAGCGACGCCGTGCGCGCGCTCGTCGACGAAGGTGCAGCGGGGCGTCGGGGTCGACGCCAAGGACGCCTCGGTCTCCTTCGGCATCAACGGCCCGTCGATCCAGCGCGGCAAGGCGGGCACCGGGCTCGACGCGGCCAAGCTCGCGCCAGCGCATCGAGTCGGCGATCGTCGCGCCCTCGAGCCTCGCGCACGATCGCGGCGCCGCTGACCAAGGTGACGCCGAGCCAGTCGACCGCCGCCGTGGCCAAGCGCTTCCCGACCGTCCTCGTCGTCGACCGCACGAACTTCCGGCTCAAGCTCTACCGCGACCTCAAGCTCACGAAGACCTACACCGTGGCGGTCGGCCAGGCCGGGCCTCGAGACCCCGGCCGGCGTCTACCACATCCAGAACAAGGCGGTGAACCCGACCTGGCACATCCCGAACTCCGCCTGGGCGGGCTCGGAGGCCGGCAAGGTCGTCCCGCCGGGCCCGGACAACCCGATCAAGGCGCGCTGGATGGGGATCTTCGCCGGCGCCGGGATCCACGGCACCGACGAGACCTACTCGCTCGGCCACGCCGCCTCGCACGGCTGCGTGCGGATGGCGATCCCCGACGTGATCGAGCTCTACCCACAGGTGCCCGTGGGAACGCCGATCTACATCGGCTGATCAGCCGACGCTTGATCTCGTCGATCGGGACCTCCTCCCAGCCCTGCTCGAGCAGGGAGGCGTGGTGGCCTCCGTGTCGAAGAGTCAGGGCGCCGATGAAGATCCCTCGCGTCTGCTTTCGCATCACCGCGTACCACATGGTGCTCGCGTCACCCGGGCCCTGGACCCGGTGCCACGGGCGCGGCGGCTGGTCGTCGACGGTGACCCCGGCCTCGACGAGCTGACGCTGCGTGGCCACCCGTCCCGAGTCCGTGTCGATGAAGAACACTCCCACGCCGGGCGAGGCTAGCGAGGCGTGGACGGACGCGCTCGCGCGCTTCGACCACGATCTCTCGATCCGCGCGCGTCGCCGCCGCGCACCCGGCGCGCCTACGCCTCGGACACGGCTCGACTTCGCGACGTGGGCGACCGCCCGCGGCCTCGAGCCCGCCGCCGTCGGCCACCGCGACCTGCGCCGCTTCCTCGCCGTGCTGTCCCAGCGCCGCAACGCGGCCACGACCGTGGCCCGCAAGCTCGCCGCGCTCAAGGGCCTGTTCCGGGTGCTCGTCGAGCACGACCTGATCTCCCAGAGCCCGGCCGACCTCGTCTCGGCGCCCAAGCGCCCGGCGCCGCTGCCCAAGACGCTCAAGCCGGCCGACGTCGCCGCGCTGCTCGACGCGATCCCCGCCCGCACGCCGCTCGAGCTGCGCGACCGCGCGCTGTTCGAGCTCGCCTACGCCTCGGGCCTGCGCGCCGAGGAGCTCGTCACGCTCGACGAGAGCTCGGTGCTGCCACGACCACGAGGCCGTCCGCGTCGAGGGCAAGGGCGGCAAGACCCGGGTCGTGCCCGCCGGGGAGCCCGCGCTCAAGGCCCTGGCCGACTACGCCGAGCGCGGCCGCCCGCTGCTCGTCGCGCGACGACGGCGAGCGCGCCCTCTTCCTCTCACGCTCCGGTCGCCGCCTGTCCACCTCCGACGTCGCGCCGGCGCCTGCAGGGCTGGGTCCGGCGCGCCCGGCTTCCCGTCTCGGCCACGCCGCACGCCCTGCGCCATTCCTTCGCAACGCACCTTTTGGAAGGGGGAGCGGACCTACGGTCCATCCAGGAGCTGCTGGGACACGCGACCATCAGCACGACGCAGATCTACACTCGGGTAGAGTCCGCCCGGTTGCGTACCGCCTACGAGTCCAGCCACCCGCGGGCCTGAAAGGCCCCCTGTCGCGATGGAGACGAACGTCAAAGCAATCGAGCTGAAGGACCTGTGGCGGCGCTACAAGACGTCCGGGGACGACCGTGCGCGCGAACGCCTCGTCGTCGCCTACTCCCCGCTGGTCAAGTACGTCGCCGGCCGGATGTCCTCGGGCCTGCCCTCCCACGTGGAGGAGGCCGACCTCATCTCCTACGGCCTCGTCGGCCTGATCAACGCGATCGAGCGCTTCGACCTGGCCCGCGAGATCAAGTTCGAGACCTACGCGATCCCGCGCGTCCGCGGCGCGATCATCGACGAGCTGCGCTCCCTGGACTGGGTGCCGCGCTCGGTCCGCGCCCGCGCCCGTGACATCGAGAACGCCAACGCCAAGCTCGAGCACAAGCTCCAGCGCGCGCCGACCGACGACGAGATGGCGGCCGAGCTCGGCCTCTCGATGGAGGACTTCCAGGACTCGCTGATCCAGATCTCGAACTCGACGATCGCCGCGCTCGACGAGCTGTGGTCGGTGTCCGACTCGTCCGGCGACCAGGTCTCCCTGCTCGACACGCTCCACGACCCCGACGCGCCCGATCCCGAGCGCGTCGTCGACGCCACCGAGCTCAAGGACCGGGTGGCCGACGCGATCGCGCGCCTGCCCGAGCGCGAGAAGCTCGTGATCGCCCTCTACTACTACGAGAACCTCACGCTCCGCGAGATCGGCGAGGTCCTCGGCGTCACCGAGTCGCGCATCTCGCAGCTGCACACGAAGGCCGTCCTGCGCCTTCGCTCGCACCTCCAGCACGACGACTAGACCGCCCGTCCGCCGGGCACCGAGAGCGCCGCGATCGTCGGGTTGAAGAAGAGGACCGTCCGGTCGCGCCACAGACGCGGATCTGCGGAGCTCGATCTCGCCCGATCGAGCGCGTACCCCACGGACGCGAACGGCACCTCCAGCAGGTCCTGCGGCAGGCCGGCCCGGCCGATCCGCTTTCCGTCGCGGCCCCGGCCCGACTCCCCGAGCGCAAACGGCGCATCGGACGGCACGATGAAGTCGCCGGTCCGGACGAAGCCCTCGGCGACCCACGCCGTCTCAGGCTCGTATCCGACCAGTCCCGGTCCTTGGGTCGCGGAGTAGAGCCCGAAGGCGCACGCGAACACGAGGGCCGCGAGCGCCAGCGGACCCAGGGAAATCGTGCGGGCGCCGAGCCGGTCGAACCACGAACCACCAGCCCTCTGTTTCATTACACGGCCGCGATGCTAGCCCGGATCTGCGACCCCGTCCGCCGCGCTGCACGCGGGCTCGAAGCTCGGTTACGCTGCCCTCACCCACCGAGGAGAGGAAGCCGCCGCATGCACAAGGCACCCGATCGGATCCGGAACGTGGCCCTGGTGGGCCACCGCGGGAGCGGGAAGACCTCGCTGTTCGAGGCGCTGCTCTACAGCGCCGGGCGGATCTCGCGGCTGGGCACGGTGGTCGACGGCACGACGGTCTCCGACCAGGACGAGGACGAGCAGGCGCGCCAGATGTCCATCTCGGCGGCGCTGGCCTCCTTCGAGCACGACGAGCGCAAGGTCAACCTGCTCGACACGCCGGGCGAGCCGAGCTTCGTCGCCGACGCGCTCGGGTCGCTGCGCGTGTGCGAGTCGGCGATCTTCGTGATCAACGCGGTCATGGGCGTCGAGGTCTCCACGCAGCGCCTGTGGGAGCGCGCCGCCGAGCTCGACATCGCCCGCCTGCTGTTCGTCAACATGCTCGACCGCGAGCGGGCCGACTTCTTCCGCACGCTCGACCAGCTCAAGGAGGCCTTCGGCCCGCACGCCGTGGCCACCGAGATCCCGATCGGCCGCGAGCACGAGGTCAGCGGCCTGATCGACCTGATCGACATGAAGGCCTACGCCTACGACGGCGACGGGCGCGACAACGCCAAGGAGATCCCGATCCCCGACGACCTGGTCGACCTCGCGCAGGAGTACCGCGAGAAGCTCATGGACGAGGTGGCGGAGAACTCCGACGCGCTGATGGAGCGCTACCTCGAGGGCGAGGAGATCTCCCACGACGAGATCGTCACCGCGCTCAAGGACGGGACCAACCACGGCCACCTGTTCCCGGTCACCTGCGGCGTGGCCACGCGCAACCTCGGCGTCAACCGCCTGCTCGACGCGATCGTCGAGGACCTCCCGTCGCCGGTCAAGCACGGCAGCCTCGAGCTGCCCGAGATCACGCTGACCGCCGACGAGGACGCGCCGCTGTACGCCTACGTGTTCAAGACCCGGGCCGACTCGTTCGCCGGCCGCATCAACCTCTTCCGCGTCTACCAGGGCACGATGGCCCACGACTCGCACGTGCTCAACACGCGCGCGCACGCCAAGGAGCGCATCGGGCAGCTGCTCGTGTTCTCCGGGCGCGAGAGCGAGCAGGCCGACGAGTTCGGCCCGGGCGACATCGGCGCCGTGGCCAAGCTCAAGGAGACGAGCGCCGGCGACTGGCTGGCCGACCGCGACGAGCCGATCGAGATGCCGGCGATCAAGCTGCCGGCGCCGGTCATGGCCTTCTCGCTGGAGGCCAAGTCGCGCGGCGACGAGGACAAGGTCTTCACCGCGCTGCGCCGCCTGCAGGAGGAGGACCCGACGATCGACCTGCACCGCGACGAGGAGACCGGCGAGCAGATCGTCGCCGGCCTGTCGCAGATCCACGTCGAGATCGTCGTCGAGCGCATGAAGTCGCGCTTCGGCGCCGAGGTCACCCTCAAGCCGCCGCGCGTCCCCTACCGCGAGACGATCCGCGGCGGGCGCCAAGGCCCACGGGCGCCACAAGAAGCAGTCGGGCGGGCGCGGCCAGTTCGGCGACTGCCACATCGAGATCGAGCCGATCGGCGACGGCGACGGCTTCGAGTGGGTCAACGCGATCAAGGGCGGCGTGATCCCGACGAGCTTCATCCCCGCCGTCGAGAAGGGCGTCAAGGACGCGCTGGCCTCCGGCCCGGTCGCCGGCTTCCCGGTCGGCGGCGTACGGGTGCGGCTCTTCGACGGCCAGTACCACACGGTCGACTCCTCCGAGGCGGCGTTCCGGATGGCCGGCGTGCTGGCGATGCGCGAGGCGCTCGAGAGCGCCTCGCCGGTGCTGCTCGAGCCGATCATGCGCGTGCGCATCACCGTGCCCGAGGACTCGGTCGGCGACGTGATCGGCGACCTCAACTCCCGGCGGGGCCGGCCGCACGGCATGGAGCCGCGCGGCTCGGGGATGACCGAGGTCGAGGCCGAGGTCCCGATGGCCGAGATGCTCTCCTACGCACCGGATCTCCGATCGCTGACCGGCGGCCGGGGCGACTACACGCTCGAGCTCCAGGGCTACGAGGAGGTGCCGGGCCACCTCGCGCAAGGCGTCGTGCAGAGCGCTCGCGAGGAAGCCGTCGCCGGGTAGCCTTCCGCGGGTGGCGACCCGGGACATCCGCACCTTCCACGAGGCCGTCGCCTGCGACGTCTGCGGGCGCACGCTGCTGCGCGGCGAGCGCGCCGAGACGTGGCTGGCCGGCGGCTCGCGCCGCGAGGTCTGCGAGCTGTGCTCCGCCCGCGCCCGGCACGAGGGCTGGGTCCGCGAGGAGGCCCGCCTCGAGGTGCCCCAGCGCGCGCCGGTCGAGCGCCGCGGCTCGCTCTTCGGCCGGCTCGGCCGCCGCCGGCCCCGCCCGTCGCGCGACCTCGAAGCACCCGCCGAGGCCGACGCCCCGCTGACCGAGGACGAGCTCGCCGAGCCCGTCGACCCGGTTCCGCGCGGCGCCCGCGCCGCGGCGCACCGCACCACCGCCGCCGCCGGCCGCGGCCGAGCCCACCGGCGAGCCGCGCTCGGTGCACGCCGTGCCCTCGTCGGCCGAGCAGCGCGTCCGCGAGGCGCTCGAGACCTTCAACGCCACCGAGAACGTGCGAACCGTCGCCGGCGTGGCCCGCTCGCTCGGCGAGCCGACCGTCGCCGCCCGCTCGCTCGAGGGCACGGCGCGCGTGACGATCGTCGTCTCCTGGGAGCTGTGCTGGTACCGGTACGAGATCGACCTCAACGACTCGGCGGGCGCCGTCGAGCAGACCGGGCAGGGCTACGAGCTCGACGAGCTCGACGAGCCCGAGCGGCTCGGGTCGGCCGTCGCCGACGAGCACGGCTACCTGCATCCCGCCGGCATGATCGAGCTGGCGTTGCCGCCGTCCTCGATCCTCTAGGATCACCGCGCGTGATCTACTGCGTCGTCCCCGAGGAGCTGGCCGGAGAGCTCTACGACAAGCTCGTCGAGTACTACTCCAGCGACCCCGGCGTCGAGGTCATCGTCGACCGCCGCCGCGCGCACGGCGACGCGCCCGAAGACGATCGCCGCAGCCGCCCGGCCTCGCCGCGCTCGGACACGCTGCCGCCCGCCGCGACCGAGTGAAGGTCGTCATCCACGTCGACGGCGGCGCACGGGGCAACCCCGGGCCCGCCGCGATCGCCGCCGTCCTCTCCGAGCCGGACGGCACCGTGCTCGACGAGGCCCACGAGGCGATCGGCGAGGCGACGAACAACGTCGCCGAGTACCGCGCGCTGCTGCTCGGCCTCGACCGGGCCCGGGCGCTCGGCGCCGACGAGGTCGAGGTCGTCGGCGACTCCGAGCTCGTGGCCAAGCAGGTCCAGGGCGTCTACAAGGTCAAGCATCCGGCGATGCGCCCGCTGCACGCCGAGGCGACCGCGCGGCTGAGCGGCTTCGGCGCCTGGACGATCCGCACCGTGCCGCGCGCCGAGAACGCCCACGCCGACGCGCTCGTCAACCAGGCGCTCGACGCAGCGCTCTGAGCTCCTGTGGTCCTCAGGTCGGACCTTTTCGTTGCATCGGCCCGACCGATCAGGCAAGATGGATCGTGGTCGCCTGCCTCACTCTGGACCGGGGGTAGGCGGCCATTTTTCTTGCTCGTCGGCGGCTGTGATCGCTACCCCGGCGCCGGCGCGAGCCCGGCAGGCGCAGCTGGTTGAGGCGCTCGGCCGCGGCCTGGAGCGGCACGAGGTCGGCGACGAGCTGATCGAGCGCGACGTCGAGCTTCTCGAGCGCGGGCGGCAGCGGGCCGAGCGTGGCGTGGATCTCGGTCAGCAGCGCCATCGACTGCCTCGATCCCGCTGCAGCCGGTCGTGGATGGCGTCGAGCGCCGGCATGGCCTCGGCCACGCGGGTGATCTCCTGGTCGACGTGGGGCAGCGCGGCGACGGAATCGGCCATGCGCCGCACGTCGGCGGCCATCGCCGGAAGCACGCCCAGCGCCTCGACGATCCCGGCCGCGGCGCGCGGGCCGGCCGTGGCCGCGGACAGCGGCGCGGTCACGATCGCGAGGGGTCGCACGGCCATCGGACACAGTGTCCCGTACCGTCCCGACGCGTGCTGCACCGACAATTCCGACGAGGAGGCCCGATGAGCGAGCCCACGCCGACCGAGATCGCCGGAGGCGGCGGTCGCCTGGTCGTCCACACCTGGACGCCGGCCGCGCCGCGCTTCGTCGTGCTGCTGGCCCACGGCTACGGCGAGCACGCCCGGCGCTACGACCACGTCGCCGCCCGGCTGACCGACGAGGGCGCGGCCGTCGTCGCGCCCGACCACGCCGGCCACGGCCGCTCGGACGGCGATCGCGCGCACATCCCGCACGGCGAGGCGCTCGTCGACGACCTCGCGATCGTCCGCGACTGGGCGCGCGACGCCTATCCCGGCCTGCCGGTCGTGCTGCTCGGGCACTCGATGGGCGGCCTGATCGCCGCCCGCCTGGCCCAGCGCGACCCGAGCGCGTTCGACGCGCTCGTGCTCTCCGGCCCGGCGATCGGCGACAACCCGGCGCTGCTCGGCCTGCTCGAGCTCGACCCGATCCCCGAGGTGCCGATCGACCCGGCCGCGTTGTCGCGCGACCCGGCGGTGGGGGAGGCCTACGCGGCCGACCCGCTCGTCTACCACGGGCCCTTCCAGCGCGACACGCTGGCCTCGCTCGCCGCGGCGGTCCAGTCGATCGCCGACGGCCCGTCGCTCGGCGAGCTGCCGACGCTGTGGCTGCACGGGGAGGAGGACCCGATCGTCCCGATCGGCCCGGCCCGCGTCGCGGTCGAGCACCTGCGCGGCGCCGAGCTCGAGGAGCACGTCTACCCCGGCGCGCGGCACGAGATCTTCAACGAGACCAACCAGGACGAGGTCCTCGACGACGTCGTCTCGTTCGTGCGGCGCGCGCTGGCCGAGCGCGCCTAGGGCGCGTCAGTCCGGCCAGGCTGACCGGGTGCTGCTCGCCGTCGCCGCCCTCGGGCCGGTGGCTGCCGATGGCGATCAGCTCGAGGCCGCCGGCGCCGGCCTCGAAGGCGCGCACGACGCCGGGCGCGACGCGGACGACGTCCCACACCTTCAGGGGATGGGCCTCGCCGTCGAGCAGGATCCGGCCCGAGCCGCTGACGACGACGTAGGCCTCCTCCTGCTCGCGGTGGGTGTGGCCGCCCTCGGCGCGGAAGCCCGGGGCGTAGGTGAAGCGGCTCACCCCGAGGTCGCGCGACTCGAGGTGCTTGCGGGCGAACCGGCCTTCGAGGCCCTCGAAGCGGCCGCCGGTTCCGTCCTCGAGCTCGTCGAGGTTGACGATGGCGAAGTCGGACATGGCGATGAGGCTACGGAGAACGAGGACGAAAGGCGGAGTGGCAGCGAGCTTTCCGTGGTCCCGTATGCTGCCGCCGGGATGGCCTCCGAGAGCCTGTTCCAGGTCCGGCTCGACCCGACGCGACGGAACCGCTGTCGTGCTCGGCTCGCGGCGAGATCGACCTCTCCGTCGTCGCCCGAGCTGCGCGCCGCCCTCCACGAGGAGGAGGCGCAGGCCGAGACCGTCGTGCTCGACCTGCGCGACGTGACGTTCATCGATTCGAGCGGGCTCGGGCGTGATCGTCGGCCAGCAGCAAGCGGGCGCGCGAGGACGGCGTTCCGCTTCGAGCGTCGCCGTCGCGCGGCCGGTCGGAGGTGCGAGCGGATCTTCGAGCTCTCGGGGCTCGTCTCCGTGCTCGAGCTCATCGACGACCCCGGACGACGCTCCTTGCCGGCGGCACGACGTGAGCCCGACGCCGCGGGGGCGGCAGCGGACATCCGCGACGTGCTGCGCGCCAGTGGCGAGGTCGGCCGCGACCTGCTCGCCGTCGACTGGGCGGCGACGCCGCTCGGGCCGCCCGAGGCGTGGCCGCAGAGCCTGCGCACGGTCGTGCAGCATCCTGCTCGCGTCGCGCTTCTCGATGTGGATGGCGTGGGGCCCGGAGCTGACGTTCTTCTGCAACGACGCCTACCGCCGCGACACGCTCGGCAACGAAGTACCCGTGGGCGCTCGGGCGCCCGGCCCGCGAGGTGTGGGCCGAGATCTGGCCCGACATCGGCCCGCGCATCGAGACCGTGATGCGCACCGGCGTGGCGACCTGGGACGAGGCGCTGCTGCTGTTCCTCGAGCGCAGCGGCTACACCGAGGAGACCTACCACACGTTCTCCTACAGCCCGCTGACCGACGACGACGGCGCATCGCCGGGATGCTGTGCGTGGTCAGCGAGGACACCGAGCGCGTCATCGGCGAGCGGCGGCATGGCGACGCTGCGCGACCTCGGCTCGGACGCCGACGACGCGTCGCAGCGAGGCACGAGGCGCTCGGCGCCGCGCGCCGGCACCTCGGCGCCGACGCCGCGTCGCTGCCGTTCACGCTCACCTACCTCTTCGACGAGGACGGACGGCGCGCGCCTCGCGGTCGCCACCGGCGTCGCGGCCGGCCACGCGGCGGCGCCGGCGACGATCGACGCCGGCGACGCGCCGCCGGTCTGGCCGGTCGGCCGAGCTCGCCGCGGGCGACGCGGTCGTGGTCGAGCTCGACGGGCGCTTCGCCGACCTGCCGACCGGCGCGTGGGACGAGCCGCCGACGCACGCGCTCGTCGTCCCGCTGCCCGCAGCAGGGCAGCAGGCCGCCCGTACGGCTTCCTCGTCGCCGGGCTGAACCGCTACCGGCCCGTCGACGACGCGCTACCGCGGTTCATCGACCTGTCGCCGGGCAGCTCGCGGCGCGGCGTCGCGAGCGCGCGCGCCTACGAGGCCGAGCGCCGCCGCGCCGAGAAGCTCGCCGAGCTCGACCGGGCCAAGACCGACGTTCTTCACCAACGTCAGCCACGAGTTGCGCACGCCGCTGACGCTGCTGCTCGGCCCGGCCGAGGACGCGCTCGCCGACCGCGACGAGCCGCTGCCCGCCGCGCAGCGCGAGCGGGTCGAGGTCGTCCACCGCAACGCCCAGCGGCTGCTGAAGCTCGTCAACACGCTGCTCGACTTCTCGCGGCTCGAGTCCGGGCGCGCCGACGCCGCCTTCGAGCCGCTCGACCTCGCCGCGCTACACGGCCGAGCTGGCGAGCATGTTCGAGTCGGCGGTCGAGCGCGCCGGGCTTGGAGCTGACGATCGACTGCCCGCCGCTGCCCGAGCCGGTCTACGTCGACCGCGAGATGTGGGCGAAGATCGTGCTCAACCTGCTCTCCAACGCGCTGAAGTTCACGTTCGACGGGCGGGATCACGGTGCGGCGTCGACGGCGACCGACGGCGCGGCCGAGCTGACGCGTCACCGACACCGGCGTCGGGCATCGACCCGGCCGAGCAGCCGCGGCTGTTCGAGCGCTTCCACCGCGTCGTCGGCGCGCGCTCGCGCAGCCACGAGGGCTCCGGCATCGGCCTGGCGCTGGTCGCCGAGCTGGCCGCGCTGCACGGCGGCGACGGCGAGCGTCGACAGCGCGCCGGGCGAGGGCAGCACGTTCACGGTGCGCGCTGCCGTTCGGCGCCGAGCACCTGCCGGCCGACGCAGGTCGTCGGGCCGACGGCGGCGGCGATCGCGGTCGCGCCGGCAGGCCGAGGGCTTCCTGGCCGAGGCGATGCGCTGGCTCGAGCCGAGCCGCCGGCGGCCGGCGCCGAGCGCCGGCGGCCGACGGCCGCCCGCGCGTCCTCGTCGTCGACGACAACGCCGACATGCGCGACTACATCGCCGCGCTGCTGGCCGAGCGACTACGCGCGTCGAGACCGCCGCCGACGGCGCGGTCGGCGCTCGAGCTGCGCCCGGGCCGACCCGCCCGACCTCGTCCTCACCGACGTGATGATGCCCAACCTCGACGGCTTCGGGCTGCTCGCCGCGCTGCGGGAGGACCCGGCGACGATCGGCGCGTCCCGGTCGTGATGCTGTCGGCCCGCGCGGGCGAGGAGGGCACCGTCGAGGGCCTCGAGGCGGGCGCCGACGACTACCTCGTCAAGCCGTTCTCGGCGCGCGAGCTGCGCGCCCGGGTGCAGCGCCAACCTCGAGCTCGACCGCGTCCGCCGCACCCGCGACGAGCTCGAGCGCAGCCGGCGCGCTGCTCGACCAGGCCCAGCGCCTGGCCGGGTCGGCAGCTGGGAGATCGACCTCGCCACCGGCGCGATCACCGGCTCGGACGAGTTCCTGCGCCAGCTCGCGATGACGCCGAGGAGCTGCTCGACGCCGGGGCCTCGAGGCGGCGCATCGCCGAGCGCGTCCACCCCGACGACGCGCGAGCGCGTCGCGCGAGCGTCGCTGGCGGCCGCGGCGGCGGGCGCGCCGCTGGACTACGAGGTGCGGGTGCGTCGCGCCGACGGCGAGCGTGCGGACGCTTCCGCGCGCTCGGCGAGCTCGAGCGCGACGAGCGACGGCCGGCCGGTCGGCTGCGCGGCAGCAACCAGGACATCACCGAGCAGCGCGCGGCCGAGCAGGCGCTCGCCGCGGCGGCCGGCGAGCGCGAGGCCGCCGCCCGCGAGCACCGATCGCCGACGAGCTGCAGCGCAGCCTGCTGCCGCGCACGACGTTCGACGCCCGAGCACCTGGAGGTCGCGACCTACTACCGCCCGGCGTCGCGGGCACCCAGGTCGGCGGCGACTGGTACGACGTGATCGAGCTCGGCGCCGGCCGCACCGCGCTCGTCATCGGCGACGTGATGGGCCGCGGCGTGCGGGCCGCCGCGGTCATGGGCCAGCTGCGCGCCGCCGTCCGCGCCTACGCCCGGCTCGACCTGCCGCCCGCCGACGTGCTCGAGTTCCTCGACGGCGTCGTGCGGGACCTCGGCGAGGACCAGATCGTCACCTGCGTCTACGCGGTCTACGACCCGCGCGACCGCACGCTGACCTACGCCAACGCCGGTCACCTGCCGCCGCTGCTCGCCGCGCCCGACGGCGGGCGCGCCGGCTGCCCGGCGCCGTCCGGGCCGCCGCTGGGCAGCGGGCCCGCTCACGCTCGCGCGAGCGAGCGCGTCGAGCTCGCCGATCGGCGCCCGGCTCGCGCTCTACACCGACGGCCTGGTCGAGCGCCGCGACCGCGATCTCGACGCCGGCATCGACGCGCTCGCCGCCGCGCTGGAGCCGGCAGGACGGGCCGCTCGACGCGGCTGCCCGGCGCGCTCGTCGCGCGCGCTGCTCGCCCGAGGGCCCCGACGACGACGTCGCGCTCCTGCGTCGCCCGCGTCGCGCCGACGTCGCCAGCCGCCGACGGCGGCCATGGCGACGTGCCCGCCGAGGCCGGCGCCGTGCCCGCGCGCGCGACGCTTCGTCGACCGACGACGCTCGAGGCGCTGGGGCGCTGCCGACGCGGCCTGATCGACGACGCCGTGCTGATCGTCAGCGAGCTGGTCACCAACGCGGTCATCCACGGCCGCGCCGCCGATCGAGCTGCGCCTGCGCCGCGGCGCCGACGACGTGCTGCTCGAGGTCCACGACCGGCGCGCAGCGTCCCGCGCAAGCTGCGCCCGACGCCCGACGACGAGCACGGCCGCGGCGCTGCTGCTCGTGGCCATGCTCGCCGAGCGCTGGGGCACCCGGCCGCCGCGCGACGGCAAGTCGGTCTGGTGTCGCCTGACGTTCTCGCGCTACGGCGAGGCGTCGGAGCGCGACGCCCTGCGCAGCAGCTGAGACCAGGGACCGAACCAGGTTTTCCACTGGCGCGAGCAGGGCTCTGGCGCTTAGGCTGGCCTCGACCCCCCGACCGTCAGGAGCCACCATGGCCACCGCCTCGACCGACCCGGCCACCGCCGAGGACGTCCGCGAGTTCACGATCGACGTCCCCGAGGAGCAGCTCGAGGACCTGCGCCATCGCATCAACGCGACGAGGTGGCCCGACCGGGAGGTGGATCCCTCCCAGGGCGTGCGGCTCGAGACGATCCAGGCGCTGGCCGCGCTACTGGGCGACGGACTACGACTGGCGCGCGTTCGAGCAGCGCTTCGCCGCGCTGCCGCACTTCGTCACCGAGATCGACGGGGTCGACATCCACTTCATCCACGTCCGCTCCGAGCACGAGGACGCGCTGCCGCTCATCGTCACGCACGGATGGCCGGGCTCGACGGTCGAGCAGCTCAAGATCATCGACCCGCTCACCGATCCCACCGAGCACGGCGCGAGCGCGGCGGACGCCTTCCATCTCGTGATCCCGTCCCTGCCGGGCCACGGGTTCTCGGGCAAGCCGACCGAGACCGGCTGGGATCCCGTCCGCATCGCGCGGGCCTGGGCCACGCTGATGGACCGCCTCGGCTACACGGAGTACGTCGCGCAGGGCGGCGACTGGGGCAACGCCGTCACCGAGCAGCTGGCGCTGCTCAAGCCGCCGGGCCTGCTGGGCATCCACACGAACATGCCGGCGACCGTCCCCCCCGACGTGTCGCGGGCGCTCGCAGATCGGCGACCCGGCGCCGGCGGGCCTCGTCCGCCGAGGAGCAGAAGGCCTACGACATCCTCGTCCACTTCTTCGCCACCGGCATCGGCTACGCCGGCGAGATGGCCAACCGCCCGCAGACGCTCTACGGCATCGCGGACTCGCCGGTCGGCCTGGCGGCCTGGATGCTCGACCACGACGTCGCGCAGCTACGAGCTCATCGCGCGCGCCTTCGCCGGCGAGCCCGGCGGCCTCTCGCGCGACGACGTGCTCGACAACGTCACCCACTACTGGCTGACGAACACGGCGATCTCCTCGGCGCGTCTCTACTGGGAGAGCAAGCTGGCCTTCTTCGACGTCAAGGGCGTCGAGCTCCCGGTCGGCGTGACCGTCTTCCCCGACGAGCTCTATCCCGCCCCGCGGAGCTGGGCGGAGCAGGCCTATCCCAAGCTCGTCCACTTCAACGAGGTCGACGAGGGCGGCCACTTCGCCGCCTGGGAGCAGCCGCAGATCTTCTCGCGAGGAGATGCGCGCGACCTTCAGGTCGCTGCGTTGACCGCGCGGCCGGGCTGTCCATCGAAGGCCGGCTGCCCGACCTCGACGGCGCGACCGCGCTGGCTCAACTCCGAACCGCTGACCCCGGCGGGCCTGCGCGGGAAGGTCGTCGTCGTCCAGTTCTGCACCTTCTCGTGCGTCAACTGGCTGCGCACCCTGCCCTACGTCAGCGCCTGGGCCGAGCAAGTACCGCGACGACGGCCTGGTCGTGATCGGCGCGCACTCGCCGGAGTTCGCCTTCGAGCACGACCTCGAGAAGGTGCGCCCCGCCCTCGCGGCCATGGGCGTCGACTACCCGATCGCGATCGACAACGACTTCGCGGTCTGGCGCGCGTTCGCCAACGCGCCTGGCCCGCGCTCTACTTCGCCGACGCGGAGGGACGGATCCGGCATCACCACTTCGGCGAGGAGGACTACGAGCGCTCCGAGCGGGTCATCCAGCAGCTGCTCGCCGAGGCGGGACGCGACGTCGTCGACCGCGACCTGGTCGCGGTCGAGCCGGCCGGCGTCGAGCTCGCGGCCGACTGGACACGCTCGGCTCGCCGGAGACCTACGTCGGCTACGCCCGGACCACCGGCTTCGCGTCACCGGGGGCCTCGAGCCCGACCGCAGCCGGCGTCTACGCCGAGCCGGCGCGGCTCGAGCTCAACCAGTGGGCGCTCGTCCGGCGACTGGACGGTCGGCGAGCAGACCGCGACGCTGGACGAGCCCGGCGGCCGGATCGCCTTCCGCTTCCGCGGGCGCGACCTCAACCTCGTCCTGGGCGCCCGGACGGACGGCGCGCCCGTGCGCTTCGTCGTCCGGCTCGACGGGGAGCCGCCGGACGAGCGCCCACGGGCTCGACGTCGACGAGCAGGGCAACGGCGACCGTCGCCGACGCCCGGCTCTACCAGCTGATCCGCCAGCGACGGCCCGATCGCCGACCGCACCTTCGAGATCACCTTCGTCGACCCGGGCGCCGAGGCCTACGTCTTCACCTTCGGCTGAACGGGCTCGCGGCCGCCCCGAGACGACGAAACCCCCGCAGGTGGCGGGGGTCTCGTGCGAAGCGGCTGAAGAGACTCGAACTCTCGACCTTCTGCATGGCAAGCAGACGCTCTAGCCAACTGAGCTACAGCCGCGCGAGCGGCGCATTCTAGCCGGGCGAGCGCCTGCCCATGCCCTCAGGAGCTCGGGGGCTCGTAGAGCTGCAGCGCGTTGCCGTCCGGGTCGTGGAAGGCGGCGATCCGGCCCCACGGGAAGTCGGCCACGTCGCCGGCGAAGTCCACGCCCTTGTCCTTGAGCTCGCCGACGGCCTCGTCGATCCCGCCCTCGGGCCGGAAGGCGAGCACCGCGCCGCCCTCGCCGCCGGGCGTCTCCTCCTCGCCGGCGTTGAGCCCGATGTGCAGGCCGTTGGCCTTCAGCTCGGCCCACTCGCCCTCGTTGCGCACCTGCTCGAGACCGAGCGTCTCGCCGTAGAACGCGAGCGCGCGCTCCATGTCCGTGACCGGCAACCACACGACTGACACTCCCTGGACCATTTCGTTCTCCTGAGATCGTTGTCCCTCGGGTACCGGGCCCGCGGCCCTCGGGGATCACTCGCCCAGCGGGCGCGCGGCGTCTCGTCTAGGGTCGCGACCATGGACCAGGCGCCGCTGCACCGCGCCCTCGCGCATGCGACCGACTACCTCGAGGCGCTGCCCGAGCGGCCGGTCGGGGCGCGGGCCGGCGTGGACGAGCTGCGGGCCGCACTCGGCGGTGCGCTTGCCCGACCGGGGCGTGCCCGCCGCGCAGGTCGTCGACGAGCTCGCGGCCGGCGCCGACGCCGGCCTCGTGGCCACGCCGGGCCCGCGCTTCTTCGGCTGGGTGATCGGCGGCTCGCTGCCCGCCGCCCTGGCCGCGGACTGGCTCGTCGCCGCCTGGGACCAGCACGCGTCCTTCGACCTCAGGTCGCCGGCCGCCGCGGCGATCGAGCGACACGCGGCCGGCTGGGCGCTCGACCTCCTCGGCCTCCCGGCGGACGCGAGCGTCGGCTTTGTCACCGGCGCCCAGATGGCCAGCGCCGTCGCGCTGGCCGCGGCCCGCAACGCCGTGCTCGCGCGGGTCGGCTGGGACGTCGAGGCCGACGGGCTGATCGGCGCGCCGCCGGTCGAGGTGTTCGTCGGCGAGCAGGTCCACGCCTCGCTGCTCGCCGCGCTGCGGCTGCTCGGCTTCGGCGCCGGGCGGGCGGTGCGCGATCGCGGCCGACGACGAGGGCCGCATGCTGCCCGAGGCGCTGGCCGAGGCGCTCGCGGCGGGCGGGAGCGGCCCGGCGATCGTCTGCGCGCAGGCGGGGGAGGTCAACACCGGCGCGAGCGACCCACTCGACGCGATCGCCGACATCGCCGCGGCAGCGCGGCGCCTGGCTGCACGTGGACGGCGCCTTCGGGCTGTGGGCCGCGGCGAGCCCGCGCCGCGCGCATCTGCGTCCACGGCCACGCCCGGGCCGACTCGTGGGCCGTCGACGCCCACAAGTGGCTCAACGTCCCCTACGACTGCGCGCTGGCGATCGTCGCCGACCCCGAGGCCCACGTCGCGGCGATGCGGCTCGCCGCCGCCTACCTGCCGGGCGCGACGCGAGCCGAACGCCGCCGACCTCGTGCCCGAGGCCTCGCGCCGCGCGCGCGGGGTCCCGGTCTACGCGGCGCTGCGCTCGCTCGGCCGTGAAGGCGTCGCCGAGCTCGTCGACCGCTGCTGCGACCTCGCCGCGCAGATGGCCGAGGCGCTGGCGGCATCCGGTCGCCTGCGGGTGCTCAACGAGGTGTCGCTCAACCAGGTCCTCGCCGTTCCGGAGGGCGTCGCCGGCGAGGATCTCGCGACCGTCGTCCCGGCCATCGCCGGCCGGGTCCAGGCCGAGGGGACGTGCTGGCTGGGGCCGACCGTCTACCGCGGCACGCCCGCGTTGCGCGTGTCGTTCTCGAACTGGTCGACGACGCCCGGCGACGTCGCCCGCTCGGCCGCGGCGATCGTCGCCGCGACCGAGGCGGAGACGGGCATGCGACCCAAGGCGCCGACCGGAATCGAACCGGTGTAAACGGCTTTGCAGGCCGCTGCGTAGCCACTCCGCCACGGCGCCGGGCGAGGCTCAGACTAGCGGCCGGCCACTGCTAGTCTTGCCGCTCCCAGGGGCGATTAGCTCAGCTGGGAGAGCGCCGCCTCGACAAGGCGGAGGTCACTGGTTCGAGCCCAGTATCGCCCACTCTCCGAAGGAACTGAGGAAGCCCCGCCCCGGCGGGGTTTTCGCGTTTCCGGGGCCCGCTACGGCGAGGCGCAGACGGCGTAGGCGATGATGAACCCGGTCTCTGCCCCGCTCGCCGCGCCGCCCGAGACGTGCCAGCCGGTCGGCGTGCCGTCCGTGGGGGTGGGGTTCGAGTCGAACAGGAGCTGGTTGCTGGCGACCACGACCCCGCCTCCGCCCGTGGCGCGGGCGCCGGCCGGGCAGTTCACCGTGACGTCGCTGCACGGGGCCGGTCCGCACGCCTTGTGGGCGATGGTGACCTTGGTGGCGCCGGCGGCGCCCGTCGCACGGTGGCGCCCCTTGCGCCGGTGGCGCCCTTGAGACCCGTCGCACCGGTCTTGCCCGTCTTACCGGTCTTGCCGCGCAGCGACTTCACGGCCGAAAGGCTCAATGCGCTCACCGGGATCGAGTGCTTCTCGATCTTCTTGCCGTTGATGACCTTGGCGGCGTAGGCGACGGGATTCGCCCCGGCGGAGCTGGTCACCGCCAGGACGAGCGCCGCGAACGCGAGCACGAGCGCGACAGAGGGCTTGCGGAACCGGCGCATGGAGAGATCCCTTCGAGGTATGGCTCCGGAAAAGAGCCGAGTGGGCCGACCCTATTCCGCGGGCGCGCCCGCGGATAGTCCTCGCTCCTCGAGGCCGCTCCTACAGCCGCCCGAACTCGCGCTCCACGCCGTCGAGCAGCTCCCAGTTGCCGCGCAGCGCATCCTCGGCGACGGCGACCAGGCGGTCGGCGTCGGCCTCGGTCGCCCGGGCGGCGATCAGCTCGCGCGACTGCGCCGCGTGCTCGTGGTCGCGCTCGGCGTGCAGGGCGAAGTACTCGGTCGCGGGCCCGTCGGCCAGGTCGTAGTGCGCGCGCAGGCCGTCGAGCTTGGTCTGGGCGATCGCCGGCTGGGCCGACTCGATCGTGTAGGCGGCGACGAGGCCCTCCAGCGTGTCGGCACCGGCCGTCCAGGCGGCGGCACAGGCCTCGGTCTCGGCGCGGGCGGGGCGGTCGAGGTCGGCGGACGAGCGCCGCGGCGAAGTCGTCCCACAGCGCGACGTGCTCGCGCTCCTCGGCGCCGTGCTCGACGAGCTGGGCGCGCACCGCCGGCTCCGTGCTCGCCGCGGCGGCGGCGTCGAGGCCGTCGGCCAGCGCGACGACCGCGTGGCGGTACTCGCCGGCGTAGAAGGCGAGCTCCTGACGGGTCAGCGCGCCCTCGCTCCAGCGCACGTAGAAGGGGTGGTCGAGCACGTTGGTGCGCTCGCGGGCGGCGTCGAGGCGGGAGAGGAGATCCATGCGACGATCAAACCAGAGCGGGCGGTTGTCCGCGCGCTGACCACTCGCTCGCCCCCTTTATCCTCGGGGCTCATGGCCAAGGTCTTCGACGAGATCACCGACCACCATCGCGACTGGATCGCACGCCAGGCGATGTTCTTCGTCGCCACCGCGCCGCTCGCCGGCGACGGCCACGTGAACGTCTCGCCCGAAGGGCCCGATCGGCTCGCTGGCCGTGCTCGGCACCGCACGAGGTCGCCTACCTCGACGTCAACGGCTCGGGCTCGGAGACGATCGCCCACCTGCGCGAGAACGGCCGGATCTGCGTGATGTTCTGCGCCTTCGACGGCCCGCCGCGGATCCTGCGCTTCCACGGAACCGGCGAGGCGATCCTGCGCGACGACCCGCGCTACGACGAGCTCTACGCCAGCGCCGACTTCGAAGACGCCTCGCTGCCCGAGGCGCGCCGCTCGATCGTCCGCGTCGACGTCCACCGGATCGCCGACTCGTGCGGCTACGGCGTGCCGCTGATGAGCTTCGAGGGCCACCGCGACCACCACGAGCTCTCGACGGCCAAGAAGCTGCGGACGATGGGGTCGAGGACTACGAGACCTTCCAGCGCGATCGCGGTGCCGTCTCGCTCGACGGCCTTCCGGCGCAGCGCTAGCCGGCTAGCCCTCGACGGTCGGCTTCCAGCGGGGCTTGTTGCCCCAGGTGCGCTCGTGCCAGGTGTCGGGGACCGGGCGGTCGCGCAGCTCCTCGGCGCCCGCCGCGGTGCGCCAGAAGAACAGGCGCGGGCCGTCGGGCACGGTCCAGACGACGTCCTCGGCCAGCACGTCGCCCCAGCGGTCGCGGTCGACGGAGGCCGTCGCCTCGGGCGACGAGCCGGCGAGCAGCTCGACGAAGCCCGAGCCGAGCGCCCACACGAGCGCGTCGCGGGCCATGCGGCGGCGCTCGTCGGCGGGCTTGTCCGGCCACCACCCGTTCGCGGTCCACAGCAGCTCGTGCACGCCCGGTCACGTCCTCCGCCGCCGACCACAGGACCTCGTACTCCAGGTCGTCGAGCTCCTCGGACGTCATGGCGATCCAGCCTACGCCGAGCGGCCGCCGGGGACGCCGCTTCTCATCTCGAGAGGACGGAGTGCGAGCTGGAGCAGGACGAGGAGCGCGATCGCGAGGTAGGTGCTGACCACGGACGTCGCCACGGCCAGCGCGTAGAGCGCCTGGTAGCCGGCGATCCGCCGCTGGACGCGGCCAGCACGTCGGGCGTGAACGCCGGGCCGAGGACGTCGGCCCGGGCCGCGTAGCGCAGTGCGCTCCACAGCAGGGCGCCGAGCAGGACGAGGTTGAGCCAGTAGACGACGAGCGCGAGGCGGAAGTCGATGTACTCGCCGAGCAGGGCCGTCGAGAACGGCATCAGCGTGACGGCGAAGAGCAGGGCGAGGTGGATCCAGGTCAGGCGCCGCGTCGTCGCCGCGAGGCTCTCGAGCTGCGACTGCTGGGCCAGCCAGAAGATCCCCAGCGTCAGGAAGGTCATCACGTAGATCAGCAGGTGCGGCGCGACGTCGGAGAGCGCGTCGAGCACGGCCTGCTCCTGGGACACCGCCCCGCTCGCCACAGCGGCTCCTGCGCGTGGACGGCGTCGAGCACCGGGACGCGCAGCTCGAGCACGAGGATCGTCATCGCGATCGCGAAGATCCCGTCGCTCAGCGCGGACAGCCGGGCGAGGCTGCGCCCCGCGATCCGGTCGTAGTGCTCGGGCATCGAGCGATGATCGCACCGGCGCAGGCGTCACCCTTCGCGGCATGGGCCAGCTCTCCGGACGCACCGCGCTGATCACCGGCGCCGCGCGGGCCGACTCGATCGGCGCCGCCGTGGCCGCAGCGCCTGCGCGCCGACGGCGCCGAGGTCGTCGTCCACGGCTGGCGCGACGGGCCGGCCGACCTCGAGCTCGAGCTCGAGCGATCCCGACGCCCCGGCGGCGCTCGTCGCGCAGGCGCGCGAGCGGCTCGGCGGCGAGCTCGACATCGTCGTCGCCGCCCACGCCGATCCCACGCCGGGAGCGCTCGCCGACGTCACCGCGGCCGAGCTCGACCGCGCCTGGGCGGTCAACGCCCGCGGCTCGGCCCTGCTCGCCCAGGCGCTCGCGGCCGGGCGCGACGCGGCCCGCCCGGGCGGCCGCGTCGTCCTGTTCACCTCGGGCCAGCACATCCAGGGGATGCCGGCCGAGGTGCCCTACGCGATCTCCAAGGGCGCGATCCACGGCATGACGCGCACGCTGTCCGCGGCGCTCGCGCCGCAGGCGATCACCGTCAACACGATCAACCCCGGGCCCGTCGACACGGGCTGGCCCGACGACGAGCTCCGGGAACGACTGCGCCCCGCCTTCCCGGCGGGGCGCTGGGGGCGACCGGAGGACATCGCCCCGGTCGTCGCGTTCCTGTGCTCCGACGACGCCGCCTGGCTGACCGGCAACGTCCTCGACGCCGAGGGCGGCTTCGGCCGCGACGTAGCTACTGACCGCAGACCGGCCAGGGCGAGGAGCCCGAGCGCTGCAGCAGCATCGTCGCGCGCCGGTCCTGCTCGGCCGGGGGCGCGGAGCTCGGCAGGCCGGAGCCGCCGACGGAGCGCCAGGTGCCGATGTCGAACTGGTAGGCGCCGTAGAACCCGTTGCCGGTGTTCGTGGCGTAGTTGCCGTGCGATTCGCACATGCGGATCGCGGCCAGGCGCGGATCGTTGCTCGGCGCCTGCGCGCGCTCGCGACGGGCGACCGCGCGACGGCGGATGGTCGCCGTTGGTGCGGGCGGCCAGGCGGGACGCCGTCGACGCGCGTCTGCTTGGCCAGCGCGGGCGGACGTGGGCTTGGGCGAAGTTTTGGGCCGCCAGGGCAACGGCGGGAGACAGCGTGGAAATCGCCACGACAAGCGCGGCGGCGGAAGACCTTGACACGGGACTTCCTCCTTCGTGGCCTGCGATCGCGGACGCCTGGGAGCGGCGCGCCGGCGCGGGTCCTTCGGGAGATCGGATGCGCAGGGGAAAACCCCTGCCACGCAGAGAGGGATACCCGCGAACGCCAGTTCGACTGTGGACCCGGTCACACTCGCCGCGCCCTGAGTAGCCTGCCGCCCATGCGCTTCGAGCTCCCCGACGGCACCCCGCTCGAGCTGGCCGACGGCGCCACCGGCGCCGACGCTGGCGGCCGCGATCGGCCCGGGCCTCGCGCGCGCCGCGCTGGCGATCAAGCTCGACGGCGAGACTGCTCGACCTCGGCCCGCGAGCTGCCGCACGCGCGGCAAGGTCGAGATCATCACCGCGAAGTCCGGCGACGAGGCGCTCGCGCTGATCCGCCACGACGCCGCCCACGTGCTCGCCGCCGCCGCGCTCGAGCTCTACCCCGGCGTGAAGATCTCGATCGGCCCGCCGATCGAGAACGGCTTCTACTACGACTTCGAGTTCCCGCCCGGCGTCACGCTCTCCGACGCCGACTTCGCCGCGCTCGAGGACGAAGATGCGCGAGCACGTCAAGGCCGACGAGACCTTCGTGCGCGAGGACGTCCCCGTCGCCGAGGCCCGCGAGCGCTTCGCCGCCGAGGACCAGCCCTACAAGGTCGAGCTGATCGACGACCTCGATCACGCGACCGCGGCGTCGAGACCGTCTCGCTCTACACGCAACGGCCCGTTCACCGACCTCTGCCGCGGCCCGCACGCCCCGTCGACGGGGCGGATCAAGGCCTTCAAGCTCCAGTCGGTCGCCGGCGCCTACTGGCGCGGCGACGCCGACCAACAGATGCTGACCCGCGTCTACGGGACGGCGTTCTTCTCCAAGGAGGAGCTCGACGCGCACCTCGAGCGGCTCGAGCTGCGCGCGCCAGACGACCACCGCAAGCTCGGCCGCGAGCTCGAGCTGTTCATGTTCTCCGAGCTGTCACCCGGCTCGCCGTTCTGGCTGCCCAACGGGATGGTGATCTGGAACGAGCTCTCGAAGCTGTGGCGCGAGCAGAACGCCGCGCGCGGCTACAAGGAGGTCAAGTCCGCCGATCCTCTACGACGTCGAGCTCTTCAAGGAGTCCGGCCACTGGGACAAGTACCGCGACCACATGTACTTCACCGACGTGGAGGAGCGGGAGATGGGCCTCAAGCCCATGAACTGCCCGGGCCACACGCAGATCTTCGCCAACGACCCGCCGCTCCTACCGCGACCTGCCGATCCGGCTGCGCCGAGCAGGGCCTCGTCCACCGCCACGAGCCCAGCGGGACGCTGCACGGCCTCATGCGCGTGCGCCACATCACCCAGGACGACGCCCACATCTTCTGCTCCGAGGACCAGATCCAGGACGAGGTGCTCGGCTGCCTGGACTTCGGCTTCTTCCTCTACGACCTGTTCGGCTTCGAGCCGCGCCTCGAGCTCTCCACCCGGCCCGACAACCGGATCGGCACCGACGAGATGTGGGACCACGCCGAGGCGGCGCTCGCGGGCGCGCTCGACGCGCGCGGCCTGCGAGTACGACATCAACCCGGGCGACGGCGCCTTCTACGGCCCGAAGATCGACCTGCACATGACCGACTCGCATCGGGCGCTCGTGGCAGCTCGGCACCGTCCAGCTCGACTACTCGATGCCCGAGCGCTTCGGCCTCGGTCTACACGGGCGCCGACGACGCCGAGCACCGGCCGGTGATGATCCACCGCGCGCTGTTCGGGCTCCTTCGAGCGCTTCATCGGGATCCTCATCGAGCACTACGCCGGCGAGTTCCCGCTTCTGGCTGGCGCCGCGTGCAGGCGATCGTCCTGCCGATCGCCGACCGCCACGCCGACGCGGCGCGAGGCCGCGGCCGACGAGCTGCGCGACGCCGGGCGTGCGCGTCGAGGTCGACGACCGGCACGGAGTCGGTCGGGCGCAAGATCCGCGACGCCGAGCTGCGCAAGGTCCCCTACATGCTCGTCGTCGGCGACCGCGAGGCCGAGAGCGGGGAGGTCGCCGTCCGCCGCCACGGCGCGAGGGCGACGAGGGCAGCGTCCCCGTGGCCGAGCTGGCCGCGCGGCTCGGCGCCGCGATCGGCGTCGCGGACTTGACCCGCAGGGCTATACTTCACGACGTTGACCACGACTTTCTCGCTCAGCGCGGTCTGACCACCCCTTGACGCGCGCCCACCACAGCTAGTGCCGGTTCCCGAAGCAGTTCGACCGGCGTCCGCCCGAGCGGGACAGCACCCGTATCAACGAGCGCATCCGCGTGCCCGAGGTCCGCCTCATCGGCGACGACGGCAAGCAGGTCGGGATCATCAAGACGCCCGAGGCCCTCAAGTACGCCCAGGAGCGCGAGCTCGACCTCGTCGAGGTCGCGCCCGACTCGCGTCCGCCCGTCTGCCGCGTGCTCGACTACTCGAAGTACAAGTACGAGCAGGCCCAGAAGCAGAAGGCCGCGCGCAAGCACCAGCAGCAGATCAACGTGCGCGAGATCAAGCTCCGCCCGAAGATCGCCTAGAACGACTACGAGACCAAGAAGGGTCACGTCGAGCGCTTCCTCAAGCACAAGGACAAGGTCAAGGTCACGATCATGTTCCGCGGGCGCGAGGTCACGCACCCCGAGCGCGGGACCGCCCTGCTCCAGAAGCTCGCCGAGGACGCTCGGCGAGCTCGGCGTCGTCGAGCAGCGCCCGCTGCAGGACGGCCGCAACATGACCATGCTGCTCGGCCCGTCGAAGGCCGTGCTCGCCGGCCAGGAGGTCGAGGCGGGCGCGACGACGACCGAGACCGGCGCCGACGCGGGCGGCGACATCGCCTCCAGCGCGATGGCCGACGCCGGCGCCGACCGCTCCTAGCCCGCCTCTTCCGGGCCGGGCGATCCGCGCCCGCCTTTGCTTTACTGAGCGGCCGCATGCCGAAGATGAAGACCCACTCGGGCGCCAAGAAGCGCTTCAAGGTCACCGCCACCGGCAAGGTGCGCGGCCGCTCGGCCTTCACGAGCCACATCCTCGAGAAGAAGTCGCCCAAGCGCAAGCGCCGTCAGGCCGAGCGCGCAGATCATCGGCGGCAAGGACGCGGCCCGCGTCAAGAAGCTGCTCGGGAAGGGCAACCGATGACCCGCGTCAAGCGCTCGGTCAACGCCAAGCAAGAAGCGCCGCGCGACGCTCGAGATGACCAAGGGCTTCCGCGGCGAGGCCAACTCGAACTACAAGCGGGCCAAGGAAGCGCTGCTCAAGGCCGACCAGTACCGCTACCGCGACCGGCGCAACCGCAAGCGCGACTTCCGCCGCCTGTGGATCACGCGCATCAACGCCGCCGCGCGCCAGAACGGCATGAGCTACTCGAGCTTCATGCACGGCCTCAAGCTGGCCGAGGTCGAGCTCGACCGCAAGATCCTCGCCGACATCGCCGTCCGCGACCCGGAGACCTTCCGGCGATTCGCCGAGCGCGCCCGCGAGGCGGCGGAGGCGGCCGACGTAAGCCCACCAGCACCACCGCAGACTCCGGGCGCCGCTTCCCTCGGGACGGCGCCCTTTTTCTTTCAAGCCCCGTGATCACCAGCCACCACAACCCCAAGCTCCAGCTCCTGCGCCGCCTGCAGACGCGCGCCGCGAGCGCCGGCGCGACGCGGGCTGTTCGCCGCCGAGGGCGAGGACCTGCTCGCCGCGGCCGACGCCGCCGGCTGGGCGCCGAGGAGGAGCGCCTGATCGGGCCGGCGAGGACGTCGAGCCCGAGGTGCTCGCGCGCGTCTCGGCGCTCGGGTCGGGCTCGCGCGCGGCGGCGATCTACGAGCAGCGCTGGGCCGAGCCCCGACCGGCCCGCTGCTGCGTCGCGCTGTGGGGCGTCGGCGACCCGGGCAACGTCGGCGCCGTCCTGCGCTCGGCGCTCGCCTTCGGCGCCTCGTCGGTCGCGCTCGGGCCCGGGCTGCGCCGATCCGTACGGCCCCAAGGCGGTCCGCGCGAGCATGGGGGCGATCTTCTCCGTCCCGGTCGCGCGCGTGGCCGACGCCCGAGGAGCTGCCCGGCGAGCGGATCGCCCTCGTCGCCCGCGACGGCGAGCGCGCTGCGCGGCCCGGCCGACGGCGAGTGTCACGCTCGCTCGTCGGCGCCGAGCGCGAGGGCCTGCCGCCGCGACGTCGTCGGCCGCGTGCGACGCGGACCGCGCACATCCCGATCGCCTCGGAGTCGCTCAACGCGGCGATGGCGGCGACCGTCGCGCTCTACGAGCTGTCCCGCAATAGGATCGCCGGCGCGATGATCGACCGCGTCGAGGAGCTGCGCCGCGAGGGCGAGGCGGCGATCGCCGCGGCGACGCACGACCGAGGAGCTCGAGGAGCCTCCGCGTGCGCTTCCTCGGCCGCAAGGCCGAGCTGCCCAACGCTGCTGCGCTCGGTCGGCCGAGCTGCCGGCCGAGGAGCGCGGCGCCGCCGGCCGGGCCGCCAACCAGGCCCGCCAGGCGCTCGAGGCGCTGATCGAGGCGCGCGGCGGCGAGCTCGCCGCCGCCGAGCTCGACGCGCGCCTGCGTCGCCGACCGCGTCGACGTCACGCTGCCCGGCTCGCCGGCCTCGCCGGTCGGGCGCCTGCACCTGCTCACCGCCACGCGCCGCGAGATCGAGGACGTCTTCGTCGGCCTGGGCTTCGACGTCGCTCGAGGGCCCCGAGGTCGAGACCGTCTACTACAACTTCGACGCGCTCAACCACGCGCCGGACGCACCCGGCGCGCGGGCGCAGCGGACACGTTCTACGTCTGCGCGACGACCGGTGGTCGCTGCGCACGCACACCTCGCCGATGCAGATCCGCGCGATGGAGGCCCAGCCGCCGCCGATCTACGATCATCGTCCCCGGCCGCGTCTTCCGCCGCGACTCCGACGCCACGCACACGCCGCAGTTCCACCAGATCGAGGGCCTGGCCGTCGACGAGGACATCACGCTCGCCGACCTCAAGGGCACGCTGCTCGCGTTCGCCCGCGCGATCTTCGGCGACGAGCGCGAGGTCCGCCTGCGCCCGCACTTCTTCCCGTTCACCGAGCCGAGCGTCGAGGTCGACGTCTCCTGCTTCGACTGCCGCACGATCACCGCCGACGGTCGAGCGCTGCCCGGTGTGCAAGGACACCGGCTGGGTCGAGATCCTCGGCGCCGGCATGGTCGACCCCAACGTCTTCGGCGCACGTGCGCGAGCACGGCTACGACCCCGAGCAGGTCCAGGGCTTCGCCTTCGGCATGGGCATCGAGCGGATCGCGATGCTCAAGCACGACGTCCCCGACCTGCGGCTGTTCTTCGACAACGACGTGCGCTTCCTGGAGCAGTTCGGATGAGGGTGAGCCCGCTCGAGTGGCTCGCCGAGCTACGTCGACGCCGGGCCTGGACGCCGAGGCGCTGGCCGAGCGCCTGGCGATGACCGGCACCGAGGTCGAGCGCTCGCTCCACCACGGCGTGGGCGCGCTCGAGGCGTTCGTCGTCGGCCACGTCCTGAGGCCGTCGAGCCGCACCCCGACGCCGACCGCCTGCGCGTCTGCACGGTCGACGTGGGGGAGGGCGAGCCCGCGCAGATCGTCTGCGGCGCGCCCAACGTCGCCGCGGGCCAGACCGTCGCCGTCGCCCGGCCCGGCGCGGTCATGCCCGACGGGACGAAGCTCGAGGCAGGCCAAGCTGCGCGGCGTCGCGCTCGGAGGGGATGATCCTCGCCGAGGACGAGCTCGGCGATCGGCACCGACCACGCGGGGATCCTCGTCCTCGACGGCCGACGGCGCCCGCGCCCCGGCACGCCGCTGGCCGACCTGCTCGCCGCTCGCCGACCGACGTGCTCGAGCTCGAGATCACCCCGAACCGGCCCGACTGCCTGGGCGTCTACGGCGTCGCCCGGGAGGTCGCACGCGGCGACCGGCGCCGCCGCTGGCCGCGCCGCCGTGGGCCGACGACCCGGGCACGCCGAGGCGCCGGTGGCCGGCGCCGAGGTCGTCGTCGAGTGCCCCGACCTGTGCCCGCGCTTCACCGCGCGGGTGTTCGAGGACGTGACGATCGGCCCGTCGCCGCCGTGGCTCAAGGCCCGCCTGATGGCGGCCGGCCATGCGCCCGATCTCCAACGTCGTCGACATCACCAACTACGTGATGCTCCTCACCGGGCAGCCGCTGCACGCCTTCGACCTCGACCGGGTGGCCGGGCGGCGCCTCGTCGTGCGCCGCGCGGCGCGACGGCGAGCAGGTCGACACCCTCGACGGCGCAGACCCGCACCCTCGACGCCGACATGGTCCTCATCGCCGACGACGACGGCCCGACGTCGATCGCCGGCGTGATGGGCGGCGCGCGCTCCGAGGTCGAGGACGACGACGACGCGCGTGCTCATGGAGGTCGGCGACCTGGGACGGCCCGAACATCAACCGCACCTCGGCGAGGCTGGCGCTGCGCTCCGAGGCCTCGCGGCCGCAACGAGAAGGGCCTGCAGCCCGAGCAGGCCCTGGAGGCCCAGGCCGTCGCCACCGAGCTCGATGCTCGAGCTCACCGGCGCGCGCCTCGTGCCGGGGACCGATCGACGTGCGCGCGACCGCGGTGCCCGCCCCGCGGCTCGAGCTGCGCCTGCGCGACGCGCGGGTGGCCGGCTGCTCGGGATCGAGTCGAGCGCCCCACGTCCGCCAGGCCGTGATCCTCGCCGCGCTCGGCTTCGGCGTGCCGCGACGCCGAGGACGGGCTCGACGTCGCCGTGCCGCACTTGCGCCGCGACGACGTCACCCGCGAGGCCGACCTCGATCGAGGAGGTCGCGCGCCTCGACGGCCTCGAGCAGCTGCCCGGCCACGTCTCGCCCGCGCGCGCGGGCCGCGGCGCCTGACCCCGCGCCAGCTCCTGCGCCGCCGGCGCATCGCCGACGCGCTGCGTCGACCGCGGGCCTGCTCGAGATCGTCGGCTGGAGCTTCGCCGACCGGCGCTCGCTCGACGCGCCTGCGCCTGGCCGACGGACGACCACGCGCCGCCGCGTCGTCGCGCATCGCAACCCCATGAGCGACGACAGAGCCGCTGCTGCGCACGACGCTGCTCGGCTCGCTGCTCGACGTCGCGCCGCGCGCAACGCTCGCCCGCGGCGCCGGCGCCGCTGCGGCTCTTCGAGCTGGGCACGGTCTACCTCGAGCGCACCGCCGGCGATGACTCGGCCGACGCCGCCGTCGCCTGCCCGCGAGCGGCAGCACCTCGGCGCGGCCTGATCGTCGGGCCCGTCCGCGCCGCCGAGCTGGCGACGAGCGCCGACCCGACGCCGCCGACTCGTTCTTCGCGGTCAAGGCGATCGTCGAGGCGCTGCTCGACGTGCTGCGCGTCGACGTCGGCCTTCGCGCGCGGCCGAGGAGCCGTTCCTGCATCCCGGGCGCGCCGCGCACGTCGACGGCGACCTCGGCTGGTCGTCGGCGAGGTGCACCCGCTCGTCGCCGACGCGCTGGGACCTGCCCGGCGGCCGCCGCCTTCGAGCTCGACCTCGACGCGCTGCCGAGCCGGCCGCGGTCGCGCCGTTCGCGCGAGCTCGCCACGCGCATCCCGCGGTGCGACCAGGACCTCGCCGTCGTCGTCGCCGACGACGTCCCGGCCGCGCGCGTGCTCGCCGTGGTCCGCGGCGCCAGCACGCTGCTTCGAGCGCGTCGAGTCTTCGACATCTACCGCGGCGAGCCAGGATCGGGGAGGGGCGCACCTCGCTCGCCCTGCACCTCGTGTTCCGCGCGCCCGACCGCACCCTGACCGAGGAGGAGGCGTCGCGCCGAGCGCGAGCGGATCGTCGCCGCGCTGCGCCGACGAGCTCGGAGCCGAGCTCCGTGGCTGAGCCCGTCGCCGTCGTCGGCGCCGCCGGCTTCGCGGGCGCGATCGCCGCGCGGCTCGTCGACCGCCACCCGACGCTCGAGCTCGCCGCGGTCACGGCGCGCGGCGACGACGTCGGCCGCCGGCTCGACGACCTCTACCCGCACCACCGCGTCGCGCTCGCGCTGACCGACGCTCGAGGAGCTCCGCGACGTCGACGCGGCGATCGTCGCCTACCCGCACGGCGCCGCGGCGCCCGTCGTCGCCGCGCTGCGCGAGCGCGGGACGCAAGGTCGTCGATCTCGTCCGCCGACTTCCGCCTGACGCGACTCCGAGGACTACGACGACGTGGTACGGCGAGCACGGCGCGCCGAGCCTGTTCGGCACCGGCGTCTACGGGCTGCCCGAGCTCCACCGCGAGGAGATCCGCGGCGCCGACCTCGTCGCCGGCCCCGGCTGCTACCCGACCGCCGCGCTGCTCGCCCTGGCCCCGCTGCGCGGGCGGATCGCCGACGTCGTCATCGACGCGAAGTCCGGCGTCTCCGGCGCCGGGCGCGGCGCCACGGCGACCACGCACTTCGTCGCGGCCGACGAGAACGTCCACCCCGTACAAGCGTCGGCCGGCCACCGCCACGCGCCGGAGATCGAGCAGGAGCTCGGCGCCGGGCGTGACCTTCGTGCCCCACCTGCTCCCGCTCGACCAGGGCGAGCTCGTCTCCGCCTACGTCACGCCGACCGAGCCGATCGGCAGGACGAGCTCGACGCGCTCTACGCCGACGCCTACGAGGGCGAGCCGTTCGTCGAGGTCACCGACGCGGCCGCCCGGCGTGCGCGACGTGCGCGAGACCAACCGCTGCCGGATGATGTCCGCGCCGACCCGCGCACGGGGAAGATCCTCGTCTTCTCGGCGATCGACAACCTGTGGAAGGGCGCCGCCTCCCAGGCCGTGCAGAACCTCAACCTGATGCTCGGCCGCCCCGAGGCCGAGGGGCTCGACCGATGAGCTTCTTCGCCTCGCGCTGGGTCGACCGGCCCGACCACGTGACCGAGCGCGACGGCGGCCTGCCCGCGGGCTTCCGCGCCGCCGCGGTCGTCGGCCGGGCTCAAGGACGACGGCGCGCTCGACCTCGGCCTGCTCGTGTCCGGCGAGGCCGGAGACGACGAGCGCCGCGCGCTTCACCCGCTCGGGCGTGCTCGCCGCGCCGGTGCTCGTCACCCAGGAGCGCTACGCAGCTCTCGCGCGCTGCGCGCCGTCGTCGCCAACTCGGGCAACGCCAACGCCGCCACCGGCGGGCGCGGCATCGACGCCGCGGCCAAGACGCAGGGCGCCGACCGCGATGGTCTCCGGGGTCGGCGAGGACAAGGTCGCCGTGGCCTCGACCGGCGTGATCGGCGTCCAGCTCGACGCCGACACGATCGTCCGCGCGCTGGCCGCGCGCGCGCGGCGACCTCGTCGCCGGACGGCGACGCCGGCTTCGCCGACGCGATCCGCACCACCGACCTCTTCGCCAAGCGCGCCTCGCTCGAGGTCGAGCTGCCGTCGGGGACGGTCCAGCTGTCCGCCCAGGCCAAGGGCGCGGGGATGATCTCCCCGGCCTTCGCGACGATGCTCTGCTTCGTCCAGACCGACGCGGCGCTCGAGCCCGAGACGGCCGACCTCCTGCTCGGCGTCTGCGTCAAGCGCTCCTTCGACCGCATCTCCGTCGACGGCCAGCTGTCGACCAACGACACGGTGATCCTCCAGGCCAGCGGCGCCAGCGGCGTGCGGATCGCGCCCGAGAGCGAGGACGAGCTGCGCTTCGGCGAGGCGCTCGACGCGCTGCTGCGCCAGCTCGCGCTGCTGATCGTCAAGGACGGCGAGGGCGCCGTGCGCGTCGGCCGCGTCGTCGTCACCGGCGGCCACCAGCCCGCGGTCGAGGCCTCGGCGCGCGCCGTGGCCAACTCCCCGCTCGTCAAGACCGCGCTCAACGGCGCCGACCCGAACTGGGGCCGCATCGCCCAGGCCGTCGGCGCGGCGCTGCCGGGCACCGCGCCGCTGCACGTCGACATCGCGATCGAGGGCGTCGAGGTGTGCGCCCGCGGCAACGCGATCCCGCACGACGCCGAGGCGCTGGCCGCCGCGGTCGCGCGCGACGAGGTCGAGTACGCGGTCGGGCTGCCCGGCGAGGGCGCCGAGACCGAGGTCTTCTTCTCCGACCTCGGCCACGAGTACGTGCGCATCAACGCGGAGTACACGACATGACCTCGGAGTTCCGCCCGTGCGCGACGTCGAGACCCTCCTCGAGGCGCTCCCGTACATCCGCGAGTTCCACGGCCAGACCGTGGTCATCAAGTACGGCGGCGCGGCGATGACCGACGACGCGCTGCGCGAGGACTTCGCCCGCGACGTCGTGCTGCTCAAGTACGTCGGGATGAACCCGGTGATCGTCCACGGCGGCGGCCCGGACATCACCCCCTACATGGAGCGCCTCGGGCTGCCGGTCGAGTTCGTCGGCGGCCTGCGCGTCTCCGACGCCGACACGGTCGAGATCGCCAAGATGGTGCTCGTCGGCAAGGTCAACAAGGACATCGTCCTGCGCCTCGGCCGCCACGGGCAGCCCGCCGTCGGGCTCTCGGGCGACGACGGCGGCCTCTTCCGCGTCGCGCGCCAGACCGGCCCGGCGGGCGAGGACATCGGCTACGTCGGGCGCATCGAGCGCGTCGACACCGGCGTCCTGCTCGCACGTGGCCGAGGACTACATCCCGGTCGATCGCCTCGATCGGCGCCGACCGCGAGGGCGCCTCCTACAACGTCAACGCCGACGAGGCGGCCGGCGCCGTGGCCCGCGCGCTCGGCGCCTACAAGGTCGTCTTCCTCACGGACGTCGCCGGCTGGCTGCGCCGACGCGAACGATCCCGCCTCGCTGGTCTCCGAGGCCGGGGCCGACACCGTCGAGGAGGCGCTGCCGACGATCGCCGGGGGGATGCGCCCCAAGCTCCAGGCCTGCGTCGAGGCGATCCACGGCGGCGTCTCCTCGGCGCACATCGTCGACGGCCGCGTGCCGCACTCGCTGCTGCTCGAGCTCTTCACCGAGGCCGGACAGGGGACGAAGATCCGGCCCGCCCGATGAGCGGCGCGGCGATCCTCGAACGCGACGGCGAGCTCGCCTCGCTGGCCTCCCTGATCGGCGGCGTGGCCGGCGGCGAGGGCGCGCTGGCCGTGCTCGAGGGCCCCGCCGGGATCGGCAAGTCGCGGCTGCTGCTCGAGCTGCGCCGGGCGGCCGAGGAGCGCGGCCTGCGCGCGCTGGCCGCCCGCGGATCCGAGCTCGAGCGGGAGTTCCCCTTCGGCGTCGTCCGCCAGCTCTTCGAGCCCGCCGCGCTCGAGCCCGGCGCCGACGAGCGGCTGCTCGCCGGCGCCGCCGCCGCCGCGCGGCCGGTGTTCGGCGCGCCGGGCGCCGAGCCCGGCGGCGCGGGCGACGCGAACTTCGCCGTGCTCCACGGCCTCTTCTGGCTGACGGTCAACCTCGCGGCCGAGCGCCCGCTGCTGCTCGTCGTCGACGACCTGCACTGGTGCGATCGCGCGTCGCTGCGCTTCATCGCCTACTTGTCGCGCCGGCTCGAGGGCCAGCCGGTCCTGCTCGCCGTCGGCGTGCGCTCCAACGAGCCCGGGACCGACCCCGAGCTGCTGGGCGAGATCGTCTCCGATCCCGCCGCCGCGCCGGTGCGCCCGCGGCCGCTGAGCGAGGACGGGGTCCGCGCGCTCGTCGAGCAGCGGCTCGGGGACGCCGGCGCCGGGTTCGTCGCCGCCGCCCACGGCGCCACCGGCGGCAACCCGCTCCTGCTGCGCCAGCTCGTGGCGCTGCTCGAGGCCGACGGCGTCGCGCCGACCGACGACCAGGCCGACCTGATCGCCGACGTCGGCCCGCGCGCGGTCTCGCGCACGATCCTCCTGCGCCTCGCGCGGCTGCCCGCGCCGGCGCGCGACGTCGCCCGGGCCGTCGCCGTGCTCGAGGAGTCGGCCGAGCTGCGCTGGGTCGCCGCGCTGATCGACGAGGACGAGGACGCGGTGGCCGGCGCCACGGCCGACCTCGCCCGCTCGGACATCCTCGAGCCCGACCTGCCGCTGCGCTTCGTCCATCCGCTCGTCCGCGACGCCGTCCTGTTCGACCTGACCGAGGCCGAGCGCACGCTCGAGCACGGCCGTGCCGCCCGCGTCCTGTCCGACGCGGGCGCCTCGCCCGAGCTCGTGGCCGCGCACCTCCTCCACCTGCCGGCCGAGGGGGATCCCTGGGCGATGGACGCGCTGCGCGCCGCCGCCCGCTCCGCGCTGACCAAGGGCGCGCCGGAGAACGCCGTCGCCTGCCTCGTCTGCGCCGTCGCGGCCCTGGGGCCGGGCCAGGAGCGCGCGCACCTGCTGCTCGAGCTCGGCCGCGTCGAGCAGAGCATCGCCTCCCCGGCCGCCGGCGAGCACCTGCGCGAGGCCTACGAGACGCTCGAGGATCCGCGCGCCCGCAGCGAGGCCGGTCGCGCCCTCGGCCGCATCCTGCCGTTCCTCGGGCCGCCGGAGGCGGCGCGGGCCCTGGTGCTCGACGCCGCCGCCGGGCTGCCCGAGGGCTTCGACGACGAGCGCCGCGACCTCGCCGCGCTCGAGCTCGCCGCGGTCTTCTTCGGCGCCCCGGAACCCGACCCCGACGGCCTGCTCGCCCGCGCCCGGGCGCTGCACGGCGGCGGCGACGGCTTCGGCGATCGCAGCCTCGGCGTCATGTCCGGCTACATGTGGGCCGTCACCGGCGGCCCCGGCGCCGAGGCGGCCGAGCTCGTCTCGGAGTCGATGGGCCGCGACCGCGTCTGGCTGACCCAGGAGCCGGGCCTCTTCAGCCCCGTCGCTCCGCTCACCCTCGCGCTGGCCGACCGCGACGACGTCGAGGCGGCCTGGGACGTCATGCGCGACCACGCCCACCGCTCGGGCGTGCTCTTCGGGGCGAGCGCCGTCCAGCTCTTCCGCGGGGTGACGCTCGCGCTCGCCGGCCAGCTCGCCGACGCCGAGGAGTCGCTCATGGACGCGCAGAGCCTCATCCGCCTCTGGGGCTCGACGAGCTCGGCCGAGACCTACGGCGCGGGCTTCCTGGCCCAGGTGCAGGTCTGGCGCGGCCGCCTGGATGCCGCACGGCACAGCATCGACGTCGCCGGCGAGCCGCCGTTTCCCTCCGAGGGCGGGCGCTTCTGGTACCAGGCCAAGGCGCAGCTCGCACTGGCCGAGGGGCAACTGGGCCGAGGCGCTGGCGCTGCTCGACGCCTCCGACGACTGGGTGCCGTTCCTGGTCCACCCGCGCCACACGCCCAAGCGCGTGCTGCGCGCCCGCGCGCTCGACGGCCTCGGCCGCACCGACGAGGCGCTCGCGCTGATGGCCGAGGAGCTCGAGCTCGCCCGCCGGATCGGGGTGCCCTCGACCGTCGGCCATGTCCTGCGCGTGCTCGGCACGCTCGAGCGCGAGGCGGGGATCGATCGCCTGGAGGAGGCGGTGGCGCTGCTCGCGCCCTCGCCGGCCCGCTACGAGCACGCGCTCGCGCTGTTCGCGCTCGGCGCGGCGCTGCGCCGCAGCCGCCGCCCGGCCGACGCCCGCGACCCGCTGCGCCAGGCGCTCGACCTGGCCGAGCGCTGCGGCGCCGAGGGCCTGGCCGACGAGGCCCGCACCGAGCTCTACGCCGCCGGCGCGAGGCCGCGCACCGCCGCGCTCTCGGGGACCGACTCGCTGACCGCCAGCGAGCGCCGCGTCGCGCTGCGCGCCGCCGACGGCCAGAGCAACCGCGACATCGCCCAGGAGCTGTTCGTGACGCCCAAGACCGTCGAGGTCCACCTCTCCGCCGTCTATCGCAAGCTCGGCGTGCGCTCGCGGCGCGAGCTGCCGACCGCGCTCGAGGTGGCGGCATGAGCCCGGCGCTGATGGGCAACTACGCGCGGCTGCCGGTGGACTTCGTCCGCGGCGAGGGCCTGCGGCTGTGGGACGCCGACGGGGTCGAGTACCTCGACTTCGTCGCCGGCCTCGGCGTCAACAACGCCGGCCACGCCCACCCGCAGCGTGGTGGCGGCGATCCAGGCCCAGGCCGCGACGCTGATCCACGTCTCCAACCTGTTCTCCTCCGCCGCCCAGGAGGCGCTCGCGACGCGGATCGCCGAGCGCTCGCTCGGCGGCCGCGTGTTCTTCTGCAACTCCGGCGCCGAGGCCGTCGAGGCGGCGATCAAGCTCTCCCGCAAGGCGCGCCGCGGCGGCGAGATCGTCTCCGTGCACCGCGCCTTCCACGGCCGCACCTACGGCGCGCTGTCGGCCACGCCGCAGGAGGCCAAGCAGCAGCCCTTCGCGCCGCTCGTCGGCGGCTTTCGCGCCGTGCCGCCCGAGCCGGACGCCGTCGCCGCGGCGATCACCGAGGACACGGCCGCCGTGCTGCTCGAGCCCGTCCAGGGCGAGGGCGGCGTCCACGTGCTGTCCGACGCGACCCTGCGCGCCGCCCGCGAGGCGTGCGACGCCACCGGCGCCTGCCTGATCTTCGACGAGGTCCAGGCCGGGATGGGCCGCACCGGCTCGCTGTGGGCCTACGAGCAGACCGGCGTGGTCCCCGACGTGATGACCCTGGCCAAGGGCCTGGCCGGCGGCGTTCCGATCGGCGCCGTCGTCGCCTCGCCCGGCTGGGACGAGGTGCTCGAGCCCGGCGACCACGGCACGACCTTCGGCGGCAACCCGCTCTCGGTCGCCGCCGCCCAGGCCGCGCTCGACGTGCTCGACGACCCCGCGCTGCTCGAGCGCGTCCGCGTCCTCGGGGAGCGGCTGGCCGGTGGGCTGCGCGAGCTGCCGGGCGTCGACGAGGTCCGCGGGCGCGGCCTGATGCTCGCCTTCGAGACCGACGACGCCCCCGGCGTCGTGCGCCGCGCGCTGGCCGAGCAGCGCCTCGTGGTCAACGCCACCGGCCCGACCTCGGTGCGCCTGCTCCCGCCGCTCGTCGCCACCGAGGCCGACGTCGACGAGGCGCTGGCCCGGCTGCGCGCCGTCCTGGCCTAGCGCCGAGCGCGCAGCGCGTCGACCGCGTCGAGCACCTCGGCGTCGACCGTCGCGTCGAACTTGCGCGCCCACAGCCCGGTCGGAGGCAGCGCGGCCAGCACGGGGACGTCGTCCATCGTCAGGACGCGCGGGCGCGCCGCGCCGGGCGGGAAGTCGACCCAGCGAAGCGGCTCGTTGCGGAGGGTCGGACCCAGGGCGGAGGGAACGAGCAGCGAGTGGACCACGTGCTCGTCGGGGACGGCGACGTGGCGGAAGAAGCGCTCGATCTCCGGTCGCTGCGCCAGCGTGCCGACGACGAGCTCGGCCGCCGGCCGGGCCAGGCACCAGAAGGCCAGTCCGCCGTAGGGCCCGAGGCCGTCCGGCAGCCGGCGCCGGGCGGGCAGCGAGCGCAGCGCGCCGCCGGTCTGGAACCACCAGCGCTCCCAGCGCCCGGCGTCGAAGCCGCCGCGGACGGCCGCGGTGCCGGCCGGGGGCACGCGGTTCCAGTGCAGGAACGACTCGCCGCGGTGCTCGTCGAGGAACGCGTCGATCGCCGCCGCGCTGCGCACGGGGTAGTCCTGGCCGGACAGCAGCGCGACGTGGTCGGCCGGCAGGTCGCGCTCGACGACGGCGCGCAGGCCGTCGAGCGCGGCGGCGGCGCTGCCCCAGCCCGCCCAGCGGATGGGCCGGCGCCGCAGCCAGGTCACCCCGTCCTCGCCGGCCAGCTCGCGGCGCATCGCCTGCCAGGTGGCCTCGTCGGTGCGGGCGTCGACGTGGATCAGCACCGGCGAGCGCGCCGGATCGAGCGCGCGGACGAGCCGGCCCAGCTGGCCGGGCAGGCGGTGGGCGACGACGACGTAGGCGAGGCTCACGGAGAGAGCACGCCCGCGACGATCCGGGCCAGCGTGGCGAGCTCGCCGACGTCGACCCACTCGTCGGCCGCGTGCGCGCGCTCGAGGCCGCCGGCGCCGAACATCACGGTCGGGATCCCGCGCGCGGTGAAGAGCCGCATGTCGGCGCCGTAGGGGACGCCGCAGCGCTCGACCGGGTGCCCGAGCTCGGCCTCGGCGACCGCGACGACCCGGCGCACCCAGGGGTCCTCGGGATCGGTGCGCCCCGCGGCGAACTGCCCGCCGGTCCAGGCGAGCTCGCACTCGGGGCAGGCGGCGGCGACCGCGGCTTCGAGCCCGGCCCGGGCGGCGGCGGGCTCCTCGCCGACGCGGACGCCCATGCGCCCCTCGAACTCGACCGAGTCCGGGACCGACGAGGACCACACGCCGCCGGCCACGCGGCCGACCGAGACGGGGTAGGGGAGGGGCAGCTGCGCCATCAGCGGATCGGCGACGCGGGCGTTGAGCGTGCGCTCGTGCGCGGCCAGCGCGGCGTGGACGGCGACGTAGCGGTCGATCGCCGAGGTCCCCTCGAGCCGCACGGCGGCGTGGGCGGCGACGCCGGGGATCGTGCCGCGGAAGGTCAGCGCGCCGGCCTGCACGCAGCAGACCGAGAAGCCGGTCGGCTCGGGGATCAGGCAGGCGTCGAAGCGCGCGTCGCGGGCCAGGGCGGCGAAGGCGCCGAGGCCGCCGTCCTCCTCGGAGGAGACGCCGAGCAGGACGACCTCGGGCCCGGGCGGCGCCGCGGCCAGGCCGTGGAGGAGCGCGGCCACCGCGCCCTTCATGTCGGCGGCGCCGCGGCCGTGCAGGCGCCCGTCCTCGACCACGCCGCCGAACGGGTCGCGGGTCCAGGCCGAGCCGGGCGCGACGACGTCGAGGTGGCCGCACAGCGCGATCCGCCCGCCGGTTCCCGGCCGCCGGACGACCGCGGTGACGAGCTCGGATCGCGGGGCTTCCTCACCGGGGTGGTCCGGCGCGGCGCGGGCGCCGGCGAGGTCCTCCTCGACGAGCGCCGCCTCGAGGCCCAGGCCGCGGGCCAGCGCGACGAGCTCCTCGGCGGCCGGGCGCTCGTCGCCGGTCACGCTGCGGGCCCGCACGAGCCGGGCGGCCGAGGCGGCGATCGCGTGCGGGTCGAGCGCGTCCACCCGGGGCATGATGCCCGCCCGGGCGGTGATCCCGGGCCACGCCGGTTCGCGTAGCCCCTGGACATGGCGAACTACACCGAAACCGTTCCCTCCGCGCGCTCGGCGCCGGAGTCCTTCGACTACATGGCCCGCTTCTCCAACGTCTCGGAGTGGGACCCGAGCTGCGAGGCGGCCCGCGACCTCCAGAACGGCGGCCCGATCGGCGTCGGCTCGCGCTTCGACCTGGACTTCAAGATCATGGGCCGCACGAACGAGCTCCACTACGAGGTCGTCGAGTACGACCCGCCCCATCGCGTCGTGCTGACCGCGAAGACCGGGACCTTCGAGAGCGTCGACGAGATCACCGTCGAGCCCCGCGGCGCGGGCAGCGCGGTCACCTACGACGCCACGGTGACGCTCAACGGCCCGCTCAAGGCCTTCGAGCCGCTGCTGGCGCTGGGCTTCAAGCGCGTGGGGAAGAAGTCGGGCGAGGGATTGCGGCGCGCGCTGAGCGAATAGCGGTCGGCGAGAGGGGTAGCGGCCACCCATGCGCGTCCGCACGGTCCTCCTCGCCACCCTGTCCGTCTTCCTGCTCGCCGGCGTCGCGATCGCCGCGGTGCCCGGCCCGAAGCGGGGCGCGAAGTACCACAAGCCCGTCACGGGCTCGCTCGGCGTCGTGGCCACGGAGTCGCCGGCCGCCTCGCGCGTCGGGCGCCGGGTGCTCGAGAACGGCGGCAACGCCGTCGACGCGGCCGCCTCGATCGTCTTCGCGATGGGCTCCTCGCGCCCGCAGTCCTGCGGCGTGGGCGGCGGCGGGTTCCTCGTCTACCGCTCGGCCACGGGCAAGCGCGCCTCGCTCGACTTCCGCGAGACCGCGCCGGGCTACTACACGCACAAGACCCTGGCCGGCAAGGGCCCGCACACCACGTTCACCGGCCACCTGACGGTCGGCACGCCCGGCGTCGTGTCCGGCATGGACCAGGCGCTCAAGCGCTACGGCACGATCTCGCTGGCCCAGGCCGTCGCGCCGGCCGAGGCCTACGCGAAGAACGGCGTGCGCGTCACGCCGGCGCTGGCCGCGACGCTGAAGGACCCGGTCAACGCCAAGCGCTCGAAGCCGTTCACGGCGATGCGCGACATCTACTACCCCGGCGGCAAGCCGCTGGCGAAGGGCGCGCTGCTCAAGAACCCCGACCTCGCGGCCACGCTCGACCGCATCCGCACCGGCGGCGCGGCGGGCTTCTACACCGGCACGACCGCGCGGCTGATCGCCGCCGACATGGCCCAGCTCGAAGACGAGCAAGGTCGACGAGCACGGCGGCATGACCGAGAGCGACCTCGCCGGCTACACCGCGAAGTTCCGCACGCCGATCGTCGGGAGCTTCCGCGGCGACCGGATCATCGGCATGGGCCCGCCGAGCTCGGGCGGCGTCGCGATCCAGGAGATGCTCAACCTCCTCGCCCCGTACCCGCTCAAGCGCTGGGGCCGCGGGTCGGCCAACACGCTCCACGTCGTGGCCGAGGCGCAGAAGATCGCCTTCGCCGACCGCGCCAAGTACCTGGCCGACGCCGACTTCGTGAAGGTCCCGACCAAGCGCCTGACCTCGCGCTCCTACGCGGCCAAGCGCCGCAAGGACATCTCGCTGACGAAGTCCCGCGTCCCCGACCCCGGGACGTTCAAGCGCAACGAGACCGGCGCGACCACGCACATCTCGGTGATCGACAAGCAGGGCAACGCCGTCGCGGTCACGTGCACGATCGAGCAGGAGCTCGGCTCGACGGTCGTCGCGCCCGGCACCGGCGTCCTGCTCAACAACGAGATGACCGACTTCGGCGATCCGGGCACGGCCAACCAGCCGGCCGCCTTCAAGCGCCCGCGTTCGTCGATCTCCCCGACCATCGCCGTCCAGGGCGGCAAGCCGGTCGCCGTGACCGGCGCGGCCGGCGGCTCGCGGATCATCATGGGCACCTTCTGGACGCTGCTCGACCGGATCGCCTACGGCCTGCCGCTCGCCTCGGCCGTCGACGCGCCGCGGACCGACGCGCAGCTCGAGCTCGCGACGAGCGGGGAGGACCACGGCAAGCTCTTCATCGAGAACGGGCGGATCTCCAAGCGGGCGCTCGCGGGCCTGCGCCGGCGCGGGCACAAGCTCAAGCTGCTCGGCTCCTACGACGACAAGCCCCGCGTCCAGGCCGCCGGCTACGAGTCGCCGAAGACGCGGAAGAAGGACGCCGTCTCGGACCCGCGCACGGAGCAGGCCTCGCTCAAGCAGCGCAAGTAGGACCGATCACTAGCCTCTGGCGCTCGATGAGCTGCGAGGCCCAGCACACCGACCTGCGTCAGATCGCCTCCCCGCACGGGGAGGTCCGCACGGCCGGCTACCAGGCCGACCCCGACGAGGTCCACCGCGTCCTGCTCCTGTACTCGGGCGGCCTGGACACGAGCGTGATGCTCAAGTGGATCCAGGACGAGTACGAGGCCGAGGTCGTCGCGCTGACGATCAACCTCGGCCAGCCCGGCGAGGACTACGACGTCGTCACCGGCAAGGCCGAGCGCCTCGGCGCGGTCGAGGCCCACGTCGTCGACGCCCGCGAGGAGTTCGCCGCCGACTTCGTCGCCCCGGCGATCAAGGCCAACGCCGATCTACGGCCTCGGCTACCCGCTCTTCACCGCGCTCGGGCGCCCGCTGATCGCCAAGCTCGCCGTCGAGTACGCCCGCCAGACCGGCTGCGACACGATCGCCCACGGCTGCACGGGCAAGGGCAACGACCAGGTCCGGATCGAGACGACGATCGCCACGCTGGCCCCCGAGCTCAAGGTGATCGCGCCCGTGCGCGCCTGGCGGATGGGCCGCGACGAGGAGATCGAGTACGCCCGCGCCAACGGCATCCCGGTCAAGGGCGGCAGCGAGGCGGCGCCCTACTCGATCGACGACAACCTCTGGGGCCGCTCGTCGGAGGGCAAGTGGATCGAGGACCTCGGCCACGCGCCCGACGACGACGTCTTCCAGCTCGTCACCCGCCCCGAGAACGCCCCGGACGAGCCCGAGACGGTCGCGCTCGGCTTCGAGGCCGGCGTGCCCGTCGCGCTCAACGGCGAGCGCCTGCCGCTCGTCGAGCTGCTCGAGCGGGTGGCTGAGATCGGCTGCCGCCACGGCGTCGGGATCGTCGACCACATCGAGGACCGCATCGTCGGCCTCAAGGTCCGCGACATCTACGAGGTCCCGGCCGCGGCGATCGTCCTGCGCCGCCCACGCCGAGCTCGAGAAGCTCGTCGGCACGATCCACCAGAACCAGTTCAAGCCCCAGCTCGACCGCCAGTGGGCGCTACCTCGTCTACGCCGGGCTGTGGTGGGAGCCGCTGCGCGGCGACCTCGACGCGTACATGGACCGCGCCAACGCGCTGGCCACCGGCACGATCGGCCTCAAGCTCTTCAAGGGCAGCGTGCGCGTGACGACCCGCGAGAGCCCGCACGCGGTCTACGACGCGCAGCTCGCGAGCTTCGCCCAGTCCGGCGGCCTGTTCAGCCAGGACGCCTCGCCCGGCTTCATCGAGCTGTGGTCGCTGCAGTCGCGGATGGCCTGGCAGCTGCGCGACCGGATCGCGCGCGGCGAGGACACCCCGCCCGGTACGCACGACTAGCCGCGGGTAGGCTGGCGCCCATGTTCTACGAGCTCCTCGGACGGATCGTCTGGCACGGCCTCAAGGCCTACGTCGAGTTGCGCTGGGGCAAGCGGCCCAAGGCCGTCGGCCTCGGTCTGCTCGTGGCCGGTGGGATCGGCGTCGCGTACGCCTCCCAGCGCAAGGTCGCGCAGTCCTGAGCACCGGCTGACGCGCTCCCCGCTCTTTGCGGGATCGGCGCCTTCGCGCCGCCGGTCGGCGGTCTAGCTTGCGAGGGGTGAGCGACCCCGACCTGCGCCCGCCCGTTCCCCTGCGGCCCGGCACCGGCACGGACGCCGTCGCCCTGGCCGAGCGCCGCGCCCGCCGTGCCGAGCTCGGCGAGCGCGCCCAGGCCGGCCGCGCCGACGCCGCCGAGGCGCTCGCGGCCGAGCTCTCGGTCCGCGTGGCCCGGCTCGAGGCCGAGGCCGAGCGGGGCGAGACCGGCGTCGCGCGCTTCGGGCGCGTCCACGAGCTCGAGACCGAGCTCCAGCGCGCCTGGCAGCTCGCCTTCGCCGAGGAGCAGCGCCGCGCCGAGCTCGAGGAGGAGCTGACCGTCGCGCTGCGCGCCGTCGCCGACGACCGCGACGAGCTGCGCGCCGCCCTGGCCGCCGAGCGCGAGCGGGCCGAGGCGCTACCGCGCCCGCCTGCGCGCGCTCGAGCACGAGGCCGCGCGCTGGACGCGCCCGGGGGAGGGGATCGCGCCCGCCGCCACCCCGGCGCCCGCTCCGACCGCCGCCCCGGCGACACCCGTGCCGTCCGGCCTGATCGCCCGCGAGTCCGCGCTCGCCGCGCGCCTGGGCCCGGGCTTCGCCCCGGCCGCGCTCGCGCCGGCGCCCGCGGCCGCCGCACCGCCGGCCCCGGTCGAGCCCGGGCCCGAGCGCTCGCTCGACCCCACCGCCTTCGACGCGGCCCGCACCCGCCTGCGCGCCGCCGCGCCGCCCGAGCCCGCCGCCCCGGAGCCCGAGCCCGCCCCGGCCGCCGTCGCCCGCGCCCCGTGGCTCTCCGGCGCCGTCCGGCGCCTGGCGCAGGACGACCCGGCCGCCGCCGGCGCGGCGCTCGTCGCCCTGGCCGGCGCCCACCACGTCGCCCAGCCGGGCCCCTTCGCCTACCGGATCGAGCTGGCCGGGCTCGAGCCGGTCAGCCTGCTCGTCGAGCGCGAGGCCACCCGCCACGTGACGGGGATCGAGCCCGACGTCGTCGTCACCGGCGAGCCCGCGGGCTTCGCCCACCGCGTGCTGGGGACCGGCCGGCGGCGCGACCGCCGCACGGCCAAGCTCAAGGGCCGCCGCTACGCGCGGCGCTCGGTCCTCGCGCTGGGCCAGGGCGCGCTTCTCGGTCCGTGACCTCGCTCGCCGCCGGGGCGCCGCTGCCCGCCGCCGTCGCCTACCGGCTGCTCGCCGTCGCCGTCCCCGCCGCCTGGACGGCCGACGAGCCGTTCGCCTTCGCCCACGACGGCGTCGCCGTCGCCGCCGGAGCCGGCGGCCTGCGCGTCCTCGGCGGACGCGCCGGGGCTCGAGCTGCGGGCCGAGATCACGTGCCCGGCCGAGCGGATCCCGGCCTTCTGGCTCGGCGAGACCGAAGCCGCCGAGATCGCCGGCGACGCCGCCGTGGCGACCGTCCTGCAGGGCTGGGTCGAGCAGCTCGAGGCGGGCGCGCCGGGGGCCCCGGCCCGTCCGAACACGGGCGCATAATCAGCCCTTCGGCCATGTCCACCACCCCTTCCGTCGCCCACCTCCACGTCCACTCCGAGTACTCGCTGCTCGACGGCGCCTGCAAGATCGAGGCGCTCGCCGCAGCGGGCCGCCGCCTTCGACCAGCCGGCCCTCGGGCTGACCGACCACGGGGTCATGAACGGCGCGCTGGAGATGTACGCGGCGGCCAAGAAGCACGGCGTCAAGCCGATCCTCGGCTGCGAGGTCTACGTCGTCGACGACCGCCACGCCCGGCCCGTCCGGTCGCTTCGAGCGCAACCACCTCACGCTGCTGGCCGCCGAACGACGAGGGCTACCGCAACCTCGTCAAGCTCTCCTCCGCGGGCTTCCTCGAGGGGCTGCACCGCGGCAAGCCGCAGGTCGACCTCGAGCTCCTGGCCCGCCACGCCGAGGGCATCATCGCCCTCTCCGGCTGCCTGGCCTCCCGCTTCGCCCAGCGCCTGCTCGACGATCGCCCGGCACGACGCCCGCGCCCACGCCGACGACCTGCTCCAGGCCTTCGGCGCCCGAGAACGTCTACTTCGAGGTCCAGAAGAACGGCCTCGCGCTCCAGGACAAGGTCAACGAGGGCATGGTGAAGATCGCCCGCGAGGTCGGCCGCCCGCTCGTCGGCACCGCCGACGTCCACTACCTGCGCCGCGAGGACTACCACCACCACACGGCGCTGCTCTGCGTGCAGACGAAGTCCACGCTGCCGAGCCCGAAGATGACCTTCGAGACCAACGAGTTCTACCTCAAGAGCTCGGAGGAGATGGCCGAGCGCGTTCGCCGAGTGGCCCGAGGCCCTCGCCTCCACGCTCGAGATCGCCGAGCGCTGCGACGTCGAGCTCGAGACCGGCAACCAGCTCATCCCGAGCTACCAGACGCCGACCGGCGAGCCCGAGGCCGACTACCTGCGCGACCTCGTCGTTCCGCGGCCTCGCGGAGCGCTACGGCAACCCGCTGCCCGCCGACGCGCGCGAGCGCGCGGACTTGGAGCTCGGCGTGATCGACCGCATGGGCTTCTCGGCCTACTTCCTGATCGTCTGGGACTTCGTCAAGTACGCCAAGGACAACGGCGTCGCCGTCGGCCCGGGCCGCGGCTCGGCCGCCGGCTCGCTCGTCGTCCTACGCGCTGCGGATCACCGACGTCGACCCGCTGCGCTACGACCTGCTCTTCGAGCGCTTCCTCAACCCCGAGCGCGTGTCCATGCCGGACATCGACATCGACTTCTCCGTGCGCGGCCGCGAGCGCGTCGATCCGCTACGTGACCGAGAAGTACGGCAAGGAGTCGGTCGCCCAGATCGTCACCTTCGGCAAGATGTTCCCCGCGCGCGGCCACGCGCGACGCCGCCCGCGTGCTCGGCCACGACTACGGCGCCGGCGACCGCCTGGCCAAGCTCATCCCCGAGCCGATCATGGGCCGCCCGCCGTCCTTCGACGACTGCCTGCAGCCCGGCACAGGAGCTCGCCAAGGCCGTGCGACGAGGACCAGACGGCCAAGCAGATCGTCGACGTCGCCCGCGGCCTCGAGGGCATCGTGCGCAACTCGTCGATCCACGCCGCCGCCGTGGTCATCGCCGACCGCCCGCTGACCGACATCGTCCCGCTCCAGCTCGCCGACGCGGGCACGGACGCCGAGGGCAAGAAGGTCTACCGCACGGTCACGCAGTTCGCGATGGGCCCGGTCGAGGAGCTCGGCCTGCTGAAGATGGACTTCCTCGGCCTGCGCAACCTCGACGTGATCGAGGACGCGCTCGACATCATCGAGCGCTCCGATCGGGCGAGCGGCCCGACATGGCCACGCTCCCGCTCGACGACGTCAAGACCTTCGAGATGCTCGCCGCGCGGCGACTCGGTCGGGCGTGTTCCAGTTCGAGTCCGAGGGCATGCGCGAGGCCCTGCGGAAGGTGCGCCCGACGGAGTTCGACGACCTCGTCGCGCTCAACGCGCTCTACCGCCCGGGCGCGATGGACCAGATCCCCACCTACGCCCGCGGCAAGCGCGACCCCGAGCGCGTCGCCTACCGCGACGAGCGCCTGCGCCCGATCCTCGAGAAGACCAAGGGCGTGATCCTCTACCAGGAGCAGTCGATGCTGATCGCCAAGGAGCTCGCCGGCTTCTCGGGCGCCAGCGCCGACGACCTGCGCAAGGCGATCGGCAAGAAGAAGCGCGACAAGATGGCGCTGCTCGAGCCCGAGTTCCGTCGCCGGCTGCGCCGAGCGCGGGCGTGTCGCCGTCGACCGTCGACTGGCTGTGGGCAGACGAACGAGAAGTCGGCCGACTACTCGTTCAACAAGTCCCACGCCGCCTGCTACGGGCTGATCGGCTACCGCACGGCCTGGCTGAAGGCCAACTACCCGGCCGAGTACATGGCCGCGCTGATCTCCTCGGTCATGGACACGAAGGACAAGGTCCCGTTCTTCGTCGCCCAGACCGAGGCAGATGGGCATCGAGATCCTCCCGCCCGACGTCAACGAGTCCGACCACGAGTTCATCGTCCACGGGCGCTCGATCCGCTTCGGGCTCGACGCGGTCAAGGGCGTCGGCTACGCCGCGGTCGAGGCGATCAAGGCCGCGCGCGAGCAGGAGGGCGGCTTCTTCACGTCGATCTGGGACTTCTGCGAGCGCGTCGACGGCCGCGCGGTCAACAAGAAGGCGATCGAGGCGCTGATCAAGTGCGGCGCCTTCGGCTCGACCGGCGCGTCGCGGGCGGGGATGCTCGCCGTGCTCGAGCAGGCCCAGGGCGCGGGGCAGAAGTCCCAGCTCGACGCGCAGATCGGCCAGGCCTCGATCTTCGACCTCGGCGGCGGGGGCGGCGGCTCGGACGCCGCCGCGGCCTTCGCCGCGCCCACGCACCCGCCGATCCCCTCGGCCGAGGCCGAGCAGTCCGAGCTGCTCGTCGTGGGAGAAGGAGTCGATCGGCCTCTTCATCTCCGCCCATCCGCTCAAGGACCTGCGCGAGGCGATGCAGGCCAAGACCGACGCGCCGCTGGCCACGCTGAACGACCGCAAGGACGGCGACTGGGTCAAGATCGGCGGGATCCTCGCCCAGGCCAAGCGCCTGCGGACCAAGAAGGGCGACCAGATGATGTTCGCCACGCTCGACGACCTCGAGGCGCAGGTCGAGCTCGTGATCTTCCAGAAGGCGCTCGACGCCTTCCAGGGCGAGCTCGGGGTCGACTCGATCGTGCTCGTGCGCGGCAAGGTCGACCACAAGGAGCCGGGCAAGACCTGCATCGTCGTGCAGGAGATCGAGGCCTTCGACCCCACGCCCGAGGAGGTCGCCAAGGCCAAGGCCGCCGCGGTCAAGGCGGCCGAGCCGCCCAAGCCCTTCCGCCTGGCGCTCGACGCCGGCGGCCTGCGCGCCTCGGTGCTCGAGGAGCTCAAGGGCGTCTTCCAGGGCTTCCCGGGCGAGGCCGACGTCGTGCTCGACCTCGCCGTGGCCGGCGGCCGCCGCCGGCTCAAGCTCGGCCCGGACTACCGCGTCACGCCCTCGGCCGCGCTGCGCGCCGAGCTGCACTCGCTGCTCGGCGAGGCGATCGGCACCGCCGAGGCCGCCGCGGCCTGAGCGCGCGCGCCGCTACCCCTCGCGCAGCCGCTGGGCGAAGCCGGTGTTCGGCGCGTGCACGTTGAGCAGGCGCAGCTCGCCGCCGCCGGCGTTGCGAAAGCCGTGCGAGACGCCGATCGGCGCGCTGACGTAGCTGCCCGGCCCGGCGACGAAGGTCTCGCCCTCGACGGTGAACTCCGCCTCGCCCTCGAGCACGTAGAACGAGTCGACCTGGTTGGCGTGGGTGTGGGGCGGGACGCCCTCGAAGTCCGGGCCGAAGCGCAGCTCGATGACCTCGAGCTCGGGATGCTCGGCGAGGATGCGGTGGTGGCGCCCGCCGCTGCGCTCCAGGTGCTCGCCGCCCTCGGGACCGAGCGCCGCGCTCATCCGCGCAGCTCCCGGAGGCGGACGAGCTCCTCCCGCGGCTCGTCGCCCGGCGTCTCGAGCACGCACGGGAGGTCCTGGAAGCGCGGCTCGCGCATCCACGCCGCGGCGCCCGTCTCGCCGAGCTCGCCCTGACCGAGGACCGCGTGGCGGTCCACGTTGGAGCCGAAGGCGGCCTTGGAGTCGTTGAAGTGCAGCGAGCCGAGCCGGTCGAGCCCGACCTCCTTGTCGAACTCGTCGAGCACGCCGGCCAGGCCCTCGGGCGTGGAGACGTCGTAGCCCGAGGCGTAGAGGTGGCAGGAGTCCAGGCAGATCCCGAGCCGCTCGTCGCCGCCGGCCGCCTCGAGCAGCGCGGCGAGCTCGCCGAACGAGCGCCCGAGCGTGCCGCCGCTGCCCGCGGTGTTCTCGAGGTGCAGCGGGCAGCCGTCGGGGGAGTTCTCGAGCGCCTCGCGGATCGTCTCGCCCGCCCGCGGGATCGCCGGCGCCGGGTCGCGCGCCCTTGAGCGCCGAGCCGGGGTGCAGCACGACGGCGACGGCCTCCAGCGCGCCGCCCGCGCCGCAGGGAGTTCTCCAGCGAGCGTCAGCGACTTCTGGCGGATCTCCGCGTCCTCGCTGGCGCAGTTGAGCAGGTAGACCGCGTGGATGAGCAGCGCCTGCACGCCGGAGGCCGGCCGCGCCTCGTGCCAGGCGGCGATCTCCTCCTCGGGGTACTCCCGCGGCTTCCAGGCCCGCGGGTTCTGGTTGAAGATCTGGATCGCCTCGCAGCCGCGCTCCTCGCCGCGCTCGAGCGCCTTGACGCAGGCCCCCGGCGGGGGAGACGTGGATGCCGAGGAGCACCGGCACAACGTATCTTCGACGCGTGCCCCTCCGCGTTCGCTTCGCCCCTTCGCCCACCGGCGCCCTCCACATCGGCGGGGCGCGCACGGCGCTCTACAACTGGCTGCTGGCCCGCGGCGGCGGGGGGACAGGGGAGACCGGCACGCTCGTCCTGCGCATCGAGGACACCGACCGCGAGCGCTCCACCCCCGAGAACGTCGACCAGATCCTCGACGCGCTCGACTGGCTGGGCCTGGGCTGGGACGAGGGCCCGATCTTCCAGTCCGAGCGCGCCGAGCGCCACCGCGAGGTCCTCGACCGGCTGCTCGAGTCCGGCCACGCCTACCGCTCGACGCCGACGGCCGACGACGTCAAGGCCTACAAGGCGCAGCACGGGCAGACCGCGGCTTCCGCGGCGAGGCCGAGGACGACGGGCGCGGTCCGCCTGCACGTGCCCGACGAGGGCGAGAGCGTCGTGCGCGACGTCATCCGCGGCGACACCGCCTTCGCCCACGTCCACCTCGACGACCCGGTGATCGCCCGCGCCGACGGCTCGGTCCTCTACAACTTCGCCGTCGCGATCGACGACATGGACGCGCAGATCACCCACGTCGTGCGCGGCGAGGACCACCTCTCCAACACGCCCAAGCAGCTGCTCGTGCTCGAGGCGCTCGGCGTCGAGCCGCCGGTCTACGCCCACCTGCCGCTGCTCCACGGCCCCGACGGCAAGAAGCTCTCCAAGCGCCACGGCGCCGCGTCGGTGCAGGAGCTGCGCGACGCCGGCTACCTGCCCGAGGCGGTCGACAACTACGTCGCGCTGCTCGGCGCCGGCTTCGACCCCGACCGCGAGATCTTCACCCTCGACGAGCTCGCCGAGCGCTTCCGCCTCGACCACATCTCGCGCAACCCGGCCGTCTTCGACGAGCGCAAGCTGCGCAACTTCAACGGCATCTACGTGCGCGAGCTCGGCGCTCGACGAGCTGACCCGCCGGCTCGAGGCGTTCACCGGCCACCCGGGCCTCGGCGACGCCGCGCTGATCTCGCGGGAGAAGATCCAGACGCTCGCCGACTTCTGGCCGCTGGCCGGATTCCTCTTCGACGGCCCCGCCGACGACCCCAAGGCGCGCGAGAAGATGCTCGGCCGCGACGGCGCGCTGCGAGCACCTCGAGCGACGCGCGGGAGGCGATCGCCGCCGTCGAGCCCTGGACGGTCGAAGGGGTGGAGGCGGCGCTGCAGAAGCTGGTCGAGCCGCGAGGACGTCAAGCCGCGCGACGTCTTCCAGCCCGTACGGGTCGCGATCGCCGGAACCACGGTGTCTCCGGGCATCTGGGAGAGCGTCGCGCTGCTCGGCAAGGACGAGGCGCTAAGCCGCATCGACGGGGCTGCTTCGCAAGCTCGCTCGACAAATGTTCTAAAGGCGCACGGCCTCGCTGCCGATAAGCCCTGTGATGAGCGCCACCGTCACCCCGCTCCGCGGCCCCTCCGCCGTCCGGCGAACCCCGGCGACACCCAGCGCCAGCACAACGAGGGCCACGGCCGGCGTCTGACCGCCGCCTTCGAGGCGCTCGAGGCCTTCCCGGCCCTGGCCGAGTCGCGCAACCGGATCCTGCGCCTGTTCGCCGACCAGACGCCGTCGGCCGGCGACCTCGTCAACGCCGTCGAGTCCGACGTCGCGCTGGCCGTCGCCGTGCTGCGCCTGGCCAACCGCGTCGAGCAGAAGGGCCGCGCCGGCCGGGTCGACTCGATCGTCACCGCGATCGAGGTCCTCTCGCCCGAGGCCGTCCAGGCCCTCGCCGGCCGCGCTCGCACCTTCGACTTCTTCGATCGCTCCGGCGCCTGGGAGGGAGCGCCCGAGCGCTTCCGCCTGCACGGCGTCGCCACCCAGCGCGCGGCCGACCGCCTGGCCACCGAGATCGACTACCCGGACCGCGACCGGCTGATGGTCACCTCGCTGCTGCACGACATCGGCAAGCTCGTGCTCATCCACGCCTATCCCGGCTACCCGCGCCAGATCCACCAGGACGCGCGCACGCCGGAGGAGCGCCTGCAGCGGAGCGCCGCGAGCTCGGCGTCGACCACGCGCTGGTCGGCGGCGTCCTCGCCCGCCGCTGGGGCCTGCCGCGCGACATCGCCGCACGTGATCGAGCGCCACCACTCCGACGACCCCGAGGTCGAGGCCTCGATCGTCCGCCTGGCCGACATGCTCGCCCACTACGCGCAGGGCGCGCTCGGTCGCCCCGCAGGAGCTGCTCAAGGTCGCCCGCGCGGTCGGCCTCGGCCCCAACGAGCTGCGCTCCGTCATCTACGACCTGCCCTATCCGCAGGCCGGCGGCCGCGCCCGGCAGATCGACCCGTGCCCGCTCTCCAACCGCGAGATGGACGTCCTCAAGCGCCTGGCCGAGGGCAAGGTCTACAAGCAGATCGCCCACGAGCTCGCGCTCTCGACGAGCACGGTGCGCACGCACCTGCACAACATCTACGGCAAGCTCGGCGCGGTCGACCGCGCCCAGGCCGTCCTCGTCGCCGACCGAGCGCGGCTGGATCTAGGACCACGCGGGTCGTCGCGGATCCCGGCGCGCGGCTCCGAGCCGGCGGCGGATGCAGCGAGCGTAGCCGCGATCAGCACGCCCGTCGAGTCGATCAGCACGTCGACCGGCGAGCCGTGGCGCCCGGCGATGAACGTCTGGTGGAACTCGTCCGTGGTCGAGTAGCCGATCGCGATCGCGGCGGCGATCAGCGGCGCCCGCGGCGACCGCCAGCCGAGCGCGCGCCACCACAGGCCGAACAGCAGCCCGTACTCCGTGGCGTGCACGATCTTGCGGCCGATCGAGGTCCCACGTGCCCAGCCCCGAGGACAGGTGGGGCTGCGCCGACAGGAAGAAGATCAGCCCCATCAGGGCGATCGGCGGGCCGAAGCGACTGACGCGCTGACATAGGATCGACCCTAGTGCTGTCGATCTCCACCAAGGCCCCGTACGCGCTGCAGGCGCTGATCGAGCTGGCCCGCTCGGGCGCCGGCCCGGTCCCGATCGGCGAGCTCGCCCGCCGCCGCGACGTGCCCGGTGCAGTTCCTCGAGCAGCTCTTCGCGACGCTGCGCCGCGCCGGCCTGCTGCGCTCCCAGCGCGGCGTGCCGGGCGGCTACACGTTCGCCCGGCCGCCCGAGGAGATCACCGTGCTCGAGGTCGTCGAGCTGCTCGACGGCCCGCTCGGCGCCGACGCCAAGGGCATCTTCCGCGAGGCCGCCGACGCCGCCCGCACCGTCCTGTCCGGCACGACCATCCGCGAGATGGCCGACCGCGAGCAGACGGCGCGCGCCGATGTACTACATCTGAGGACGCCGGCGCTCCGACCGCCGCGGCCCGGAGTAATGTCGCCGGCCATGACGCCCGAGGCGAGGGACGGCGGCGAGCCGACCGGCCGGCGCTCGCGTTCTCCCGCCGCAGGGTGCTCGGCGCGGGCGCGCGCGGGGCGGAGCGGTTGGCCGGGGCGACCGGAGTCGACAAGGCGCTCGAGGACGCCGCCGAGGAGGCGATCGTCCGCGCGCTGCGCAGTCCCGCCGTCGAGCGGGCGATCACCCGCGCGATCACGGAGGGCAACGCGGTGGAGCGTGCCGTCGAGCAGGCGCTCACGAGCGACGAGGTCGTCGACCTCATCGTGCGCGCCCTCGACACCGACGCCGCCGACCGCGTGTGGCGGGAGATCCTCGCGAGCCCGAAGGCGCAGATGCTCGTCGAGCGCATCGCCGAGGCGCCCGAGGTGCGAGCCGCGATCGCCCAGCAGGGCGTCGGGCTCGTCACCGACCTCGGCCGGCGGCTGACGACGATCACCGAGGCGCTCGACGACGCGATCGAGGACGCGGTGCGCCGCGTCCTGCGGCGGCCGGCGGTCGAGACCGAGACGACGGAGGTCGGCCTCGCCACGCGCGGGGTCGCGGCCGTCATCGACCTCTCGCTCATCGGCCTCTCCTCTCGATCGGATCAGGGCTCCTCGCGTCGGTCATCCCCGCGGTCTCGGGGGGCGGGGACGGCCTGTCGATCTGGGGGATCCTCTCCTTCGGCGTCATCGGGTTCCTGATCGGCAGTGCGCTCTTCGTCGCGTTCTGGTCGCTCGTCGGCCAGACGCCGGGGATGCGATTGCTGAGCATCCGCCTCGACGCCGACGGGACACGGGAAATCGGCCTGCGCCGATCGGTCCGGCGCCTGGTCGCGGTCGTGCCCTCGCTGCTCCTGTTCGGCCTCGGCTTCCTCGCGATCCTGATATCGCCGCAGCGGCGCGGCTGGCACGACCGATTCGCCGGCACGAAGGTCGTCTACGACCACGAGGACCTGACCGCACCGTGGTCGAGGCTCGAGGCGCAGGGCACGCAAACGGGCCCCGGAGGTCCGGGGCCCGTCGGCGCTGCTGCGACGTCGAAGTCGGCTAGCTCTTGACGATCGCCTTCATGAGCATCTGGCAGTCGTCCGTGGTCTGGTTGGTCCGGAAGTTCTGCCCGAGCTTGAGGATCGGGGAGAACACGGTCTGGTAGGGGCTGCCGTCGGCGCAGTAGCCGGCGGTGTTCGCCGTGGTGTCCATGGCGAGCTCCTGGCCCTTCTTGACCTTGACGTTCACCTTGAACGTCTCGACGGGGTAGATGCCGTCGTCGAGCTGCTGCTGCGTCGGGCCGGCGACGTGGATCGTCGGGCCGACGTAGGCGATCTTCGCCTTGGCGCTGCGGTGGTTGGCCGAGACGTTCTTGACCTTGGCCACCTTGAGCTTGAAGGTCATCGCGCTCTGGGCGCGGACCTTGATCTTCACGATCCGGCCGGACTTCGGCGCTCTCGCCTTGCCCGAGTAGCCCGGGTAGTACGACCCGACGTGCGTGCACTTCGGAGCCAGCAGGCCGAGGTCGGCACAGGTCTGACCGGCGTTGGCGGGCTCGTGGTTGAGGCTCGAGCCGAACGACGTCGTCGCGGCGGAGGCCCCGGCGGGGATCAGGGCAACAGCGGCGACGGCGGTCGCGGCGGCGGCGGTGAGGCGGGAACGGCGGGCGGTGCGGAACATGGTGTGTCTCCTGTAGAGAGGGAGGTGATCGGGACAGGAAGAAGCTTCCGTCCCCGCGTGCCTCCTGACTACGGGCCCTAGGGGTGGTCTGCACCACCCCTCATCATGGGCCCATGGCCACCGCCGACATCACGATCATCGCCCTCGGCCGCCCCGATCCGTCGGCCTCGGCCTACATCGCCGAGATCCAGCGCCGCCTCGCCGCCCAGGAGCGGGTGCAGTACGAGATGCACGCGATGGGCACGTCGCTGGAGGGATCGACCGAGGACATCCTCGACCTCGTCAAGGAGCTGCACGCCGTGCCCTTCGCGATGGAGATCCCGCGCGTCTACACGGTGCTCAAGCTCGACGAGCGGCGCGACAAGGACCAGACGCTCGCCGACAAGGTCGACAGCGTGCGGCGGCGGCTCGACGCCGACTAGGGCGCCGGCTCGCCGGGCGACTCGTCGGCCGGCTCGTCCTCGGGGTCTTCGAGCCCGCGGCGCTTGGCCGCCCAGATCTCACGCAGGACGTGATTGGACTCCTCGCGAAGGCGTTCGATCGCATCCCGCCAGTCCGGGTCGCGATCGACGGCCATCACGCCGCCGAGCAAGAAGGAGACCAGCAGAGACCGGGACACGCCGCATGTTGAATTCCCACTTCTCATCAAACTCAAGCCCGCCGGATTGGCGCCGACGCGCCCAGCTCGCCCGCCCGGCTAGCCTGCGAACGGCGAATGCCCCCAATCCCGGTCGACATCTCGGAACTCGTCGGACGCACGCCGATGGTGCGGCTCGACCGCATCCTCGGCGACGACTGCCGCGCCGAGGTCTACGCCAAGCTCGAGTCCTTCAACCCGGGCGGGCAGCGTCAAGGACCGCATCGGCGTCTCGATGCTCGCCGCCGCCGAGCGCGAGGGCCGCATCGAGCCCGGGCGCACGACGCTCGTCGAGGCCACGAGCGGCAACACCGGCATCGCGCTCGCCTTCGTCGCCGCCGCCAGGGCTACGAGCTCGTGCTCACGCTGCCGCAGGGCATGAGCCGCGAGCGCGAGGCGCTGCTCCGCCTCTACGGCGCGCGCGTCGAGGTCATCGAGTCGATGGGCGGCATGAACGAGGCGGTCGACGCCGCCCGCGCGATGGCCTCGCGCGACGACGTCTTCCTGCCCGAGCAGTTCTCCAACCCGGCCAACCCGCAGGCCCACTACGACGGCACCGGGCCGGAGATCTGGGAGGCGCTCGACGGCAAGGTCGACGCGTTCTCGGCCGGCGTGGGGACCGGCGGGACGATCACGGGCGTCGCGCGCTATCCTCAAGGAGCGCAACCCCGACTGCTACGTGATGGCCGTCGAGCCCGCCTCCTCGCCCGTGCTCTCCGGCGGCGTCGCCGGCCCGCACCGCATCCAGGGCATCGGCGCCGGCTTCGTGCCGCCCGTCCTCGACCGCGAGCTGCTCGACGAGATCCTCCCGGTCGGCGACGAGGACGCGATCACGCTCGCCCGCCGCCTGGCCCGCGAGGAGGGGATCCTCGCCGGCATGTCCTGCGGCGCGGCGCTGCGCGGCGCGCTCGAGCTCGCGGTGCGCCCCGAGTTCGAGGGCAAGCGGATCGTCTGCGTGCTGCCCGACTCGGGCGAGCGCTACATCTCCGCGCCCTTCTTCGCCCCGTGACCCTCGCGCCGGGCGAGCGCGAGCGCTACTCCCGCCAGCTCCTGCTGCCGGCTGGGACGAGGAGACCCAGGAGCGCCTGCGCCGCGGCCACGTCCTCGTCGTCGGCGCCGGCGCGCTCGGCTCGGCCGCGCTGCAGTACCTCGCCGCGGCCGGGGTCGGACGGCTGGGGATCGTCGACGACGACGAGGTCGAGCTCTCCAACCTCGCCCGCCAGGTCCTGCACTACACGCCCGACGTCGGCGTGCCCAAGGCGGCCAGCGCCGCCTCGAAGCTGCGCTACCTCAACCCGTCGATCGTCGTCGAGGACTACGCGGCGCGCTTCGGGCCGGCCAACGCGCCCGGGCTGCTCGTCGACCAGGACCTCGTGGTCGACTGCACCGACACCTTCGCCTCGCGCTACGCGGTCAACGACGCCTGCGTGGCCGAGGGCACGGCGCTCGTCGTCGGCGCCGCGCTCGGCTACGCCGGGACGGTGCATGACCGTGCTGCCCTCGCGAGACGGCCTGCTGGCGCTGCGCCTTCCCGCGCGCGCCCGACCCCGCGCCGGCGCCGAGCTGCGCCACGGCCGGGGTGCTCGGGCCGGTCGCCGGGATCGTCGGCTCCTTCCAGGCCACCGAGGCGATCAAGCTGCTGACGCGGATCGGCGAGCCGCTGACCGACCGCTTCCTCGAGATCGACGCGCTGAGCGGATCGAGCGCAGGTCGTGGCCACGTCACGCGATCCGCACTGCCGCGCCTGCGGCGCTGGGTAATCTCGGCTCCATGTTCGGCCTCGGGACCCTGGCCCGCGTGACCGGCGAACTGCGCCGCGACGTCCGGGCCGTGCAGGAGCGCGACCCCGCCGCCCGCTGCACCGGCTCGCTGGAGATCCTCGCGACGTTCCCGGGCGTGCACGCGCTGCTCGCCCACCGCGTGGCCCACGCGCTGCACGACGCCGGGCGTTCCCGTCGTCCCGCGCGCGATGGCGACCGCGTCGCGCGCGTGGACCGGCATCGAGATCCATCCCGCCGCCCGGATCGGCCCGTCGCTGTTCATCGACCACGGCGCCGGCGTCGTCGTCGGCGAGACGGCGGAGATCGGCGAGAACGTGACGCTCTACCAGGGCGTGACGCTCGGCGGCACCGGCTTCGCCACGGGCAAGCGCCACCCGACGCTCGAGGACAACGTGACGATCGGCTCGGGCGCCAAGCTGCTCGGGCCGATCAAGGTCGGACACGGCTCGAAGGTCGGCGCCAACTCCGTCGTCATCCACGACGTCCCGCCGAACTCCACCGTCGTCGGCAACCCCGGCCACCCGGTCCGGGTCGAGGGACGCCGCCCGGAGGGCCCCGACGCCGACTGGGTCCACCTGCCCGACCCGCTGGCCGACGCGATCAAGGGCCTCGCGAGCCGGATCGGCGCGCTCGAGCGCGCCGTGGCCGAGCTCTCGGGCGGCAAGCACGGCGAGCCCGCCGCCGACGTGCGCCCGCTGCGGCCCGTCCGCGGACCGAACCCCGCCGGCGGCTAGACGGTGGCCACGATCCGCCCCGCCGACCCGGCCGACGTGCCGGCGATCCTCGCGTTGTGGGCCGCGAACCGCTCGCCCGCGGCGAGCGCCGCCGACTCCGACGAGGCGATCGCCACCCTGACCGCGCACGATCCCGGGGCGCTGCTGCTCGCCGAGGACGACGCGGCGAGCTCGTCGGGGCGATCGTCGCCGGCTGGGACGGCTGGCGCGGCGGGATCTACCGGCTGGCCGTCGTGCCGGCCGCGCGCCGCGCCGGGGTCGGGACCGCGCTCGTCCGCGCCGCCGAGGACGCGCTGATCCGCAAGGGCTGCCGGCGCGTCGGCCTGCTCACGGGCGTCGAGGAGGAGGGCGCGATCGCCTTCTGGGAGCGGGTCGGCTACGAGCCCGACCGCCGGCTCGTGCGCCTGGCCAAGAACCTCTAGTCAGTCGGCGAGGTCGCGCTCGCCGAACATCCGCGTGATGCGCACGCGGACGAGCAGCTCGCCGGGCACGCCGTTGCGCGCCCCGTACTCCTCGGCGCGATCGGCGCCCATGTAGCGCCCGCCGAGGACCGTCGCCCAGCGGCGGACCTCGTCGAGGTCCCGCGAGATCGTCGCCTCGCCCTGGAGCGTGACGAACGTGAACGGCGGGCGGTCGTCGTCGACGCACAGCGCGACGCGCGGGTCGCGCAGGAGGATCTTGCCCTTGGCGTCTCTCGTTGGTGTTGAAGACGATGTCGTCGCCGTCGAAGGCGATCCAGATCGGCGCGACGATCGGCTGGCCGTCCTTGCGCACGAGCGCGAGCTTGGCCGTCCGCGGCGGGTCGGCCCTGAGGAAGGCGCGCATCTCGGCTTGGTCCATCGACGCCATCGGGTAGCAGTCAAGCACGGCATGTCGCTGCTTCCGGACTACTCCAATCAGGCCCGCACCTACGACGAGACCCGCGGCGCCAGTCCCTCCGTCGTGGCCGCGTTGCGCGACGCGCTGGCCGGGGCGCCGGGGCCGGCGCTGGCCGACGTCGGCGGCGGCACCGGAAATTACTCGAGGGCCCTGGCCGCCGAGGGCTGGGACCCGCTCGTCGTCGACCCCTCGCCGGGGATGCTGGCGCGCGCGAAGGGCAAGGGCCTGGCCACGCTCTCCGCCACCGCCGAGGCGCTGCCGCTCGCGGACGCCTCCGTCGACGCGGCGATGCTCGTCTCGATGCTCCACCACACCGCGCAGCCCGCGGTCGCCCTGGCGCAGGCGCGGCGCATCCTGCGGCCCGGCGGACGCCTGGCGCTGCTCGTCTTCACCCGCGAGGACCTCGACCATCCGCTCGTGCGCGACTACTTCCCCGTCAGCCTGCCGTGGATGGAGGCCACGCACCCGCCCCGCGCGGCGATCCTCGCCGAGCTCCCCGGCGGCAGGGCGACGACGATCGCGATCCGCGATCTCGAGGACGCCTCGATGGCCGCGCTGTGCAGCCATCCCGAGCTCATCCTCGAGGAGCGCTGGCGCAACCAGACGAGCTTCTTCGAGCGCATGGCCCGCGACCATCCCGACGAGCTCGCCGCCGGCCTCGCGCGGATGCGCGGAGACGTCGACGCCGGCACCGCGCCGCGTCAGCCGGGCGTCGCGACGATGTTCGCCTGGACCCGCCCCTAGTAGGCGGTCGTCCGCGTCCGGTGGCGCGGCACCGCCTTGACGGCCGGGTCCTGCCCACGCCACCACAGCCGGTTGTCGACCCGCCACGGCGCGATCTCCGAGCCGGGCGGCGAGCCGCTCGCAGGCGTGCACGCCGCAGCCGCGGATCTCGACCTCCTCGCGCGAGCCGGGCTCGAGCAGCTCGCCGGCGTCGATCCGGGCGGCCAGCTCCTCGTCGTAGACCAGCGCACCCGCGACGCGCAGGACGTGGGGGACGAGGTTGTCGGCGAAGATCGTCAGGCGGTCGAGGTCGGGGAAGGTCGCGACGCCGGCCAGCGCGAGGTCGGCCCCCGCGATCTGCGCGCGCTTGTAGAAGCCGACGTCGTCGTAGAACGGCATGCCCGACGCCAGCGCGGTGGCGAGCGCCTCCGCCGTCTCCGGGATCGCCTCGAGCGCGGCGCGGTCGCCCGAGCCAGCGCCCGAGTGTCGGTGAGCGCCCGGGTGTAGAGGGCCATCAGCTCGTGGTCCGGGGTCCTGCCCGAGCGCGCCGGCGACCTCGCCGACGGTGAGCCCGCGCAGCTCGGCCGCGGACCACACGCCCGTGTCGCGGGCACGGTCGGCCAGCGCCGAGGAGATCGTCAGCGAGCCCGAGCGGCCGGGCCGCTTGCGGAGGGTCGGGAAACCAGCCCGAGCCGAAGTTGACGCGTGTCCCAGATCAGCACCCAGCGGGCGACCTCCTCGGGCGGCCCGTCGGTCCAGAACATCTCCGCGTCGAGCGGTGGGTCCTCGCCGGTCTCGACCCGCTCCAGCGCGGCCTGCGTCGATCGTCACGAAGCGCGCGGTCGCGCGCGACCTCCGCGGCGTGCGCGCGGACGTCGTCGAGCAGGCCCATCGGGCGGAGACTACGCCGGGCTCGCCGGTAACTTTGATGGTCCATGCCCGAGGCCGTCCAAGCCCAGCTCGACCAGCTCCTGGAGGGGCTCAACGAGCCCCAGCGCGAGGCCGTCGTCTACGGCGAGGGGCCGCTGCTCGTGCTCGCCGGCGCGGGCTCGGGCAAGACCCGCGTGCTGACCCACCGGATCGCCCATCTGCTGGCCACGGGCGCCGCCCAGCCGCACGAGATCCTCGCGATCACGTTCACGAACAAGGCCGCGGCCGAGATGCGCGAGCGGGTCGAGGGCCTCGTCGGCCGCCGCACCCGCGCGATGTGGGTCATGACCTTCCACGCCGCCTGCGCGCGGATGCTCCGCGTCGAGGCGCCGCGGCTGGGCTACACGAAGTCCTTCACGATCTACGACCAGGCCGACTCGCGCCGCGTGGTCAAGCACTGCATCGACGAGCTCGGCGTCGATCCCAAGCGCTTCACGCCGGCGGCGATCCACAACCAGATCTCCGATGCGAAGAACAAGCTGCGCGACGCCGAGTCCTACGGCCAGATGGTCGGCTCGTACTTCGAGCAGACGGTCGCCGACGTCTTCCGGCTCTACGAATCCGAGCTGCACCGCGTCAACGCGATGGACTTCGACGACCTGCTCGTCCGCGCGGTCAACGTGCTCGAGCTCTTCCCCGAGGTGCGGCGCCGCTACGCCGACCACCTTCCGCTACGTGATGGTCGACGAGTACCAGGACACGAACCGCGCCCAGTACCGCTGGCTGCAGCTGCTCTCCAGCCCCGACGACGACGGCGCGGGTGGCGGCCACGGCAACCTCATGGTCGTCGGCGACGACGACCAGTCGGTCTACAGCTTCCGCGGCGCCGACATCCGCAACATCCTCGACTTCGAGGACGACTTCCCCGACGCCAAGGTCGTCAAGCTCGAGCAGAACTACCGCTCGACGCAGACCATCCTCTCGGCCGCCAACGCCGTCGTCGCCAACAACCGCGGGCGCAAGAGCAAGTCGCTGTGGACCGACCGCGGCGACGGGGACAAGATCGTCGTGCGCGAGCTCGACGACGAGCACGCCGAGGCGCGCTACGTCGGCGGGCCAGATCGAGCAGCTCGTCGACGAGGGGACCTCGCGCTCGGAGATCGCGGTCTTCTACCGGACCAACGCGCAGTCCCGCGTGCTGGAAGAGCGGCTGCGGCGCTCCGACCTCCCCTACCAGGTGGTCGGCGGCGTGAAGTTCTACGACCGCGCCGAGGTCAAGGACGCGCTGGCCTACCTGACGCTGCTCGTCAACCCGCAGGACGAGGGCGCCTTCGCCCGCGTCGTCAATTCCCCCAAGCGCGGGCTGGGGCAGACCTCCGTGGCCCGCGTCCTGTCCTGGGCCAACACGACGGGCCAGAACATCTGGGACACGGCGGGCGACCCCGAGGCGATCCCGCAGCTCGGCACCGCCGCCCGCAAGGCGCTGACCCGCTTCATGGGCACGATGCGCGTCCTGCGCGAGCGCGCGGAGACCAACCCGCCGGTGGCCGAGCTCGTCGAGGAGATGCTGCGCGAGAGCGGATACACGGACGCGCTCCAGGCCGAGCGCACCTACGAGGCGCAGGGCCGGATCGAGAACCTCGAGGCGCTCGTCGAGGGCGCCCGCGAGTACGACGGGACGGCCGAGGAGCCCTCGCTGCCCGACTACCTCGAGAAGCTGTCGCTGCGCGGCGACGCCGACGAGGTCAAGGACGGCGCCGGCTCGGTCACGCTGATGTCGCTCCACACCGCCAAGGGCCTCGAGTACCCGATCGTCTTCATGATCGGCATGGAGGACGGGATCTTCCCGCACTCCCGCGCGCTGGACGAGGGCCAGGTCGAGGAGGAGCGGCGCCTGGCCTACGTCGGGATCACGCGGGCGATGCGGAAGCTGACGCTGACCCACGCGCGGCGGCGCAACGTCTTCGGCGCGGCGATGGGCGGCGTGCCCTCGCGCTTCCTGCACGAGCTGCCCGACGACCTGATCGTGCGCGAGGGGATCCAGACCTCGTGGGCCACGCGCCCGGCGGCGATGAGCTGGGACACGACCGCCGAGGAGGAGGCGCCGGCCGCCTACCGCCTCGGCGACGACGTGCGCCACGCCGCCTTCGGCGTCGGCAAGGTGATCGCCGTCGAGCCCGGCGGGATCGTCGTGCTGCACTTCCGCGAGCACGGCGACCGCAAGTTCGTCGCCGACCTCGCACCGCTGGAGAAGGCGTGAGCGCGGCGATCATCGACGGCAAGGCCGTCGCCCAGGCGATCCGCGCCCGCGTGGCCGACGAGGTCGCCACCTGGCTCGACGAGGGCAACCCGCGGCCGGGGCTGGCCACGGTGCTCGTCGGCGACGACGCCGCCTCGCAGGTCTACGTCGGCAACAAGATCAAGGTCTCCGAGGAGGTCGGGATCGCGTCGTTCCACCGCCCGCTGCCGGCCGACGCCGGGCCGCAGCTGATCGCCGCGGCCCTCGACGAGCTCGCCGCCGATCCGGCGGTCAGCGGGATCCTGCTCCAGCGCCCGGTCCCCGGCGAGGCCGACGGCGGCGCCGCGCTCTCGGCCCGGATCCCCGCCGTCAAGGACGTCGACGGGCTGACCCCGGAGAGCGCCGGGCGCCTGGCCCAGGGCGCGCCGGGGCTGCGGCCGTGCACGCCGCTGGGCTGCATCGAGCTGCTCGACGACGCGGGCGTCGCGCTCGAGGGCGCCAACGCGGTCGTCGTCGGCCGCTCGGACCTCGTCGGCAAGCCCGTGGCCCAGCTGCTGCTCGAGCGCAACGCCACCGTGACCGTCTGCCACTCGCGCACGCGCGACCTGCCGGGGATCGTCGGCGCCGCCGACGTCGTGATCGCCGCGGTCGGGCGGCCGAAGTTCGTCCAGGGCGACTGGATCCGCGAGGGCGCCGCCGTCATCGACGTGGGCATCAACCGCACCGAGGACGGCCTGGTCGGCGACGTCGACTTCGAGGCGGCGCGCGAGCGCGCGGCGCACATCACGCCGGTCCCCGGCGGCGTCGGGCCGATGACGATCGCGATGCTGATGCAGAACACGCTCGCCGCCGCGCGCCTGCAATCCGTCTAATCGCGTTGCAGGCGTCCGGCGCCGCTGATCGAATAGCGGCTACGTGACAAACGCGACGAGGAGAGTCCATGTCCGCTGATCTCGGGCGCCTGCGGACCGGCGAGAAGCTCGCCGGCGCCTGCGCCGTGCTGTTGCTGATCGACATGTTCCTGAGCTGGTACGGCGTCGACGTCGGCGGGGGCGCGAGCGCGCTGCTCAAGGCCAACGGCGTCTCGACGACCGCCAGCGCCTGGGACGGCCTTCAGCTACACGGATCTCCTGATGTTCATCCTGCTCGTGCTCGCGCTGGTCTGGGTCGGCATGGCCATCGCCCAGCGCGCGCCCGCGATGCCGATCGCCTTCAACGTGATCGTCACCGCCTTCGGCGCGCTCGTCACGCTGATCGTGCTCTACCGGATCCTCAACCAGCCGGGCCCGAACGACTTCATCACCGTCGAGTTCGGCGCCTACCTCGGCTTCCTGCTCTGCGTGGGGATCACGGCCGGCGGCTTCCTGGCGATGCGCGACGAGGGGACGTCGATGGCCGACGCCCGCGCCCAGGCCGAGGGGCTGCTCTCCTCGCGCGGGACCACCCGCCCGGCCGGGACCGAGCCGCGCGCCGGCGTCCTCGACCGACGCGCCGCCCGCGAGCGCCCCGCCGGCCGGCACGCCGCCCGCGAGCACGCCGCCGTCGGAGGGGAGCGCGCCGTCGCAGGGCGGCTCGGTCCCGCCGCCGAGCCAGCCGCCGCCGAGCTCGGGCTAGCGCTCGGCTAGCATCGCCGGGGTGCTCGACCGAGACCAGGTTCTCCACGTCGCCCGCCTCGCCCGGCTCGACCTCTCCGAGGACGAGGTCGAGAAGATGGCCTCCGAGCTCTCGCACGTCCTCGGCTACATCGAGACGATCAACGAGCTCGACCTCGACGACGTCGAGCCGACGTCCCACGTCGTCGACGTGACCAACCGCCTGCGCGACGACGTGCCCGCGCCCGTCGCTGCCGCGCGACGTGGTGCTGGCCGCCGCGCCGGCGGTCGAGGACGACGGGTTCTCCGTCCCCAGCCCGGGCGCATGAGCGACCTGCTCGCGCTGTCGGCGGCCGCCGCCGCCGCAGGCGATCGAGGCCGGCGAGCTCGACCGCGGCGACCTCTGGGACGCCTACGCGCAGCGCGCCCGCGGCGACGGACCTCGGCGCCTTCCTCTGGGTCGCCGAGCGAGCGGCCCGAGGTCGCCGCCGGCGCGCCGCTCGGCGGCGTGCCGCTCGCCGTCAAGGACCTCTTCTGCGCCGAGGGCGTCCCGAGCCAGGCCGGCTCGCGGATCCTCGAGGGCTACCGCCCGCCCTACACGGCCACCGTCGTCGAGCAGCTCGATCGCCGCCGGCGCGCCCGTGCTCGGCAAGACCAACCAGGACGAGTTCGCGATGGGCTCGTCGAACGAGAACTCCGGCTTCGGCCCGGTCCGCAACCCGTGGAACCGCGACCGCGTGCCCGGCGGCTCGTCGGGCGGCAGCGCCGCCGCCGTCGCCGCCGGCCTCGCGCCCTGGGCGATCGGCACCGACACCGGCGGCTCGATCCGCCAGCCCGCCGCGCTGTCCGGCATCGTCGGGCTCAAGCCGACCTACGGCGCGGTCTCGCGCTACGGGATGATCGCCTTCGCCTCGTCGCTCGACCAGGCCGGCCCGCTGACCCGCGACGTCGCCGACGCCGCGCTGCTCTTCCGCCACATGGTCGGCCAGGACGAGCGCGACTCGACGTCGCTCGCGTTCCCCGAGGAGGTCGCGCTCCCCACCGACGGCGACCTGGCCGGGATCCGCCTCGGCGTGCCCGAGGAGCTCGCCGGCGACGGCATCGACCGACGGCGTCCGCGAGCAGTTCGAGGCCACGCTCGACGTCGCCCGCTCGCTCGGCGCGACCGTCGAGGCCTGCCGCCTGCCGCACGCGCCCTACGCGATCGCCGCCTACTACCTGATCGCGCCGGCCGAGGCCTCGGCCAACCTCGCGCGCTTCGACGGCGTGCGCTACGGCCACCGCTCCGAGCACGCCGACACGCTGCTCGAGCTCTACACGCGCACGCGCGCCGAGGGCTTCGGCGACGAGGTCAAGCGCCGGATCATGCTCGGCACCTACGCGCTGTCCTCGGGCTACTACGACGCCTACTACGGCAAGGCCCAGAAGGTGCGCACGAAGATCTCCGACGACTTCCGCGCGGCCTTCGCCGACTTCGACTTCGTCGTCACGCCGACGAGCCCGACCGTGGCCTTCCCGCTCGGCGAGAAGACCGACGACCCGCTGGCGATGTACCTGAACGACTACTGCACGGTGCCGATGCCGCTGGCCGGCATCCCGGCGATCTCGATCCCCAACGGCCTCTCCGAGGGCCTGCCCACCGGCTTCCAGCTCGCCGGCCCGGCGTTCAGCGAGAACCGGATCCTCCAGGCCGCCCACGTGCTCGAGGGCGCGCTCGGCTTCGACGGCAGCCGCGTCCGCGGGGCGGTGGCGGCGTGACCGGACGTCGAGTACGAGCCCGTCATCGGGCTCGAGATCCACGTCCAGCTCGACACGCACACGAAGATGTTCTGCTCGTGCGCGCTGTCGTTCGGCGACCCGCCGAACACGCACACCTGCCCGGTCTGCCTCGGCCTGCCCGGGGCGCTGCCCGTGATCAACGGCAAGGCCGTCGAGTACGGGGTGATGATCGGGCTGGCGCTCGGCTGCGAGATCGCGCCGCGGTCGATCTTCCACCGCAAGAACTACTTCTATCCCGACAACCCGAAGGCCTACCAGATCAGCCAGTACGACGTGCCCCTGTGCTCGGGCGGCCATCTGGGCGACGTGCGGATCCACCGCGTGCACCTCGAGGAGGACGCGGCCAAGCTCGTCCACGTCGGCGCGAGCGGGCGCATCCACGGCTCCGCCACGTCCGTCGTGGACTTCAACCGCGGCGGCACGCCGCTCGTCGAGATCGTCACCGAGCCCGACGTGCACTCGGCCGAGCAGGCGCGCGAGTGGCTGACGCTGCTGCGCACGACGCTGCGCCAGCTCGGCGTCTCCGACGTGAACATGGAGGAGGGCTCGCTGCGCTGCGACGCCAACGTCTCGGTGCGCCCGGTCGGGACGACCGAGCTCGGCACGAAGACCGAGCTCAAGAACATGAACTCCTTCCGCTTCGTCGAGCGCGGCATCAACGCCGAGATCGCGCGCCAGATCGGGCTGCTGCAGGCCGGCGAGGCGGTCGTCCAGGAGACGCTGCACTTCGACCCGACCTCGGGCTCGATCACGTCGCTGCGCTCCAAGGAGGAGGCGCACGACTACCGCTACTTCCCCGAGCCCGACCTCGTCCCGCTCGAGGTCGACGAGGCGATGCTCGACACCGCCCGCGACGCGATCCCCGAGCTGCCCGCCGAGCGCGCGCGGCGCTACGAGACCGAGCTCGGGCTCGAGCCGGCCAAGGCGCGGCTGATCGCCTTCCGCGGCGAGCTCTTCGGCTTCTACGAGGCGACGCTCGAGGCCGGCGACGCGAGCCCGGTCGACGTCGCCAACTGGCTCGAGCAGCTCGCCGCGCGCGTGGAGGATCCCGGCGCCTCGAAGGTCACCCCGGCGGCGCTGGCCGCCCTGGCCACGCTGGCCGCCGACCGCACGATCACCTCCGGCGCCGCGCGCCAGGTGCTCGACGCGCTCGTGGCCGACGGCGGCGACCCGGCGGCGATCGTCGAGGCCCAGGGCCTCGGCGCCGTGGGCGGCGACGACGAGCTGCGCCCGACCGTGCAGGAGGCGCTGGCCGCCAACCCCGACGCCGCCGAGAAGATCCGCGGCGGCCAGATGAAGGCGATCGGCCCGATCATCGGCCACGTCATGAAGGCGACCAAGGGCCGCGCCGACGGCCAGGAGGTCACCCGGCTCGTGCGCGAGGAGCTCGGCGTCTGAGAGACTCGCCCTCGTGGCGCACGAGGGCCAGTCGATCTTCAACCCGCGGACCGGTCAGCGGATGACCTTCGTCGAGCTGCGCGACGAGCTGCTGCGCGATCGAGAGCGTCAACCCGCCGGGCGGCACGCAGGAGCCGGTGCACGTCCATCCGGTGCAGGAGAGCGGCGCCGAGGTCGTCTCGGGAACGCTCGTCTTCGAGGTCGACGGCGAGCGCCGCGTCGTCGGGCCCGGCGACGAGATCACGATCCCGGCGAACACGCCGCACCGCTTCTGGAACGAGGGCGACGAGGACGCCGCACTCGATCCAGTTCTTCCGCGCCGGCGCTCGACATCGCCGCCTTCTTCGAGACGCTGTTCGCCCTGGCCCAGCGCGACCAGCTGCGCGAGGACGGGATGCCGCCGACGCTGCAGCTCGCGGTGATGGTCCCCGAGTTCGGGCAGGAGATCCGGCCGACGAGCCCGCCGTGGCCGGTGCTCAAGGCGCTGACCGCCGTGCTCGCCCCGATCGCCCGCCGTCGCGGCTATCGCGCCAGGCTCGCCGCCGGCGATGACGAGAGCCCGCCTTCGCCTAGCCTGGCGCTCATGTCCCGACTGATCCGCATGGACTCCACCGGCCACACGACGCTCGCCGAGTGGCGCGCGGGCGATCGCCGACGCCGTCGAGCGCGCCGTGACGGCCTTCCGTCGCGAGCTCGACCGCGGCTACTACGCCGTCGTGACCGCGGGGGAGGGGCAGGCCACGCAGGTCCGCGAGCTCCCGCTCGACGCCGACCTCGTCGTCCTGCGCCGCCCGATCGCCGGCGGGTAGTGGAGCACGCGCTCCCCGAGCTGGCCGCCGTCTCCTGGCGGCGGCGGGCGAGCCCCGAGACGCTCGACCGCAGCGCGCGGCTGTGGCTGGCCACGACCCTCGCGCACGTCGTCCCGTTCTGCGCCACCGCGGCGCTGCTCGTCGCGATCCGGCCGTGGCTCGCGCCCGTGGCCGCGCTCGCGCTCGCGCAGGCCTGGGTCATCCCCGAGCTCTACGCCAACCGCGGCGCCAAGGTCGTGCGACGGAGGGGACAGGCACCGCAGTCCCACCCGGCCGAGCGCGTGGCCGCCGGCCTGGTCGGCGACCTCGTCGGCCACGCGGCCCGCGAGACCTTCGCCCGCACCGGCCTCGTCGTCGAGCGCGGCGCGCTCGGGGTGTGGATCGTGGGGGAGGCGGGCGCGCTGCTCGTCGCGCCCGGCGGCCGGCGGACCTACTGCTGGTGCGTGCGCGTGCCCGACCCGGCGCTGCCGGCGAGCGACCGGATCGCCTCGCTCGTGCTCGCGCTGCGCGAGGACGAGACCGGCTTCGCGACCGTCGCGAACATGGCCTTCGCCGGGGCGACGTGGCGCATCCGGCGCCGGCTGCCGCGCACCGCCCGCCCGGCGCTCGACGCCGCCCGGGCCGCAGCCCGGGCCTGAGCCGCGGGCGCCCGCTACGCTCGTTCTCATGGGAACGGGCCGCCGCCCGCAGAACGACCTCGACACGGAGCTCGCGCAGCTCCAGCGCGAGGTCGATGCCGCCACCGGCAGCGCTCCGGCGCCCAAGCGCGGCCGCACCGAGCGCCCCGAGGCGTCCGGCGGCCGGTTCGACACCGCGAAGGCCTCCGGGCGTTCGCTCCTGCGCAAGGTCGCGGCGGTGGCGATCATCATCATCGCCGTCGCGATCGCGCTGAAGGTCCTCTTCGGCTTCCTCGTCACGTTCCTCTGGCTGGCCGTCGGCCTGGTCGCGATCTTCGCCGTCTTCTGGGCGATCAGGCAGCTATGAGCGGCGGCGGCTTCGCGCTGATCCCGATCCTCGTGGGCTTCGGCCTGGCCACGGGTCTGGTCGCGCGCAAGAAGGGCTCGTCGTTCTGGATCTGGGCCGCGGTCGGCTTCTTCGCGCCCGGGATCGGGTTGCTGTGCGCGTTCCTGTATCGCTGGGAGCGCGACGAGCTGCGCCGCGAGTGCCCGGGCTGCGGGAAGATCGTCAAGCTGCACGACTCGATCTGCACCACCTGCGGGACCGAGCTGTACTTCCCCGACGAGGCGATCGTGCCCGAGTCGGGGCTGCGCCCGGCCTAGGCGCACGCCCGGTTGCGGCCCGGAATCCAGGTCGTACACTCGATCACCCCGGCGCGCGGACGATCCGCGCGCCTGTTTCGTCCCCCGGAATCCCTCGAAAGGAGCCGAATCGCATGCGAGCCGTCGATGCCCTGATGGAATGCCTCAAGGCCGAGGGCGTCGAGGTCGTATTCGGCCTTCCCGGCGGGGCGAACCTCCCCACCTACGACGCGTTCTACGACGCGGGCATCCGCCACATCCTCGTGCGCCACGAGGCGGGCGGCGGCCACGCGGCCGAGGGCTACGCCAAGGCGACCGGCAAGGTCGGCGTGTCGCTGGGCACGAGCGGCCCGGGCGCGACCAACCTGATCACGCCGATCACCGACGCGATGATGGACTCGGTCCCCGTCGTGTTCCTGACCGGCCAGGTGCGCACCGACCTGCTCGGCACCGACGGCTTCCAGGAGGCCGACACGATCGGCATCACCCTGCCGATCGTCAAGCACTCCTTCATGATCCAGGACCCCCGGGAGATCCCGCGGACCCTGCACGAGGCCTTCCACATCGCCCGCACCGGGCGGCCCGGCCCCGTCGTCGTCGACATCCCGCAGGACTTGTCGCGCGCGGAGATCGACTACGAGCCGGTCACCGACGTGCACCTGCCCGGCTACCAGCCCACGACCGAGGGCAACCAGAAGCAGATCCGCCTGGCGGCCAAGGCCATGGCCAACTCGCGGCGGCCGGTGCTCTACGCCGGCGGCGGCGTGATCTCCAGCGAGGCCGGCCCCGAGCTGACCGCGCTGGCCACCTCGGACAAGCTGCCCGTGACCTGCACGCTCAACGGCCTCGGGGGCTTCCCCGCGCCGGGCGAGCAGTGGCTCGGGATGCTCGGGATGCACGGCACCCGCGCGGCCAACTACGCGATGGACGAGGCGGACCTGATCGTCGCGATCGGCGCCCGCTTCGACGACCGCATCACCGGCAAGCTCTCCGAGTTCGCCCCGCGCGCGAAGTTCATCCACATCGACGTCGATCCGGCCGAGATCTCCAAGAACGTCCCGGCCCACATCCCGATCGTCGGCGACGCGAAGAACATCCTCGGCCGGCTGACCTCGGAGTACCGGGCGCTCGAGCCCGACCCGAAGCGGCTCGAGTCGTGGTGGGATCGCATCGAGGGCTGGCGCCGCCAGTACCCGCTGCGCTACGACGACTCCGAGGACAACGAGATCAAGCCCCAGCGGGCGATCGAGGCGATCTACGAGGCCACCGGCGGCAACGCGATCGTGACCACGGACGTCGGGCAGCACCAGATGTGGACGGCGCAGTACTTCCACTTCGCGCGCCCGCGCACGTGGATCAACTCCGGCGGCCTCGGGACGATGGGCTTCGGCCTGCCCGCGGCGATGGGCGCCAAGGTCGGCAAGCCCGAGGAGACGGTCGTCTGCATCTCCGGCGACGGCTCGTTCCAGATGAACGCCCAGGAGCTCGCCACCTGCGCCGAGAACAAGGTCGACGTCAAGGTGTTCATCCTCAACAACGGCTACCTGGGCATGGTCCGCCAGTGGCAGGAGCTGTTCTGGGACGGGCGCTACTCGCAGGTCGACATGGGCCGCTTCCCGGACTTCGTCAAGCTCGCCGAGGCCTACGGCTGCACCGGCATCCGGCTGACGGACAAGACCACGATCGTGGATGACGTCAAGGCGGCGCTCGCCACGCCGGGCCCGGTCGTCGTCGACGTCGCCGTGACCCGCGAGGAGAACACGTACCCGATGATCCCGGCCGGCTCCGCCGCCCGCGACATGGTGGGCTGAGCGTCATGGGCGAGCCAGGCACCAAGGAGATGCTGAGCCTCGAGGAGCTCGAGGCCGCCGGGTCGATGCGATCCGGCCGCAAGCACGTCCTGTCGATCCTCGTCGAGAACAAGCCGGGTGTCCTGACCAGGATCACCGGGCTGTTCGCGCGGCGCGGGTTCAACATCGACACGCTGGCCGTCGGCCCGACCGACGACGAGTCGACCTCGCGCATCACGATGACCCTCGACGGGGCGCTGCACCCGATCGACCAGGTCACCAAGCAGCTCCACAAGCTCATCAACGTGCTGAAGATCCGCGACCTCGAGCCGGGGGAGACGGTCTCCCGCGAGCTCGCGATGTTCAAGATCTCGGCCGACGGCGCCGCGCGCGCGGAGATCCTCCAGATGGTGGAGATCTTCCGCGGCAAGATCGTCGACGTGACCAAGCGGGCGCTCGTCGTCGAGGTCACCGGCACGCACGACAAGGTCGAGGCGTTCGAGAAGCTCGTGCGCCCCTTCGGGCTGATCGAGATGGCCCGGACGGGCGAGATCGCGATCGCCCGCGGCCGCGGCGAGACCTGAGCTAGCGGATCCGCCACACCCGCTGGGCCGACGTCTTGTCGCGCAGCCCGTAGCGGTTGACGGCGTAGACGCGGAAGGTGTGCCTGCCGCGCTTGAGGTGCTTGAAGGTCTTCGGCGACGAGCAACGGCGGACCTTGCCCTTGTCCAGGCGGCAGCGGAAGCTCGACTTGCCCTGCGTGGAGGCGAAGCGGAAGGTCGCGGTGCGGCGCGTCGTCCTGGCCTTCGGGCCCGTCTTGACCTTCGTCTGCGGGGCGACCACCGTCCACGTCCAGGTGGCCGACGTCAGGTCGACGTTGCCGGACCTGTCGGTCGCCGCGACCTTGAAGGTGTGCTTGCCGGCGGCGAGGCCCTTGTAGGCCTGGCCCGAGGTGCAGGCCGTCAGCGCCTTCTTGTCGATGCGGCAGCGGAACGTCGCGCCCGCCTCGTTCGCGGCGAAGGAGAAGGTCGCCGCCGGCTTGGAGGTCCGCGCCGGCGGGCCGGAACCGATCGACGTGTTCGGGGCGGTCGTGTCCTTGGCCGGGGCGACGGGCTTGACCGGCGTCGTCGGGGTCGTCTGGGCCGGCGGGGGCGTGACCGGCGTGCCCGCGATCGCCGCTCCGGGCGCGGCGCTCGTCGCGGTCGCCGCCTTGCCGTACTGCGTCGCGGTCACCTTGACCCGCAGCCGCCGGCCGGCGTCGGCCGCGGTCTTGGTGTAGCTCGGGCCGGCGGCCGCGGCGCCGGCGATGGCCGTGCAGTTGGCGCCCGCCGCGTCGCAGCGCTGCCAGCGGTAGGCGAACGCCGGCGCGCCGCTCCAGACGCCGGTCGTCGTGCTGACGACGCCGCTCGCGCTCGGCCCGGTGACCGCCGGCAGGGTGAAGGCGAACGGCTTGTCGGAGTCGGCGCGGATCGTGTAGGCGGGACAGCCCGTCGCCGACGTCGCGTTGACGTCCATGAACAGCCGCTGGCCGGCCGGGACGGCGACGAAGTACGTGGCGGCGGCGTCGCTCAGCGGGAACCCGGCGACGGCGGCGAGGTTCTTCCGCGGATCGGTCGCGTCGATCGCGCCGAGGTAGCCGTTGCTCTGCAGGCCCGCCGGGCTCGCGGTGCAGCCCGCGCCCGGGGTCACCGTGACGCGCACGCACTGCGGGTCGTCGGTGATGTTGCGCCGCGAGAAGACGTCGTGGACGAACGGGTTCGTGCTGATCAGGCCGGGCGCGGGGGCGGGATCCGAGCAGGCCGTCGACGGTGACTCGCCGCGCGTCCCGCGGTCGATCCGGCCGGTCTGCGGGGCATCCGAGCTCACCAGCGCGCCGGACTGCGAGAGGATCGGCGCGGCGGCGTCGCCGGTCTGCGGGGTGGCGCCGAGCGAGCCGAGCATCGCGTTGGCGTCGATCAGGCCCGCGCCCACGGCCGTCGGGCCGAAGGCCCCGATCGGACGCGCGGTCGTCTTCATCGCGCTCAGGACCTGGGCGGGGGTGGCCGACGGCTTGGCCCCGTAGGCCAGCGCCGCCACGCCGGCGGCGTGGGGCGCGGCGGCCGAGGTCCCGCAGAACTCGCCGCCGCCGAAGAACGTGTCCGACGTGCAGTCGCTGGCCGTGAGGTCGGGCTTGGCGAGCACCTGCGCGGCCTGCGGGCTCGCGGGCGTGGAGCCGTCGGCGACCGGCCCCCAGTACAGGGTCACCGGCCCGCGGGAGGAGTAGGTCTCCGGCGCGGTGTCGTCGCCGGCGTCGACGGCGGCCGTCGTGATCGCGTTGTCCGCGCCGTTGTGGGAGAAGATCGAGGGGCCGACGACGTCGCCGCTGCCGCCGGTCGGGCGCTCCTGCGAGGTCAGCCCCTGGCCGAAGGTCACCCACTTCATCCGCGGGGTGCCCGTGAAGCCGGCCTTGCGGTGGATCACGACGTGGTAGCTCGTGCCGCCGTCGTCGGGCAGCGTGAGGAACTCGAAGGGCCGCTGGGTCGTCAGGTTGTCGTTCGTGCTCGAAGCGACGACCTGGTTGGCGTCGTCGAGGACGTAGAGGTCGAAGTCGTTCGCGACGCCGTTCCAGGGCTCCGACCACTGGAAGTCGAGCGACAGGTCGTGCACGGCGTCGGTCCCGAGGTCGAGCTCGTTGTCGGTCGCCGTTCGGGTCGAAGTTCTCGCAGTCGCCGTCGGTCGGCACCGCGTCCGGGTGGTTCTCGTCCTGCGGGGTCACCGGGCACGCGGTCGGCCGGTACTGCGGCGTCTCGAAGGACCCGATGTCGTCGTTGCCCTGCTTGGAGTTCTCGTTGCCGGCCGAGGAGAAGTACGAGACGGGGTTCGCGCCGCTCGTCACGGCGTTGACCGCGTTGGCCACCGGGCCGTCCTGGAACATCGGCTCGTCGTAGTAGGTGACGTCGTCGACGATCACCTTGGCGCCGTCGGCGGCCAGGTCGTGGATCCGCTGGGCGAAGTCGAGCTCGCCGAGGTCGGCGGTGGCGAAGTCGAGCGAGGCGCCCGGGGCGACGTCGTGGACGATCTTCGTCATCGCGCGGCCCTCGTCGGTCGCGTCGGCGCCGTTGTAGTCGGCCAGGACCTTGGTCGGCGTCGTGAACCCGCACGGATCGCCGGCGCCGGGCAGGTCGCCCGTGGCGGTGTCGTGGGCGGCGGCGAGGCTCCCGCCCGTGTCGAACGAGTCCGAGAGCACCCCGACCTTCACGCCCGAGCCGATCGCGGCGTAGTGCGCGCGGGCCTGGTCGACCTCGAGCTGGGCGACGCCCTGCGACGTGGTCGCGCCCAGGCAGGTCTGCGGCGACCAGGTGTTGGTGTGCGCGTCCGCGCTCGTCTGCGGGGCGATCACCTCGGTCACCGAGCGCACGCCGGGCACGGCCGCGACGGCCTTGACGTCTTGAGCCGGGACGGCGGCGGTGGTCGTCGCGTACCGGTCGCTGACGTCGACGACGGTCGCGCCGGCCGCCTTCAGCGCCGCGCTCGCCGCCGCCGGGTCGTCGCCGAAGCGCACCTCCACGAGCAGCTTGCCGCCGGCGCGGGCGAGGCTCGCGGGCCCCGTGGGGGCGAGATCGACCGCGTCGGACTGCGCCGCGGGCGACTTGCCGACGAGCGACGGCTTGACGATCTCGCGCAGGCGGGAGGAGAGCTTGGCCGTCGGCGAGGCCGCCGACGCACCGGCCGGTGCGAGCAGAAGCGCGACGAGGACCAGGGCCGGGAAATGGAGTCTTCGCAAGGTGCGGCCCTGCGTGATCGTTCGCACGCGGGACAAGGGTTCAGGGTACGCCTCCGGGCGTAGGCTTCTCGTATGCAGACGGCGATCGCCGGGCGTGAGCTCGAGCGGGCGCATCCGCTCCTCGAGCGCGCCCTCCGCAACGCGGCGCGACGCGCGCGCCGGTCCGGCACCCCCGTGCTCGCCGCCGTCACGTTGCCGCTGCCCGACGGGGCCGATCCCGTGGCGATCGCCTGGGCCTCGCGCCAGGGCACCGAGTCGCTGACGTGCTTCGAGCAGCCCGAGCGCGACGGCTTCGCCCTGGCCGGCCTCGGCGCGGTCCGCACCTTGCCCAGCGAGGACCCCGACCGCTTCGGCCTCGCCGCCTCGGTCTGGCGCCATCTCGCCTCCACGGCCGAGGTCGCCGGGACGGTCGAGGACCCCGCCTCGGGCTCGTCGCGCTCGGCGGGCTGGCCTTCGCGCCCGGCGGTGGGCTGACCCCGGCGTGGGACAACCTCGGCGCCGGCTCGCTGATCGTCCCCGAGGTCGCGCTGCACCGCCGCCGCGGCCGGGCGACCGTCACCCTGATCGGCGCCGTCGCCCCCGACGACGTGGCCGACCAGGTCGCCAAGCGCCTCGAGCGCCGCCTGCACGGCCTGGTGTCGCGCCCGCTGCCGCTGCTCGACCCCAATCCCGCCGTGCGCCCGCAGGTCGTCTCCGCGCTGCCGCCCGAGCACTTCGAGCAGGCCGTCGCCGGCGCGGTCGACGCGATCGCCGCGGGCCGCCTGGAGAAGATCGTCCTCGCCCGCGAGGTCGAGGTCCACGCCCGCGACGCGCACGATCCCGCCGCCGTGCTCGGCGTGCTGCGCGAGGCCTTCGGCTCGTGCTTCGTCTTCGCCGCCGCGCGCGGCGACGCGACCTTCCTCGGCGCGAGCCCCGAGCTGCTGATCCGCCGCGAGGGTCAGCGCGCGAGCACGGTCGCGCTCGCCGGCTCGACCAACCGCTCGGCCGACCCCGCCGTCGACGACCACCTCGGCGAGCGCCTGCTGCGCTCCGAGAAGGACCGCGAGGAGCACGCGATCGTCGCCGACCGCATCGAGCGCACGCTCGCCCCGCACGCCGTCTGGGTCACGCGCGCGCCCGAGCCCGTCGTCATCAAGGTCGCGAACATCCAGCACCTCGCCACGCCGCTGCGCGCACAGCTCGCCTCCTCGCTCGGCGCGCTCCAGCTCGCCGGGGCGCTGCATCCGACCCCGGCCGTCGGCGGCGAGCCGCGGGCCGCGGCGCTGGCCCTGATCCCCGCGCTCGAGGGGCTCGACCGCGGCTGGTACGCCGGCGCCTTCGGCTGGACCGACGCCGCCGAGGACGGCGAGTTCTGCGTCGCGCTGCGCTCGGGCCTGCTGCGCGGCGGCGTCGCCCGGCTGTTCGTCGGCGCGGGGATCGTGCGCGATTCCGACCCGGCCGCCGAGCTCGCCGAGACCGAGGTCAAGCTCGGTGCGCTGCTGCCCGTCGTCGCCTCCTGAACGCCACCGTTTGCGATTACCGGCCCGCTGCGCCGGGCAGGATCGAAACGCACCGCCAGCTACGACGAGGAGAGACCGACATGGGTCAGAACGACGGAGCAGTCGACAAGGGCAAGGGCCGCGTCAAGGAAGCCGCGGGCTCGCTCACCGATGACCAGTCCCTGAAGAACGAGGGCAAGGTCGACAAGGGCGCCGGCAACATCAAGGAAGGCGTCGGCAAGGTCGCCGACAAGCTCAAGGGCAAGGACTAGAGAAGCTTCACCGCGCGCTCCATCGCCCCCGCTCAGGCGGCGGTGGAGCGCGAGGTTCTCCTCCCGGTCGGTCCGCACGTGGACGAGGCCACCGGCCAGCAGATCCCCCGGGCGCTCGGCCCGGGAGTACGGCACGCCGGCCGCGGCGGCCAGCGCCTCGAAGTCGGTGCCGTGCGGCGTGGCCACGTGCTCGGTGAACGCGTCGGCCTCACCGGCGACGGGCAGGAAGTGGAAGATCCCGCCGCCGTCGTTGTCGATCACGACGATCCGGACATCGAGCCCGTGCCGGCGATGGGCCAGCAGGCCGCCGGCGTCGTGGATCACCGCGACGTCGCCGATCAGCAGCGTGACCGGCGCCGTCGCCGCCGGCCCGCGCGCCGTACGCGACTGGAGATCGTCCCGTCGATGCCGTTGGCACCGCGATTGGAGACCACCCGCGGCGCCGTCGTCGCGCAGCGGCGCGAAGGCCTCGACGTCCCGGATCGGCATCGAGGAGGCGACCCACAGGGTCTCGTCCGGGCCCAGGCGCGAGGCGAGGAAGCGCGCGACGGCGGGCTCGCTCAGCCCGTCGCCGAGCTCGGCCTCGAGCGCCGCGGTCGCCGCGGCGTCGGCGGTGCGCCAGCGGTCGAGCCAGTCGGCCGCGAAGCGGGCTCGGCCCGCAGGGCGGAGATCGGGCCGGGATGGACCTGGCCGACCGCGCCATCGGGGTCCTGCCACGCCGTCTGCGGGTCGAGCGACGACCTGCACGGCCTCCTCGAGGCCGGCCAGGCGCTGGCGCAGCCGCTTGGCCGTCGGCAGGTCGCCGCGTGCGCACGACGGCGGCCGGGGCGGGCAGCAGCGGAGCGAGCAGGTCGCCGTGGGCGATCGCGTTGGGTCCGCGCCGCAGGCCCGAGAGCGGGTCGGCGAGCACCGGCCAGCCGGCGCGCGCGGCCCAGGCCAGGGTGTGGGGATCGGCGCCGGCGCCGGCGACGACGATCCCGGGGGAGGGGAGGGCGAGCGGTGCGCCCTCGACCGTGGCGGCGGCGCGCGCGACCCACGGCGCGCCCGTCGGCGCGTCCGGGCACGACGTCGGCGTCGGGCAGCGGGCACGCCGGGCGCGAGCGGCTCGCGCAGCGGGACGTTGAGGTGGACGACGCCGGGCCGCGGGCCCTCGGCCGTCCACACCGCGCGGCACGCCATCCGCCGCGCCCAGCGCGCGCGCTCCGGTGTGGCCTCGGCCAGGTCGAGCTCGGCGAACCAGGTCGCGGCGCGGCCGAAGAGGTCGAGCTGGTCGATCGTCTGCCCGGCGCCGGTGTCGCGCAGCTCGGGCGGCCGGTCGGCGGTCAGCACGATCAGCGGGACCCGCGCCTCGCGCGCCTCGTGGACGGCCGGGGCGTAGTTGGCCGCCGCGGTGCCCGACGTGCAGGCGAGGACGACGGCCCGGCCGGTCGTCTTGGCCAGCCCGAGCGCGAAGAAGCCGGCGGAGCGCTCGTCGACGTGCGACCACGTACGGATCCGCTCCTCGCGCGACAACGCGAGCGCGAGCGGCGCCGAACGCGAGCCGGGGGAGGTGCAGGCGTGCGCCACGCCGCAGCGCGCGAGCTCGTCGACGAAGGCGCGCAGCAGCAGATGGGTGTCGAGCGGGCCGGCGATGGGCGGCACGCTAGCTCTTGCCCGACCCGCGAGACTTCCCGGTGTGCCGGGCCCATTCGTCCTGCTTCACGGCTTCACCCAGACCTCGCGGGCGTGGGACGGCGTGCGCGCGCATCTGCCGCCCGGGCCGGGTCGTCACGCCCGACCTGCTCGGGCACGGCGTCGCCCCGAACCTCCAGCGGGTCGCGTTCGCCGCGCAGCTCGACGTGCTCGACCGCGTCCTGCCCGCGGCCCCGGTCACCCTGGCCGGCTACTCGCTCGGCGGCCGCATCGCGCTGCGCTGGGCGGTGCGCAGCCCGGAGCGGATCGCCCGCCTGGTTCTGATCGGGGCCAACCCCGGGCTCGCCGACCCGGCCGAGCGCTCCGCGCGCCGGCGCAGCGACGAGGCGCTCGCGCAGGCGATCGAGACCGACGGCCTCGACGCCTGGCTGTCGCGCTGGTCCGAGCAGTCGCTGTTCGCCGACCAGCCGGCGGCGGTCGCGCGCCGCCGCCGACGCGGATCGCCGCCGCAACAGCGCCGCCGGGCCTGGCCGCGGCGCTGCGCGGGTTCGGCACGGGCGTGATGGCGCCGGTGTGGGACCAGCTCGACGACGCTGACCATGCCGGTGATCTGCGCGGCGGGCGAGCGCGACACGAAGTACCGCGCCCTGTCGGAGAAGATGGCCGCGCTGCTGCCGCGCGGCGAGGCGGTCACGATCCGCGACGCCGGCCACGCCGCCCACCTCGAGCAGCCCGAGGCCGTCGCGCGGCTGATCGCCGGCTCAGACGCCTAGACCGGGGCGCGGCCGGCACGGCGATCGCGCCGTCGCGGACCGGGAACGGGTCCTCGACGCTCGGCGAAGACGCCGAGCGTCGCCAGCCCGCAGGGCAGCTCGACGCGCAGCGCCGCGGCGACGTGGAGCGCGGCGGCGATCCCGGCCGGGCCGTCCCAGGCCGAGGCGAGGTAGGCCTCGGCGCCGGTCGCGCGCACGAGCGTGGCCGCCGCGAGCGTGGCCGCGATCCCGCCGCAGCGCCCGATCTTGAGGCAGACGGCGTCGGTCGCGCCGGAGGCCAGCGCGCCGGGCTCGTCCGGCGGTCTCGTCCATCGCGATGCGGACCGGCGACGCGCTCGCGCAGCTCGCGCAGCGCCTCGAGGCCGGCGACCGGCTCCTCGACGAGCTCGAGCCCGGCCGGCGCGAGCGCGGCCAGCGCCGACTCGGCCTCATCGACGCTCCAGGCGCCGTTGGCGTCGAGGCGGATCGCGAGCTCCGGCGCCGCCGGCGGCGCGCACCGCGGCGACGCGGCCGGCGTCGTCGCCGACCCCGACCTTGACCTTCACGCAGCGAGAAGCCGTCGGCCCGGGCCTGCGCGGCCGCGGCCGCGGCGGTGGCGCGGTCCTCGGCGCCGATCGAGGCGTTGACCGGGACGGCGGGCGACCAGGCGTCGCTCAGCAGCTCGACGACAGGGCGCCCGGCGCGCTGGCCGGCGAGGTCCCAGAGCGCCATGTCGATCGCCGGCGCGGGCGTGCGGGACGTCGGCCAGCGTGCGGCAGGCGTCGAGCAGCGCGGCGGCGTTCGTCCCGTCCCAGGCGTCGATCAGCGGCCGCCAGGCGCCGAGCGCCTCGGCGCAGTCGGCCAGGGTCCAGCGGTCGTAGCCGGGCACCGGGGCCGCCTCGCCGACGCCGACGCGGCCCGTCCTCGTCGGTCAGGCGCACGACGAGCAGCTCGCGTTCGCGTCAGCGTCCCGTGCGCCGCGCGCAGCGGCGCGCGCAGCGCCAGCGTCACCCGCTCGACGTCGAGCTTCATGCCGTCAGGACAGCAGAAGTCCGCCAGAGAGCAGGACGCAGAACGCGAGCTGCAGCTGGCCGGTCCCGGCCAGCGCGCCGTTGAGCGCCTGCCCGTCGGTGCGGTTGCGCACCGTGCGCACGAGCGGCAGGGCGAGCGGGAGCGCGAGCCAGGGCAGCAGCAGCGCCGGGCCGAAGGGGCCGAACAGCCAGGTGATCGGCGTCGTCACGAAGGCGAGGTAGACCATCACGGCGTAGAGCATCCGCGTGCGCTCGCGGCCCAGGCGCACGGCCAGCGTGCGCTTGCCCGCGCGGCGGTCGGTCTCGAGGTCGCGCACGTTGTTGACGACGAGGATCGCCGAGGCGAGCAGCCCGACCGGCACCGCGAGCGCGAAGGCCTCCCACGGCAGGTGCTCGGCCTGGACGAAGTAGGACCCGGTGACGGCGACGACGCCGAAGAAGAGGAAGACGAAGACCTCGCCGAGGCCCTCGTAGCCGTAGGGCTTCGGGCCGCCGGTGTAGAGGATCCCGGCGAGGATCGAGGCGGCGCCGACGGCCAGCAGCTCCCAGCCGGCGATCGCGATCAGGTAGACGCCGCAGAGCACGGCCAGCCCGAACGTGACCGCGGTGGCGACGAGCACCTGCCGCGGCGGCACGAGCCCGCCGGCGGTCACGCGCACCGGGCCCGAGCCGGTCCTCGGTGTCGGCGCCGCGCCGGGCGTCGGAGTAGTCGTTGGAGAGATTCGTCCCGACCTGGATGAACAGCGCGCCGAGCAGCGCGGCGACGAAGGCCAGCGGGCGGAACGTGCCCTCGGTGCCGGCCAGCGCGGTGCCGACGAGCACCGGCGCCACGGCGGCGGGCAGCGTCCGCGGACGCGCCGCCATCAGCCAGATGCGAACGGGGCTCACGGGCGGCGGGGGAACTGCGAGAAGTCGGGCGTGCGCTTGGCCTTGTAGGCCTCGCGCCCCTCCTGGGCCTCGTCGGAGCCGTAGAAGAGGAGGTTGGTGTCGTGGGCGAGCTGCTGGATCCCGGCCATGCCGTCCTCGTGGGCGTGGAAGCTCGCCTTGAGCAGTCGCAGGGCGAAGGGGGAGAGGGCGAGCATCTCGTGGCACCACTGCACCGTCTCCTCCTCGAGCCGCTCGAGCGGCACGACGGTGTTGACGAGGCCCATGTCCAGCGCCTGCTGCGCGTCGTACTGGCGGCAGAGGAACCAGATCTCCTTGGCCTTCTTCTGGCCGACCTGGGCGGCGAGCAGCGACGCGCCGAAGCCGCCGTCGAACGAGCCGACGCGCGGGCCGGTCTGGCCGAAGCGGGCGTTGTCGGCGGCGATCGTCAGGTCGCAGCAGACGTGCAGCACGTGGCCGCCGCCGACCGCGTAGCCCGCGACCATCGCCACGACGGGCTTGGGCAGGCGGCGGATCTGCACGTGCAGGTCGGTGACGTGGAAGCGCCCCTGGCCCGAGCCGGGCTCGGTCTCGTAGCCGCGATCGCCGCGCACGCGCTGGTCGCCGCCCGAGCAGAAGGCCAGCGGGCCCTCGCCGGTGAGGATGATCGCCCCGACCTCGGAGTCCTCGCGGGCGCGCTCGAACGCGTCGGAGAGCTCGATCACGGTCTGGGGCCGGAAGGCGTTGCGGACCTCGGGACGGTCGATCGTGATCTTGGCGATCCCGTCGCCGCGACGTCTCGTAGCGGATGTCCTCGTAGTCGGCGATCTTCTGCCATTCGACGGCCATGGGCGAGACACTAGAGCCCCGTGGATCCTGTGACCGCCGCCGTGACCCTCTACGCGCAGGGCTTCTTCCCCATGGACGACGAGGACCAGGACGAGCTGCCCTGGTACAGCGCGGACCCGCGTGCCGTGCTCGAGCTCGACGAACCTGGGCGGGCGCGCACCCGGCATGCCGCGCGGCGCTCGCTGGCGCGCGATCCGGGCTGGCGACTGAGCCCTCGACGAGGCCTACGAGCACGTCCTCAACGGGCTGCTCGGACCGCTCGGAGACCTGGATCACGCACCCGCCTGGGCACGCTCTACCGCCAGCTCCACACCGCCGGGTGGGCGCACTCGATCGAGCTGTGGGAGGAGGAGCGCTGCGTGGCCGGGATCCTCGCCGTCGGGATCGGCAACGCCTGGATGTTCGAGTCGATGTTCCACGTCGTCCCGCACGCCGGCAACGTCGCGCTCGTCCGCGCGCTCGACGCGATCGCCGCCGACGGCGCCACGCTGTGCGACGTGCAGCTCGCGACCGACCACACGCGCCGCATGGGCGTGGTCGAGATCGCCGCGCGACGAGTACGAGCAGCCGCCTCGCCTCCGCGCTCGCCGCGTAGCGTCTGCGCCCATGTCGTGGCTCGAGCGCGCCGCCGCGCTGCATCCGGACCGGTCCGCCGTCGAAGCGCCCGACGGCGCGCTCACCTACGCCGAGCTGCTCGAAGCCGCGCGTGGGACCGGAGGTGACAGGCACCTCAGTCCCGCCGGCGCGGCCGGGGCTGGACTTCGTCGTGGCCTTCCACGCGGCGCTGCTGCACGGCGTGCCGCTGCTGCCGGTCGATCCGCGCTGGACCGAGGCCGAGCGCACGGCGCGGCTCGCGGCGGCGCCCGACCGGCCCGACGCGGCGCTGATCCTCTTCACCTCGGGCAGCACGGGCGACCCGAAGCCCGTGGCGCTGACGCCGGCGAACCTGCTGGCCAGCGCGCTCGGGCTCGGCCGCGGCGCTCGGGCTCGACCCCGCCGAGCGCTGGCTCTCGGCGCTGCCGCTGACCCACGTCGGCGGGCTGTCGGTGCTCGCGCGCTCGGCGATCTACGGCACGACCGCCGTGCTGCACGAGCGCTTCGACATCGCCGCGACGCAACCGGGCGCTGACCGAGGACGCGATCACGCTCGTCTCGCTCGTGCCGACGATGCTCTCGCGGCTGCTCGACGCGGGCCTCGAGCGCCCGCCGGCCCTGCGCTGGGTCCTGCTCGGCGGCGCGCCGGCCAGCCCCTCGCTGATCGCGCCGCGCCGGCACGGCCGGGGTCCCGGTCGTCGAGACCTACGGCATGACCGAGGCGTCCTCGCAGATCGCCACGGGCGGGCTGCCGATCCCCGGCGCCGCGATCGAGCTCGCGCCCGACGGCGAGATCGTCGTCTCGGGCCCGATGGTCGCCGGCGGCGGACCGCTGGCCACCGGCGACCTCGGCGAGCTCGACGACGCCGGGCGCCTGCGCGTGACCGGGCGCAAGGCCGACACGATCGTCACCGGCGGCGAGAACGTCGCGCCGCAGGAGGTCGAGGCGGTGCTGCTCGCCCACCCGGCGATCGCCGACGCCGCCGTGACGGGGCGGCCCGACCCGGAGTGGGGGGAGGCGCTCGTCGCGCCCTGGTCGTCCCGCACGACGGCGGCGAGCTGCCCGGCGACGACGAGCTGCGCTGGTTCTGCGCCGAGCGCCTGGCGCGCTTCAAGGTCCCCAAGGCGTTCGTCGCCGTCGAGCGAGCTGCCGCGCAACGCCGCCGGCAAGCTCGTCCGGTCTAGGCTCGAGCCATGAGCGCCGACGAGCTTCGCGAGCAGACCCGCGCGTCCTGGGCCGAGAGCGCGCCCTTCTGGGGCCAGGCCGCCGACCGCTTCCAGACCTTCGCCCAGCCCGTCTCGGACTGGATCGTCGAGCACGCCGGCGCTCGAGCCGGGCCAGCGGGTGCTCGAGATCGCCTGTGGGGCGGGGGAGACCGGCTTCATGGCCGCCCGCGCCGTCGCGCCCGACGGGCCCGTGCTGCTCACCGACACCGCCGAGCCGATGATCGACGTCGCGCGCGAGCGCGCGAAGGCGGCCGGGGTCGAGAACGTCGACTTCAAGGTCGTCGACGCCGAGTGGATCGACGAGCCGGCGGCGAGCTTCGACGCGATCGTCTGCCGCTGGGGGCTGATGTTCCCCGTCGACGTCGAGGCGGCCTTCCGCGAGTGCCGCCGCGTGCTCAAGCCGGGCGCGCGGCTGGCGACCTCGGCCTGGGCCTCGCCCGACGAGAACGCCTGGGCGCGCGAGGTCAACCTCGAGCTGCTCGAGCAGGGCCTGACCGAGCCGCCGCCGCCCGGCGACGTGCCCGGCCCGTTCCGCTTCGCCGACCCCGGCCGGCTGATCGCGCTCTTCGAGGGCGCCGGCTTCACCGACATCACCGTCGAGCCGCTCCCGCTGCCCGCCGAGTACGACGACTTCGAGGACTTCTGGGACCTCGCACTCCGAGCTCTCGGTCGCGCATCCGCCGCGCGTTGACGATCACCAACGAGCGCGGGGTCGCAGGCGCTCAAGGCACGGGCTCGCACGGCGGCTCGAGCCGCTACCGCGGCGACGACGGCAAGCTGCACGTCTCGGCCACGCCGCTGATGGCCGCGGCCAGCGCCTGAGACCACGTTCTAGCCTCGGCGCATGTACTACGACGACGACGCGGACCTCTCCCTCCTCGACGGCAAGACCGTCGCGATCATCGGCTTCGGCTCGCAGGGCCACGCCCACGCGCAGAACCTCAAGGACTCGGGCGTCGACGTCGTCGTCGGGCTGCGCTCGGACTCCGATTCGGTCAAGGCGGCCAAGGAGGCCGGCTTCGAGGTGCTCGAGCCCGCCGACGCCGCCTCGCGCGGCGACATCGTGATGATGCTCGTCCCCGACGAGCGCCACCGCGACATCTGGAACGAGCAGGTCAAGCGACGGCGTCGCCGGCGGCAACCTGCTGCTCTTCGGCCACGGCTTCTCGATCCACTACGGCGAGATCGAGCCGCCCGCCGGACGTCGACGTCGCGCTCGTCGCCCCCAAGGGCCCCGGCCACCTCGTGCGCCGCCAGTACCTCGAGGGCTCCGGCGTCCCGGCGCTCGTCGCCGTCCACCAGGACGCGAGCGGCACACGCCAAGGACGCTCGCGCTGGCCTACGCCAAGGGCATCGGCGGCACCCGCGGCGGCGTCTTCGACACGACGCTTCAACGAGGAGACCGAGACCGACCTGTTCGGCGAGCAGGCCGTGCTCTGCGGCGGCGCCTCGGCGCTCGTCCAGGCCGGCTTCGAGACGCTCGTCGAGGCGGGCTACGACCCCCAGATGGCCTACTTCGAGTGCCTGCACGAGCTCAAGCTGATCGTCGACCTGATGTACGAGAAGGGCCTGCAGGGCATGCGCTTCTCGATCTCCAACACGGCCGAGTACGGCGACTACACGCGCGGCACGCGCGTCATCGACGACCACGTCCGGGCCGAGATGAAGAAGATCCTCGGCGAGATCCAGGACGGCGACGTTCGCGCGCGAGTGGATCGCCGAGAACCGCGCCGGCCAGGAGCACTTCAAGAAGATGCGCGAGGAGCAGGCGGGCTCGCAGGTCGAGACCGTCGGCAAGGATCTCCGGTCCCACATGGACTGGATCAACCCCGAGTGGTGACGCTCCGGGCCGTCGCTAGACTCCGCGTCCCGTCGCGACTGGCGCATTTTTCTAGGTGGAGCACACCACCGGGGAGCGACGGGAGAGCATCGCCGCGCGCCTGGGCACCCTCCGAACTCCACCGAGGACCGCCGCCGATGCCGCCCAGCCCCGAGACCGCAGCTCCAGATCCCCGCCGACCTGAAGCCCGCCGACGGCCGCTTCGGCTGCGGGCCCTCGAAGGTCCGCCCCGAGGCGCTGGCCCGCTGGCCGCACGGAGCGCTCGTGATGGGCACCTCGCACCGCCAGGCGCCCGTCGAGGCGTCGTCGGCGCGTCCGCGCGGGCCTGCGCGAGCTGTTCTCGCTGCCCGCGGCTACGAGGTCACGCTCGGCAACGGCGGCACGACGCTTCTGGGACGCCGCGGCCTTCGACCTGGTCGAGCGCCGCGCCCTGCACCTGGCCTTCGGGGAGTTCTCCGCGAAGTTCGCCGCGGTGACGCGACGGCGCCCCGTTCCTCGACGACCCGATCGTCCTCGAGGCCGACCCGGGCGACGCCCCGGACCCGGCCGACGATCCCCGACGCGGGCGCCGACGTCGTCGCCTGGGCCCACAACGAGACCTCGACCGGCGTGCATGGTCCCCGTGACCCGCCCCGAGGCGCGCGGGCGACGCGCTCGTGCTCATCGACGCCACCTCCGGCGCCGGCGGCCTGCCGCTCGACGCCGCGCAGGCCGACGTCTACTACTTCGCGCCGCAGAAGTGCTTCGCCTCCGACGGCGGGCTGTGGCTCGCCCTGCTGTCAGCCCGGCCGCGATCGAGCGGACCGAGCGCCTCGACGCGAGCGACCGCTGGATCCCGGACTCCCTCTCGCTGATCACCGCGATCGAGAACTCGCGCAAGCACCAGACCTACAACACGCCGGCGGTGGCCACGCTGCTGCTGCTCGCCGACCAGGTCGAGTGGATGCTCGCGCTCGGCGGCCTCGAGGCCTGCGTCGGGCCGCAGCCGCGCCTCGGCCGAGCACCTCTACGGCTGGGCCGAGGCCTCGCGACTTCGCGACGCCGTTCGTCGCCGATCCGGCCAAGCGCTCCTCGGTCGTGGGCACGATCGACTTCGCCGACGACGTCGACGCCGCCGCGCTGGCCGCGACGCTGCGCGCCAACGGCATCGTCGACACCGAGCCCTACCGCAAGCTCGGGCGCAACCAGCTGCGGATCGGGATGTTCCCGACCGATCGAACCCGACGACGTCGCCGCGCTGACCGCGTGCATCGACTGCGTCCTGGAGCAGAGCCGATGAGCCGCGGTCCTCGTCGCCGAGAAGCTCGCCGACGCCGGCGTCGACCTGCTGCGCGAGCACGCCGACGTCGACGTCGAGATCGGCCTGTCGCGCCGAGGAGCTCGCCGACCAGATCGGCGCCTACGACGCGCTGCTGATCCGCTCGGCCACGAAGGTCACCGCCGACCTGATCGCCCGCGCCGACAACCTCAAGGTGATCGGCCGCGCCGGCGTCGGCGTCAACAACGTCGACGTCCCCGCGGCGACCAAGCGCGGGATCATCGTCGCCAACGCGCCGCAGTCCAACGTCGTCTCGGCCGCCGAGCACACGATGGCGCTGCTGCTCGCGCTGGCCCGCAACGTGCCGCAGGCCCACGGCGCTCGCTGGTCGACGGGCCGCTGGGAGCGCTCGAAGCTGAACGGCGTCGAGGTCTACGAGAAGACGCTCGGCATCCTCGGCTTCGGCCGCATCGGCCAGCTCGTGGCCGAGCGCGCCAAGGGCCTCGGGATGCGCGTGCTGGCCTACGACCCGTTCGTGGGCGCCGAGCGCTACCGCGAGCTCGGCGTCGAGAAGGCCGCCGACTCCGCCGCCGTCTACGCGCGAGGCGGACTTCATCACGATCCACCTGCCGGTCACCCCCGACACCGAGGACTGGCTCGACGCCGAGGCCTTCGCCCAGATGAAGGACGGCGTGCGCGTGCTCAACGTCGCCCGCGGCGAGCTGCTCGTCGAGGAGGCGCTGCATGGACGCGCTCGACTCCGGCAAGGTCGCCGGCGCCGCGCTCGACGTCTTCCGCTCCGAGCCGATGACCGAGAGCCCGCTGTTCGGCCGGCCCAACGTGATCGTCACCCCGCACCTCGGCGCCTCGACGGCCGAGGCCCAGGACCGCGCCGGCGTGCAGACGGCCGAGCAGGTCGTGGCCGCGCTGACCGGCGGCGTCGTGACCACCGCGGTCAACGTCGCCCGCGCTCGCGCCCGAGGACCTCGAGGCGCTCGGGCCCTACGTGCCGCTGTGCCGCGCACCTCGGCAAGATCGCCGTCGCCCTGGCCGCCGCCTCGTCGGTCGACAAGGTCGAGGTCGAGCTGCTCGGGCCGCATCGCCGAGCGCGACACCCGCCTGCTCGTCACCTCGGTCCTGCTCGGGATGCTCGAGGGCCACACCGAGGAGGAGGTCAACGCCGTCAACGCGCCGTCGATCGCCGAGGAGCGCGGGATCGAGGTCGTCACGAGCACGAACGCCAGCGCCCGCGACTACACCGACCTCGTGCGCGTCCGTCTTCACGAGCGACGGCGCAGAGTCCGCGTCGCCGGCACGACCCTCGGCGCGCCAGAACCGCCCGCACCTGCTCGAGGCCTGGGACCACCGCTTCAACCTCCAGCTCGAGGAGCACCTCACCCTGTTCCGCTACGACGACCATGCCCGGGATGATCGGCGCGGTCGGCGTGCGCTTCGGCGACGCGGGGCTGAACATCTCCTCGGCGGCCGTGGGCCGGCGGCCCGACGGCCAGGACGGCGGGCAAGGCGGTCATGGCGGTCACGACCGACGCCCCGGTGCCCGACGAGGTCATCGCGGCCGTGCTCGACAGCCCCGGCTTCGAGGCCGGGCGCACCGTCACGCCTGGCCTAGCCGCGTAGTCCGCTACGGCCTGCCGCGGCGCCGCGCACGCGACGTTGCGGCGTGTGACGTGGGCACATGTCCAAAGTAGGGTCGGCCCGTGAGCGTCACCACACAGCCCACGCCCGAAGCTCCCGCGGAGCTCAAGAAGGGCGCACTCTCGTCACCTGACCAACATCGTGATCGGTGTGGCGTCGACCGCGCCCGCCTACTCCCTGGCCGCGACCCTGGGACTGATCGCCGGCGTCGCCGGCCTCGGCCTCCAGAGCCCGGCGATCATGATCGTCTCGTTCCTGCCGATGCTCTGCATCGCGGCGGCCTACTACTACATGAACCGCGCCGACCCGGACTGCGGCACGACGTTCGCCTGGGTCACGCGGGCGCTCGGGCCGAAGAACGGCTGGTTCGGCGGCTGGGGCGTGATCGTCGCCGACGTGCTCGTGATGCCGAGCCTCGCCTTCGTGGCCGGGCAGTACACGTTCCTGCTCTTCGGCCTCGACGGGGCGGCGGCCAACAAGTGGGCCGTGTTGGCGATCGGCGTGGCCTGGATCGCGTTGATGACCTGGATCTGCTGGAAGGGCACCGAGCTGTCGGCCCGCACCCAGCAGATCCTGCTCTCGATCGAGATCTTCACGCTCGTGCTCTTCGCCGTGGTAGCGCTGGTCAAGGTCTACACGCAGAACCCGCCGGGCTCCGATCCACCCGGCGCTCTCGTGGTTCAACCCCTTCGAGATATCGTCGTTCAACGCGCTGACGCGGCGGGGTGCTGCTCGGCATCTTCATCTACTGGGGCTGGGACTCCGGGGTCGCGGTCAACGAGGAGAGCGCGGACGACGACACCAACGGCCCCGGCCGAGTCTGCGGTCGTCTCGACGGTCCTGCTCGTGGCGATCTACCTGCTCGTCACCGTGGCCGCGCAGGCCTTCGGCGGCCCCAAGACGCTGATCGACCATCCAGACGACATCTTCGCCCCGATCGGCAAGAGCGTGCTCGGCGGCGTGCTCGACAAGCTGCTGATCATCTGCGTGCTGACCTCGGCCTCCGCCTCGACGCAGACGACGATCCTCCCGACCGCGCGGACGTCGCTGTCGATGGCGCGCCTGGGGGCGATTCCCAAGCGGTTCGCCCACATCCACCCGCGCAACCTCACCCCGGACGTGTCCACCATCTGGATGGGCACCGCCTCGGGGATCGTGTTCTTCTTCCTCACGCTCGGCAGCGAGAACCTCGTCTTCGACGCGTTCACCGCGCTCGGGCTGATGATCGCCTTCTACTACGGGATCACCGGGTTCGCCTGCGTCGTCTACTACCGGCACGAGCTGACGAAGTCGGCGAAGAACTTCTTCTTCATCGGCGTGCTGCCCGTTCCTCGGCGGCCTCAGCCTCACCGCCGTGCTGATCAAGTCGTTCTACAACCTGGCCACCGACGTCAACCAGGGGTACGCCAAGCCGCTGTTCGGCGTCAGCGCGCCGTTCTGGATCGCCGTCTCGTTCATCGTCCTCGGGCGTCATCCTGCTGTTCTGGTGCACACGGAAGTACCCGGACTTCTTCAAGCGGAAGACCGAGGTCGCCTCGCCCGAGCTCGTCGCGCGGTCGCCCGCGGGTCAGGAGGCGTGACATGGCCGGTTTCGTGGTCGGCTACGACGGCTCGGCCCTCGGCAAGGCGGCTCTGGCACGGGCGCTGGAGCTCGGCGGCGAGCTCGACCAGCCGGTCGTGGCCGTGTTCGGCTTCAAGGCCAACCCGGTCGGTGGCGAGCTGACGGACTACCGCAGCGGCGTTGGAAGAGCACGCGCGCAGCATGCTCGCCGAGGCCACGGCCATGGCCACGGCCGCCGGCACGACGATCGAGACCGTCATCGCCGAAGAGGAGGCACCCGAGGCGCTGGCCGAGGTCGGGCGCCTGCGGGATGCCCGCGCGATCGTCGTGGGCAGCCACGGCGAGAGTCCGCTGCGGGGTGCGCTCCTCGGCTCGACGCCGCACAAGCTGCTGCACCTGGCCGACCGCCCGGTCCTCGTCGTTCCCGCCTGAGCGCCCCGAAGGCATCGCCATCGGGCCAATTCGCGGCTCGGTCGCGCTCGCCCGCGGGTCGAATCCGTTGTCCATGGCGTACAAGCCCATGCGCCAGATTGAGAAAGCCCACCCTTGCGGTGTGACGAACGGGTCAACACAATGCGTCGCCCGTGGTCCTTAGACTGGCCCAGACGACTCCTCCGCCGAGGCGACCGAGGCGGACATCCACCTGGAGGGCGTCACCAAACGCTTCGGGACCGACGGTCGCGGTCGATTCGCTCACCCTCTCGATCAGTCGCGGCTCCTTCTACGCGCTGCTCGGGCCGTCGGGCTGCGGGAAGACCACGACGCTGCGGATGGTCGGCGGCTTCGAGGATCCGACCGAGGGCCGCGTGGAGCTCGGCGGCCAGGACGTCACCGACCTGCCGCCCTACAAGCGCGACGTCAACACGGTCTTCCAGTCCTACGCGCTGTTCCCGCATCTGACCGTCGAGAAGAACGTCTCCTTCGGCCTGGAGCGCAAGAAGATCGCCAAGGACGAGGTCAAGCGCCGCGTCGACGACATGCTCGAGCTCGTGCAGCTCGGCGGGCTGGCGGAGCGCAAGCCGGCCCAGCTCTCCGGCGGCCAGCAGCAGCGCGTCGCCCTGGCCCGGGCGCTCGTCAACCGGCCCGCGGGCGCTCCTGCTCGACGAGCCGCTCGGCGCCCTCGACCTGCGGCTGCGCCGCCAGCTCCAGATCGAGCTCAAGCGCATCCAGCAGGAGGTCGGGATCACGTTCGTCCACGTCACCCACGATCAGGAGGAGGCCATGACGATGGCCGACCGGATCGCGGTGATGAACGAGGGCCGCATCGAGCAGGCCGGCTCGGCCACCGAGCTCTACGAGCATCCGCAGACCGCCTTCGTGGCCAAGTTCCTCGGCATCTCGAACCTGATCGACGGCAAGCACGGCGCCGGCGGGACCTTCGAGACCCACGACGGCGCCACCCTGCGCTGCGGCCCCGACGCGCCCGAGCACGACGGCGGCGCGCTCCAGGCCGGCGTGCGCCCCGAGAAGATCACCCTCCTGCCCGCGTCGGCGCAGGCGCCGCCGGGCGCCAACGTCGTCCGCGCGGAAGCTGACGCTCGCGAGCTTCCTCGGGACCGCCATCCAGTACCTCGTCACCACCCAGGGCGGCGAGGAGCTCACCGTCGTGCAACAGAACTCAGGGGCCGAACAGGCCCTCGGCCCGGGCCAGGACGTCCTCCTGGCCTGGAGCCCTGACCACACCTTCGTCGTCGCCAAGGAGGACAACGATGCCTGACCGAGACCTGGACGAGATCGTCGCCCGGATGCTGGACGGGGACGAGCAGTCCCGCCGCGACTTCCTGCGTCGCCTGGGCGGAACCGGCCTGGCCTTCTCCGGCAGCGCCGCCTTCCTCGCCGCCTGCGGCGGGGTCAAGGGCTCGGGCACGGGCGACAAGCAGCAGTCGACGAAGGTCAGCGACAAGAAGGTCCCGATCGGCAACTGGACCTTCTCCAACTGGCCGCTCTACATCGACAAGAAGGTCCTCAAGGACTTCGACGCCAAGTACGGCGGCCACGTCAAGTACGTCGAGGAGATCAACGACAACTACGACTTCCTCTCCAAGGTCCGCCAGCAGCTCGTCGCCGGCGACCCGATCGGCCGCGACATCGTGACGCTGACCGACTACATGGCCAACACCTGGATCAAGTCGGGCTGGACGCGCGCCTACGACAAGAAGAACACGCCGAACGTCCAGAAGAACCTCGAGGACAACCTCAAGAACATCTCCTACGACCCGAACCGGGACTACTCGGTGCCGTGGCAGTCGGGCGGGACGATCATCGGCTACAACCCGAAGCTGACCGGGCGCAAGCTGCACTCGATCAAGGACCTCTTCGACCCGAAGTTCAAGGGCAAGGTCACCTTCCTGTCCGAGGCCTACGACTCCGCCGGCCTCGTGCTGCTCATGCAGGGCAAGGACCCGACCAAGGCCAAGCTCGACGACATGCTCGAGGCGATCGACGTGATGGACAAGGCCCAGAAGAAGGGCCAGATCCGCCGCTTCACCGGCAACGACTACACGACCGACCTGACCAAGGGCAACGCCTGGGTCTCGATGGCCTACTCGGGCGACCTCGTCCAGCTCAAGGCCGACAACCCGCAGCTCGAGTACCTCTTCCCCGAGGAGGGCGGGATGCTCTTCACGGACAACATGATGATCCCGGAGAAGGCGGCCCATCCCTACGCGGCCGAGACGATGATGAACTACGTCTACGACCCGCAGGTGGCGGCCAAGATCGCCGCGTACGTGAACTACATCCCGCCGGTCAAGGGCGTCAAGGAGGTCATCGCCAAGACCGACCCGAAGACCGCCAACAACCCGTTGATCTTCCCGTCGGCGGCGCTGCGGGCCAAGCTCCACGCCTACCCGAGCCTGTCCTCGGCCGACGAGCGCAAGATGCGCGCCCGGATGGCCGAGGTCACCGGGGGCTGAGCCGCCCCCGGCGCCCGCATGTCGCTGCGCGCACGCCGCAAGCTGGTCCCGTGGATCTTCGTCGGTCCCGGCCTGATCTGGCTGGTGATCTTCTACGTCATCCCGTTGATCAACCAGATCAACGTCTCGTTGCAGACGGGCGATCCCGACTCCGGCTTCGCCCTGACGTGGCACTTCGGCACGTACATCGACGTGCTCAAGACTACCAGACGCAGTTCGTGCGCTCGCTCGGCTACGCGGCGGCGGCGACGGTCCTCGACCTGATCATCGCCTTCCCGCTGGCCTACTTCATCGCCTTCAAGTCGGGCCGCTACAAGAACCTGCTGCTGCTGCTCGTGGTCCTGCCGTTCTTCACGAGCTACCTCGTGCGCACGACGGCGTGGCAGCTGATCCTCTCCGACAACGGCTGGGTGGTGCAGCGGATGCAGGACGTCGGGCTGCTCTCCAGCGACGGCCGCTTGCTGGCCACGCGGACGGCGGTGATCGCGGGCATCACCTACAACTTCCTGCCCTTCATGGTGCTGCCGCTCTACGTGTCGCTCGAGCGGCTCGACCGGCGGCTGATCGAGGCGGCGACCGACCTCTACGCGTCGCGGGCCACGGCCTTCCGGAAGGTCACCATCCCGCTCGCGCTGCCCGGGATCTTCGCCGGCTCGCTGCTTGACGTTCATCCCCGCCGTCGGCGACTTCATCAACGCGGCGCTGCTCGGCACGCCGAACCAGTACATGATCGGCAACGTCATCCAGAGCAAGTTCCTGAACATCCTCGACTACCCGAGCGCGGCGGCCCTGTCGTTCATCCTGATGGCGCTGATCCTCGTCGGCGTGGCGATCTACGCCCGCCTGCTCGGCACGCGGAACCTGACGGAGGCGGCGACGTGAGCCGGGGCGATCGCTGGCGCCGGCGCGGCCTCGCGGTGTGGTCGGGCCTGGCGCTGCTCTACCTCTTCATCCCGATCTTCATCGTCATCCTGTTCTCGTTCAACGACAACAAGGGGCGCTTCAACTTCACCTGGAACGGGTTCACGCTGCGCCACTGGCAGCACCCGTTCGCCGACCCCGACCTGGCCACGGCGTTCAAGAACTCGCTGGTGATCGCGGGCATCTCGACCCTGATCGCCGTCACGCTGGGGACGTTCATGGCGCTCGCGCTCGTGCGCCACCGCTTCCGCTCCCGCGAGCCGCTGAACATGCTCGTCTTCCTGCCGCTGGCCACCCCCGAGGTCGTGCTCGGCGCGGCGCTGCTCGCGCTCTTCTTGACGGTCAACCTCGGCACGGGCTTCGCGACCATCGTGATCGCCCACATCATGTTCAACGTCTCCTACGTCGTCGTGACCGTCCGCGCGCGGCTGGAGGGCATGGACACCTACATCGAGGAGGCGGCCCAGGATCTCGGCGCCGGCCACTGGACGACGTTCCGCAAGGTGACGCTGCCCGTGATCGCGCCCGGCGTCGCCGCCGCCGCGCTGCTCGCCGCCGCGCTCTCGGTCGACGACTACGTGATCACGTCGTTCGTGGCCGGCCAGACCCAGACGTTCCCGCTGTTCATCTACGGCGCCGCGCGCCAGGGCGTGCCCCCCGAGGTCAACGTGCTCGCCAGCGCGCTGCTGTTCGTCGTGCTCATCCTCATGGCCCTCAACCTGATCTGGCAGCGCCGCGTGGCGGCGCGCGAGACCGAGGTCATGGCGATCGAGCCGGTCATGCTGCCCTCCGGCGCCGCGGCTTGACGGCCTAGCGTTCCTCCGGACATGCGACACACCGCGGAAGGCTGGTGGCTCGAGGAGGCCGGGTCGCGACCGGCGCAGCCCGCGCTGGCCGGCGACGAGCGCGCCGACGTCGTCGTGGTCGGCGGCGGCTACGCGGGGATGTGGACCGCGTGGGAGCTCGCCGAGCGCGGCGCCGACGTGGTGCTGCTCGAGGGCGACCGCTGCGGCCACGGGCCGTCGGGGCGCAACGGCGGGTTCGTCGACAACCTCTGGCACTCCGCGCCGCGGGTGCGCGAGCGCTTCGGCGACGCGGCCGCGCTGGCGCTCGGCCGTGCCTCGGGCGACTCGGTGCGGGCGATCGGCGAGTGGTGCGAGGCCCAGGGCGTCGACGCCTGGTACCGCCGCGCCGGCCAGCTCGTGCTCTCCGCCGCGCCGGCCCAGGACGGGGCGGGCCGCGCGGTGGCCGACGCCTGCGCGGCGATCGGCGCCCCCGACGAGGCCGAGGCCGTCGACGCCGCCGCCGTGCACGCGCGCTGCGCCTCGCCGGTGCTGCGCGGCGGGACCTTCATGCCCAGCGCGGCGACCGTCCAGCCCGCCCGGCTCGCGCTCGGCCTGCGCGACGCGCTGGTCGCCCGCGGCGTGCGCGTCTACGAGCACTCGCGCGTCGGCGCGCTCGACGCGCGGAGCGGCGGCGTGCGCGCCCACACGGCGGGCGGCCGCGTCGACGCCGGCGCGGTCGTGCTCGCCGTCGGGGTCGCGGGGATCGCCGCGGCGCCGCTGTCGCGCCGGCTCACGGGCGCCTCGTCGCATCTCGTGATCACCGAGCCGGTGCCCGACGTGCTCGAGCAGTACGGCTGGACCGGCGGCGAGTCGATCACCGACGGCCGCTCGCTCGTGCACTACTTCCGCACCACGCCGGACGGGCGCATCGCCTTCGGCTGGGGCGGCGGCCGGATCCTCCCGGCGCCCGCACGCACGGGGAGGCCGAGGTCGCGCCGGCGATCGTCGCGCAGGTCGTCGCGGACCTGCGGCGCTTCTTCCCGGCGCTGGCCGGCCGGCGCGTCGAGCACGCCTGGGGCGGCCCGATCGACGCCTCGCCCTCGCACCTGCCGACGATCGCCTCGCTCCCGGGCGGGCGCGCGTGGGCGGTCTTCGGCTTCACCGGCAACGGCACCGGCCCGTCGCACCTGTGCGGCCGGGTGCTCGCGCGGCTCGCGCTCGACCAGCGCGACGCGCTCACGAACCTGCCGATCGTCGAGCCGCCGGTGCTGCGCGTCCCGCCCGAGCCCTTCCGCTTCGTCGGCGGGACGATCATCCGCGCCGGGATCGAGCGCAAGGAGCGCGCCGAGGAGGCGGGCCGCACGGCGGACCCGGTCTCGCGGGCCGTCGCGCGGGTGCCGGCGATGCTCGGGATGCACATCGGGCGCTAGGCGCGACCGGGGGGACAGTCCCCTCAGTCGCATTCTGCGTCCGCGGGGACAGTCCCCTCAGTCGCATTCTGCGTCTGGAGGGACAGCCCTGTGTATAGTGCGCCGATCGGTGCACTAACGGCAGATCTCGACCGGACCTTCTTCGCCCTCTCGGACCCGACCCGGCGGGGGGTCCTCGAACGGCTCGGCGCCGGGCCGGCCACGATCAGCGAGCTCGCCGACCCCTTCGGCCTGACGATCAACGGGATCAAGAAGCACGTCGGGATCCTCGAGCGCGCCGACCTCGTCGTCACCGAGAAGGTCGGCCGCGCGCGCGAGTGCCGCCTCGGCCCGGCGAGCCTGGGGGAGGCGACCGACTGGATGGAGGCCCACCGCCGGGCCTGGGAGGGTCGCCTCGATCGCTTCGGCCGCTACGTCGAGGCGCGCGAGGAGTCCGGCGCATGAGCCGCGAGCTCGAGTTCGAGCAGCTGATCGGCGCAACCCGGGAGATCGTCTTCGACCTCTTCACGAGCCCCGAGGGCCAGCGCGAGTTCTACGGCAAGGACGATCCGGGCTGGATCGTCGAGTCGGAGTGCGACCTGCGCGTCGGCGGCGTCTGGTCGGTCTCGTTCGGGCCGTCGCCGGCCGAGCTCTACCGCCACGACCACGTCTTCGAGGCGATCGATCGCCCGCACCGGCTGCGGATGACGACGACCGAGACGCGGCTCGACGGCTCGCGCCTCGTGTTCGCCACCGAGTTCACCTTCGCCGCCCGAGACGAGAGGACGCTGATGACCATGGCCCAAGACGGGTTCCCCACCGACGCGTTGCGCGAGGAGCACGGCATCGGCGTGCCGCACGCCCTCGCGCGGATCGAGCGCGCCGTCCCGGCCGCCGGCGGTCGGACCCGATGAGCGCGCCCGCCGCCGAAGCCCGCCGGCTGATCTTCCACATGTCGATGTCGCTGGACGGCTTCGCCGCTCATCCCGACCATCGGCTCGACTGGCTGACCCCGGACGACGGTCCCGACCACGGCGACCAGCGCCACCGGATGAACCTCGAGCTGCTCGGGCAGATCGGCCTGATCGTCCTCGGTCGCCGCGCCGCCGAGGACATGGCCAAGGGCTGGGGCCCGTCGGACAGCCCGATGGCGCGGCTGATGAACTCGCTGCCCAAGGTCGTCTTCTCGCAGAGCGTCGACGCGGTCGACTGGACCAACGTGCGCGTCTCGCGGCGCCCGATCGCCGAGGAGATCCCGGAGCTGAAGGCCGAGGGCGGCAAGGACATGGTGTTCTTCGGCGGCGCCAAGCTCGGCCAGAGCCTCATCCGCGAGCGCCTGGTCGACGAGCTCCGCCTCACCGTCCACCCGGTCGCGCTGGGCGACGGCCTGCCGCTGCTGGCCGGCCTGCCCGAGCCGCAGCGCTTCGAGCTCGTCAGCGCCACCACCTACGCCGACGGCTCGATGTCCCAGGTCCTGCGTCCGAGCTGACCCGGGCGCGCGCCCGTGTGGGATGCTGGCGGCATGCGCGCCGTCGTCCTGACCAAGCACGGAGAGCCCGACGTCCTGCAGGTGCAGGAGCGGCCCGACCCGCGACCGGGTCGCGGCGACGTCGCGATCGACGTCGGCGCCGCCGGCGTGAACTTCGCCGACGTGATGGCGCGGGTGGGCCTGTACCCGGACGCGCCGAAGCCGCCGTGCGTGGTCGGCTACGAGGTGGCCGGGACCGTGACCGCCGTGGGGGAGGGGGTCGAGGGCATCGCCGCCGGCGACCGGGTGATGGCCGGCACGCGCTTCGGCGGCTACGCCAGCCGCGTCGTCGTGCCCGCCCACGACGCCGTCCCGCTGCCCGACGCGCTCTCCTTCGAGCAGGGCGCCGCGCTGCCGGTCAACGCGTCCACCGCCTGGGCCGGCCTGGTCCAGTACGGCGCGCTGCAGCCCGGCCAGCGGGTCCTGCTCCACGCCGCGGGCGGGGGCGTCGGCTCGCTGGCCACCCAGATCGCCAAGGACGTCGGCGCCGAGGTATGGGGCACCGCCTCGCCCGGCAAGCACGCCGCGATCCGCGAGAACGGCGTCGACCACCCGCTCGACTACACCCAATCCGGGTGGGAGAAGGGCCTGCCGACCTTCGACGTGATCATGGACGCGCTCGGCGGCCGCTCCTTCCGCCGCTCCTACAAGCTGCTGCGCAAGGGCGGGCGGCTGATCTGCTTCGGCGCCTCGGGCGTCATGTCGGGCGACAAGCGCAACCTCGTCGCCGCGGTGCGCACCGCGGCCTCGATGCCGCGCTTCAGCCTCATCCCGCAGATGAGCGACTCCAAGGCGGTGATCGGCCTGAACATGCTCACGCTGTGGGACGAGCACGGCACGCTCGGCCCCTGGATCGCGCCGATGACGGGGATGCTCGAGCGCGGCGCGCTGCGGCCGATCGTCTCCGAGGCCGTGCCCGTTCGACCGCGCCGGCGACGCCCACCGGGCGCTGTCCTCGCGCCGCAACGTCGGGAAGGTCGTGCTCGTCCCCTAGCCCTCGGGTAGCCCCTGAGGATGCACACCAGAGAACTTGGAACCACCGGACTGACCGTCTCCGCCCTCGGCCTCGGCTGCATGGGGATGTCGGAGTTCTACGGCGCGGGCGACGACGCCGAGTCGACCCGCGTGATCCACCGCGCGCTGGAGCTCGGGGTCACCCTGCTCGACACGAGCGACATGTACGGCCCGCACACGAACGAGCAGCTCGTGGGCAAGGCGATCGCCGATCGCCGCGACCAGGTCGTGCTCGCGACGAAGTTCGGGATCATGCGCGACCCCGACGACTCGAGCCGGCGCGGCGTCAACGGCACGCCGGAGTACGTGCGCGAGTCCGTCGAGGGCTCGCTGCAGCGCCTCGGCGTCGACCACATCGACCTCTACTACCAGCACCGCGTCGACCCCGACACGCCGATCGAGGAGACGATCGGCGCGATGGCCGAGCTCGTCGCACGAGGGCAAGGTCCGCTACCTGGGGATGAGCGAGGCGGCGCCCGACACCCTGCGCCGCGCCGTCGCCGTGCACCCGATCGCCGCGCTGCAGACCGAGTACTCGCTGTGGTCGCGCGACCCCGAGGACGAGGTCCTGCCCGCGTGCCGCGACCTCGGCGTCGGCTTCGTCGCCTACTCGCCGCTCGGCCGCGGCTTCCTCTCCGGCGCGATCCGCTCGATGGACGACCTCGACGAGGACGACTTCCGCCGCCACAACCCGCGCTTCCAGGGCGAGAACTTCGAGAAGAACCTCGAGCTCGTCGACAAGATCGAGGAGCTCGCGAAGGAGAAGGGCGTCACGCGCGCCGCAGCTCGCGCTCGCCTGGGTCCTGCACCAGGGCGACGACATCGTCCCGATCCCCGGCACCAAGCGCGTCGAGCGCCTGGAGGAGAACGTCGCCGCGGCCGAGGTCTCGCTGTCCCAGGACGAGCTGCGCGCCATCGACGAGGCGCTGCCGCAGCCCAGCGGCGAGCGCTACCCCGAGGCGGGCATGGCGTCGGTCAACCGGTGAGAGGGCTCGCCGCCACCGACGCTCGCCGAGGCGTTCCGCATCACCGCGGCCGCCCACCCCGACCGCGTCGCCCTGCGCACGAAGGGCGACGAGACCTCGCTGACGTGGGGGCAGTACGCCGCGCGCGTCGAGCGGATCGCGGCCGGGCTGGACAAGCTCGGCGTGCGCCGCGGCGACACGTTCGGCGCCATGCTCGTCAACCGGCCCGAGTTCCATCTCGTCGACACGGCGGCGATGCTCCTCGGCGCGACGTGCTTCTCGATCTACGCGACCTCGTCGCCGGAGCAGATCGCCTACCTGCTCGAGGACGCCGGCAACCGCGTGGTCGTGACCGAGGCGGCCTTCGCCGAGCGGCTGGCGGCCGGCGCGGCGCAGGGCGGCCGCGTCGAGCACGTGCTCCGCGTCGAGGAGCTCGACGCCCTCGAGGCGTCCGGCGACGCCGGACTTCGACCTCGCCGCCCACGCGGACGCGATCGCGCCCGACGACGTGCTGTGCCTGATCTACACGAGCGGCACGACCGGCCCGCCGAAGGGCGTCGAGCTGACCCACGCGAACGTCACGACCATGGTCCGCTGCCTGCACGAGGTCTACCGCTGGCCGGAGCACACCGAGACGATCTCGTTCCTGCCGCACGCGCACATCGCCGACCGCGGGCCTCAACCACTACGCGCAGATGCAGATCGGGGCGACGATCACGACCTGCCCCGATCCCAAGGACGTCTTCGCCCACGTGCTCGACGCCCAGCCCGACGGTGTTCGGCGCCGTGCCGCGGGTGTGGGAGAAGCTCAAGGCCGCGCTCGAGGCCGGCTTCGCCGCCGAGACCGACGAGGCGCAAGCGCGACGCGGTCGGCGGGCGCGCTGGCCGCGGGCATCGAGCGCGTGCGCCACGAGCAGCGCGGCGAGCCGGTCCCCGACGCGATCGCCCAGGCGTGCGAGCGCGCCGAGCCGGTGGTCTTCGCGCCGCTGCGCGAGCGACTCGGCCTCGGTCGCGCCGAGCGCTTCATGATCGGCGCGGCCGCCTGCCCGGTCGAGGTCCAGGAGTTCTTCGCGGCGATCGGGATCGAGCTCTCCGAGGTCTGGGGCATGTCGGAGACCGCGGCCGTGGCCACGGTCAACCCGCCCGGCGCCGCGCGCTTCGGCACGGTCGGCCCGCCGGTGCCCGGCGCCTGCGAGATCCGCCTGGCCGAGTCGGAGGATCCCGAGCGCCCCGAGCGCGGCGAGCTGCTGATCCGCGGGCCGATCGTCATGCGCGGCTACCGCAACCACCCCGAGCAGACCGCCGAGACGTTCACCGACGACGGCTGGATGCTCACCGGCGACATCGCCGAGTGGACCGACGAGGGCTACCTGCGCCTCGTCGACCGCAAGAAGGAGCTGATCATCAACGCGGCCGGCAAGAACATGTCGCCGGCCAACATCGAGAGCCACCTCAAGAGCGCCTCGCCGCTGCATCGGCCAGGCCTACGTGCACGGCGACGGGCGGCCCTACAACGTCGCGCTGCTCGTGCTCGACCCCGACGTCGCGCCGAGCTGGGCCGGCGACCGCGACGAGGAGGTCGCCGCGGCGGTGCGACGCGCGCCAACGACCGCCTCTCGCGCGTCGAGCAGATCAAGCGCTACCGGGTCCTGCCCGACGAGTGGCTGCCCGGCGGCGACGAGCTCACGCCGACGATGAAGCTCAAGCGCAAGCCGATCGCCGCGAAGTACCAGGCCGCGCTCGAAGATCTGTACGCTTAGCGGCGGTCATGTCGACCTCGCCTGCTCGCCCTTCGACTTCTCCTCCTCCCCCTCCGGGGGGAATAGCGCGTGGCGGCCGCCGAAGCCGCGAACCAGGAGCACGAAGAGTTGAGATCTGAAGCAGGAGGAGCGACGACATGTCCCAGCAGGACCCCGACAACCGAGTAACCGTCTTCGACACGACGCTGCGCGACGGCGAGCAGTCGCCCGGCATCTCGCTCAACACGGACGAGAAGCTCGAGATCGCCCACCAGCTCGCGCGCCTCGGCGTCGACGTGATCGAGGCCGGCTTCCCGATCGCCTCGCCGGGCGACTTCGAGGCCGTCCAGGCCATCGCCCGCGAGGTCGAGGGGCCGATCATCGCCGGCCTCGCCCGCGCCCAGGCCCCGGACGTCGAGGCCGCCGGCGACGCCGTGCGCGACGCCGCGCGCCCGCGCATCCACACCTTCATCTCGACGAGCGACATCCACATCGAGCACCAGCTCCAGTCGACGCGCGAGGACGTCAAGGGCCCGGCCCGCGCCGCCGTCGCGCACGCCAAGTCGCTGGTCGACGACGTCGAGTTCTCGCCGATGGACGCCACCCGCGCCGACATCGAGTTCACCGCCGAGGTGATCCAGATCGCGCTCGACGAGGGCGCGACGACGATCAACATCCCCGACACCGTCGGCTACACGATGCCCGACGAGTACAAGGCCTTCCTGGGCCGGCTCTACGAGCTCGTGCCCGGCCTGGCCGACGTCGTCCTCTCCGTCCACTGCCACGACGACCTCGGCCTCGCGGTCGCCAACTCCTTCGCCGGCCTGGAGGCCGGCGCGCGCCAGGTCGAGTGCGCGATCAACGGCATCGGCGAGCGCGCGGGCAACGCGTCGCTCGAGGAGCTCGTGATGCTGCTGCACACCCGCGGCGAGGCCCACGGCCTGTGGAGCGGCGCGAACACGAAGGAGATCGCCCGCACGTCGCGCCTGGTCTCGCGGCTGACCGGCTACCCGGTGCAGCCCAACAAGGCGATCGTCGGGCGCAACGCGTTCGCGCACGAGTCCGGCATCCACCAGGACGGCGTGCTCAAGGAGCGCACGACCTACGAGATCATGGACGCGACGACGGTCGGCCTGGACGCCAACTCGCTCGTGCTCGGCAAGCACTCCGGCCGCCACGCGCTGAGCCAGGCGCTCGAGGAGCTCGGCTACCAGGTCGACGGCGCCGCGCTGAACACCGCCTTCGAGCGCTTCAAGGAGATCGCCGACAAGAAGAAGCAGGTCACGGCGATGGACCTCGAGGCGCTCGTCACCGACGAGCTGCGCGAGGCCGTCGCGGGCTAGACGGTCGAGTGGTTCGACGTCGAGGCCTCGACGCGGCGCCCGCCGCACGCCACGGTCGGCGTGCGCTCGCCCGACGGCGAGGAGCGGACCGGCGCGTTCACCGGCGACGGCCCGATCGACGCGATCTTCCACGCGATCAACGTCGCCACCGGCGTCGAGGCGAAGCTCCGGGAGTTCCGCGTCGACGCGGTCACCGGCGGCCAGGACGCGCTCGGCGAGACCTCGGTGGTCGTCGAGCTCGACGGGGTGACCGGCGCGGGCCAGGCGCTCTCGACCGACATCCTCGACGCCGCGGCGCGCGCCTACGTGCGCGCGCTCTCGACCGCGGCGCGCCGGGCCGAGACCCAGCGCGCCGAGGCCGAGCCGGCGACGGCGACGCCTTAGCCGGCGACCCAGAAGCGGAAGGCGAAGAGCGCGACGAGGGCGATCGCGAACGCGATCGCGTAGCGCTGGCGGGCGTCGGTCATCGGTCACTCTCCGTTCAGGAGCGCGAGGAAGGCCGGCGCGCCGTCCCAGTCGCCCATCGAGAGGTGCAGCGCGTCGTCGCCGGCCGGGACGAGGTCGAGATGGCAGAGGTACTTGGCGACCGTCTGACCGCTGGCTCGCAGGCCGGCGCGCGGCCAGCGGGCGGCGACCTCGCCGAGGACGCGCTGCTGCTTCATGCCCTTCATGCGGTAGGCGATGGCGACGACCTCGTCGTCGGTGACGGCGAGGATGAAGGTCTCGGGCAGGCCGCCGGCACGCTGCTTGTGGACCTGCTTTGAGAGCGCGCGGCCCATCCAGCCGCCGGCGCTGCCGGCGAACTTGTTGGCCATCAGGCCGCGCCGGCTCATCGGGCAGGCGGCGATCACGGACTCGCCGAGATGAGCGGCGGCCTCGGCGGTGTAGGGATCGAGCTCGGCGAGGGGGAGGAGACGGCGGACACGAGGACCTCTCGTTCGGGGACGAGCGGAGCCTCCCAGCCGCGTGCGCGCCGGTCGCGGGGGAAATCCCCCGGATCAGGAGCGAGCGAGCGCGAGCCCCTGCCGGTGGCCGGCGGCGAGCGCCTCGGCGACGGGCTGCGAGCTCATGTAGTCGTCGCCCATGGCGTCGGCCGACGCGCGGTCGGGCCCGGCGACGCGCACGCGGGCGCCCTTGCGGCGCAGCGCGGCGGCCTCGGCCTCGGCCGCCGTGCGCCCGGCGTTGCGCAGCGCCTGCATGACCGAGCGGGGCAGCGCGGCGCCGCCGGTCGGGGTCAGGCACAGCACCTCGGTGCCGCGCCCGGCCGGGGCGACGTCGAGGTTCGTGGGGCTCCAGACGCCGCCGTCGACGTACTCCTCGTCGCCGATCCTCATCGGCGCGAACAGCCAGGGCACGGTCGACGAGGCGCGGCACGGCGTCGCCGACGGTGGCGTGCGGCGCGCCGGGCGAGCCGAAGACCACGCGCCGGCCCGTGCGCCGGTTGACCGCGCACACGCGCAGGCGCCCGTCGAAGGCGGCGCCGAGCGCGTCGATCCGCGCGGACATGTCGCCCATGTCGCGCGACGGGCGGGGCAACCGAGATAGGACCGCCGAGCGCATCAGCGCGCCGCCGGGCGCGGCGGCGGCCAGGCCGAGCGAGAGGATCGGGGCGCCGGCCGCCCAGACGTAGGCGCTCGCGCCCTTGGCCGCGGCGCCAGCGGCCTGCGCGAGCTTGCGCGACGGCGCCGAGTCCGGCCGGCCCGGGCCGGTCGTCGGCCTCGTCGGGGCGGCGCGGGCGGCGGCCGGAGACGAGGTGGGCGCCGACGATCGAGCCGGCCGAGGTGCCGACCACGGTGTCGACCCGGCGCAGGTCGACGCCGGCGGCGTCCTCGATCCCGGCGAGCACCCCGGACAGCCACGCCTCGCCGAGGACGCCGCCGGCGCCGAGCACGAGCACGTCGGGGAGGACGAAGGCCATGCCCCCCAGAGTGCCCCTTTTCGGCCCAGGGCGCTTGCTGCATACAGCTGTATGCGATAGCGTACGCTGCCGATGAGCGTCACCGCCCTCCCGCCCGTGGCCGTCGGCCCCCGTGTCCGCCCCCTGCGCGAGGCCCAGCTCTCGCTGCGCGACCTCGCCGAGCGCTCCGGCGTCTCGGCGCCGATGCTCTCCCAGGTCGAGCGCGGCGAGACGAGCCCGACGCTGCAGTCGCCGAGCGGATCGCCGCGCGGCCTCGAGCTGCGCCTGTCCCAGCTGCTGCGCCTCGACGAGGGCGGCGCGCTGTCGGTCGTGCGCGCCGGCGAGCGGCCGCCGCGGCGGCGCCGACGGCCACCGCTGGAGTCCTCACCCCGCCGCTGCCCGGCCAGCGCGCCGAGCTCTCGCGCCACGAGCTCGCGCCCGGCGCGCGGACCGGCGGCGCCGGCGACCCGCCGATGCACGAGCCCGGCTCGCGGGAGACCGCCTCGTCGAGTCCGGCGAAGTCGTGCTGCACTGCGACACCGAGACGCGTCGCCCTGGCGGCCGGCGACACCGTGACCTTCGACGCGGACCTTCCGCACCACTTCGAGAACCCCGGACCCGAGCCGGCGGCCCTGTTCGCGGTCGTGTCGGCCGGCCTGCGAAGGAGCTAGACGCCATGACCCCCACCAACGCTGTTCGAGAAGATCTGGGCCGCCCACGAGGTCTCGCCCAACCTGATCTACATCGACCTGCACCTCGTCCACGAGGTCACGAGCCCGCAGGCCTTCGACGGCCTGCGGCTGGCCGGCGCGCCCGTGCGCCGGCCCGACCGCACGCTGGCCACGGCCGACCACAACGTGCCGACCGACGGCACGCCGGTCGCCGCGCGCATCCGCGACCAGCTCTCCCGGGTGCAGGTCGAGACCCTGGAGCGCAACTGCGAGGAGTTCGGGATCCCCGTCTACTCGCTGGGCTCCGACCACCAGGGCATCGTCCACGTCATCGGCCCCGAGCTCGGGGTCACCCAGCCGGGCATGACGATCGTCTGCGGCGACTCGCACACCGCCACGCACGGCGCCTTCGGCGCGCTGGCCTTCGGCATCGGCACGAGCGAGGTCGAGCACGTGCTCGCCACCCAGACGCTCGGCCAGTCGCGCCCGCGCTCGATGCGCATCAACTACGTCGGCGAGCTCGGCCCGGGCGTCACGGCCAAGGACCTGATCCTCGGCACGATCGGCCAGATGAGCGTCTCCGGCGCCGTCGGCCACGTCGTCGAGTACGCCGGCCCGGCGATCGAGGCGCTCTCGATGGAGGGCCGCATGACGATCTGCAACATGACGATCGAGGGCGGCGGCAAGGCGGGCATGATCGCGCCCGACGACACCACCTTCGAGTGGATGGAGGGCCGGCCCGGCGCGCCGACGGAGATCCCCGAGGAGTGGCGGGCGCTGCAGACCGACCCCGGCGCGACGCTTCGATCGCGAGATCGAGGTCGACGCGTCCGCGCTGTCGCCGCAGATCACGTGGGGCACCGCGCCCGACATGGTCGGCGCGGTGGCCGACGCGGTGCCCGAGCCGTCCGACGACGGCGAGGAGCGCGCGCTGACGTACATGGACCTGCGCGCCGGGTACGCCGTTCACCGACATCAAGCTCGACCGGGTCTTCATCGGCTCGTGCACGAACTCGCGGATCGGCGACCTGCGGGCCGCCGCCTCGATGGTCGAGGGGCGGAAGGTGTCCTCGGACGTCTACGCGATGGTCGTGCCCGGCTCGGAGGCCGTCCGCGCCGAGGCCGAGGCCGAGGGCCTGCGACGAGGTCTTCACCGCCGCCGGCTTCGACTGGCGCACGGCGGGCTGCTCGATGTGCCTGGGCATGAACCCGGACATCCTCAAGCCCGGCGAGCGCTGCGCCTCGACCTCGAACCGCAACTTCGAGGGGCGCCAGGGCCGCGGCGGGCGCACCCACCTCGTCTCGCCCCAGATGGCCGCCGCGGCCGCCATCGAGGGCCGCTTCGTCGACATCCGGGAGTGGAACTGACCATGGAGCCCGTCAACAAGATCAAGGGCGGCGTCTCGGCCCTGCTCCGCGACGACGTCGACACCGACCAGATCATGCCCAAGCAGTTCCTCAAGCGGGTCGAGCGGACCGGCTTCGGCGAGTTCCTGTTCTACGACTGGGCCCAGGAGCCCGGCTGGGACCTCCCGAAGAACCCCATCCTCGTCGCCGGCAAGCAACTTCGGCTGCGGCTCGTCGCGCGAGCACGCCCCGTGGGGCCTGCAGGACTACGGCTTCCAGGCCATCGTCGCGCCGTCGTTCGGCGACATCTTCTTCAACAACTGCACGAAGAACGGGCTGCTGCCCGTCGTGCTCTCCGAGGAGGACGTCCAGGCGCTGGCCCGGGCCGAGGAGGCGGAGATCGACCTCGAGGACCAGGAGGTCCGCTTCGACGGCGCGCGAGGTCGCGTTCGCGATCGACCACGAGATCCGCCACCGGCTGCTCGAGGGCCTCGACGACATCGCGATCACGCTCAAGGACGGCGACGCGATCGCCGCCTACGAGCGCGACCGCGAGCGCTCGGGCCCGGTGACGACCGCGCTGTCGGCATGAGCGGCGGCTCGAGACCCGCGACTGGGACGCGAAGACCTACCACCGGGTCTCCGCGCCCCACCAGGACTGGGCCGAGGTGCTGTTCGACCGCCTCGACCTGCGCCGCGACGAGACGGTGCTCGACGCCGGCTGCGGCTCGGGCCGCGTCACGCTCGGCTCTCGAGCGCCTGCCGCGGGGCCGCGTCGTCGCCGTCGACGGCGCGCCGTCGATGGTCGCGCGAGGCCCGCGAGACTGCTCGGCGACCGGGCCACGGTGATCCAGTCCGACCTCGTCGACCTCGTGCTCGACGAGCCGGTCGACGCCGTCTTCTCCACGCGCGGTCTTCCACTGGATCGCCGACCACGACGCGCTGTTCGCGCGCCTCTTCGCCGCGCTGAAGCCCGGCGGGCGGATCGTCGCCCAGTGCGGCGGCGAGGGGAACATCGCCCGCTTCCGCGAGATCGGCTTCGCAGGTCGCCGCGCGGCCCGAGTACGCCGAGTACCTCGAGGGCTGGGACGGGCCGTGGAACTACGCCGTCGGCCCGAGGCCACGGCCGAGCGCCTGGAGCGACCGGGCTTCACCGACGTGCGAGACCTGGCTGCAGCCCTGGACGGTCACGCCGCCCGAGCCGCGGGAGTTCGTGCGCTCGGTCTGCCTGCACCCGTTCACCGAGCGCCTGCCGGCCGAGCTGCACGAGCGCTACGTCGACGACGTCATGGCCGAGTGCGGCGACCCGCTCGAGCTCGACTACGTGCGGCTGAACATCGTCGCCCGCCAGCCGTAGGGGACGGTCCCGCCTCAGCCGGACGCGAGGACCCAGCGCTCGAAGTCGGCGGGCATGACGTTGCCGCCGCAGACGACGGTCGCGACGCGCCGCCCGCCGAAGCGCTCGCGGTTCTCGAGCACGGCCGCGACCCCGAGCGCGGCGGAGGGCTCGACGATGAGCCCGGCGTCGCGGTAGAGCCGCCGCATCCCCGCCTTGATGCTCTCCTCCCCGACGAGGACGACGTCGTCGACCACGGTCAGGAGATCGTCGAGGACCTCCGGGATCGGGAAGCGGCCGGCGACGCCGTCGGCGATCGTGTCGATGGAGTCGCTCTCCACGATCGCGCCGCGGCGCCACGACAGCGCCATCGCGGGCGCGCCCGTGGGCTGCACGGCGACGACCTCGACGTCCGGGGCGAGCGATCTCGCCACACAGCCGATGCCGCTGGCCATCGCCCCGCCGCCGAGCGCGAGCACGACGACGTCGAGCTCCTCGGGCCGCTCGAAGAGCTCGAGCCCGATCGTTCCCGCGCCGTCGCACGTGAGGACGTCGAGGCTGTCCTCGACCAGGTAGGAGCCCTCGGCGTCGGCGATCGCTCGGGCGGCCCGTCGCGCGTCCTCGATGTCGTCGCCCTCGAGGCGGACGGTCGCCCCCAGGGCCCGGATGCCGTCGATCTTCAGGCGGTTCGCGCTGCGCGCGGCCACGACGGTCACCGCGATGCCTCGCCGGGCGCCGCTGTAGGCCAGCGCCTGACCGAGGTTCCCCGCGCTGGCACAGACGGCGGCGGCCGGCGCGGTCTGCTCGTGCGCCAGCCAGGACGTCACCGTCTCCGAGCCGCGGCCCTTGAGCTGCGGACCGGGTTCGACCGTCTCGACCTTGAGCGTCAGCGAGCAGCCCAGCGACGCGCCCAGCGGCGCGCACGCGTACTGGGGCGAATCGAGGAACACCGGGTCGATCGCCTCCCGGGCCCGGCGGACACGATCGAGTTCGAGCCGCACGCCAGGAAGCCTACGGCTCGAACTCCCTAGGATCGCGCCATGCCGCTTCCCGCTCCGACACCGACCTCCACCGCGCTCGTCACCGGGGCCTCCTCCGGGATCGGCGAGCAGTTCGCCCGCCAGCTCGCCGCGCGCGGGCACCACGTGACGCTCGTCGCCCGCAGCACCGACAAGCTCGAGGCGCTGGCCGCCGAGCTCGGCGGCCCCGAGAAGGCCACCGTCGCGCCCGCCGACCTGGCCGACGCCGACGCGCGCGCGGCCCTGCTCGCCGGCCTGGACCGCGACGTCGAGATCCTCGTCAACAACGCCGGCTTCGGCGTCTACGAGCCGTTCGCCGAGTCGAGCCTCGAGCGCGAGCTCGAGCAGGTCCGCGTGCTCGTCGAGGCCGTCGTCCACATCACCCACGTGCTCCTGCCGGCGATGGTGCGGCGCGGCCAGGGCGCGGTGATCACCATGTCCTCGACCTCGGCCTTCCAGCCGCTGCCCTACAACGCCGGCTACGCCGCGGCCAAGGCGCACGCGCTGTTCCTCTCCGAGGCGCTCCACGCCGAGGTCGGCGACCAGGGCGTCACCGCGACCGCGGTCTGCCCGGGCCCGGTCGACTCGGGCTTCCAGGCGGCCAGCGACGCCTCCTTCACCGACAAGCTGCCCAAGGGCGTCTGGGTCAGCGCCGAGCGCGTCGCGGCCGACGCGCTGACGGCCGCCGAGGCGGGCAAGCGGATGGTCGTCCCGGGCGGGGCGCTGGTCAAGGCGGCCTTCGCCCCCAACCGCTACGCGCCGACGGCGATCACCAACCCGGTCTCCAAGAAGCTGATGGCCAAGGGATGAGCCATCGCGTCGCCGTCCTCCCGGGCGACGGGATCGGCCCCGAGATCACCGCCCCGACGCTCGACCTGCTCGCGCCGCTTCGGGGACTTCGAGTTCACCGAGCATCCCTTCGGCGGGCGCGTCGATCGACGCCCACGGCATCGCGCTGACCGACGAGGTCGAGGCCGCGTGCCGCGAGAGCGACGCCGTCCTGCTCGCCGCGGTCGGCGGCCCGAAGTGGGACACGACCGACCCCAACGCGCCGCGCCCCGAGCAGGGCCTGCTCGGGATCCGCAAGGCGCTCGGCCTGTTCGCCAACCTGCGCCCGGTCCGCCCGCTGCCCGCGCTCTACGACGCCAGCCCGCTCAAGCGCGAGCGCATCGAGGGCACCGACCTGCTCGATCGTCCGCGAGCTCACCGGCGGGATCTACTTCGGCGAGAAGACCCGCACGCGAGGACGCGGCCAGCGACGTGTGCCGTCTACACCGTCGAGGAGATCGAGCGGATCGCCCGCGTGGCCTTCGGCGCCGCGCGGCGCAGGGTCACGTCGGTCGACAAGGCCAACGTGCTCGAGACGTCGCGGCTGTGGCGCCAGACGGTCACCGAGCTGGCCGCCGCCGACTTCCCCGACGTCCCGCTCGACCACGTGCTCGTCGACAACGCGGCGATGCAGCTCGTCTCGCGCCCGTCGGACTTCGACGTGATCGTCACCGAGAACATGTTCGGCGACATCCTCTCCGACGAGGCCGCGATGATCACCGGCTCGATCGGGATGCTGCCGAGCGCCTCGCTCGGCGAGCCGGGCGATCCCGGCCTGTTCGAGCCCGTCCACGGCTCGGCGCCCGACATCGCCGGCACGGGCGCCGCCAACCCCCTGGCGATGTTCCTCTCCGCGGCGCTGATGCTGCGCCACGGATTCTCGCTCGAGGCCGAGGCCGCAGCGTTAGAATCGGCCGTTGATCGGGCGCTCGAAGAGGGTCTGCGCACCGCGGACCTCGGAGGCTCGGCGACAACGGCGGAGGCGACCGAGGCCGTCCTTCGCAATCTCGACTGAGAAGGAGAGCCGCGCACGTGGAGCAAGCCGACCTCATCTGGATGAACGGGGAGTTCGTCGCCTGGGATGAGGCCAAGGTCCACGTACTCACGCACGGCCTGCACTACGGCACCGGCGTCTTCGAGGGCATCCGCGCCTACGACACCGAGCCACGGGCACCGCGGTCTTCCGCCACCAGGACCACATCGACCGGCTCTTCAAGTCGTCCGAGCTCTACTACATGCCGATCCCCTTCACGCCGGAGGAGCTGCGCCAGGCGACGCTCGAGCTGATCGGCCGCAACGGGCTGACCTCGCTGCTACATCCGCCCGCTGGTCTTCCGCGGCTACGGGACGATGGGCCTGTTCCCGCTCGACGCGACCGTCGACGTGGCGATCGCCGTGTGGAAGTGGCCGCGCCTACCTCGGCGAGGAGTCCAAGACCGAGGGCATCCGGGCCAAGGTCTCGAGCTGGCGGCGCATCTCGCACGACTCGCTGATCCCGCACGCCAAGGCCAGCGGGCCAGTACCTCAACTCGGTGCTGGCGAAGATCGAGTCGCCACAAGGCCGGCTACGAGGAGGCGATCCTCCTCGACGACCACGGCTACGTGTGCGAGGGCTCGGGCGAGAACATCTACGTCGTCCGCGACGGCGCGATCATCACGCCGCCCCAGACCGCGGCGATCCTCGACGGCATCAACCGCAAGTCGGTGATCACGATCGCCCGCGACGCTCGGCTACGAGCTCGTCGAGCGCGACCTCGCGCGCGCCGAGCTCTACCTCGCCGACGAGGTCTTCATGACCGGCACGGCGGCCGAGCTCGTGCCCGTCCGCGAGATCGACGACCACGTGATCGGCACCGGCTCGGCCGGCCCCGTCACCCAGTCGGTCCAGGCCATCTTCGAAGACGCGCTCCACGGACGCGACGAGCGCTACACGCGACTGGCTCGACGTCGTCCCCGTGGCGACGCGGGCCGCATGACGCCGGGCGTCGAGCTCTACGACGCCACCCTCCGCGACGGCATGGGCGGCGCGGGCATCGCGCTGACCGCCGACGAGAAGGTCCGGGTCGTCCACAAGCTCGACGAGCTCGGCGTCGACCTGATCGAGGCGGGCTTCCCGTCCTCGAACCCGAAGGAGGCCGCGCTCTTCTGCCTGCCTGGCCGGCGAGACGCTCGACGCACGCCCAGGTCGTCGCCTTCGGGATGACCCGCCGGCGCGGCGTCGCCGCCGACGCCGACGACGGCCTGCGGGTGCTCGCCGACTCGTTCGCGCCGGTGTGCACGCTCGTGGGCAAGACCTCGATCCTCCACGTCGAGAAGGTGCTGCGCGTCTCCCGCGAGGAGAACCTGGCGATGCTCGGCGAGTCGATCGCCTTCCTCGTCGGCGCAGGGCAAGCGGGCGATCCTCGACGCCGAGCACTTCTTCGACGGCTGGCGCGCCGACCGCGTCTACGCGCTCGAGTGCCTGCGCGCCGCGGCCGAGGCGGGCGCCGAGCGCGTCGTGCTGTGCGACACCAACGGCGCCTCGCTGCCCGCCCAGATCCGCGAGGCGGTGACCGCCGTGGCCCAGGCGCTGCCCGGCGTCGCGCTCGGGCATCCACTGCCACGACGACGCGGGCTGCGGCGTGGCCAACACGCTCGAGGCCGTCGAGGCCGGCGCCACGCAGGTCCAGGGCACGGTCAACGGCGTCGGCGAGCGCACCGGCAACGCCAACCTGATCTCGATCATCGCCGCGCCTCCAGCTCAAGATGGGCCGGCCGGTCGTCACCGACGCGCAGCTCGCCAAGCTGACCGAGACCGCGCACTTCGTCGACGAGCTGCTCAACCGCCCGCCGGACCCCAACCAGCCCTACGTCGGGCGCAACGCCTTCGCCCACAAGGCCGGGCTGCACGCCGCCGGCGTGCGGCCGACCCGGCGACGTTCGAGCACATCGACCCGGCGCTGGTCGGCAACCGCAACGAGCTCGTCGTCTCCGAGCTCTCGGGCAGGGGACCGTGATCGAGAAGGCCGCCGACGCGGGCGTCGAGCTCGACGACGACGCCGCCGCCCGGGTCGTCGGCCGCGTCAAGGACCTCGAGCACGCCGGCTACCAGTTCGAGGCGGCCGACGGCTCCTTCGAGCTGCTGCTGCGCAAGGAGGCCGGGACCTACGAGCCGCTCTTCCGCCTCGAGTCGTGGCGGGCGATCGTCGAGAAGCGCGCCGACGGCAAGGTCGAGACCGAGGCGACGATCAAGATCTGGGTCGGCGGCGAGCGCTACGTGCGCACGGCCGAGGGCAACGGCCCGGTCAACGCGCTCGACAACGGCGCTGCGCGCGGCGATCGGCGAGATCTACCCCGCACCTGCACGACATCGAGCTCGTCAACTTCAAGGTCCGCATCCTCGACGAGACGCAGCGGCACCGGCGCGGTCACCCGCGTGCTCCTCGACGCCTCCGACGGCCGCGAGGCGTGGGGCTCGATCGGGGTCTCGGAGAACGTCATCGAGGCCTCGTGGGAGGCGCTCGTCGACTCGCTCGAGCTGGCGATGCAGCCGGCCCGGGTGCTCCCAGCCCTGATGGACGAGCCGATCCCGCTCGCGCGCCCCGTCCTCGGCGCCGAGGAGGAGCGCGCCGTCGCCGAGGTGCTGCGCTCCGGCCAGCTCTCGCTCGGCCCGCGCCTGCCCGCCTTCGAGCGAGGCCTTCGCCGCCCGCCTCGGCGTCCCGCACGCCAGCGCGGTCTCCAGCGGCACGGCCGGCCTGCACCTCGCGCTGCGCGCCGTCGGCGTGCGCGACGGCGACGAGGTCGATCACGTCGCCGTTGTCCTTCGTGGCCAGCGCCAACGTCGATCGCTCTACGAGCGCGCCACGCCGGTCTTCGCCGACATCGACCCGGTCACGCTCAACCTCGACCCCGCCGCCGCGGCGGCCGCCGGTGACCGAGCGGACGACGGCGATCCTGCCCGTCCACCTCTTCGGCATGCCGGCCGACGTCCCGGCCCTGGCCGCGCTCGGCCTGCCCGCTCGTCGAGGACGCCTGCGAGGCGCTCGGCGCCGTCCACGCCGACGGCACCCTGGTCGGCGGCCAGCGGCCACCCGGCCGTGTTCGCCTTCTACGCCAACAAGCAGATGACCACGGGGGAGGGCGGCGATCGTCGTCACCCCGCACGGCGGCCGAAGGCGCAGATGGACTCCGAGCGCAACCAGGGCCGCGCGCCCGACATGGGCTGGCTCGACCACGACCGCCTGGGCTTCAACTACCGCCTGTCCGACGTCGCCTGCGCGATCGGCCTGGCCCAGCTCGACCGGCTCGACGCGCTGCTCGCCGACCGCGCCCGCGTCGCCGGCCCTCTACGCCGAGGCGCTGGCCGACATCGAGGGCCTCGAGCTCCCGCCGCCCGAGCACGCCGGGCGCGCGCCGCTCGTGGTTCGTCTACGTCGTGCGGCTGCCGCGCGGCATCGACCGCGACGCGACGATCGTCGCCCTGCGCGAGCGGGGGATCGACGCGAAGCCCTACCTGCCGGCGATCCACCTCTTCTCGTTCTACCGCGAGCGCTTCGGCCACCGGCCCGGGGAGTTCCCCGTGTGCGAGGACGTCGCCGCGCGCTCGCTCGCGCTGCCCGTTCTTCCCCCAGCTGACCGAGGGCAGATCGGGCGTGTGGCCGCGGCTCTCGGAGGCATACTGGGGGCGTGAACCACGACCCGCGCCGAGCCAGGCTCGTCGGCGCGGCGGGCTTCCTCGCCGCGGCGGCTCTCCCGTGGCTGCTCTTCGGCCGCGTGATCAGCGGCATCGCCGGGGAGTTCCGGGTCGACGCGCACTACTTCGTCGCCGAGTGGACGCCGTGGGCGCTGATGGTGCTCGGCCTGGCCTTCCTGCTGCCCGTCGCCTGGTCGGCCGGCCGCGACCCCGACTCGCGCTGGTACCCGCAGGCGCGCAACGCCTACGCGGGCTGGGGCGTCTCGCTCTACCTGCTCGGCTTCGGCCTGGGCACGCAGGTCGCCCAGCTCTGGGCCTCGGCCTAGCTCGGCGCCTAGAGTCTCCGGCCGTGTCGCGCTTCGCGCACGGGCCCGATCCCGTCTTCCACGCCCTCAACCGCTCGCTGGGCTTCGACTGGCGCCTGGCGCCCTACGACCTCGCGCAGTCGCGCGCCCACGCGGCCATGCTCGCCGCCCAGGGGATCATCTCCGAGGCCGACCGCGACGCGCTGCACGCCGCGCTCGACCAGGTCGAGCGCGAGCTCGCCGACGGGCACGTTCCCGTTCGAGGAGGCCGACGAGGACATCCACATGGCGATCGAGCGCCGCGTCACCGCGCTGGCCGGCGAGGCCGGCGGGCGGCTGCACACCGCGCGCTCGCGCAACGACCAGGTCGCCACCGACGTGGCGATGTTCGTCCGCGCCCACGCCGGGCGAGGCCGTCGAGCGCATCGAGGCGGCCATGCGCGCGCTGATCGACGCAGGCCGAGGCCCACCAGGACTGGCCGCTGCCCGGCTACACGCACCTCCAGCGCGCCCAGCCGGTCTACCTGGCCCACCACCTGCTCGCCTACGTGTGGATGCTCGCCCGCGACCGCGCAGCGCTTCCAGGCCGTCGGCGTCGCCGCCGCGGCGCGGATGCCGCTCGGCGCCGGCGCGCTGGCCGGCGTGAACTTCGACACCGACCGCGGCGATGGTCGCCGAGGCGCTCGGCTTCGCCGCGCCGGCCGAGAACTCGATCGACGCCGTCTCCAACCGCGACTTCGTCCTCGACTTCCTGTCCGCCGCGGCGACCTGCGCGACCCACCTCTCCCGGCTCGGCGCCGAGATCGTCCTGTGGTCCTCCGAGGAGTTCGGCTTCTGCGTCGTCGACGACGCCTGGGCCTCGGGCTCGTCGATCATGCCGCAGAAGAAGAACCCCGACGCGGCCGAGCTGCTGCGGGCCAAGGCGCCGCGGATCGCCGCCCACCTCGTCGGCTCTCCACGGCGTCATGCACGGCCTGCCGCTGACCTACAACAAGGACATGCAGGAGGACAAGGAGCCGCTCTTCGACGCGGCCGACACGCTCGACCTCTGCCTGCAGGCCGCGGCGGGGATGGTGAGCGGGCTGACCTTCCGCCGCGAGCGCATGGCGGCCGCCGCGGGCGACGAGATGATCGCCGCCACCGACCTCGCCGACCTGCTCGTCAGGCGCGGGATGCCGTTCCGCGAGGCCCACGGCGTCGTCGCCGGCCTCGTGCGCGACTCGCGTCGAGCGCGGCGTGCCGCTGTCGGCCTTCTCCGACGAGGAGCTCGCTCGGCCACTCCGAGCTGCTCGACGACGAGTGCTGCGCGCGTGCTCGGCCAGCGGCGCCTGGCTCGAGTCGAAGGTCTCCGAGGGCGGGACGTCGCCTCGCGCGGGTGCGCGGAGCAGCTCGCGCGCGCCCGCGCGCTGCTGGCGTGACGGTCGCGACCGAGCGCCTGCCGCGGGACTTCTACGACGCGCGACGTCGTCCGCGTGGCCCGCGACCTCGTCGGCTGCACGCTCGACCACGACGGCGCCGGCGGGTCATCGTCGAGACCGAGGCCTACCACCACTCCGAGCCGGCCTGCCACGCCTACGTGGGCGCTGACGGCGCGCACGAGCACGCTGTTCGGCCCGCCGGGCCGCGCCTACGTCTACCGCTCCTACGGCATCCACGCCCTGCTCAACGCGGTCAGCGAGCCGCGAGGGCGTCGGGGCCGCCGTCCTGATCCGCGCGCTCGAGCCCACGCACGGCCTCGAGCTGATGCGCGAGCGCCGCGGCCGGCCGAGCCGCGCGAGCTCTGCTCCGGGCCGGGCAAGCTGACCCAGGCGCTCGGGATCGAGCTGACCTAGAACGCGACCGACCTCGACGACCGGGCCGATCGTCCTCGGCCCGCGGCCCGCCGGGCCGGCGCCGGCCGCGGCTGGTCGCCGGCGCCGCGGATCGGGATCACCAAGGCGCGTCGAGCTGCCCTGGCGCTTCGCCGCGGCCGGCGACCCGTGGGTCTCCCGGCCGCGGCCCGCCGTCGAGGCCTAGCCGCTACTGGCCGGTGCCGGCGCCCGGCGCCTGACCGGTCCCGCCGCCGCCCGTGCCGCCCGGTCCCGTTGCCCGTGCCCGGGGTGGGCGTCGGGCGTCGGGGTGGGCGTCGGCGTGCGGGGTGGGGGTCGGCGTGCGGGGTGGGCGTCGGCGTCGGCGCGGCGTGCTGGGTCGGCGCGGTCGGGGTGACCGGCGTGGTCGGGACGACCTGCTGCGGGCACGGCCTGGCTCGGCGCCGCGTACTGCGGCGTGGCGGGCGTCGTCGAGCGTCGGCGTCTTGTCGGGGTGGCGCTGCTGGTCGATCGGCCGTCGCCTGGCGCATGAAGTCGGGCCAGATCTGGGCCGGGTAGGTGCCGCCCGCGACCGGGCCGCCGTTGAACTCGGTCTTCATCGACTTCAGCCCGTGCGGGTAGCCGACCCACACCGCGACCGTGTACTTCTCGTTGTAGCCGATGAACCAGGCGTCGCCGTAGTTCTCGGTCGTGCCGGTCTTGCCCGCCGCGAAGCCGCCGTAGGACGCCTGCTTGCCGGTGCCCGAGGTGACGACGCTCGTGCATGATCGGCCGCAGCTCGTCGGCGACCTTCTTGGGCAGGATCCGCCGCCAGCTCGGCTTGTTGCGGGCCACGACGTCGCCGTTGGAGCCCTTGATCAGGTCGATGCCGACCGGGCCCTGGTCGTCGGCGCGCCGAGGCCGTCGCCGCCGATCGGCTTGCGCCCGTCGTCGGCGAAGGTCGTGTAGGCGCGGGCCATGTCGAGCGGGGTGACGCCCTGCTTGAGGCCGCCGAGGGTCATCGCGAGGTTGTGGGAGACCGGCGTGCGGATGCCCATGCCGCTCGGCCAGGGCGGCGATCCGCCGGGTCCCGACCTTGATGCCGAGCTCGGCGTAGATCGAGTTGTCCGACGAGGCCAGGCCGCCGGCCAGCGTGTTCGAGCCGCGTGTAGTCGCCCTCGTAGTTGTTGACGACGAACTTCTCCTTGCCGTGCGTCCCGGGCACGTCGAACTGCTTCTTGCGCGAGGAGAGCGTCGAGCCGGGGGTGTAGCCGTGCTGCAGCGCCTCGGCCAGCGTGAAGGGCTTGATCGAGGAGCCGGGCTGGCGCTGGCCCTGCGTGGCCAGGTTGAACGGCTCCTGCTGGTAGTCGCGGCCGCCGACCATCGCCCGGACCTCGCCGCTCTTGTTGTCGATCGCCACGAGCGAGGCCGAGGGCAGCGACGGGGAGGACGAGGTGGCGGTCGATCGCGGCCTGCGCCGCGTTCTGGAGCTCGAGGTCGAGCGAGGTCTCGATGCGGTAGTTGCCGTAGAAGGCCTGCGCCGGCCGAGGCTTGGACGACGATGAGCTGGCGCACCCAGCTAGGTGAAGTACGGCGCCTTGGTGCGCTCGGCGGCGGCGCGAGGTCGTCCTCGGTCGGCGGCGCCTCGGTGCGGTAGCGGGCGTAGTCGGCCCGGCTGATGCACGCCCTGGTCGACCATCTTCGAGCACGACCTCGTTGCGCCGGTGGACGAAGGCCTGCGGGTGGGCGATCGGGTCGTAGCCCGTGGGGGAGGAGACCATGCCGGCGAGCGACGCCGCCTCGACCGGCGTCAGGAGCCGCGAGCAGTAGTTCTTGCTCGTGTCGCCGCAGTCGGGGTGGGCCTTGCCGAAGTACACGCGCGCGGCCTGCTCGATCCCGTAGGCGCCGTTGCCGAAGTAGATCGAGTTCAGGTACTCGGTGAGGATCTTGTCCTTGCGCCACTTCCGCGTCAGGTGGTAGGCCAGCGCGGCCTCGCGGAGCTTCTCGAAGACGGTGCGGTTGGACTGCGCGGCGAGCTGGTTCTTGACGAACTGCTGGGTGATCGTCGAGCCGCCCTGGGCCGACTGGCCCGAGGTGACGTCGGCGGCCGAGCGCGCGGCCGATGCCGCGCAGGTCGAAGCCCTTGTTCTGGTAGAAGCGCCGGTCCTCGATCGCGATGATCGCCTGCTTCATGACCGGGGCGATGTCCTCGTAGCCGACGAGCACGACGTTCTGGTTGCCGGTCAGGACGCCGAGCGACTTGCCGTTGCGGTCGAGCAGGATCGAGTTGCGCTTGTTCTGGACCCGGAAGACCTGCTTGTTCTCGAGCTTGGGCAGGTCGCTGGCGACGGCCATCATCATCCCGAAGACCGTCGAGACGAGCGCGAGCGCGGCCAGGCCGGAGAGCAGCAGGATCAGGCGCAGCTTGCGATACGCGAGGCCTGCCGAGTCGGCGGCGCTCGCGGCGAAGACGCCACGCATCGAGCTTCGGGATGTGACTCGAGTCGCTCATGGAGCGGAAGAGAGCCACGCGAAGCCCGTGTCAGGGCCCGCCCTCCGGGCCGGCGTGGCAGCCCGTCGAAGGCTAGCATCGGGCCTCTCGTGGATCCCGTCGCGTGGCTTACCCGAAACACCGTCGATTGCCTCCCTGACGGGGCCCTGCAGGCCAAGCTCGACGAGGGCCGGCCGCTGCGGATCAAGCTCGGGATCGACCCGACGGCGCCCGACATCCACCTCGGCTTCACGGTCGTGCTGCAGAAGCTGCGGGAGTTCCAGGACCTCGGGCACACCGTCGTGCTGATCGTCGGGGACTACACCGCGCGCGTGGGAGACCCGAGCGGGCGCTCGGCCACGCGGCCCGTGCTCTCGGGCGAGGAGATCGACGCCAACGCCGAGACGTTCCGCGACGCAGGCGCTGTCGATCCTCGTCCGAGGAGCGCCTCGAGGTGCGCCGCAACGGCGAGTGGCTCGACATGCCGCGCCGAGGAGCTCTTCGGCTGTTGCGGACGACGACCGTGGCCCGCATCCTCGAGCGCGAGGACTTCGCCAAGCGCTACGCCGCGCGCGTGCCGATCTCGCTGCTCGAGCTGCTCTACCCGCTGCTGCAGGGCTACGACTCGGTGGCGATCGACGCCGACGTCGAGCTCGGGGGCACCGACCAGACCTTCAACCTGCTGCTCGGCCGCGACATCCAGACCGCCTACGGCAAGCCCGAGCAGGTGATCATGACCATGCCGCTCCTCGTCGGGACCGACGGCGTCAAGAAGATGTCGAAGTCGCGTCGGCAACTACATCGGGGTCACCGACCCGCCCGAGGAGATGTACGGCAAGACGCTGAGCCTCCCCGACGAGGCGATGCCGCAGTGGTACCGGCTGCTGCTCGACGAGGACGTCCCCGCCGAGCGAGCCGCCGCGCGACGCCAAGCGCGCCCTCGCCCGCGCGCTCGTGACCCGCTTCCACGGCGCCGAGGCCGCGGCGGCGGCCGAGGCCGCCTTCGACCGGGTGTTCGTCGCCCGCGAGCTGCCCGAGGACATGCCCGAGGTGGCCGTCGCCGGCCGCGGACGGGACGATCCACGTGCCCGCGCTGGTCGTGGCGGCCTTCGGCGGCTCGAGCTCGGAGGCGCGGCGCCTCGTGGGCAGGGCGCGGTCAAGCTCGACGGCGAGCCCGCGTGGAGGCCCTGGACATCCCCGCGGACACGGTGGACGGGCGGGTTCTGCAGGTCGGCAAGCGGCGCTTTGCCCGCGTCGCCGTCGACGCCTGACGCGACCGGGGAAATCCCCGCCGGACCGGGGCCGCCGGACGGCTACAGTGTTCCTCCGCGCGGCCCTTCCCGGGCCCGCCCCGGAGGGCTATACTCTCCGGTCCGCTCGGATCCACGTTGGATCCGCGTGCTCAGGCCTCCGGAAACCCCGGACGCCCGGAGGGCACGGCGGTCTTTGAAAACTCAACAGCGCGTGCACTCTCGGCCTCAGATGGCCGAGGAGTGTGTCCAGGTTCGACCGCGCTCGTCATCGCTTGCGATGGCAGGAGCGCGGCTGAGCAGAAAATTAGTAGTACCCCGTCTGCGTCCGGTGACCGCCTCTGTGTACGGCGACACCAACCCAAACGGACCCGGTCTCATCAGGCCGGCGCTCCGTGGACGTATGACACTCTCTGATGATGAAGTTCTTCACGGAGAGTTTGATCCTGGCTCAGGACGAACGCTGGCGGCGTGCTTAACACATGCAAGTGGAGCGACGAACCAGGGGCTTGCCCCTGGGGCAGAGCCGCGAACGGGTGAGTAACACGTGGGTAACGTGCCCCGATGAACGGGACAACCCGAGGAAACTCGGGCTAATACCGTATGTGCCCCTGAGCTTCAAGGCCCAGGTGTAAAGGTAGCTTCGGCTTCCGCATTGGGATCGGCCCGCGGCCCATTAGCTTGTTGGTGAGGTAACGGCTCACCAAGGCTTCGATGGGTAGCTGGTCTGAGAGGACGATCAGCCACACTGGGACTGAGACACGGCCCAGACTCCTACGGGAGGCAGCAGTGGGGAATCTTGCGCAATGCGCGAAAGCGTGACGCAGCAACGCCGCGTGGGGGAAGACGGCCTTCGGGTTGTAAACCCCTTTCAGGAGGGACGAAGCTCGGACAGTTAATAGCTGTTCCGCGTGACGGTACCTTCATAAGAAGCCCCGGCTAACTACGTGCCAGCAGCCGCGGTAATACGTAGGGGGCAAGCGTTGTCCGGAATCATTGGGCGTAAAGCGCGTGTAGGCGGCTCGATCAGTCCGCTCTGAAAGCCCGGGGCTCAACCCCGGGAGGCGGGCGGATACTGTCGAGCTAGAGTCCGGAAGGGGCGAGTGGAATTCCTGGTGTAGCGGTGAAATGCGCAGATATCAGGAGGAACACCAATGGCGAAGGCAGCTCGCTGGGACGGTACTGACGCTGAGACGCGAAAGCGTGGGGAGCAAACAGGATTAGATACCCTGGTAGTCCACGCCGTAAACGATGGGCACTAGGTGTGGGAGGTGTCGACTCCTCCCGTGCCGTCGCTAACGCATTAAGTGCCCCGCCTGGGGAGTACGGCCGCAAGGCTAAAACTCAAAGGAATTGACGGGGGCCCGCACAAGCAGCGGAGCATGTGGTTTAATTCGACGCAACGCGAAGAACCTTACCTGGGTTTGACATGTGCCTGACCGCCGTGGAAACACGGCTTCCCTTCGGGGCAGGTTCACAGGTGGTGCATGGCTGTCGTCAGCTCGTGTCGTGAGATGTTGGGTTAAGTCCCGCAACGAGCGCAACCCCCGTCGCATGTTGCCAGCATTTAGTTGGGGACTCATGCGAGACTGCCGGTGACAAACCGGAGGAAGGTGGGGATGACGTCAAGTCATCATGCCCCTTATGTCCAGGGCTACACACGTGCTACATTGGCGCGTACAGAGGGCTGCGATACCGCGAGGTGGAGCGAATCCCTCAAAGCGCGTCTCGGTTCGGATTGCAGGCTGAAACCCGCCTGCATGAAGGTGGAGTTGCTAGTAATCGCGGATCAGCATTGCCGCGGTGAATACGTTCCCGGGCCTTGTACACACCGCCCGTCACACCACGGGAGTGGGCAACACCCGAAGCCGGTGGGCTAACCCTTTTGGGAGGCAGCCGTCGAAGGTGGGGCCCGTGACTGGGGTGAAGTCGTAACAAGGTAGCCGTAGCGGAAGCTGCGGCTGGATCACCTCCTTTCTAGGGAGCTCCCTTCAACCAGGGAGCACCGGGAGCCGCATCTCCCCGCTACCAGCCGGCCGCATTTCACGGCTGGGCCGTGCGGGATCAGATCCGGCCCCGGCCTTTAGGAATGTCGACCGAACCTGAGGCGCCTCATACCGAGGCGTCCGCGCTGTTGAGTTTTGAGAGACCGCCCGGCGGAGAACCCGCCGGCGCTCTCCGCGGACCTTGAAAATCGCACAGCAGCCAATATCGAGACTGGACCTCCTTACGTAGGTCCAGTCTTTCCAACGATCGGATCCTGGCGGATCCGATCAACGGGTATCACCACTGCCTCCGAAAGGCTCTCGAGCCGGCCGGAGGCGTGATCACCGTCAAGATAGTAAGGGCACACGGTGGATGCCTTGGCACCTGGAGCTGATGAAGGGCGTGAACGACTGCGATAAGCCACGGTTAGGCGTTGAATGGCCTCTGACCCGTGGATTCCCGAATGGGGCAACCCAACGCTGGTAATGCGGCGTTACCCCGCGCTGAACACATAGGCGCGGCGGAAGCAAGCGGGGGAAGTGAAACATCTCAGTACCCCGAGGAAAGGAAATCAACAGAGACTCCCTGAGTAGTGGCGAGCGAAAGGGGATCAGCCTAAACCCGATGCGTGTAAGCGGCCACGCGTTGCGTATCGGGGGTCATAGGACACGTGTCCGTGCGGTGGCTCGCACGGCGTGAGTTAGAAATCCAACTCGTAGACGAAGCGCGTGGAACCGCGCACCACAGAGGGCAACCGTCCCGTAGTCGAAACGAGCTGGACTTGCGATCGTGTTCCTGAGTAAGTCCGCACCCGTGAAACGCGGACTGAATTCGGGGGGACCACCCTCCAAGGCTAAGTACTCCCAGGTGACCGATAGCGGACTAGTACCGTGAGGGAAAGGTGAAAAGTACCCCTGAAGGGGAGTGAAATAGTATCTGAAACCGCGTGCCTACAAGCGGTGGGAGCATCCTCGTGATGTGACCGCGTGCTTTTTGCATAACGAGCCGACGAGTTGCTCGTCTGTGGCAAGGTTAAGCGATGAGCGGAGCCATAGCGAAAGCGAGTCCTAACAGGGCGTCATAGTCGCAGGCGGCAGACCCGAAGCTGAGCGAGCTACCCATGGGCAGGTTGAAGCGGGGGTAAGACCTCGTGGAGGACCGAACCGACCTAGGTTGAAAACTGGGCGGATGACCTGTGGGTCGGAGTGAAAGGCTAATCAAGCTCAGTGATATCTGGTTCTCTCCGAAATATATTTAGGTATAGCCTCGGATAAATTGCGTTTTGGCCGTAGAGCTACTGTTTGGCCTAGGGGCCCTACCAGGTTACCGACGTCAGGCAAACTCCGAAGACCAATCCGTCTACTCCGGGAGTCAGTTGCTGGGGGATAAACTTCAGCGTCAAAAGGGAAACAGCCCAGACCGCCAGCTAAGGTCCCTAAGTACTAGCTAAGTGGGAAACGATGTCCGAATGCCGAGACAACCAGGAGGTTGGCTTAGAGGCAGCCACCCTTGAAAGAGTGCGTAACAGCTCACTGGTCAAGTGTTCGGGCGCGGAAAATGTAACGGGGCTCAAGCTAGTCACCGAAGCTGCGGGTGTGATGCGATCTTCGGATCAATTCGCGCGGTAGGAGAGCGTTCCCAGGACCGTGAAGCAGCCGCGGAAGCGAGTTGTGGAGACCTGGGAAGTGAGAATGTCGGCATGAGTAACGAAAGACAGGTGAGAATCCTGTCCACCGATTGCGTAAGGATTCCTGAGTAAAGTTCGTCTGCTCAGGGTTAGTCGGGACCTAAGGCGAGGCCGCAAGGCGTAGCCGATGGCCAACGGGTTGATATTCCCGTACCACGTCGCAACCGTTATCACCGATGGGGGGACGAGGAAGGCTAAGGGATCCCAGGCGATGGTCGTCCTGGGGTAAGCGTGTAGGGGTGGCTCTAGGCAAATCCGGAGCCGCATAACCCGAGACTGCGATGCCAGCTGGCTCACGAGCCGGCGAGTCCCTGACGCCATGCCTCCGAGAAAAGCCTCTAGGGAGGGTGCACGTGCCCGTACCAAAACCGACACAGGTGCGCAAGTAGAGAATACTAAGGTGATCGAGATAACCATCGTTAAGGAACTCGGCAAAATCGCTCCGTAACTTCGGGATAAGGAGCGCCTCAGTAGGGTGAAGGACTTCGCGTCTGGAGCCCGAGGAGGCCGCAGTGAATTGGCCCAAGCGACTGTTTACCAAAAACACAGGTCTCTGCTAAGTCGAAAGACGACGTATAGGGGCTGACGCCTGCCCGGTGCCGGAAGGTTACGTGGAGGTGTTAGGGGTTCGCCCCGAAGCACCGAAGCTAAGCCCCGGTAAACGGCGGCCGTAACTATAACGGTCCTAAGGTAGCGAAATTCCTTGTCGGGTAAGTTCCGACCTGCACGAATGGCGTAACGACTTGGGCGCTGTCTCAACGATGGGCTCGGTGAAATTGCAGTCTCGGTGAAGATGCCGAGTACCCGCGGCTAGACGGAAAGACCCCGTGAACCTTTACTACAACCTGGTATTGGAGTTCGGTGCATTTCGCTCAGAATAGGTGGGAGGCTAGGAAACCCCGGCTGCGGCTGGGGTGGAGCCAACTTTGAGATACCACCCTTGATGTTCTGGGCTTCTAACTCGGCGCCCTTATCGGGGCCGTGAACAGTGCCAGGTGGGTAGTTTGACTGGGGCGGTCGCCTCCCAAAATGTAACGGAGGCGCGCAATGGTTCCCTCAGCACGGTCGGAAATCGTGCGTAGAGTGTAAAGGCAGCAAGGGAGCTTGACTGCGAGACCGACAGGTCGAGCAGGTGCGAAAGCAGGCCTTAGTGATCCGGCGGTAGCAAGTGGAAGCGCCGTCGCTCAACGGATAAAAGGTACTCCGGGGATAACAGGCTTATCGAGCCCAAGAGTCCACATCGACGGCTCGGTTTGGCACCTCGATGTCGGCTCGTCGCATCCTGGGGCTGAAGTAGGTCCCAAGGGTTGGGCTGTTCGCCCATTAAAGCGGTACGCGAGCTGGGTTCAGAACGTCGTGAGACAGTTCGGTCCCTATCTGCCGTGGGCGTTGGAGAGTTGAGAGGATCTGTCCCTAGTACGAGAGGACCGGGATGGACGCACCTCTGGTGTATCTGTTGTCCTGCCAAGGGCACCGCAGGTTAGCTACGTGCGGACTGGATAACCGCTGAAGGCATCTAAGCGGGAAGCCGTCCTCGAGATAAGCTCTCCCACCTCTTCGAGAGGGTAAGACCCCTGATAGACCATCAGGTTGATAGGCCAGATCTGGAAGCGCAGTAATGCGTGAAGGAGACCGGTACTAATGGGTCGAGGGCTTGACGGATTTTTTGATGCCCGTGATATTGGCGCGCTGTGTGATTTTGAAGGCCCGCGGAGAGAGTCTCTCGACCCTTTCCGGTGGCTATTGCGAGGGGGAAACACCTCTTCCCATTCCGAACAGAGCAGTTAAGCCCCTCAGCGCCGATGGTACTTGGCCTTCACGGGCCTGGGAGAGTAGGACGCCGCCGGTTTACCTTCACGAGCCGCCCTCGGGCGGCTCGTTTTCGTTAACGCCTCCAACGCGCCGTATGCCGGTAGGATGCGCGCCGTGTCCGAGCCGGTGAAGCTCCAGGCGAATCTCCGCGATTCCATCGCCGAGGTCTTCGGCGAGGAGACGGTGATCGTGCAGCTCCAGACCGGGCGCTACTACGCGCTCGACGGTCTCGCGAGCGAGATCTGGTCCGCGCTGGCCGGCGGGCGCGGGCTCGATGGCGCGACGGAGGCCTACGCCCGCAGCGCCGACGTCGACGTCGAGGCCGCCCGTGGCGTCACCGCGGGATTCGTCAGGCGCCTGGTCGAGGAGGAGCTCGTGCACGGCGAGGCGCCGAGCGCCGCGGTCGAGTTGGACGCAGACGCGCCGGTTCCAGGTCTCGAGGTCTTCACCGACATGTCGGAGCTGCTGGCTGCCGATCCGATCCACGACATCGACCTCGACGGCACCGGGTGGCCGGCGGCACCGGCACCGCCGAGCGCCTGAGCGGCCTCAGGGCGTTCGCCGCCGAGGCCGCTGCGCGCGCCGAGGAGTCTCTGGCCGCGGCCGGTGCGACGCTCGAGGGCGATCTGGTCCTCGCGGGGCGGCGGATCCGCGTGCACGGCCCGGCCGGGGCGTTCACCGAGCGGCTGATCGCTCCGTACGGCCCGCGCTTCGGGCCGGCCGACGGCGGCGAACCGCCCGTCGCCACCGTGCTCGCCCTCCACGACGGCGTCGCCGAGCGTCCGTTGCCTCCGCCGCCGTGGGGCGCCGGTGACTACGGCCAGCTCGACGGCATCGCAGGCATCGAGCCCGGCCTGCACGCCGCCTACCAGCTCGAGCAGCATGTTCTCGCCGTCGGGGCCGACGCCACGGGCGTCGTCTGGGCGCGCGATCCCACGCTGCTCCCCGAGCACGAGTTCGGCGCGCTCGCGCGCAACCTGTTCTCGTGGGCGCTCGGCGAGCCGCCGCTGCTGCCGGTGCACGGTGCGGTCGTCGGCTCCGGCGGCGTCGGCGTGCTCGTGGCGGGGATGGGCGGCGCCGGCAAGTCGACGACGGTCCTCGCCTGCCTCGAGCGGGGGATGGAGCTCGTCGGCGATGACCATTGCCTGCTCGACCCGGGGCCGCCCGCCGTGGCCCATGCGCTCTACGCCTACGCCAAGCTGACCGAGGACGGCCGCCGGCGCCTGCCCGAGCTCGCCGCTCGCGCGCGCGGCCGCGTCCTCGACAAGCTGCTCGTCCCGCTCGACGGCGAGCTGGCGTCGCGGTGCGCCGAGGCCCAGACGCTCGGCGCCGTGGTCCTGCCGCGCCTCGGCGCCACGCCGGGTCTGCGCCCGGCCCCGCCCGGGGGCGCGCTCGTCGCGCTGGCCTCGGCGACCTTCTTCCTGCCTCCCGCCCAGCGCGGGACGGCCGTTCGCGCGCTCTCCGCGATGGCGCGCGCCCTGCCGGTCTACGAGCTCGGGCTCAGCGAGGACCTCGACGAGGTCCATTCCGCCGTGCGGGGCCTCGTCGAGGCGATGACATGAGCGGCGGTGACCTGAGCGTGATCGTCCCCGTCCGCGACTGCGCGGAGTACCTCGGCGCGGCGATCAGGAGCGTGCTCGAGCGCGCCGCGGGCCTGCTCGAGATCGTCGTCGTCGACGACGGATCGACGGACGGCTCGGGCGACGTCGCCGCGGCCTTCGGCGCCCCCGTCCGCGTCGTCCGTCAGCCGCCCCGGGGCGTGGCCGCCGCGCGCAACGCGGGGTCGACGCCGCCCGGGGCGAGCTCGTGGGATTCCTCGACGCCGATGACGTGTGGGCCGCCGAGACGCCAGACCCGCGGCGGGTGGCCCTCGACGCCCACCCCGAGGCGATCGCCGCCGGCGGGCAGATGGTCGTCGTCAAGGGCCCTCCGGAGGGCCCGCTCGTGTTCCACGACCGGCTCTTCCACGCGTTCTCGATGCCGACGCTGCTGCTGCGCCGCGAGGCCTTCGACCGCGTCGGCCGCTTCGACGAGGACGGCGCCTGGCCGAGGACGTCGACTGGATCATGCGGGCTCAAGAGGCCGGCGCGCCGATCGTGCGAGTCGACGACGTCGTCTACCACTACCGCCAGCGGGCGGGCAGCCTGACGCGCGACCTCGACGCCCGCAACGCCACCCTGGTCAAGGCGCTGCGCGACTCGATCGTGCGGCGCCGGGAGCAGGCGCCGTGAGCCTGTCGGCGATCGTCGCCGTGCGCGACGGCGAGCGCTACCTGGGCGCGGCGCTGGCCAGCCTCATCGCCCAGACCCGACCGCCGGACGAGATCGTGGTCGTCGACGACGGCTCGACGGACGGCTCGGCCGCGATCGCCGCCGGCTTTCCCGGCGTGACCGTGCTGCGCCGCGCGCACGAGGGGGCGCCCGCCGCGCGCAACGCGGGGATCGTCGCCGCGCGCGGCGACATGCTGACGTTCCTCGACGGCGACGACCTCGCGCCGCCCGAACGCTTCGAGCGCCAGCTCGCCGCGCTCGACGAGGATCCGGGCCTGGCGATGGTCTTCGGCGCGGTGCGGAACTTCGTCTCGCCCGACCGCCGCGACGAGCTCGGCGGTCGCCTGACGGCTCCGGCCGTGGCCGCCGCGGCGCCGCGCATGGCGGCCATGAGCGCCCGCCGAGAGGCCTTCGACCGGGTCGGGCTGCTCGACCCGGACCTGCGCCTCGGCGACTTCCCCGACTGGATGCGGCGAGCCGGGGAGCTCGGTCTTCGCTGGGCCCAGCTGCCCGAGCTCGCCGTGCTGAGGCGCATCCACGGGGACAACGCCTCCCTGCGCGACGACATCCGCGCCGGCTACGCCCGTGCCGCGTTCCTGGCCATCCAGCGCCACCGGGCGAGCTCATGAGCGCGATGCGCGCCGCGCCCGGGCATGAGACGCTCGTGCGGGCCGCCCTGGCCGAGCCGGCGATCGCCCGGCCGGCCTTCGCCGAGTGGAGCCGCCGGGTCGACGTGCAGGCGCTCGACTACGGGACGCTGCGCATGCTGCCGTTGCTCGCCCGACGCGACGACCTGGGGGAGGGGCCGCCCGGCCTGGCCGAGCAGCTGCGACGGGTGACCCGCTTCACATGGCTGAAGACCCAGCACCTCGTCACCCGCACGCTGCCCGCCCTCGCGGCCCTCCAGGGCGCAGACGTGCCCGTCCTGCTCACGAAGGGCGCGGCGGTCAGCATCCACGCCGGCCTGGACGCGCGCGAGCGCCCGATGGACGATCTCGACCTGCTGGTGGCGCGCACGGACGCCCCCCGCGCCGTCGAGGCCTTGCGCGGCGTGGGCTTCGTGGCCGACGGCTTTCCCGCCGACGCGCGCCGCAGTCGGATCTACGAGGACCTTCCCGGCTACAACTTCCACGACGCGCAGGACGGACAGGTCGACCTGCACTGGGCCTGGGCGCACCGCGTGCCGCACCCCGCGGCCACCGACGCGTGGTTCGCGCGCGCCGTCCTCGGGCGCCTGCGCGACGTCCCGTGCCTGATCCCCGTCCGCGAGGACCTCGCGCTCCAGGCGATCGCCCACGCGACCATGTGGTCGCGCGACATCCCCGTGCGCTGGATCACCGACGTCGCCCTGCTCGAGCGAAGCGCCCCCGCCGGTCTCGACTGGGAGTCCATCCTCGCCGCGGCGCGGGCCCACCGGCTCCTGCAGCCGACGCTTCAGGCGCTCGACTACGCGACGTCGATCGGCGCGCTGGGCGTCGATCCGGCCGCGCTGGCGCGGATGCGGGGCCGCCGGATCCCTCGGTCGGAGCGGATCGAGCTGCGCGCCCCGCGGCCGGCCGGAGCCGCGACTCGGCCGCTGCGCCGCGTCGAGCGCTCGGCCGACGCCTGGATGGCGCACGTCCGCCGCCGCGTCGAGCCCGGCCGGCGCCCCGGCCCGCGGGCGGCCGGCGCGTTCGTGCGCGGCGAGCTCGGCTGGCGGCGCCGGCCCGGCGCAGGCGGGGTGCCGCCCCTCGCGCTGGGACGCGAGCTCGTGCTGGCCGAGGGCGCCGACGGCGGGGCGGGGCACCTGGGCGCCGGCTGGTGCGCGCCGGAGGATCACGGCACATGGAGCCACGGGCGCCACGGGGATCTCGTCCTGCCACTGGCCGCCCCGGCGCCCGGGCCGCTCGCGCTGAGCCTCCTGCTCGCGCCGACCCTGTGCCCGGCGCGCCCGCGGCTGCGGGTGCGCGCGTTCCTGGGCCGGCGGCCCGTCGCGCGGTGGACGTTCACCGCGGCGAACCCGGGCGGCTGGCGTTCGGCGACCCTGCCCGTGCGGCCCGGCCAGCGCACGGTCCGGCTGCGGCTCTCGGCCGACGCGCCCGCCTCGCCGCACGCCCTCGGGCTCGAGACGGACGTCCGGATCCTCGGCTTCGTGCTCGGCCGGCTGCGTCTCGACGCCGCGGTTGAGCTCAGCGCGGAGCGGCGGCGCCGCGAACGCGGTCCGCGGCCGGGCGCAGCGGCATGGTGCAGGCCGACGCCGAGGTGGGGGCGGCGGGGCTCGGACGGCGACGCCGACGAGCGGCGGGGGTGGCCGGGCGCGAGCCGTGGTGCACGGCCGCGTGGAGGTCCGGCGTGGCGGTGTGCTCGGGCTCCGGCGGCTGCGCGGTCAAGATCGCGTCGGCGACGTCGACCGCCGTCGTGGCCCAGGTGCGCAGGCGGGTTGAGGCAGAGGGGAACATCTGTTCGCAAGCGTATGTGGCGGGGCGGACGGAAGCGAGGGGCTGCACGGGATCTTGCACCGCTACGGTTCGCGCTCGATGACCGCCCCGTTCACGCACCGCCTCCGGGTTCGTTATGGAGAGTGTGACCCGCAGGGGATCGTCTTCAACGCCCACTACCTCGCGTTTTTCGACATCGCGCTGACCGAGCTGTGGCGCGAGGCGCTGCCCGGCGGCTACCGGGCGATGACGCGACCGGGCGTCGACCTCGTCGTCGCCGAGGCGGCTGCCGCTACCGCGCGTCGGCCGGCTTCGACGACGAGCTCGACATCGGCCGTCGCGATCGCCCATCTCGGCACGACGAGCCTGCGCATGGCGATCGACGATCACGCGGGCCGGCGAGCCGATCGTCGACGGCGAGCTGCGCCACGTCTTCGTCGACCTCGCGACGCCGGGCGAAGACGCCATCCCGGACGGTCCGCGCGGCGCCTCGAGCAGTTCCGCCCGTACGGCTACAGCTGCGCCCCAGACCTCGAGCTTCGTCTTGATCGCGCCCGATGACGTCGGTCGGTGAACTCCGTCGTGCCGGCGTGGCCGCCGAGGTCGGGCGTCCGCACGCCGGCCGCGCTCGCCTCGAGCACGCTCTCGTAGATCGCGCGCGAGGCCTCGCGGTCGCCGTCCTCGGCCCGCCGTCGCCCGCGTAGTGCAGCAGCGCGCCGCAGGCCAGGATCATCGCCATCGGGTTGGCGAGGTCCTTGCCCTCGAGCGCGGGCGCGGTGCCGTGCGGGGCCTCGGCCATCGCCACGTCGTCTCGTAGTCGTCGTCGAAGGACAGCAGGACCGACTCGGCGCCGGCGATCGAGCCGAACATCGGCATGCACGAGGTCGGAGAGGCAGTCGCCGTCGCGGTTGAGCGACGGGATGACCAGCGTGCCGTCGGCCGGCGCCGGTGATCAGCCCCGCGTAGGTCGCGTCGATGAGCACCGGCTGGTAGTCGACGTCCTCGTGGCGCTCGGCCGCCGCGTCCATCTCCTCCTTGAGCATCCCCTCGTAGACGGGCGAGACCGTCCACTTCGGGCCGCCGTAGACCTTGCCCTTCATCGCCTCGGCCGTGCGGAAGGCGTACTCGGCCACGGCGCGGCACGTCGAGCGGGTGATCCGCTCGGTGCGGAAGGCGACCTCGTCGGGCGCGCCCTCGTCGCCCTCGCGCCACTGCTCGGCGCCGTAGGCGTCCTCGACGGCCATGCGCACGATCGGAGATCGGGTTGTGGACGCCGCCGATCGGCGTCGACGCCGGGGATCCGGCGGCCGGTGCGGACGATGACCTTGCCGTCGACCTCCTCGCGCAGGATGCGGTTGGGCGAGCCGACGTCGTCCTTGCCCTCGGGCGTGATCGTCGCCGCCTTGAGCCCGAAGCCCGCCCTCGCGCATCGACGCGGCCGCCTCGTGGACGACCTCGTTGTCGGTCTCGCGCCGGTTGTCGAGGGAGAGATCGTAGCGGTCGAGCTCGAGCTCGAGGCCGAGGACCTCGGGGTCGAGCACCCGGAGGGCCTGCTCGAGCAGCTCCTGCCCGGTCTCGTCGCCCTCGAGGACCGTGATCGACAACGTTTCCGGCACGCGCGGACCCACGATACGACCGGTAACGTCGCCGCGGATGAGCGGCCGCAGTGCTCCTGGTGCGGGGTCGGCGTCGACGCCGACGACGGCTTTCGCGCGGCGGAGCCCGAGGGCGAGCGCCTGCGCCGTCGTTCTGCCGCCTCGAGCACGTCGTGCCCTGGGCGATCCAGGGCGCCGCACTGGGACGCGGGGACGCTGCCCGACGGCGTCGCCCGAGGACCCCGACCTCGAGCGTCTGCGCCCACTGCGGCGAGCCGGCCGGGGACCGCCGCGTGCTGCTCGTGCGCCACCGCGGCGAGCACCGGATCCCCGACGCCTTCTGCTCGGTCGAGCACCTCGGCGCCTGGGCGCGCGCCGGGGGCCGCTGGCGCTAGGCGGCTAGGCGGCCGAGCCGCGGCCGAGCGTGCGCTGCCCGGCCCAGGCGATCGCCGCCGCGACCAGGGCGGCGCCCATCGCGACGAGGAAGCCCGCGTCGGCGCCGTGGTGCTGGACGATCCCGCCGCCGAGGGCCGAGCCGAGCGCGGCGCCGCCGACGTTGGCCGTGATGCACCCAGGAGAACGTCTCGGTCGAGGTGCCCGGCGGGGCGGCCCGGTCGATCAGCTCGTAGCCGACGGCGGTCACGGGGGCCAGGGCGAGGCCGCCGAGCGCGATCAGCACGCCGAGCGCCACGAGGTCGTTGGCCAGCGCGAGCGGGCGCCAGGCCGACGGCGAAGGCGGTGGCGAAGAGCGCGTAGCGGCGCTCGACCGACAGCGTTCCAGACCCGCGCGCCGGCCCACAGCCCGCCGACGGCGCTGCCGATCGCCTGCACGGCCCACAGCACGCCCGGTCGCGCCCGGGCGCGCCGGCGTCGCACGGCGAAGCTCGGCAGCGCGAGCGCAGAGGACCCCGAAGGCCAGGCCGACGGGAGGGTGACGGACAGCAGGACCGGAGCACGGCGGTCGGAGCGCAGCGGGCCCAGGAGCGATGCCCGGCGTCTCGGCTCGCCGGGCGCCCAGCCCGGGACGTGCTCGACGTGGCGAAGCACGACCGCGCCGAGTCAGCGAGCGAGCCCGCGGCGGCCAGGACCGCGACGGCGGGCGAGGCGAGCGCCACGAGGGCGCCGGCGATGAGCGGGCCGAGGATGAAGAACGCCCTCGACCATCACGCTCTCGAAGGCGAAGGCCGAGCTCGACGGGCACCCCGGCGCCGCTCCGCGAGCGCCGGCCACAGCGCGCGCATGCGAGCTCGACAGCGGGGGCATCGAGGCGCCGGCGACGACGCCGAGCGCGGCACAGGACGCCGCGGGGCGCGCTCCATGCGCGCGAGCACGACGAGCAGCCCGAGCGCGGCGGCCGAGAGCAGCGCGGCCGAGGCAGGAGGACCGCGGCCTGGCCGAGGCGGTCGACCGCGCCGGCCGAGCACGCGGGCGCCGAGGCCGAGGCCGAGCGCGAAGAGCGCCGTCGACGAGGCCGGCGATCGCGAAGGAGCCCGTCTGGCGCTGCACGAGCAGGACGAGCCCGACCGTCAGCATCCCCAGCGGGAGCCGGCCGACGAGGGCGCCGAGCACGAGCCGGCGCGACGCCCGGCGCGGCGCAGCAGGCGCCGGTAGAGCTCCCGCCCGCGCTCGGGCGGCGCCGATGTCGGCACGGCGGTCAGGAGGCGGGCAGGACGTCGTGCGACGCGGCCTGCAGGGCCGCGATGACGAAGGCGAGGTGCTCGTCGAAGTCGACGCCGAGCTCCTCCGCGCCCCCCCGCAGCTCGTCGCGGTGGACCGCGGCGGCGAACGAGGGCTGCTTGAGCTTCTTCTTGACCGACTTCGGCGTCATGCCCTCGAGCCCCTCAGGGCGGACGTAGGCGACGGCGAGGATGAAGCCGCACAGCTCGTCGACGGCGAACAGCGTCTTCTCCATCGGCGAGTCGCGCGAGACGCCGAGGAAGTCGGCGTGCGAGGCGATGGCCGCGGACGAGCTCCGGCGGGTAGCCGCGCGCTTCGAGCTCCGCCATGCGCCATCCGCGGATGGCCGGTCTCGAGGTCCGGGTAGCGCTCGTAGTCCATGTCGTGGAGCAGACCGGTCAGGCCCCACAGCTCCTCGTCCTCGCCGTCGCTGCCGCGCGTAGGCGCGCATGGCCGCCTCGACGGCGAGCATGTGGCGGCGCAAGCGAGTCCGATTCCGTCCACTCGCACAGGAGGTCCCAGGCCGTCCTCCCGCGAAGGAAGCGTCGACATGGCTGTTACCCTAGCCCGCGCTCGCCGGACGCCAGGCCTTCTCGTCGAGCCCCGGAGTCCCTCATGGAGAAGTTCGTCATCGAAGGCGGCGTGCCGCTCTCGGGCACCGTGGTGCCTGCCGGAAACAAGAACGGCGCCCTGCCCATCCTCGCCGCCGCGCTCCTCACCGAGGAGGAGGTCGTCGTGCGCAACGTCCCGCGCATCCGCGACGTCGAGGCGATGCTCGCGCTGATCGCGCGACCTCGGCGTCCGCGCCGACTGGCCCGGCGAGAACGAGGTCGACGCTCGAGGCGGCCGACCTGGCCGCCGAGAGCGTCGACCGCGACCTGTCCGAGCGCATCCGCGCCTCCTTCCTGCTCGCCGGCCCGCTGCTCGCCCGCTTCGGCCGCGCCGTCATGCCCCCGCCGGGCGGCGACGTCATCGGCCGCCGGCGCCTCGATCCGCACCTCGACGCCTTCCGCGCCCTCGGCGCCGAGATCAGCGCCGGGCGCGACATCGTGCTCAGCGCCCCGAGCGGCCTGCGCGCCGGCGAGTTCTTCATGGACGAGCCGTCGCGTCATGGCGACCGAGAACGCGCTCATGGCCGCCGCGCTGACGCCCGGGCACGACGATCGATCGGCAACGCCGCCTGCGAGCCGCACGTCCAGGACCTGGCGCGGATGCTCGTGGCCATGGGCGCCCGCATCGACCGGCATCGGCTCGAACGTGATGACGAGTCGCACGGGCCAGGACCGCCTCGGCGGCTGCGACCACACCGTCTCGGCCGACCACATCGAGATCGGCACGTTCATGGCCCTCGCCGGCGTGACCGGCGGCGAGATCCGCATCAAGGACACCGTCCCCGACGACCTGCGGATGATCCGCCTCGTCTTCCGCCGCCTCGGGCTCGCACTCCGAGCTCGACGGCGCCGACGTCGTCGTGCCCGGCGGGCAGAAGCTGCGTCGTCGCAGCGCGACGTCGGCGAGTTCAAGAGCAAGATCCAGGACGGCCCGTGGCCCGCCTTCCCGGCCGACCTGACGTCGATCGCCATCGCCCTGGCCACCCAGTGCGACGGCTCGGTCCTCATCCACGAGTGGATGTTCGAGAACCGCCTGATCTTCACCGACAAGCTCGTCTCGATGGGCGCGGACATCGTCCTCTGCGACCCGCACCGCGCGATCGTCACCGGCCCCGCGCGGCTGCGCGGCCCAGCGCGTCGAGTCGCCGGACATCCGCGCCGGGCATGGCCATGGTCATCGCCGCGTGCTGCGCCGAGGGCGAGACCGAGATCGGCAACATCCGGCCAGATCGACCGCGGCTACGAGCGGATCGACGAGCGCCTGCGGGAGCTGGGCGCGCGCATCGAGCGCGTCGCCACCGAGCCCGCCGGTCGCGTGATCCACCGGCTGCCCTCCGGCACGCGCGACGTGCTGCCGGACGAGATGCGCGAGCTGCGCGCGATCACCGACGCGTCCGCGGCGCGTTCGACGAGGCCGGCTACGGCGAGGTCGCCACGCCCGCGCTCGAGTACGAGGAGCACGCTGTCGCGCGGCCGACGTGGGCGACGCGCTGCCCGTCTACCGGCTCTTCGACGAGCAGGGCGACGTGCTCGTGCTGCGCTCGGACATGACCGTGCCGATCGCCCGCCTCGTGGCCACGCGCTACGCGCCAGGCCGAGCCGCCGCTGCGCTTCTGTCCTACCTCGCCCACGCCTACCGCGGCGTCCGCCCGCAGCGCGGCCAGCCGCGCGAGTTCCTGCAGGCGGGCATCGAGCTCGTCGGCGCGCCCGCGCCCGAGGGGACGGTCGAGGCGCTCACCGTGCTCTGCCGCCGCGCTCGACGCCGCCGGGCTGCCGGGCTACCGGATCGGCGCTCGGCGACGCGACGCTCTTCCCCGCGCCTGCTCGACGCCGCCGGCGTCGAGCGACGAGGCCCGCGGCCCGCTCCTGCACGAGCTCGCCACGCGCGACTTCGTCGGCCTCGAGCGCGAGGTCGGCGGCGCTCGGCCTCGACGACGACGCCGCGCGACTTCCTGATCGGGCTGCCGCAGCGCCGCGGCGGCCCGGAGGTGCTCGACGGGCTCGAGGAGACCGCCGAGCGGCCTGCGCGCGCTGCTCGCGCTGCTGCCCGCGGCGCGTCGCGCGACCGCGTCATCCTCGACCTCGGCCTCGCGCGCTCGCTCGGCTACTACACGGGCGCGGTGTTCGAGGTCTACGACCCGGCCCTCGGCGCGCCGCTCGGCGGCGGCGGGCGCTACGACGACCTGCTCGGCCGCTTCGGGCGCCCGCTGCCCGCCGTCGGCTGGGCGCTCAACGTCGAGCGGCTGCACATCGCGCTGCGCGGGGAGGCGGCGATGAGCCGCGCCGGCGCTCGACCATCGCCGTCCCGCGCGGCGCGCTGCTCGGCGGCACGCTCGACGTGCTCGACGGCCTCGGCATCGACACCGCAGAGGTGCGCGGCAACGACCGCAAGCTCCTGTTCGAGGACGCGGGCATCGTGACCATGCGGCCCTCCGACGTCCCGACCTACGTCGAGGCCGGCGCCGCCGACCTCGGGATCGTCGGGCAAGGACGTGCTCATGGAGCAGTCCGAGCGCGACGTCTACGAGCTGGCTCGACCTCGGCTTCGGGCGCGTGCCGGATGGTCCTCGCCAGCGTCGACGGGGAGCCGACCCGGCGGCCGAGGCGCTCGCGCCGCCTCGGCGTCATGCGCGTCGCGACGAAGTACCCGAAGATCGCCGCGCGCTACTTCGAGCGCACGGGCCGCCAGGCCGAGATCGTCGAGGTCAAGGGCTCGGTCGAGCTCGCGCCGCTGACCGGCCTCGTCGAGGCGATCGTCGACCTGACCGCCACGGGCACGACGCTGCGCGAGAACGGCCTCGTGATCCGCGAGGAGATCGCCGTCTGCACGGCGCGGCTGATCGCCAACCCGGTCGCCCACAAGCTCAAGGCGGCCGCCGTCGACGACCTGCTGGAGCGCGTCCGTGCGCTGTGAGCGACGTCGGCGACGCCGCCGCGGCCCGCGCGCTGGCCCCGACCGCCCGCCGACGTCGAGGCCGGGTCCGCGAGATCCTCGCCGCGCGTGCGCGACGGCGGCGACGCCGCGCTGCGACGAGCTGACCCGCCGCCACGACACGGGCGGCGCCGCCGGTCGTGCGCGCCGTCGCGAGGACGACCTCGACGCCGCGCTGGCCGGGCTCGACGCCGACGTCCGCGCCGGGCTCGACGTCGCCCTGGCCAACGTCGACCGCCGTGGCGCGGGCCGGGCTCGCCGCCGACGCCGACGTCGAGCTGCCCGAGGGCCAGCACCGTCCGCCTGCGCGAGGCGCCCGTCGGCGCCGCGCGGGATCTACGCGCCCGGCGGGCGCGCCCCGTACCCGAGCTCGGTGATCATGGGCGTGGCCACCGCGCGGGCCGCGGGCGTGGCCGACGTCGCCGTCGTGCGCCCCGCCCGGCGCCGACGGCCGCGTGCACCCGACGATCCTCGCCGCCGCGCGCGCTGGCCGGCGCCGACCCGCGTCCACGCCGCGGGCGGCGCCCAGGCCGTCGCCGCGCTGGCCTACGGCACCGAGACGATCGCCGCCGGTCGACGTGATCGCCGGCCCGGGCAACGCCTGGGTCACCGAGGCCAAGCGCCAGGTCTTCGGCCGGGTCGGGATCGACGGCCTGGCCGGCCCGAGCGACGTCGTCGTCGTGGCCGGGAGCGACGCCCGCGCGGCCGACGCCGTCTTCGACCTGCTCGCCCAGGCCGAGCACGGGCCGGGCACGCTCGTCGTGCTCGCCACGCCCGACGCCGCAGCTGCTGCGACGCGGTCCAGCGCGACCTCGGCCGCGGCCGAGGACACCGGCGCGGTCGCCGTCCTGCACGCACGCCGCCGACCTCGACGCCGCGCTGGCCTTCGCCGAGGCCTTCGCGCCCGAGCACCTCGAGCTGCTCGGGCGCCGAGGCCGAGGCGCTGGCCCCGCGCGTGACGCCGCGCCGGCTGCGTCTTCGTGGGCACCGGGACGGCGTTCGGCGACTACGTCGCGGGCTCCAACCACGTGCTGCCCACCGGCGGCGCCGCGCGCTTCGCCTCGGGCCTGTCGCCGCGCGCGTTCCGGCGCCGCTTCTCCGAGGTCCGGATCCCGCCCGGCCGCGGCCGGCCGCTGGCCCGGCGCGGCGCGGCGCGATCGCCCGCGCCGAGGGCTTCGACGGCCCACGCGGCTTCCATGGACGCGAGAATGGACGACGCATGAGCCGCCGCGCCGACATCCACCGCCAGACCGGCGGAGACCACGATCGACCTCGCGCTCGCCCTCGGCGGGACGGGCGCCGGCGCCCGCGCGACCGGCGTCGGGTTCTTCGACCACATGCTCGACCTGCTCGCCCGCCACGGCCACCTCGACCTCGAGCTGAGCCGCCGACGGCGACCTGCGAGACCGGCGCCCACCACACCGTCGAGGACGTCGGGATCTGCCTCGGGCAGGCGCTCGACGCCGCGCTCGGCGACCGCGTCGGGATCCGCCGCTACGGGCACGCCGTCGTCCCGATGGACGAGGCCCGCGCCGCCTGCGCGATCGACGTCTCCGGCCGGCCGTTCCTGGCCTTGGAGGCCGACGTCCCGCCCGGCGCGATCGGCAACTTCGACCACGAGCTGGCCGAGGAGTTCTTCCGCGCGGTCTCCACCCACGCGAAGGTCACGCGTCCACCTCGTGCGCGAGGCGGGCACGAACGCCCACCACGTGATCGAGGCGCTGTTCAAGGCCTTCGCCCGCGCGCTGCGCGAGGCGACGGCGATCGATCCCGAGGAGACCGGCGTGCCGAGCACGAAGGGGACGCTGACGTGACGCCGACGATCGCCGATCGTCGACTACGGGATGGGCAACCGCCGCTCGGTCGAGAAGGCCGTCGAGCGCGTCGGCGGCCGCGCGGTGATCACCGCGCGACCCGGCGGCGATCCTCGCCGCCGAGGGCGCGATCGTGCCCGGCGTCGGGCGCCTTCCCCGCGGCGATGCGCGCCCTGCGCGAGCTCGGGCTCGACGAGGTCGTGATCGAGCGGGCCGAACGCGGGCGCGCCGGTGCTCGGCATCTGCCTGGGGATGCAGCTGCTCTTCGAGGGCTCCTCGGAGTTCGGCGGCGAGACCGGCCTCGGGCTGCTCGGCGGCGCCGTCGAGCCGCTGGCCACCGACGGCGATGCGCCTGCCGCACATCGGCTGGAACCTCGTGACCTTCACCGGCCGCGCGCCGCTCAACGCCGAGCTCCCGCCGGCCGCCGCCTTCTACCACGTGCACTCGTTCGCCGCCCGGCCCGCCGACGGAGACCGACGTGCTCGGCAGGGGCGAGTACGGCACGCGCTTCGCCTCGGTCGTGCGGCGCGGCAACGTCTCCGGCGTCCAGTTCCACCCGGAGAAGTCCTCGACCCACGGCCTGGCGCTGCTGCGCGGGTTCGTCGAGGAGTGCGGCGCCGTCGGCGGGCCGGACCGCCGGCGTGATCCTCTATCCCGCCATCGACATCCGCGACGGCCACGCGGTGCGCCTCGCGCAGGGCGACTACGCCAAGGAGACCGTCTACGACGACGAGCCGGTCGACGCCGCGCGGCGCTGGATCGAGCAGGGCGCGCGCTTCCTGCACGTCGTCGACCTCGACGGCGCCCGCGCCGGGCGAGCCGGCCAACCTCCACCACGTCGAGCAGATCGCCAAGCTCGGCGTCCCCGTGCAGGTCGGCGGCGGGCTGCGCTCGGTCGCCTCGGTGCGGGCGGCGCTGCGGGCCGGCGCGGTCGCGGGTGATCCTCGGCACCGCGGCCTACACCGACCTCGACTTCCTCGACGAGGTCGTCGCCGTCTTCGGCGACCGGATGCTCGTCTCGGTCGACGCGCGCGAGGGCAAGGCCGCCGTCTCGGGCTGGACCAAGCAGACCCAGATGCCCGCCGACGACGTGATCCGCCGCCTCCAGGCCCGCGGGGTGCGCTCGTTCGTCTACTCGAACATCGACCGCGACGGGATGCTCGAGGGCCCCGACCTCGACGAGGTCCGCCACATCGCCGCCACCGTGCGCGGGCGCTTCATCTACTCGGGCGGGATCGGCAAGGTCGAGGACCTCGCCGCGCTCGTCGCGCCTGCGCCAGGTCAACCTCGCGGGCGTGATCGTCGGCAAGGCGCTCTACGAGGAGCGCTTCACGGTCGGCGAGGCCACCGCCGTGCTCGACGAGGGCTGATGCACTTCAAGCGGATCATCCCGTGCCTCGACGTCGACGCCGGCCGTGTCGTCAAGGGCACGAACTTCGTCGACATCCGCGACGCCGGCGACCCGTCGAGCTCGCCGCCCGCTACGACGCCAGCGGCGCCGACGAGCTCGTCTTCCTCGACATCACCGCCACGGCGGACAAGCGCGACACGGTCGTCGAGCTCGCGCGGCGCACCGCCGACGAGGTCTTCATCCCGTTCACGATCGGCGGCGGGATCCGCTCGGTCGCACGACGCCCAGGCCGTGCTCGACGCCGGCGCCGACAAGGTCTCGATCAACTCCGCGGCGGTCGCCCGGCCCGAGCTCGTCGGCGAGCTGGCCGAGCGCTTCGGCGCGCAGTGCGTGGTGCTGGCCATCGACGCCAAGCGCCGGGCCGAGGAGGACCCCGGCTGGGAGGTCTACGTGGCCGGCGGGCGCACGGCCACGGGCCTCGACGCCGTCGAGTGGGCGCGGGAGGGCGTCGCGCGCGGCGCGGGGGAGATCCTGCTGACGAGCATGGACCGCGACGGCACCGCCGCCGGCTACGACCTCGAGCTCGTCCGCGCCGTCGCCGCCGCGGTCGACGTGCCGGTGATCGCCTCGGGCGGCGTGGGGACGCTCGAGCACCTGGCCGACGGCCTCGAGGCGGGCGCCGACGCCGCGCTCGTGGCCTCGATCTTCCACTACGGCACCCACACGGTGCCGGAGGCGCGCGACTACCTGCTCGAGCGCGGCGTGCCGCTGCGGCCGATCTGACGCGGCGGGATCGTGACCCGGCCCGACCTGCTCGACCGCGCGCGCCGGCTGCCGGGGCTCGACGCGCTCCCGGAGCAGCCGCCGGTCCACCTCGTCGGCGGCGCCGTGCGCGACCTGCTGCGCGGCACCGACGCCGCGCGACGTCGACCTCGTGGTCGAGGGCGACCCGGCCGCCGTCGTGGCGGCGCTCGGCGGCGACGTCTCCGCCCACGAGCGCTTCGGCACGGCCTCGGTCGTCGTCGACGGGCGCCGCTACGACGTCGTCCGCGCCCGGGCCGAGTCCTACCCGCGACCGGGCGCGCTGCCCGAGGTGCGTCCCGGCACGCTCGAGGAGGATCTCGCGCGGCGGGACTTCACCGTCAACACGTTCGCGCTGGCGCTCGCCGCACCCTCTGGGGCACAGGCCGGCGAGCTGCGCTGGGCCGGCGCGGCGCCCGACGACCTCGACGCCCGGCTGCTGCGGGTGCTCCACGACGACTCCTTCGGCGACGACCCGACGCGCCTGCTGCGCCTCGCCCGCTACGCGGCCCGGCTCGGCTTCGCCGTCGAGCCCGAGACGCGGCGGCTGGCCGCAGGCCGCCGTCGCCGGCGGCGCGCTGTCGACGGTCACGCCGGCGCGCATCGGCACCGAGCTGACACTCGCCGCCCGCGAGCCCGATCCGCTCGCCGCCTTCGCCGCCCTGCGGGACCTCGGGATCGACGGGGCGATCGCGGCCGGATTCGGGATCGCGCGACCCGGCGTGGGTGCGCGACGCGCTCGGCTTCCTGCCCGCCGACGGGCGGCGCGACGTGCTCGTCCTCGCCGCGGCGGCCCGGCGGGTCGCCGATCCGACGGCGCTCGTCACCCGGCTCGGACTGCCGGCGGCCGACGCCCGCGGCGTCCTGGCCGCGCTCGCCCCGGTCGAGCTGTCGGGGCGCACGGCGGGCGAGGCGGCCGAGCGGCTGGATTCGCTCGAGGGCGCGGCGCTGCTCGCCGCCGAGGGATCCGAGGTCGCCCACGGGTGGCTGGATCGCACGCGCCACGTCGAGCTCGAGATCTCCGGCGACGACCTGCGCGCCGCCGGCGTGCCCGAGGGCCCGGCGCTCGGCGCCGCGCTGCGCGCCGCGCTGCGGGCCAAGCGCGAGGGCCGGCTGCGCGGCGGGCGGGAGGCCGAGCTGTCCTGGGTCCACGACCGGCTGGCCGGATGAGCGCCGCGCTCAACGCCCCGCGCTGGGACGGAGGCCCGGGCTTCTACGAGGTCTGGTACCTGACGCTGACCGACCGCGGCAGCGGCGTCGGCGCCTGGATCCGCTACACGCTCCACGCGCCGGCGGACGGCCGCCCGCCCACCGGGGCGCTGTGGTTCCTGGTCATGGACCCGGCCGGCGCGCCGCTGGCCCGCAAGCTGACGGCGGAGGCCCCCGAGCTCTCGGCGGCGCCGTTCCGCGCGACCATCGCCGGGGCCTCGCTCGACGACGGCGGGATGCGCGGCGCCTTCGAGGACGTCGCCTGGGACCTGCGCTGGGACCGGCCGGGCGGCGCCTACCGCCACGTCACCCCGGCGCTCGAGCGCCTCGGCGTGGCCCAGACCGTGCTCGTGCTCCCGCACGCCGACCTGGCGATCGCCGGCACGCTGCGCTGGGGCGACCGCGAGCTCGTCCTCGACGGCGCCCGCGGCGGCCAGGCCCACCTGTGGGGCACGCGACACGCCGAGCGCTGGGTGTGGCTGCACGCGAGCGATCTCGAGGACGAGGCGGGCGACCCCGTCCCGGCGCGTTCCTCGACGCGGTCTCGGTCGTCACGAGCCGGGGCGGTCGCGAGGTCGGCCCGAGCACCGTCGGCGTCGCCCGCCTGGCCGGCCGCGACGCGCCCTCGACGGCGCCGCACCGCGCGCTGCTCAACACCTCGCGCTTCACGCTGACGAGCTGGAGCTTCGAGCTCGGCGCGCCCGGCGGCCGGCGGATCGTCGGGGACGCGAGCGCGCCCCGCGAGCACCTCGCCGGGGTGACCTACGCCGACCCCGATGGGCGCGAGGCCTACTGCTACAACACCGAGATCGCCAGCCTGCGCCTCCAGCTCCACCAGCGCGGCCGCCCGGCCACGATCCTGCGGGCGCCGGGCCGCGCGCACATGGAGTACGGCCAGCGCGAGCCCGTCCCCGAGGTCCCGCTCCTGCTGCGATGACCGCCTTCGCGTGGGAGGGCGAGCACCTGGCGATCGACCTGCCCGGCGCCCACGTCGTCTTCACCACCCGCCGCGGCGGCGTCTCGGCCGGTCCCTACGCGTCGCTCAACCTCGGGTGGCTCACCGACGACGACCCGGCGGCGATCACGGAGAACCGCGCCCGGGTGCAGGCGCTCACGCCCGGCACGCTGGCCAACGGCCGCCAGGTCCACGGCACGGAGGTGCGCCGGGTGACCGAGCCGACGACCGAGCGCGCCGAGGCCGACGGCCAGGCCACCGTCCGCGAGGACGTCGCCCCGCTCGTGCTCATCGCCGACTGCCTGCCGATCGCCCTGGCCGCGCCCGGCGGCGTGGCGATGCTCCACGGCGGCTGGCGCGGCCTGGCCGGCGGGATCGTCGCCGAGGGCGTCCGCGCGCTGGCCGAGCTCGGCGCCGGCGCGCCGGTCGCGGCGGCGATCGGTCCCGGCGCCGGCGGCTGCTGCTACGAGGTGGGCGAGGAGGTCCACGCGCACTTCGCCGGCCACGGAGGGACCCGGAGTCCGCAACGGGCGCAACCTCGACCTCAAGGCCGTGGCCCGGCGCGAGCTCGCCGCCGCCGGCGTCCCCGACGTGCACGACAGCGAGATCTGCACGCTGTGCGGGGACCCCGAGCTGTGGTTCTCGCACCGCCGCGACGGCGGCGTCACCGGGCGCCAGGGCGGCGTGGCCTGGAGGACCGCCTGATGGCCCCGGACCCTCGGCCCGGCGCAACACGGTCACCGAGCTCGACGCCGACCGCGTGCGCGCGAACCTCGCCGAGGTCCGCGAGGAGATCGCCGCCGCGGCCGCGCGCGCCGGCCGCGACCCCGCCGGCGTGGAGGTCCTGACCGCGGTCAAGTACGTCCCGCGTCGAGCTCATGGGGGTCCTGGCCGAGGCCGGGATCACCCTCGTGGGCGAGAACCGCGCCCAGGATCTCGAGGCCAAGCGCGCGGCGCTCCCCGACGCCTTCACCTGGGACTTCATCGGCCAGCTGCAGTCGCGGAAGGTCAAGGCGGTGCTCCCGCACGTGCGCTGGATCCACTCGGTCGCCTCGGATTCGGCGCTCGAGCAGCTCGGCAAGCACGGGACCGCGGAGACCGAGGTGCTGCTCGAGGTCGACGTCGCCGGCGAGGACACCAAGGCCGGCTTCCCCGCCGCCGAGCTGCCCGCGGTGCTCGAGCGCTGCCCGGTCACCGTCGTCGGCCTGATGACGATGCCGCCGTTCACCGCAGGACCCCGAGGGCTCGCGCCGGCACTTCGCCGCGCTGCGCGAGCTCGCCGCGGCGCATGGCCTCGCGCAGCTCTCGATGGGCACGACGCAGGACTTCGCGGTCGCCGTCGAGGAGGGCGCGACGATCGTCCGCGTGGGCTCCCGGCTGTTCAGCTGACGCTCATCCGTCGCATCCTGCCTGCACCGACGGGTAATCTGCCAAGCAGGGAAAGCGGCCCCCGCCGCGAACCCACGATCCCGATGGCACTCCGCGATTCCTGGCACCGTGCGCTCGTCTACTTCGGCCTGACCGAGGACAGAGAGGCGTACCACGACGACGAGGTGGATCCCGGGCCCGAGCCCGAGTCCCAGCTCGCCGACTCCTACCGCGAGCGCCCGAACGTCCGCCGCCTCAACTCGCGGCGCCGCCGCGACGAGATCGACGACATCTTCGGCGACGAGGACACCGGCGACCACCGGACCACGTCGCTGCGCACCGTCGCAGCCGCGCAACGGCCGCGGCAACGACGTCCGCGTGCACCTCGTGCAGCCCAAGTCGTTCAACGACGCCCAGGACGTGGCCGACAAGTTCAAGGACGCGATCCCGGTCATCCTGAACCTCCAGGGCTCGGAGACGGATCTCTCCAAGCGCCTGATCGACTTCTCCAGCGGGCTGACCTACGCGCTCGACGGCGGGATGCAGCGCATCGCCGACAAGGTCTTCCTGCTCACGCCGCGCAACGTCGAGGTCTCCGCCGAGGAGCGCGCGCGGCTGATCGAGAAGGGCTTCTTCAACCAGTCCTGAGCCCGCCGGAAGGCTCGGCGCGGATACCCTGCCGCGCGTGCGCATCGGGCTGATCGGAGCGGGGAACATGGGGCGTGCGCTGGCGCGCGGCCTCGGTGAGCCCGTGGTGGTCACCGACCCCGTGCGCGAGCGCGCCGAGGCGGTCGCCGGCGAGGTCGGGCGGCGAGGCCGTGGGCAGCGCCGCCGAGGTCGCCGAGCGCAGACCGACGTGGTCCTGCTCTGCCACAAGCCGGCCCAGCTCGACGAGGTCGCCGCCGGCCTGGAGCCGACGGCCGTCGTGTCGATCCTCGCCGGCACGCCGGTCGCGCGGGTGCGCGAGGCCTACCCCGGCAGCGCCGGTCGTCCGGATCATCCCGAACACCGCCGTGGCGCTCGGGCCGCGGCGTGGTCTGCGTGGCCGCCGAGAGCCGACGAGCGCCTCGACGGAGCGTTGCGTCCCGCCTTCGAGCAGCTCGGCGCCGTCGTCGAGCTGCCCGACGCCCAGATCGACGCGGCGATGGCCGTGATGAGCTGCGGGCCGGCCTGGCTCGCGCTCGTCTCCGAGGCCCAGGTCGACGCGGCCGTGCGCGCGGGGATCCCCGCCGCGGTCGCCTCGCAGCTCGCGACGGGCGCGATGGACGGCGCCGCGGCGCTGCTCGCCGCCCACGACCACGACACCCTGGCCGTCCGCCGCGAGATCACCTCGCCGGGCGGGACGACGGCCAAGGGCCTGGCCGCGCTCGAGCGCGGCGGCGTCCGGGCGGCCTTCGAGGACGCCACCGAGGCGGCGATCGGCTCATGAGCGCGATCCTCGTCCTCGCCGACGCCCGCAACCAGGTCGCCGACTACGTCTCGGCGCTGATCTACGTCTACCTGATCCTGATCTTCGCCTACATCGTCACGAACCTGCTGTTCTCGTTCGGCGCGCGCGTGCCGTACTCGCGGCCGCTGAACGCCGTGCTCGGCTTCCTGCGTGACGTCTGCGAGCCGTTCCTGCGGATCTTCCGCCGCTTCATCCCGATGGCCGGCCCGATCGACCTCTCGCCGATCGTGGCGATCATCGTGCTCCAGGTCGTCGGGCAGATCGTCGTGAACATCATCCGCGGCTGATGCGCCGCTGGATCCCGGTGGCGGCGACGTTCGCCACCGTGCTCGCGCTCGATCAGCTCTCCAAGGCGATCGTCCGCCACGACGTGCGGGTGGGGGAGGAGAACCCCGTCTTCCCGGCCGTCTCGATCGTCCACGTCAAGAACACCGGCGTGGCCTTCGGATTCGGCTCGGGGACCGGCGGGCTGGTCGTCGCCGGCACGCTGATCGCGCTGGCCGGCCTGCTCGTGTTCTTCGCCCGCAGCCGGTCGCGGCCCGGGCTGTGGCTGCCGACCGGGCTGCTGCTCGGCGGCGCCGTGGGCAACCTGCTCGACCGCGCGCGGCTCGGCGCGGTCACCGACTTCGTCAAGTTCCCGGCCTGGCCGGCCTTCAACGTCGCCGACGTCGCCATCACGGTCGGCGTCCTCGCGCTCCTCTACGTGCTCGAGGGACCGAAGTCCCATGGAGACTGAGCGGCTCGTCGTTCCGGCCGAGGCCGCCGGCGAGCGGCTCGACCAGCTGGCTGGCCGAGCCGCTCGGCTCGCGGGCCCGGGCGCAGAGGGAGATCGAGGCGGGGCGGGTGACGGTCGACGGGCGGGCCGTGCCCAAGCGCCACGTGCTGCGCGGGCGGCGAGACGATCGCCGTCGAGGCCGCGCCCGAGCCGCTGGCCGTCGACGCCGAGCCCGCGCCGTTCGCCGTGGCCTACGAGGACGAGCACCTGCTCGTCGTCGACAAGCCCGCGGGCGTCGTCGTCCACCCGGCGCGCGGTCACGCGTCGGGCACGCTGGCCCAGGCGCTGGCCGGCCGCGTCGCCGGCGGCGAGCCCGGCCGGGTCGGGATCGTCCACCGCCTCGACCGCGACACCTCCGGCCTGCTCGTCGTCGCGCGCTCCGAGGAGGCCCACCGGCGCCTGCGCGACCTGATCGCGGCACGCGAGGTCACGCGCGAGTACCTCGCGCTCGTCGACGGGCTGCCGCCGGCGCGCACGGGGACGATCGACGCGCCGCTCGGCCGCGACCGCCGCGTGCGCACGCTGGTCTCCACCGAGACCGACGCACCCAAGGAGGCGCGTCACCCACTTCGAGCTCGAGCGGGCGCTGCCCGACGAGCTCCCTGCTCCGCGTCCGGCTCGAGACCGGCCGCACCCACCAGATCCGCGCGCACCTGCAGGCGATCGGCCATCCGGTCTGCGGCGACCCCGACTACGGCGCGCCCGGGCGCTTCGGCCTCGAGCGCCAGTTCCTCCACGCCGCGCGGCTGGCCTTCACGCACCCGTTCACGGGCGAGGCGGTCGACGTCGGCTCGCCGCTGCCGGAGGACCTCGCGCGCGGCGCTCGGAGCGGGCCAGCCGGAGGGCTCGATGAGCCCGTTGTCACGCGATCTTCACTGCCGGGGTCAGGGCGCGGCGGGAGCATCGCCGCATGCCCACCCTCCTGCAGCACGCCATCGAAGACCGGCTCGCCGCGGGTGCGAGCCTTGCCGACGTCGATCGCGACGTGATCGCGACGGCGCCCGTCGACGAGGAGCGCCGCTCCGCGCTGTGGCTCTTCGCCTGGCTGCGCTCCGAGCAGTCGCCGGGTACGCGGGCCGTCCGCGTCCCGCTGCGCATCGCGTCGTAGACTGTCCTCAAACGTCCCCGAACCCGCTGGGCCATACCCCGGCGCGGCCCTGCCCGACTCTCCGTGAGTCCGGGTCCCGCGACCGATCCCGGCGGCTGATCCATCAAATCTGAATCAAGGGAGCACCGATGCCCGAGACCGGGATCAAGGAGCTGCTGGAGGCCGGCGTCCACTTCGGCCACCAGACGCGCCGCTGGAACCCCAAGATGCGCCGCTTCATCTTCGGTGAGCGCGGCGGCATCTACATCATCGACCTGCTGAAGACGCAGGCGCTGCTCAACGAGGCCCAGGCAGTTCGCCGGCGACATCGCCGACAAGGGCGGGACCGTGCTGTTCGTCGGCACCAAGAAGCAGGCGCGCGACGCCGTCAAGGAGACGGCCGAGGCCGCCGGCATGCCCTACGTCAACCACCGTTGGCTCGGCGGGCTGCTGACCAACTGGAACACGATCTCCAAGCGCATCTCGCGCCTGCACGACCTGGAGAAGCTACTCAGTCCGAGGGCCAGCTCGAGCTGCTGCCGACCAAGGAGCGCATGCGCGCCCAGGCCGACATGGCCAAGCTGCAGGCCAACCTCGGCGGCGTCAAGAACATGCAGCGCGTCCCCGACGCGATGTTCGTCGTCGACCTCAAGACCGAGGTGATCGCCGTGCGCGAGGCCCAGCGCCTGCGCATCCCGATCATCGGCCTCGTCGACACCAACTGCGACCCGGACGGCATCCAGTTCGTCGTCCCGGGCAACGACGACGCCATCCGCTCGTGCGCGCTGATCACCGAGTCGATCGGCGACGCGCGTCCGCGAGGGCGCCCAGAAGCTGGCGCATCGCCGAGGAGCAGGCCCGCCGCGAGGCCGAGGAGAAGGCCCGCAAGGAGCAGGAGGAGCGCGAGCGCCGCGAGGCCGAGGAGCAGGCCAAGCGCGAGGCCGAGGAGCAGGCCAAGCGCGAGGCCGAGGAGGCCGCCCGCGCCGAGGCCGCCGGTGCCACGGCCGACGCCGAGCAGGGCTCCGCGCCAGCCGGGCACAGGCCGCCCCCGCCGAGCAGGCCGCGCAGCCGGCCGCGGCGGCTGCCGCCCCCGGCCAGGTCGACGCCCCGGTCCGCCGCCGCCCGCGCCGTCGCGGCGGCCGGCGCCGAGACCCCGCGCAGGCCGCCCGGCGGCCGCCGAGGCGCAGGCCCCTGCGGCCACGGACACCGCGGCCGAGGTCGCCAAGGACGTCGAGGAGACGGTGAGCAAGGCCATCGAGGACGCCGCGGCCGAGACCCCGGCGCCCGCCGCCGAGGCCCCTGCCGCCGAAGCGGCCGCCGCCGAGGCGCCCGCCGCCGAGGCCCCGGCCGCCGAGCCCGCCGAGAAGCCCAAGAAGGCCGCCAAGAAGCCGGCGAAGAAGGCCGCGCCGGCGAAGAAGGCCGAGAAGGCCGAGAAGCCGAAGGCCGACGCCGAGAAGACCGAGAAGGCCGAGAAGACCGAGAAGGAGTCGGAGTGAGCATCACCGCGAGCGAGGTCAAGACCCTCCGCGACCGCACGGGCGCGGGGATGATGGAGTGCAAGCGCGCGCTCCAGGAGGCCGACGGCGACATGGAGAAGGCCGTCGAGGCCCTGCGCGTCGCCGGCGCGGCCAAGGCCGCCAAGCGCGGCGAGCGCGTCGCCGCCGAGGGCACCGTGCAGTCCTACATCCACTCCAACAACAAGGTCGGCGTCCTCGTCGAGGTCGACTGCGAGACCGACTTCGTCGCCCGCAACGACGACTTCATCGCCTTCGCCCGCGACATCGCCCTGCACGTCGCCGCCGCGGCGCCGCTGGCCGTCACCGACGAGGAGATCCCGGCCGAGGACCGCGAGCGCGAGCAGCGCATCGCCGTCGAGCAGGCCGACGCCTCCGGCAAGCCCGCGAACGTCGTGCAGAAGATCGTCGACGGCAAGATGCGCAAGTGGCTCGAGGAAGTCGTCCTCCTGCGGCAGAAGCACGTCAACGAGGACAAGTACGACTCGCGCACGATCGAGGAGCTCCGGGCCGAGATCTCGGCCAAGACGGGCGAGAACGTGGTGATCCGTCGCTTCCAGCGCTTCGCGGTCGGCGAGTGAGCGACGACGCCCCCGCCGCACCCGCCTTCGAGCGGATCCTGCTCAAGCTCTCGGGCGAGGCGCTGATGGGCGATCTGCCCTACGGCACCGACCCCGAGCGCATCGCGGCGATCGCCACGCAGATCGCCGAGGTGCGCGCGCGCCGGCGTGCAGGTCGCCGTCGTCGTCGGCGCCGGGCAACATCTTCCGCGGCCTGTCGGCGCGCGGCGGAGGGCATGGACCGCGCCACCGGCGACTACATGGGGATGCTCGCCACGGTCCTCAACGCGCTGGCGCTGCAGGACGCGCTGGAGAAGCAGGGCGTCGACACCCGCGTCCAGTCGGCGATCACGATCTCCGAGGTCGCCGAGCCCTACATCCGCCGCCGCGCGATGCGCCACCTCGAGAAGGGCCGCGTGGTGATCTTCGCCGCCGGCACCGGCAACCCGTTCTTCACCACCGACACGGCCGCCGCCCTGCGCGCGATCGAGACCCACGCCGAGGTCATCCTGATGGCCAAGAACGGCGTCAAGGGCGTCTACACGGCCGACCCCGCGCTCGACGACACGGCGGAGTTCATCCCCGAGCTGACCCACATGGAGGCGCTCGAGAAGCGCCTGCGGGTGATGGACTCGACCGCGCTCGCGCTCTGCATGGAGAACGACCTGCCGATCCTCGTCTTCGACATGGGCGACGAGCAGAACATCGCTCGGATACTCTCCGGCGATCGAGTGGGAACGCTGGTGAAATCGTGAGCCTGATCGACGACCTGCTGGCGGACGCGAAGGACCGCATGGCCAAGGCGGTCGAGCACACCCAGACCGAGTTCGGGTCCGTGCGCACCGGCCGTGCCTCGCCGTCGCTGCTCGACCGGATCCGGGTCGACTACTACGGCGCGGCCACGCCGCTGCAGCAGCTCGCGACGGTCTCCGCGCCCGAGGCCCGGCTGCTGACGATCCAGCCCTACGACAAGTCCTCGATCAAGCAGATCGAGAAGGCGATCCTCGAGTCCGACGTCGGCCTGACGCCGAACAACGACGGCAACATCGTCCGCATCGCGATCCCCGAGCTGACCGAGGAGCGCCGCAAGGATCTCGTCAAGCAGGTGCGCCACATCGCCGAGGACGGCCGCGTGAGCATCCGCAACGTGCGCCGCGACGTGATGCACGACCTGCGCGAGCTGCGCGACGAGGGCGAGGCCGGTGCCGACGACGAGCACCGGGCCGAGGTCGAGCTGCAGAAGCTGACCGACGCGCGCGTGAAGGATCTCGACGACATGCTCGGCCGCAAGGAATCCGAGATCCTCGAGGTATGAGCCCGGAGGGCGGGCGAGCCCGCCGGGTCGCGATCATCACCGACGGGAACGGCCGCTGGGCGCAGGAGCGCGGGCTGCCGGTGGTCGCCGGCCACGAGGCCGGCGCCGACGTCGTCAAGGCCCGCCTGAAGGACGCCGTCGACCTCGGGATCGAGGAGCTGACGGTCTACTCGTTCTCGACCGAGAACTGGTCGCGCTCGCTCGACGAGGTGACCGCGCTGATGCGCATGTTCGGCGACCGGCTCGACCGCGAGACGCCCGAGCTGCGCGACGAGGGCGTCCGGATGCGCTTCATCGGGCGCCGCGACGACCCCCGCGTCCCCGGGGTCCTGCGCGAGAAGATGCGCTGGGCCGAGGAGGAGACCGGCCACAACCGGCGCATCACGTTCTTCGTGGCCTTCAACTACGGGGGACGAGCCGAGATCGTCGACGCCGCGCGGCGGTTCACCGGCGGCGACGAGGACGACTTCGCCAAGCTGCTCTACCAGCCCGAGATGGGCGATCCCGACCTGCTCGTGCGCACGAGCGGCGAGCGGCGCATCTCCAACTACCTGCTGTGGCAGTGCGCGTACTCCGAGCTCGTGTTCCGCGACGAGCTGTGGCCCGACTTCACGCGCGACGACCTCGAGGCCTGCCTCGAGGAGTACGCCGCGCGCCAGCGCCGCTTCGGGGGCCGCGAGCGGGTGAGCACCGGACGGGCGCGGGCGGCGGCCCGCCGCAACACCGGCTCGGACCTCGGCGCGCGCGTGCTCGTCGCGATCCCGGCGATCGCCGTCGCGATCGTGCTCGTGGCCGCCGGCGGCTGGGTCTTCGCCGCCGGGATGTTCGTGCTCGGCACGCTGTGCATGCACGAGCTCTTCCTGATGCTCGAGCGCACGCGGCCGGTCAAGCTCGCCGCCTTCCTCGCGCTGGCCGGCCTGATCGTCGCCGCGCACCTGGGCGACGCGCAGTCGGTGCTGCTCGCGCTCGTGATCTCGGTGCCGGTCGTCTTCCTGCTCGCGGTCGCCATGCCCGACCTCGCCCGACGTCGTGCCGCCGATGGCCGTGACGATCTTCGCCATCGTCTGGATCGGCGTGCCCTTCGCCCACGCGATGCTGCTGCGCGACCTGCCGCACGGTGACGCGATCGTCGTCGACGTGCTCGTCGGGACGTTCATCGGCGACACCGGCGCCTACCTCGGTGGCCGCGCGCTCGGGCGCCGGCCGCTGTCGCCCCGGCTGTCGCCGAACAAGACCGTCGAGGGCCTGGCCATCGGCATCGTCGCCGGCGTGGCCGGCGTCTGGTTCGCCGGGCTCTACCAGGACTGGCTGTCGGGCACCGACGCGCTGATCCTCGGCCTCGCCGTCGCGCTCGTCGCCCCGGTCGGCGACCTGTTCGAGTCGGCCGTCAAGCGCGGCGCGGGCACGAAGGACACGGGCCGGCTCTTCGGCGCCCACGGCGGCGCGCTCGACCGCCTCGACGCCGTGATCTTCTCGATCGTGGCCGGCTACTGGGTCTGGCGGGCGCTGCTCGGATGAGCGCCGACCCCGGGCTGCGGGCCGAGCTCGAGGACTGGCTGCGCATCCCGTCGGTCTCGACCGACGGCGGCGACGCCCCGGAGCTGGCGCGCGCCGCGCAGTGGGTCGTCGACCGCGTCCGCGCCGCCGGCGGCGAGGCCGAGCTCGTCGTCATCGGCGACGGCAACCCGCTGGCCGTCGGCGAGCTCCGGGCCGCCGACCCCGACGCGCCGACCGTCCTGATCTACGGCCACTACGACGTCCAGGGACCGGGCGACCCCGAGGCCTGGACCTCGCCGCCGTTCGAGCCCACCGAGCGCGACGGGCGCCTCTACGCGCGCGGCGCGTCCGACGACAAGGGCAACTTCCTGCCGCTGCTCCACGTCGCCTGCGCGATGGCCCGGGCCGGGGAGCTGCCGGTCAACGTCCGCGTGCTCGTCGAGGGCGAGGAGGAGATCTCCGGCGAGGCCGTGGCCGAGTGGGTGCGCCGCGACGAGCGCAAGGCCGACGCGGCGATCGTCTTCGACTCGGGCATGACCGACCCCGACACGCCGGCGGTGACGGTCGGGCTGCGCGGGATCATCCGCTGCTTCGTCACCGTGCGCGTGGCCGAGCGCAGCCTCCACTCGGGCATGTACGGCGGGACGGTGCTCAACGCGCTGCACGTGCTGCTCGCCCAGCTCGACCACGTGCGACCGGGGCCCGACGGGCGCCCGCCCGAGGCCCTGCGCGTCGGCGCGATCGCGCCGACGGCCGCGGAGCTCGCCTCGTGGGAGGCGCTGCCGCCCGGTCGCCAGGCGATCGCCGAGGTCGGCGGCACCCCCGTCGTCCCCGAGGCCGAGGCCGAGTTCTACCTGCGCACCGGCGCCGAGGCGGCCGTCGAGGTCAACTGGATCTCGGGCGGCGAGCCGCGCACGGTCGTCCCGCCGCGCGCCGAGGCGCTCGTCTCGCTGCGCCTCGCGCCCGGCCAGGACGTGCAGGCGATGCACGACGAGCTCGTGCGCCGCCTCGAGGACGGCCTGCCCGCCGGCGCCGAGATCGAGTTCCGCGCCGACCTCGGCGCGCCGGTCTGGTTCGATCCCGACGATCCCGTCCTGCGCATCGCCGGCGCGGCGCTCGAGCGGGCCACCGGCCGGCCCACCGCGTTCGTGCGCTCGGGCGGGAGCATCCCCGTGGTCGCCGACCTCGCCGCCGCCGGCTACCCGGTGATCGTCGGCGGCTTCGGGCTGCCCGACGACCAGATCCACGCGCCCGACGAGTCCTACGCGCTGGCCAGCCTCGCGTGGGGCGAGGCGGCGGCCCGCGAGCTGCTCGTCGGCCTGGCCGCGCTTCCCCGCCGCACCTAGGCGCTCGTATCCTCGGCGGCATGCGCCGCCTGCTGATCCTCGGCTCGACCGGCTCGATCGGGACGCAGGCCCTCGACGTGGTCGCAGCGCGCCGACGACCTCGAGCTCGTCGGCCTGTCCGCGTCGTCCTCGTGGGAGCCGCTGGTCGCCCAGGCCCACGAGCACGGCGTCGAGCGGATCGCGCTCGGCGACGCCGACAGCGCCGCCCGCGCGGCGGAGAACTGGACCGACGGGGACGTCCTGGCCGGTCCCGAGGGCCTCGTCCAGCTCGTCGTCGAGTCGGGCGCCGACCTCGTGCTCAACGCGCTCGTCGGCTCGGCCGGCCTCGGTCCCAGCGTCGCGACGCTGGGGGAGGGGATCGACCTCGCCCTGGCCAACAAGGAGTCGCTCGTCGTCGGCGGCGAGCTCGTCACCGAGCTCGCCGAGGCCACGGGCGCCGCGATCATCCCCGTCGACTCCGAGCACTCGGCCCTGCACCAGCTCATCACCGGCGAGCGGCCGGGGACCGTGAAGGAGATCGTGATCACGGCGTCCGGCGGCCCGTTCCGCGGCCGCACGGCGGCCGACCTGGAGGACGTCACGGTCGACGAGGCGCTCGCCCATCCCACCTGGTCGATGGGCGGCAAGATCACGATCGACTCGGCCACGCTGATGAACAAGGGCCTCGAGGTGATCGAGGCCCACCACCTGTTCGGGACGCCCTACGACCAGATCCGCGTCGTCGTGCACCCGCAGTCGATCATCCACGCGATGGTCAACCTCGTCGACGGCGCCACGCTGGCCCACATGGGCCATCCCGACATGCGCGTCCCGATCGCCTACGCGCTGCACCACCCCGAGCGCGTCGACGTGCCCGTGCCGACGCTCGACCTCGCCTCCGTCGGCTCGCTGACCTTCGAGGAGGCCGACGACGCGACGTTCGCCTGCCTGCGCCTGGCCCGCGAGGCGGCGGTGGCCGGCGGGACGGCGCCGTGCGTGCTCAACGCGGCCAACGAGGTCGCCGTCCACGCCTTCCTCTCCGGGCGGCTGACGTTCCTCGGGATCGGCGAGGTCATCGAGCGCACGCTCGACCGCCTGCCCGGCGGCCGGATCCACGCCTTCGAGTCGCTCTACGCGGCCGACCGCGACGCCCGCGCGATCGCCACCGAGCTCGTCGACGAGCGCGCCGCGGCCTGATCTGACGTTAAGCCCGGCCCGTAGCCTTCGAACGTGAGCTGGTTCTTCGCCTTCGCCGGCTTCTGCGTGCTGATCGTGCTCCACGAGGCGGGGCACTTCACCGCCGCCAAGGCGGTCGGAATGCGGGTCGAGCGCTTCTCGCTGTTCTTCGGCCCGCTGCTCGTCAAGTGGCGGCGCGGCGAGACCGAGTACGGGATCGGCCCGATCCCGCTCGGCGGCTACGTGAAGATCTCCGGGATGAACCCGCGGGAGGACCTCCCGCCCGAGGTCATCCCGCGCGCCTACTTCAACCAGCCCGTGTGGAAGCGGATCGTCGTGATCCTCGCCGGCCCGGTGGTCAACATCGTGATCGCCTTCCTGCTGCTCGCCGCCCTGTACTGGGCCAACGGCTACTACTCGCAGACGACGAAGGTCGCCACCATCGACCGGCACGCGCCGGCCAGCACCGTGCTGCGGCCCGGGGACAAGATCGTCTCGGCCGACGGCGTGCGGGGCGGGATCGACGCCCTGCGCGGCCAGATCGGCCGGCACCGGTGCGCCGGCGGCGCGACCGTCGACGGCTGCCGCGCGGCCACGCCCGTGCACCTCGTCGTCGTCCGCGACGGCACGCGCACGGCGATCGCCGTGCGCCCCCGCTACTCCCAGGCGGGCGACCGGATGCTCGTCGGCTTCGCGTTCGACAGCATCCACCACCCCGCGGGCCCGGTCCGCGCCGCGGGCCTCGCGGTCGACCAGATGTGGTACGTCACCTCGACGACGATCTCCACGATCGCGCGGATCTTCCAGCCCGAGCACCGCAAGGAGGTCTCGAGCGTCGTCGGCGGCTACAAGGTCACGCAGCAGTCGTTCGCCACCGACCTGACCGACGCGCTCGGGGTGCTCGCGCTGATCTCGCTCTCGCTCGGCATCATCAACCTGTTCCCGTTCCTGCCGCTCGACGGCGGCCACATCTTCTGGGCCGTCGCGGAGAAGGTGCGCGGGCGGCGGATCCCGTTCTCGGTCATGGAGCGCGCCGGCGTGGTCGGCTTCGCGCTGGTGATCATGCTGTTCCTCGTCGGCCTGAGCAACGACATCGGCCGGCTGTCGGATGGCGGATTCAACCGTGTGAGGTAGGTTTCCGGGCAGTTCATCCGGAGGAGAGGGAGCACATGGAGAGCAGCACGGCCACGAAGGGCGGCGAGCGCGCGGTCGACGCCGCGACCCTGGCGGAGGCGTTCCGGCGCACCGCGCGTGACCACGGCGACCTCGTGGCCTTCCGCCGCCACGACGACTCCGTGTCGATCACCTGGGCCGAGGCGCTCAAGCGCGCCGACGCGATCGCCGGCGGCCTGGCCAAGCTCGGCGTCGGCCCCGGCGACACCGTGGCGATCCTGCTCTCCAACCGCCCCGAGTTCCACCTCGTCGACCTCGCGGCGATCACGCTCGGCGCGACGCCGTTCTCGATCTACAACACGTACTCGCCCGAGCAGATCCAGTACGTGATCGACGACGCCGACGCGAAGATCGCGATCACCGAGGTCGACCTGCTCGACGGCCTGCTCAAGGCGCGCGAGGACCTGCCCGAGCTCGAGCACGTCGTCCTGCTCGACGGCGAGCACGAGGGGACCACACCGCTCTCCGAGGTCGAGGGCGCCGATCCCGACTTCGACGGCGAGGCCCACGCGGCCAAGGTCGAGGCCGACGACGTGCTGACGCTGATCTACACGTCGGGGACGACCGGCCCGCCCAAGGGCGTCCAGCTCTCGCACACGAACATCATGACCGCGGTCGTGGCCGCGCAGACGCTGATCGAGCTCGATCCCGGCGCCCGCGTGATCTCCTGGCTGCCGGCCGCGCACATCGCCGAGCGCAACGCCCACCACTACTTCCCGGTCGTGTTCGCCGGGCAGGTCACCGCCTGCCCCGATCCGCGCACGATCGTGCAGTTCCTGCCCGAGGTCCACCCGAACTGGTTCTTCGCCGTCCCGCGCATCTGGGAGAAGCTCAAGGCCGGGCTGGAGGCGATGGTCGCCGGCCAGGACGAGGAGCAGCGCAAGCCCGTCGAGGAGGCGCTCCAGGCCGCGCTGAAGAAGCTCCGCCTCGAGCAGGCCGGCGAGGAGGTCCCCGCCGACCTGGCCGAGACCGTGGCCAAGGCCGACAAGGAGATGTTCTCCGGCCTGCGCACGATGCTCGGGCTCGACGAGGTCGTGACCGTCAACGTCGGCGCCGCGCCGACGCCCGTCGAGGTGCTCGAGTTCTTCCACGCGATCGGCATCGAGATCGCCGAGCTGTGGGGCATGTCCGAGACCTGCGGGATGGGGGCGGTCAACCCGCCCGGCAAGGTCAAGATCGGCACCGTCGGCCCGGCCGCCGCCGGGCTGCGAGATCAAGCTCGCCGAGGACGGCGAGGTGATGATGCGCGGCGGCTGCGTGATGCTCGGCTACCGCAACATGCCCGACAAGACCGCCGAGACGATGGACGGCGAGTGGCTGCTCACCGGCGACATCGGCGAGCTCGACGAGGACGGCTACCTGAAGATCGTCGACCGCAAGAAGGAGCTGATCATCAACGCCGCGGGCAAGAACATGTCCCCGGCGCACATCGAGTCGCACCTGAAGAGCGCCGGCTCGCTGATCGGCCAGGCCGCCGTGATCGGCGACGCCCGCTCCTACAACACGGCGCTGATCGTGCTCGACGCCGACGGCGCGCCCGGCTGGGCCAAGTCGCACGGGGTGGAGGACGCCTCGCTCGAGGACCTGGCCGAGAACGACGAGATCCGCGAGGCGGTGCAGGAGGAGGTCGACGCGGCCAACGCGCGGCTGGCCCGCGTCGAGCAGATCAAGAAGTTCCACATCGTCAAGGGCGACTGGCAGCCCGGCGGCGACGAGCTGACGCCGACGATGAAGCTCAAGCGCAAGCCGATCGAGCAGAAGTACGAGTCGGAGATCGCCGCGCTGTACGCGAAGTAGGGGCGCCTGCCCGATATAGGGTTGGCTCGTGGATCAGCAGGTTCGCTTCTGCACCGCAGGAGACGGCGTCCGGCTCGCGTTCGCCATCCACGGCCGGGGGCCTCCGCTCGTGCGGGTGGCGACATGGCTCACGCACCTGGACTTCGACTGGGAGAGCCCGGTGTGGCGCCACTGGCTCTCCGAGATCGGAGCGACCACACCGTCGTCCGTTACGACGAGCGCGGCTGCGGGCTGTCGGACCGTGAGCTCGGAGCGCTCTCCGTCGACACGTGGGTGGGCGATCTGGAGGCGGTGGTCCAAGCGGCCGGCATCGACCGCTTCGCGTTGCTCGGGGTCTCGCAGGGCGCGGCGATCGCGCTGGCCTACGCGGTCCGGCACCCCGAGTCGGTCTCCCACCTGGTCCTCTACGGCGGCTACGCGCGCGGCCGGATGCGCCGCGGCGCCACCGAGCGCCGGCATGCGGCGGCGATGGCCGCCTCCATCCAGGCCGGCTGGGAAGCGCCGGACCCCACTTCCGCCACATCTTCAGCATGCGGTTCCTCCCGCGCGGCACCCCCGAGCAGATGGGCTGGTACGACGAGCTGCAACGGCGGTCGACCTCGGCCCAGACGGCGGTGCGGCTGTACGAGGCGCGAAACGACATCGACGTGCTCGACCTCGCCTCGCAGGTCACCACGCCGACGCTCGTCGCCCATGCGCGCGAGGACCTCGCCGTGCCGGTCGAGGAGGGGCGGCTGCTGGCTGCCCAGATCCCCGGAGCGCGGTTCGTGCTGCTCGAGTCGGCCAACCACATCCTGCTCGAGAGCGAGCCGGCGTGGGACGCGTTCCTGTCCGAGCTCCGGGCCTTCCTCCCGACCGACGCCGCGGTTCCCGCGTCGGACATCACCGGCCTCAGTCCGCGTGAGCTCGATGTCCTCGAGCTGGTGGCGGAGGGACTGACCAACGAGGAGATCGCCGAGCGGCTGTCCCTGAGCGCTCGCACGGTGGAGCGCCACCTCTCGAACGTCTACGCGAAGCTCCGCGTCTCCGGCAAGGCGGGACGGGCGGCCGCCGCCGTGCGGTTCTCCGAGACGCTACGCGCACACCGACAGTCGCCGCCCGAAGGGTTGCGTGTTGGCACCGATGCCCGTCCCGGCGGGCGTCCGTAGCGTCGCGTCGAGCAGTACGCACAGGCCCCGACACCGCCCATCGGGCGGAGGAGGCACCGAGATGCCGGCCGACGATGCACACGGCCGATCCGATCGCGACCCACGACGTCCGCGGCGGCGGCGGGCTCAGGCTGCACGCGCAGGAGTGGGGCGACCCGCATGGCCCGGCGCTCCTGTTCATCCATGGCTGGTCCCAGTCCAAGATGTGCTGGTCTCGACAGACGGGCGGACCGCTGGCCGATCGCTTCCGGATCGTCGCGTTCGACCTTCGCGGCCATGGCATGTCCGAGCAGCCGGTCGACGACGCGCAGTATCTCGATCCGCGGCTGTGGGCCGACGATCTCAACGCCGTCATCGAGCAGCTGGAGCTCGATCGGCCCGTGGTCGTCGCCTGGTCCTACGGCGGGTTCGTCGTCACCGACTACCTGCGGGCCTATGGCGAGGACGCCGTCGCCGGCCTCAACCTCGCCGGCGGCGCGGTGCTGCGCACGGCCGCCTTCGAGCACATCGGTCCCGGCCTCCTCGAGAACGCGGGCGACGCCTGCGGCCCCGACCTGCCCACGAGCATCGAGGCGATCCGGCGCTTCCTGCGCGCCTGCACCATCGAGCCGCTCGACGCCGACGACTGGAGCACGGCGCTGTGCTGGAACATGGTCGTGGCGCCCGAGCGTCCGAGGGGCGCTGTTCGCGCGGGAGATCGACGGCGACGACGTCCTCGCCGACCTGACGCTGCCGGTCCTCGTGACGCATGGGCTCGCCGACGAGATCGTGCTGCCCTCGATGGCCGAGCACGTGTTGGAGGTCTGCCCGACGGCGCGGGCGTCGTGGTACGAGGGCGTCGGCCACCTCCCGTTCATGGAGGATCCCGACGAGGTTCGACCGCGAGCTCGGCGAGTTCGCCCTCCAGGCCGTGGCTGCGCGTCAAGGTCCAACCTAGACTGCGCCGCCATGCTGCTCTTCGTCTGCGGCCGGGCCCGGGCGGGTGAGCGGCTGGAGCCCGAGCCGGCCCGGGCGGCCCTGGCCGGCCTGCTCGCGGCGGCGCCGTTCCTGCCGGCCGATGCCGTGCGGACGTGGGCGGCGCCGAGCGGCCGCGCGGTCGTGGCCTGGGCGGGGGAGGGGGTCCACGTCGAGGACGACGCGTGCGCCCTGTTCTCGGGCCGTCCGATCCGCTGGACCGGGGACGAGACGGCCGACGGGCGCGAGCCGCTCGACCCGGCCGGCTACCTGCGCGATCCGCGCGAGTGGGCGCCCGACCTCGACGGGCGCTGGGCGGCGGCCGCCTACGACGAGGGCTCGGGCGTGCTGCGCGTGGCCGCCGACGCGCTCGGGGCGCACCCGCTCTTCTCCGCCGAGACCGCGGACGGCGCGCTGGTACGGCAACGCGCCGGCCGCGCTGCAGGCCCTCGTCGCGCCCGAGGGCGGGGCGGTGCCGAGCGCCGTCTCGCCGCTCGCGACGCTGCTCGGCGGCGGCTGGTCGCTGCCCGGCGACTCGTGGTGGCCCGGCGTGCACGCGCCTGGCGCGCGGGACCGTCGTGGCCGACGGCGGCGAGCCGCGGGCGGCGGTCACCGAGCTGCTGGCCCTGACCGAGCTGACGCGCCTGCCCGGCGCCGGGGCCGACCCCGAGCGCGCGGCGCGCCGGCTCGTCGCCGCGCTCGCGGCGCTGGCCGACTGGCCGGGCCGGCGGAGCATCGTCCCCGTGACCGGCGGGCGCGACTCGCGCGTCGTGCTCGCCGCCGCGCTGCGCGCCGGCTTCGCCTTCACCACGGCCACCGGCGACGCCCCGGGCTCGGGCGACCTCGAGGCGGGCCGGGCGCTGGCCGCCGCGGCGGGCGTCCCGCACGACGTGCTCGGCGAGGTCAGCGGCGGCAGCGCCTGGGCCGATCCCGTCCGGGGCGGCCGGGTGATCGGCGCGATGGCGGCCGGGACGTTGTCGCTCGGGGACGCCTCGGGAATGCCGCTGGCCGCCTCGGACGGCGACGCGCCGCTGTGGCACACCGGCCAGGGCGGGGAGATCGGCCGCGCCTACTACGGCGCCGCTCCGGCCGGCGCGAGCGCCGAGGAGCTCGCCGAGCGGCTCGAGCGCGCGTTCACCGGCCGCCGGCCGGGCCGGCGTCCGCCGCTGTCGCCGGCGGGGGAGGAGGCGACGCGCGCCGCGGTCCGCGGCTGGGTCGACGACGTGCTGGGCGCCGGCGCCCGGCCCGCCGACGTCCCCGATCTCTTCTACCTCCTGCGGCGCATGGGAACGTGGGCCGGCCCCGCGCACGCCTGCGTGACGCCCACCCACGAGCCGACCTCCGTGCTGTGGGGCCGTCGCATCGTCCCCGAGCTCCTCGGCGCGCCGCCGCGCGAGCGCGCACGGGAGGCGCTGCACCGGCGCCTGGTGGCGATCCTCGCTCCCGAGCTGCTCGACGTCCCCTTCGCCGACGGCGAGGGCTGGGACGGGCCCGGCCGCGCGACGCGCGCGCGTGCGGCTCGGGCGTCGCCGCGCCCGGCAGGCCGTCGGGGAGGCGCGACGCCGCGTCCGGCGGCCGCGACCGGCCCCGCCGGCGCCCGAGCAGCCGCCCGGCACCCCCGCGCCGCCCGCTCCCGTCGACCCCTTCACCGACCCGCTCGAGGCGGTGCGCGCGGCCGCGGCGACGCATCCCGATCACCCTGTCTGGGCGCTGGTCGACCGCCCGCGCGCCGAAACGCTCCTGGCCGCCCGGCCGGAGGATCTCGACTGGATGAGCCGTGCCTACGTGTGGCGGCTGGGGACGGTGCTGCTGGCGGGCCCGGCGCCCTCGATCGCCTGATCGCGTTCGTACACTGGACACGTGGCCTCGCAACGGCAGATCAACGTCGGCGGCGTCCCCATCGGGGGCGGCGCACCGGTCGTCGTGCAGACGATGACGAAGACCGAGACGGCCAACCTGAAGGCGACGATGGACCAGATCCACCGCGTGGCCGACGCGGGCGCCGACCTCGTGCGCGTCGCCGTGCCGCGGGAGAAGGACGTCGAGGCGCTCAAGACGATCGTCGTCGAGTCGCCGATCCCGATCATCGCCGACATCCACTTCAACCACACGCTGGCGCTCAAGTCGATCGACGCCGGGGCCCACTGCATCCGCCTGAACCCGGGCAACATCGGCGGGCCCGACAAGGTCGGCGAGGTCGCCGACCGCGCCAAGGCCGCCGGCACCCCGATGCGGATCGGCGTCAACTCCGGCTCGCTGCCCAAGCACCTGCACGCGCTCGAGCGCGAGAACCCGGTCGAGGCGCTCGTGACCGCGGCCGTCGAGTTCGTCGAGCTGATGGAGCGCCTGCGACTTCGAGGACTTCAAGGTCTCGATCAAGTCGACCAACGTGCCGAACACGATCGCCTCCAACCGCCTGCTCTCCGAGCGGATCCCGTACCCGCTGCACCTCGGCATCACCGAGGCCGGGACGAAGTGGTCGGGCTCGCTGAAGTCCGCCGTCGGCCTGGGCACGCTGCTCGCCGACGGCATCGGCGACACCCTGCGCATCTCGCTCTCCACCTTCCACGCGGAGGAGGAGGTCAAGGTCGCCTGGGAGATCCTCAAGGCGCTCAAGCTGCGCGAGCGCGGCCCGGTGCTGATCGCCTGCCCGACGTGCGGGCGCCTGCAGTTCGACATGGACGCCGTGGTGGCCGACATCGAGCACCGGCTCGAGGCTACGAGGACCCGATCGAGGTCGCGGTCCTCGGCTGCGCGGTCAACGGGATCGGCGAGGCCTCGCACGCCGACTTCGGGATCACCGGAGCGAAGGACGAGGGTTTGATCTTCTCGCGTGGAAAGGCGCTGCGAAAGGTTCCCCAGGACCAGCTCGTGGACGTCCTGTTCGAGGAGATCGACAAGTACGTGACCCGTAAGACCATCGACGTCGACGCGGCCGAGCAGGCCGAGGGCGCCGAGTGGCTTGCCAAGATCGAGGCCGAGAACGCCGGGGAGCTGACCCCCGAGCGACTCGCCGCCATGGAAGCAGCGGCCGCCGACCTCGAGGAGTCCTCGCCTACGGCGGGACGCCGCTTCACCCGCGCCTAACCCGCGCGCCGCAACAACCGCTCCCGTCCCGCGTTCTCCCTTCAACATGCGTATTTACCACCCCATGCTGGTCGCGGCCGGAATCGTCGCCGCGCTGCTCCTGCCCTCCGTGGCGCAGGCCAAGCGCACCGTGCCGCGCGGGTGGCTGGGCACCGTGCTGACCGGGGACACGGTCCTCGGGTCGGCCGATGCGATCGACAGCGAGGCCAACGTCATGGCCAAGAACGGGGTCGAGTCGATTCGCTTCCCCATCTACTGGAGCGCGGCGCAGCCCTACAAGAAGACCGCGGACATCCCCATGGCCGACCGCGACGACTACCAGGTCCTCGACGGGGTGCCCACGGACCTCCACGAGATCGACGACGTCGTCGGCGCCGCGGCCACCCACGGCTACAAGCTGCTTCCGACCGTGATGGCCGCGCCGCCTTGGGCGTCCGACGACAAGCCGGGGCCGTTCATGCTCCGGCCGCGACACGTCTCGGACTACACGCGCTTCCTGCGCACGCTGATGACGCGCTACGGCAAGAGCGGCACGTTCTGGGACGAGCATCCGGAGCTGCCTTACCGTCCGCTGCGGCGCTGGCAGGTCTGGAACGAGCCGAGCATCCAGGGCTTCTGGAAGCGGCACGGGATCTGGGTCAAGCGCTACATGACGCTGCTCAAGGCCTCCCACGCCGCGATCAAGAAGCAGGACCCGGGTGCGGAGGTCGAGCTCGCCGGTCTGCCCTTCCGCTCCTGGGAGGACCTGCGCAAGCTCTACAAGGCCGGCGTGAAGGGCAAGTACGACATCCTCGCCCTGCACCCGTACACCGCCAAGCCCGCGAACGTGATCACCTCGCTGCGCTACAACCGCAAGGTCATGCACGACTACCGCGACACGAAGCCGATCGAGGTGACCGAGCTCGCCTGGCCTGCGTCGAAGGGCAAGAAGCGGATCCCCAAGGTCCTGCGGGTCTCCTTCGCCACGACCGAGAAGGTCCAGCGCCAGCGTCTGGCCGCCTCGGTCAAGCTGCTGGCCCGGTATCGCAAGGCCTACCGCATCAGCGGCGTGTACTGGTTCACCTGGGCCTCGGACTACAAGGGCCGCAGCCCGTGGGACTACGCCGGGCTGCGGATGGTCAAGGCGGGAAGCCGGTTCAGCTCCAAGAAGATCCTGACGACGTTCAAGACCGCGGCGTTCCACCTCGAAGGCCGGCGCTGAGCGAGGCCTACGAGCCCGACAACCTCCTGGACCGGCGCACGCCGCCGGTCCGCCTGACGACGTTCTACCGCCACGCCGAGGCCCGCGAGGCCGCGCTGCTCGCCCGCCACCTCGGGCTGCCCGGCGGCGACGTGCTCTCCGTCGGCGCGGGGTGGCACCCCGGCCGCCATCTGTTCCCGGCGCCGGCCTGGCGCCTGACCGCCGTCGACCTCGATCCCGCCCGTCCGGCCATGGCGATCGCGGCGGGCGAGGCCGACGACGGCTTCGAGGGCGCCGCCGGCCACCTCGACGCCGTGCCCGACGCGAGCTTCGACGTCGTCCTCTACCGCCTCGTCCTGCACCACATCGCCTTCCAAGGCCCGCTCGGGCCCTGCTTCGCCGAGGCGCGGCGCCTGCTGCGCCCGGGCGGGGCGCTCGTGGCCGTCGAGCCCGGGTCGTGGCACCCGGTCGGCGCGGGGCTGGCGCTGGCCAACGCCCGCGGGCTGGGCGTCAAGGTCCACGGGACGCCCGACGACGTGCCGCTCTCGCCGCGGCGGCTGCGCGAGGAGGCCGAGGCCGCCGGTCTGGCCCCGGAGATCCATGCGGTCACCTACGGCTGGCGGCGGCTCCCTACGGCCGCTCAGCGCGCGCTGGCGCCCCTCGACGCGCTCGGGTCCCTGCCGGGCCTGCGGGACGTCGGGCACACGCTGATGCTGGTGGCGCGGCGGTAGCGAGCTGAACGCCGCCAACGGGACTGAGGTGACTGTCACCTCAGTCCCGACACGCGGCTACTTGACGACGCCCGCGACCCGCGAGTAGAAGCGCGTCGCGCCGCTGACCCACGTCAGGCGCCAGGTCTTGCGGGCGCCGAGGCGGGCGTAGACGTAGCCCGAGCCGTTGCTCGTGACCGTCTTGACGGTCTTGAACTTGCCGCTCTTGGTCTTGGCCTGGATCGCGATGCGGTGCTTGCCGCCCGGGCGGGCGCCGCCGAAGACCTTCACGCTGCGCCCGGACTTCACGACGAAGAGCGGGGTGCGGTAGGCCGTCAGGGACGGCTTGGCCTTGAGCGTCTGCAGGTACAGGCCGGTGTTGAACGTCGCGGCGCCCGGGTCGACGAGCTCGTACTGCCCGTAGGAGCGCACGCGGCCCGACGTGAAGCCCTTCCACTCCGACCAGTTGATGAAGGCGGCCTGCTCCTTGAGGGAGATCGGGCCGGGGTTGGGCGGGTTGCTCTGGAAGCCGAACTCGGTCAGCCAGATGTGCGTCCGCGCCGTGCTCGAGAGCCGGCGGGCGCGCGAGGCCTGATCGAGGACCTTGGCCAGGCGCGACAGCGAGGCGATCGTGATGTCCGTCGGGCCGCCCTTGCAGCGCGGGGTGCACGCCGCGGCGTTCGTGTACGGGTGGTGGGCGATGCCGCTGGCCGCGAGCTTCTTGAACTTCGCGCAGGCGAGCTTCTTGGCCGCCTTGCCGGTCAGCTTGTGGCCGCGCGACGAGAGGCAGAAGACGTCGCGGTAGAAGGTCACCGGCGCGGTCGTGCGCTTGGTCTTGGTCGGCGCGAGCTCGCCCATCAGGATGCGGTCCTTGCCGTTGCCCGAGGCGACGAGCCCCGCGTGGCCGGCGCGGTAGAGCGCGCGGTACTTGACCGCGGCGTAGGCGCCCTGCGGCGCGAGCCAGCCGTTGAGGTTGGGCTCGTTCATCAGCGACCACGTGTTGACGGTCGACTTGAAGTGGGTGCCGGCGGCCCGGGCGAAGGCGCCGTAGCCGGCCGTGCTCGGCTTGAAGACGCCGGCCTTGTGGTTGGCCGTCGCGTAGGCGGGGGCGGGCGCGGTCAGCGTCATCAGGACCTTGATCCCGCGAGCCCGGGCGCCGGCGACGAGGCGGTCGTACGCGCTCCAGTCGTAGGCCGCCGGGTTGGCCTGGTTGGCGGGCTTGCTCGCCGGCGCCACCGCCCGCCAGATCACGAGCGTGCGGATGTAGTTGACCCCGAGGGCCTTGGCCTGGTTGAGCGCACGGGTCTGCGTGGCCGTGTTGAGGAACTGGGCGTCGTCCTGCATCACGGAGGCCTGCCCGCGGTTCGCGAGCGCGGCGGAGGGCGCCGCCAGCGTGAGCAGGGCGGCGAGCAAGAGGGCACGGCGGATCATTTGGTGGCGATTCCCTTCTTCTTGACCGATCGGTCGGCCCACGCCTTCAGCCAGTTGTAGGCGGAGGTGTGCGTCCCGATGGGGGTGACGAGGTAGGACTGCCAGAACGCCCAGGGCGAGCCGGCGGGCGGCTGGACGAGCTGGTACTGGACCGTCTGGCGGACCCGCGGGTTCTTGCGGGCGATCTCGAACGCCTGGGCCAGGTAGCGCGCGCGGTTCTTCTCGGAGATGACGCGCTTGCCCTTCTTGTAGATGACGTAGGAGAACTCGGTCAGGTAGACCGGCATGTGGCCCTTGGAGCGGGGCCGCAGCGCCTTGATGCGCTGAAGCTTGTCGAGCGCCTTGGTCAGCCGGGAGAGCGTCCCGATCGTGACGTTGTCGGCGCCCGGGTAGCGGTAGGTCGGCTTGTGGCGCGCGTCGTAGGGATGCAGCGCGAAGCCGTCGGCGCGCAAGGCCGGGCACTTCTTGTTGCGGTGGGTGTAGCGCTTGTTCACGCACAGCACGGCGCGCGTGAAGCCGAGGGGGGAGGTGGAGCGGCCCTTCAGGGCGTACGGCGAGGTCTCGGCGAAGAGGACCCGCGCCTTCTTGTCGGCCTTGAGGATGTTCTTGTAGGCGGCCGCGTAGAGGTGGCGGTAGTAGTACGGCCCGGTCGACAGCGGCTTGAGCCAGGAGACGAGGTTGGGCTCGTTCCAGATCCCGTAGCGGTAGGCCGACTTCTTGAAGTGCTTGGCCGCCGCGTAGGCGAACGACCCGAAGTACTTGGCGCTCGGCTTGTAGGGCCCGACCTTGTGGTTCTTCGTCGCCCACGCCGGCGCGGGACCGGTGAGCGTGATCTGCACGTGGATCCCGCGGGCCTTGGCCGCGGCGATCAGCGCGTCGTACTTCGTCCAGTCGTATGTCGCCTTCCTGGGCGCCTTCTTCTGCTTGGCGACGCCCGGGGCCAGGGCCTGGCTCCACAGCACGTTGACGCGCAGCCAGGTGACGTGGATCGCCTTGGCGTTGTCGAAGCCGCGGTTCCAGTCGTAGTAGCTGCGGTTGAGGAAGACGCCGTCGTCCTGGAGCCCGACCTCCATCTTCTTTCCGGCAAGGGCCGTGGCCGGCGCGAACAGCGCGGCGATGAGCAGCAGGGGAATGCAGCGGAAGACGAGCTTCATGGTGTGACGTTCGGACCAGGGCCGGCGTCGGTTCACAAACGCGTGACGGCGGTGAGGGTTGCGGTCCGGGAAGCCGGAATTGTACCCGGGCTACCGTTGGGGATCGTGAGGCCCGTGCGTCTGCTGCCCGTGCTCGCGGTCCTCGCGCTCCCCACGCCGGCCTCGCCGCGCCGTGGGGGTTCTCGCGGGCGCCGACCGACCAGCTCGGAGTCTCGGGCGCCGCGAGCGGCGTCGAGATCACCCCGTCCGGCGGCCTTTACACGGGTTCGGCCGAGCTCGACTTCCGTTATGGCTCACACCTCTCGGCTTGGACCGGGCGGACCCGGACGCTGGCCGAGGGTCGTCTGCCCGTCTACACGTCGGTCCGCTCCGCGGGCGGCGTGCGCTACCGGGTCACCCAGTTCGCCTCTGACGTGGCCGGAACACCCGTCGCGTGGGCGGTCGTCGACATTCGCAACCCCGGTCGCGCCACCCGTCGCGCGCGGTGGGGCAGCGGCGTGCGCTGGACCGGGGGATCGCTGTATCACCGGACCGTCTACTCCTGGCGCTTTCGCCGTCCGGTCGCGGCCGCCGGCCCGTTCGGCTACGAGCAGCCGGGCGAGGCGTTCGCTCCCGCGGCGCGATACGGCCTCACGCCGCGGACGGTGACGCGGGACGGCCGGGTGCTGTACGTCGCTCCGCCGGGCGCGGCTCGGCGGGCGGCGGGCCGGGCGCCCACTCCGACCGCGGAGGCGGGCCGGATGGCGTGGGAGCTCGAGCTGCGCGCGGGATCGGCGCGGCGCCTCGTCTTCCGCATGCCGTTCGAGCCGCCGCTCTCGAGCTCGCCGTCCGTGCAGGCGATCCGCGCCGCGAGCCCGGTCGCGGCGCGGCGATCGGTCGAGCGCCGCTGGCGCGGGATCCTGGGCCGGGCGGCATCGATCCGCGTGCCCGAGCCGAAGGCCCAGCAGACCTGGCAGGCAAGCCTGATGCACATGCTGACGGCGCGCTCCGCACGAACGGGCAGGTTGTCCAGAACGTCAACCTCCTCAACTACCACGCGTTCTGGCTGCGCGACTCGGCCATGTTCGCCCACGCCTACGAGCTTGCGGGCCTGGCGCCGCAGGCGCGGGCGATCCTGCCGTACTTCGCGAGGGCCCAGGTCCGCGGCGGAGCCAACGACGGGCTGTTCATCTCCCAGCCCGAGCAGTACGACGGCTTCGGCGAGGCGCTCTGGGCCTATGCCGAATACGTGCGCCGGACCGGTGACGCCGCCTACGCCAGGCGGCTGCTACCGAGCGTCGAGCGCGCGATGGCGTGGCTGGTCAGGACCCGGGCCGCCGATTCGATGCACCTGCTGCCGTTCTCGCGGACCTACGACAACGAGCTGGTCAGCGGGCACCTGACCGGTGACGACATCTGGGCGCTGGCCGGCGCCCGCGGCGCGGTCGACCTGGCGAGAGCCGCCGGCCGCGACGACCTGACACAAGCCTGGTCCGCCCAGGCCGACGATCTGCGCCACACGCTCGTCTCCGCGATCCGCGCGGCCGCCAAGCGCCACGGCGGCGCGATCCCGCCGGCCCTCGACGCCGCCGGCGGCAACGACTGGGGGAACCTCTGGGCGGCTTGGCCGGCCGGCGTGCTGAGCCCGGACGACGCCGCCGTGACCGCGACGCTGGCCAAGGTGCGCAGGTCCTTCAAGCAGGGCATCGCGACCTACAACGGCGGCAAGTCCCTCCATGGCTACCTCGGCTACCGCGTGTTCGAAACCGAGCTCCTGCGCGGCGAGCAGTCCGACGTCGTGCGCGGCCTCTTCGCCGAGCTCGCACACACGACGAGCACCGGCGGTGGCTTCGAGTTCAACGCGCCGGACAACCTCACGCCGCACGGGTGGTGGGCGGCTGAGTACGTGGTCCTGCTGCGCAACATGCTCGTGCGCGAGCAGGGCACGAACGCCGTGCGGTTGCTGTCGGCGGTGCCCGGCCAGTGGCTGCGGCCGGGCCGCCGGATCTCGGTGGTCGGCGCGCCGACGCGGCGCGGCCCCGTCTCGTTCTGGATCCGCGGGACGAGCGACGGCGGCCTCGTCACATGGCGTACGCGCCTGCAGCGGGGGACGAAGCTCCTGCTCACGGTTCCCGGCGGCGGGCTTCGGGCCGTCACCCTGCACGGCGCCCGCGGCACCCGGCACGTGCGCTGGCGCCGTCCGCTGGTGGTCGCCACCTGGCCCGGCACCGTGCGGGCGCTGCGTCGCGAACTCGGTCGCTAGTCCGCCCTGGACGCACGAGCGCCCGGGACAGGCCCGGGCGCTCGATGCGACTGGCGCAGTGGCTCGACGGCTACTTGCCGAGCTTGCTCTTGTACTTGTTGCCCCAGCTGACGAGCGACGTGAACGTCCCCATCGGCTGGTTGTTGAGATGCAGGTAGTAGCTCAGCCAGGTCACGTTGTTGCCGACCGGCGGCTCGTACATCTGGTACCAGACCATCTGCTTGACCCGCGAGTTCTTCAGCGCGGTCGTGTAGGCCGTCGTGGCGGCCTTGGCCCGCTTGGACTCAGGGGTGATCGCGACCGTGTTCTTGTTGGCACGGCGCGAGAAGTAGCCGAACTCGGTCAGGTAGACCCCGAGCTTGCCGCCCGTGCGCTTCTTGAGCGCCTTGAGCTTGGCCAGCTTGTCCAGCGCCTTCGTGAGATGGCTCAGCGAGTTCATCGTCACGTCGTCCTTGCGCCGCTTGGCCCGGTAGTTGTCGTACGGGTGCTGGGCGAACCCGTCGGCGACGAACTTCGGGTACTTCTTGTTCCGCTTCGTGTACTTCGAGTTCACGCCGAGGACTGCGCGCAGGAACGTCAGCGGGCTGTAGGACTGGCCCTTCTTGTAGTACGGGGCGAGCTCGCCGAAGAGGATCTGCGACTTCGGATAGGCCTTGCGCACCGCCTTGTAGCCGTACTTGTAGAGGTTCCGGTACAGCTTGGCCTGCTTGGCGACCGTCTTCCTGCCCGACTGGGCGAGGTAGCCGAAGTGGTTGGGCTCGTTCCAGATCGAGTACCGCGTGACCTTCTTGGCGCGGAAGTGCTTGGCCGCCAGGCCGGCCCACTTGCCGTACTGGGTCGCGCTCGGGTTGACCGACGTCGTCGCCCCGACCTTCTTGTTCGAGGTGGCCCACGCCGGAGCGGCGCCGGTCAGCACGACCTGGACCTTGAAGCCCTTCTTGCGCGCCGCGGCGATCATGGTGTCGTACTTCTTGAACGTGTACTTGACGCTCTTGGGCTTCTTCTTGGCGGCGGCCTGGGCCGGCGACATCGTGCTGTACCACGTGACCATCGTCCGGAACCAGGTGGTATGGAGCTGCTTGGCCCGCGTGTAGAGCTGGGCGGAGTTGCCCCAGTAGTGGTCGACGAGGACGGAGTCGTCCTGGATGCCCAAGGCATGCCCTTGGCCGCCTGCGCTGCAGGAGCGGCGAAAGCGAGCATGGCGAGCACGGCGAGGGGGAGGGTGAGGCGTCTGAGCATTGAGCCAGCCTAACGGTCGAGCGACTTTCCAGTACCGGTTTGCGCAACCCGTCACCCGGGCAGAAGTTCCGGTCGCTTTAGTCTCCGTGCCGTGACCCGCCTCAACGGCTACCTCCTTCCTACCGAGAAGCAGCCGCCGGCGGACGCCGAGGCGCTCTCGCACAAGCTGATGGTCCGCGCCGGGCTGATCCGGCAGGTCGGCTCGGGGCTGTGGTCCTGGCTGCCGGCCGGCTATCGCGTGCACCAGAACGTCGTGCAGATCGTCCGCGAGGAGCTCGACGCGATCGGCGGCCAGGAGATGCTGATGCCGGTCCTGCATCCGGCCGAGCCGTGGAGGCGCACCGGCCGCTACGACATCGACGAGCTCTTCAAGCTCCAGGACCGCCGCGGCGCCGAGATGGTGCTCGCGCTGACCCACGAGGAGATCGTCACCGGCCACGTCGCCCAGGTCGTGCGCTCCTACCGCGACCTGCCGCTGATCCTCTACCACTTCCAGGTCAAGGAGCGCGACGAGGCGCGCCCGCGGGCCGGCGTGCTGCGCACCCGCGAGTTCATCATGAAGGACTCGTACACGTTCGACCGCGACGCCGACGGGCTCGACGAGAGCTACGCCAAGCACGTCGTCGCCTACGACCGCATCTTCGACCGCACCGGCCTCGAGTGGTACCGGGTCGAGTCCGACGTCGGGATGATGGGCGGCACGGGCGCCCACGAGTACATGGCGCCCTGCGCCGCGGGCGAGAACGAGGTCGTCGCTCGCGCCCGGCTACGCCGCCAACATCGAGGTCGCCTCGGCCGATCCGCAGCCGGTCGAGCTCGCCGCCGCCGCTGTCCGCGCCCGAGGAGGTCTCGACGCCCGGCCTGACGACGGTCGAGGAGGTCGCCCGCTCGCTCGGCGTCCCGGCCGGCGCGCTGCTCAAGGCCTTCCCGATCGTCGCCGAGGACCGCGGGCTGCTGCTCGTGCTCGTGCGCGGCGACCACCGCCTCAACGAGATCAAGCTCCAGAACCACCTCGGCACCGCGTGCCGGCCCGCGCGCGAAGACGAGTTCGGCCAGCGGATCGGCCCCGGCGGCTTCCTCGGCCCGGTCGGCGCCGACGTGCCGGTCCTGCTCGACGACGCGGTGGCCGACGGCGGCTACGTCGTCGGCGGCAACCGCCGCGACGTCCACCTGCGCGGCGTCGAGCCCGGCCGCGACTTCGCCTTCAAGCGCGGCGACGTCCGCTCGGTCGAGGAGGGCGACACCGTCGGCGGCCAGCCGATCCGGATCGAGCCGGCGATCGAGGTCGGGAACATCTTCAAGCTCGGCACGCGCTACTCCGAGCCGCTCGGCGCCACCTACCTCGACGAGGAGGGCAAGAGCCGCCACATCTGGATGGGCTCCTACGGCATCGGGCCGGCGCGGATCGTCGCCGCCGCCGTCGAGCAGTTCGCCGACGAGGCGGGCATCTCGTGGCCGCGGTCGATCGCGCCCTGGGACGTCGAGCTCGTCGGGCTGGGCAAGGCCGAGCACCGACGAGCACGCGCTGGCCGAGCGGCTCTACACCGAGCTGGCCGCGGCCGGGGTCAAGGTCCTCTACGACGACCGCGACGCCGGGCCGGGGGAGAAGTTCGCCGACGCCGAGCTGCTCGGCTGCCCGCTGCGCGTGACGGTCGGGCGCCGGACGCTGTCCGGCGGCGAGCTCGAGGTGCAGCGCCGGCGCGGCCGCGAGGCGGAGACCGTGCCGCTCGGCGACGACGCGGCGGAGCGCATCGCAGAGCTGTGGCGAAGCGCTCCCTGACGAAGAAGCGGCTGTTCGGCCTCGACCGCTCCGGCCCGCCGCCGGTGCAGACGCTCCGCGGCCAGCCGCTGAACCCGTGGACGCTGCCCAACGCGATCGGCTACGTCCGCCTGGCGCTGATCCCCGTCTTCCTCGTCGTCGCGCTGTCCTCCGACGACGGGCACACGGCGGCCGGGGCGATCATCTTCGGCGTCATCGGGTGGAGCGACTACCTCGACGGCATCACCGCGCGGATCACCGGCCAGTACTCGCGCCTCGGCGTCCTGCTCGACCCGATCGCCGACCGGCTGCTGATCGTCTCGGGGATGGTCGTGTGCTGGAAGTTCGACCTGCTGCCGCACTGGGCGATCGCGCTGCTCGTCCTGCGCGAGCTCTCGATGCTCGTGCTCGGGCGCGTCGCGCTGCGCCGGGGCGTGGAGATCCAGATCAACTGGCCCGGCCGGCTGGCCGTCGCACCGGTCCTCGGAGCGCCGTTCTTCGCCATGTGCGGCCTCGAGACGCTCGGCACGATCCTGCTCATCGTGGGGCTGGCCCTTGCCATCACCGCCACGGTGCTGTATCTCCGGTACGGACTGCGGTCGCGCACCGCACCCTCAACCTCGACTTGACCCCCCGGGTATACTCCCGGAAACCTCCTCCGACCAAGGACCTTCATGGACACGTTTCCCGATCTCGGCTCGCTGTCGGACCAGGAGCTCAAGGACCTCATCCGCCAGCTGACCGAGGAGGAGATGGACATCTCCTACCGCCGGCGCATCCTGCACGGCAAGATCGACATCCTCCGCGCCGAGCTCGTCAACCGCCTGCGCAAGAAGCACGAGGGCGGCGAAGACGTGATCTCCGGCGCTGACGTGCAGAAGCTCACGGACATCCTCGCCGGGCGCGTTCCCTCGGACGAGGAGTAGCCCCGCAAAGGGGCCGAGCGATGGCGGTCCATTGCGCCGAGTGCGGCTTCGTCAATCCCGACGGAGCCAACTACTGCCAGAAGTGCGGGGCGTTCATCTCCCCGCCGGAGTCGGCCGGTCCGACCACGGCGGCCTACCGCGTCGGTGAGACCGGCGAGCTCGAGCCCGTGGATCTCGAGGACGTCACCGAGACCGGCGCGGCGCTCGTGATCCGGGCCGGCGGCGGCCGGGCCGGGGAGTCGTTCCCGCTCGCGGGCGAGCGCATGTCGATCGGCCGGCGGCCGGAGTCCGACATCTTCCTCGACGACGTGACCGTCTCGCGCGACCACGCCCTGCTCGTCAAGCGCGGGGCCGAGTGGTTCCTCGACGACTGCGGCTCGCTCAACGGGACCTACGTCAACCGCCGCCGCATCGAGTCCCACCACCTCGCCGACGGGGACGAGCTCCAGGTCGGCAAGTACAAGCTCGCGTTCCTGGCCCGATGAGCTCGACCGCCGATCTCCCCGATCTCGAGCCCGCGGAGCCGCCGCGGCAGAAGGCGGTGACGATCGGCGCGGTCTGCAAGGCGCTCACGCAGGAGTTCCCGGACATCTCGATCTCGAAGATCCGCTACCTCGAGGACCAGAAGCTCCTGACCCCGCGGCGCACCCCGGGCGGCTACCGCGTCTACACCTCGGCCGACGTCCAGCGCCTGCGGACGATCCTGCGCCTGCAGCGCGACGAGTTCCTGCCCCTGCGGGTGATCCGCCAGGAGCTCGCCTCCGGCCGCTCGAGCGATCCCGAGCCGGCGCAGAGCGCGCCCGACCCGTCGAGCAGCGCCAGCCGCGAGGCGCGCATGTCGCGCCGCCCGGCGATCGCCGTCAAGGACGCCGGCGCGCTGTACTCGGTCGAGGACGTGCTCGAGGAGACCGGCGCCGAGCCGACGCTGGTGCGCGAGCTCGAGGAGTTCGGCGTCATCAAGGGCCGCCAGCGCGGCGGCAAGGCCTACTACGACGAGACCGAGCGGGAGATCGTCCGGGCCGTCACCGAGCTCGCCCGCTACGGCGTGGCCGGGCGCAACCTGCGCGTGTTCCGCTCCTCGGCCGACCGCGAGGCGGCGCTGCTGCAGCAGATCCTCGCCCCGTCGCTGCGCTCGCGGAACCCCGAACGCCGCCGCGAGGCGCTCGAGACGCTCGAGAACCTCGCCGCCGTGACGGCCTACCTCAAGCACCTGCTGCTCATCCGGGACCTGCGCCAGCTCGCCGGCTGAGCGACCGGGCTTGTCGCCCGGCCGGATCGAGGGCACGCTCGCCCTCATGCTCCGATCCGTCCTCGTGCTGGCGCTCGCGCTCAGCGCCCTCGCCCCGGCCGCGGCCGTCGCCGCCGCGCCGTCCTCGTCGACCACGAACCGGCTGCCCGACCGCCGCTATGTCGAGACCGGCTCTCGCGCCTACGTCGTCGGCAGCGAGGACGGCCGCTTCCCGGCCATGGGCTTCCACACCCGCGGGGAGATGGGCGGGATCTGGTCGGCGCCGCTCAAGCTGCTCGACGGGGTCTGGTTCGGCGTCGACGGCGCCTGGACGGGGCCGGCCAAGAGCTTCACCAGCGGCCCGGGCTACGCGCGCATGCGCTTCCCGAGCATCCGCGGGCTGACGCTGCAGCGCACCGACTTCGTCCCCGGCGGCGGCCACCGCGGCGTGCTCTTCGGCCTGCGCGTCGGCAACCCGGGCAAGACGACGAAGACCGCCACGGTCAGCCTCGACGCCCACTCCGAGCTGATGGACGCCTACCCGTGGGGCGACACCGTCCCGTCCCAGTCGGCCGTCAACGGCCAGGACGCCGGCGCCTACGACGGCAGCAAGCTCGTCTTCACCGACGGCCCCGCGGCGCCGCGGTCGTCGGCGTCGAGCCAGAAGCCGGCGCAGGGCACGACCGGCAGCGCCTTCCGCGGCCCGCAGGACCCGCCCGTGGTCTGCCCGGCCAAGGACGACGCGCCCGACCGCTGCGACGACACCGCCTTCGGCCGCGGCGCCGGCGGGCAGCTGCGCTGGAGCCTGTCGATCCCGGCCGGCCGCGCCAAGACCCTGTGGGTCGGCGTGGCGGGCTCGGGCTCGGGCACGAAGGTCGCCGCGGGCGAGCTCGCGGCGATCCTCAAGGATCCCGACGGGACGCTGCTCGGCAAGGTCGCCGACCGCGACCGGCTGTCGCGCCTGACGTCGGTCTCGCTGCCCGGCGACGCCGGCCTGGTCGACGGCATCGAGTGGAGCAAGCAGAACCTCGAGGACACCGTCCAGTCGGCCAGTGACCTGAGCATCCGCGACGTCGACGAGGGCAAGGCCAACCCGGCGCCCGCGGGGACGGTCAAGCACATCCGGTTCTTCGCGGCCGGCTTCCCCGACTACCCGTGGCTGTTCGCCACCGACGGCGAGTACACGGCGTTCCCCGCCGTGGCCGTCGGGCGCTTCGAGATCGTGCGCGACCACCTGCGCGCGCTGCGCGACGTCTCGAACGTCGTCAACCACTCCTCCGGGAAGATCGCCCACGAGACCGTCACCAACGGCGCGGTCTACTTCGGCGCCAACGGCGACTCGGGCAACACCGACGAGTCGGAGAAGTTCACGAGCGCCGTCGCGCTGCTGTGGCGCTGGAGCGGGCGCGACGACTGGATGAAGGACCTCTACCCGGCCGCCCGCGGCGCCGTCCGCTACGTGACGAACAACCTCGACGCGGACAAGGACGGCTGGCCGGAGGGCTCGGGCAACGTCGAGCGCGAGGGCATGGGCGCCGAGAAGCTCGACAACACCGTCTACCTCTACCGCGCGCTCGTCGACCTGGCCGCGATGGCCCGCGCCCGCGGCGACAAGGCCACGGCGGCCTTCGCCGTCTCGCGCGCCGCGAAGATGAAGGCGCGCTTCTCCGGCGCCTGGTACCTGAAGGCCGTTCCCGGCTTCGCCGACTCGCTCGAGAACCCGGGCAACACCAAGCTCATGCAGCGCCACTGGATCGGCGTGACGCCGATGGAGAGCGAGCCGTCGCTGGCCACCCGCACCCAGGCCGCCGCCGCGCTCGCCCTGCGCGAGACCAAGTGCTACACCGGCGCCTGGGGCCTCTTCCACACCGGCACGCCCGGCTGCGACAAGGCCGTCTCGTCGGTCAAGTCCGAGCGCCAGGTGTTCAGCCTCAACACGGCGATCATGGCCGTGGGCGAGGCGAACTTCGGCCACATGACCCAGAGCCGGCGCTACCAGCGCTTCAACGCGCAGCTGACGACGCGGCCCGACGAGCAGCCCGGGGCGATGCCGGAGATCGCGCCGTCGCACGACTACGGGCGCTCGATCGACCTCCCGTTCAACGAGCGCGCGTCGGTCGAGCAGGCATGGGGGACCTACGCGACGATCTGGCCGGTCGTCCACAGCGAGCTCGGCGTCGCGCCGGACCTCGGCCGCTCGCGGCTGGTCGTGATCCCGCAGATCCCGCCGGATCGCTCCTACGCGGCCGGGCAGGCGGATCCGCCTGGGCAAGGGCGCCGTCGACGTGGAGGCGTCGCGCCGCGGCAAGCGCTTCACGACGCGGGTGTCTCCGCGCGGCCTCAAGGGCGTCCTGCTGCGGGTCGGGGCGATCCTGCCGCCCAAGCGGCGCGTCCGTGCCGTCACGCTGGACGGCAACCGCGTCAAGGCCCGCGTGCTCGGGACGGCCCGCGGCCGCGAGGTGTCCGTCGTGACCCGCGCCGACGGCACGCACGTCCTGCGGATCGCCACGGGCTGACGGAGAGACGGGAACGGGGGCCGCCCGGCGGAGCGACCCCCGGCCCGTTGATCCCGGGCGGCCCGAGAGCCGCCCTCCACGCGTCATGGCGTGTGCGGGCAGCCTTCCCGGCACCGTCCGCTGATAGGTCAACGAGCCGTGAACCGTAGAGTTCCGCCGCCGGTGGACCTGCGTGCCCACATCCGCGACGTGCCCGACTTCCCCAAGCCCGGGATCGTCTTCAAGGACATCACGCCGCTGCTGCTCGATCCCGACGCGCTGAGCTGCCGCCGTCGACGGCCTCGTGCAGATCGCGCGGCCGCTCGACGTCGACCTCGTCGTCGCCGCCGAGGCGCGCGGCTTCATCCTCGGCGCGGCGCTCGCGCGGGAGATCGGCGCGGGCTTCATCCCCGCCCGCAAGCCGGGCAAGCTGCCCGCCGAGGTGGTGACCGCGCGCTACGCGCTCGAGTACGGCCTCGACGCGCTCGAGGTCCACGAGGACGCGGTCGCGCGGCCGGCCGCGCGTGCTCGTCCACGACGACCTGCTGGCCACCGGCGGCACGGCGCGGGCGCTGTGCGACCTCGCGGGCATGCGCGGCGCGACGGTCGTCGGCTGCGCGTTCCTCGTCGAGCTCGCGTTCCTCGGCGGCCGCGACCGGCTCGACCCGATCCCGGTCGAGTCCCTGATCACCTACGAGAGCGAGTGATGCCGACCGTCCGGCGCTCCCGCTCGCTCGTCCGCGCCGCCCGAGTCGGTCTGGCGCGTGGTCGCCGATCCGCAGCATCTTCCCCGCTGGTGGCCGCGCGTCGAGCGCGTCGAGGACGACGACGGGCAGGCCTTCACCCAGCTGCTGCGCTCGGCCAAGGGGCGCGCGGTGCGCGCCGACTTCCGCCGCACCGGGGCCGAGGAGCAGCGCTACGTCGCCTGGGAGCAGACGCTCGAGGGCACGCCGTTCGAGCGGCTGATGCGCGAGGCCAAGACGCGCGTCGACCTCGAGCCCGACGGAGCGGGCTGCCAGGTCACCCTGACCCAGACCCAGCGCCTGCGCGGGTTCTCGCGCTTCGCGCCCTGGCTGTTCCGTCGCGCCGCGCGCGAGCAGCTCAACGGAGCCCTCGACGGACTGGAGCGGGCCTGTGGCTGACAGTCGCCCGCAGCGGCCGCTGGGCCGCGACATGGCGTGGTGGGGCTGGGGCTCGCCCGACGCGCCGCGCGAGCTGCCGCCCGCACGCGGCGAGCTTCCTCGCCGGCGAGCTCGGCCCGTTGGCCGAGGCGCCGCAGCGGCCGGTCGCGCTCGCCGACGTGGCGCTGCCCGACGCCGCGCCGCTGCCCGACCTGGGCGACGTCGAGCTGCGCACGGACCGCGCGGCGCGCGTCGGCCATGCCGCCGGGCGCTCCTACCCCGACCTCGTGCGCCTGCGCTCGGGGCAGCTCGACGGCGCGCCCGACGGCGTCGCCTACCCGGCGAGCGCCGAGCGAGGTCGAGAGCCGTCCTGCGAGGCCTGCGCCGCCGCCGGCGTCGCGGTCGTGCCCTTCGGCGGCGGCACGTCGGTCGTCGGCGGCGTCGCGCCCGCTGCGCGGGACCCACAGCGCCTGCCTGGCCCTCGACCTGGGCAAGCTCGACCGGCTGCTCGAGCTCGACGCGCGCTCGCAGCTGGCCTGGCTGGAGCCCGGCCTGCGCGGGCCCGGAGGCCGAGGCGCTGCTCGCCGCCCGCGGGCTGACGCTCGGCCACGTCCCGCAGTCGTTCGAGTACGCGACGATCGGCGGCTTCGCCGCCACCCGCTCGGCCGGCCAGGCCTCGACGGGCTACGGGCGCTTCGACGAGCTCGTGCGCGGGCTGCGCGGCGTGGCCCCGACCGGCGCGATCGACCTGCCGCCGCGGCCGCCCTCGCGCCGCCGGCCCCGACCTGCGCGCAGCTGCTCGTCGGCTCCGAGGGCACGCTCGCCGTGCTCACCGCGGTCGCCGTCCGCGTGCGCCCCAAGCCGGCCACCCAGCGCTTCGCCTCCTGGTCGCTGCCCGACTGGGCCTCCGGGGTCGAGGCGCTGCGCCGCCTCGAGCAGACCGGCGTCGCGGCCGACGTCATGCGCCTGTCCGACCCCGAGGAGACGCGCCTCTCGCTCGCCCAGGCCGGTGACGGCGCGGCGGTCCGGGCGCTGCGCGGCTACCGCGCCCTGCGCGGGCACGACGCGGGGTGCCTGGCGATCCTCGGCTGGGACGGCGACGCGGAGGAGATCGGCGCCCGCCGCAAGGCGGCGGCGCGCGTGCTCAAGGCGCACGACGCGATCGCGCTCGGCGCCGCGCCGGGCGACGCCTGGGCGCACGGGCGCTTCGCCGCGCCCTACCTGCGCGACGCGCTGATGGAGCAGGGCGTGCTCGTCGAGACGCTCGAGACGGCGACGACGTGGAGCGGCCTCGAGCGCCTGCACGGCGCCGTCGTGGCGGCGCTGCGCACCGCGCTCGGCGCCCGCTCGCTCGTCCTCTGCCACGTCTCGCACCTCTATCCCACCGGCGCGTCGCTGTACTTCACGTTCTTCCGCCGCGCGGCGCCGGGCGAGGAGCTCGGCCTCTGGCGCGCGGCCAAGACCGCCGCGAGCGACGCGATCGCCGCCCACGGCGCGACGATCACCCATCACCACGCGGTCGGCACCGACCATGCGCCGTGGATGCGCGACGAGGTGGGGGAGGCCGGCCTGCGGCTGCTCGCCGCGGCCAAGCGCGAGCTCGACCCCGACGGGATCCTCAACCCCGGGAAGCTGCTGCCCGGCTAGGAGGTGAAGTCGGCGGGCACCTTGAGGGCGCCCTGGACGATCACGGCGCTCGCTGGCCCGGCGGGCGCCTTCTTCGACTTCGTGATCTTCTCGCGGGTCAGCTGCATCTGCGTGTAGGACTTGAGCTTGGCCGGCGCCCGGGTCAGCCCGGTGAAGCGGCCCTTCTTGACCTGGTCGTTGGTCACCGCGGCGATCAGGACGGGCTTGACCCCGGACCACCGGTCAGCCAGACGCCGGTGTAGGTGTTCGGCACGGTCGTGATGCCCTGCGCGGTCACGGCGAAGCCGGCGCTCGTGTTCTGGGTCACGAGCTGGGCGATGCCGGCCGTCTTGCCCCCGCCGCCGGGGGCGGCGAGGTTGACCTGGGCGCGCACCTTGACGCCGCTGGCGCCGGTGGTGGTCGTCGCGTTGCCCTGGGCGGTCTGGGTCGCGGCGGCGCTCGTGTTCGCCGTCGGCGGCGTGGTGGCCGCGGCGGGCTTGGGGTTCTTGTTGTCGTCGTTGCCGCCGAGGACCTTGATCGAGGATGACCGCGACGATGGCGATGATGCCCACGAGCAGCAGTGCGCCGCCGAGCAGCGAGCGGCGCTCGGCCGCCGGGCGCGAGAGGCCGCGCGGCGAGATCGACTCGTCGTCGGACTCCTCGCCGTCGTCGTCCGGCCGCCGGCGTGCGGCCGCGGTGCGGCGGCGCGGGCGCGGGCTTCGGCGCCGGAGCGGGCTTGGCCGCCGCACCGCCGGGAAGCACCGGCAGCTCCTCGCGGGCCAGGGGCTTGAGCGCCTCGCGGACCTCGTCGCCCCAGGCGCGCCCCTCCTCGGAGAGGTCGCGGGGGCGGGAGCCGGCGCCGAGCAGGTAGGCGACGATCGCGTCGCGCTCGCTGGCGTTGACGCCGGGCGGCGGCGGCACGAGCGTCTCGGTCCCGGCCGTGGCGCGGTCGCGCACGGCGTGCGGGGAGATCTTCAGCAGGCTCGCCGAGCTGGTCGAAGTCCCGGCCCTGGCCGAGGACCAACTGCAGAACGGCCCGCTGGTCGGGGGCGAGGGCATCGAGGTCCGCCATGGGTCAGGAGCGTAGAAGATCGGCGGCTAGGGTCCGCCGGTATGGCCCAGGATCAGACGTTCTCCTTCGAGGACACCTTCGACCAGCTCTACGGACTCGAGATCGTCGAGCACGACGACGGGCTGATCCGCGGCGAGGTCGCGGTCTCGAACTCGGTCAAGCAGCCCGCCGGGATTGGTCCACGGCGGGGTCTACGCGTCGATGGCCGAGTCGCTGGCCTCGATGGCGACCTGGTACGCCGTGCACGAGGACGGCAAGGTCGCGATGGGCCTGGCCAACGCCACGAGCTTCCTGCGCCCGATCACGCAGGGCACGGTCCACGCCGAGGCGCGCGTCCGCCATCGCGGGCGGACGACCTGGCTCTGGGACGTCGAGATCACCGACGACGAGGGCCGCCTGTGCGCGGTCACGCGCATGACGATCGCCGTTCGCGACGCGCGCTAGGTCAGCCGCGGAAGCGGTTGGTGATCGGCATCCGCCGGTCGCGGCCGAAGGCGCGGGTGGAGATCTTCGTCCCCGGCGGCTGCTGGCGGCGCTTGTACTCGGCGAGGTCGACGAGCCGGATGATGTGCACGACCTCCTCGCGGTCGAAGCCGAGGCGCACGATCTGGTCCGGGGAGAGGTCGTCCTCGACGTAGGCCTCGAGGATGGGGTCGAGCCGCTCGTAGGGCGGCAGCGTGTCCTCGTCGAGCTGATCGGCGCGCAGCTCGGCGCTCGGCGGGCGATCGAGGATCGTCGACGCCACGCCGCGATGGCTGGAGAGCGCGTAGACGAGCGTCTTGGGCACGTCCTTGATCACCGCGAAGCCGCCGGCCGAGTCGCCGTAGAGCGTCGAGTAGCCGACCGAGACCTCGGACTTGTTGCCCGTGGTCAGCACGAGCCAGCCGAACTTGTTCGAGAGCGCCATCAGCAGGTTGCCGCGGATGCGGGCCTGGAGGTTCTCCTCGGTCAGGTCGGCTTCGCGGCCCTCGAACACCGGGTCCAGGGTCTCGTCGAAGGCCTCCATCACCGGCGCGATCGAGAGATCGAGCTTGGCGATCCCCAGCCAGTCGGCCAGCGCGCGGGCGTCGTCCTGGGTGCCCGACGTCGAGTACGGCGAGGGCATGATCACCGCGGTCACCCGGTCGGTGCCCAGCGCATCGGCGGCCAGGCAGGCCACGAGCGCGGAGTCGATCCCGCCCGACAGCCCGAGCGTGACGTGCTCGAAGCCGTTCTTCTCGACGTAGTCGCGCAGGCCGACGGTCAGCGCGGCGTAGACCTCGGGCAGCGGGTCGAGCAGGTCGGCGACCGCGCCGCCGACGGTCGGCGCCGGTGGCCGGGCCGGCGTCCGAGGCGACGGTGGCGACCACCTTGAGGTCGGCGCGGGCCAGGCGCTGGGCCGAGCGCTGGCGGGCGTCGTGCAGGCGCAGCGCGGCCGGGCCCTCGACGTCGAGCGAGACGACGAGGAGCTCCTCCTCGAACTGCTTGGCGCGCGCGACCACGTGGCCCTCGTGGTCGATCGCCAGCGAGTGGCCGTCGAAGACGAGCTCGTCCTGGCCGCCGACGAGGTTGCAGAACGCGACCGCGCAGCGGGAGTCCACGGCGCGCTGGGCGAGCATCCGCTCGCGCTCCTCGCCCTTGCCCGCGTGGTAGGGCGAGGCCGAGGCGTTGACGACGATCGCGGCGCCGGACAGCGCCTCGTCGGACAGCGGCGGCCCGGGCTCCCAGACGTCCTCGCAGATCGTCAGGCCGACGGTCACGCCGTCGATCTCGACCAGCGTGCCGACGTCGGCCGGCGCGAAGTAGCGCTGCTCGTCGAAGACGCCGTAGTTGGGCAGGTGGACCTTGCGGTGCACGGCGCGCACCTCGCCGCCGGCCAGCAGCGCGAGCGCGTTGTAGACGTCGGGCCCGCGGTCGGGGAAGCCGACGAGCGTGACGATCCCCTCGATCGCATCGGCGAGCTCCTCGAGCGCGGTCCGCGTGCGCAGGAGGAAGTCGGGCTTGAGCAGCAGGTCCTCGGGCGGGTAGCCCGTCAGCCCGAGCTCGGGGAAGAGCGCGACCTGCGCGCCCTCGTCGCGGGCGCGGCCGGCCCACTCGGCGATGCGCCGGGCGTTGCCCTCGATGTCCCCGACGACCGGGTTGAGCTGGGCCAGGGCGATCCGCATCTCGCTACTGTGCCGCGCCCTGCCCGAGCCAGTAGTCCGTGAAGGCGGCCAGGCGCGGGTCGGCCGGGTTGCGGGCGCGGGCGATCCGCCGCCAGGCCAGCGCCTCGATCCCCTTGCCCGGGCCGCGCGCGAGGATCACCGCCTGGCCCTCGGCCGCCGCCTTGGGGCTGAAGGGCCCGAGCTGGCGCTGGAGCGTCACGAGATCGCCGGGGATCACGTGCCCGGGGTAGAGGAGGACCACGTCGCCGAGCTCGAGGGCGTGCAGCAGCTGGTTTCGAGAAATCGATCGGCGGTCGGCCTTGATCGGGACGGGCACGTGCGGGCCGCTCGTCGGCGGCGACGACGCGGGCTTGGGTCGCGGATCGCCGGGCTTGATGTGGCGGTGGCCCTGGTCGGGGTACAGCGTCCCGGGCGCCTTGGCCGGCCGGCCCGAGACCCCCGCCTGGTCGCGGGCGGTGAAGAACGAGAGGAGCCCGAAGACTCCGACGCCGGCCACGAGGACGGCGGACAGGACGGTCAGCAGCGACTTCACCGAGCGGTGGATGGTGCCGGGGCGGGGCGCGCCGCGGGCGCCGGGACCCCGGCGGCGTCGGCGAGCTCGGCGATCGCGTCGGCGACGTCCTGCGCGAGCAGGTCGAGGTCGCTCATCGCGTCGTAGTCGGCCAGCAGCCCGAAGTCGAGCCGTCCGTCGTAGCTCATCAGCGCGATCCCGAGCGCCTGGTTGCCGGCCAGCGGGACCATCGGGTAGAGCGCCTCGAGCCGGCGGCCCATCAGGTAGAGCGGGAACTGCGGGCCCGGCACGTTGGTGACCACGAGGTTGAACACCCGCTGGCGCGCCTGCAGGCGCGCGGCCTGGGACATGATCGTCGGCGGGGCGAAGTCGCCCAGGCGCGTGATCGCCTCGGCCCCGACGGCCTGCCCGGACTCCTTGAGGCCGTCCATCGCCTCGCCCACGTGGGCCAGGCGCTCGACCGGATCGGTCATCCCGACCGGCAGCGGCGCGTACATCGCGGTCACGCGGTTGCCCAGCGCGCCGCGCTCGAGGTCGGCGCGGACCGAGACGGGGACCATCGCCTTGAGCTCGAGCCCGCGCGTGGGCACCCCGCGGCGGCGCAGGTGGCGGCCGAGCGCGCCGGCGACGACGGAGAGCACGACGTCGTTGACGGTCCCGCCGAGCGCGTTCTTGATCGCCTTGAACGTGTCGAGGTCGGCGTCGACCCAGGCGAAGCGGCGGTGCGGCCCGACCGGGACGTTGTAGGGCGAGTCCGGCGCCGGGCTCGCGCCCAGGCGGGCCAGGGCGCCGATGCCCCCGACGGTGCGCAGCGCCGAGCCCGCGACGCGCTGGGGCGCGCGCAGGGCGGCGCGCACCCCGCGCGCGGCCTCGGCGGGCACCGTGGCGCGCTCGCGCAGCGCGTCGGCGAGCAGCTGCACGCCGGTGGGCAGCGGACGGGGGACCCAGGGCTGCTCGGGCGGCGCGACGGGAGCCGGGTCGGGGCGCGTGTCGAAGAGGACCGTGGCGATGTCGACCCCGGAGACGCCGTCGACCAGCGCGTGGTGGGTCTTCGAGAGCAGCGCGAAGCGCGGTCGCTCGCCGGCGGTCTCGAGGCCCTCGACGAGCCAGATCTCCCACAGCGGCTTGGTGCGGTCCAGGCGCTGGGAGAAGACGCGTCCGGCCAGCCGGCGCAGCTCGTCGTCGCCCCCGGGACGGGGCAGCGCGGTGTGGCGCACGTGGTAGCGGGCGTTGAAGTGCGGGTCGTCGACCCACGACGGGCCGCCCCTGCTCGAGCGGCACCTCGGCCAGCCGCTGGCGGTAGCGGGGCACGAGGTGCAGGCGGCCCTCGATGGCGTCGACGAGCGCCTCGGGATCGGGCGCCTCGCCCTCGAAGGTCATGCACGAACCGACGTGCATGTGCACGGGGCCGCGCTCGAGATGCAGGAAGGACGCGTCGAGCGCGGTCAGGCGGTGGCCATGGGGCACCCCTGCATCTTCCCAATCCGTGATGTTGAGCACCAACCTCAACAAACTGTTGAGAATGAACTCAACAGTGGGTATACATATGCCAACGATGAATCTCAGCGACCCCCTCCACTTCGAGCGCGCGTTCGCCGAGCACCGGGACGGCGTGTACGGCGCGGCCTATCGCGTGCTCGGCGACGCCACGCAAGCCCAGGACGTCACCCAGGACGTGTTCATGCGCGTCTGGCGGCGGCCGAACTCCTACGACCCCGCCCGCGCGCCGCTCGGCGCGTACCTGCGCCTGATGGCGCGATCGCGTGCCATCGATCTCCTCCGCGAAGGCCGGGCCGCCGGCCGCGCCGGCGATCGCCTGCGCGCGGTCACCGTCGAGGAGGAGAGCCGCCCGGAGGACCGTCCCGCCGAGGCGGCCGCGCGCGCCGACCAGCGCAGCGCGGTCTCCAAGCTCCTCGCCGGGCTGCCCGACGCCCAGCGCGAAGCGGTCGTGCTCGCCTACTGGGCGGGGATGACGGCCGACGAGATCGCCCGCCGGTCCAGCGTTCCGCTGGGCACCGCCAAGAGCCGTCTGCGCCTCGCGCTGACCAAGCTCCGGGCCGAGCTCGAGCCGGACGTCGCCACGGCTGCGTAGACTGCTCGTCGACTCCATACGCCGAGTCGCCCGTGCTCTGTGCTCGGGCGAGCGGGGGACCCATCAGCAGGACCGGGGCGAATCGTCGCCAGCGCGCGACGTAGCGGAAGGCCAGGGGGCCGACCGCGAGCCCGTCAGCTAACCCCGTAGGCGCGAACCCAAGGAGACGAACTTGAGGACGCAGCCGACCCTGCGTGCCCGCCCGCGCCTCACGGCCGCGCTGGGCCTCGCACTGACGATCATCGCCCTGCCCATCGGCGCCGCCCGCGCCGCGAACGACGGCGGCGCCTCGCCGACCGCGACGCCGGCTCACAGCAAGGCGCGCGCCGCCGACCTGCAGACGACGGCCAAGAAGTTCAACGTCGTCAAGGGCGGCGAGGCCGCGCTGCGCGGTCACTACGCGCCGGGGACCTCCGGCCGCACCGTCTCCCTCGAGCTCAAGCTCGGCGGCAAGTGGGTCACCCGCGACACGACGACGACCGACGCCGACGGCGACTACCGCCTGGCCTACACGCCGAAGCGCACCGGCGGCTACGCGACGCGCGTCGCGATCGGCAGCGCCGCGCAGGGCGTCGGGCGCCTCGACGTCTTCCGCAAGGCGCGCGCCACCTGGTACGGCGACGGCCTCTACGGCAACAAGCTCGCCTGCGGCGGGACGCTGACCGAGAGCACGATCGGCGTCGCCAACAAGACGCTGCCCTGCGGCACGAAGGTCACGCTGCGCTACAAGGGCCGCGAGCTGCGCGTCAAGGTCATCGACCGCGGGCCGTTCTCCGACTCGCTCGACTACGACCTGACCTCGGCGACCAAGGACAAGCTCGGCTACCCGGACGTCGGGACGGTGCTCGCGACGCGCTAGCGCGCCGTCGCACGGCGGGCGTACGCTGGCGGTCGTGGACCGCTGCGTCGCCCACCTCGACATGGACGCGTTCTACGCGAGTGTCGAGCTGCTGCGCCATCCGGAGCTGCGGGGCCTGCCCGTGATCGTCTCGGGCTCGGGCCCGCGGGCCGTCGTGACGACCTGCACCTACGAGGCGCGGACGTACGGCGTGCACTCGGCGATGCCGACGGCGCGCGCGCTGCGGCTGTGCCCGCACGCGACGCTCGTGCGGCCCGACTTCGCCGCCTACAAGGAGGCGTCGGTGCGCGTGTGGGAGATCGTGCGCGAGGAGATCGAGTCCGTCGAGCAGGTCGGCCTGGACGAGGGCTATCTCGAGCTGACGGGCTACATGGCCCCGAAGGCCTCGATGCGCCGCGTGGTCGCGCGGATCTTCGCCGACACGGGCCTGCACGCCTCGGTCGGGATCGGGCCGAACAAGCTCGTGGCGAAGATCGCCTCGGACTGCGAGAAGCCGCGGGGGATGGTGATGCTGACCCGCGAGGCGGCGTGCGAGCGCTTCGGCGGCGCCTCGGCCGGGCTGCTGCCCGGCGTCGGGCCGAAGACGGTCGAGCGCCTGGCCGCGCTTGACGTGCGCACGGTGGCCGACCTGCGGGAGGCCGACGGCGAGCTGCTGCGCTCGCACTTCGGCGAGCGCCAGGGGGAGTGGCTGCGCAGCCGCGCGCGGTTCGAGGACGACGGCGTCGTGGCGCCCGTGCGCGAGACGAAGTCGCAGTCCAGCGAGACGACCTTCGACTACGACGTCGACGACGCCGAGCGCCTGCGCGCGACGATGCGCGAGCTCTCCGAGGACCTGTGCCGGCGGCTGGCCAAGCGGTCGCTGCGGGGGCGGACGATCGGGATCAAGGTCCGCCTCGACGACTGGACCACGGTGACCCGGGCCCGCACCCTGGAGCGGCCGACCAACGACCTGGCCGACGTCGCGGGCACGGCGCTCGAGCTGCTCGACGAGTACGCGCCGGCGCGGCCGGTGCGGCTGCTCGGCGTGCGCGTCGCCGCGTTCGTCGGCGAAGGGACGGATTCCCAGTTGCGGCTCGAGGTGGGTGCCTGATGGACGAGTCGCTCGAGGGCCAGTTCCTCGTCGCCACGCCGACGCTGACCGACCCCAATTTCTCGCGGACGGTCGTGCTGATCTGCGAGCACTCGGATCAGGGCGCGCTCGGCGTGGTTTTGAACCGGCCGGCCGAGGTCAGCGTGGGGGAGGCGGCGCCCGGCCTGGCCGACGGGACCGATCCCGACGATCCCCTGTGGGTCGGCGGCCCGGTCAAGCAGGACGGCGTGCTCGTGCTCGTCGAGTGGCGCGACCCGCCGCCGAGCGCGCAGCTCGTGGTCGGCGCCGTCGGCGTCCTCGCCGAGGAGGACGAGGTCGCCGACCTGCCCGACCTCGCTTCGCGCGTGCGCGGCTTCGCCGGCTTCGCGGGCTGGGGACCGGGCCAGCTCGACACCGAGATCGACGACGACGGCTGGGTGCTCGCCCCGGCCACCGCCGACGACGTCTTCACGATCGACCCCGAGAACCTCTGGGGCGACGTCCTGCGCCGCATGGGCGGGACCTACGCGCTCCTCGCCACGATGCCCGAGGACCCGAGCGTGAACTGAGTCGGTTGCGGCACGAAGCGGTGCTGTTCCGTCACACGGATCCGGCGATCCTCGCCCCATGGGCGACGAGTGGCGAATTGCGGCACCTGGAGTACCGGAAAGCGCCAGTCGAGGCATCGACGCCGCGATCGCAGCGCTGGCCGGCAAGCAGCATGGGGTCGTGGCGCTGTTCCAGCTCGTGGCGATGGGCCTCTCGCCCCGCGCCGTCCGCAAGCGCGTGGCCGCCGGCCGGCTCCATCGCATCCATCGCGGCGTCTACGCCGTCGGCCACGCGAAGCTGCTGCCCCGGGCGCGATGGATGGCGGCGACGCTCGCCGGACGGACCGGGCTGCGGCGCTGAGCCATCGCAGCGCCGCCGCGCTCCATGACCTCATGCCTTCCCCGAGCGGGCCGGCCGAGATCTCGGTCACGACGTCGGGAGGACGCCGACGCCGAGATCTCGTCGTGCATCGCGTCAAGCACCTCGAGGTCGTCGAGACTCGACAACATCCCCACCACCACGTCCGCCGCACCATCACCGACCTCGCCGCCACGCTCCCGCGCCACCGCCTCGAACGAGTCCTCGAACGCGCCGAGCAACTCAAGCTCACCGACGTCCGGCCGATCCCCAATGCCCGCGGCGCCGCGACCCTCAGGTCGCTCCTCCCCGAGCAGCCCGGCCTGCGAATCAGAGCTCGAGCGCAAGGTCCTCCGCCTCTGCCGAGCCAACGGGATCCCCGAGCCACAGTCAACGTCGCCCTGCAGCTCCCCGACGGCACGACCGTCATCGCCGACTTCCTCTGGCCGGAGAGCGCGGCTCGTCCTCGAGGCCGACAGCCGCGCCTTCCACGACACCGCTCGGGCGTTCGAGCGCGACCGGCGCCGCGATCAGCTCGTCGCCCTCGCCGGCTTCACGCCGCTGCGGACCACCGCACGCCAGGTCCGTGACCGGCCCGAGGAGGTCGTCGAGCTGCTGCGCTCAGTACAGCGCGGCGGCCAGCTTGCGCCGGTAGTCGCGCGCCACGGGGTCGGCCGGGCCGATCTCGTCGAGCACGCCGATCACCACGCGCCGCAGCTCGTCCTTGGCGCCGTCGGCGGAGGCCATCGCGTCGAGCAGGGCGTCGAGGCCCTCCTCGCGCCGGCCGTCGTCGAGGGCGGTCCAGGCGGCGGAGAGGTCCGGCTCGCCGCGGGCCTCGAGCGCCATCCGCGCGAGCAGGCCGTCGGCCGCGAACGAGCCGGGGACCTCGCGCAGCAGCGCGGCCGCCTCGTCGCTCTCGCCCCGGGTGTGGAGGATCCGCGCGAGCGGCACCGCCGCCTCGACGCGCCGGGGCTCGAGCTCGACCGCGCGACGCAGCGAGGCCTCGTCGCCGGCGGCCACGAGGCCGTCGACCTCGTTGGGCACGAGCCCGTCGAAGAACTTCTCGACCTCGGGCGGCCGCAGGGCGCCGACGAACTCGTCGACGACCTCGCCGTCCTTGAAGGCCTTGACGGCCGGGATCGACTGGATCTGGAAGGCGCGCGCGAGCTCCTGGTTGGCGTCGGTGTCGAGCTTGGCCAGGACGACGTCGCCCTCGCGCTTGTTCGCGGCGGCCTCGAGGGCCGGGCCGAGCTGGCGGCACGGGCCGCACCACTCGGCCCAGAAGTCCACGACGACGGGCACCGAGCGCGAGCGCTCGACGACCTCGGCGGTGAAGGTGGCGTCGGTGACGTCGATGACGGTCATCTCGATCTAGGGTACGAGGTCGTGGAGCTCGCAACGACCGTCTCCGGCCCCGACGACGGGACGCCGATCGTGCTCCTGCACGGCCTCACCGCAACACGGAAATACGTCGTCATGGGCTCGTCGGTGCTCGAGCGCGGCGGCTACCGCACGATCGCCTACGACGCCCGCGGCCACGGCGCCTCGGAACCCGCGGCGACCTACACGTATCCCGAGCTCGCCGACGACCTCGAGCAGGTCCTCGACGACCACGGGATCGAGCGCGCGGTGCTCGCCGGCGCCTCGATGGGCGCGCACACGATCATCCGCTTCGCGCTCGACCACCCCGAGCGTGTGGCGGCGGCGGCGATCATCACCCCTGCCCACGACCCGGCTGAGACGGACCGCACCGCCTCGCTCGAGCGCTGGGACGCGCTGGCCCACGGCCTGCGCACCGGTGGCGTCGAGGGCTTCGTGACCGCCTACGGCGACCCCGGCGTGCCCGGCGACTACAAGGACACCGTGCTCAAGGTCATCCGCCAGCGCCTCGCGCTGCACGAGCACCCCGACGCCGTCGCCGACGCGCTCGAGCAGGTGCCGCGCTCGGCGCCCTTCGACTCGCTCGACGAGCTCGAGCGGATCGACGTCCCGGCGATCGTCGTCGCCTCCCGCGACGAGCTCGACCCCGGCCACCCGTTCGCGATCGGCGAGGCCTACGCCGAGCGCCTGCCCCAGGGCCGCCTCGTGACCGAGGACGAGGGCCAGTCGCCGCTGGCCTGGCAGGGCAGCCGGCTGAGCAAGCAGATCGAGGAGCTGGCGGCCGAGGCCGCCGCCTAGAACCGGCACCCCGGACCACCCGCGCCCACCTAGGATCCGGCGCCCCGCCGCTCGGGCCGGGACCCGCCATGAACGCCGACCTGATCAGCGCGCTGACGATCCCGATCTTCTCGGGCGTGATCGGCTACGTGACCAACTGGAGCGGCGTGTGGATGCTCTTCTATCCGCTCGAGTTCAAGGGCATCCGGATCGGCGGGCCTCGAGGCGTTCGCGCGCATCCTGCCCCGCAAGATCCAGCAGGTCCCGGGCGTGATGCACGGGGCGATCGGCTGGCAGGGGATCATCCCGTCGCGCGCGGCGAAGATGGGCTCGATCGCCGTCGACAAGGGGATCGCGAAGGTCGGCTCGCCCTCGGAGTTCTACGAGCAGCTCGAGCCCGAGCAGATCGCCGAGCACATCCTCGCCACCTCGCAGCGCGACATCCGCGAGCTCGTCGACCGCACGATGCAGCGCGAGCGCCCCGAGCTGTGGAACGACCTGCCGCCGCGGATCAAGGAGGCGGTCCTCGAGCGCGTCGAGAGCCAGCTGCCGGAGATCGTCCACGAGGTCACCGACCAGATCGGCGAGAACATCGACCAGCTGCTCGACATCAAGCTGATGGTCATCCGCCACATCGAGGAGCGCCCGGAGATCGCCAACCGGATCTTCCTCGAGGTCGGCGAGCGCGAGCTCAAGTTCATCATCAAGTTCGGCTTCTTCTTCGGGTTCGTGCTCGGGATCCCGACGGTCTTCCTCGTCCACGCCGTGCCCGCACTGGTGGGTGCTGCCGATCGCCGGGACGGTGGTCGGCTGGGTCACCAACTGGCTGGCGATCTGGATGATCTTCGAGCCCGTCGAGCCGCGGAAGATCGGCCCGTTCACGATCCACGGCCTGTTCCTGCGCCGCCAGGACCGAGGCCGCCGACGTCTACGCCGACATCATCGCCGACGACGTCGTCACGCTCGAGCACATCGGCGACGAGCTGCTCAACGGCCCGCGCTCGGACCGCACGCGCCACATGATCGTCACCGCCCTGCGCCCGGCGGTCGACCGCGCCACCGGGATCGCCCGGCGCGCGGTGCGCGTGGCGGTGGGCACCAAGGAGTACGACGCGATCCGCGAGTCGGTCGCCGTCGAGGGCGTCGACTACACGATGACCCCGCTGACCGATCCCGGGTTCAACGAGCAGCAGAGCCGCAAGGTCCGCAAGCTGATCGCCGAGCGCATGCGCGAGCTGTCCCCGGCCGACTTCTCCGAGATGCTGCGCTCGGCGATGAAGGAGGACGAGTGGCTGCTCGTTCCTCCACGGCGCCGTGCTCGGATTCGGCGCCGGCCTTCTTCACCTGGCGATCTTCGGGGTATGAGTCGATCGTGAGTGGGCCGCTGGAACTGGCCGGCACCGCGCCGGCGCTGGCGCGGATCGCCGCCGACGCCGCCTGGCGCGGGACGACCTGGACCGTCGGGGCCTACGCCAAGCTCGGCCAGCGCGTCCTGCGGGCGGCGCTGGACCGCGAGCGCGCCGACGACCTGTTCGCCGACCTCGGCGACGACCTGCGCGCCGCCGTCGTCGCCTTCCTCGGCGCCGTCGACGACCTCGCCGGCCAGGCGCAGGCCGGCGCCCAGGCGGCCGAGGCCAGCGTGGCCGAGGGGGGCGCGGTCCCCAGGGAGCATCCCCTGTCCCCAGAGCCGACTCGGGCCCGCGCCAACGGCAGACCGTGCCGCCGAGGAGGACCCGACGCGCGAGCTGCGCGAACGCGGCGCCGAGCTCCTGCGCCAGTCGGCCGACGTCTCCTACGAGGAGGTCTTCCACCCGGCCTACGAGCGGATCCTCGGCTCGATGGCGCCCGACGAGGCGCGCATCGTGCGCTTCCTGTGCGAGGCCGGGGCGCAGCCGTCGGTCGACGTGCGCGGGGCGCGGCGCCTGTCGCCGACGACCGAGATGGTCGCGCCCGGCCTGAACATGATCGGCCAGGAGGCCGGCTGCCGCTACCTCGACCGGGTCCCGATGTACCTCAACAACCTCTACCGGCTCGGCCTGCTGTGGTTCAGCCGCGAGTCGCTCGAGGACCCGCTGGCCTACCAGGTGCTCGAGGCCCAGCCGTCGGTGCTCGAGGCGATGGACGAGTCGGGCCGCTCGAAGACGATCAGGCGATCGATCCACCTGACCCCGTTCGGCAACGACTTCTGCGCGGTCTGCCTGCCGCACGAGATCCACGAGGAGCAGGGCACCGAGAGGGCGGCGCCGCCCTCGGTCTAGGCTGCGCCGAATGCCCCGGCCCTTCCTCCCGCGCGCCACCGAGCGGCCGCCCGGCATCACCCACGAGCGCTTCACCCTGCGCCCGATCACGATCCACGACACCGTCAAGGACTACGACGCCGTGATGACGAGCGCCGAGCGCCTGCGCGCGCGCTTCCCGTTGTGGGGCTGGCCGCCCGCGGACCTCTCGCTCGAGGACGATCTCATCGATCTCGCGTGGCACCAGCGCGAGGCCGACCACCGCTCGTCGTTCAACTTCGCGGTCATGTCGCCCGACGAGGCGCGCCTGCTCGGGTGCGTCTACGTCGATCCGCCCGAGAAGCAGGACGAGGACGCCGTCGTGGCCTTCTGGGTGCGCCGCGACGAGGAGGACGGCGACCTCGAGGAGGTGCTCGAGGCGGCGGTGCGCGAGTGGATCGCCGACGAGTGGCCGTTCTCCGCGGTCAGCTGGCCGGGACGCGACATCTCCTGGGAGGACTGGGACGCCAAGCCCGATCGGGCCTGACGCACTTGCTTTCGGCCCTCCGGTCCGGTTGGGTCGCACCGTGACCGAGTACGACGCGTTCGGACGGGAGAAGGGCGAGAACACGCTGGCCGGGCTGGGCTCGACCGCGCCGGCGTCGCCGACGCCGTCGACGACCCCCACGAAGGCCCCGGTTCAGGCGCAGGCCCCGGTCGCGCCCGAGGCGCCCAAGCAGGCGCCCGCGTCGAGCTTCGGGACGGGCGGGCCGGCCCCGAGCTTCGGCGGCAGCCGCGTCGGCAACCGCATGCTCAAGGCCGCCATCGCCGTGATCGTGCTGTTCGTCGTCGGGGGCGTCGTCTCGGCGATCATCGGGGCGGTGAGCACCGGCGTCAGCACGGTCAACAAGACCCGCAAGGCGTTCAACGACATCACGATCCCGACGATCTCGACGCCGTCGGGGATCACGACGACGCCGACCTCCACGCCGAGCGCCGGCGGGTCGATGCTGCGCCGCGATCAGTTCGCGCAGACGCTCGGGCGCCTGCGCCGGGCCCAGACGACCGGGCCGGCGCGGACGCTGCGCGTCGACGCGACGCGCGTGAGCGGCCAGCTCTCGTCGCCCGACGGCCGGCTCGTGTTCGTCAACGCCACGCCCAACTCGACGCAGACGATCACGACCACCGGCAACGCGCCCGCCGCGCTCCACCCGATCCCGCTGCGCACGATCGACCCGGCCGCGCCGCAGCGGATCGCCGGCGCGCTGCGGGCCCGCGGGGCCCGCGTGAACTACATGGTGCTGACGGCGATCAGCGGCGGGCCGCGCTGGACGGTGTTCTCCACGCAGGGCCGGCAGTACCGCGCCGACCGGCACGGACGTGGTCTCGTAGCCGGACCGTGACGGTCCCCCGACCGGCGCTGCCCGACGGGCCGTGGCTGATCGTCGGGCGCGGCAAGGCGGGACAGGCGGCCGCGGGGTTGCTCGCCGGCCGCGGGCCGGTGAGCCTGTGGGAGGAGCCCGAGGTCCGGGCCGATGGCGCGCCGGCGCCCGACGGCGTCGCCCTCGTGCCCGAGATCGACCCGCGTGCGGCGCTCGAGCGCCTGGCGCCGGCCACCGTGATCAAGAGCCCCGGCGTTCCGCCCGACCAGCCGATCCTCGCCGCCGCCCGCGAGCGCGGGATCGAGATCATGGACGAGCTCGAGCTCGGCTGGCGCGCCGTCGACCGGCCGATCGTCGGGGTCACGGGAACCAACGGGAAGTCCACGACCTGCGCGCTGATCCACGGCGCCCTCGCCGCCGCGGGGGACGACGTCGCGATCGCCGGCAACACCGACGACGGGCCGGCGCTCTCGTCGCTGGCGCCCGACCCGCCGGACCGGGTCGTGCTCGAGGCCTCGAGCTTCCAGCTCGAGTTCTGCCCGAGCCTGCTCGCCGACGTCGCCGTGCTCACCAACGTCACCCGCGACCACCTGCACCGCCACGGCGACATGGACGCCTACGCCGCCGCCAAGGCGCGGATGTTCGTCCGCGGCGACCGGGTCGCGCCCGCGGTCGTCGTCAACGCCGACGACCCGCTACGCCGCGGCGCTGGCCGAGCGCTGCGAGGCGCTCGGGGCCCGGGTGGTCCGCGTCGGCTTCGGCGCCGGCGCCGACGTCCGGATCGAGCCGACGCCGTCGACCGTCGCCGGCCAGACGGTCCATCTGTGTCGCCGGGGACGAGCGCATCGCGATCCCCTGCTCGCTGCCCGGCGTCTACAACGCGCGCAACGTCGCCGCCGCGCTGGCGGTCGTGCGGCTGCTCGGCCGCGACGGCGAGGCGGCCCGCGCCGGCCTGAGCGCCACGCCGCGCGTCGTGGCGCGCTGGGAGACGATCGACGAGGGCCAGCCGTTCGACGTCGTCGTCGACTACGCCCACAATCCCGACGGCGTCGCCGCCGTCTGCGGGCTGGGCCGCGAGCTCGCCGACGCGCGCGGGACCGCCCTGCACGTGCTGCTCTCGGCCGGCGGGCAGCAGGACCCGGGCAAGCGCGGGGCGATGGGGGAGGCCGTCGGCCGCCTCGGCGGACCGCTTCGTCGTCACGAGCAGCAGCCTGCGCGGCGAGACCCTCGCCCAGGTCATCGACCCCGTGCGGCGACGGCGCGCTCGCGGCCGGGCGCGCGCGCGTGGAGTGCGTGGAGGAGCGCCGGGCGGCGATCCGACGCCGTCGTGGGGGAGGCCGCGCCGGGCGACGTCGTGCTGATCCTCGGCCGCGGCGCGCTGCGCCGCCTCGACGAGGACGTCCACGGCCGCGGGAAGCTCTTCGACGACAGAGAGGTCGCGCGCGAAGCCCTGCGCGCGTCTGGCGCTAGCGCTCGGCCAGCCCGTTCGTGTAGGCGTAGACCACGGCCTGGGCGCGGTCGCGCACGCCGGCCTTGGCGAACAGGTGGTTGATGTGGCTCTTGACCGTGGCCGGGCTGACGACGAGCCGCTCGGCGATCTCGGCGTTGGCCAGCCCCGCGGCGATCAGGGCGAGGATCTCCGCCTCGCGCGGCGTCAGGCCGTCGGGCAGCTCGGGCTCGCGCCGCGTCTCGGCGGCGCCGGCGCCGCCCACCGCGGCGACCACGTGGTGCTGGACGGCCGGGTCGAGCGCGGCCGCGCCGCCGTGGACCGCGCGGACGGCGGCGTGGATCTCCTCGGCGCCGGCGTCCTTGGTCAGGTAGCCGCGCGCGCCGGCGCGCAGCGCCTCGATCACCGAGGCGTCGTCGGCGTAGGTCGTCAGCGCGATCGCGCGCGGGCGGTCGCCGCGGGCGGCAGGCGCCGGATCGCCTCGAACCCGTCGACGCGCGGCATCCGCAGGTCCATCAGCACGACGTCGGGCGCGTGCTCGGCGGCGAGCGCGACGGCCTCCTCGCCGTCGGCGGCCTGGCCCACCAGCTCGATGCCGTCGAGCAGGCTCAGCAGCGTGCCGAGGCCCTCGCGGACGACCCGCTGGTCGTCGGCGAGCAGGACGCGGATCATGCCGGCACCGGGACCCACAGCTCGACGCGGAAGCCGCAGCCGGTCGGGCCGGCGGTCAGCGTGGCGCCGAGCAGCTCGGCGCGCTCGCGCATGCCGGTCAGCCCGAAGCCGCCGCCCGGGGAGGAGACCGTCGCGACCGGCACGGCGGCGCCGGCGTCCTCGACGACCAGGCGCGCGCCGTCGGCCTCGTAGGCGAGGTCGATCGTCACGCGGTCGGGCGCGGCGTGGCGGCGGACGTTGGTCAGCGCCTCCTGGGCGGTGCGGTAGATGCGCCAGCCGGGCCTCGGAGCAGAGCGCCAGCGGCTCGCCGGAGACCATGAGCTCGCAGGGCACGCCGGCGTCGGCCCGGAACGCGTCGGCCAGCGCCGCCAGCCCGTCGGGGCCGAGCAGCTCGTCGCCGCGCAGCGCGCCGATCGCGCGGCGCGCCTCGTCCAGGCCGCCGGCGGCGAGGTGGTGTGCGCGCTCGAGCGCACCGATCACCTCGGCGTCGGCGTCGCGGTCGCGGGCGACGAGCCGCGCGCTCTCGAGCTGCAGCGCGAGCGCGGACAGCGTGTGGGCGAGCACGTCGTGCATGTCGCGGGCGACGCGGCCGCGCTCGGTCTCGGCCGCCGCCTCGGCCTGGGCCTCCTGGGACTCGCGCAGCTCCTCGACGAGCTGCTCGGCGCGGTCGCGGCCCTTCGTAGAGCTCGCGCATGAGGTTGACGACGACGAGCCACGGGATCACCGAGAACAGCAGCCCGACGATGTTGCCGACGGCGTCGGCGGGGTGGACCGAGTAGGCGAGCGCGGCCGTGCCGAGGGCACGCAGGACAGGATCACCGCCGCCGTTCGCCTGAGCCGCAGGCTGCCGATCACCGCCGCGAGATAGGTCCCGGCCACGGCCGGCGTATCGGGCTGCAGCGCGAGCAGCGCCGGCGCTCCCCAGCGCGAGCGCGAGCAGACCCGCGAAGCGAAATCCGCTGGGCAGGGGCCGGCGGTAGAAGACGACGAGGCTGCCGGGGACGAACACCCCGAGCCCGATCCCGATCAGGAGGTGGCCGTGCGGCCCGTCGCCGTCGCGCGGCGCGGTCGTGACCGTCGTGACGACCACGAGCACCAGCGCGGCGAGCGCGACGAAGCGCAGGAGGTACACGGCCCGGGGCGCCTTGCGGCCGATCGGATTGCGCTCCTCGAACATCTCTGGCGCAACGGTAGGCGCCCGCGGCTGCGGTCACATCGGCGCGTGGGTGGAGCCGTCCGAGGGCCGACCTCCACCCCCGGGTGGACGTCGAGGTTCGGCCCGCACGCCGATGACGGACGGCGCCGCTCGGCCAGGCTTCTCGACATGTCCACGACCACCATCCCGAACCCCGCGACGCCCCCGCGCGGGCCGGTTCGGCGCCCTGGCCATCGAGGCCCGCGGCGTCGTGCGCACCTACGGCGACAGCGCGCGCTCGACGGCGTCGACCTCGAGGTCCGCCGCGGCGAGGTGCTCGCCCTGCTCGGCCCCAACGGCGCGGGCAAGACGACGCTCGTCGAGACGCTCGAGGGGCACCGCCGCGCCGAGGCGGGGCACGTCCGCGTGCTCGGCTTCGACCCGGCCTGCCGCCGGCGGGAGTTCCGCTCGCGCATCGGCATCGTGCTGCAGGAGGAGGGGCTCGACCCCGCGATCACCGTGGGGGAGGCGGTCGCGCTCTACGGCGCCGCCTACCCCGACCCGCGGCCGGCCCGCGAGCTCGTCGAGCTCGTCGGCCTCGCCGACCGCTGGGACGCCCGCGCCCAGAGCCTCTCCGGCGGCCAGCGCCGCCGTCTGGATCTCGCGCTCGGCATCGCCGGCGACCCCGAGCTGATCTTTCTCGACGAGCCCACGACCGGATTCGACCCGGCCGCGCGCCGGCACGCCTGGGAGCTCATCGGGCGCCTGCGCGAGGAGGGCAAGACGATCCTCCTGACCACCCACTACATGGACGAGGCCCAGCACCTCGCCGACCGCATCGTCGTGCTCGGCGCCGGCCGGGTGATCGCCGAGGGCACGCCCGACACGCTCGGGCGCGACCACGCCGACCGGGCGGTCGTCGCCTTCGCCGTCCCGGCCGGTGTGGCCGTCGAGCAGCTGCCGCTTCCGGCCGGCGCCGTGCGCAGCGCGACGGCGGGCGCGTCTCCTTCACCACCGAGCGCCCGACGCGCGACCTCGCGCCGCTGATCGCCTGGGCCGACTCCTGGGGAGTCGAGCTCGAGCACCTGACCGTCACCCGACCCAGCCTGGAGGACGTCTACCTCCAGCTGACCGAGGAGGCCCCCCGATGACCCGCTCCGACCTCGTGCTCGCCCGGCGCTGGCTGGCCGCCCGCGTGCGGCTGACGCTGCGCAACCCGCGCGCCGTCGTGTTCACGTTCGTGTTCCCGCTGCTGCTGCTCGTGATCTTCGACGCGCTCCAGGGCAACCAGCTCGTCGACGCCGCCGACGGCGCGGCCGGGAAGGTCCACTTCGCGCAGTTCTACACGCCGTCGATCGGGATCTTCGGGCTGACCATGGCCTGCTACTCGAGCCTGATCTTCGCGCTGGCCACCGCCCGCGACAACGGGCTGCTCAAGCGCGTGCGCGGCACGCCGCTGCCGATGGGGATCTACCTCGGCGCCTGGATGGCCGCCGCCGTGCTCACCGGCCTGGCCGCCGTGACGCTGATGTTCGTCGTCGCCGTGCCGGCCTTCGGGGTCGACCTGTACGCCCGCACGCTGCCGGCCGCGGTGGTCACGCTCGTGCTCGGCGCCGTCTGCCTGGCCGCCGTCGGGCTGGCCGTCGCCACCCTCGTCCGCAACGCCGACCAGGCGATGCCCGTCGCGCAGCTGACGTTCCTGCCGCTCGCGTTCGTCTCGGGGATCTTCTACCCCGTCGCCGGCGCGCCGGACTGGGTCGGCCAGGTGGCCGGGGCGTTCCCGCTCTACCACCTCGTCCAGGCCTTCGACGCCTGCTTCCAGCCGCAGACGACGGGCGCCGGGTTCGCCTGGCACCACCTGCTCGTGCTCGCGCTGTGGACGGTCGGCGGCCTGTCGGTCGCCGTGCGGCGCTTTCGCTGGGAGCCGGGCCGCGGCGAGTCGCGGCCGCGGCGGCGCCTGCGCGCGCCGTCGGCCGGCTAGGGACAGGCGGTGCGCGGGCGGCCGAGCTCGAGCCGCTTGCGCATCGCGCTGACCCCGAGCGGCTTGGTCAGGCGGCAGATCGTGCTCATCCGCCCGCGGTACTCGACGTCGAGGACCGGCTTGTGCGCCCGGGCGAACGGGCGGAAGCGGTGGCACTCGCGGTACTGCACGCACTGCTCGACCAGGGCGCCGTCGAAGCTCGGCGCGAGCTTCGCGGCCTGGTCGGGGTCGTTCTTGAGGAAGATCGCCAGGCCGCGGCGGTGCGCCTCGCGGGCCAGCCAGCGGTTGAAGGCGAGCTGGTCGCGCGCGCGGATCGCGAAGCCCGTCTTCTGCTCGTAGCCGTCGACGTTGTCGGGCTCGACGGCGTCGAAGCCCTTGCGGGCGCAGACGTCGAGCCGGGCGCGCAGGATCCGCGCCAGGGCGCCGCGCAGATGGCGGACGTCGAGCCAGCGCTCGCCCGGCCAGCCGTCGAGCGGCCTGCCGAGCAGGGCCTTGGGATAGCGCCCGGCGTCGGGGCGCCAGCGCTCCCACGAGCCGGCGGACAGGTAGCAGGAGACCCGCACGTGGCGGCGGTGCAGGGCGCGGACCGTCCGCGCGGGCGTCTCCTGACCGTCGACGTCGTACATCCCGACCTTCAGATAGGGCGGGGAGGGCGGCTTGGCGAGCTCCCACTGCCACGCTCAGGTGCGCCGGCGGATGCCAATGGGCGCGGCGGCGAGCCGCAGAGCGACCAGGCTCCGGATCTGGCGCACCGGGGAGAAGTCATGACCGCAACTCGGCGATGTGTCCAGGGTCGATTGGGCCGGAGCCTCCGATGGAGGCGAGGTACACCCACCACTCCAGACGGAGGTCCGACGCCGTGAACACCCGTATGCACACCAGGGCGGCAGGGGCCCTGGCCGGCCTCGCCCTCGCGGCCGGCGCCCTGGCGATGCCCGCCTACGCCTCGCATCCCGCGGGCGAGGGCGGAACGTCCACCAAGCCGGTCGTGAACATGGAGCAGGTGCTCCGCGCCGCGCAGCTCGATCCCCATCGCGGCGGCGGCAAGGGCACGAAGTTCGCCAAGCCCGACGTCGCCCGCGTCCAGCGCCGGCTGCTCAAGAAGCACCTGCTGCCCAACAAGGGCTACGTGGACGGGGTCTACGGGAGCTACACGAAGTCGGCCTACGCCAAGTACCAGCGGCGCCTGGGCTACTCGGGCATCGGCGCCAACGGCCTGCCCGGCCCGACCTCGCTGAAGAAGCTGCTCGGCAGCGTCTACCGGCTGACCCGGCCCGTCTCGGCCGGCAAGCACGTGCTCTACGACGGGCACACCGTCAACGCGCGGACCCGCAACATGATGCTCGCCGCGTCGCACCGGCTCGGCAAGGGCTGCCTGATCGGCATCACCCAGGGCTCGTACAACCCCGGTGGCGTCGGCGCCTCGGCGGGCACGCACGACGGCGGCGGAGCGGTCGACGTCGACCTCTCCCAGCGCTGCGGCAAGAAGATCCGCACGGTCGTCCGCGCGATGCGGATCGTCGGCTTCGCCGCCTGGCACCGCCCCTACATCGCGGGCCTGTGGAACGAGCACATCCACGGGATCGCGATCTCCGATCCGGACCTCTCGTCCGGCGCCGCGGATCAGGTGTGGGACTACTACATCCACCGCGACGGGCTGCCAGCCACGCCAAGGACACCGGCCCCCAGGTCGGCTTCAGCACCTGGGAGGCCTACAAGCGCGCGCACTGAGTGCGCGGGATGTCGGCCGCGCCGGGGGGACCCCACCCTCGGCGCGGTTGACATAACCCCTCAGCGCTTGAGCGGGTGGCGCAGGTAGGAGCGCGCCAGGCGGAAGAAGTGCCCGCCGTCGGTGTCTGCGGTTGCGTCGTGCCGTCGGCGCCGCCGCCGAAGAGGAAGGCGACGATGCCGGCGCGGCGCGCCTCGCGCAGGTGCGCGGCGCGACGGGCGCCGAGCCACCAGTCGACCCGGTTGTCGCGGTAGTGGGTCCAGGTGTCGGCAGAGCTTCGGGTTGCCCAGCGGGATCTGCCACAGCGCGACCTTGGTCTGGGTGAGGCGGGTGAAGCCGCGGATGTAGCGGTCGCGGCGGTGGAAGTCGCCCGCGGTCCAGCGCTGAGGCGCCCTGGTCGCCGAGCACGTGGCGCCGGAAGCCCGCGTCGCGGTCGGCGACGTCGTGGAGGACGACGCCGAAGCGGGCGTGCAGCGAGCGGTAGAAGGTCGCCGAGCGCCTGGCCAGCCGGTCGAGCGTCGCGTTCGACGGGTTCGAGTAGGTCGGGTCGTTCTTCGTGCCCCAGACCGAGCAGGTGCCAGGCCAGCGCGACGTTCGGGGCGAGCCGGTTGCGCAGGCGCACGATCGCGCGGGCGAAGCCGCCCGCGGTGTTCGGCAGCCCCTTCAGCGCCGGGTCGCCGGAGGATGCCACCGCGGCGGGCACCGAACTGGCTCGGTCCTTCCGCGCGTGCTGCTGGATGTAGCCCCACAGGTCGGGCTCGACGTGCAGGACGACGAGGCTCGAGGTCCGCGCCTTGCGCAGCGCGAGGCGGAGGTCCTTGAAGTAGGCGCGCATCGTCGCGCGGTTGCGCAGGTTCGAGAGGTCGCGCGCGTCCTCGCCGCCGCCGGTGCCCGGCCGGCTGTCGAGCAGCTGGTAGTAGGTGAAGACCGGGATCGTGTGGGCGGCCCTCGATTCCTTGACGTAGCGCGTGACGAACGATGCCGCCGGGGTTCCAGGTCGACCAGCCGCCGCCGGTGTTCGCGCCGCCCGTCAGGTACTGGTAGCGGAAGTCGAAGCGCGCCTTGGCCCGCTGGGCCTTGGCCTGGCCGGGCTGGCTGGTCAGGCCGACGGCGACGTGCCCGGGCCAGCGCTTGGGCAGGGCCCGACGCCGAGGCGGGCAGGAGCAGGCCGGCGAGCAGCGCGAAGGTGACGAGACGCACGGCCGACAGTCTGCCGGACGCGCGGAGCCCGCCGGCTACTCGGCCGTGGTCTTCTTGGCCTGGCCGCGCGGAACGGCCGGCGGTTGCCGATGGCCTTGACCGGACGCTGGGTGGCGGGCTGGGTCTTCTTCGCCTGGCCGGGCGGGGTCTGCTTGCCGGTGCCGCGGTTGCCCAGGGCGCGCCCGCGCGCGTTGGCGCCGGGGTCGGTGCGGCCGGCGCCGCGGGTCGGCGTGTTGGAGCGCGTCGAGGCCGGGTGGACCGGCGCTGTCTTGGCCGCCGTGGGGCGGGTCTTGGCCCGCGGGGCGACGACCGTCCGGGCCGTCGCCGGGCGCTTGGGCGTGGCCGCGCGGCCGGCGGCGCGGGTGGAAGGGACGCGTGATCCGCAGCTTGGCCGGGAGCGGGGTGGTTGCCGGTGCGGCCGGTCGCGGTGCCGCGTGCGCGCCCCGGTCCGCGGGCGCGGCCTGGCGCCCGTGCTCGACGACGCCCACGGTGGCCACGAGCGCCGCCGCCGGCCAGCAGGGCGAGGGCGGCCGCGTTGCCCCCGAGCGCCTTGCCGCCGAGCCCGAGGGCCGCGGCGAGGCCGGCGCCGCCGCCCGTGCCGCCGCCGAACAGGCCGAGCACGGAGGCCTTGAGGCCCGCGCCCGGGACGACGGGGAGCAGGATCGCCAGCGCGCGGCGCTGGCTGCGGACCTCGGCCCGGAACGCCCGGCAGCCGTCGCACGTGGCGAGATGGCGGCGCAGCGGTGCCCGAAGGGCTCCGCTCGTCGGCACGGCGAGCGTCTCGCGCACCTCGGCGCAGGGCGTCTCGCGCGCCTGGCGATCGAGCGAGAGGTTCTGGCGCGCCTGGTAGACGAGCGCCTTGACCTTGGCCGGCGGCACGCCGATCACCGCGGCGATCTCCTCGTGGGGCAGGGCGCGCAGCTCGGAGAGGACGAGCGCCTCGCGCTGGTCGTCGCGCAGCCGGCCCAGGTCGCCGAGCAGCGCGCGCAGGTCCTCGCGGCGCTCCACCTCGGCCGAGAGCCCGTCGGTGGACACGTCGTCGAGCTCGCCGGCCGGGGCGTCGCGACGAGCGCGCAGGACGTCGAGGCAGCGGTTGCGGGCCACGGCGAACAGCCAGGCGCGGACCGAGAGCTCGCGGGCGGAGCCGGCCAGCGTGGCGTGCGCGGCGGCGAAGGTGTGCTGGACGCAGTCCTCGGCGTCCTCGCGGCTGGAGAGCATGTGGCGGCAGAAGGAGAGGATCGCCCGGTGGTGGCGGTCGTAGAGCGCCTCGAAGGCAGCCTCGTTGCCGTGGCGCACGAGCTCGGCCAGCCGGTCATCGCCGAGCAGTCCCAGCAGGCGGGGCGACATCAGCCGCGGGGTGCGGCCGAGCGCCGTGGAGGAAGGGGCAAGCGCACACACGACTACGAACGTCCTGCCCGAGCGCCGGGTTGGACGAATCCCGGCGCGAACCGACCAACCTGCGGTCCGGACGCCCGTTGTACGTGCCAGACATGCATCGTCAAGGAGAGAACATGCGCAAGCTCATCGTCGCCACGGCGGCCCTGGTCGTCCTCGTGCCCGCCGGTCTGGCCGGGGCCAAGCCGAAGCCTCCGTCCTAGACCGTCTCGGCCAACACGTCGTGCAAGCAGCTCCGCAAGAGCCTGGGCGCCACGACCTTCCGCCAGACCTACGGCACCAACCACAACCGCGCCAACGCGATGGGCAAGTGCCGCTCGGCCGAGCGCAAGGCGCTGAAGAAGGACGCCGCCCGCCAAGGCCTCCTGCAAGGCCAAGGGCAAGAAGCACACGGCGCCCGAGCACCTGCGTCGCCAAGGCCACGAAGGCCACGACCAAGGCGCGTCACAAGGCGATCGTCAACGCCGCCAAGACCTGCAAGGCCGAGCGCGCGCAGGATGCCGCGGCCTTCAAGACCACCTACGGCACCAACGCGAACAAGAGCAACGCGTTCGGCCGCTGCGTCTCGAAGCACGCGCACAGCCGTAGCTGAACCTGGCGCCGACCGCGGGAACCCGCCTTGCCCCGGATCCGGACCAGGCGGCCAATGGGGGTCCGGCATGATGCCGGGCCCCCGCCGCCGTCCATCGCGCGCTCTTTACGCGCGATAACGGATCTTATGTGTACCCACGAGGGGGAACCGATGAGTTCGGGCCCCGCTCGGGGTCTCTATGGGCATGAGCCCACACACGCAGATCCACGCCCCGGCCGCCGAGCTGTCCCGCACGTTCGTCGACGACCTGGGCCTCCGGCGACGCCGCCGCGATCGGCGCGCTCGTCACCGACGACATCGACTACGCCGGCCCGCTCAACAAGGCCCACGGCCGCGACGAGTACCTCGACGACGTCGCCGGCTTCATCGGCGCGGTCACGGCGCCGAGGTCCTGCACGTCGCCACCGACGACGATGGCGACGGCGCGGTGATCTTCTTCCTCGCCGTCGACCTGACGGCTCGGCCGCCTGACCGGTCGCGCAGCACCTGCGCTTCGCCGACGACGGCCGCCTGGCCTGGACGCGGCTGCTCTTCGACACCTTCCCGGTTCGCGGCGGCTGACGTCAGGCCGCGGCGCGGCGCTTGCGGTCGTACATCGCCGTGTCGGCGAGCGCGAGCACCTCGGCCGGCGAGTCCAGACCGTCGATCAGCGCCGTCCCGACGCTGGCCGAGATCCGCAGCCGGTCGTTGAGGGTGACGACCTCGACCTCGGCGACCGCCTCGGCCAGATCGTCGGCGATCCGGCGGCGGTCTCCGCCGTGGCCTCGGGCAGGATCACGGCGAACTCGTCGCCGCCGTGGCGGGCCAGCAGGTCGGTGCGCCGCAGCCGCGCCCGCAGGCGGACGGCGACGTGCGTCAGGACCTCGTCGCCGGCGGCGTGGCCGAGCGAGTCGTTGACCGCCTTGAAGCCGTCGAGGTCGATCAGCGAGCAGCGCGCCGCGGCCGCGCTGGACGGCGAGCTCGAGCTCGCGATCGAGGAAGCGGCGGTTCGGCAGCCCGGTCAGCGCGTCGTCGTCGGCCATCTGGCGCAGGCGCTCCTCCATCGAGCGGCGCTCGGTGATGTCCTGGAACTGGCCGACCCAGCAGATCGGGCGCTCGGCCTCGTCGCGCAGGAACGTCATGTTGGCGATCGCCCACACGACCGTCCCGTCGGGTCGCACGAAGCGCTTCTCGGTCTGCCATTGGATCGAGCTCCCCGCGCAGGATCCGCCAGGCGGCGTCGACGTCGCCGGCACGGTCGTCGATGTGCGTGAACTCCTGGTCGCGGTGGCCGATCAGCTCGTCGGCCGTGCGCCCGAGCAGCCGGCACAGGTTGTCGTTGACGCGGATGTACTCGCCGTCGGTGTTGAACAGCGCGGCGCAGATCGGCGTGTGGTCGAAGGCGAGGTCGAGCACCGAACGCGCCTCGCGTACGAGCTGGGCGCCGGCGATCTCGCGCAGCATCATCACGCGCTCCTCCCCTGCCGGTCCGAGCGTTATGTCAACGCTGACGGGCACCCCATTCGCCCGGTGCATCCCCACGCGGATCGCCTCGTCGCCGGAGAAGCTCCATGGCTCGACGCCGACGAGCTCCCCCATCGTCATCCCGCTGAGCGTCAGCGGATCGCGGCGCAGCAGACGCCCGGCGGCGGCGTTGGCGGCCAGCACGCGCCCGTCCGAGTCGACGAGCAGCGCGGCTCCCGGCAGGGCCTCGAGGGAGGGCATCGGTGACAGCATCGGAGCCAGGCCGGACGGGCTTGAGACCCGAAAGCGACGATGTGCGCCGCGGCGTCGATCAGCCGACGTCTCGACGCGCCGTCAAGGCAGATCCGATCGAGCTGCAGGATCATGCCGTAGAGCAGCAGCACCAGTCCGCTGACCACGGGTGAGAACAGGTTCGGGGGGTTGTCGCCGCCGGACTGGCCGCCGGTCACCGCCGAGGTCAGGCCCTTGAGCGACCACTTGCCGAGCACGTCGACGAAGCCGCTGATCAGCGGGTCGACGACGAACAGCAGGCCGAGCAGGATGACGATCGCCGCCACCTGGTTTCGCACGATCACGCCGACCCCGAAGCCGAAGAGGGTCAGCAGCGCCGTCAGGGCGATCGCGCCGGCGTCGATGCCGATCACCTTGCCGACGCTCACGCCGAGGTCGTCGCCCGAGATGGCGAACCAGACGAGCACGACGATCGTGTTGAGCACGACGGCCACGAGGCCGAGCAGCGCACCCGAGGCCAGCGAGGCGATGGCCTTGGCGGCGACGACCTGCCCGCGCCGCGGCGAGACGAGGAACGTCATCGTCACCGACCCGTGGCGGTACTCGCCGGTCATCCCCAGCGCGCCGAGCACCAGGCCGAACAGCGCGACGATGCCGCTGTTGGAGAGCAGGTCCTCGACCTTCGCGGCGTCGTGTCGACGTCCGAGAGGGCGAGCGTCAGGATCGTGACGACCATGAACAGCGCGAACGCGCTGCCCGCCATCGCCACGAACGTGCGGGTCGTCCGCAGCTTGAGGATCTCCGCGCGGATCAGGTCGGTCATTCCTCGCCCCCGATGAGATCGAGGAAGGCCTCTTCGAGCGAGGCCTGCGACTCGCGCAGCTCCTCGAGCGCCACCGCCGGCGGCCAGGGCGGCCTCCCCCACCTCGCGCGTCTGGACGCCCTGGACGGCGAGGCTGCCGTCGGCGGCGTCCTGCCAGGCGATGCCGCGCCGGTCGAGCTCGGCGGCCAGAGCCGACGCCTTGTCGGCGGCGCGGACGCGCACGCCTCGGTCGCCGCCGGTCACCTCCTCCAGCGTGCCGGCGCGGATGAGCTTGCCCTTGTCGATCACGACGACGTCGTCGACGGTCTGGGCGATCTCGGCGAGCACGTGGCTCGAGATGAGCACGGTGCGGCCCTGGGAGACCTCGGAGCGCAGCATGTCGCGCAGCCAGCGCATGCCCGGCGGATCGAGCCCGTTGGCGGGCTCGTCGAGGATCAGGATCGGCGGGTCGCCGAGCAGCGCGGCGGCGAGCGCGAGGCGCTGGCGCATGCCCAGCGAGTAGCCCTTGACGCGGCGGTTGGCGGCGCCTCCGAGCTCGACGAGCTCGAGCACCTCCTCGACGCGCGAGCGCGGCAGCCCCGCGGCGGCGGCGAGCACGCGCAGGTGGTTGCGCCCGGAGCGGCCCGGGATGCGAGCCCGAGCCCTCGAGCACCGCGCCGACGGTCGCCGTCGGGTGGGCTCAGCCCGGAGTAGCGCTCGCCCTGGACCAGCGCGCGGCCGCTCGTGGCCCGGGCGAGGCCGAGCAGGATCCGCAGCGTCGTGGTCTTGCCCGCGCCGTTCGGGCCGAGGAAGCCGACCGCGCGGCCGGGCTGGACCTCGAAGGAGAGGTCGGAGACGGCGAGGACGCCCGCCGCCGAAGCGCTTGGAGACCGATTCGAAGCTGATCGCCGCGGTCATGCGCGGGCGACGTCGAGCGAGCCCGCGTGCTCGGTCGCCCAGCGCTCCACGAGCGCGCGCTGCACGTCGCTCAACGGCACGTCCTCACCGCGCGCCAGGCGCGCGGCCGCGCCGGCGAGCGTCAGGCCGGTGCCGGTCAGCACCGAGCCGACGAGCGGCGGGGTGTCGGCGCCACAGACGCCGGAGGGGCAGGCGGGATCGCTCATGCCATCAACGATAGATGTGCTCACAAGGGGGTCTATGATTGAGCAGTGAACGATCTCGCCCTCTCCGTCCTCGACCAGTCGCCGATCTCGGCCGGCTCGACGGGCGCGCAGGCGCTGGCCAACACGATCGACCTGGCCCAGCTGGCCGACCGGCTCGGCTACCGGCGCTACTGGGTCGCCGAGCACCACGGCGGCGCCGATGCTCGCCGGCCCGGCGCCCGAGGCGCTGATCGGCCCGATCGCCAGCGCCACCGAGCGCATCCGCGTCGGCTCGGGCGGCGTCATGCTGCCCCACTACTCGCCCTTCAAGGTCGCCGAGACCTTCTCGCTGCTCGCCGGGCCTGTACCCGGGCCGGATCGACCTCGGGCCTCGGCCGCGCCGCCGGGACCGATCCGCTGACGACCTTCGCCCTGCAGCGCGACCGCCGCCAGGGCAGCCCCGACGACTTCCCCGAGCAGCTCGCCGAGCTGCTCGCCCATCTCGAGGACCGGCTGCCGCCCGACCACCCGTTCGCCCGGCTGCCCGCCTCGCTGCCCGGCCGGCCCGAGTCGCCCGTGCCGTGGCTGCTCGGCTCCTCGCCGCAGAGCGCGATCTGGGCCGCCGAGCTCGGCCTGCCCTACGCCTTCGCCGACTTCATCAACCCGCGCGGCGCCGAGATCGCGCGCTCCTACCTGGAGCGGTTCGAGCCCTCGCAGCGCCTCGACACCCCGCAGCTCGCGGTCGCCTCGTGGGCGCTGGCCGCGGAGACGGCGGAGGAGGCCGAGCGCCTGGCCGCCTCCTCGCGGATGGCGATGAAGAAGCTGCGCCGCGGCGAGCTGATCGCCGTGCCGCCGCCCGACGACGCCGTCGCCTGGCTGGAGGCCGACGCCAAGCTGCGTCCGCCCGCCGCGCACCCGCCCCGAGCGCCGGCTCGTCCTCGGCACGGGCGACGCGGTGCGCGAGCAGCTCGAGACGGTGGCCACGGAGTACGGCGCCGACGAGGCGATCGTCGTGACGATCACCTACGACCATGGCGCACGCAAGGACTCCTACGAGCGGATCGCCGAGGCCTTCGGGCTGAGCGCCGGTCTGCGCGCCGCCTGAGCCTCAGTCGAGGATCGCGCGCGCCGCGCCCGCCGACGCCTCGGCGTCGATCCACTCGCCGGGCAGCCCCGGCAGCTCGCCGGCCAGCACGCGCGCGTGCCGCGCGATCGCCTCGGCGCGCAGCTGGCGCTTGACCGGGCCGTAGGCCGCCACCGCGGACGCCTCGTCGGCGTGGGCGAGCGCGCGCTCGACCACCTCGGCGGCCGGTGCGAGCTCGTCGAGCGCGCCCTCGCGCAGCGCCTCCTCGGCGTCGGTCACGTGCGCGCGCAGCGCGAGCCGGCGCACGCTCGGCGCCGACAGCTCGGCGCGCACGACCGACAGCGCCACCGTGGGATACGGGATCCCCGCGCGCGCCTCGGTCAGCCCGTACTTCGCCTCGGCGGCGCCGACGCGGCGGTCGGCGCACAGCGCGAGCACGAGCCCGCCGGCGATCGCGTGCCCGTTGACGGCGGCGACCACGGGCAGCTCGAGCGCGTACCAGTGCGCGGCCATCGCGTTGATGCCGCGGACCATGCGCTCCTGCCCGTCGGCGTCGAGCTGCGGCACGGCGCGCAGGTCGGCGCCGGCGCAGAAGAACCCTCGCGGCCGGTCAGCACGACGGCCCGCGGACGTTCGGCGGCCAGGCGCGTGGCCGTCGCGACGAGCTCCTCGAGCAGCTCGGGGACCATCGCGTTGGCCGGCGGCCGGTCGAGCGCGACGACGGCGATCCCGCCCCGGTCCTCGGTGCGCACGAACGGCACGCGGCGACCCTACCCTGCTTGCGGAGGGTATGCCCGCGGGTAAGGGCCTCTACGACGGTCCACGAACGGGAGCGATGAGATGAACCTGGCCACGGTCATGACGGAGACGGCAGAGCGGGTGCCGGACGCGACCGCCTACCGGCTCGACGACACGGAGCTCAACTGGAAGCTCGTCGACGAGGGCGCGGCCCGCGTGGCGGGACTGCTCAAGGAGAAGGGCGTCGAGGCCGGTGACCGCGTCGGGATCATGCTCCCGAACGTCCCGTACTTCCCCGTCGTCTACTACGGCGTGCTGCGCCTGGGCGCCGTCGTCGTGCCGATGAACGTGCTGCTCAAGGGCGGCGAGGTCGAGTTCTACCTCTCCGATCCCGAGGCCAAGGTGCTGTTCGCCTGGCACGACTTCGCCGACGCCGCGCACAAGGGCGCCGAGCAGGCCGGCGGCGTCGAGGTCGTCGAGGTCGAGCCCGGGACGTTCGAGGAGCTGCTCGGCGGCGTCGAGGAGCCGTTCCGCGAGGTCGCCGACCGCGACGAGGACGACACGGCGGTGATCCTCTACACGTCGGGCACGACCGGCAAGCCCAAGGGCGCCGAGCTGACGCACTCGAACCTGCTCAAGAACGCCGAGGCCTCGCGCTCGCTGTTCGAGTTCGACGAGAACGACACGCTGCTCGGAGCGCTGCCGCTCTTCCACTCCTTCGGGCAGACGTGCTGCATGAACGCCGCCGCCGGCGTCGGCGCCTGCCTGACGATGATCCCGCGCTTCGATCCGGCCAAGGCGCTGGAGATCTTCGAGCGCGACAAGGTCACCGCGTTCTCGGGCGTGCCGACGATGTACAACGCGATCCTCCACCACCCCGAGCGCGAGAACTACGACACGTCGTCGCTGGTCATGTGCTCCTCCGGCGGCTCGGCCATGCCCGAGGAGGTCATGTCGGTCTTTCGAGGAGGCGTTCGACAGCAAGATCCTCGAGGGCTACGGCCTGTCGGAGACCTCGCCGGTGGCGTCGTTCAACCACCCCGACAAGGAGCGCAAGCCGGGGTCGATCGGCACGCCGATCGAGGGCGTCGAGATGAAGCTGATCGACGACGACGGCAAGGAGGTCGAGGCGTGGCGAGGTAGGCGAGATCGCCATCCGCGGCCACAACGTGATGAAGGGCTACTGGAACCGCGAGGAGGCCACCGCCGAGGCCATCGACGACGACGGCTGGTTCAAGAGCGGCGACATGGGCAAGATCGACGACGACGGCTACTTCTTCATCGTCGACCGCAAGAAGGAGCTGATCATCCGCGGCGGGTACAACGTGTATCCCCGGGAAATTGAAGAGGTCCTCTACGCCCATCCGGCCGTCCAGGAGGCCGCCGTCATCGGCGTCGACCACCCCGAGCTCGGGGAGGAGGTCGCCGCGGCGGTCTCGCTCAAGGACGGCGAGGACATCTCCGAGGAGGACCTCCAGGCCTACGTCAAGGAGGAGGTCGCCGCCTACAAGTACCCGCGCCGGGTCTGGTTCGTCGACGAGCTCCCCAAGGGCCCGACGGGCAAGATCCTCAAGCGCGAGATCGACGTCCCCGACCAGGTGGCCGAGGACGTCGAGCAGACCGCGAGCTGAGCGAGGCCTACGCCGTGACGGGGTGGTTCGAGACGAACGCCCCGTCCGGGTCGTAGCTGCCCTTGACCGCGCGCAGGCGGGCCAGCGACTCCGCGTCGAAGAGCGGCTCGCACGCGGCGTCCCGGTCCTCGTCGAAGTTCAGGTAGCGCCGGCCGGCGTCGATCGGGGCGATCGCCTCCATCCAGCGTGGCCAGCGTGCGCCTGGGCGGCGGCGGTGGCCTCGGGGCCGGCGGCGATGCCGACCGCGAAGAACACGTACTCGCTGGGCAGCGCCGGGGTGGCCGCGTCGACCGCGCCGGACCGCGCCAGCGCGCCGCCGGCGTGGCGCAGCTCGACCACCGTGAGCGACGAGCCCGAGCCGGGGCCGCCGGCGGCGACGAGCGCCGCGATGACCTCGGGGGTCGGCGCCTGCACCATCGCGTGCGTCGAGGTGCCGGGGACCGGCGTCTCCGGGTCCATGTGGATGTGCGACAGCGCGGCGGGCGGGACGCTCGCGAACGTGTCGATCTCCGGGCCGAGCTCGCGCAGCGGCGCCAGCGCGGCGGTCGCGTCGGCCTCGGCGCCGCAGTGGGCGCCGTCGATCGCGACGAACGAGCGGCCGCGCAGGAACTCGGGGATGTCCTCGAACGGCGGGACCTGGACGATGCGCGCCGAGGTGGTGATCTCCTCCGACGCCGTCTCGGTCCACCTCGCCCAGGCGTTGAGGACCTCCTCGGAGCGCTCCCACGGCCAGAGCATCATCCCGGCGTAGACCGCCGGCTGCTCGAACAGCGCGAACTCGATCGCGGTCACGACGGCGAACGAGCCGCCGCCGCCGCGCAGGGCCCACAGCAGCTCGGTGTGGTCGTGCTCGTCGGCGCGCACGGCCGAGCCGTCGGCGAGCACGACGTCGGCGGCGATCAGGTGGTTGGCGGCCAGGCCGTGCTTGCGGCCGAGCCACGACATGCCGCCGCCGAGCGTGTAGCCGACGACGCCGACGTCCGGCGAGGAGCCGGCCAGCGGCGCGAGGCCGAGCTCGGAGGCGGGGACGGTGACGTCGGCCCACAGCGCGCCGGCCTCGACGCGGGCGACCTTGCGCTCGGCGTCGATCTCGACGCCGCGCAGCTCGCTCAGGCGCAGCAGCATCGTGCCCTCGAGCGACTCGAGCGCGCCGGCGTTGTGGCCGGTCCCCTGCGGCGCGACCCGGAGGTCGTGGCGGCGGGCGAAGGCCACGGCGGCCTGGACGTCGGCCGCGTGCGCCGGGGATGGCGACGATGGCGGGGTGCTGGTCGGCGAAGAGGTTCCAGGCCAGCCGGGCCTGGTCGTAGCCCTCGTCGCCGGGGACGAAGACGGGGCCGGTGTGCTCCTCGCGCAGGAGGGCGAGAGCGTCGGTGGATACGGCGGGTGTGATGGACATGGTGGCGTTCTCCGGGAGGGTCTCGAGCAGGGGTTGGCGCGAGCCTGCCAGGAGCGGAAAGCCGGTGCAACAACAGCTGTTGTGAATCGACCGCCCGGCTCCCGTCGCACCGGAGATTGGAGTCAGATGAGCGCGGGTAGCGCAACGGCCATGCTCATCGCCGCCGTCATCGCCATCTGCGTGGTCCTCGCGATCCTCGCCTTCCTCCTCCCGCGCCTCTCGCGTCATCCCGAGCGGGGCGTCTCGAAGACGATCGGCCTCGGCGGCCGCGGCGCCGGCAAGGCGCCCGGTCCGCTCGGCCGCTGGTTCCGCAAGCCGTTCGACTCCTCCCAGAAGGCCGTCGGCAAGAGCGCGTCGGGCGGGCGCAAGGCCCGCGGCAAGACGCCGGTCTGAGCCCGGCCGCCGGCTAGGCCGTCGCGGCGGTCGCCAGCAGAGACTGCGTGCGCTTGCACAGCCGGTCATCTCGCGGCCCGAGCCGAAGAAGCCGAACACCGAGGCCACGCCGGGGATCATCCGGGTCGGCTTGACGGTGTCGCGCACGGCATTGGCGTCGCGGTAGGTCCGCCAGAGGAACCGCAGCGATGAGGTGACCGTCCACCGCTCGGGCACCCGCTCGCCGAAGCGCTGGCGGGTGTCCGCGGCGATGCTCGGCCCGCTGCCGTCCATCGCCGCGCGGGCCGCCGCGTGGCTGCTGGCGGCGCCGAGCAGCACGAGCAGATCGGCGGCGACGTCCTCGTCGGTGCGGCCGGGCTGCACGGCGTCGGAGAGGCCGACGATCACGCGCGCGCCCTCGAGCACGCCGGCGGTCTCGCCCAGCGCCCGCGTCGTGAAGCCGCCGATGCCGCCGAGCACGCCGACCCGGCGGGCGCGGTGGCGGGCGGCGCGGCAGATCCGCTTCGGGCTGTCGCCGAGCGGGCCCTCGGCGCGCATCACGCGCACGAGCGCGACGGCGACGTTCTCGGGAACGCGCGCGCCGCCGCGGGCGCCGGCCTCGCGGTTGATCGCCGCGGCCATGCGCGTGGCCTCCGACGGGGTGATCGGGAGAAACGGAGCGGACACGGTCAGCGCGGCAGCGTGACGGCCCGCAGCCGGTCGGCCAGGGCGCCGGCGACGTCCGGCTCGAGCTCGGCGAAGGAGAGCCGGCGTCCGTTGGCCAGGCGCAGGCGCAGCACGGCGCGGCGGCGCCGCGGCCAGGCCAGCCGGACGGGCTCGACGCGGGCGATGCGCTCGAAGCGCACCGAGCGCACGCGGTCGCCGATGGCGTCCTCGAGCAGCCACAGGAGCCGGCGGTCGGTCAGGGCGAGGATCGCGTTGGGCGAGGCCCAGGTCGAGGCGCGGGTGACGACCTCGACCGGCTCGCGCTCGTGCAGGGCCGAGACGAGCTCGGCCCCGAGCGAGCGGCGCACCGTCGTCCTCGAGCCACCAGCCGCGGCGCCGCGGAGGCGCGGCGGTCGCCGTGCCGGGCGCGGCGGGCCGGGGCTCGGCCCCGGCGGCGACGCTCGCGCGCAGCAGGTCGTAGGCGGCGTTGATCTCGGCCATCAGGTCGGAGTCCGCGGCGCCGGCCCGGTCGGGGTGGTGGGCCTTGGCCAGGCGCCGGTAGGCGCTGGCGAGCTCCTCCTCGGTGGCGTCGGGGCCGACGCCGAGCACGGTGTGCGGATCCATCCCGGCCAGCGTAGGTCCAGCCGTCACGCGAGCGCGCCGCGCAGCGCCGTCCCGGCGCGCTCGACGGTCTCGCGGGCATGACTGGTCAGCGCCAGGTAGCGCCAGAAGCCGTGGATCATGCCGTTGACGCGGAACTGGTCGACGTCGACGCCGTCGGCGGCCAGGCGCGCGGCGAACGCCTCGCCCTCGTCGCGCAGCGGATCGAGCTCGGCGGTGATCACGAGCGACGGCGGCAGGCCGGCGAGCGTCTCGGCGTGGACCGGCGCGACCTCGGGGTCGTGGGCGTCGTGGCCGCCGATGTAGTCGCTCCAGGACTCCTGCATCGTCTCGGTCGGCAGCCCCCACTCCGGGCCGCCGAACTCGCGGTAGGAGTCCGTGTCCGTCGCCGGGTCCGTGGCCGGGTAGACGAGCAGCAGGAAGCGCAGGTCGGGCCCGCCGTGGTCGCGGGCGCGCAGGGCGCAGGCGATCGCGATGTTCGCGCCGGCCGAGTCCCCGGCCAGGGCCAGCCGGGTCGGGTCGCAGCCGAGCTCCAGGGCGTGCTCGCGCGCCCAGCGCACGCCGGCCCAGCAGTCGCGCAGCGGCGCCGGGAACGGGTCCTCGGGCGCCAGCCGGTACTCGACGCAGAGCAGCGCGCACTCCGACGCGTTGGCCAGCGCGCGGCACAGCGGGTCGTAGGAGGCGATCGACCCCATCCGCCAGCCGCCGCCGTGGAGGTAGACGACGAGCGGCGGCGCCGCCCGGCCGCTGTCGGGGACGTAGAGGCGCGCGGGCACCGACCCGGCCCCGGTGGGGATCGCGTGGTCCTCGACGCGGGCCATCGCCTGCCCGCGGCCCGAGACGGTGGCCGTCAGCTCGAGGTTGGCCTTCGCGGGCCCCGGCGAGGTCGAGTGGCGGCTCGGGCAGCCGCTCCATCGCGGCCGCGAGCTCGGCGTCAGGCGTGAGTCGGGCATCGGCCGCTCAGGATCGTACGCGCGGCGTCATGAACGCGAGCGGCACGCCGAGGCCGGCCTCGCGGCGCAGCGTCGCGATGCGCCGCCCGGGCTGCACGGCGTCGCCCGGGGCCCCGAGCCGATCCCCGAGCCGGGCGGCCAGCGCGTCGAGATCCTCCACCACCGCGGTGACGCCCCACAGGCGGGCGGGGCCGATCCCGTCCGGATCGCTGGCCGGACCGGCCACCTCGACGAGCAGCGGCCCGGCGACGTAGAACGCCTGACGCAGCTGCCCGGCGTCGCGCTCGCGGCGGAAGTCCAGCCCGGCGCGCGTCGAAGGCGGCGCGGGTGCGGTCGAGGTCGGGCGAGGCGACGACGACGTGGTCGAGGCCGAGGACGCCGTTGGGATGCGCCGGCCCGGCCGGCGGCACGGGCGCCGTCGCGGTCGCGATGCCGTCCAGCTCCGCCGAGCTCGAGCGTGTCCCAGCTCCAGCCGGCGAGGCCGGCCGGAGCGTCGGGGTCGAACGCGATGCGCACCTCCCCCACCTCGATCCCGTCGTCGTCGACGGCGAAGCCGAGCTCGGCCCACGGCGCCGGCGTCCCGCCGACGGTCAGCCCGGTCAGCCGCGGGGGCATCGCACCGTGCGCCCGACCAGCGGCCGGCGGCCGTCGCGCAGGCGGGCGCGCACGCGCGCCTTGAAGACCCGGTGACCGTGGCGGCGGACGACCAGGCTGAACGGCGAGGAGCGGTCGAGCCGGTCGCCGCGGCCGAGCAGCAGCCGCGCGCGGACGACGAGCGGCTCGTCGGTCCCGCCCAGGCGGATCTTGACCGTGCGCCGGGTGCAGACGGCGCGCAGCGCCAGGCGCGGCCTGGCCGGCAGCCGCGGCGGCGTGGCGTCGCGCAGGGCGACGAGGCCGCCGAGCGTGCCGACGTAGGCCGTGCCGTCCGGGCCGAGGGTGACCGGCGCGTAGTTGTTGTTGAACCCGAGCCCGCGCCCGGCCAGGGCCTTGAACGCCGTCCGTCCCGTCCGCGCGTCGAGCGCGGTCAGGTACCAGGGATCGGATGCGTCACCGGGCGGCTTGGTGTACGTGTAGAGCAGTCCGCCGTCGAGCGAGACCTTCGGGACGACGGTCGGCGCGTGCTCGTCGGAGTGCCAGCGCTTGACGCACCCCTTGCCGTTCGCGCGCACGTCGACGCGCTCGAGCCCGGCCGCGGTCGAGGCGCCGTTCTCGGTCGTCGTCGGGCCGGTGTAGCCGAAGTTGTTCTCGGCGAAGATCGCCCGGCCGGCGGCGATCAGCGACTGGTCGGTCGAGCTCGCGCCCTTGGCGAAGACCGGCACCGAGCAGACCGTGCGCCGCCCCTTCACCGTGCGGTCCTTGCGGACCACGACGACCCGGACGGGATCGGCGTTGTTGGTGATCGCGATCCAGCGCTTGCCCATCACCGTCGGCGTCGTGCCCGAGCCGGCCTGGCTCTGGCCGGGCTTCTGGGTGCCGTCGTTGGCGTAGGCCAGCGACCACACCGTCCGCACGCCGCTCGGCCCGCCGGCCTCGAGGCGGAAGAGCCTCTGGTTGGTGACCACGTAGACCGAGCCGCTCTCGTCGACGGCGAACGAGTTGGCGATCTCCGCGCCGAGGTCGCGCACGTGCACGGCGCCCGTGGCCGGATCGATCCAGCCGGCGTTGCCCGCCTTGGTCACGAACCAGATGCGGCCCTTCCAGTCGGGCATCGTCGCCACGGTCTTGTCGCCGGAGGCCTCTCCGGCGGCGATCGAGTAGCTGCGCACGAGCCGGAAGCCGGGCGCGGCGGTCTCGCCGACGACGAGGATCCGCCGGTCGGCGGTGGGGATCACGGCGCGGTCCTGGTCGTCGAGGTAGAAGTAGCCGCCGCCGGAGAAGTCCTGGAAGAAGTTCGGGCTCGTGGGCAGCCCGCGCGCCGGCAGGCGGTACTCGGCCAGGGTGGCGAGCGTGGTGGGATCGAGCAGGCGCAGCGTGACGCTGTTGACCGAGACGCAGACGGTGACGATCCGCCCGCGGCGGTCGAAGGTCACCGAGGCGCAGTCGGCGGCGAAGAACGTCGAGGTCCGCGCCGTGCCGCGGCCGAGCGGGCCGAGGCCGCGGACGGTGTCGGTCTGGTAGGCGTCGTCGTGCAGGTTCGAGCGGTCGTTGGGCGCCATGAACGGGTGCCGCGGCGCGGCGGCGGCGCGCACCGGCTTCGGGGTCCACGGAGCGCCGACGAACGCCGGCGGCGAGCCCGTCCCGCCCTCCGGGATCGGGGTCGCGCGGGCCGCCGGGCAGGCGCCCAGTGCAAGCAGGACGCCGAGACCGAGGACCCATCGCCGCATCGCGCGGATCCTTCCACGATCGGGGCGTAGACTGCGCCGCCTGATGGCCAAGGCCAAGCCCCGGCAGATGAAGATCGAGCAGCGCGGCGCGCTCGACGCCATGCAGCGCATGGAGCACCGCAGCGACGAGGAGCTCGAGTCGGAGACCCGCTTCAAGGCGGCGGCCAACGCGATCCTCGGCGCCCGCGCCGCCGAGCGCTACGACGCGAAGGCCGCCCGCGCCTACTTCCAGAAGGCGATCGCCGCCGCCAAGCCCCAGGAGCGCCTGCAGCTGCGGCGCATGGCCGACGCCTCGCTGGCCCTGGCCGAGCGCCGCGCCGACGACCTCAAGGCCTCGATGGAGGCGCTGGGCCAGACGCCGCCGACCAACCGCCAGCTCCTCGGCCTGCGGGCCATGGGCCTGTTCATGCCGCCGGCCAGCGCCGGCCTGTGGCCGCGCGTGCGCGGCGGCCTGCTGATCCTGCTGCTCGTGATCGTGCTGCTCGCCGTCGGGCTCGGTCTCGTCGAGCTCATCTCGCTGCCCTTCGGCGGCATCGCCATCGGCGAGGGCGCGCTGCTCGGCCTGCTCGTCGTCGTCGCGGTGATCGGCGGCCTGGTCTTCTTCGGGCGCCGCCGCCAGGCCAAGGCCCAGGCGCAGCGCGCGGCCAGCGCGCCGCCGCCCGGCCCGCCGGGCCGCAAGAAGCGCTAGCTACGCTACTTCGTCGCGATCGTGATCCGGCGGATCACGACGGGCACGTTGGGCTGCTCGGTCTGGGGATCGCTCGGGACCGTGCCGATCCGCTGGACGACGCCGTCCGCCCGTGGCGACCTTGCCGAGCAGCGCGTAGTCGGGCGTCAATCCCTGGCTGACGGTCACGTCCTCGCCGAGCACGACGAAGAACTGGCTGCCCGAGGCGCCGGAGGGCTCGGTCTGGTTCTTGGCCATCGCCACCGTCCCGCGCGTGTAGTGCAGCGACGGCTTGGGCGCCTCGACGACGGAGTACCCCGGGCCGCCGGTCCCGTCGCCCTTGGGGTCGCCGCCCTGGATCACGAAGCCCGGGGAGATCCGGTGGAACGTGAGCCCGTCGTAGAAGCCCTTGCGCACGAGCGAGACGAACGACGCCGTCGTCTTCGGCGAGTCCTTGACGTCGAGCTTCATCGTGAACGAGCCGCAGGTCGTCTGGACGGTGGCCACGTAGGTCTTGCTCGGGTCGAGCTTGAGCTTGGGCTTGGTCAGCTTGGCCTGGGGCGCGCGCTCGATCTGGTCGACGTGCTCGCAGCCCTCGGCCGTCTTGGGCTTGCTCGCCGCGGTCTTGTCCTTCGAGCCCGAGCCCGACGACGAGCCGCCGCCGCAGCCGGCCACGGCGAGGACGACGATCGCGAGCGGGAGGAGGCGGCGCACCGGCCGGAGGGTAGGAGGCGCGACGGTCGGGACGATGAGAGCCGCTCTAGTGTGCTTTCGACGTGCGGCGCGTCCGGATCATCCTCAACCCCTCGGCGGGCGGCGGCCGCGCGGCGCGCATCCTGCCCGAGCTCGAGCGCGCGCTGACCACGCGCGGGCTCTCGCACCGCGTCGACCGCACGACCGGGATCGACCACGCCCGCGAGCTCGCCGCCGCCGCGGCGGCCGAGGGCGAGATCGCCGCGGCCTGCGGCGGGGACGGGCTCGTCGGCGCCGTCGCCGGCGGGCTGCGCGGCACCGAGGGCGTGCTGGCGATCCTCCCGGGCGGACGCGGCAACGACCTGGCCCGCGTGCTCGGCATCCCCGACGATCCCGCCGCCGCGGTCGACGTGCTGGCCGACGGCGAGCCGCAGCCGCTCGACCTCGCCCAGGTCGGCGACCGCGTCTTCTGCTGCATCGGCTCCTGCGGCTTCGACTCCGACGCCAACCGCATCGCCAACGAGACGACGCGCCTGAAGGGCAACTCGGTCTACCTCTACGCGGCGCTGCGCGCGCTGGCCGGCTGGCGGCCGGCGCGCTTCGAGCTCGTGCTCGACGGCGAGCCGACGGCGTTCACCGGCTGGACCGTGGCCGTCGCCAACTCCAAGGCCTACGGCGGCGGGATGTTCATCGCCCCCGGCGCCTCGCTGACCGATGGCCGGCTCGACGTCGTCACGATCGCCGAGACCTCGAAGGCCACGTTCCTGCGCCGTCTGCCCAAGGTCTTCAAGGGCAAGCACGTCGACGAGGACGAGGTCACCGTCCGCCAGGCGCGGGAGGTCCGCGATCGACGCCGACCGCCCCTTCGAGCTCTTCGCCGACGGCGATCCGGCCGGCCGCCTGCCGGTGACCATCCGCGCGCTGCCCGCCGCCGCGCGCGTCCTGCTGCCCGTGGGACAGACGGCGCCGTGAGCCTCGGGCTGAAGGTCGCCGCCGCGCGGGCGGCGGGCACGCTCGCGCGCCGCACCGGCCGCGGCGGGACGAGCCTGCCCGGCAAGCTCCTGATGCGCATGGAGCCGGGCGCGATCGGCGAGCTCGCCGGGCGGCTGCCGCAGGGCAGCACGGTGATCTCGGCGACCAACGGCAAGACGACGACGGCGGCGATGGCCGCCTCGATCCTCGAGCGCGCGCGGCACGCGGCTCGTGCACAACCGCGCCGGCGCGAACATGGCCGGCGGCGTCGCCTCCACCCTGCTCGGCGCCGCCCGGCGCGGCGGCATCGACGGCGACCTCGGCCTCTTCGAGGTCGACGAGTTCTGGCTCGGGAGCGTCTGCCGACGAGCTCGACCCGCGGGTGCTGCTGCTGGCCAACCTCTTCCGCGACCAGCTCGACCGCTACGGCGAGCTCGACACGATCGCCGACCGCTGGGCCGAGGTCGTCGCGCGCCGCGACGGGCGCTCGGCCTTCGTGCTCGGCGCCGACGACCCGACCGTCGCCGACCTGGGCCGCGACCGGCGCGACGTGACCTACTTCGGCGTCGAGGACCGCTCGCTGGCGCTGTCCGAGCTCCAGCACGCCTCCGACGCCAAGCACTGCCGCCGCTGCGGGCACGCCTACGTCTACGACGCCGCCTTCCTCGGGCACCTCGGCCACTACCGCTGCCCCAACTGCGGGCGCGAGCGGCCCGCGCCGCAGGTCGCCGCCGACGACGTCGTGCTCGAGGCCACCCGCGCGGCGCGCTTCACGCTGCGCACGCCGGCGGGCTCGGCCACCGTCGCCCTGCCGCTCCCCGGCCTCTACAACGTCTACAACGCGCTCGGCGCGGCGGCGCTGTGCCTCGCGCTCGGCGTCGGCCTGGACGACGTGGTGGCCGGGCTCGAGTCGGTCTCCCCCGCCTTCGGGCGCGCCGAGACGGTGACGATCGGCCCGCGCACGCTGTCGATCCTGCTCGTCAAGAACCCGGCCGGGGCCAACGAGGTGATCCGCACGCGTCGCGCTCGAGGACGGCGAGCTCGACCTGCTCGCGGTCCTCAACGACCGCACGGCCGACGGGCACGACGTCTCCTGGGTCTGGGACGCCGACTGGGAGCCGTTCGCCGGCCGCGTGCGGCGGGTCACGTGCGCGGGCACGCGCGCGGCGGAGATGGCGCTGCGCCTGAAGTACGCCGGCGCTGCCCGAGGACCGCCTGCACGTCGTCCCCGCGCTCGACGACGCGCTCGACGCGGCGCTGGCCGACGGCGCCGGCCCGCTGTTCGCGCTGCCCACCTACACCGCGATGCTCGAGCTGCAGGCGCTGCTCTCCGAGCGCGGCCACACCCGGCGGTACTGGACATGACCGCCCCGGCCGCGGCCTGGCACGACGTCGAGTGCGGCGCCTACAGCGCCGACCTCCCGCTGTGGCAGGAGCTCGCCTCCGAGCACCACGGGCCGGTGCTCGACGTCGGCGCCGGCACGGGCCGCGTCACGCTCGCGCTCGCCGCCGCCGGCGTCGAGGTCACCGCGCTCGACCTCGAGGACGAGCTGCTCGCCGTGCTGCGCGCAGCGCGTCGTCGGCCTCCCCGTCGCCACGCACGCCGCCGACGCGCGCGACTTCGCGCTGGACGGCCGCTTCGCGCTTGATCCTCGTGCCGATGCAGACCATCCAGCTGCTCGGCGGGCCGGCCGGCCGCGCCGCGCTTCCTGACCACCGCGGTCCGCCATCTCGAGCGCCCGGCGGGCTCCTCGCGGCGGCGATCGCCGATCCGCTCGAGGACTTCGACGGCCCCGGCCCCGAGCTGGGCCTGCCGCTGCCCGACGTCGGCGAGCACGACGGCCTCGCGCTCACGTCGCAGCCGCTGCGCGTGCGCACCGAGGACGACGGCTGGGTGATCGAGCGCCTGCGCCGCACCGTCGATCCCCGCGGCACGGTGGCCGAGGAGCACGACGAGATCCGCCTCGACGCGCTCGACCCCGGGACGCTCGAGGACGAGGGCGCTGCCGCCGGCCTGGCCGTCGAGCCGCGCCGCCGGATCGCCGAGACCCCCGAGCACGTCGGCTCGACCGTGGTGGTGCTGTCCCGTGCCTGAGCCCACGCTGCGCGTCTGCGCGCTGTACCCCGAGCTGATGAACATCTACGCCGACCGCGGCAACCTGCTGATGCTGCGGCGCCGCTGCGAGTGGCGCGGCCTCGGCTTCGAGCTCTCGGGCGCGACGCTCGGCGAACCGCTCGACCCCGACGGCGCCGACCTGCTCTACATCGGCGGTGGCCAGGACCGCGACCAGGCGCTGTGCGCCGTCGACCTGGCCGCAGGCCAAGCGCGAGGCGCGTGCACGCCGCGGTCGACCGGCGGCGCGGCCGTGCTCGCGGTCTGCGGCGGCTACCAGCTGCTCGGCGCCTCCTACGCGATCGGCGACGAGCTGCTGCCCGGCGTCGGCCTCGTCGACCTCGAGACCGTCCGCGCCGAAGGCCCGCGGCTGATCGGCAACGTGGCGATCGAGGTCGACCTTCCGCGAACCGGCCGCCGCGTGCTGGCCGGATTCGAGAACCACGGCGGCCGGACCCACCTCGGGGCCGGGGAGTCCGCGCTCGGGCAGGTGCTCTCGGGGCCACGGCAACAACGGCCGCGACCACCGCGAGGGCGTCGTGCCGCGGCAAGGTGATCGGCACCTACCTCCACGGGCCGCTGCTGCCCAAGAACGCCTGGTTCGCCGACTGGATGATCGAGACGGCGCTCGATCTCGACGGGCTCTCCCCCCTGCCCGACGCGCTCGAGGACGCCGCGCACGCCGAGGCCCGGCGAGCCGCAGGAATCTAACCGCTGCGGCGCCGTTCGCGCCCGACACGTGACATTCCGTCCAACTCCGGTTAACATCCGCGCCAACGCCTCTTGGAGGGGGCTTCGCCTGTGATGAGTCCAGACACTGCCCACGCCGAGGGGTCGTCCGCGGTTTCGACCGCCAAGCCGCTCGAGCTCAAGAAGTCACCAAGCAGTACGCGGGGGCGGATTCGCCTGCCGTCGACCACCTCTCGCCTCGAGGTCCCGGCCGGGGAGATCTGCGTGCTCGTCGGCCCGTCCGGCTGCGGCAAGACGACCGCGATGCGGATGGTCAACCGCCTGATCGACATCACGTCGGGCGACATCCTCCTCGGCGGCGAGAGCGTCAAGGAGCTCAAGCCCGCCGAGCTGCGGCGCCAGATCGGCTACGCGATCCAGCAGATCGGCCTCTTCCCCCACTGGACGATCGCCGAGAACGTCGCGACGGTCCCCAAGCTGCTCGGCTGGGTCGAAGGACCGCGTCGACGCCCGCGTCGACGAGCTGCTCGAGCTGATCTCGCTCGCCCCGACGAGGTCCGCGACCGCTACCCCGCCCAGCTCTCCGGCGGCCAGCGCCAGCGCATCGGCGTCGCCCGCGCCCTGGCCGCCGACCCGCCGCTCCTGCTGATGGACGAGCCGTTCGGCGCGATCGACCCGATCAACCGCGAGCGGCTGCAGAACGAGTTCCTGCGCCTGCAGGCCGAGCTGCGCAAGACGATCGTCTTCGTCACCCACGACATCGACGAGGCGATCAAGATGGGCGACCGGATCGCCGTGCTCAAGACCGGCGGCCACCTGGCCCAGTACGCCCCGCCGGCCGAGCTGCTGATGAGCCCGGCCGACGAGTTCGTCGAGCAGTTCGTCGGCGCCGACCGCGCGCTCAAGCGCCTGGCGCTCCAGCGCGTGCGCGACATCGACCTGTGGAAGGTCGCCACCGTCAAGGCCGGCGAGAACCGGCCGCGAGATGGAGGCGCGGATCGCCGACAGCGACCTCGACCTGCGCGATGCTCGTCGACGACGAGAACCGCCCGCGCGGCTGGCTGCGGGCCGGCGACCTCGACGGGGACACCGTGCCGCAGCGCAGCCGCATGGCCGTCGACGTCGATCATCGACCTCAACGACGTGCTGCGCGACGCGCTCGGGCGCATCCTCGCCGAGGAGTCGAAGTACGCGCCGGTGCTCGACGGCAACGGCCGCCTGACCGGCGTGCTGTCGCTCGACGTGATCGCCCACGCGCTCAACGTGCCGGCCTCGGAGACCCGCACGAGCACCGAGCTCGTCGCCGGACGAATGAGCCTGCACGACGCGCTCGTCCTCGCCCAGTCGGGCGGGTTCTTCCAGAAGCGGACCGGCGCCGGCTGCGTGGCCGAGAACGGCTTCTGCCCGAGCTGGATCGCCGACAACATCAACAAGTACTGGACGCCGCTGCTCCAGCACGTCTTCCTGACGCTCGTGTCGGTCGGCATCGGTTTCGCGATCGCCTTCGCGCTGGCGCTGATCGCCCACCGCCGCCGCTGGCTGACCGCGCCGGTCACCGCCGTGACCGGCGCGCTCTACACGGTCCCGAGCGTCGCCGCCTTCTTCCTGCTGCTGCCGATCACCGGCCGCGGCAACCTGACCGCGATCGTCGCGCTCGTCTCCTACACGCTGCTGATCCTCTTCCGCAACATCACGACCGGCCTGCGCAACGTGCCCGTCGACGTGATCGACGCCGCCCGCGGCATGGGCCTGACCGAGAACCAGATCCTGCGCCGGGTCGAGCTGCCGCTGGCGATGCCCGAGATCCTCGCCGGCGTCCGGATCGCCTTCACGACCACCGTCGGCCTGGCCACGCTGGCGTTCTTCGCCGGCGGCGGCGGCCTCGGCAAGCAGATCTACACCGAGAGCGCCGGGACCGGCGGCATCTTCTTCAAGTCCAACGTGGTGATCGCCGGCGGGATGGCCGTGCTGCTCGCCGCGGTCGGCGACCTCATCATCCTCGGGTTCCAGCGCTTCGCGCTGCCCTGGCGGAGGGCCACGTCCGTATGATCACGCCCCTGCTCGCCGCCGCGAAGGGCAGTGTCAACTGCCCGCCCGCGCCCAGGGACTTCGGCGCCTTCCACGACGCCTTCAACTTCATCCTCCACTCGCGGGAGTCGATCTCCGGCGGCGTGTGCATCGGCGGCTGGAGCGACCTCGCGCCCCTCGCGCTCAAGCACCTGGAGGTCGCGCTCGTCTCGATCCTCGTCGCCGTCCTGATCGCCGTGCCCGATCGGCCTCTACCTCGGCCACAAGGGCCGCGGCGAGTTCCTGGCGATCTCGGTCTCCAACGTCGGCCGCGCCGTCCCGAGCCTCGCGCTGCTGGCCTTCTTCGTCGCCTTCGTCGGCCTGGGCTTCGTCAACGTCGTGCTCGTGCTGACGCTGCTCGGGATCCCGCCGATCCTCACCAACACCTTCGTCGGCGTGCAGCAGGTCGACCGCGAGACCGTCGACGCCGCCCGCGGCGTCGGGTTGACCGAGGCGCGAGATCGTGCGCAAGGTCGAGCTCCCGCTCGCGCTGCCGACGATCTTCGCCGGGCTGCGGACCTCGGCCGTCGCGATCGTGGCCACCGCGACGATCACGCCGCTGGCCAACGTCCAGTCGCTCGGCAACCCGATCCTCGAGCCGCAGACCTACGGCGACGCCGGGCCAGCTCGGCGCGGCGATCCTGATCGCGCTGATCACCCTCGCGACCGACGCGGGCATCGGCGCCCTGCAGCGCGCCTTCACGCCCAAGGGACTCACGGTCGGCGAGCACGCCATCCGCCCCGCACGACGCTTCCTCCGCCCGCTCCCCAGCCAGATCGGAGTCAACATGACCCCCAAGACCGTCCGAGGCCTCCTGGCCTTGCTGGCGGCGCTCGTCGCGGCCTTCGCGCTCGCGGCGTGCGGCAGCGAGCGACAAGTCCTCCAGCTCGTCGAGCTCCTCGGGCTCGTCCAGCTCGTCGAGCGAGCGCGATCAAGAAGGACTCGGCCAACGCGTCGAAGACGATCACGGTCGGCTCGAAGAACTTCGCCGAGCAGTACATCCTCGGCGAGATCTACGCCCAGGCCCTGCAGGCCGCCGGCTTCAAGGTCAAGAAGCAGCTCGACCTCGGCTCCGAGCAGGTCGCCTACAAGGCCGTCAAGAGCGGGAAGATCTCGTTCTACCCGGAGTACACGGGCACGGCCCTGACGTCGTTCTACCGCGTGAAGATCGACGACGTCCCGCGCGACAAGACGGCGTCGTACGACCTGCTCAAGCAGGACGCCGCGAAGGACGGCATCACCGCCCTGCCGCAGACGCCGTTCCAGGACACCTTCGTCATCACCTCGACGAAGGCGACCAAGAAGAAGTACGGCAACGCGACGACGATCTCCCAGCTCAAGACCAAGGCCGGCTCCAAGGCCTCGATCTCGGGCTTCCCGGAGTGCCGCCAGCGCACGGACTGCCTCCTGGGTCTGAAGAACACGTACAACTGGACGCCGAAGTTCGTCTCGTCGCAGGGCAAGTACGCACGACCTGACCGGCGGCCAGGCCGACTTCACGTTCGGCTTCGGCACCGACGGTGAGCTGACGCTCGGCAAGTTCGCCACGTACAAGGACGACAAGAAGCTGTTCCCGCCCTACTACGTGACGGTCCTGGCCAACAAGAAGGCCATCAGCCGCCCTCGGCCCCGACGGCCAGAAGGTCATCCTCAACGTCCAGAAGCACCTGACGGTGCCCGTCATGCAGGAGCTCAACTCCCGCGTGACGCTGGACAAGAAGAAGCCGGCCGCCGCCGCGCACGGCGTACCTCAAGCAGTACGGCTACATCAAGTAGTCGCCCGCAGTTGATGACGACCGGCCGCTCGGGTTCGCCCGGGCGGCCGTCGTCGTTAAGGAGCCGTGCGGGTCAGTCGTCCTTGCTGCGATCGACGATCGACAGCAGCCAGAACAGCACGCCGCCGCCGATGAGGACCACGGCGATGCCGACGAGCATGCGGACGAGCACGCCGCCGGAGGACTGGGAGCCCATCTGGAAGAGCACCCAGGCGAAGAAGCCCACGAGGGCCACCGCCGGCAGTGCGTACCAGATGGCCTCGGCGCCGATGCGCGGCCCGAGACTTCTTCGATGTGGGATCGGCCATGGTCGCAATCTACCCCTGCGCGGCGCGCTTCACGCCGATCGGGCCGGTGTGGGACGCTTGGGGCATGCCGTGGGTGCCCGAGCTGTTCAGCGAACCCGCGCTGGGGAGACTGCTCGAGCAACGCGAGCGCGCGCAGCTCGAGGCCGTGCCCTACTTCGACGGGCTGATGGCCGGTGAGCCCGCAGCGCTCGTCGGCTCGTTCGCCGGCGAGCCCGCGTTGTACGACCCCGTCCGCGGACGGGTCCAGGGCGTGCGCGCGTTCGAGGCGTTCGCCGCCGAGCAGGCCGAGTGGCTGCGCCGGCACAACGCGACGACCGAGATGCTCGAGCGCGTGGTCACCGGGACCCGCGGCTTCGAGGAGGTGGTGCTCCACCTCGACGGCGAGGATGGCCCTGTCGCTCTCCCGCTGGCGATCGTCGCCGACCGCCTCGAGCACGGGCGCCTCGACGAGCTGCGCATCTACTTCAGCCGCTGGCGGCTGACCGGCCGGCATGCGAGCCGCTCGCCGCTGCTGCAGGCCGACCCGGGAGTGCGCATCCCCGACGTCGTGGGCGAGTACCAGCGCGCGCTCGCGGCCGGCGACGTCGACGCGATCGTCGCGACCTTCGCGCCCGACGGGTACGCCCGCGAGCCCGCCGGCGGCGACTTCGTCCACCGGGGGCCGGATGCCTTCGCGCCTTCTACGCGCATCTCTGCTCCAACGGCGGCGGCATCGCCGCTGGAGCACTGCGCGCTGACCGACGACGGGCGATCGTGTGCCCTGGAGTACAACGTCGTGCGCTGGGGCGATGACCGAGCTGCCGCCCCAGGCCGGGATCGCCGTCTACGTCCGCGGGCGAGGGCGGCAAGCTCGCCGCGGCCCGCGTCTATGACGACGTCGACCCGCCGCTCGGGCCTCAGCCTCCCGCGGCCTGACCGCCGTCGACGTGCAGGATCTCGCCGGTGACGAAGGTCGCCCGCTCGAGGTAGAGGATCGCGTCGAGGACGTCGTCGATCTCGCCCAGGCGCCCGACGGGATGCAGGGCGGCCATCCCCGCGTAGGTCGCCGGATCGTGCAAAGGCGTCCTGATGACGCCGAGCGCGACGGCGTTGACGCGCACGCCCGCGTGACGCGTACTCGATGGCCAGCGAGCGAGCCACCGCGGCCAGCCCGCCCTTGGTGAGCACCGCCAGCGCGGCCGGTCGGTCGCTGCTGGGATGGTCGACGAGGCTGGTGCTCACGTTGACGACATGGCCGCTGCCCTGGAGGACCATCTGCCGGATGGCGCGTTGGGTGATGTGGAAGAAGCCGGCGAGGTTCACGGCGGTGAGCGCGGCGTAGTCGTCCGCCGTGTAGTCGGTGAACGGCTTGGCGATGAAGATCCCGGCGTTGTTGATCAGGCTGTCGATCCGCCCGAACCGGGCGAGCGCCTGCTCCACCACCCGCTCGGCGGTCTCGGCCTCGGCGATGTCTCCCGGGACGGTGAGGAAGTCGGGCGCGTCGGAGGGGCCGATCGAGCGTGCGGTGCCGACGACGGCGTACCCGGCCCGGCGAAAGCCGGCCACCAGCCCGGCGCCGATGCCCTGCGAGGCGCCGGTGATGATCGCGACCTTCATGCCACCGCTAGAGGTCGAGCGTGACCTCGCCGCGGGGCTGCGAGCAGCAGATCAGCGCCGTGGCCGGCGCCGGCGGTTCGAGCGGGTCCGGCCCGTAGCCGACCTCGCCGCTGACCAGTCCCGTCTCGCACGTGTGGCACACGCCCGTCCGGCACGACCACCGGACCGGGACGTCGCAGGCCTCGGCGAGCTCGAGCAGGCTCGCGAAGGACGGATCCCACGCCACCGTCAGGTTGCTGCGGCTGAAGGAGATCGACGGACCCGTGCCCGGCTCGCCGCGCCGGCGGATGCGGATCGCGGGCGGACACGGCGGCGATGCCGGGCGTGATCGCGTCGGCCGGTCCGAAGACCTCGGTGCTGATCCGCTCGGGCGCCGTCCCGCGGGCGATCAGCGCGGCGGTGATGTCGTGCATGAACGGCACCGGCCCGCAGAGGTAGAACGTCGGCGTCGGTCGGGACGCCGGCCTGCTCGAGCACCTCGCCGGTCAGCCGTCCGGCGACGTCGAAGTCCCGATCGTGCCGGGCCGGGATGGCTGTAGCACACGACGCGGTGCGCGTCGGGAGCTGGGCGAGCAGCGCGGCGGCCTCCTGCCGGAACGCGTGCTCGGCGCCGTTGCGAGCGCCGTGCAGCCACCACACCGGCCGCGGCGAGCGCGCGGCGGCGAGCACGTGCAGCATCGCCAGCACCGGCGTCGCCCCGACCCCGGCGCTGATGAGCACGACCGGGCGATCGCCCGGACGCAGCACGAAGGAGCCGCGCGGCGCGCCGGCCTCGATGACGTCGCCGACGCGCAGCCGGTGTGCAGGTAGCCGCTCGCCGCACCGTGCGGCTCGCGCTTGACGCTGATGCGGTAGCTCGTCGGAGCCCGGAGACGTCCGACAGCGAGTAGGTGCGCAGCAGCGGCGCGGCGTCGGGGTCCGGTCGCAGGCGCACCGTCAGGAACTGGCCGGGCCGCGCGGGCGGCGCGGGCGCGCCGTCGACCGGGATCAGGCGCAGCGAGATCACGCTCGTGCTCTCGCGGTTCGATCGCGGCGACGCGCATCTGCCGCAGCCCCGCCCACGCGGGCGGCTCCACGGCGACGGCCGGCGTCTGCTCGAGCAGCTCGCGGAACGAGCCCTGCCATCCCTCGCTCAGCGCCGGGATCCGCAGCGCGCGGACCAGATCGCGGCGGGCGTGGCCCGGCAGGTACAGCAGGCCGTCGACCTCGGCGACCGTCATGGCCTCCGGGCCGCGCTCGAGGCGCTCGATCGCGTCGCCCGCGCCGACCTCCCCCTCCTCGAGCACGCGGAGGTAGAAGCCGGGCCGGCGGTGGGCGACGAGCAGCGCCGGCATCCGCGGCTCGTTCATCCGGATCCCCACGCGGTAGCAGGTGACCCGGGGCTGGCTGACCTCGAACAGCGCCGAGCCGATCCGGTAGCGGTCGCCGATGCAGACCTCCTCGTCGGCGAGTCCCTCCACGGTGAAGTTCTCGCCGAACTGCCCGTAGCGTGAAGTCGTCGCGGCCGAGCACGTCCTGCCAGTACCGGTAGGACTCGATCCTGGTAGACGAACACCGCGCCGGTTGACGCCGCCGTGCCCCTTCAGGTCGCCCTGGCCGTCGCCGTCGACGTTGAGGCGCCGGACCATCCGGCGGCCCTCGACCGGCGTCCTTCCAGATGCCCGTGTGGACGATCCGCCCTTCCCACTCGACGTCGCGCGGCATGCCGACGTTCACCGACAGCAGCCGACCGGCGGCGGCGAGGGTCATAGTGGCGGGCTGGTGGGGGCGGTCTCGCTCCTGGCGTCGGCGGGGGCCATCAGGTCGCCTCACCCTTCCTCCCGTCCGAGCCGAAGTCAAGGCCGATCGAGCGCGCCGCCCGCCGCTAGCCTCCGCGCGATGTTCGACCACGTCGGGATCGCCGCCTCGGACCTCGCCGCGTCCGAGCGCTTCTATCGCACCGTCCTCTCCGCGCTCGGCGTCGAGCCGAGCCACGCGGACGCCGGGCTCGTCGAATGGGACGACTGGGCCATGGGTCCGACCGATCGCGAGCACTCCGTGACGCGCGGCCTGCACATCGGCTTTCGCGCACCGTCGCGCGCGGCCGTGGACGCCTTCTGGCAGGCGGGGATCGACGCGGGCTACCGCGACGACGGCGCGCCCGGTCCGCGCACGGTCTACGGCCCGGACTACTACGGCGGTTTCCTGCTCGATCCCGACGGCAACAGCGCGGAGGCGGTGCACACCGATCGCGACGACCCCGTGCCTGACGGCTCGGTCGACCACCTCTGGATCCGCGTGCGCGACGTCGCCGCTCCAAGCGCTTCTACACGACGATCGCCCCGCACGCCGGGCTGCGGCTCGGCACCGACGAGCCGGCTCGCGTCCAGATGATCGGCGAGGGCTTCAGCTTCTCACTGATCGACGACGAGCGGCCGCTCGACCGAGCACGTCCACCTCGCGTTCGGAACGCAGGAGAACGCAACCGTCCAGGCGTTCCACGCCGCCGCGCTCGCCGCGGGCTACGAGGACCACGGCGGGCCCGGCGAACGCGCCGCCTACCACCCGGGCTACTACGGCGCGTTCGTCCTCGACCCCGACGGACACAACGTCGAGGTCGTCAACCACAACGAGTGAGCCGGGCGCCGGCGCCTGGGTCTAGGCCCGGTCGAGGTCCAACGCGCAGCCGTTGATGCACCAGCGCTGTCCGCTGGCGCCCGGGCCGTCGTCGAACACGTGGCCCAGGTGGCCGCCGCAGGCCTTGCAGAGCACCTCGGTGCGCGTCATGAACAGCGAGCGGTCGTTCTTGAGCTCGACCGCCTCGGTGTTGGCGGGGTCGGTGAAGCTCGGCCAGCCGGTGCCGGAGTCGAACTTCGTGTCGGAGCTGAACAGCTCCGCGCCGCAGCCCTTGCAGCGGTACACGCCGTCGTCCTTGACGTTGACGTACTCGTGGGTGAACGGCGCCTCGGTGGCCGCCTTGCGCAGGACCGCGTACTCGTCGGGCGAGAGCTCCTCGCGCCACTGCTCTTCGGTCTTCTCGATCTTCTCCATGCCATTCATTGTACGGTCAACGTCCAGTCGAGCCAAACCCTCCGAGGCCCCGTTCGCTGGTGTTCAGATCTTCGGTCTCGACCACCTCGACGACGGGCACGGGCGTCACCAGGAGCTGCGCGATCCGGTCGCCGGCGGCCAGCGTCACGGGCTCGCTCGCGGTCGGTGTTGAGCAGCAGGACCTTGAGCTCGCCGCGGTAGCCCTCGTCGATCAGCCCGGGGCGTTGACGAGCGCGACGCCGTGGCGCGCGGCGAGGCCCGAGCGGGGCAGCACGAGCCCCGCGTGCCCGGGCGGCAGCGCGATCGCGAGGCCGGTGCGGACGCTCGCCCGCTCCCCCGGCCCGAGCTCGACCGGCTCGAGCGCGTGGAGGTCCAGCCCCGCGTCGCCCGGGTGGGCGCGCGACGGCAGCCGAGCAGCCGGATCGAGCCGGCGGACGGCGAGGTTCACGAGGCGGCGGGCGAGCCGCCGTTCGCGCCGTTGACCGAGAAGGCGGCGAAGCGCGCCGCCACCGGCGCCGGCACGCGGGCCGTGACGCGGACGCCCTCGGGCGTGTCCTCGCGCTCGAGCTCGGCGTCGATGTCGTGCAGCTCGGCCAGCCGGCCGCCCTCGTCGTAGGGCATGAGCAGGCGCACCTCGCGCAGCGACTCGGCCAGCGCGGCGTCGATCCGCTCGACGAGGTCGTCGAGCCCCTCGCCCGTGGCGGCGGAGATCTCGACGGCGCCCGGGTGGCGCAGGAAGAGCTCGCCGCGGGCGTCCTCGTCGAGGGCGTCGATCTTGTTGAGCACGAGGATCCGGGGGCGCTCGCCGGCGCCGATCTCGTTGAGGACCTCGTCGACGGCGCGCATCATCCCGACCTGGTCGTCGGGCGTGGCCGAGGCGTCGACGACGTGCAGGATCAGCGCGGCGCGGCGGGTCTCGTCGAGCGTCGCGCCGAAGGCGTCGACGAGCTGGTGGGGCAGCTTGCGGATGAAGCCGACGGTGTCGGTGACGAGCACCTCGCGCCCGCCGATCCGCGTGACCCGGGTCGTCGGGTCGAGCGTGTGGAAGAGCCGGTCGCGGACGCCGACGTTGGCGTCGGTCAGCGCGTTGAGCAGCGTCGACTTGCCGGCGTTGGTGTAGCCGGCCAGGGCGACCGTCGGCAGGTGCGCGCGCTCGCGCTCGCCGCGCTGGAGGTCGCGCGTCTCCCCCACCTGCACGAGGCGGCGCTTGAGCGCGGAGATCCGGTCGCGGGCCAGGCGGCGGTCGGTCTCGATCTGCGTCTCGCCCGGTCCGCGGGCCAGCGGGTTGCCGCCGCCGATGCGCTCGAGGTGGGTCCACAGCCCGCGCATGCGGGCGAGGTTGTACTCGAGCTGGGCGAGCTCGACCTGGAGCTTGCCCTCGGCCGTGTGGGCGTGGTCGGCGAAGATGTCGAGGATCACCGCGGTGCGGTCGACGACCGGCGTGCCGCCGAGCGCCTGCTCGAGGTTGCGCTCCTGGCGCGGGGTGAGCTCGTCGTCGCAGACCACCACGTTGGCGTCGCCCTGCTTGAGCGAGGCCTTGAGCTCGTCGAGCTTGCCCTTGCCCACGTAGGTGTCGGGGTGCGGCTTGTCGCGATGCTGGATCGTCGCGCCGACCGGGACGACGCCGGCGGTGTCCAGCAGCTCGCGCAGCTCGGAGAGATCGTCGCCCTCGGGGAGGACGGCGAGGAGCTGGGCTCGTTGCTTGGCGCGTGCGGTCGGCTGCGTTTCCACTCCATCCAGTCTAGGCTGCGCGGCCATGCCCGATGCGCGGTACCGGACGACGACGATCGAACAGGTCGAGGCCCTCCCCGGCCCCGGCACGCTGACCTGGCATCCGCTGCGCGCGGCGCTCGACGTCCGCGCCTTCGGGATCAACGGCTACACCGCGTCGCAGGCGGGCGAGGACGTCGTCGAGCCCCACCGCGAGAGCGTGCACCAGGAGATCTACCTCGTGCTCGCGGGCTCGGCGAGCTTCACCGTCGACGGCGACTCCTTCGAGGCCCCGGCCGGGACGTTCGTCTTCCTGCCCGAGCCCGACGCCGACCGGCAGGCCGTCGCCAGGGAGCCGGGGACGACGGTGCTCGCGATCGGCGGGCCGCCGACCTACGACCCGTCGGCCTGGGAGTGGTACTTCCGCGCCTCGGCGATCCGCGAGACCGACCTCGCCGGCGCCCACGCGGTGCTCGAGGAGGGTCTCGCCGAGCACCCCGAGTCGGGCGGCATGCACTACGAGATGGCCTGCCAGCTCGCGCTCGAGGGCGACGCCGAGGCCGGCGCTGACCGAGCTGCGACGCACCGCCGAGCTCGACCCCGGCCGGGTCGTCCGCGCGCCCGAGGACCCCGACTTCGTCTCGCTGCACGAGCGCACGGACTTCCGCCAGCTCGTCGAGCGCGCCAAGGGGTCGGCCTAGCCATGGCGGGCATCGTCCTCGGTCCGGTCCTGCGCTACGTCGGCGAGGACTGCGCGACGCTGTGGTTCGAGCTCGACGCGCCCTGCGAGGTGACGGTGATCGCCGAGGACGTGGTCGCCAGCGTCGACACGTTCCACGTCACCGGCCACCACTACGCGCTCGTCGTGCTCGCGCGGCCTGGAGCCCGGCGCGACCATCCCCTACACGGTCGACGTCGACGGCGAGCGCGCCTGGCCGCAGCCCGGCGAGGAGCTCCCCGACCCGGTCATCCGCCCGGTCGACCCGGCCGCGGCGGTGCGGATGCTGTTCGGCTCCTGCCGGGTCGCGCTCCCCCACGAGCCGCCGTTCACGCTCTCCCCCGACGCCGACCCGTGGGGCTTCAACCGCGACGCGCTGCACGCCTACGCGCTGCGGATGCTCGACCTGCCCTCCGGAGGCGTGGCCGCAGCTCATGTTCTTCTGCGGCGACCAGGTCTACGCCGACGAGCTCTCCCCCGTGATGCTCTCCGAGGTCGACAAGCGCCGCCGCGCCGGCGTCGACGGCCCCAAGGAGGAGGCGGCCGACTTCGAGGAGTTCTGCCTGCTCTACCGCGACGCCTGGCGCTCGCCGGCTGATCCGCTGGTTCCTCTCGGTCGTGCCGACGGCGATGATCTTCGACGACCACGACGTCCAGGACGACTGGAACACCTCGTGGGCCTGGATGGAGGACCGCGCGCAAGCTCCCGTGGTGGGAGCGCAAGATGGGCGCCGCGCTCGGCTCCTACTGGATCTACCAGCACGCCGGCAACCTCCACCCCGACGAGCTCGAGGGCGAGGAGCTGTGGCAGACGATCATCTCCACCGGCCGCGAGGAGGACCTGGGCCCGGTCTTCCAGGACTTCGGCGTGCGCGCGGACCTCGACGCCGAGGAGCACCGCTGGAGCTACGCGCGCGACCATCGGCCCGGCGCGCTTCGTGGCGATCGACTCGCGCGGCGCGCGCCAGCTCGACCCCGACGACCGGCGCATGGTCAACGCGCCCGAGTGGCGCTGGATCACCGAGCAGGCGACCGGCGGCCACGACCACCTGATCCTCGGCACGTCGATCCCCTGGCTGATGACGCCGGGCATGCACGACCTGCAGCGCTTCGACGAGGCGATCTCCCAGGGCGCCTGGGGCTCGCTGGTCGCCAAGGCCGGGGAGTGGATCCGCCAGGCCTACGACCTCGAGCACTGGCCGGCCTGGGGCACCTCGTGGCTCGAGTTCGCCGAGCTCGCCCGCTCGGTCGGCGCCGGCGAGAAGGGCGCCGCGCCGGCGACGATCATCGCCCTGTCGGGCGACGTCCACCACGCCTACCTGACCGAGGCCGAGTGGTCCGAGGGCGTCGAGAGCCGGGTGTGGCAGGCGACGTGCTCGCCGGTGCGCAACCCGCTGTCCAAGAAGGAGGCGGCCGGGATGCGCCTGCTGCGCACCAAGCCGCTGGCGCGGCTGGCCAATCGCCTGGCCGACGCGGCCGGCGCCTACCAGGCCCCGATGACCTGGCAGGAGTGTCGCGGGCCCGTCGTTCGACAACCAGATCGCCACGATCGACCTCGACGGGCGCGACGCGCGGATCACGATCGAGCGCTCGCTCGGCCACACGGCCGAGCCGCCGCGCCTGGCGGCCTGGCTCGAGCGCCGGCTCGACCGCGACGATCCCGACGGCGTCGCGCGCGGCGTGCCCGCTCCGGGCCGGCGGGGCGCTCCGGCGACCTGAACGACCGAGATCGCGCGAGAGCCGCGGCCCCGGCCGGGTAGCCGGTGGACATGTCCGATCCCGCACCCCGCGCCGCCACCGAGCGCCTCGGCGCCCTCGATGCCCTCGACTCGCCCGCCCGCACCATCGCCGGCGTCGTCAACGCCGCGTTCAAGCCCGGGAGCGCGATCAAGCGCGCGCTCTCCGGCGCCTGGCTCGGCCATGCCCTGCATCCGGTGCTCACCGACGTCCCGGTCGGCACCTGGACGAGCGCGACCCTGCTCGACGTCGCCGGCGGCCGCGACAGCGACGCCGCCGCCGAGCTGTTGATCGGGGCCGGGCTGGCCGCCGCGCTGCCCACGCTGTGGTCGGGCTGGTCGGACTGGTCCGACGAGCAGGTCTCCGATCCCGCGATCCGGCGGATCGGCCTCGTCCACGCGGCGACGAACGGCACGGCGACCGGCCTCTTCGCCGCCTCGCTGATCGCCCGGCGGCGCGGACGGCGCGGCCGCGGCAAGCTGCTCGGCCTGGCCGGCAGCGCCCTGCTCGGCGCCGGCGGCTACCTCGGCGGCCACCTCTCCTACGCCGAGGGCGCGCGCGTCGAGGGCGCCTAGGCCGCGACGCCGTGCTCGCGCAGGGCCTCGTTGAGCGAGACCTTGCGATCCGTCGTCTCGCTGCGCGTGCCGATGATCAGCGCGGCGGGCAGGTGGTAGGTCCCGGCCGCGAACTCCTTGGGCCGCGTGCCCGGCACGACGACGGCGCGCGCGGGCACGATGCCGTGCATCGTCACCGGCTCGGCGCCGCGCACGTCGATGATCGGGGTCGAGGCGGTGATCACGACGTTGGCGCCGAGCACGGCCTCGCGGCCGATGTGCGCGCCCTCGACGACGATCGCGCGCGAGCCGAGGAACGCGCCGTCCTCGACGATCACGGGCGAGGCCTGGACGGGCTCGAGCACGCCGCCGATCCCGACGCCGCCGGAGAGGTGCACGCCCTTGCCGATCTGCGCGCACGAGCCGACCGTGGCCCAGGTGTCGACCATCGTGTCCTCGCCCACGCGGGCGCCGATGTTCACGTAGCTGGGCATGAGGACGGCGCCGGGCTCGATGTAGGAGCCGTGGCGGGCGACGGCGGGCGGGACGACGCGCACGCCGTCGGGGTAGGCGCGCTTGGGCTCGACCTTGTCGCGGTAGGCGAACATGCCCGTTGTCCATCGGCTGCATCGGGCGCAGGCGGAAGTACAGGAGGATCGCCTGCTTGACCCACTCGTTGACGATCCACGGATCCTCCGGGGTCGCCCCGGGCTCGGCCACGCGGATCTCGCCGCGGTCGAGCGCGTCGATCGCCTCCTCGACGTGACGGCCGCCGCCACCGCTGCCCAGCGTGCTGGGGTCGGCCCACAGGGCCTCGATCCGCGCCTTCAGCTCTTCCATCGGCGTCCCTTCGCTCGCGATCCGGCGCGCCGCCTCGCGACACGCGTCCTCCTCGGGGGCGGGCGCGACCCGCACCCAGGCCTCGCCGCCCGGGCCGAAGTAGCGGCCCGGCACCACGACGACGCCCGCGGCGAGCAGCCGCCGGGCGACCGCGTCGCCGTCGCCCTCCGGCGCCGCGGGCCCAGCAGGAACAGCCCCGCCTCGCCGCCGGCCAGGGTGAAGCCGGCCGCCTCGAGCGCCTCGCGCAGCACGGCGCGCTTGCGGCCGATCACGGCGCGGCGCTCGGCCACGTGCGTCCTCGTCGTTCCAGGCGGCGACGGCCGCGCGCTGGACGAACTCGGTCGGCGCCTGGCCGGCCATCGAGCGGTACTTGCGCATGAGCGCGAGCAGCGCGGCGTCGCCGGCGACGAAGCCGGTGCGGTAGCCCGTGAGCCCCGAGCGCTTGGAGAGCGAGTGGAAGACGAGCACGCGCTCGAGGTCGTCCGAGCGCCAGCGCCCCGGCCGGCGGCTCGCCCCAGTAGATCTCGTCGTAGGCCTCGTCGGAGGCGAGCACGGCGCCCGCGCGGCGGCAGCGCTCGGCCGCCTCGGCGTAGAGCGCGGCCGGCGCTGTCGCGCCGGTCGGGTTGTTCGGGTAGTTGAGCCAGAGGATCGCCAGGCGGTCCCAGCGGGATCGCGTCGAGGTCGGGCAGGAAGTCGCGCTCGGCGGTCAGCGGGAGCTCGAGCGGCTCGAGGCCGGCGATGCGCGCGCCGCGCTCGGGGATCGCGTAGCCCGGCGTCGTGACCGCCACCACGTCGCGTCCCGGCGACTTGACGACCTGGGCCAGCGAGAAGATCGCCTCCTTCGAGCCCTGCGTGGGCAGCACCTCGGTGTCGGGGTCGAGCGCGGCGCCGAAGCGGCGCCCCGCCCACGCGGCGGCCGCCTCGCGCAGCTCGGGCAGGCCCGGCGACCGTGCGGGTAGCCCGTGCGCTCGCCGACGGCGGCGATCAGCGCCTCGCGGATGACCGGCGCGACCGGCTCGGCCGAGTCCCCGAGGCCGAGGTCGATGACGTCGGCCGGCTCGAGGCCGAGCTCGGCGAGCGCCGCGGCGGCGTCGCCCTGGAAGGCGGCCAGCGCGTGCGGCGGCATGTCCGCGAGGTAGGGATTGAGTCCTGGGTCGAGCTCATGCGGCGGCCAGGACGTCGTAGCAGCGCACGAGCGCGTCGATGCGGACCTGCTCGTCGGCCTTGTGGGCGAACGCGGGGTCGCCCGGGCCGAAGTTGATCGCCGGGATGCCGTGCTGGGCGAACTCCGCCACCGGCGTCCACGCCTGCTTGGCGCGCGGCGTCCCGGCGCCGGCGGCGCGCAGCGCCTCGACGTGGGCGTTGCCCTCGGGCACCGGGGCCGACGGCGCGTTGGAGACGATCGTCAGCTCGCCGTGGTCACCGACGAGCTCGCGCAGGCGGTCCTCGGCCTCGGCCGCCGTGCGATCGGGCGCGTAGCGGAAGTTGACGTCGGCGACGCACTCGGCGGGATGACGTTGCGGGCCACCCCGCCCTGGATCCCCGTCAGCGAGAGCACCTCGACGTACTCGACGCCGTCGCCGAAGCGCCACGCGCCGCTCGCCCGCCTCCGTGCTCTGGCGCAGGCCGTGCACGGCGGCGTGGATCGGCGTTCTCGCCGAACCACGGCCGGGCCGAGTGGGCGGCCACGCCGGAGAACGCGAGGTCGGCGTTGAGGTTGCCCAGGCAGCCGACCTCGAGCGCGCCGTCGGTCGGCTCGAGCATCACGACGAGCTCCGCGCCGCGGACGTGGGCGCTGGCGCGCGAAGACCTCGGGCAGCGAGGACTCCTTGACCGGCAGCTCCTCGCGGGAGAAGAACAGGTAGCCGAGGTCGGGCCGCGCGGCGGCCAGCGCGAGCATCACCGCGACGCCGCCCTTCATGTCGGTGGCGCCGAGGCCGTGCACGAGCCCGTCGGCGATCCGGCCCGGGCGGTTGCCCTGCGCCGGCACGGTGTCGAGATGCCCGGCGAGGAAGCGCGTCGCGCCCTCGGGCGGCGTAGAGCGAGCGCCGAGCCGGTGTCGAGCTGCAGCGGGACCCCGGTGGCGGCCATCACGCCGCGCACGTGGGCCAGCGCCGCCGCCTCGTCGTGGCTCTCGCTCGGGATGTCGACGAGCGCGAGCGTGCGCTGGGCCAGGTCGTCGCCGCGGTCCGCGCTCATGTGCGGGCCTCGGGATCGACCGTGCCGCGGAAGACCGGCCGCGCCCAGCCGGTGAGCTCGACGTGCAGGTCCTCCTCGACGCCGACGTCGAGCTCGCCGCCGTCGAGCACGACGGTGACCGGCGAGTCGCCGCCGCGCAGCACGTGGGCCACGGCCGCGCCGCAGGCGCCGGTGCCCGAGCTCATCGTCTCCCCCACCCCGCGCTCCCAGATCCGCGCGCGCACGCGATCGGCCGCGAGCTCGCGCCAGAACGACACGTTCGTGCGGTTGGGAAAGCGCGGGTCGTGCTCGACCGGCGCCCCGACGGCGGCGAGGTCCAGGGCATCCGGGTCCTCGACGCGGATCGGGGTCTGCGGGTTGCCGACGACGATGTGCTGGAAGGCGTCGGCGACCCCGGCGACGTCGACGTCACCGGCTCGGTCCGAGCGAGGCGCGGCCGACGTCGAGCGTGCAGGTCCACTGCCCGGTGACCCGGGCCCGGACCTCGCCGGCGATCGTCTGGACCGAGAACACGTCGGAGTCGGTCCAGCCGCGGCGGCGCAGGTAGAGCATGGCCTCGCGGGCGCCGTTGCCCGACAGCTCGGCCTCCGAGCCGTCCGGGTTGAAGATCCGCAGCCGCGCGACGAACCCGCGCTCGCCGGCCGGGCCGAGGAGCAGCACGCCGTCGCCGCCGACGCCGTGGTGGCGGTCGCACAGCCACGTCACGCGAGCTCCGGCTCGATCGTCTCGCTCCTCGATCGACCAGGTAGTCGTTGCCCAGCGCCTGCCACTTCTCGAAATCCACGGCGCGCGAGGCTATTCCGCCGAGCAGGTCGATGACCTCCTGGGCGGCGTCGTCGGCGCTGCGCTCGGTGACGTCGATCAGGTGCACGCCGGCGAGCTTGCGCATCCACGTCATCTGGCGCCGCGCGTAGGTCCGCGTGCGGCGCTTCATCCCCTCGACGTCGCCGGCCAGCAGCTCGTCGAACCCGAGCGCCTGGCGCGCGGTCTCCGACGCGCCCGTCGGCGTGCGCGCGGGCGACCTCGGTCGGCCGCGCCGCCGGCGACCATCGAGTCGACGCGCGCGTCGATCGCGCCCTTGAGCGCCTCGCGCTCCATGGTCAGGCCGACGAGCAGGGTCGGGTGGCGGACCTCGTCGGTCCACAGCCGGTTCGGGCCCGTCGGGCGGGACGAGCTCGCCGGCCTCGTGGAGCTCGAGCGCGCGGACGACGCGGTGGCGGTCGCGCGGGTCGATCGTGTCCGCCGTCCACGGGGCGACGCGGACGAGCGTCGCGTGCATGCGCCTCGGGCCCGCGCTGCTCGAGCTCGGCCTCGAGGCGCTCGCGCACGCCCGGGCATGGGCGGCGGTCGCAGCGCCAGCGGCGGCGAGCGCCGCGCGCAGGTACAGCCCGGTGCCGCCGATCACGATCGGCCGGCGGCCCGCGGCCAGGGCGCCGTCGATCTCGGCGTGCGCGAGCTGCGCGTACTGCCCGGCCGAGAACGTCGCGTCGACGGGCAGGAAGGACACGAGGCGGTGCTCGAGGCGCGGCGCGCACCGCGGCCGGCGCCGCGCCGGTCAGCGTCTCGAGGCCGGCGTAGACCTGCAGCGCGTCGGCCGAGATCGCGACCGGATCCTCCCCGCGGAAGCGCAGCCAGTCGGCCACCGCGGCGCCCACGGCGGTCTTGCCGACGCCGGTCGGGCCGAAGAGCGCGACGATGGGCAGCGGCGGGTCACGGCGCGTTCCGGAGGGCGGCATCGCCCTGAGTATCGTGGAGCGGTGCCCGTCCGCATCGGCACCGGTGTAGCGAACGGAGACCGACCGCTCGAGAGCGCGTTCGAGGCGGCACGTGCGGCCGAGGCCGGCCTCATGGGCGAGCCGCCCGACGTCGCCGTCGTCTTCGCCTCCGGAGAGCATCTCGAGGATCCCGAGGCGACGCTCGCCGCCGTCCACGACGGCCTCGCGCCGGCCGCGCTGATCGGCTGCGGCGCCGGCGGCGTCCTCGGCGACGGTCGCGAGGTCGAGGGCGGCACCGCCATCGCCGTCTGGGCCGCCGCGCTCGACGGCGGCGTGGCCACGCCGTTCCACGCCACGGCCGAGCCCGCCGACGGCGGCCTCGTCGTCTCGGGCTTCCCCGAGCTCGAGGGCGCGGCCGGGGCGATCCTGCTGCCCGACCCCTTCTCCTTCCCGACCGACGCGCTGCTGCGCGAGCTGCGCCAGCCGCACCGCCACCGTGCCGATGCTCGGCGGCGTCGCCTCGGCGCGCATGCCCGACGGCGAGTCGGCGCTCTTCTCCGGCGAGAACCTGGTGGCCGGCGGCGCCGTCGGGCTGCGGCTCGACGACGTCGAGATGCTGCCCTGCGTCTCGCAGGGCGCGGCGCCGGTCGGCCCCGAGCTGACGATCACGGCGGGCGAGCACTCGACGATCGAGGAGCTCGCCGGCAAGCCCGCGCTGCTCAAGCTGCGCGAGGTCATCGAGTCGCTCGACGAGCGCGAGCGCGGCCTGCTCGCCGGCGGGCTGCTCGCTCGGCCTCGTGCTCGAGACCGAGAAGCCCGACTACGTGCAGGGCGACTTCCTCGTGCGCGGGATCGTCGACGTCGACGAGGACACCGGCGCGATCACCGTCGGCGCCCCGGTCGCGCCCCGGCCAGGTCGTCCGCCTGCACGCCCGCGACGCCGCCTCGGCCGACCGCGACCTGCGCGGCGCGCTCGAGCTGCGCCGCCGGGCGCTCGGCGGCCTGGCGCCCGGCCGGCGCGCTCGTCTTCTCCTGCAACGGCCGCGGCCGCGGCATGTTCGGCGTCTCCCACCACGACGCCGCGCTGCTGGCCTCGGAGCTCGACGGCGCCCCGTCGGCGGGGTTCTTCGCGGCCGGGGAGATCGGCCCGGTCGGCGGCGAGAGCTTCCTGCACGGCTTCACCGCCACCGTCGCGATCTTCCCCGGCTGATGCCCGGCAGCGGATCTGATCGGCGGCCGCGTGCTCGTCACCGGCGCGACCGGCGGGCTCGGCCACGCGATCGCCCGGGCCTTCGCCGCCCGCGGGGCCTCGCTCGTGCTCACCGGCCGCCGCGCCGACGTGCTCGAGCCGCTGGCCGCCGAGACCGGCGGGCGCGCCGTGGCCTGCGACCTCGCCGACCGCGACGCGGTGCGCGCGCCTGGCGCAGGACGCCGGCCCCGTCGACGTGTTCGTCTCCAACGCCGGCGCTGCCCGGCAGCGGCGAGCTGACCGACTACACCGGCGAGCAGGTCGACCGCGCGCTCGACGTCAACCTGCGCGCGCCGATGCAGCTCGCGCGCGCTGCTCGTCCCGGGCATGCGCGAGCGCGGCGCCGGCCACATCGTCTTCGTCTCCTCGCTGGCCGGGCAAGGTCCCCACCGGCGGGCGCGAGCGTCTACGCCGCGACGAAGTTCGGCCTGCGCGGCTTCGCCGCCTCGCTGCGCGACGACCTGCGCGACGACGGGGTCGGCGTCTCCGACCGTCTTCCCCGGCTTCGTCAGCGACGCCGGCATGTTCGCCGACACCGGCGTGACGCTCCCGGGCTACGTGAAGCTCACGACGGCCGGGGCGGTGGCCGACGGCGTCCTCGACGCCGTGCGGCGCGACCGCGCCGAGGTCGACGTGATGGCGTTCTCCGCAGCGCCTGAGCGCGCTGGCCGGCATGGTCGCGCCCGAGCTCACGAGCCGCGGTCGGCCGGCGGCTCGGATCCGCGGCGATCGCCGACCGAGTTCGCCGCGGCGCAGCGCGACAAGCGCTAGCCGTCGCCGTAGGAGCCGCCGGTCCCGTTGCCGGGGACCTGCGCGTGCTCGATCGTCGTCGTGCGGCTCGGGTCGCGGTCGGTGACCGACGCGACGGCGGCGATCACCTCGTCGGCGAGCTGGTGGCCCTCGGACGGCTGCTCGGGCGTGGCGGTGATCCGCACGATGACCTCGTCGCCGTCCATCTCCTCGAGCTTGATGTCGGGCGGCGTCGCGGGTGGCGACCGTGAGGCGCTCCTTGAGCGCGCGCTGCAGGTCGGTCGGCCCGACGGTCGTGGGCACGCGGGCGCGCAGGTCGACCGCGTCGGGCTCGCGCAGCGGGATCGCCGCGAGGTTCAGGGCCACGGCGTTGGGGACCATGATCCGGTCCTCGCCCGAGGCGAGCGTGAGGTAGAGCAGGCCGAGCGAGGACACGACGCCCTCGGTCGAGCCGGCCACGCCGCCGCCCTGCAGGCGCACGCGCTCCCCCACCCGGAAGGGGCGGGCGCGAGCAGCACGAGGCCGGCGATCACGTTGCCGAGCGTCTGCTGGGCCGCGAGGCCGAGGATCACCGCGGTGAACGCGCCGCCGACGGCGAGCGTCCGCGGGTCGAAGCCCGGCGATCCGCAGCGCCACGAGCAGGGTGAAGAGGATGAACCCGAGCCGGATGAGGAAGCCGACGGTGCCCGCCGTCGCGGGATCGAGCCGGCGGAACAGCGCCGGCCCGAGGCGCGGCCCAGCGCGCGGGCGAAGGCCCAGCCCACGATCAGGAGCGCGATCACCGTGGCGATGCGCACGGGCAGGTCGACCCCGAAGAGCTCCTGGCGGTAGTTGTAGGCCACGAGGATCGCCGACGAGGGCGGGCAGCAGCACGATCACTTCGCGCTGCGCGCGGCGCGCCGCCTGGGCGGAGAGCTGCCGGGCGAGGCCGACCTGCTCCCAGGCGTGTGAGCGTGTCGAGAACATCTTCTCGAGCGCCTGGTCCTTCCGATGCTTCTGTCGCCGCAGGAACGTCATCTATGGAGAGCTACACGCCGGGGCCGACGGAAGTTTCTCCGACGTGCCCGTGCGCCGGCTCACAGTCTGCCGGGTCTAGAACAAGGCTTCCTGAAGCGGCCTCCGATCGAACCTCGGAGTCGGGCGCTCGAACGGCGTCCTCCTCGACGTCGGGCCCGAGCCGGCCGCGGGCCGGGATCAGCGCGGCCAGTCGCTGCCGCTCGGCCGGCGGCGCGTAGGCGCCCGCGCGCGTACAGGCGCTCGTAGCGGTCGACGAGGTCGGGCCGGTAGGAGCGCAGCCAGTCCATGAACACGCCGCGCGTCTCGCCGCGCAGGTGCAGCGCGATCCCGCCGACGCGCGTGGCGCCCGTTCTCGGCCGCGAGCGCGAGGATCTCCTCGACCTGACGGGGATCGTCGTTGATCCCGGGCATCAGCGGCGCCACGAGCACGCCCGTCGGGATGCCCGCCCGGTTGAGCTCGCCGACGGCCTCCAGCCGCGCCCGCGGGTTGGGCGTGTGCGGCTCGCTGGCCCGCCACGCCTCGCGGTCGATCGTCGGCACCGACAGGTTGGCGCTGACCGGCGCGCACCGCGGCGATCTCCTTGAGCAGGTCGAGGTCGCGCAGCACGCAGCGGCGACTTCGTCAGCACCGAGCACGGGTTGCGCGTGTCGCGGAACGCCGCCCAGACGTCGCGCATCAGCCGGTACTTCGACTCCACCCACTGGTAGGGATCGGTGTTCGTCCCCAGCGCCACGTGCTCGCGCGTCCACGACGGGCGCCGCAGCTGCGCCGCGAGCACCTCCCCCACGTTGACCTTGACGACGATCTCCTTCTCGAAGTCGCGGCCGGCGTCGAGGCCGAGGTAGGTGTGGGTCGGGCGGGCGAAGCAGTTGTGGCTGACGACGCCGTTGGCGATGAAGTCGCCGGTGCCGGTGGTGATGTCGTACATCGGGATCTCCAGGCCGAGCGGCCTCGACGGACACGACGCGCAGATCGGCGTCGGACTTGATCGCGTAGTCCTCGGCGATCTGGCGCTTGCGGGTGATCGCCGGATCGACGAGCGCGAAGAAGCGGAGGTGCTCGCGCAGGCCGCCGGTCACCCGCACGTCTGCGGACGCCGTTGGAGGCTCGGCGGCTCGAGCACCGAGGTCGAAACCGAAATGATCCAGGCAGGCGATGGTCCGTCCGAGGATCTCGTCGTCGGAGTTGGCGATCCGAAGTGATCCCGCAATGGAACCCTCGGCGTCGAAGATGCCGGCGAGGAAGCCACGACACCACTCGTCGTCGCCCGACGATCGGCCAGGTCGATGAAGCCCTCGATGCGAGCGACCGATTCACGCGCCTGGCGTGCGAATCGCGTTGACCGGGCGGCGAGCTCTCGGTTCCGACCGCGAAGGCGAACTCGTCGATGGAGATCTCCTCTTCGGAGAGGAAACGGCGCGAGCGCGGCCAGCGCTTCCGCCATCCGCCGAGGGCGCAAGCGGAATCTGCGGCGCTCCCGGCGGCGTCCACCATCGCGTCGGTAGGAGCAATGCCCGATCGTGCCGTCGCCACGGATCATCCCGGCCAGGTAGCCGCGCCGATATTCGACGGTCTCGGTCGGGCGTCTCGGCGGCAGCGCGCCGACGCCGAGCGAGCGAGTCGTTCGTCGTCAGATGCGGCCGTTGGCCGCGGCCGCACATCGCGCCCGTGACGTGCTTCCACCCTCGGCCCGTCAGGTAGCGGTGCTCGCCGCTGGTGATCGAGCTCCGTGCCGTCGGCCAGCGTGACGCGATACGCGCGCTTCACGCGTGCGCCAGTGAGCCTAGCACCACGGTCGTCGTGTACCGCCGGTAGTTGCCCGTCGAACCGCGTGCCGTAGATCGCGTCGCCGACCTTGCAGATCTCGCAGTTGTCGTGTGCCGGCCGTCGGCCATGAGGATCGGTGTCTCGCCCGATTGGCAGTAGAGTGCACGCATGACTGCATCCCCGGTACGGGTTCACCGTCCAGCGGAACGGCATGCGGCTCTTCTCCGGCACGCGGTTGAGCGCGGATTTCGCGCGCACCTCGTAGAAGCGGGTGTCGAGCGCCTCGGGGGCGTCGAAGTGGCGGACGACCGCCTCGTCGCGGTAGCCCGGCAGGCGGGCGGTGTCGGCCTGCTCGGCCTCGATGGTCAGGTTGTCCCAGCGCACGAACATATGTTCGCACACGGGACGGACGGCGTTCGCGCCTACCTGCGCGTGCCCACCGAGATCAGGTACTCCATCTCGAAGCGCGCGTCGTCGGCGCCGGCCAGGTTCCAGTTGTCGCAGAACTGGTCGAGCGCGTCGTCGAGGTCGTGCTCGCGCCCGTCCTTGGCGGCGTTCTTGCGCGCGGCGATCGTCGGGCCGTAGCGGGCCTTGAAGTGCTCGCCGTAGTCGCGCGCCTCCGCGAAGGCGGTCACCTCGAGCACCCCGCGCTCGTTGCTCTGCCAGTCGACCCGGTCGCCGAAGAGCCCGCCCAGGTGCTTCTCGCTGCCCCACAGCGGCGGGGACTGGGCGCCCGGGGGCGGCGGCGGGGCGAACGGGCCCATGGTCTTGAACAGCGACCCGATCATCCCCTCGGGGGTCCAGCTCAGCAGGGCGACCTTCCCGCCGGGACGGCACACGCGCACGAGCTCGCCGGCCGTCAGCTCATGATGGGGCGCGAACATCGCGCCGATCGCCGACATCACGACGTCGTAGGACTCGTCGGCGAAGGGCAGGTGCTCGGCGTCGGCCTCGGCCCACTCGAGGTCGAGCCCGGCCGCCTCGGCCCGCCGCTCGCCGACGTCGAGGAGCTCCGGGGTCAGGTCGCTGGCGGTGACCTCGGCGCCGGTCTCCGCCGCGGGCAGGGACGTGTTGCCGGTGCCCGCCGCGACGTCGAGGACGCGCATCCCCGGCCCCAGGCCGGCGGCGGCGACGAGTCGCGGCCCCAGCGGCAGCAGGAAGGTCTCGACCATCGACGGGTAGTCACCCGACGCCCACATGGCGCGGTGGCGTGCCTTGAGCTCCGAGTCAGCCGGGGTCGTGGACACGAGCCCCCCTTTCGTTCTCGATCCGCCCGACCGTAACCGCGGCGCGCACCCGCGCGCAAACGGTCAGATTCCGGTGCGGGCGAGCAGGATCTCGGTCCCGCTCAGCGTCTGGCTCGTCGCGGCGTCGATCTCGACCTCGGTCGAGCTCGCCCGGCCGGCGCCACGCCGTCGAAGTTGACGACCTTGTTGTGGCGCGTGCGCCCGCGCAGGCGCGACGGGTCGGTGCGCGACGGGCCCTCGACGAGCACCTCGAGCCGGCGGCCGACGAACCGCTGCGCGCGCTCGCGCGCCCGCCGCTGCACGACCTCGACCAGCCGCTCCATGCGCTCGACCTTGACCTCGTGCGGCGACGTCGTCGGCGAGCTCGGCCGCGGTCGTCCCGCGGCGCGGCGAGAAGATGAACGTGAAGGCGCCGTCGTAGCCGACCTCCTCGCACACCTCGAGCGTCTCGGCGAAGTCCTCCTCGGTCTCCCCCGGGAAGCCGACGATGATGTCGGTGGTCAGCGCGCAGTCGGGCACGTGCTCGCGGATCAGCGCGACGCGGTCGAGGTAGCGCTCGCGGTCGTAGGTGCGGCGCATGGCCTTGAGGATCCGCGAGGAGCCCGACCTGCAGCGGCAGGTGGATGTGCTCGCAGACGCGCGGGCAGCTCGGCGTGGGCGCGGATGACGTCCTCGCGCATGTCCTTGGGGTGCGGGCTCGTGTAGCGGATGCGGTCGATGCCGTCGATCGCGTCGACGGCTCGCAGCAGCTCGGCGAACGAGCGGCGGTCGGGCCGCAGGTCGCGCCCGTAGGAGTTGACGTTCTGGCCGAGCAGCGTGACCTCGCGCACGCCGTCGGCGGCCAGCGCGCCGGGCCTCGTCGACGAGCTCGTCGAGCGGCCGGGAGACCTCGCGGCCGCGCGTCGACGGCACGATGCAGTACGAGCACCGGCAGTTGCAGCCGACGGAGATCTGCACCCACGCCTGGTGCGCGCGCGCGCGCTTGCTCGGGCAGGTGGCCGGTGAAGCCCTCGAACTCGAAGTAGCCCTGGGCGGTCAGCGAGTCGCGAGGTGAGGAACTCGGCGAGCCGGTGGACCTGGCCGGGGCCGAAGGCGACGTCGACGAACGGGAAGCGGCGGAAGACCTCGTCCTTGACCGACTGCGCCCAGCAGCCGCCGACGCCGACACGCCGCTCGGGGTCCTCGCGCTTGAGCGCGCGTGGCCTCGCCGAGGTGGGCGACGAAGCGCTCGTCGGCCTTCTCGCGGATCGAGCAGGTGTTGAAGAGGATCAGGTCGGCGTCGGCGCGCGGCGTCGGCCTCGGCGTAGCCGAGCGACTCGAGCATGCCCTTCATGCGCTCGGAGTCGTGCTCGTTCATCTGGCAGCCGAACGTGGTGACGTGGTAGCGCTTCACGGGCCTCAGACTAGATGTCCGGGGCCCGGAGCGCGGATGCTGCGGCTAGGCCGTGGCGGGCGCGGAGGCGTCGACCTCGCCGTGCTCGCGCACGGTCTCGGCGGGCGCCTGCTCGACCGGGGCCTCCTCGTTGAGGAAGCGGTCGGTCAGGAACGGGCCGGCGGCGCCGGCGGCCAGGGCGGCCAGGGCCCAGGCGGTGCCCTTGCGCTCGATGCCGAACGCGTTGTCGAGCGAGACCGGGCCGGGACCGACCTCGGTCAGGGCGATCACGGTGGCGATCAGGACGGCGTTGTACTCCAGCCGCCTTCGGCGACCCACGGGCCCTTGGAGCCGTGGACCGAGCGGATGGCCTGGACCATCGTGCCGGTGATGGCCGCGCCGGCGACGCGGCGTCAGGAACCCGGCCGCGAGCAGCGCGCCGCCGCCCGCCTCGGCCGCGCCGGCCAGGGCCGCATGGCGCTTGCCCGGCCGGAAGCCGAGCTGCTCGAAGAACTGGCCGGTGCCCTCCAGGCCGTGGCCGCCGAACCACCCGAACAGCTTCTGGGTGCCGTGACCGATGAACAGCGCGCCGACGAGGGCGCGGAAAAACGTGAGCCCGAGCTTCATGCGGGGTCCTTTCTCGAGGAAGTCCTCCTTCAGGTCTGCCCGGTTGACCGCGCAAGTAACTGCCGTCTGGCGCGCCGCGCGTTCAGGCGCGGGGCAGCGCGTCGATGCGGGCGACCCAGGCGCGGACGCTCGGGCCGCGGATCGGCCATCGTCTCCACGAGCACGCGGTGGAACGGGTCGGCGTCGTCGGCGGCCAGGCCGAGCACGGGGTACTTCAGGAACGGGAAGGCGATCACGTCGGCGAGCCCCAGCGCGTCGCCGAGCAGGAAGGCGCGGCCGGAGAGCAGCGTCTCGAAGCGGTCGAGCCACTCCGACGAGCGCGTCGTAGAGCGCCTGGTCGCTCCGTCCCCGGCGGCGAGGCGGTTCGGCGGGACCTTCCAGACCGCGTTGAACCACTCGCCGAACGTGTCGGCCTCCGCGCGGCGCACCGGATCGGCCGGCAACAGCGGCGGGTCGGGGTGGGCCTGCTCGAGCCAGGTGAGGATCACGACCGAGTCGGCGAGGACCCCGTTCGGCGTCTCGGCGACGGGGACGAGCTCCTGGCCCGACAGCTCGCGGATCGCGGAGCGGTCGTCTCGGTCGTGGTCGACCCACTCGCACCGCGACGCCCTTGTGCGCCGCAGGCCAGCGCGATGCGCTCGACGTTGCGTGGAGAACGGGATCCGGTGGACCCTGAGCGCGGTCACTTGGCGTAGTCGACCGCGCGCGACTCCCGGATGACGGTGACCTTGATCTGGCCCGGGTACTCGAGCTCCTTCTCGATCTCGCGCGCGATCTCGCGCGACGAGAGCACCGCGCCGTCGTCGTCGAGGCCGTTCGGGTCGACCATCACGCGGATCTCGCGGCCGGCCTGCATCGCGTAGACCTTGTCGACGCCGGTGTGGCGCTCGGCGATCTGCTCGAGGTCGCGCAGGCGCTTGACGTACTGCTCGAGCGACTCGCCGCGCGCGCCCGGGCGCGCGCCGCGACAGCGCGTCGGCGGCCTGGACGATCACCGCCTCGACGGTCTGGGGCTCGACCTCGTTGTGGTGGGCCTCCATCGCGTGGGCGACGGCCTCGGGCTCGCCGTGGCGGCGGGCGAGGTCGCCGCCGACGAGCGCGTGCGGGCCCTCGATCTCGTGCGATGACGGCCTTGCCGATGTCGTGCAGCAGCGCGGCGCGGCGGGCGGTCTTCGCGCTGGCGCCGAGCTCGTGGGCCATCATCGCGGCCAGGTGGGCGCACTCGACCGAGTGGGCGAGCACGTTCTGGCCGTAGCTCGTGCGGAAGCGCAGCCGGCCGAGGTAGCTTGGCGAGCTCGGGGTCGAGGCCCTGGACGTCGGCCTCGAACACCGCCTCCTCCCCGAGCTCGACGATGTGGCTCGTCGAGCTCGGACTTGGCCTGGAAGTAAGTCTCCTCGATCCGCGCCGGGTGGATGCGCCCGTCCTGGCAGGAGCTTCTCGAGCGTCATGCGCGCGACCTCGCGGCGCACGCCGTCGAAGCCGGAGAGCACGACGGCGTTCGGCGTGTCGTCGATGATGAAGTCGACGCCGGTGAGGTTCTCCAGGGCGCGGATGTTGCGGCCCTCGCGGCCGATGATCCGGCCCTTCATGTCGTCGGAGGGCAGCTGGACGACCGAGACGGTCGTCTCGGCGGCGTGGCCGGCGGCGAGGCGCTGCATGCCGACCGAGAGGATCGTTGCGCACGCGGCGCTCGGCGTCGCGCTTGGTCTCCTCCTCGACCTGGCGGATCGATGCGCGCCGCGTCGTGGCGCGCCTGGTCCTCGACCTCCTTGAGGAGCAGCCTGCTTGGCCTGCGCGGCGCTCAGGCCGGCGATGCGCTCGAGCTCCTCGGTCAGCCGGCGCTGCTCGCCCTCGACGCGGGCGGTCGCTCGACGCGAGCGTCTCGCTCGCGGGCCACGAGCTCGCGCTCGCGCCGGGTCAGCGCGTCGTCCTCGGCGGGCGTGACGAGCGCGCGCCGGCGCGACCGGGACCTCGGGCGCCGCGCTTGGCTGCTCGCGGCCGCGGCGCAGCGCCGGCGCGGCCGGGGCCGGAAGCGTGCCCGCCCCCGGCGGTCGCGGCCGCGGCCGCGACGCTGCACGAGTGACGGCGGCCACGAGGCCGATGGCCAGGAGCGCCGCCGCGATCACGATCTCCATGTCGGGTCCTTCCCTCTCCTCCGGTTCGCGCGAGCGCGACCCGGAGCTCATCCTCTGGATCTTGGAGCGAAGGACCGGCCGCCGGTGCGGTCGGATCCCAATGGGCGCGGCGGATCAGCCGCGGCGCCCGCGTCAGTCGGACGACGTGCGGTCAGCGGGTCGGGCGACCCTCCCGGGTCGTCGGTCTCAGAGCTGGTGCGATGGTGTGTCTGGACGTCACGTCGTCGTACGGAAATGCGTTGAATTTGCGGGTCTTTCATGCCCTTGCGGGCCGGTCGTTCGCTTGGTCGGATCGTAGTACCGAAGCCGTTGACCCGCAAACGAACGCGTGTTCCGCATGAGAGCGCGTCGCCGCGCGCGTCGAAGCGCGGACGGCGTCGCCGGCGAGCTCGCGCGTCGTAGCCCTTGCGCACGAGCAGGCCGAGGCCGCGGGCCTCGCGCGGATCCTCGGGCGGCGGCCGGGTAGCGCCGCGCGAGCAGCGCCAGCGCGGCGTCGAGCTCGTCGCCGTGGCCCACGCCGGCCAGCGCGCGCCCGGCGCACTCGCGGTCGATGCCCGCGCGCGAGCAGGCGCGCGCTCGATGCGCTCGCGCGCCCCAGGCGTCGAGCGCGCGCCTGTCCTCGGCGAAGCGGCGTGGCGAAGCCCGCGTCGTCGAGGTAGTCCTGGCGGCGCAGCTCGTCGACCGCCGCCTCGGCGGTCGCGTCGTCGACGTCGCGCTTGCGCTCGAGGTGCGCGCGCACCTCGGCCACCGTCCGGTCGCGGCGGCCGAGGTGCGTGAAGGCCAGCCCGAGCGCGTGGTCCAGCCGCTCCTCGGCCGTCGCGTCAGGCGATGGCGCGCCCATCCGCGCCGCGCGCGGTCGCTAGCGCCGCCGCGGCGGCGCCCTCGAGCGCCTCGATCGGCGGCACGGCGTCGTCCTCGTGCTCGATCGGCTGCACGAGCTCGTCGTTGAGGCCGAGCGCGGCGTAGATCTTGCCCTCGATCTCCTTGGCCACCTCGGGGTGCTCGTCGAGGAACGCCTTGGCGTTGTTGCGGCCCTGGCCGAGCCGCTCGTCGCCGTAGGAGAAGAACGAGCCCGACTTGGTCACGACGTTGTGCTCGATGCCGAGGTCGATCAGGCAGCCCGCGGTGGAGATGCCCTTGCCGAACTCGATGTCGAACTCGGCCTGGCGGAACGGCGCCGCGACCTTGTTCTTGACGACCTTCACGCGCACGCGGTTGCCGACCGCCTCGGTGCCCTCCTTGAGGGTCTCGATGCGGCGGATGTCGAGGCGCTGGGACGAGTAGAACTTCAGCGCGCGGCCGCCCGGCTGCGTCTCCGGCGAGCCGAACATCACGCCGACCTTCTCGCGGATCTGGTTGGTGAAGATGCAGAGCGTCTGGGTGCGGTTGAGGTTGCCGGCGAGCTTGCGCATCGCCTGGGACATCATCCGCGCCTGGACGCCGACCGTCTGGTCGCCCATCTGGCCCTCGAGCTCGGCCCGCGGCGTCAGCGCGGCGACCGAGTCGACGGCCACGACGTCGACCGCGCCGGAGCGCACGAGCATGTCGGCGATCTCGAGCGCCTGCTCGCCGTAGTCGGGCTGGGAGACGAGCAGCTCGTCGATGTCGACGCCGATCCGCTGGGCGTAGAGCGGGTCCATGGCGTGCTCGGCGTCGATGAACGCGCAGACGCCGCCGAGCTTCTGGGCCTCGGCGAGCATGTGGTAGACGAGCGTCGTCTTGCCCGAGGACTCCGGGCCGAAGACCTCGATCGATGCGCCCGCGCGGCACGCCGCCGATGCCCAGCGCGAGGTCGAGCGACAGCGCGCCGGTCGGGATCGCGTTGACCTTCACCTGGGCGCCCTGGTCGCCCATGCGCATGACGCGTGCCCTTGCCGAACTGACGCTCGATCTGGGTGAGCGCGCCCTGGAGCGCGGCCTCGCGCGCCTTCGCGGCCTTGTCCTCGCTGGCCATTGCCTCGCCGTCCTTCTCGGTTGATTCCTCGGTCTTCGCGTTCGTCTCGGAGCCCACCAAGCTAGGTGCGGCTCCGGACAGAACGGACGCTAGATCCGGGCCCTGCGGACGGCGCAATGCGCGCTCGTGCCGGAAGCGCGCGCGGATGCGCGCCGAGGCCGGCAGCACGACCTGGCGCAGCTCGCCGGTCGCGACGTCGAGGACGTAGCCGCGCACCGCGGTCGCGATGGCGCAGGAAGGGCGATCTGGCGGACGCGCTCGATCGACTCGGCGCACGTCGGCGTGGAGGTCGGCGAACGATCGATCGCGAACGGCGGCGCCAGTCGGGCCGTGGCCGGCGCGGAGCTCGGCTCGCGGAAGCCTCGTCGTCGTGACTCGCCACGCCGCAGTCGGTGTGGTGGATCGAGGATCGACCGCGCGCGTGCCGAGCTTGCGCTGGGACAAGGCCAGCGAGCGGATCACGTCGTCGGTGATGATCCCGCCCGCGTTGCGCAGGATGTGGGCCTCCCCGGCTCGCGCAGGCCGAGCGCGCCGAAGACGTCGAGGCGGGAGTCCATGCAGGTGACGATCGCCAGCTGGCGCGCGGGTCGACGGCCAGATGGCGTGCCTCGAGGCCGGAGGCCAGCGACTCGTTGTTGGCCAGGAGGGGCTCGATCGGGTCGGTCACCGGCGCACGCTACAAGCGCACCCGGACCAGGGTCTCGTGCCTGGCCGGCCCGGACCCCAGGTGGGTGCGCACGAGCGCGACCGACTCGACGGCGAAGGCCACCGTCCGGCGCCGGCGGCAGCCCCTCGGCCGGGACGGCCGCCCCGCGCCCCAGCCGGGCCACGGTCACGTGCGGGCGGTAGCGCGCGGCGCTCCTGCGCCCCGACCGCGGCGGCGACGCGGTCGTGCAGGGCCTGCAGCGTGCCGTCCGGGTCGCGGACCGCCGACGGCGACCACCCGCGGGCGGCGCCGCGGAAGCAGCAGCCCGCCGCCGAGGCCGAGCCCGCCGGCCGCGCCGGCAGCGCGCGCAGCGCGTCGCCGACGCGCTCGACCTCCTCGGCTCGGGCCGCTCGCCCAGGAAGGCCAGCGTGACGTGGAGCCCCGCGTCGGGCACGGCGCGCGCGCCCGGCCAGCGCCAGCCCGTCGCGCCAGCGCGCGCACGCCGACCGCGCGGCCTCGGGCAGCTCGCCCGCGATCCAGACCCTCACCGCGCGGTGCGCTCGCCCGCCGATCTCGGGCCCTCTCGCCGCGCAGCAGCCGGCGCAGCAGGTGCATCGCGACGGTGGCGCTGCGGTCGCGCACGTCGGCCGCGGCCGCCGGGGAGCTGGACCGGCGCGTCAGCCGCGCTCGCTCGGGCCCGGCCACGGAGACGCAGACGGTCCCCACCGGCTTCTCCTCGGTCCCGCCGCCCGGTCCGGCGATCCCGGTGATCCCCACCCCGATCGTCGGCGCCGAGCCGCGAGCGCGCCCCGTCGGCCAGGGCCTCGGCGACCTCGACGGAGACCGCGCCGGCGCGCTCGATCAGCGCCGGGTCGACCCCGGCCAGCGCCGTCTTGGCCTCGTTGGAGTAGACGACGAGCCCGCCGAGCACGTAGGCCGACGAGCCGGCCCGCTCGGTCAGCCGCGCGGCGAGCAGGCCGCCCGTGCACGACTCGGCCGTGGCGATCGTCGTGCCGCGGCCGAGCAGCAGCCGGCGACCTGCTCGTCGATCGTCGAGCCGTCGCGTCGAGAAGATCGTGTCGGCGTGGCGCTCGGCCACGCCGCTCCTCGAAGGCGGCGTAGACGTCGTCGGCGTCGGGCTCGTAGCGGGTGGCGATCTCGATCTCGCCGCGGCGCAGGCAGGTGGTGATCTCGAGCGGGGAGAGCTCGACGCCCTCCGCCCTCGATCGCGACCAGCGTGGCGGCGATCTCGGACTCGGGGATCCCGAACAGCCGCATGATCCGCCAGCGGTACTCGCCCGCGTCCGGCCAGCGCGGCGCGCGAGCGCGTCGGTCTGCAGCGCCGTCTCCCACATCGGCTGCAGCTCGCGCGGCGGCCCGGGCAGCACGACCACGGTCGGGCCGCCGCGCCCGTCGGCGGGCGGCACGACGAGCCCGGGCGCGGTGCCCGACGGGCTCGAGGATCGTCGCCCCCGCGGGGACCTCGGCCTGCTTGCGGTTGGCCTCGCGCACGGCGTCCTGGTCGAGGTGCGGCCAGCGGGCCATCAGCGGGCGCAGGATCTCGGCGATCCGCTCCTCGAGCGCGCCGTCGAGGACCATCTGGCGGCCCGGAGAACTCCCCGACGACCTCGGCGGTGAGGTCGTCGGCCGTCGGCCCCAGCCCGCCGCTGGTGACGATCACGTCGACGCCCTCCCCGGCCAGGAAGCGCAGCGCCGAGGCCATGTCCTCGGGCCGGTCGCCGACGATCATCATGTGGGCGAGGTCGACGCCGCGCTCGCGCAGCCGCTCGGACAGCCACGGCCCGTTGCGGTCGGCGATGATCCCCGAGAGGACCTCGGTGCCGGTGACGACGATGCCGGCGCGCGCGCTCACGCGCAGGTGGGCCGCTGGCCCTGGGGCAGCGTCTTGCGGCCCTTCGGCGTGATCTCGAGCCCGATCCCGGCGCTCGACGCCTGGAGCGGCACGCGCTTGCCGTTGACCGTCAGCGTCGCCGACGCGTTGCCCAGGTTGATGCGAAAGCGCTTGGCCGAGAACGAGCTGCGCGGCGCCGCCGGGCTGCAGCGTCAGGCCGGGGATGAGCTTCTTGTCCGGCCTCGTCGACGAGGCAGACGTAGACCGGCGCGGTGGCCCCGACCTTCAGCTTGACCGTCGTCGGCGCGGGCTTGGCCTCGGTCTTCTTCTTGGGCTTCGGCCGCGGTCTTCTTCTTCGTGGTCGAGGTGACCGGCGCCGGCGGCGCGTTGTTGTCGTCGCCGGTCTTGCCCGAGCACGTAGAGGCCGCCGACGAGGATCGCGATCACGCAGAGCGCGAGGACGACGCCGCGCCAGCGACCCGGGCTGGCGCGGGCGCCGAGCGCGCCCGACGACGACCCGCGCGGCGGCCAGCGGCGGCAGCTCGGCCTCGGTGACCCGCTCGTTGTTGCGCTTCCACTGCTCGACAGCAGCCGCGAGTCGAGGCCGAGGTAGTCGGCGTAGGTGCGCAGGAACGACTTGACGAAGGTCGGGCCGGGCAGCAGGTCCCACTCCTCGTCCTCCATCGCGCGCAGGTACTTCGCGCGGATCTTCGTCGCCGACTCGACCTCGGTGATGTCGATGTGGCGGCGCATCCGCGCCTCCCGCAGCGTGGCGCCGATCTCCGTCATGAGAGGGAGAGGCTATTCCTCGGGCTCGGCCTGCGCCGGGACGCTCTGCGCCACCGCGGCGCTCAGGAGCCGGGGCACGTCGGCCTCGGTGATCAGGACCTGGCGGGGCTTGGAGCCCTCGTAGCCGGAGATCACGCCGCGGCGCTCGAGCATGTCGATGAGCCGGCCGGCGCGGGTGTAGCCGAGGCGCAGGCGGCGCTGGAGCATCGAGGTCGACGCCGTGCCCATCTGCGGCCACGAGCGCGATCGCCTCGTCGAGCAGCGGATCCTCGTCGGGGTCGAACTCGTCGTCGCCCTTCGCATCGATCTCCTGCGTCCTCGACCTCCTCGAGCAGCTCCTCGCGGAACTCGGGCTCGCCCTGGCGGCGCCAGAACTCGGTGATCTGGGCGATCTGGCCCTCGTCGATGTAGGCGCCCTGGATGCGCTGCAGGCGCGAGGAGCCGACCGGCGAGAAGAGCATGTCGCCCTGGCCGAGCAGCGTCTCGGCCCCGTTCTGGTCGAGGATCACGCGGGAGTCGGTCTGCGAGGAGACGGCGAAGGCGATCCGCGACGGGACGTTGGCCTTGATCATCCCGGTGATGACGTCCACGCGCGGGGACTGCGTGGCGAGCACGAGGTGGATGCCGACCGCGCGGGCCTTCTGGGCCAGGCGGATGATCGAGTCCTCGACGTCGGCCGGCGCGACCATCATCAGGTCGGCGAGCTCGTCGATGACGCACAGGATGTAGGGCAGCGCCGGCTCGCCGCGCCGCGCGCGGCTTGCGGTTGAGCTCGGGCAGCGAGCGCGTGCGGGCCAGCGACATGAGCGTGTAGCGCTCCTCCATCTCCTTGACGAGGTTCTGCAGCGCGTTGGCCGCCATGCGCGGGCTCGGTGATGACCGGCGTGAGCAGGTGCGGGATCGACTCGTAGTGGTTGAGCTCGACCTGCTTGGGGTCGACGAGGACCAGCCGGACCTCGTGCGGCGTGGCGCGCAGCAGGACCGAGGAGAGCATCGCGTTGACGCAGCCCGACTTGCCGGCGCCCGTCGTGCCGGCGACGAGCAGGTGCGGCATCTTCGCCAGGTCGGCGCCGATCGCGCGGCCCGAGACGTCCTTGCCCAGCCAGACGGCGAGCGGGGACCAGTCGGCCGGGCGGGTCCTGGAGGACGTCGCCGAGGTGGACGATGCGCGGCGCAGGTTCGGGACCTCGACGCCGACGGCCTGCTTGCCGGGGATCGGGGCCTGGATGCGGATGTCGGCGGCGGCCAGCGCGTAGGCGAGGTCGTCCTTGAGGTTGGCGACCTTGCGCGACCTTGATGCCGGGCGCCAGGCGCAGCTCGTAGCGGGTGATGTGCGGGCCGGCGACGGTGCCCACGACCTTGGCCTCGACGCCGAAGTGGCCGAGCGCCTCGACGAGCCGGTGTGGCCGTCTCGGCCTGCCCGGCGGTGTCGGGCTTCGCGTCCTCGGCGCTTGGAGCGGGTCAGCACTGTCGCGGCACGGGATGCTTCCAGACGAAGCTCGGGGTCCTCGGTGACCTCGGCGCGGTAGCGGCCCTGGGGCGTCAGCTCGGTCCGGCTCGTCCTCGGGCCCGGCGCGGCAGCGTCGGCCTCCGGCTCGGGCTCGACTCCGGCTCGACGGCCTCGGGCTCCTCGTCAGCGGCCTCCTCGGGCCACAGCGGTCGCGGTGACGCGAGTCCGTCCTCGGGCTCGGGGTCGTCGTCCCACGGCGGCGGCGCTGGACGACGACGCTCCTCGCCCACCGGCTCGGGCGGGTAGAGCGCGGCGGGACGGTCCGGGTCGAGCCCGAGCGCCGGGGCGGCGGTCGAGCCGCGCTCGCGTAGCGCCCGGCTCGTGTCGGCGACGCCGGCGTGGCGCGTCGCGGACGAGGCCGGCGACGGTCGCGCCGCTGAGGAGGAGCACGCCCGGCGATCGTCAGCCGAAGACGGCGAGGATGTGCGCGCCGAGCGTGCGAGACGAGGTGTGAGGCGGCCCAGTACATGGCCTCGCCCGACCGCGCCGCCGCGCACCTCGAAGGCGTCGCGGGTCCAGATCGCGCGGGCGCGGGTTGCCGGGGCCGAGGCCGAGCGTGCCGGCGGCCAGGGCGAGCAGCAGGCCGAGCGATCGAGGCAGATCGACGCCGGTGCGCAGCGGGCGCACGGCGGGCAGCAGGGTCGCGCGCGAGCACGAGCGCGCCGCGCGGCACGAGCGCGACCGGCACCGCGTAGGCGCCGACGCCGATCGAGCCAGCGCAGGCCCGTTCGAGACCGTCGCCGAGCTGGCCGCCCGCGCGTCCCCGTCCACAGGACGAAGGCGAGGAAGACGCCGAGCGCGACGAGGCCGAGGCCCGAGGATGTCGAGCTGGTGCGGCTCGAGGCGCAGCCGCGGGATGCGCGGCAGCGCGGGGCTCCGCGGCGTGCGCGCGGCTTGCGCGCGGGCCTTCGGTGCGGCCTTGGCGAGGGGCCTTCGAGCGAAGCGCGTGGCATCGGCGGCTTCCCGTTCGCCGCCCGCGCCTTGAACCCTGCTTCAGGAAGCGTCTTTAGAATTGCTCGCAATGCCCGAACCGATCCCCCACGTGTGCTCGTCGTCGAGGACGACGCCGAGATCGCCCAGGTCCTGCAAGCGCTCGCTGCGGCTCGAGGGCTACGACGTGACGCACCGCCGAGCGACGGCGAGCCGCGCTCGACGACGCGCGCGCCTTCGTCCCCGACCTCGTCGATCCTCGACCTCGGGCTGCCCAAGCTCGACGGCATCGAGGTGGCCAAGCGCCTGCGCGAGCAGGGCGACGTGCCGATCCTCGTGCTCACCGCGCGCGACGCGGCTCGACGCCAAGGTCGAGGGCCTCGACGCCGGCGCCGACGACTACCTCGTCAAGCCCTTCGAGCGCGAGGAGCTGCTCGCCCGCCTGCGCTCCCTGCTGCGCCGCCGCCCGCCGCGCGGCTCGGCCTCGACCTCATCGTCGGCGACCTCTCGCTCAACCCCGGCACCCACGAGGTGCGGCGCGGCGAGCGCTCCGTCGAGCTGACCCAGCGGGAGTTCGAGCTGCTCGAGTACCTGATGCGCAACGAGCGCCTCGTCGTCTCCCGCCAGAAGCTGCTCGACGAGGTGTGGGGCTACGACCCGTTCTCGCTGACGAACACCATCGAGGTCTTCGTCTCCAACCTGCGCCGCAAGCTCGAGGCCGGCGGAGAGACCGCGGCTGCTCCACACCATCCGCGGCGCGGGCTATGTCCTCCGCGCCGATTGAGACGCTCCAGCGCCACTGGCGCCGGCTGCCGATCCGGTGGCGGCTGGCCAGCGTCTCGGCCGTCCTGACGTTCGTCATCCTGTGCGCCTTCGCGGTGATGGTGGGCCTGCTCGCCGGCCGCCAGATCCGCGCCGACTTCGACGACCAGGTCTCCCACGCGGCCGACGACCTCGGCCAGCCGCCTGCGCGTCGAGGTCATCGCCGCGACCCGCGCACGGTCAAGTGCACGGGCGTCGACCTGGCCGACTACGCGCGCGCCGAGCACGCCGTGGTCAAGGTCGTCGCTGCCCGCCGGCACGCGGCTGTGCGGCGCCGGCCAAGCCCGAACCTCGGCTTCCCGCGCAACGCGCCGCTGGAGATCAGCGGCCACCGCGTCGAGTCGCGCCTCGTGCCGGTCACGATCGACGGGCGGCCGGGCCGGCTTCGCCGTCGCCCAGTACGCGCGGCCGCTGTCCGACCTGCGCCAGACCGTCGACCGCGTGCGCTTCCTGCTGCTCTTCGGCGTGCTCGGCGGCACCGCCCTGGCCCTGCTCGCCGGCCTGGCCGTCGCGCGGCGCGCGATGCGGCCGATCGCGCGCATCACGTCCGACGCGCGGGCGATCGAGCGCACCCGCGACCCCGGCCGGCGCATCGGCGATCCCCGAGCACGACGACGAGATCGCCGAGCTCGCCCGCACGCTGGACGGCATGCTCCAGGCGCTCGACGGCGCGCGGTCGGAGACCGAGGACGCGCTGACGCGGCAGAAGGCGTTCGTCGCCGACGCCTCGCACGAGCTGCGCACGCCGCTGACGAGCGTGCTGGCCAACCTCGAGCTGCTCTCGGCCGAGCTCGCCGGCGAGCAGCGCGAGACCGCCGACGCCGCGCTGCGCTCCTCGCGGCGGATGCGCCGCCTCGTCGCCGACCTGCTCCTGCTCGCCCGCGCCGACGCCGGCCGCGAGGCGCCGCACCGCGCCGTCGACCTCTCCCGGAGCCTCGTCGACGCGGCCGGCGAGCTCGGCCCCGTCGCCTCCCAGCACGCGACTCGCCGTCGAGGCGCCCGAGCCGGCGTGGGTCGACGGCGCGCCCGACGAGCTCCACCGGCTCGTGCTCAACCTGCTGCAGAACGCGGTCTCGCCACACCCAGCCCGGCTCGCGCGTGACCGCCCAGGTCCGCGCCGGCGAGGAGCGCCACGAGCTCGTCGTCGAGGACGACGGCCCGGGCGTGCCCGCCGAGCTGCGCGAGCGCATCTTCGACCGCTTCGTGCGCGCCGCGGGCGACGCCGGCGGCGGGACCGGGCCTCGGCCTGGCGATCGTCCGGGCCGTGGCCGAGTCGCACGGCGGCACCGTGCGGGTCGAGCCCGGCGCCGACGGGACGCGGCGCGCGGTTCGTCGTCGACCTCCCCGCGGCGCGGGCCGCCGGGGCTACACCTCGACGACGACCGGCAGCACCATCGGCCGGCGCTTGAGCGCGTCGTAGACGTGCTTGGCGAGGTCGTCGTGCAGGTGCTGCTGGATGAGGTCGACCTCGCGGATCTCCTCCTCGGCCGCCTTGGCCAGTGACTTCTCGACCGCGTCGCGCATCTCTTCGACGCGGCCGTCGGCCTCGTCCATGAACGTGCACGCCGCGGAAGATCACCTCGGGCGGGGCGACCGACGAGCCGTCCTGCTCGGAGATCGTCGCCACGACGATGAAGATGCCGTCGGCCGAGAGCATCCTGCGGTCGCGCAGGGCGACGTCGGCGGGATCGCCGATGTCGACGCCGTCGACGAAGACCATGCCCGGCGCGCTCGGGCTTGCCGAAGCGCGCGCCCTTGGCGTCGATCTCGAGCGGCAGGCCGTTCTCGCCCCGGAAGATGCGCTCGGGATCGACGCCGACGGCCTCGGCCAGCGCGCCGTGGAGCTTCTGCCGGCGGTAGTCGCCGTGCATCGGCATCACGTAGCGCGGCTTGACGAGGTTGAGCATCAGCTTGATCTCCTCGGCGTAGCCGTGGCCCGGAGGCGTGCACGGGCGCGTCGCGCGTGGTGATCACGTCGCAGCCGATCTGGAAGAGCCGGTCGATCGTCTCGTTGACCGCGCGCTCGTTGCCGGGGATCGGCGTGGCCGAGAAGACGATCGTGTCGCCGTCGTGGAGCTTGACCGACTGGTGGTCGTTGTGGGCCATGCGCCGCAGCGCCGAGAGCGGCTCGCCCTGGGAGCCGGTCGAGATGATCACGAGCTTGTGGTCGGGGAACTGGTCGACCTCGCGGGGCTGGACGAGCATCCCCTCGGGGACGTCGATGTGGCCGAGCGTGCGGCCGATGTTGACGTTCTTGCGCATCGAGCGGCCGACGAGGACGACCTTGCGGTCGAGCGCCGCGGCGGCGTCGACGACCTGCTGGACGCGGTGGATGTTCGAGGCGAAGGACGTGACGACGATGCGGCCCTCGCAGCGGGCGAAGACCTCCTCGAGGTGCGGGCCGACCGTCCGACTCGCTGGGCGAGAAGCCCGGGCGGTCGGCGTTGGTCGAGTCGCCGCAGCAGCAGCAGCAGGCCGTCGGCGCCGAGCTCGGCCAGGCGCGAGACGTCGGCCGGCTTGCCGTCGACCGGGGTCTGGTCGAACTTGTAGTCGCCGGTGATGAAGGTCGTGCCGAGCTCGCAGGTCAGCGCGACGCCGGCCGAGTCCGGGATCGAGTGCGTCATGTGGACCATCTCCGCGATGAACGGGCCGAGCTCGAGCTCGTCGCCCGGCTCGAGCACCTCGAGCTGGACGTCCTTGAGGCGATGCTCGTCGAGCTTGGAGCGGACCATCGCGATGGTCAGGTTGCCGCCGTAGACCGGCGGCGGGTCGGCGCCGATCTGGCGCATGACCCAGGGCAGGGCGCCGACGTGGTCCTCGTGGCCGTGGGTGAGGATGATCCCCTCGATGTCCTGCGCGCGCTCGAGCAGGTAGGAGAAGTCGGGCAGGACGAGGTCGATGCCGAGCATGTCGGCCGTCGGGAAGCGCAGGCCGGTGTCGACGACGACGATCTTGCCGTCGTACTCGACGACGGTCATGTTCTTGCCGATCTCGCCGAGGCCCCCGAGGGGGAGGACGCGCAGGGTGCCGCTCACGGCTTGGAGACTAGGGCTTCGGGCGGGCCCGGCTAGGCGGCGCCGGCGGCGCTGAGCAGGCCGAGCGCGTCCAGCGCGCCCCGCACGCGGTCGGTCTCGGCCTCGTCGGCCTCCACGAGCGGGAGGCGCAGACCGCCGCAGTCCAGGCCGAGGAGCCGCAGCGCGGCCTTGACCGGGATCGGGTTCGTGGTCACGCCGAGGCTCTCGAACAGGTCGAGCAGGCGATCGTGGATCTCGCGCGGCGCGGTCGGGCTCGTCGACCATGCGGCGCATCTCGTCGCCGGCGAGGTGGGAGGCGACGCAGATGCCGCCCGCGCCCCGCCGAGCGCGACCACGTCGGCGAGCATGTCGTCGTTGCCGGCGTAGAGGTCGAGGCCGTCGACCATCGCCAGATGCTCGGGGTTGGCCTGCTTGAGGGCGTCGACGTGATCGAGCTGGGCGAGCTCGGCCAGCAGGTCGTTGGAGATGTCGAGCGTCGTGCGGCTCGGGATGTTGTAGACGACGATCGGCTTGTCCGTGGCCCTCGAGAGCTCGCAGTAGTGGGCGACGATCCCCCGCCGGTTGGGGCGGTTGTAGTAGCCGACGACGTTGAGCGTGCCGTCGACGCCGGCCGCGGTCGCGAGCTCGGTCAGGTGCAGCGAGTGGCGGGTGTCGTTGGAGCCGGTGCCGGCGACGATCGTCGCCTTGCTGCCGACCTCCTCGACGGCCAGCGCGAACAGCCGGCCCATCTCCTCGTCGGAGAGCGTCGAGGCCTCGCCGGAGCTGCCGCCGATGACCAGGCCGTCGGAGCCGTGCTCGACCAGGTGGTGCATGAGCCGGACGGCAGCCGTCTCGTCGACGCGTCCCTGCGCGTCGAACGGGGTGACCATCGCGGTGAGGAGGGAGCCCAGGGCGGGCATGCCCGCAGGGTACCGGAGTGCCGCGGCGGAACGAACGGCGTCCGTAGGATCGTGCTGTGCGCGTCCGCCTCGCCTCGCTTCGCCGCCTCACCGCGCTTGGCCGTCGCTCGCGCCGGCCTCGGCGCGGGCCTCCGTGACGCTCGACGCCGCGCGCGTCGTCGTCCGCGGCGCCGCCGGATCGGTGACCGTGACCCGCGCCCCGTTCGCGCTGACCTACCGCGACCGCCGCGGCCGCGCCGTGCTCGCCTCGGCGCCCGCCGCGGGCCGGCTGCAGGTCGAGCCCGCCGTGCCGCGCCAGCTCTTCGGCCGCCAGGACCCGCCGCGCCCGGCGCTCTACGCGCCGCTGTCGTTCCTCGTCGGCACGCAGCGCTACGAGCAGACGCTCGCCTCGCAGTGGGAGGGCACGCTGATCTCCACCACGGCGGGCGGCGTCGAGTACCGGGCCGACCGCGTCGTCTCGGCCCGGCGGGCCGGCGCCGGCGCGCAGCTCGTCCTGTCCACGACCGACCCGACCGGGCGGCGGGTCGTGCTCACCGTCGCCCCCGCGGCGCACGGGATGCTGCGCACGAGCGCGCGGCCCAGCCCGGCCACGGGCGTGGCGACGATGGCCCAGGCCTTCGCCACCGCGCCGGGCGAGGCGTTCCGCGGCTTCGGCGGGCGCCACGACTTCCTCGACCAGCGCGGCCACGACCTCGTCAACTTCAACCAGCAGGAGAACGTCTCGTCGGGCAGCGCGAGCGGCCTGACGGCCACCTCCGACCCGAGCGGCGACCGCTACATGTTCCCCAACGGGTCGAGCGCCGCCTACGCGATCCAGTCGCTGTTCGTCTCCTCGCGCCCGTACGGGTTCCTGCTCGACCGCGACGAGCTCTCGGACTGGCGGATGGCCTCCGACCGCGCCGACGCCTGGCGCGTCGGCGTCGCCGCGCCGGCGCTCGACGCGGAGGTCGCCCCCGGGAGCGCGCGGACGGCGATCAAGGCGCTGAGCGCGACCAACGGGCGCCACCGCGTCCCGCCCCGGTGGGCGCTCGGCCATGAGCTCGACCGGCTCGTGCAGTTCCCGTCCGACCCGGCCGACCACTACGCGGCCGAGGTACGCGCCGACCTGGCGAACATGAAGCGCTACCACCTGCCGGTCAGCGCCTACCGGATCGAGGGCTGGCAGTTCCTGCCCAGGAAGACGCTCGCCGGCTTCATCCGCACGCTGCGCCGCCGCCACATCCATCCGCTCGTCTACTTCCGCCTGTTCGTCGGCAAGGACGAGATCGGCACCGACTCCCCGGCCGCCTACGACGAGGCGCTGGCCAAGGGCTACGTCGCGACCAAGCCCGGCGGCGGGCCGTACGTCTTCGGCTCGAACTTCAACCGCGAGGGCGCGCAGATCGACTTCACCAACCCGGCCGCGGTGCGCTGGTGGAAGCGGCGGATCACCGCCGCGCTGGCCATGGGCGCGGACGGCTTCATGCAGGACTTCGGCGAGCAGGTCCTGGGCGACATGCGCTTCCACGACGGGTCGACGGGCGAGCAGATGCACAACCGCCTGCCGACGCTCGCCCACCGCGCCACCGCGCAGGCCGTGGCGGCGTTCGAGAAGCGCCATCCCAAGCGCTCGATCTGGTGGTACACGCGCTCGAGCTCCTCCGGGCACCCCGGGCTCGGCGGCCTACGAGCCGGCGAACTTCCCCGGCGACGAGACGACCGACTGGACGCGCTCCTCGGGGCTGGCCTCGCAGACCACCGACATGCTCAACCGCTCGCTCGGCGGCGCCTGGGGCTTCACGACCGACATCGGCGGCTTCTTCGACGTCGGGCCCTACAAGGCGACGACGGCCGAGCTCTTCACCCGCTGGGCGCAGTGGGCCGCCCTCTCCCCCTTCTTCCGCCTGCACGGATCGGTCGCGGCCGGCACCCACATGCCCTGGAGCTACGGCGCGGCCACGCTGGCCCGCTACCGCGCCGCGCTGCGCCTGCACCTCAAGGCGCGGCCGCTGATCACCCGGCTGTGGAAGGCCGGCCGCAAGAGCGGGATCGGGCCCGTGCGCCCGCTGTGGCTGGCCGAGCCGACCTCGCCGCGCGCCGCGGCGCAGGACCAGGAGTGGATGCTCGGGCCCGACGTCCTCGTCGCGCCCGTCGTCACCGAGGGCGCGCGCTCGCGGCGGGTCTACTTCCCGCGCGGATGCTGGAAGCGGCCCGGGCGCTACCGCGCCCACCACGGGCCGGTCGGCGCGACGGTGCCGGCGCCGCTCGGGCGCCTGCCGTACTACGTGCGCTGCGGCAGGCGACCGCTCGGCTAGCTAGCCCAGCGGGTCGCCGCTGGACATCTTCGGCGGCGCGTACTCGTCGTCGCGGTCGTTGGCGCTCGCGCCGAGGTCGCCGCTCGGGCCGGCGGCCGGCGCGGCCGGCGCAACGGGCGCGGCCGGCGGAGCGACCGGCGCGGCGGGAGCCTCGGCATCGGCCGGCGGCGCCGTCTCGGACGTCGCGGCATCGGGGATGCCCTCCTCGGCGGGCGAGGGACCGGACGGCCTCGCGGCGGGCGCGGTGCCGCCGACGGGACGGCCGTGCTTGTCGTACTCGGTCACCGGTCCGGACGGCGCGCCCTGGCCCTTGGACTGGCTCTCGTTGAACTTGGTCTGCGTCTCGTCGAGCTTGGTCTGGGCCTGCTCGGCCATCTGCTTGGCCTTGTCGACCAGGCCCTTCTCCTGGGCCTGCTCGGCGAGCTTCTTGGCCTTGTCCATGAACCCCATGAAGATCTCCTCTCGCTGCCTCGACGTCCGACCCTAGTCCAACAGCGTCTCGAGCCCAACGACGGGGGACGTCGGTCAGCGATCCCACGCGGCGCACGCCAGGAGCACGCCGGGCATGAACGACGTCCGGTCGGTGGTGACGTGCCGGATCGTCAGCGTCTGCGCCTCGTCGCCGAGGATGACCTCCTGGTCGGCCACGAGGCCGGGCAGGCGGACCGAGTGGATCGGCACGTCGCCCTGCATCAGGTCGGCCGTGCGCCTGGCCGTGCCGCTCGGGGCGTCGAGCTTGCCGGCGTGATGGAGCTCGATGATCTCCGCCTTGGCCATGTGGCGCGACGCCTCGGCGGCGAACCGCATCATCAGCACGGCGCCGATCGCGAAGTTCGGGGCGAAGAAGAGGTTCGCGCTGCCGACGCCGCGCAGCGACTCGACGTCCCAGCCCGTCGTGCCGACCACGGCGTGCACGCCGGCCTCGAGCGCCGCCCGGGCGTTGGCCTCGGCCGTGTCGGGCACGGTGAAGTCGACGAGCACGTCGGCGTCGCCGAGGACCGCGGCGACCTCGACCCCGAGCGAGGGATCGGCCCGCCCGGAGAGCTCCATGTCCTCGGCGCCCTCGACGGCGGCGCACACGGCCTGGCCCATGCGCCCCGCGGCGCCGGCGACCGCGACGCGGATCACGCGCCGGTCACCGCCGGGATCTCGCCGCGCAGCGGCGCGACGGCCTCGGTCAGGACCGACTCGTCGGGCCCGATGGCCGCGACGGACAGACGCGCGGGGTCCCACAGCTCGGCGGCCAGCGCGGCGACGTCGTCGGCGGTGACCGCGTCGATCGCGGCGATCGCGTCGTCGACCGACAGCAGCGGGACCTCGGTCAGCAGCGAGGAGCCCAGGCGGTTCATGCGCGCGCTCGTGGACTCGAGGCCGAGCACGATGCGGCCCTTGAGGTTGTCGCGGGCGCGGGCGACCTCCTCGGCCCCGGGGGGCGAGGTGCGCACGCGCTCGAGCTCGTCGGCGACCACGCGGACGGCGGCGCCGAGGTTGTCGGCCCGCGTGCCGAGGTAGACGCCGATCTGGCCCGTGCCGGCGTGATGGGCGGCGAAGGTGTAGACGGCGTAGGCCAGGCCGCGCTTCTCGCGCACCTCCTGGAAGAGCCGCGAGGACGACGACCCGCCGAGCAGCGTGTCGAGCACGCGCAGGGCGAAGCGGCGCTCGTCGTCGCGGGCCAGGCCCGCGCCGCCGAGGCAGAGGTGGTACTGCTCGGTGTCCTTGCGCTCGAAGCGCACCTGCGCCTGCGGCGCGGGCACCGGGTGCTCGGTGGGGAAGCCTCCCCCCTCCGCGCGCGCCCGCTCGGAGATCAGCTCCGACCAGGGCGTCGTGGTCGATCGAGCCGGCGCCGGCGACGACGATGTTGCCCGGCACGTAGCGGGCGGCGTGGAAGCCGGCGATCTGCTCGCGCGAGGCGCCGGCCACGACCTCCTTGCGGCCGATGATCGCGCGGCCGAGCGGGTCGTCGCCGAAGACGGCCTGGCCGAGGAGGTCGAAGACCCGGTCCTGCGGATCGTCCTCGTACATCGCGATCTCCTCGAGGATGACCGCGCGCTCGGAGTCGATGTCGGTCATCGACGGGCCGCCAGACCATGTCGCTCATGACGTCGACGGCGTCGACGAGGTGCTCGTCGAGCACCCGCGCGTAGACCGACGTCGTCTCCTTGCCCGTGCCCGCGTTGAGCTCGGCGCCCATGGCGTCGAAGAGCTCGTCGATCTGCTGCGAGCTGTAGCGGGGCGACCCCTTGAAGAGCAGGTGCTCGATCAGGTGGGACAGCCCCGCGTCCTGCTCGGACTCGTACCGCGAGCCGGTCCCGATCCAGAACCCGAGCGCGACGGACCGGACGGAGGGCATTGCCTCCGTCACGATCCGCACGCCCGAGTCCAGCTCGGTGATCCGGTGCTCGGGACCGCTCAACGCGAGCGGGGTCCTAGCTGCGATCGGGATCGCGGTCGCGGCGCGGCCGGTCTCCGCCGCCGCCGTTGCGGCCGCGGCCTCCGCCGTCGCGGCGCGGCCCGCGGTCGCGGCCACCTCGGCCGCCGCCGCCACCGCCGCCGCCGGGTCCGCCGGCGCCCACGCTGGCGAGCTCCTCGACGGACTTGCCGGCGATCGCCGGGTCGTCGGCGCGGCGCAGGCCGATGCGGCCCCGCTCGCGGTCGACCTCGACCACGCGGACCTCGAGGTCCTGACCGCGCTCGAGCACGTCCTCCACGGTCTCGACGCGCTCGCCGGGCGAGACGTTCGAGATGTGCAGGAGGCCGTCGGTGCCCTTGGCGAGCTCGATGAACGCGCCGAAGGCGGTGGTCTTGACGACCTTGCCGGTGAACGAGTCCCCGATCTCGACTTCCTTGGTCATCGAGCGGATGCGGTCGACGAGCGCGTCGCCGTTCTCGCCCGAGGACGCGTAGACGCGGACCTGGCCCTCGTCGTTGACGTCGATCTGGGCGTCGAACTCCTCGGAGAGGCCACGGATGGTCTCGCCGCCCTTGCCGATCAGCAGCCCGATCTTGTCGGGATCGATCGAGATGGACGAGATGCGCGGAGCGTGCTTGGACAGCTCCTCGTTCGGCGCGTCGATCACCTGGGCCATCTGGCCGAGGATGTTCGTGCGGGCCTCGAGGGCCTGCGTCAGCGCGTCACGGAGGATGTCGAAGGTGACGCCCGTGATCTTGATGTCCATCTGGAGGGCGGTGATGCCCTCCGACGTGCCGGCGACCTTGAAGTCCATGTCGCCGAGGTGGTCCTCGACGCCGGCGATGTCGGTGAGCACGACGTAGTCGTCACCCTCCTTGATCAGCCCCATGGCGATGCCGGCGACGGCGCGCTTGATCGGCACGCCCGCCTGCATCAGCGACAGCGAGGAGCCGCACACCGAGGCCATGGACGACGAGCCGTTGGACTCGAGGATGTCCGACACGACGCGAATCGTGTACGGGAAGTCCTCGAGCGACGGGATCATCGGGACCAGCGCACGCTCGGCGAGCGCGCCGTGGCCGATGTCACGCCGCTTCGGGCCGCGCATGAAGCCCGCCTCCCCGACCGAGAACGGCGGGAAGTTGTAGTGGTGCCAGTAGAACTTCTCGGTCTGCAGGCCGAGGTTGTCGAGCCGCATCTCCTCGCGTGTGGTGCCGAGGGTGGCGACCGACAGGGCCTGGGTCTGACCGCGGGTGAACAGCGCCGAGCCGTGCGTGCGCGGAGCGACGCCGACCTCGATGTCGATCGGCCGGATCTCGGTCGTGTCGCGACCGTCCGGGCGGATCTTGCGGACCGCGATGCGCTCGCGGATGATCGCCTTCTCGAGCTTGTCGAACGCGGCCTGCGCGTTGGACTTGTACTCGGCGTAGGTGTCCGCGGCGGGATCGCCCGAGTACTTCTCGAGGATCTCGGCCTCGACGGCCTTGGTGGCGTCCTGGCGCGCGAGCTTGTCGTGCACCGACGTCGCCTCGTCAAGGGCGGTCCCGTGGGACTCCTTGATCTGGTTCAGCAGGTTCTCGTCGACCTGCGGCGGCGTGACCTCGAGCTTCGGCTTGCCGGCCTGCTCGCGCAGCTCGTGCTGCAGGCGGCAGAACGTCTTGATCGTCGAGTGCGCGATGTCCAGCGCATCGAGGATCTCGGCCTCGGGGATCTCGCTCGCGCCGGCCTCGACCATGAGGATCGCGTCCTCGGTCCCGGCCACGATGAGATCGAGATCCGTCTCCTGGATCTGCTCCTCGGACGGGTTGATGACGAAGTTGCCCTCGACCTTGCCGATCCGCACCGCGCCCACCGGCTGGGGGAACGGGATGTCGGAGATCATCAGCGCGGCGGACACGCCGTTCATGGCGAGCACGTCGTAGGGATGCTCGTGATCGATCGAGATCGGCAGCCCGACGAGCTGCGTCTCGCGGCGCCAGCCCTTGGGGAAGAGCGGCCGCAGCGGGCGGTCGATCATGCGGGCGGTCAGCGTGGCCTTCTCCCCGGCGCGACCTTCGCGGCGGAAGAAGGAGCCGGGGATCTTGCCCGCGGCGTACATGCGCTCCTCGACGTCAACCGTCAGAGGAAGAAAATCGACGTCCCGCTCGTTGCCCGCCGTAGCGGTGCACAGGACGTGGGTGTCGCCAGCCTTGACGACAACGGCGCCGGAGGCCTGCTTGGCCATCTTGCCGGTCTCGAAGGAGATCTCGGTACCGCTGATCTCCGCGGAGACGCGCTTCACGGCGTCTGACATATGGAATTTCCCTTCTGGCCGGGCCTTCGGTCGCCCGGCGGCGTCTTTACATCTCTTTGTTCCGAACGCCGTCAATGCTAGCGACGGGCGGAAAGGTCGTGGGCGTACCGACGACGCCCCCGCGGAGGCCCGAGCTGAAGTCGCGCTTGACGCGCTCGCGCGACCGCCTCGGAGCGGCGGTCGGCGTCGAAGCGCGGCGACGTCGAGCCCGAGCTCGCGGGCGCGGTCCCACAGGTGCGGATCCTCGAGCCGGCCCTGGTCGGCGTAGAGCAGGTCGTGCATCGGCCAGAAGGCGTCCTGGAGCGCGGCGGCCTCGGCCGCGCAGGCCGCGGCCCAGGCCCGCGGGTGGCGCGCCTTGACCGGGAAGTGGCGGAAGACCTCGCGCACCCGCAGGTCGCGCCACCTCGTCGTGGAGGCGGGCGCAGAACGGGCACTCGAAGTCGGCGTAGACGACGAGCAGCGGCGCGTCGTCCGGGCCCGCGTACGTGGTCGTCGGCGCCGAGCGGCGGGACCGGCGCGCTGCCGAGGTCCCCGCTCAGGCCGCGGAGGCGGCCTTGAGCCCGTCGAAGACGAGGTTCGCGCCGGGCAGGACGCCGGGGTTCTCGGCCTGGTGGCTCCAGCGCACGACGGCGTCGGGGCCGATCACCACGAGCGCCCGCTGCGACATGCCGGCCTCGTGCATCACCCCGAACGCCGTCGAGGCCGCGCCCTTGGGCTCGAAGTCCGAGAGCTGCTCGATCGAGGTGCCGAGCTTCTCGCGGAAGGCGGCCTGGCTGGGGCCGGCGTCGCAGGAGACGCCGTAGATGCGCGTCATGCCCTGGGCGCGGAAGTCGTCGAGGACCTCCTCGTAGAGCGAGAACTGGTCGCTGCAGACCGAGGAGAAGGCGAAGGGGTAGAAGACCAGGACGGTCGTCTCGCCCTCGAGGTCGGCGCGCGTGAAGTCCTCGCCCGCCTCGGTCTTCAGGGTGAACTCGGGCGCCGGCGTGCCGGGCTCGAGCACGGCCATCAGCGGCGGAGGCCCAGCTCGCGGATCAGCGCCCGGTACCCGTCCAGATCGTTCTTCTGGAGGTAGTTCGAGAAAGCGGCGGCGCTTGCCGACGAGCATGAGCAGCCCGCGGCGCGAGTGGTGGTCCTTGCGGTGCGCGCGCAGGTGCTCGGTCAGATCGTTGATCCGCTCGGTGAGCATGGCGATCTGGACCTCCGTGGAACCGGTGTCCTCGGGGCCCGAGCCGAACTTCTCGGCGATCTCGCGCTTTCGTTCCTGGGTCAGCGTCACGGCCGGAGGAGGCTAGCAGCACGCCGCGAGCGCTCCACGTCGTCGGCCATCTGCTCCACGAGCGCCTCGGCGGAGTCGAAACGGCGCTCCCCGCGCAGCCGCTCGAGGAACTCCAGGCGCAGCTCGCGGCCGTAGATGTCGGCGTCGAAGTCGAGCAGGAACGCCTCGACGAGCAGGCCGCGGCCGGTCTCGAACGTGGGCCGCACGCCGACGTTGACCGCGGCCATCAGCTCGGCGCCGTCCTCGACGCGGGCGCGGGCGGCGTAGACGCCGTGGCCGGGGTAGACGAAGCGCTCGTCGGGGACGAGGTTGGCCGTCGGGTAGCCGAGCGTCGCGCCCGCGCTTGTCGCCGTGGACGACCTCTCCGCGCAGCTCGAACGGGTCGACGAGCAGCTCGCCCGCCTCGGCCACCTCGCCGGCGGCGACCAGGGCGCGGACGTGGCTGGAGGAGACGATCTCGCCGCGCGCCTCGACGAGGTCGGCCACGCGGGTCGTGAAGTGCTCGCTGGCGCGCAGCAGCTCGACGTCGCCCTCGGCCTTGTGGCCGAAGCGGAAGTTCTCCCCCACCGAGACCTCGCGGGCGTCGAGCGCGTCGACGAGCACGTCGGAGACGAAGCTCTCCGGGGTGCGGCCGGCGAAGGCCTCGTCGAACTCGATGACCACGAGCTCCTCGACGCCGAGGCCGCCGATCAGCTCGGCCTTGCGGGCCAGCGGGGTCAGGAGCTTGGGCGCCGCCTCGGGCGCGACGACGGTCCGCGGATGCGGCTCGAAGGTCAGCACCGTGTCGGCGCCGCGGATGACCTCGCGGTGGCCCAGGTGGACCCCGTCGAACTCGCCGACCGCCACGCGGCGTGGGCGCCGCTCGGCGTCGGGCAGCCAGGTGATCCGCATGGGCGAGCAGCTTAGGAGGCTCAGGCGGCGGCGGGCACGGCTTCGGGCGCCCGGCGCGCCTCGGGGCACCCCGCGGCGTCCTCGGGCACTCCGGCGAGCTGGCCGCCGGGGCAGGTCTCGGCGCGCACGACCCGCTCCGGGTTGTGGATCCCGAAGAGGCCGACGAGGCCGCCGGCGACCAGCAGGGCGGCGCCGATCAACAGGCAGCGGTGGAACGAGGAGACCGACAGCGCCCCGCCGACGATCGTCCCGATCACCGCCACGCCGATCAGCCCGGCCACGCGCGCGACGGCGTTGTTGACGGCCGAGCCGATGCCCGCCTCGCGCTCCTGCACGCCGGCCAGGACCGCGGCGGTCAGCGGCGAGACGGTGGTCGTCAGGCCGATCGCGAAGACGAGGATCGCCGGGAGCACGTCGCCCGCGTAGGACGGGTTCTCGTCCACGCGCAGCAACAGCAGCAGCCCGACGGCGGAGATCATCGGCCCGATCGCCATGAACAGCCGCGGGCCGAAGCGGTCGGCCAGGGCGCCGGCGCGGCGTGAGAACAGGAACATCACGACGGTCACCGGGATCGTCGCCGTGCCGGCCTTGATCGGGCTCCAGCCCGCCACCTCCTGCAGGAAGATCACGAGCAGGAAGAAGAGGATCGACAGCCCGGCGTACATCGCGAACGTCTCGGCGTTGCCCGCCCCGAAGTTCGGCCGGCGGAAGAGGTCGAGCTCGAGCATCGGGTCCGGCGAGCGGCGCTCGTGCCAGAAGAAGACGCCGAGCATGGCGATGCCGACGACGAGCGGGACGAGCACCTGCGGGGAGCCCCAGCCGTGGTCGGGCTGGGCGATCAGGGCGTAGACCGGGCCGGCCAGGCCGAGCGCGGCCAGCGCGGCGCCCCGGACGTCGATGTGGCGGTCGCGGACGGTCTCGGTGCCGGGGGCCATCACGCGCAGGATCAGCCACAGGTTGACCGCGACGAGCGGGATGTTGATCAGGAACACCCACCGCCACGAGGCCCACTCGATCAGCTGGCCGCCGAGGACCGGGCCGATGAGCGCGGCGATCCCGCCCCAGGCCGTCCACGTCCCGATCGCCTTGCCGCGCTCGTTGGGCGGGAACGTCGAGATGATCACGGCCAGCGCGCTCGGCGTCGAGCAGCGCCGCGGTGCAGCCCTGGAGGATCCGCGCGGCGATCAGCACCTCGGGGGTCGGCGCCAGCGCGCACAGCGTCGAGGTGATGCCGAACCCGCCGACGCCGAGCAGGAAGATCCGCCGCTCGCCGTAGACGTCGGCCAGCGAGCCGCCGATCAGGATCAGCGACCCGAGCGCCAGCGCGTAGCCGTTGACGACCCACTGCTGGGCCGAGAGGCCGCCGCCGAGGTCCTTCTCGATCGCCGGCAGGGCGACGTTGACCACGGTGCCGTCGAGCAGCGCCGTGGCCGAGCCGAGGATGCACGCGACGAGCGTGAGCTGCTTGCGGCGCTCCGGGCTCATGCCCCGGCCGAAGCCGGCGTCACCGTGGTGTCCGCGGCGTCCGTCGCGGGCGTGGCGCGTTCGAGCCGGATGCGGATGCCGTTGAGGAAGGCCATGCCGGCCAGCGGCTCGAGGTCGGCCGCGGCGGCCGAGGCGAGCACGTTGGTGTTCGCGCCGCCGGCGGCGTTGGCCAGCTGCCAGCCGCCGCGGTGGCCCCAGCCGTGCGGCAGCGCCACCGTGCCCTCCCCCACCTCGTCGGTGACCAGCACCGGCACCTCGAGCGCGCCGCTGCGCGAGGCGATCCGAGCCAGCTCGCCGTCCTCGAGGCCGGCGCGCGCCGCGTCGGCCGGGTTGACGCGGGCGGCGTGCGTGCGCCCGCCGCGCATGAGCAGCGGCGCGTTGTGCATCCACGAGTTGTGCGAGCGCAGCTCGCGCAGGCCGATCAGGCGCAGGTCGAAGTCGTCGTCGTCGGGCTCGACGGCGGCCAGCCGGTCGATCTCGCCGGCCGATCTCCTCGGGGTCGAGCCGGACGCGGCCGCCGGCGTGGCGCACGCGCTTGGCCAGCACGCCGGTCTCGACGTGGTCGGCGAGCACTTCACCGTGCGGGTGCTTGCGCAGGCGCGACAGGGAGAGCCCGCCCCGGCGCAGCCCGAAGCGGTCGCCCGCCGGCCCGGTGCGCAGCAGCAGGTCGGCGAGGCGGCGCGGGGTCAGCCAGCTCGTCGCGCGGCGGCCGAGGCGGCGCAGGGTGGCGCTCGGGCTGGGCACGAGGTCCAGCCGCGCGCAGAGCGCGTCGATGACCTCCCACTCCTGGCGCGCCTCGCCCCGCGGCTCGACGACCGGCTCGGTCCACTGGGCGAAGGGCGTGACGTGGAAGCCGAAGAAGGCGACGGGCAGGTCCTCGCGCTCGAGGAACGTCGTGGCCGGCAGCACCCAGTCGGCGTGGCGGTTGGTCTCGTTGACGTAGAGGTCGAGCGAGACGAGCAGGTCGAGGCCGCCGAAGGCGGCGGCCAGCGCGTCGCCGTCGGGGACCGAGAGCACGGGGTTGCCGGCCGAGACGAACAGGGCGCGCAGCTGCCCGGGGCCGGGCGTGGCGATCTCCTCGCCCATCAGCGAGGCGGGCATGGCGCCGATCACGTCGGGGAAGCCGCCGACCCGCGAGTGCGTGGCGCCGTAGGTGTCGAGGCCGAGCCGCGCGCCGACCTCGTCGAGCGCGATCGCCGGCGTCCCCATCACCCAGCCGCCCGGGCGGTCGAGGTTGCCGGTCACGACGTTGACCGCGTCGAGCAGGAAGGAGACGAGCGTGCCGAAGCGCCCCAGGCACGAGCCGGTGCGCCCGTAGACCGCGGCCGACGGCGCGGCGGCGAGGTCGCGGGCCAGCGCGCGGACCGTCTCGGGCGCGACGCCGGTCGCCGTCGGCGGTGGCCTCGGGCGGGTGGCCGGCGACCCAGCGCTCGAGCGCGCCGCGGCCCGTGGCCTGGGCGGCGAGCGCGGCGTCGTCGACGAGGCCCTCGGCGAAGAGGACGTGCAGGACCGAGAGCAGGAGCAGCGCGTCGCTGTCGGGGCGGATCGCCACGTGCTCGAAGGCGCGCGCGGTCTCCGAGCGCCGCGGATCGATCACGACGACGCGGCCGCCGCGGTCGACGACGCCGTGCAGCTCCTCGCGGATGCGCGGGGCGGTCAGCGCCGAGCCGTGCGAGACCAGCGGGTTGGCGCCGACGAGCACGAGCAGGTCGGTGCGGGGCACGTCGGGGATCGGCACGACGAGCGGCGAGCCGTAGAGCAGCGCCGAGGCGGCGAAGCGGTTGGAGATGTCCTGCGAGGAGGCCGTGTAGTAGTGCTGGGAGCCGAGCGCGTCGAGGAAGCCCTTGGCCCACAGCGTGTGCGAGAACGAGAAGGCGCCGGGGTTGCCCATGTACCAGCCGACCGAGCCGCCGCCGTGGCGGGTGCGCACCCGGGCCACGCGCGCGGCGATGTCGTCGAGCGCCTCGTCCCAGGTCGCGGCCTCGAACTCGCCGTCGGGGCGGCGGCGCAGCGGCTGCGTGACGCGGTCGGGATCGTTCTGGACCTCGAGCATCGCGATGCCCTTCGGGCAGGCGTAGCCGCGCGAGAGCGGATGGTCGGCGTCCGGGCGCAGCTTGACCACGTCGCCGTCGGCGACCGTGGCCTCGATCCCGCACAGCGCCTCGCAGATGCGGCAGAAGGTCACGCGGGTCTCGGTCGCCACCCCGGTCACACTAATCGTGGCGTCAACCGACGAGCCCCACCACGGGCTTGAGCGTGCCGTCCTCGCGCGGCTCGGCGAGCGCGACGAGGCCGTCGGGCCCGACGAGCCGGACCGTGGCCGCCGTCGGCCTCACCGGGCACCGCGACCCCGTGGCCGGCGCGGCGGGCGTCGTCGGCGCCGAGCTCGACCGCGGGCAGGAAGGCCAGGGCGTCGGCCAGCGCGATCGGATGCGTCTCGTCGGCGTCCTCGACCGCGAACGGGCCGATCGCCGTGCGGCGCAGCGCCGTGCAGTAGGCGTCGCCGAGGTCGGCGACGAGCGAGCGGACGTAGGTCCCCGAGCCGCAGCGGATGCGAAAGGCGCGGCGGTCGCCGTCGCGCCACAGCTCGCGTGAACTCGTGGACCTCGACGTCGCGCTCGGGCACCTCGACCGTCCTCGCCCGCCCGCGCCCGCGCGTACGCGCGCCGTCCGTCGACCCTGATCGCCGAGTAGGCCGGCGGGCGCTGGCGCAGCCGACCCGTGGGCAGCACGAGGTCGCCCGGTCGGGCACGACGCCCGTCTCGGTCAGCTCCCCCTCCGGGTCGCCGGTCGTCGAGACGGCGCCGAAGCGCGCCTCGACCTCGTAGGTCTTCTCCAGCGCCATCAGGTAGCGCTGGACGCGCGTGGCGCGGCCGAGCAGCACGAGCAGCAGTCCCGGTGGCGAACGGGTCGAGCGTGCCGGCGTGGCCGACGCGGTTGACGCGCTCGCCCTTGGGCGCCCGCGGCACGGCGCGGCGGACCCGCGCGACGACGTCGTGCGACGTCACGCCCGCCGGCTTGTCGACGAGCAGGACCCCGTCGCCGCGTCAGGAGCGTCGGGTTCGAGCCGGCCGCGGAGGAACTCGACGAGCTCGGGCCATTCCATCGAGGTGGTGAAGCCCGCGGCCTGCGGATGGCCGCCGCCGCCCTGGGCGCGGGCGATCTCCGAGACGTCGAAGGCGCTCGTCGCTGGCGCGCAGCGAGACCTTGCGCAGGCCGTTCTGGCCCGGGGCCCATCCGGTCGCGCACGAGCGCGGCGATCTGCGTGCCCTCGATCGCGCGCAGGTAGTCGATCACGCCCTCGGAGTAGCTCTCCTCGGCGCCCGATCTCGCGGAAGTCCTCGGCGGTCAGGCGGGTGATCGTCAGCCCGCCGTCGTGGCGCTCGGTGTGGGACAGGCCGCGCGCGAGCAGCGCGAGCTTGCCGAAGGGCATGTCCTCGTAGATCGAGCGGTAGACGGCGAAGGAGTCGACGCCGTGCTCGATCAGGTCGGCGGCCATGCGGTGGGCCTTCGGGCCGGTGTTCTTGTACATGAAGCGGCCGGTGTCGGTGACCAGGCCGACGTAGAGCGCCTCGGCGATCGTCAGCGAGGGCTCGACGCCGAGCTCGTACATCAGCTCCCACACGATCTCGGCCGTGCACGAGGCGTCGGCCACGACGTGGTTGACGTCGCCGAACTCGCGTGTTGTCGTGGTGGTGGTCGATGTTGACCACGCGGCCGCCGCCCTCGGGCAGCTGGGCGGCGAACGGGTTGCGGTCCATGTTCCCGCAGTCGAGGAAGACGACGGTGCGCTCGAGGATGTCGTCGGGCGACGTAGCCGACGAGCCCGTCGAGCGCCAGGAACCCGTACTCCTGGGGCAGCGGGAACTCGTCGGGGTCGACGTACATGACCGCGTCCTTGCCCGTGCGCTCGAGCACCTCGCGCATCGCGACGATCGAGCCCAGCGCGTCGCCGTCGGGGTGCTCGTGGGTGACGAGCAGGAACTTGTCGGGCGTGCGGAGCTCGTCGAGCACCGCGGTCGTAGGCCGGGCCGAGGTCGGTGGCGGTCACGAGGGCGTCTCCCCCGGCTCCTCGATCTCGTCGAGCAGCTCGGTGATCCGCATGCCGTGGTCGATCGACGTCGTCGTAGGCGAAGCGTCAGCGTCGGCGTGTGCTTGAGGCGCAGCTCGGAGGCGACGCGGCGCTGGAGGAACCCGTGGGCGGAGCTCGAGCCCCTCGAGGCTCGCCTCGCGCGCGTCGGCTCGTCGCCGAGCACCGACACGAAGACGGTCGCGTGGCGGAGGTCTGGAGAGGTCTCGACGGAGGTCACGGTGACGAAGCCCACGCGGGGATCCTTGAGGTCTGTCGCGACGGCTTCGGAGAGCACGACGCGCACCGCCTCGTCGACCCGGCGCATGCGAGCGGAGGGCATCCTAGATCATCCCCCTGAGGTCCTGATCGGAGACCACGAAACGCTCGAACGAGGCGCCGTCGGGATGGCGGTCGAGCACGAGGCGCTCGATCCGGTCCAGCCCGCGATCGAGCTCGCGCAGCGACGGGCCGGTCAGCGCGGCCGACGAGCGTGGCGCGCTGGTGGAGGTCCTGGTGGTCGACCTCGCCGACGGCGGCGCCGAGGCGCGCGTGGAGCTGTCCCTTCAGCGAGGCGATCATCTTGCGCTTGCCCTTCAGGTCCCCGACGTCCGGGAAGATGCAGGTGCACGAGCAGCAGAGCGACGTAGGCACCCATGGCCTAGCCGCTACGTGGTCGGCGAGCTCCCGCTCCACGCTCTTGGTCTCGAAGACCTCGATCTCGTCGCCCTCCTTGACGTCGGCGAAGTCCTTGAGCACGATGCCGCACTCGAAGCCGGAGGCGACCTCGCGGGCGTCGTCGGAGTGACGGCGCAGCGACTGGATCTCGCCCGGTGTAGACGACGGTGCCGTCGCGGACGAGGCGGCACTTGGCGCCGCGGATGACCTTGCCGGAGGTGACGTAGCAGCCGGCGATCATGCCGACGCGCGAGGCGCGGAACGTGGCCCGGACCTCGACCTGGCCGAGGGTCTCCTCGACCTCCTCGGGCTCGAGCAGGCCCTCCATCGCGGCGCGGATGTCCTCCATCGCGCGGTAGATGACCGAGTAGTGAGCGGACCTCGACGCCCTCGCGCTCGGCGACCTGCGCGGGCCTCGCCGACGGGCCGGACGTTGAAGCCCAGCACGATCGCGTCGGAGGCGGCGGCGAGCATGACGTCGGATTCGGTGATGCCGCCGACGCCGCGGCCGACGACCTGGACCTTGACCTCGCCCTGCGGCAGCTTGGCGATCTCGTCCTCGATCGCGCCCGAGCGAGCCGGCGACGTCGGACTTGACGACGAGGTTGAGCTCCTGGAAGCCGGAGGCGACGAGGTCCTCGAGCGAGACGCGGCGCGGGGCGCTGGCGGGCGAGGTGCTCGCGCCTTGAGGCGCTCGGCGCGCTCGGCGGCCTGCGTGCGGGCCTGGCGGTCGTTCTCGACCACGCGGACGGTGTCGCCGGCCTCGGGGACGGAGTCGAAGCCGAGGATCTCGACGGGCTCGCCGGGGATCGCCTGCTCGATCTTCGTTGCCGCGGTAGTCGTGCATCGCCCGCACGCGGCCCCAGTGGGCGCCGGCCACGAGGGCGTCGCCGGCCTTCAGGGTGCCGCGGGAGATCAGGACGGTGGCGACGGGGCCGCGGCCCGGGTCGAGCTTGGACTCGATCACGGTGCCGGAGGCCTCGGCCTTCGGGTTGGCCTTGAGCTCCTCGACCTCGGCCATCACGAGCAGCGTCTCGAGCGAGGTCGTCGAGGCCCTGCCTTGGTCTTGGCCGACACGTCGACGAACTCGGTGTCTCCACCCCAGTCGACGGGGTTCAGGTTCTTGGTGGCCATCTCGCCGCGGACGCGGTTGGGGTCCGCGCCCTCCTTGTCGACCTTGTTGACCGCGACGAGGATCGGCACCTCGGCCGCGCGGGCGTGGTCGATCGCCTCCTCGGTCTGCGGCTTGACGCCGTCGTCGGCGGCGACGACGATCACCGCGATGTCGGTGATCTTGGCCCCGCGGGCGCGCATGGCGGTGAACGCCTGGTGGCCCGGGGTGTCGAGGAAGGTGACGCTCTTGTCGTTGTGGTGGACCTGGTAGGCGCCGATGTGCTGGGTGATGCCGCCGGCCTCGCCCGCGGCGACCTCGGTCTCGCGGATGGCGTCGAGCAGCGACGTCTTGCCGTGGTCGACGTGGCCCATGATCGTCACGACGGGCGGGCGCTCGACGAGATCCTCGTCGGCGTCGTCGAAGGCGGGGCCCTCGTCGACGGCCTCCTCGGAGTGCACGACCTCGACCTCGCTGGTCGAGCTCGGCGGCGAGCAGCGCGACGGCCTCGTCGGAGAGCGTCTGGGTCAGCGTGGCCATCTCGCCGATGCCCATGAGCTTCTTGATGACCTCGGGGACGGCGACGTTGAGGTGCTCGGCGACCTCCTTGACGGTCGAGCCCGACGGGATCCGCAGGACGCTCCTTGGAGGTGTCCGTGCCCTCCTTGAGGGGAGCGGGCTCGTTGTTCTCGAAGTCGCGGCGACGCTGGCGCCGGCCACCGCCGGAGCGACGGCGCGGGCCGCCGGGGGGCGGCGGGCCGCCGCCGGGGCCGGCGCGGCGCGAGGCCTGGGAGTCGATGACGACGCGGCGGCGGCCGCCGGGACCGGCGGACGCGGGCGCGCGCTCGCCCTGGAGCGAGTCGCGCGTCGGGCGCTGCTTGGGCGCGCCGGCGTCGCGGAGCTTGGGAGCGCGGTCTCGCCGCGCGGATCGGCTTCCTTGCCGTCGGCGCCGGCGCGCGGCCTGCTGGCCGTTGCGCGCCTGCGGGCCGTTGGGGCTCTGGCCGGCGCGGGGACCGGCGCCGGCCTGCTGGCCGGGCGACGCTGCGGGCGCCGCCGGCCGGCGCCGGCCGCCCTGGGCGCCGGCGCGACCGCCGGCCGCTGGAGCGCCGCGGCCGCCGCGAGCGCCGCGTGGCGGGCTCGCGACCGGGGACGACGGGGTCGGGTGCGCGCACGCGCGGGCGGCGCGGGGCCGCGGTGGCCAGGCCGAGGATGCGCTTGGCCTCCGTCTCGTCGACAGCCGAGGTCGCGGCCTTGACCGAGAGGCCGGCCTTCTGGAGCTTCTCGATGACCTCCTTCGGGGGGAGGTTCGCCTCGTTGCTATGTCGGAGACGCGCTTCTTAGGCCATTCGCTATCCAGTCTACGGTTTCGTCGGGACGGTCACGGCCTTCCGGAAGGCGCGTGGAAACCCTCGGCGCCGCAGCGCCAGCTCGAGGCACTCGGCGTCGGCGTGCAGCCACGCTCCGCGCCCCGGCGCGGTGCGGTCGGGGTCGGGCACGACCTGGCCGTCGCGCAGCGCGAAGCGCACGAGCTCGGCCTGCGGCCGCGCGGCCGCGGCACCCCACGCAGGAGCGGATCGGGGCAGCGGTCAGGAGGCGCTCGTCGGCCAGTCGGGGGCGGGCGGCGGCGTCCGCGTGCCCGCGTAGAGCGAGCGCCGCGCGGCGTCGAGCGCGCGGCCGCCCTCGGCGATCAGCTCCTGCGCGCGCCCGGGATCGCCCGCGTCGAGCACCTCGCGCGCCTCCCGTGCCCGCTCGCGGGCGCGCGCATGACCGTCCTTGAGCTCGGCCGTGGCGTCGGGCTCGTGCGCGGCGTCGGCGAGCTGCGCGATCCCCTCCTCCAGGCGGAACATCCCGCCGCGGATCGACTGGATGCGCCGCTGCTCGGGCGTGTAGGCCGCGACCTGGCGGCGGCGGTTGCCCGTGATCGTCACGCCGACCCAGATCAGCACGGCGAGCACGAGCACGCCGACCACGGCCAGCGCGATCCCGATCGCCATGCCCGGCCTCCCTAGGCGGAGGCCAGGTCTTCGACGTTGTCGGACTCGATCTCGGCGAGCGCCTGGTGGGACTCGATGCCGCAGTAGCGCGAGCCCGGCAGCGAGGCGTTGGGGCAGCGCCGGCCCGAGGAGAGGATCGCGGCGCAGCGGCCGGAGAGCTCCTCCTCCTCGAAGCCCTGGTCGGCCTCCTCCTCGGCGAACTCGGTCTCCGAGCGGATGTCGATCCGCCAGCCGGTCAGGCGGGCGGCCAGGCGGGCGTTCTGGCCCTCGCGGCCGATCGCCAGCGAGAGCTGGTCGTCGGGCACGACGACCGTCGCCTGCTTGGCGTCGTCGTCGACGTAGACCTCGCGGACGCGCGCCGGGCTCAGGGCCTTGGCGACGAAGCGGGCGGGCTCGTCGTTGTAGGGGATGATGTCGATCTTCTCGCCGCGCAGCTCGGAGACGACCATGCGCACGCGCGAGCCGCGCGGGCCCGACGCAGGCGCCGACGGGGTCGACGCCCGTCGACGTGGGAGACGACGGCGATCTTCGAGCGGTAGCCCGGCTCGCGGGCGACGTCGGTGATCTCCACCAGGCCGTCGGCGATCTCGGGGACCTCGAGCTCGAACAGCGAGCTTGATCAGCTCGGGGTCGCGGCGCGAGACGATGATCGACGGGCCCTTGGTCGAGTTCGAGACGTCCTTGATCACGGCCTTGATGCGCCGCCGTGCTCGTAGCGCTCGCCGTCGACCTGCTCGGACTTGGGCAGCAGCGCCTCGACGCGCTCGCGCAGCTGCACGAGCGTGTAGCGCGAGTCCGTCTGCTGGACGATGCCGGTGATGAGCTCGCCGACGCGGTCGCGGTACTCCTCGAACATCATGTCGCGCTCGGCCTCGCGGATGCGCTGCAGGATGACCTGCTTGGCCGTCTGCGCGGCGATGCGGCCGAAGTCCGTCGGGCGTGACGTCGCGCTCGTCGATCTGGTCGCGGTACTCGGCCAGGCGCTCGGGGGCCACCTCGGGCTCCTCGAGCTCGCGGGCCTCGCCGGTCTCCGGGTCGATGTTGGAGCGCACGCGCTCCTCCTCCTCGCCGGCGGCCTCGAGCGCCGCGGCCTCCTCCTCGGCCTGCTCGTCGAGCAGGCGCTCCTCGAGGTCGGCCGGGACGAGCAGCTCGTAGACGATGAAGTCGCCGGACTCGCGGTCCATCTCGACGCGGGCGTACTTGGCCGAGCCGGGCGTCTTCTTGTACGCGGACAGGAGCGCGTCCTCCAAGCGCGGTCCATCAGCTTCTCGACGGCGATGCCCTTCTCGCGGGCGAGGAGGGCCGTGGCCTCCATGATCTCTCGGGACATGCGCTACTCCCCTGGGATGAGGTTCGCACCGGACGATGTCCGTGTACGGAAACGTGACGACTCCGCTCTCGGTGGCGACCGTGACGTCGCCGTCGCTCGCGCCGACGAGCTCGCCGGTGAACGTCCGGCGGTCGTCGCGCGGCTCGGCCAGGCGCACGCGGACGTGGCGGCCGAGGTAGCGGCGGAAGTGATCGGGCTTGGCCAGCGGCCGGTCGGAGCCGGGAGAGGAGACCTCGAGCGCGTACTGCTCGCGCACCGAGGCGAGGCGATGGGTGACGCGCTCGCACAACTCGAGCGAGACGCCCTCGGGATGGTCGATGAACAGGCGCACGGTGCCACCCCCCACGACCTCGGCCAGCAGCACTTCGACCGACGGCTCGGCCTGCGGCCAGCGTCCGCTCGATCTCGGTCTGAATCTCCGTCATCTCTCCGTGAATTGACAACAAAAAAGCGGGCATCGCGCCCGCTTCCAAAAACGCCGGTGTCCGGCGCGAAAGCCTGTGATCTGAGAATAGCACCGGGTTGGCCCCAGGTGAACCGCTCCGGGGAACGCTCCGTAGCCTTCCGAACATGTCCGATCCCCGCACGATCACCGCCGAGTTCGTCGCCGAGCTCGACGGCGAGACCCGCCAGGTCGCGCACGCCGAATGGGGCATCACGACCGACGCGGCGGGCTGGCCGCTGCACGTCGGCGTGGCGATCCGCGACGGCTTCCTGCGCGCCCAGGCCGCGGTCGCCGAGCCGGGCGCGCTGGCGCCCGAGGACCTGCTGCGCTGGAACCGCCAGGTCCCGCTCGTCCGCTTCTCGCACACGCGCGCCGGCGAGGCGTGGATCCAGGGCGACCTGCCGCTCTCCGCCGTCACCCCGGCCGAGCTCGACCGCTTCCTCGGCCTGCTCGTGCTCTGCGCCACGCAGGCGCGCCAGGCGATCGTCGCCGGGTAGCTACGCCGCGCGGCGCCGCGAGCGGTCGCGGTAGGTCCGGTAGTCCTCGCGGTCGGGGCGCAGGCCGGCGGCGAGGTTCAGCGGCCGCGTGGCCTCCTGGTGGCGCCCGAGCTTCTGCAGCGAGCGGCCGAGGCAGAACAGCGCGTAGTCGTTGGTCGGCGCCCGCTCGACGACGGCCTCGAACTCCTGCGCGGCGTCGCCGTAGCGGTGCGAGAGGAACCAGGCGCGGCCGAGCGCCTCGCGGATCGAGGTCTTGTCGGGCTCGAGCTCGGCGGCCCGCGCCAGGGGCACGGTGGCGGCGTGGTGGTTGCCGCTCTCGAGCAGCTCGGTGCCGCGCGTGTAGAGCTCGTAGACGTCGTCCATCTCCCCGATCAGGATACGTCCGGCCTCAAGGCTCAGGGACGGCGCAGGCGGGGCGGAAGCGCCCACCAGGCCCGCAGCCGGCCGGCCGCGCCGAGGCCGCGCGAGAGCTCTCGGCGCAGGGCGCGGCGGGCGCGGGCATCGGGCGGCGGGCCGTCGCCGTAGCGGGCGTCGCGCAGGGCGCGGACGTAGGCCTTGGCGCCGGCCGAGGCGCCCAGGCGGCGCTCGACCTCGCGCAGCGTCACCCCGGCTCCGGCCGGGCGCCCGCAGCGCGACAGCGCGCGCTCGAGCTCCTCGATCGCCGTGGCCGGGCGGGCGCGGCGGCCGAGCGCGGTGCCCGCCCCGGCGAGGAGCAGGAGGCCGAGGATCCACGCCCACGGCACGCGCGCCCCGCCCTGGTCGGGCTGGGCGCCGCCGCGGGTGATCGCCTCGCCGGACTGCAGCGACGGCGCGCGCAGCGTCGAGCGCGGCCCGCGCGAGCCGGCGCCGAGCGAGAGCAGCGCCGGGGCCAGGGGCGGCGTCGGGTCGAGCGTGACCCAGCCGTGATCCGGGATCCAGACCTCGACCCAGGCGTGGGCGTCCTGGTCGCGGATCACGTACTCGTCGCGGCTGGCGTCGCGCACGCCGGGGGTGAAGCCCGTGGCCACGCGGGCCGGGACCCCGGCCATCCGCAGCAGCAGGGCGGCCGCGCCGGCGTAGTGCTGGCAGTACCCCGAGCGGCTGTTGAAGAGGAAGTTCATCAGCGGCAGGCGCGCCGGCGAGACCTGCTCGCTGTAGGTGAACCCGTTGCCGAGCAGGTACGCGCCGCACGCGCACGGCGTAGTCCCAGGGCGTCGAGATCCCCCGGGCCAGCCGGCGCGACAGCGCGTAGGCGCGGCCGTACTCGCTGGCCCCGACGGCGGCCGCCGAGCGCCGCACGCCGCCCTGCGGGTCGAGCACGAGCGGCGTGTGCGGCTGCCCTCCCGAGAACGTGGCGAACTGCGCCTCCGCGGTCGGCCCGCCGCGGCGCGGGAGCTCGAGCGTGCGGTAGGCGGCCGTCCAGGCGGGATATGAGCCGTCGGCGGCCGAGAGCGTGTCGTCCCCGGCATCGGGCGCGTAGACGCGGACCTTGTAGGAGTCGCCGGGCGCCAGGCGGCTGACGCTCGTGAAGGTGCCGGGGCTGCCGGTCGGCACGGCGCCCTGGTGGAAGTCCGAGAACCCGATGATCGCTCCCGCGCCGATGATCGGCCAGGAGGACATCGAGCGCAGCGTGATCCGCAGGGTCTCCGCGTCGCCGGGCCGCGGCGGGTACGGAAGCTCGGTCCGCGGGCCGAGGCCCGACTGGACCACCGAGGTGTGCCAGGCCGTCCCGTCGAAGCCGTCGAGGTTCTGGGTCTTGATGTAGACCGGGCGCTTCATCTTGACCCGCAGCACCTCGCGGCCGGTGCGCGGCCAGTCGAGCGGCCCGTAGCGCTGGGTCCAGTCGAATCGCGCGGCCGGCTTGGGCGCCAGCGAGGCGGCGAGGCGCTCGTAGTCGAGCCACGGAGTCGCGCGGTCGAGCAGCGGCACGGCCAGCGCTCCGAGCACGCCGGCTGCGGCGCAGAAGGCCAGGCCCCGGCGCAGGTCGCGCGAGGCGATGTCCTCGAGCCAGAGCGCCAGCGCCAGGGCGGCGAAGAGCACGAGGCCCGAGGCGGTCCCGTCGCGCCCCTCGATCAGGAACCCCGGCACCGTCGGCAGGACGAGCAGCGGCAGCGCCGCGCGGGCGCGGCGCGCGGGCGAGGCGCCGGCCGGCAACAGCACGACGAGCGTGGCGGCGATCATCAGCAGCAGCCCGCCGCCGCCGAGGATCACCGTGCGCACCCAGGGATCGGCCCCCTGGTAGGGCACGGTGACTCGCGGCAGCGCGCCGAGGCCCTGGCCGATTCCCGGCGGCCAGCGAGCCCCAGCCGCGCGGATCGAGCACGAGCGCGGCGGGCGCCCCGCAGAGCACGAGCACGGCGGCCAGCGCGACCAGCGCGGCGGCGAACGTCCCGGCCCACCTGGCGCGCGGCGGAACGGTCGGCGAGGAGACGACCGCGAGCGCCACGCCGAGCGCGGCGGCGACGACCCCCGTTCCGAGCAGCGCGAGCAGCGCGTTGGGATCGACCATGCCCGCCCAGCGGGTGATCCCCCAGGCGGCGAGTACGCCGAAGCCGAGCGCGCGGGCCCGGGCGCGGCCGAGCGGCGGGGCCGGCGCGGCGGGCAGCGGGGCGCTCACGCGGCCTGCCCCCGCGCCGCGCGCAGCGCGTAGCCCTCGCAGCCCGCCACCGAGAGAACCGGCCGGCGGCCCTCGAGCGATCCGGGCACGACGATCAGCCGCGGGCCGCGCGCGGCGGCGGCCAGGCCGGGCGGGAGCGCGCTGACGGCGCGCGCGGCGACGAGGATCACCGTGCCCGCGCGCACGCTCCCCGGCGTCACCGCGGGCGCGGCCCCGCCGGCGGCGACGAGCGCCAGGCGGGCGTGCGCCACCGGCCACGCGCCGTCGAGGCCCTCGATCGTCAGCGGGCGGCGCTCCCCGGGCAGCAGCAGGCCGCAGCCGCCGGCCTTGGCCAGGGCGAAGGCGATCGAGGCGGCGGCGCGCACGGCGGCGTCGAGATCCTCCTCGCGGCGGGGCCCGCGGGCGTCGAGCACGACGAGCGGCCGCGAGTCGGCGTCGGCGCGCAGCCGGCGCTCGATCAGGCCCGCGCCGCGGGCCACGGCGGGCCAGTGGATCCGCGAGGCCGGCGCCCCCTCGCGGTAGGGCCGCAGGCCGTCGACCTCGACGGCGGCGGCCTCGATCCCGATCGCGCGCAGGCCGGCCCGGCCGTGGACGCCGCCGTCGGGGGCGAGCACGGGCTCGATGCGTGGGAGAACCAGCAGCTCGTCGGCCGGGCCGGTGCCGCGCACGGCGACGCGGGCGAGGCCGAGCGGGTCGCCCAGGCGCAGCTCCGGCGGAGCCAGGGTGCGCAGCCCGCGGCGGGGGAACGTCGTCGCGAAGCGCACGTGTCCCTCGAGGCCGGAGGGCAGCGGCACCCCGGCGGGCGCGAGCGGATCGACGACCGCGCCGCCGGGCGGCGCGAGCATCCCGCGGTGCACGGCGACCGTCGCGACCACGCGCTCGTCCTCGGTCACGCGCCGCGGCAGCCCGGTGCGGGCCACGCGCGCGCCGCGCGCGCTGAGCGCGACCCAGGCGGCGCAGACGACGGCCGAGCGCGACGAGCGCGGCGCCGGGCGGGTACAGCGTCTCGACGTCGAGCACACGAGCGGCGAGCAACAGGCCCAGGCCGACCAGGCCGGTGCCCACTGCCGAGCTCATGGCTACAGGGCTCGCGTCCCCGCGACGGCGTCGGCGACGATCTGGGAGGCCGGCACCCCGGCCGCCTCGGGCGCGAGCACGATGCGGTGGGCCAGCGCCGGCGTGGCCAGGGCCTGCACGTCGTCGGGCAGTGCGTGGTCGCGGCCCTCGAGCATCGCGTGGGCCTTGGCCGCGCGCAGGAGCATCAGCCCGGCGCGCGGGCTGGCCCCGAGCTCGACGCGCGGGTCCTCGCGGGTGAAGCGCAGCAGGGCCACGACGTAGTCGCGCAGCGCGCGCGACGTGACGCACGCGGGCGGCGGCGTCCTGCAGCGACAGGACCTCGGCCGCGGTGACGACGGGCTGCAGGTCGAGCGTGCGGTCGCCCATCGCGTGGGTGGCGAGCATGTCCGACTCGGCCTCGGCGTCGGGGTAGCCGAGCGAGAGGCGCAGCATGAAGCGGTCGACCTGGGCCTCGGGCAGCGGGTAGGTGCCCTCGAACTCGACCGGGTTCTGGGTGGCCAGGACGAGGAACGGCCGCGCGAGCTCGTGCGTGTGGACGTCGACGGTGACCCGGCGCTCCTGCATGCACTCGAGCAGGCCCGACTGCGTCTTGGGCGACGCGCGGTTGATCTCGTCGACGAGCAGGAGGTTGGCGAACACCGGCCCGGGCCGGAACTCGAAGCGCTGCTCGCGCTGGTTGTAGACGTTCGTGCCCATCACGTCGGCCGGCAGCAGGTCGGCGGTGCACTGCACGCGCGCGAACTCGAGGTCGACCGAGCGGGCGACGGCGCGGGCGAGCGTCGGTCTTGCCCACGCCCGGGGCGTCCTCGAGCAGGACGTGGCCCTCGGCGATCAGCGCGACGATCAGGTTGTGCAGCGTGGCGGCGTCGACCTCGACGGCGCGGCGGACGTTCTCGTCCACGCGGCCGGCCAGCGCGATCGCCGCCTCGCGCTCCTCGGGCGCCGACGCGGCCGGCGCTCTCCAGCGGCTCCATCAGGCGGTCTCCGCTGGCGGCCGCGGCGCGGACGCGCGCGACCTCGTCGAGGATCGCCCGGGCGACCTCGGCCTTGGTCGCCGCGCGGGACGGTCTGCTCGCCGCCGCCGGCCGACGAGGACCGTCACCTCGTTGTCGGGCGTGTCGAAGCCGATGCCGGGCTGCGAGACGTCGTTGACGACGACGAGATCGAGCCCCTTGCTTGGCGAGCTTGCCGCGCCCGTACTCGATCGCGCCCTCGCCGTGCTCGGCGGCGAAGCCGACGAGCGTCTGGCCGGGGCGGCGGGCGGCCGACAGGGTCGGCGAGCACGTCGTCGGTCGGCTTCGAGCTCGATGATCGGGGACGCCGCGGTCCTTCTTGATCTTCGCCTCGGCCGGCGCGGCCGGGCGGAAGTCGGCCACGGCGGCGGCCATGCAGCAGCACGTCGCAGGCGGCGAAGGCCTCGCGGGCGGCGGCGAGCAGCTCGGCCGCGGTCGTCACGTCGACGTACTCGACGGCGGGGTGGCGCGGGCAGCTCGACGTTGGCGGCGACCACGGTGACCCTCGCGCCGCAGGCGCGCGGCCTCCTCGGCCAGGGCGAAGCCCATGCGGCCCGACGAGCGGTTGCCGAGGAAGCGCACGGCGTCGATCGGCTCGCGGGTGCCGCCGGCGGTGACGAGGACGCTGCAGGCCCTCGAGCGGCCCCGAGCGCCGGCAGCAGCGCCTCGACGGCGGCGAGCAGCTCGGGCGGCTCGGCCAGGCGGCCGGCGCCGTACTCGCCCCGGGACGCGAGCGATCCGACACCGGGCTCGATCACGGTCACGCCGCGCTCGCGCAGGGTGGCGACGTTGGCCTGCGTGGCCGGGTGCTCCCACATGCGGTCGTTCATGGCCGGGGCGACGGCGACGGGGCAGCCGGCGGCCAGCGCGGCCTCGGTCAGCAGGGTGTCGGCCAGGCCCGCGGCGAGCTTGGCCAGCGTGTTCGCCGTCGCCGGGGCGATGAGGTAGGCGTCGGCGTTGCCGACCAGCGCGAGGTGGGAGATCGGGTCGTGGTCGGGCGGCGCCTGGTCGGGGAAGGCGCCGCGCGCGGGGTCGCGCGTCCACGGGTCGGAGAGGACGGGCGCGCCGGTGATGCCGGCGAAGGTCGCGGCGCCGACGAAGCGCTCGGCGTCGGGCGTCATGACGACGCGGACGCTGTGGCCGGCCTTGCCGGCCAGCCGGCACGAGCTCGACCGCCTTGTAGGCGGCGATCCCGCCGGAGACCCCGACGAGCAGCCGCGCCATCCGGTCGGCCTCCGACCTACCGGTAGTGGTAGTCGATCTTGCCCTGGGCGACTTCCTCGAGCGCGATCGTGAGGTAGTTCTTCGAGCGCGTCTCGACCATCGGCGGCGGGAACTCGTCGAACGTCCCCTCGCCGAGGTTGTGGTAGTAGGAGTTGATCTGGCGCGCGCGCTTGGCGGCGACGATCACGCTCGCGTACGTTGTCGTCCGACGTTGTCGGAGTGAGCTTGTCGATGCGGGGGGAGATCACGACGGTGGATTCTAGCGTCCGCGCTCGCACGATCCGCTCGAGCTGCTCGACGCCCTCTTCGAGACGGTCGTTGACGACGCGTGCTGGAACTCGTCCGCGGCCTCGAGCTCCTCGCGCGCGACGGCTCGAGGCGGCGCTCCACCTGCGTCGGGGTCGTCGGTGCCCCGGCCGACCAGCCGCGCGCGCAGCGCGTCGACCGACGGCGGCTCGATGAAGATGCTGCACCGCCTCGGGCATGCGCTCGCGCACCTGGCGCGCGCCCTGGACCTCGATCTCGAGCACGACGGGGACGCCGGCGGCGATGCGCCGGCTCGAGCTCGGAGCGCAGCGTGCCGTAGCGCCGGCCCGGAGTACTCGGCGTGCTCGACGAAGTCGCTCGTCGCCGACCCGGCGTCGAAGTCGCCGTCGCTGAGGAAGTGGTAGTCGACCCCGCGCTCCTCCCCCGGGCGCGGCGTTCCGCGTGGTGGCCGAGACCGAGAGCTCGAGCTCGGGCACGCGCTCCATCAGCCCGCGGATCAGCGTGCCCTTGCCGACCCCGGAGGGGCCGGTGATGACGAAGACCCGGCTCACGGGCTGGAGTCTGGAGCGGCCTACCGGCGGAGCAGGGCGACGAGCTCGGCGCGCTGGCGCTGCGAGAGCCCGCCGATGGTCTTGCTCGGCGAGATCCGGCACACGTTGAGGATCTTGTTCACCTTCACGCGGCCGTACTTGGGGACCGCGAGGAGCATGTCGAAGACCTTCGCGGTCTCGAGGAACTCGGGCGGGTCGAGCAGGAGCTCGTGGATCGACTTCTCGCCCGCCCTTGAGGTCTGCGCTTGAGCTGCGCGCGCCGGGTCCGGATGTCGTTCGCGCGCTGGCAAGAGCCTCCATGCGCTGGTCGAGCGACCGCTCCGGGGCCCCGGTTGCTTTGACGGTTTCGCTCGTCGGCGGCACGGGGCGCGAGTCTACATACCGCGTCCGGGCCACGCAAGGGCGATTCCGCGCAAAAACGCTCTAGGCTCAGCTCTGAGGTCGAGGCATGTTGAGGCAGGATCTGAGGGAATTGGCCTGCTTTGCAGGCATTTTCCTCCGGATTGACGGCGAGCTCATGCGGCGATCCTCGCCCCCGCCTCCGGGTCGCGAAAGCTCTCCGTCCCCACCGCCACGAGCGTCGCGCCGGCGTCGCAGCAGGTCTTGCGCGTGCTTCCCGCACTGCTACCCCGCCCATGCCGACGATGGGGATCTCGACGCGCGCGGCCACCGCGGCGACCTGCGCGAGGGCGACGGCCCGGATCGCCGGGCCCGGACACGCCGCCGGTCCGTCCGCCGAGCCAGGGCTCGCGCGTGACGCGGGTGCAGGGCCATCCCGCTGCAGCGTGTTGATCGAGCGAGACCGCGTCGGCGCCCGCCCCCGCGACCGCCTCGGCCACGGCGGCCGGCGGTCGGTCGCGTTGGGCGTGAGCTTGACGATGAGCGGCTTGGCGGTCAGCGGGCGCACGCGCTCGATCAGCCGTCGCCGCCTCGGCCGGGTCGGCGCCCATGATCGAGGCCCGTCTCCACGTTCGGGCACGAGACGTTCAGCTCGATCGCGGCGACCTCGTCGCGCGCGGCGAACGCCTCGACGAGCGTCGGCGACCTCGTCGCGCGTGAAGCCCATCACGTTGACGATCGAGCGGGACCGGCAGCGCGGCGAGCTCGGGGCAGGTCGTGCTCGAGGTAGCCGGTCGAGGCCCTTGTTCGGCAGGCCGATCGAGTTCATCAGCCCGGCAGGCGAGCTCCCACAGCCGGGGCGGCGGGTTGCCCTCGCGCGGCGCGAGCGTGACCGTCTTGGAGACGAAGGCGGCGAAGGGGAAGTCGGCGCGCAGGGCCTCGCCCGAAGGCGCGCCGGGCGGCGATCGCGTCGAAGGTGCCCGAGGCGTTGAGGACCGGGTGGCGCGAGCTCGAGGCCGCAGAACGTCGGTCATCGCACCGACCTCGAGCTCGGCGGCGTCGAGCACCGGGCCCGTCGACGCACAGCCGCACGTAGCCCGCAGCGCGTCGGGCACGACGCAGCCGAAGCAGGCGCCGTAGCCGCAGGCCATGCCCGACTCGAGCGCGAGCTGGGCCGGCACGTCGCGCTCCGGCGCACAGCGCGCGGACGGCCTCGAGCATCGGCGGCGGCCCGCAGGCGTAGACGGTCGCGTGCGGCGTCCTCGTCGAGCTCGCGGGCGAGCAGCTCGGTGACGAGGCCGTGGTGGCCGACCGAGCCGTCGTCGGTGGCCAGCTCGGCCTCGCCGAGCACGGCGGCGCCCTGCGGCGTGGGCGGCGTCGCGGAAGCCGAGCAGCGCCCGCGCGTCGAGCCCGAGCTCGTCCTGCCAGGCGGCCAGCGGCGCGATCCCCACGCCGCCGCCGACGAGCAGCGGCCGCCGGCCGTCCTCGGGCGCGCGCGAAGCCGATCCCGAACGGGCCGGTCACCCACAGCTCGTCGCCCGGCCGCGAGCTCGCCGAGCCGGTGCGTGCCCGGGCCGACGTCCTCGAAGAGGAAGTGGCAGCTCGCCCTCGGGCGTCGAGCGCAGGAACGGAGAAGGCGCGCGGGCAGGAAGGGCCGCTCGTCGGCGCCTCCCCCCACCGCTCGGCCGCGGCGAGCATGTAGAACTGGCCCGGGCCGCGGCGCCGGGCCCGTCCGGGTCGGTCGGCGTGCAGCACGACGTAGGCGCCGTAGTCGCAGCGGTCGGCGATCGTCAGCCGGCGGCGGCCGAACGGCGCGAGCGTGCGGCGCTCGGCGCTCACGGCGCCAGCGAGGCCGCGGCGGTCGGTCGCGCCGTGGAGCTCCTGGAGCGAGATGCACCGCCGGCGCGCGACTTGCGCGCCGCCCAGATCGCCCGCGCGGCGGCGAGCGCGCCGGCCATCGTCGTGATGCACGGGATCCCGCGGGCCACGGCGGCGGCGCGGATCTCCCAGCCGTCCGAGCGCGCGCCCGTGCCGGTCGGGCGTGTTGATCACGAGGTCGACGTCGCCGCTGCTCGATCGCAGTCGACGACGTGCGGCGAGCCCTCGCCGATCTTGTTGAGCTGCTCGACGGGGATGCCCATGCGCTCGATCGACGCGGGCCGTCCCGCCCGTGGCGACGATCCGGAAGCCGAGGCCGTCGAGCAGGATCGCCACCGCGCCGGCCGCCGGCTTGTCGCGGTCGGTGACCGTGATGAAGACCGCGTCGCCGGCGTCGGGCAGCTCGGCGCCGGCCGCGGCCTGGGCCTTGGCGAACGCGGTGGGGAAGTCGGCGGCGATGCCCATGACCTCGCCGGTCGAGCGCATCTCCGGGCCGAGCAGCGCGTCGGCGCCGGCGAAGCGGTCGAAGGGCAGCACCGCCTCCTTGACCGAGACGTGGCTCGGGCGTGGCGTCGGCGGGCAGGTCGAGGTCGGCGATCGTCTCGCCGAGCGCGATGCGGCAGGCGAGCTTGGCCAGCGGCAGCCCGATCGCCTTGGAGACGAAGGGCACGGTCCGCGAGGCGCGCGGGTTGGCCTCGATCACGTAGAGCTCGTCGCCGCTGGACGGCGTACTGGACGTTGAGCAGGCCGACGACGCCGAGCGCCCGGGCGATGCCGGTCGTCCAGTCGCGGATGCGGCGCGAGCATCTCCTCGCCGAGCGAGTGCGGCGGCAGGACGCAGGCCGAGTCGCCGGAGTGGATCCCGGCCTCCTCGACGTGCTGCATGATCCCGCCGATCCACACGTCCTCGCCGTCGCACAGCGCGTCGACGTCGATCTCGATCGAGTCCTCGAGGAAGCGGTCGAGGAAGATCTCGCGCTGCGGGCCGTCGGCCGCTGGCCGGTGCGCGCCAGGTAGTCGGTCGAGCCCGGCCTCGTCGTAGACGATCTCCATCGCCCGGCCGCCGAGCACGTAGCTCGGGCGCACGAGCAGCGGGAAGCCGACGTCTCGGGGCCTTGGCCGAGCGCCTCGCCGGCGCCGATGCGCGGTGGCGTAGGGCGGCGCCTGCGTAGCCGAGGCGCTCGAGCAGCGCGCCGAAGCGCCCGCGGTCCTCGGCCAGGTCGATCGCGTCGACCGGCGTGCCGAGCAGCGGGATCCCCGCCTCCTGCAGGCCGGCGGCGAGCTTGAGCGGCGTCTGGCCGCCGAACTGGACGATCACGCCCTCGGGCTGCTCGATCTCGCACACCGCGAGGACGTCCTCGAGCGTCAGCGGCTCGAAGTACAGGCGGTCGGAGGTGTCGTAGTCGGTCGAGACCGTCTCCGGGTTGCAGTTGAGCATCACCGCGTCGCGGCCGGACTCGCGCACGGTCTGGGCGGCGTGGACGCAGCAGTAGTCGAACTCGATGCCCTGGCCGATCCGGTTCGGGCCCGAGCCGAGGATGACGACGCTCGCCCTGTCGCCGCGGCCGCACCTCGTGCTCGGCCTCGCGCTCCCAGCCCGAGTAGAAGTACGGCGTCTCGGCCGGGAACTCGGCGGCGCAGGTGTCGACCGACTTGAAGGAGCGCTCGAGGCCGCGGAAGGGCGCCTCGGGGTCGTCGGCGAGCGGCGCGAGCTGGCGCAGGAACCAGGGGTCGATGCTCGTGCGGCGCGTGGACGGTCCTCGATCGCGATGCCCGCGGCGGAAGCGCCTCGAGCAGCAGGTCGCAGCGGTCGGGCCCGGGCGCGGCCAGCGCGTCGAGCAGGTCGTCGTCGGCCGCCGGCGGCGGGCAGGTCTCGTCGAGCTCGCGGGAGCGCATCGCCTTGGCGAAGGCCTGCTCGAAGGTGCGCCCGATCGCCATGGCCTCCCCCACGGACTTCATGTGGGTCGTCAGGCCGGCGTCCGAGCCCGGGAACTTCTCGAAGGCGAAGCGCGGCCACTTGACCACGGCGTAGTCGATCGTCGGCTCGAAGCTCGCCGGCGTGGCGCGGGTGATGTCGTTGGGGATCTCCTGCAGCGTGTAGCCGACGGCCAGCCGCGCGGCGATCTTGGCGATCGGGAACCCGGTGGCCTTCGAGGCCAGCGCGCTCGAGCGCGAGACGCGCGGGTTCATCTCGATGACGAGGACCTCGTCGGTGGCCGGGTTGACGGCGAACTGCACGTTGGAGCCGCCGGTCTCGACCCCGACGGCGCGGATGACCTGCGATCGCCTGGTCGCGCAGCATCTGGAACTGGCTGGTCGGTGAGCGTCTGCTGGGGCGCGACGCAGACCGAGTCGCCGGTGTGCACGCCCATCGGGTCGAGGTTCTCGATCGAGCAGATGATCACGACGTTGTCCGCGTGGTCGCGCATCACCTCCATCTCGAACTCGCCCCAGCCGAGCACCGACTGGTCGATCAGGACCTGCGAGATCGGCGAGGCGTCGATGCCGCGCGCGGCGATGCGCGTCGAACTCCTCCTCGGTGCGGGCGATCCCGCCGCCGCGGCCGCCGAGCGTGAAGGCGGGCCGGACGATCGCGGGCAGGCCGATGTCGGCGAGGAAGCCGCGGGCCTCCTCGATCGTGGTGGCGATCGCCGAGCGCGGCATCCGCAGCCCGGCCTCCTCCATCGTGATGCGGAAGAGGTCGCGGTCCTCGGCGCGGTGGATCGCGTCGTAGTTGGCCCCGATGAGCTCGACGTCGTACTTCTCGAGCGTGCCGTTCTCGTACAGCGCCTTGGCCAGGTTGAGCGCGGTCTGGCCGCCGAGCGTCGGCAGGATCGCGTCGGGGCGCTCGCGCTCGATGATCTGCTCGAGCGGGCCGGGCAGCAGCGGCTCGACGTAGGTGCGGTCGGCGAACTCCGGGTCGGTCATGATCGTCGCCGGGTTGGAGTTGACGAGGACGACCTCGAAGCCCTCCTCGCGCAGGACCTTGCAGGCCTGCGTGCCGGAGTAGTCGAACTCGGCCGCCTGGCCGATCACGATCGGCCCCGAGCCGATGATCAGGATCTTGTGGATGTCGTCGCGTCGAGGCATGGGCGGACACCGCCTCCGAGGAAGCGGTCGAACTAGTAGCAGGGCGTCGTGCGGGCCGGGGCCGGCCTCGGGGTGGTACTGGACCGTCGCGCCGTGGACGTCGCGGAGGATCAGGCCCTCGACGGTGCGGTCGTAGAGGTTCACGTGGCTCAGCTCGGCGACGCCGTAGTCGGTGTCCCAGCGCACGGCCTCGTCCTCGTCGATCGTGTGGCCGCCGCCCGGGCGCGAGCACCGCGAAGCCGTGGTTCTGGCTCGTGATCTCGATGCGGCCCGAGCCGAGGTCCTTGACCGGGTGGTTGGCGCCGCGGTGGCCGAACGGGAGCTTGTAGGTCTCCAGGCCGACGGCGCGGCAGAGCAGCTGGTGGCCGAGGCAGATCCCCCACACCGGCACCTTGCCGATCACGCCGCGGACGGTCTCGACGACGTAGTCCAGGGCGGCGGGGTCGCCGGGGCCGTTGGCGAGGAAGACCGCGTCGGCGCCGCCGGCGAGCAGCTCCTCGGGCGTGGCGGTGCAGGGATGCAGCTCGATCGCCGCGCCGCGCAGCTGCAGCTGGCGCACGATCGAGCCCTTGACGCCGGTGTCGATCAGCGCGATCCGCGGGCCGGGGCCGTCGAGGAACTGCATGCTCGCCGGGCGTCACCGTCCGCGCCAGATCCTGCCCGTTCATCTCGGGCTCGGCGGCGACGAGGTCGCGGGCCTCGGCCTCCGAGATGCCGGCGAAGATCCCGCCGCGCATCGCGCCGGCGTCGCGCAGGTGGCGCACGAGCGCGCGGGTGTCGACGCCGGTGATCCCCGGGACGCCGCAGTCGCGCAGCCAGTCGAGCCAGCCGCCCTCGGCGCCGGGCGCGTCCTCGCCGTTGCCCGCCTCGCGCATGATCACCCCGCGGGCGTGGATGCGGTCGGACTCCATCGCCTCGGCCGAGACGCCGTAGTTGCCCACGTGCGGGTAGGTGAAGGTGATGATCTGCCCGGCGAACGACGGGTCGGTGACCGACTCCTGGTAGCCGGACATCGGCGTGGTGAAGACGACCTCGCCGGTCGTCGTGGCCGCTCGCGCCGACGGGCTCGCCGTCGAAGCGGGTGCCGTCCTCGAGCAGGACGAAGGCGTCGGTCACTTGATCAGCCCCTGGATGGCCTTGAACTCGTCGCTGCCCGCGGCGCCGACGAGCTCGAGCAGCGCGGTCTCGACCGAGGAGGGCAGCGCGCCGGCGCGCTCCATCTTGTCCAGCCCGACCTGCTTGTCGGCGCTGGCGCGCGAGGAGACCGCGTCGACCGCGACGTGGACCTGCACGCCCTGGTCGAGCAGGTCGTGGACCGTCTGCGAGACGCACACGTGGGTCTCGATCCCGCAGACGATCGCCTGATCGCGGCCGTCGAGGTCGAAGCCCTCGGCGCGGCAGGCGGAGAAGACGGTCTTCTCGACGTCGGCGTCGTCGCCGAGCGCGTCGGCGACCTCCGGGACCGTGCGCCCGAGGCCCTTGGGGTACTGCTCGGTCACGTGGACCGGGACCCCGAGCTCGCGGGCGCCGCGGACGAGCACGGCGACGCGGCCGGCCGTGCCCTCGAAGGCCTCGACGGCGGGCCGGAAGGCCTCCTGCACGTCGACCACCACGAGCGCGGCGCGGTCGCGATCGAGCAGGCTCGGGTGGCTCATGACGCCGACCCCGGCGGCGGCGCGGTCCCGGGCGAACACGAGCGAGCCGGCGGCGATCGTCGCCTCGACGCGGCCCTGCAGCGTGCGCCCGTGGAAGCAGCAGTTCTCCGCGCGGCTGGCGTAGCCCTCGGCGCCGACCTCCCAGGTCGCGTCGAGGTCGAGCAGCGCGAGGTCGGCGGGCGCGCCCGCGGCGATCCGCGGCAGCGGCAGGTCGAGCGTCGCCGCGCCGGCCGAGAGCTTGTCGACGACGAGCTCGAGGGTCAGCGACACCGGGCACGACGAGGTCGGTGAAGACCGCGGCGAACGCGGTCTCCAGGCCGGTCGTCCCCATCGGCGCCTCCTCGAAGGGCACCTCCTTCTCGTGGCGCGCGTGCGGGGCGTGGTCGGTGGCGATGCAGTCGATCGTCCCGTCGCTGCAGGCCGGCGATCAGCGCCTGGCGGTCGGCCTCGGAGCGCAGCGGCGGGTTCATCTTCGCGCTCGGTCGAGAGCGAGCGGACCGCCTCGTGGGTCAGGACGAGATGATGCGGCGAGGCCTCGCCGGTCGCGCGGATCCCCTCGGCCTTGGCCGCGCGGAGCGCCTCGACCGACTCGATCGCGGAGAGGTGCTGGAAGTGGACGCGGCCGTCCTCGTAGCCGGCCAGCGCCGCGTCGCGGGCGACGAGCGTCGACTCGGAGACCGACGGGATCCCGGCCATGCCGAGCAGGGCCGAGACCTCGCCCTCGTGCATGACGCCGTCGAGCGAGAGCGACGGGTCCTCCTCGTGCAGGGCGAGCGGCAGGCCGACGAGCTTCTGGTACTGCAGCGCGCGCCGCAGCATCCCGGCCGCGACGACGGGCTTGCCGTCGTCGGTGAAGCCGAGCGCGCCGGCCTCCTTGCAGCGCGGCCATCTCGGTCAGCTCGGCGCCGGCCAGGCCGCGGGTGATCGAGGCGAGTGAAGCCGGTCGGGATCAGCGCCTCGACCGCGGCGCGCTCGACGAGCGCGCGCAGGACCGAGGGGTCGTCGACCGTCGGGTCGGTGTTCGGCATGCAGACCACGGCGACGTAGCCGCCGGCCGCCGCCGCCGCGGTCCCGCTGGCCAGGTCCTCCTTGTGCTCCTGGCCCGGGCGTGCGGAAGTGGACGTGGGGGTCGACGAAGCCGGGGACGAGCACGCGGCCGGCGCCGTCGAGCTCGGCGGCGTCGGTCGGCGATCGACGGGCCGAGCTCGGCGATCGCGCCGTCGCGGATCAGCACGTCCTGCGCGGCGTCGACGCCCTCGCGGGGATCGAGCACCCGCGCCCCGCGGATCACGAGGTCCTCGGCCGGCGCGGCGCGGTGGGTCAGGCTCATGCGCCGACCTCCGCGGGAGCGGGCGCGCTCGCCGCCGCGGCGCTCTCGGATCCCGCGAGCAGCTCGAAGAGCACCGCCATGCGGACGACGACGCCGGACTCGACCTGGGCGGTGATGACCGACTGCGGGCCGTCGATGACCTCGGCCGAGAGCTCGACGCCGCGGTTGACCGGGCCCGGGTGCATGAGGATCTGCCCGGGCCGCAGGCGCGCGGTGCCGATCTGGTACTCCCGGGCGTACTCGCGCAGCGACGGGACGAAGGCCTGGCTCATGCGCTCGTGCTGCATGCGCAGGGCGTAGACGACGTCGGCCTCGCCCAGCCGGTCGAGCGTGACCTCGACGTCGCAGCCGAGCGCCTCGATCCCGCGCGGGATCAGCGTCGGCGGCCCGGCGACGGTCACCGAGGCGCCCATGCGCCGGAAGGCGAGGATGTTCGAGCGCGCGACGCGCGAGTGCAGGACGTCGCCGACGATCCAGATCTTGCACGCCGTCGAGCGAGCCGATCCGCGAGCGCAGCGTGTGCACGTCGAGCAGCGCCTGGGTGGGGTGCTCGTGCTTGCCGTCGCCGGCGTTGACGACGGCGGCCGGGCTCCAGCGGGCGACGAGGTCGGCGGCGCCGACGCGCGGCGAGCGGATCACGATCGCCGCCGGGCTGTAGGCCGAGAGCGTCTGCACGGTGTCCTTGAGCGACTCGCCCTTCTCCACCGAGGAGCCCGTCGCCTTGATCGTCACGAGGTCGGCCGAGAGGCGCTTGGCCGCGAGGTCGAACGAGGACTGCGTGCGCGTGGAGGCCTCGTAGAAGAGGTTGACGACGGTGCGCCCGCGCAGCGCGGGAACCTTCTTGATCTCCCGCCCGGCCACCGCCTCGAACGAGCTCGCGCGGTCGAGGATGCGCTCGATGTCCGAGCGCGAGACGTCTTCGATCGACAGCAGATGCTTCATGCCGCGGAGGCCTCCTGCAGTTGCGTCACGGTCACTTCGTCGACCCCGTCGAGCTCGGAGACGCGCACGTTCACGCGCTCGGCCGACGAGGTCGGCAGGTTCTTGCCCACGTAGTCGGGGCGGATCGGCAGCTCGCGGTGGCCGCGGTCGGCCAGCACGGCGAGCTGGACGCGGTCGGGGCGCCCGTAGTCGAAGATCGCCTCGATCGCGGCGCGGACGGTGCGCCCCGTGTAGAGGACGTCGTCGACGATCACGACCGTGCGGCCGGGCAGGCCGAAGTCGAGGTGCGAGGCGTGGACGACCGGGGCTTCCCGCGTGGCGATGTCGTCGCGGTAGAAGGCGATGTCGATGTCGCCGAGCGGGACGGTCTCGTCGTCGCGCAGGTCGGCGAGCAGCGCGTGCAGGCGAGCGGCGAGGACGGCGCCGCGACGGTGGATGCCGACGATCGCGAGGTCCCGGTCGGGGTTCTTCTCGTCGATCTCGTGCGCGATCCGCACGAGCGTGCGGCGCATGTCGTCCCGGTCGAGGACGACGGTCTGGGGCTCCACGTCTGTGGCTCCTTCCTGGTCTCTCCGGACCGGGTTAAAGGAACGGCCTGTCGGTGTTCAACCTAGCAGTGGCCGGCGGACGGAAACAGCCCGCGCCGGCCCTGCGGACCGCTAGTTGCGGTCGATGTCGAGCGTGACCGAGGAGCCCTGCTCGCGCTTGTTGCCGCCCGGCGGGTCCTGGGCCACGACGCGCCAGTTCTGCTCGACGACGACGCCGAGCAGCCCGCCGCCCTTGACGCTGACGTCGAAGCCCGAGCGGCGGATGCGCTGCTTGGCGATGTCCAGGCGCAGGCCGATCACGTCGGGCACGGCCGTGACGGTGACCACCGTGCCGCCGGGATCGACGTTGGCCGGCGGCGTCGCCGCCCGCGACGTGACGGTCTTCGTGGTCGTCGAGGACCCGATCCCGAGCGCGAGCGCGATCACCAGCCCGGCGAGGATCCCCGCCGCGCCGCCGACCAGGACCCCGAACCAGCCGGGACCGTCGCCGCCGCCATGGTGCGGCTCGTACTGCGTGGGCTCGTGCATCTCGCGGGTCGGCTCCACGGAGCGTCAGGATATGGGCATGGACGCCGAACGACCGTTGCTGCGCGGAGTGGGCCACGTGGCGATCGCCACCGAGGACCTCCCGCGGCTGGTCGCGTTCTACCGCGAGATGTTCGACGCGGAGCTCGTCGGCCTGCAGCCCGGCGAGTTCGGGCCGCGACACGGCTTCCTGCGGATCGGGGCCACCACGGTGCTCCACGTCTTCGAGCGCCCGCGGCGGATCAAGCGCGGCCGGCGCGAGGCCTTCGACCACGGCCCGATCGACCACTTCACGCTCGAGGCGATCGACGCCGACGCCTTCGTGGCGATCCGCGACCGGCTCGAGGCCGCCGGCCACGAGCCGAGTCAGGTGACCGACTTCGGGCCGCTCGTCTCGTGCTTCTTCCACGACCCCGACGACCTGATGGTCGAGCTGTCGCTGTGGAAGCCCGCGGACTGGGATCCGCCCTTTCCGGTCGTGCCCTTCGGCGGCGCGGTCTAGGCGCTCGGCGCGGTCGCCGGGCGGCGGCGGTCGTCGCCGCGCACGAGCTCCGGCTCGCCGCGCTCGGGCAGCGGGATCTCGATCGCGTCGAAGTCGCGCGGGACCTCGGTGCGCGGGAAGATCGCCCGCGCCTCGTCGCGCTGCTCGGGGCCGAAGTACCGCGTGGAGAGGTGGACGAGGGCGAGCAGCTTGACCTCGGCCTCGGCCGCCAGCCGCGCGGCCTGGGCGGCGGTCGAGTGGCCGGTCTTGCGCGCGCGGTCGGCCTCCTCGTCGGCGAAGGTCGCCTCGTGGACGAGCACGTCGGCGGCGTGGGCGGCGATCCGCAGCCCGTCGCACGGCGAGGTGTCGCCGGAGATCACGACCTTGCGCCCGAGCCGGCCCTCCCCCATGACGTCGGCCGGCTCGACGCCGCCGACCGCCTCGCCGCGCTGCAGGCGGCCGAAGTCCGGGCCGGGGCTGACGCCGAGCGCCGCGGCGCGGTCGGGGTCGAAGCGCCCCGGGCGGTGGTCCTCGACCAGCGCGTAGCCGAAGGCCTGGCTCGTGCGGTGGTCGACCGCGACCGGGACGATCTCGTAGCCGTCGCGGCGTACGGGCTGGCCGGGCTCGAGCTCGGCGATGCGCAGCGGATAGCCGAGGCGGCCGAAGGTGAAGCGCAGCGAGGCGATCAGCTCGTCGAGCCCGCGCGGCCCGTGGATCGTCAGCGGCCGGTCGCGGTCGCGCAGGTCGAAGGTCTTCAGCAGGCCGGGCAGGCCGAGCCAGTGGTCGAGGTGGAAGTGGGTGATGAAGATGTCGTCGAGGTCGGCCAGCCCGACCGAGCGCACGAGCTGGCGCTGCGTGCCCTCCCCGCAGTCGAAGAGGATCCGGTCGCCGCCCCGGCGCACGAGGACGGCCGGCAGCCCGCGCCGCGCGGCGGGCACCGAGCCGGCCGTGCCGGCGAAGAAGACGGAGAGGTCCATCGCCGGCCGAGCCTAGTCGAGGTCGATCAGGCTGAACTCGACCCGACCCTCGGTCACGACGGCCTCGCCCATCGTGTGCCGCGGGCGAGCGGCGGCGCTCGGTCGGGCTGCCCGGGTTGAAGATCTGGAAGCCGCTCGCGGCGTCGCTCTCGTGCAGGGGGATGTGCGAGTGGCCGAACACGACCGCGTCGGCGTCGGGGAAGGCCAGGCGCAGGCGCCCGATGCGCCCGGCCGCCGGGCCGGAGTCGTGGATCATCCCGATCCGCGCGCCTTCGGCCTCGACCACGCGGCGCTCGGGAAGCTTGCGCCGGGTGTCCCAGTCGTCGACGTTGCCGCGGATCGCCATGACCGGCCCGTAGGTCTCGATCTCCCACAGGACCTCGAGGGTCATCAGGTCCCCGGCGTGGAGGATCAGATCGGCGGCGCGGAGCCGCTCGACGCACGCCTCGGGGAGTGCGCGATCGCCCTTGGGCATGTGCGTGTCGGAGAGGATCGCGAGGCGCATCGCGCCCTATGATGCCCCGCACGCGCCCGTAGCTCAGTGGATAGAGCGCCTGCCTCCGGAGCAGGAGGTCGCTGGTTCGAATCCAGCCGGGCGCGCTCCGCGGAATCCCTGCGAGCTACCCGAAGCCAGCGCCGCGGTGCTGCTCTTCGTGCGCGGCGACGATCAGGACCGTCGCCGGGTTGACCCAGACGTGCTCTTCGCGTCCGGCGACAACGCACTCGCAGAGGCTCGCCTCGCGTTGCGCGTCCGCGATGTTGCGATGCACGACGGTTGGCGGCGCGTCGACGACGACGACCGTGCCGCCAACGAGCGTCACGTCGCTCTGGTTCACGTTGATCATTTGGATCAAGACCGTAAGCCGCGAACCGGATAGAAGTGGCACCTGGGATCACGGCAGATTGCACCCATGACCCGCGGCGCGAGGGCTCGAAGCTCTGGCGCCACTGAATACGCTCCGGCGGGTGAGGCCTCGGGGGCGCGCTTGACCGGACTGCTCCCGTGGCTCGCACGCAGGCTGGCGCTCGGGGCGCTGACGCTGCTCGGAGTCGCCCTGCTGACGTACGGCATCCCCCGAGCCCTGTTCTCGGACCGCTATCACGGCGCGCCGGTGCTCAGCGGCACGTGGACGGATCTCGAGCGTGGATTCCTGCACTTCGACTGGGGGGTGGCGTGCGGCTGGCCGGGATGCCCCCCGATCCAAGGGATGTTCGCGCGCGGCTTCGCCGCCGACCTGTGGCTGATCGGCGGAGCGCTGGTGATCGGCATCGCCGCCGGGGCCCTCGGCGCGATGTGGTGCGCTCGCCGCCCGCGCACTCGCCGCGCGCGGGCGGTGGACGCGGTCGCCACCGCGACGTACTGCACGCCGGTCTACGTGCAGCGGCCTCCTGTTGATCCTCATGTTCAACTCGTCGTTCGGGGTCCTCAGGATCCCGGGGTTCTTCGACGCCAACCCGGAGTGGGCCGAGCCGTGGACGAACCCCTGGGTGTGGTTCCATCGTGCTCGCCGTGCCGTGGCTGGTGCTCGCGGCGCCGCTCGCGGCGATGTGCCTGCGCGTGACGTTGGTCTCCCTCCGGCAGGTAGCGGACGCTCCGTACGTCCAGACCGCCGTCGCCAAGGGAGTCGCGCCGCGGCAGGTGATGTCGCTGCACATCGCGCCCCCCGCCTACACCCAGACGGCGTCGTTCGTCGGCGTCTCGCTTCCGCTGATCGTCCTCAACCTCATCCTCGTCGAGTGGGTGTTCGCCGTTCCGGGGTTCTTCATCCACATGCAGCGAGCGACCGGAAGGTGCTCGACATCAACGGCAACCCGGTGACCGACATCGCGATGATCCAGGCGCTCTCGATGTGGTCGGCCGTGCCGATCGTGGTGCTCGGCATCGCCGTCGACCTCGTCCTGGTGCGCCTGGACCCCCGGATCCGCACGGCCGGTCTCCCGGCCTAGCTCGTCGACTCGCGGCCGTTCGACGGGCGCGTGCAGCAGCTGGTCTACGTCCCGACCGTCCGCTGAGCCCGCACGCGGGACGCCTGCCGCACCAGGTGGTCGCGCTCGGCGAGATCCGTGGCCCGGCGAGCGGCCTCCGCGTACGCCGTCGCGGCGGCGGGAAGGTCGCCGCCGAGCTCGTGGAGATGGCCGCGGACCGCGTGCCACCGGTGGCGTTCGCCGAGCACCTCGCGCAGCCGGTCGGCCTCGCTCAACCCGGCGGCGGGCCCGAGGACGTGGCCGACCGCGACCGCGCGCCCGAGCACCGCGGCAGGGTCCTGGCGCACCGGCTCGGCCGTGAGCGCGACGAGCTCGTCGTACCAGGCGAGGATCTGCAGCCAGTCGGTCTCCTCGGCGCTCGCGGCGTCGTCGTGCAGCGCGGCGATGGCGGCCTCGATCTGGTAGCGGCCGGGGCGCTCCATGGCCAGCGCCGACTGCAGCACCCGCACGCCCTCGGCGATCTCGCGGGTGTCCCATAGGCCACGGTCCTGGCGGTCGAGTGTGACGATGCGACCCTCGGCGTCGTACCGCGCCGGGAGGCGGGCATGGTTGAGGAGCATCAGCGCGAGCAATCCCCGCGCCTCCGGCTCCTCGGTGGCGAGGGTGAGCTGGCGGGCGAGCCGGATCGCCTCGCTCGCGAGGTCCACCCGGCCCGCATGGCCGGCCGTGTAGACGAGATAGAGCACGCGCAACACGACGGCGAGATCGCCGGGCCGGTCCAGCCGGCGCCCGCGCAGGGTGCGCTTGGCCCGGCTGATCCGCTGCGCCATCGTCGCCTCCGGCACGTAGAAGGCGTCGGCGATCTCCCGGGTCGTGAGGCCGCCGACGGCGCGCAGGGTCAGCGCGACCTGGGAGGCGGGCGCGAGGTCGGGATGGCAGCAGCAGAAGAGCAGGAAGAGGGTGTCGTCGCCCTCCTCCGTGGGCCCGGACGGCGGCTCGGCGGACGTCCACCTCCTCGCGGCGCTGCCGGGCGGCCTCGCTGCGGCGGGCGTCGACGAGCCGCCGGCTCGCGACCGTGGCCAGCCACGCCTGCCCGTCGCGGGGCGGGTGCTCGGGCCACACCCGCAGGGCCTCGAGCAGCGCCTCCTGCAGCGCGTCCTCGGCGGCGTCGAAGTCCTCGCCGCGCCGGACCAGCCCGGCGAGCACGCGAGGGACGAGGGCGCGGAGCGCGCCCTCGTCCAGCCGTCGCGCCGATGGGTCGATCACGACCGGCTCAGTCGCCCGAGGGCGCCTGCCACATGATCTCCCGGACGTCGAGCCACTCGTGGAGCGGCTCCCCGCCCGGGCCGGGCTCGGAGGAGACGTAGGCCGCGACCTCGAGCGCGCGCTCGCGCGACTCGACGTCGATGATGTACCAGCCCGCGATGAGGTCGCTCGTCTCGGGCAGCGGGCCGTCGGTCGTGACCGGCGCGGCGTCCGGACCGCCGTAGCGCACCCAGGTCCGCTCGGGCGTGAGCGCCTGCGCGTCGACGAACTCGCCGCTCTCCTGGAGCACCGTGCGGACGTTGCGGAGGAAGGCCATGTGCGCCTCCACGTCTTCCGGCGCCCACTGGTCCATCGGCGGGAAGGGGTGGTGCGGCTCCGGTCCGCCGCGGTAGTGCTTGAGGATCAGGTACTTCGGCATGGTGGTCTCCTGGTGTCGTGGGCCGCGCCTGTCGTGGCCCTTCACCTGGTGAGCGGAGCCGACCGGAGCTTCTCGACATCAAATCATCGGATTGCCGCCCAGGTGCTTGCGCAGGAACGCCACCTGCTCTTCGACGATCGCCTCGAACGGCGCTCCACGGTAGACCTCGAAGTGCTCGTGGTCGTGATGGGTGACCACGACGTTCGGTGCCGGGGCCGACCGCGCGACGGCGACGCTCGCGGGTGTGATCGAGTCGGGGTCGCAGACGGCGACGAGCCACGGCGCCGTGATCTGCGCGGCCCCGGCGAAGGGCCGGTAGCGGGCCATCTGGAGGATGACGCGCGGCGTGAAGGCGTTCTCCCACGTCGTTCCCTCGTCGAGGAGCACCGAAAGCTGCTGCCTGGCGCCCGGCAGGTTGAAGGCGGCGAACTCGTCGGGCTCCCCGACGACGGGGATCGTTCGCGGGCGCCCTCGCAGCCGCTGGGAGAGGACGTCGGCCACCGCGGCGCGCACCATCCGTGCCTGGTGGCCGAGGCGGCGCGGCGCCCCCGGCGGGCGGCCCCCGAGCCCCGCGAAGGGCACCTGGCTGATCACCGCGGCGAGGTCGGGATCGCGGCCGGCGATCGCGGCGACGTGACCGCCGCTGAACGACGTGCCCCACAGGGCGATTCGCTCCGTGTCGACGTCGGGCAGCGCGCCCGATCGCGCGAACGCGATCGCCGCGCGCCAGTCCTCGAGCTGTCGGTCCACGTCGAGCCACTGGCGCGGCTGACCTTCGCTGGCGCCGAAGCAGCGGTAGTCGAAGACGAGGCAGTCGAGTCCGGCCTCGGCGGCGAAGCGCTCGGCGTAGGGCAGCAGGCGCGCGTCGCGCACCATCGTGAATCCGTGCGCCATGACGACGCAGGGACGCGGAGTGCCGTCGCGCGTGGCGGGCGCGCGAACGTGCCATGCGGCGCAGGTCGTGCCGTCGACCTCGAACGCGATGTCGCGGCGCTGGACGGTGGCGAGGGTCTCGGATGACATGCGCGCCCGCGAGTCGCTCGCGGGGCCCGGACGATGGCAGATCGCTCCTTCAGGGCCTCTCATGCACGGGATCGGTCCGGCCGTTAGCGTCGCCTGCCATGTTCGGAAACCGCAAGCTGCTCCGCGACGGGGCGCAGGCCCAGGGCCTGCTGATCGAATCCGACTCGGACAAGATCGCGACCAACTACGGCGGCTCCGGCGCGTACGACGTCAAGGTCCAGGTGACCTTCGACGACGGCGCCGTCCAGGACGTTCGAATCCCGCCTGCACGTCAGGGACGCGGGATTGCTGCGGCTCGGCGCCACGGTGCCGGTCCGCTACGACTCCGCGGATCGCTCGAAGATCGCCGTCGACGAGGCGCAGATCCGCGGCGAGCGCGAGACGGGCCAGCGCCAGCGCAAGGAGGCGTTCGCGACGGTGGCCGAGACGCCCCTCCCCTCGGGCCCGGCCGCGCAGCTCGAGGCGTTGCGCGAGCAGCTCAAGGAGCTCGACGCCCGCGGCTCGGAGCTTCGCCGCGAGAACGCGCCGCGCGAGCAGGTCGGCGCCTGGGTCGCCGAGCGCGAAGCGGTCGACGCGCGCTACCGCGCCCTCAAGCGCCAGCACCCGGAGTGGACGCCGAGCTGAGGCCGGCGCTCAGCCGGCACGACGACCGCCGCGCCGCGGAACCGCCCCGCGCGCAGGTCGTCGAGCGCCTGCCCCGCATGGTCGAGGTCGTAGGTCGTGACCGTCGTGCGCACCGGCACCTCGGGCGCGAGCGCGAGGAAGTCGCGGCCGTCGTCGCGGGTCAAGTTGGCGACGGACTTCAGCGTGCGCTCGCCCCACAGCAGGTCGTAGCAGAACGACGGGATGTCGCTCATGTGGATCCCCCCGCAGACGACGATCCCGCCCTTGGCCACCGCGGCCAGGGCGGCGGGGACGAGCTCGCCGGCCGGCGCGAAGATCAGCGCGGCGTCGAGCTCCTCCGGGAGGTCGTCCTCGGCGGATCCCGCCCACTCGGCCCCGAGCTCGCGGGCGAACGCCTGCCCCGCCTCGTCGCCGGGCTTGGTGAAGGCGAAGATCCGGCGGCCCTGATGGCGCGCGACCTGCGTGACGATGTGCGCGGCCGCGCCGAAGCCGTAGATCCCGAGCCGCACCGCGTCGCCGGTCATGCGCAGCGCGCGGTGGCCGATCAGCCCGGCGCACAGCAGCGGCGCGAGCTCGGTCGGCTCCATCGCGTCGGGCAGCGGCAGGCAGAAGGCCTCGGAGGCGACGGTGTACTCGGCGAAGCCGCCGTCGAGGTCGGCGCCCGTGAACCTCGCCGCGTCGCAGAGGTTCTCGCGGCCCGACCGGCAGTAGGCGCACGTGCCGTCGGCCCAGCCCAGCCACGGCACGCCGACCCGCTCCCCGGTGTCCACGCGCTCGGCGACGATCTGGTGGCCGAGCACCCGCGGGAAGGACGAGACCGGCACCTCGCCATCGACGAGGTGCAGGTCGGTCCGACAGACGCCGCAGGCCAGGACCCGCAGCAGGACCTGCCCCTCCCCCGGCTCGGGGTCAGGCCGGTCGACGACGCGAAGCGGCGCGTGCGGGGCGTCGAGGATCGCCGCTCTCACACCCCGCGCCCGCCTGCGTTCAGGACGGCCCGTACTGGATGATCGTGCTGTTCGGCCCGCTGCCGCTGGTCGACGTCTCGATGCTGAGCGGCAGGCCCGAGCTCGTGCTCGTGACGGGCAGGCGCTGCAGTCGCGGCGCGACCCAAGGCTCGCGCGAATCGTCGGAGATCGTCTGGTCGAACTCGGTCATCTGCCCTCCTGGGCCGGTAGATCGAGGCGACCCTACCGGATGAAGGCGACGTGAGGAACACGTTTCCGACGATCGCCTCACACCTCGATGTGCGAGCCCATGATGATCGTCCGCGCGCGGGGCAGTCCGAACGTGTTGACGGGGTCGGTGGCGATGTTCGAGGTCGCCACGAACAGCCGCTTGCGCCAGCTCGGCATTCCGTCGCCCTCGGTCGTCATCAGCTCGATCTTCGAGAGGAAGTACGAGGCGCGCTCGAGGTCGATCTCCGTCTCCAGTCCCCGCTCGGGCGCGGTGGCCAGCGCGGCGGGCACGTCGAAGTCGTCCTGGAAGCCGTAGTGGACGGTCACGTGGGCGATCCCGTCGTCGCGGTAGCCGAGGTCGTTGACCTCGAGGCGCTCGGCGGGATCGACGTGCGGGATCGACTCGATCTCGATGGAGACGACCACCGCCTGCTCGTGCAGGCTCTTGTTGTGCTCCACGTTGGCCCGCAGCGCCAGCGGCGCCGTGTCGCCGCTGCGGTGCAGGAAGATCGCCGTGCCCTCGACGCGGCGGACCTGCTCGCGCTCCTCGTGCAGCTCCTCGACGAAGTCGTCCAGCGAGCCCTCGGCCTCGTGGCGCTTGCCCGTGACGAGATGGCGCCCGCGCGACCAGGTGGACATCACGGTGAACAGCGCGCTGGCGACGAGCAGCGGCAGCCAGCCGCCGGAGACGACCTTGACGAGGTTCGCGCTGAACAGGGTCAGGTCGACGCCGAGGAAGAAGATCGCGGCGGCCACGACCAGCCACAGCGGCCGGCCCTGGCGGCGCGCCCAGACGAAGAACAGGAACGTCGTGCAGGCGATCGTCCCCGAGGCGGCGACGCCGTAGGCGGCGGCGAGCTTGCTCGAGCGCTCGAACACGAGCACGAGCGTGATCACGGCCACGAACAGCAGCCAGTTGACGAACGGCGCGTAGATCTGGCCCTCCGAGCGCTCGGAGGTGTGGATGATCCGCAGCCGCGGCAGGTAGCCGAGCGAGCCGGCCTGCCGGGCGACCGAGTACGCGCCCGAGATCACCGCCTGCGAGGCGATCACCGTGGCGGCGGTGGCGAGGATCACCATGGGGATGCGCCCCCACGAGGGGACGAGCAGGAAGAACGGGTTGCTGATCTGACTCGGGTGCTCGACGAGCAGGGCGCCCTGGCCGAGGTAGTTGAGGATCAGCGCCGGGAACACGGCGTAGAACCACGCGCGCCGGATCGGCGGGGCGCCGAAGTGGCCCATGTCGGCGTAGATCGCCTCGGCGCCGGTGATCACGAGCACCACGCCGCCGAGCGAGAGGAACGCGGTCAGGCCGTCGTTGGCGAAGAAGGTGATCACGTGCGTGGGCAGCAGGGCCTGCAGCACGGCGGGGTGCTGGAAGATCCCGCGCAGGCCGCAGAGCGCGAGCACGACGAACCAGACCGCCATGACCGGCCCGAACAGCCGGCCGACGGCCGCGGTGCCGAGCTGCTGGACGGTGAAGAGGCCGACGAGGATCGCGATCGCGATCGGCACGACCCAGGACGAGAACGACGGCGAGACGACCTCGAGGCCCTCGACCGCGGACAGCACCGAGATCGCCGGGGTGATCATCGAGTCGCCGAAGAACAGGCAGGCGCCGAAGACCCCGATGGCGGCCAGGGCGAGGATGTGCCCCTTCTTCGAGCGCGCGTCGCCGGTGAGCATCGCGATCAGCGAGAGGATCCCGCCCTCGCCGTGGTTGTCGGCGCGCAGGATCAGCAGGATGTACTTGACCGCGACGATGATCACGATCGTCCAGAACATCGTCGAGACGACCCCGTAGATCGCCTCCGTGTTGACCTGCACCGGCCGCATCGCGTCGCGCTCGAAGACCGTCTGCATCGAGTACAGCGGGCTCGTGCCGATGTCGCCGAAGACGACGCCGAGCGCGCCGAAGGCGAGCGCCGCCTTGCCGGCCTCCGCGGAGGGCTTGCTCAACTCGGGCCCTTCACGCCCACCACGCGGGTCCCGGCCAGGCGCACGACGAGCAGGCCGCCGTCGCCGACCTCCCAGCGCAGCGTGCCGGTGCGCGAGGAGGCGGGCTGGCCGAGCTTGGCGAGCACCGTCCGGCGCGAATCGTGGTCGAGCGTGCCGCACACGTCGATGTCCTGGGCCATGCGCCACTTGGCCGAGCGCTCGCCCAGACGCGAGCTCGTCGACGCGGAGCGCCAGGCGGACGGATGGAACGTGAAGGAGTCACAGGTCGCGCGATCCCACACCTTCCCCACCGACAGCCCCGCGAACAGGAGGATCAGCAGGAACGGGCCGACGATCAGCCAGAGCGGACGCACGCGGACATCTTGCCGCCCCGCCCCCGACGGCCCGGGCGTCAGCCCTGCTCGGCCTGCGCCTTGAGCCCGTCGGCGGCGCCGCCGAGCAGCATGTCGCGCACCTTGCCCTCGACCGGGCCGCGCAGCAGCATCCCGAGCATCCGGCCGGGATCGACCCGCAGGCCGTACGCCGCGCGCGTCTGGCCGGGGCCGAGCTCCTCGAAGCGCCACCAGCCCTCGAGCGACTTGACGTCGCCCTTCTCCTGGACCCAGCCGATGCGGTCGGGCTCCTCGTAGGAGAAGCGCAGCCGGGCCTTGACGGTCTTCACGCTGGCGTCGGACTCGGTCTCGACGCGCTCGGCCCGGCCGTCGGCGTCGGTCGAGAGCACCTCGACGTCCTTGAGCGTTCCCTGCCACGCCGGCGCGTGCTCGATGTCGGCGGCGATCTCGAAGCACCGCGCGATCGGCGCGTCGATCTCGACCACTCTCTCTCCCTCGATCAATCCCATGGCGGCGCATCATGCCGACTTCGCGCGCGCGATGGTCAGCTCGGTGCGCAGGTGCAGGACGATCTCGTCCTCGCCGGCCACGAGTCCGGCCACCTGGGCGAGCAGGTCGCGGCGCGTGGCCTCGGGCAGGTTGGCGATCCAGCTCCACGACGCGATCTGGGCCACGAAGTCCTCGGGCGACTGGCGCTGGACGTTGTCGGCGGTTCGCCAGTCGACGTCGACGAAGGACACGGAATCCGCGAGCGTCTCGCTCCAGGCATGCCGGTCACCGGGCACGGTGTCCTGGTAGGGCATCACCAGCGCGCGGAAGTCGTCGAGCCACGGAGGCCCGCCGTCGTCCCAGGCGGGCCGGTTCGACAGGATCACGAGGCGGCCGCCCGGCCCGAGGACGCGGGCGATCTCCCTGAGCGCCGGCGCGGGCCGGAACCAGTGGAACGCCTCGGCGACCCACACCGCGGCGAAGGCGCCGTCGGGTGCCGGGATCGCCTCGGCCGTGCCGTCGCGGACGTCGGCGCCGGGGACGCGGCGAGCGAGCTCGGCGCGCATCCCGGCCGAGGGATCGACGGCGACCACCTGCCCGGCCAGCGAGACGAGCACCCGGGTCAACTTGCCCGTGCCGGCCGCGAGGTCGAGCACCGTGCTCGCCGGCCCGAGGCCGAACTCGGCCGCCAGCGCGGCGATCGCCGCCGCGGGGTACCCGGGGCGACCGCGCTCGTAGGAGTCGGCGTTGGTGGCGAAGCCGCTGGCGGCCCGGGGGTCGACGGTCATGGCCGTCATCTTGCCCTCGCGCGCCGTGAAGTGATTGGCTGTGCCTCTGCGCCGCGCCGTCCTCATCGCCGCCCTGCTCGCCTGGCTGGCCACCGCCGCGCCGGCCGCGGCCGGGCGCGCGACGCTGCACGTGGGCGGGGCGACGCTGCACCGCTGCCCGGCCGGGGTGCCCGGCTGGTGCGGGTCGCTCGGGCGCGCGCTCGACCCGGCGCGGCCCAAGGGCGCGCGGATCGGCATCGGCTACGCAGTGGCTGCCCGCCTCGGGCAAGGGCCGTCCGCGCGGGACGATCGTCGCGGTCGAGGGCGGCCCCGGCTACCCGAGCTCGGGGAGCGTCGTCGAGTACACCGGGACCTACCGGCCGCTGCTGAAGACCTACAACCTGCTGCTCGTCGACCAGCGCGGCACGGGGATGTCGGCGCTGATCGGCTGCTCGCGCCTGCAGCGCTGGACCGGTCTGGAGTACGGCGAGCGCTTCGCGAGCGTCGTCGGCGCCTGCGGGCGCGCGCTGGACCGCAAGTACCGCGACCCGTCAGGGCGTCGCGTGCACGCCTCCGACCTCTTCGCCACCGCCTACGCCGCGGCCGACCTGCGGGCCGTCCTGCGCCGCCTGAAGCTCGCGAAGGTCCACCTCTACGGCGACTCCTACGGCACCTGGTTCGCCCAGGCGTTCGTCGCGCGCTACCCCGGCGTGCTGCGCTCGGTCGTCCTCGACTCCTCGTATCCCGTCCGCGACCTCGACCCGTACTACGCCTCGAGCGGGAGCTCGGGGCGCGACGCGCTCGACCGGGTCTGCGCCCGCGACCTCGGCTGCGCCGCGGCGACGGCGGGCGCCGGGAGCGCCGTCGACCGGCTCGCCGCGCTCGTCGAGCGTGTGCGCGCCCATCCCATCGCGGGGTCGGGACGCGGCGTGGACGGCAAGGCGGTCGCCGTGCGAGTGACGCCACGCCGGCTGGTCGACCTCGTGCAGGACTCCGGGTCGGACCCCGTGATCCTGCGCGAGCTCGACGCCGCGGTGCGGGCGGCGCTGGCCGGCGACGACACGCCGTTGCTGCGGCTGATCGTCCAGTCCGACGCCTTCAACGGCGGCTACTCGCCGCCCGACTACTTCTCCGACGGGATGTACTTGGCGAAGGCGGGGCGTCTGAGCGTCTGCCGAGAGTCCTAGCCGGCCACGCGCCGCCGCTCGAAGATCGAGTAGGAGCCGGTCGCGGTCACCATCAGGCGGCCGGCCTCGTCCTCGACCCGGCTCGAGAGGACGCCGACCGTGCGGTTGCGGCGCTCGAGCACGGTGCGGCAGATCACGTCGCCCTCGGTCGCCGTGCGCAGGTAGTTGATCGAGATGTTCAGCGTGGCGATCGCCTCGTCGTCGGAGGTGTGCGGCCACAGGCACGAGCCCATCCCGTAGTCGACGAGCGCGTAGGTCGCCACGCCCGACAGCAGGCCGGCGCCGTTGATCAGGTCGGGCCGCACCGTCAGGCGCACGGTGTCGGCCGCGTCCCAGCGCAGGCCGAAGAACTGCACGACGCCGTCGCCGCGACGCGGCCCGCCGTGCTCGGGCACCGCGGTCTAGCCGCCCGCGACGGCGGGGAGGATCGTCACCTCGGCGCCGTCGTCGACCGGCGTGTCCAGCCCGTCGAGGAAGCGGATGTCCTCGCCGCCGAGGTACACGTTCACGAAGCGGCGCAGCCCGGCGCTGCCGTCGGCGATCCGGTCCCGGAGCTCGCCGTACTCCTCGTAGAGCGCGTCGAGCACCTCGGCGACGGTCTCGCCCTCGACCTGCGCCTCGGCGTCCCCGCCCGTCGCCGAGCGCAGCTGCGTCGGGATCTTGACGGTGACGGCCATCAGGCCGCCCCGACGGTCTCGGACAGCGTCGCGGCGAACTCGTCGTAGCGCGGGGCGATCGTCGTCGTCTCGAACGTGCCGCGGGCGAAGTCGATCGTCTTCAGGCCCTCGCCCGTGATGTAGACGACGGTGCGCTCGTCGGGGCCGATCGCGCCCTCGGCGGCGAGCTTGGCCAGCACGGCCGTGGTCACGCCGCCGGCGGTCTCGGTGAAGATGCCGGTCGTCTCGGCCAGCAGCTTGATGCCGGCGCGGATCTCGTCGTCGGAGACGTGGTCGACGCGGCCGCCGCTGCGGTTGGCCAGCTCGACGGCGTAGGGGCCGTCGGCCGGGTTGCCGATGGCCAGCGACTTGGCGATCGTGTCGGGCTTGACCGGGCGGCAGACCTCGGTGCCCGGCGTCGAAGGCCTGCGCGACCGGCGAGCAGCCGGTGGCCTGGGCGCCGCACATGACGGGGATCTCGCCCTTGAGCAGGCCGATGTCGATCCACTCCTGGAAGCCGCGGGCGATCTTCGTGAACAGCGAGCCGGAGGCGATCGGGCGCGACGACGCGGTCGGGGATCTCCCAGCCGAGCTGCTCGGCCGTCTCGAAGGCCAGGGTCTTCGAGCCCTCGGCGTAGTACGGGCGCATGTTGACGTTGACGAACGCCCACGGGTGCTCGCCCGAGACCTCGGTGCACAGCCGGTTGACGTCGTCGTAGTTGCCCTTGACGGCGACGAGGTGCGTGCCGTAGATCCCCGTGGCGAGGATCTTCTGCTCCTCGAGGTCGGCGGGGATGAAGACGTAGGACTCGAGGCCGAACGCGGCGGCGTGGGCGGCCACGGAGTTGGCCAGGTTGCCGGTCGAGGCGCAGGCGACGACCTCGTAGCCGAGCTCGCGGGCGCGCTGGAGCGCGACGGAGACGACGCGGTCCTTGAACGAGTGCGTCGGGTTGGCGGCGTCGTTCTTGACGTACACCTCGCCGATCCCGAGCCGCTCGGCGAGCCGGTCGGCCTTGAGCAGCGGCGTGAAGCCGGGCGCGAGGCCGCCGCGCGGGCGGCTCCTCGATCGGCAGGAAGTCGCGGTAGCGCCAGATGTTCAGCGGTCCGGCCTGGATGCGGCGGCGCTGTGCCTCGACGTCGAAGTCGGCGGGCACGGGCGCGTAGGCGACCTCCAGGGGACCGAAGCACCGCTCGCACACGTAGCTCGCGTCGAGCGGATAGACGGCCTGGCATTCCTTGCACTTGAGTGATTCGGGCGGCATTCTCGTTGACCTCGCTTCCGGGTTGGATGTCGGAGGTCGACGTATTCGCCCTCTCACATCTCCCAGGCTGCTCGTTGGCTACCTGCTGGAATTGGCACCTTTCCTGCGCGCGGATGCGACGTGATGGTTGCCGGGGTTTCAACGGGCCAGTCCCTCCACCCCTCTGGATGTGCGTACTGCTATGTGATTGCGCAGGATACACGGAGTAGACTCCGAATCCCATGCCGGTGCCCACGATGACCGACGAGCCGCGAAGTTCCAATGCCGAATCTGCCCAAGCCCCGCTTGCGCCGGTCCGGTTCGCGCGCCTCGAACGGCGGCGCCGCCCCCGAGCCTGAGACCCTCCGCGTCGAGACCGTCGAGTCCGGCGGCCTGCGCTGGCTCAACGTCGAGCGCCCCCGCGCCACCGAGCGCGCCTGGCTCGAGGAGCACTTCGACTTCCATCCGCTGGACATCGAGGACGTCTTCTCGCGCAACCAGCGCCCGAAGATCGACGAGTACGACGACTACGTCTTCATCGTCCTGCACTTCCCGCGCTACGACCAGCGCGTCCGCCGCCTGAACGCGGCCGAGCTCGACGTCTTCCTCGGCCCCGACTTCGTCATCACGCTGCCCAACGAGCCGCTCGACGCGCTCGAGTACGTGTTCGAGCGCTGCCGGCGCGACGACGAGTACCGCGAGACGCTGTTCTCCAAGGGCCCGGGCCACCTGCTCTACCGGATCGTCGACGACTGCGTCGACGCGGGCTTCCCGATGCTGCGCAAGATGGGCGGCAAGCTCGAGCGCATCGAGACGGCGATCTTCGAGGAGGAGCGCTCCCGCGAGGTCGTGCGCGACATCTCCAACGTCAAGCAGGAGATCATCAACTTCCGCAAGATCGTCCGGCCGCAGCGCGCGGTCTTCACCGACCTCGAGAAGTCCAAGCAGCGCTTCCTGGCCGAGGCCGAGCTCGAGATCTACTTCGACGACATCAACGACGCCTCCGAGCGCATCTGGCAGATGCTCGAGGGCTACAAGGAGACGGCCGAGGCGCTCGAGCAGACCAACGAGTCGGTGCTCTCCCACGAGCTCAACGACGTCCTGCGCATCCTGACCGTGCTGTCCGTCGTCTTCCTGCCGCTGACCCTGATCGCGAGCATCTTCGGGATGAACGTGAAGGTCCCCGGCGAGCAGAGCATCGCCGCCTTCTGGGAGATCATGGTCGTGATGGTGGTGATCCTCGCGGGGATGATCGCCTTCTTCAAGCGTCGCGACTGGCTCTAGCGCGCCGCGGCCGGCGCGCCCAGAGTTCATCTGCTCGCAAGCTCTGTCGCGAACAATCCGATCGTGGCGCTCCTCCTCGTCTTCGCGCTGATCGCCGGGGCCGGGACCGCGGTGTCGCCGTGCGTCCTGCCCGTGCTGCCCGCCGTCCTGTCGGCCGGCGCGAGCGGCGGGCGGCGCCGACCGCTCGGCGTCGTGCTCGGCCTCGTCGCAACCTTCACCCTCGCCGTCGTCGCGCTGGCCTCGGTCGTCAAGGGCGTCGGCGTGGCCGGGGATGCCACCCGCTGGCTGGCGATCGGCGTGCTCGTACTGGCCGGGATCGCGCTGCTCGTCCCCGCGGTCGGCGACCGCCTCGAGGGCTACGCCTCGCGGCTCGGCGGCCGCGCGCCCACCCCGCAGGCGGGCGGCGACGGGTTCTGGTCCGGCGTCCTGCTCGGCGGCGCGCTCGGCTTCGTCTACGCGCCGTGCGCCGGCCCGATCCTCGCCGCGGTGATCTCGGTCAGCGCCACGCAGGGGACCGACGCCCAGCTCGTGGCGATCGCCCTGGCCTACGCGCTCGGCTCGGCCGTCGTCCTGCTCGTGCTCGCCCTGGGCGGGCGCCGGGTCGTCGCCGCGCTGCGCCGCGCCGGCCGCGGTCCGGCCGTCTCCCGCGTCCTCGGCGCCGTGCTGCTGCTCACGGGCGTGGCGATGGCCACGCGGCTCGACATCTCCCTCGAGGAGTCGCTGGCCAAGTCGGCGCCCGCCTTCCTCGTCAACCCCACCCGCTCGCTCGAGGGCTCGAACGCGGTCTCCAGCCGGCTGGCCGACCTGCGTGGCGCGCCGAAGTTCGAGGCGGTCAAGGCCAAGAGCCCGACGGCCAAGCTGCCGCACATCGGTCGCGCGCCGGAGTTCCGCGGCAACGAGCGCTGGTGGAACACGCCCGGCGACCGCCCCTTGACGCTGCGCGGGCTGCGCGGGCGCGTCGTCCTCGTCGACTTCTGGACCTACACGTGCATCAACTGCATCCGCACCCAGCCGTTCCTCAAGGCGATGGACGCCCGCTACCGCAAGGCCGGGCTGACGATCGTCGGCGTCCACACGCCCGAGTTCCCGTTCGAGCACAAGGCCTCGAACGTCGAGGCCGCCGTCCGCGCCGCCGGGCTGCGCTACCCGATCGCCCAGGACAACGCCTACGGGACGTGGAAGGCGTGGGGCAACCAGTACTGGCCGGCCGAGTACCTGATCGACGCCCACGGGATCGTGCGCCACGTCCAGTTCGGCGAGGGCAAGTACGCCGAGGACGAGGCGGCGATCCGCGCGCTGCTGCGCGAGGCCGGCGCCCGCCGGCTCCCGCCCGCCACGTCGGTGCACGTGCCGATCCCGTCGGCCAAGCTCGCCACGCCGGAGACCTACCTCGGCGCCGAGCGCGCGCAGGGCTGGCTGCAGGCGCCGCAGCCCGGGGTCCACGCGTACGCGACGCCGAGCGGGACGCTGAAGCTCTCGCAGTTCGCCTACGGCGGGCGCTGGAAGGTCACCAACGAGGACGCCACCCCGGCCGACGCTTCGGGCACGATCACGACGACCTACCAGGCGGCCAAGGTCTACCTCGTGCTCTCCTCGGCCGGCGGGACGCCGCGGCGCGTGCGCGTCACGCTCGACGGCCGCTCCCGCGCCCCGGTCACCGTCACCGGCCAGCGCCTTTACACGCTCGTGTCGCTGCCCCGGGCCGGCCGGCACACGCTGCGCCTGCGGCTGCCGCACGGCGTCACGGGCTTCGCCTTCACCTTCGGCTAGCGCGCCTCGTCGCCTAGACTCCGCGCGCCGGGCAATGGACGCGAGCGCGCCACAGCACACAGCTCAGGCGCGCTGGCGGCGCGCCGTGCCGGCCTCGCCCGACGCCTGGGCGATCGGGATCATCGTGGGCGCGGTCGTCCTGGCCAACGCGCTGTATCTGCTCGGCCTCTCCGAGGCGAACCCCCTCGGCCCGCGGGCCGATCTCCTCAGCTCGAGCGTTCCCGGGCATCTGGGCGGCCAGCCGTTCATCGATCCGAACTACGGGTTCATCTCGCAGGCGCTCGGTCATCGCGCGGCGCTCGACTGGGTTCACCTTCGGTTCCCGTGGTGGAATCCGTATTCGGGGGCGGGGGCGCCGTTGGCCGGCGAGACGCAGTCGGCCGCGTTCTTTCCGCCCACGCTCCTGACGCTCTTCGGGCACGGGCAGCTCCTGGAGCGCATGTTGCTCGAGGCGTTGGCCGGGATTGCGACCTTCGCCCTCCTGCGACGGCTCGCGATCGCCACCTGGCCGGCGGCCGCAGCGGCCGTCGCCTTCGCGCTGAACGGCACCTTTGCGTGGTTCGCCCACGGCGCGATGCTGCCCGTCGCCTTCCTGCCGCTCATGTTGCTGGGCGTGGAATTCGCCTACGGGCGCACCCGACGACGCGCACGCGGCGGTTGGGGCGTCCTTGCCCTCGCGGTGGCGCTGTCGCTGTACGCCGGGTTCCCCGAGACGGCGTACCTCGACGGGCTCCTCGTGGTCGCCTGGCTCGTCTGGCGTCTCGCGTGCGCGGATCGCGGGGAGAAGGCCCGTCTCGCCGGCAAGGCCGCCGCCGGAGCCGTGACCGGCGTGCTCCTTGCCGCACCGGCCCTCATCGCCTCGGGAGGGTTTGCCTCCCAGGCGGCCCTCGGTCCCCACGAGACCGGGGCCTACGCGCATGCCCACCTGTCCGGCCACGCGCTCTCCATGCTCCTGCTCCCGTACGTCTACGGTCCGATCCTCGGGTTCAACGACCCACATGGAATGGTCCAGTCGGCGTGGCAGGGGGTCGGCGGGTACCTGTCGCCGGCGCTGGTCCTGCTCGCGGTGGTCGGGCTGGCGTCGCCGGGCCGGCGCGGACTGCGCGTCACGCTGGCCGCCTTCCTCGCGCTCGCGCTCGCGCGGATGTATGGATTCCCGCCGCTGCTCCGCGACGTGCTCGGCTTCCTGCCCCGGATGGACGACATCCAGTTCTTCCGCTTCGCGTTCCCCGCCGTGGAGCTGGCCGTGATCGTGCTCGCCGCCCTCGGCCTCGACGACCTCGTCCGAGTGCAGGGAACACGGCGGCGCGTGGTCGCGGCCGCCGGAACTCTCGCCCTCGTCGCGGTCGCCGCGGTCTCGGCCCGCTCGCTGACCCGTGACCTGGGGTCGCTCTTCGCCCAGCACCCGTACTTCCGGGTGTCGGTCGCCTGGGCAGCCCTGACGGTGCTCGCGATCGGCGGCGCCTTCCTGCTTCGCTCGCCGCGCCTGCGGGTGCTCCTCGTCAGCGCGCTCGTCGTCGGCGAGGCGTGGGCGCTCTACGTCCTGCCGACCAGCTCGGCCCCGCGGCACGTGGAGGTCGACCTCACGCCGGTGCACTACCTGCAGTCTCACCTGGGCGAGCAGCGTTTCTTCACGCTCGGTCCCCTCCAGCCGAACTACGGCGCCTACTTCGGGGTCGCCTCGCTCAACTCCAACGACATCGCGCTGCGGCGGTTCTCCGTCTACGTGCAGCGCGCCTTGGATCCCCACGTCGATCCCACGATCTTCGTCGGGACCCGCGCCGCCGGCCGCAGCCCCTTTGCGCCGACCCCGCAGACGATGCTCGTCCGCCATCTCGCGGGCTATCGCGCGGCGGGCGTGCGATACGTCCTGACGCCTCCCCACGTCGCGCTGCCGAAGCCGCGCGGCGCCTTCACGCTGGTGTCGCGCAGCCCGAGCGCGTGGATCTACCGGCTGTCGCACCCCGCGCCCTATTTCGACGCGCGCCACTGCAGGGTGCGAGCCGACGGACGTCGTCGCGCCCGCCTGGCCTGCGCGCAACCGAGCGTCCTCATGCGGCGGGAGATCGCCGTGTCGGGTTGGAGTGCACAGGTCGACGGCCGCGACGCCGCAGTGCGCCGTCGCGGCCCGATCTTCCAGTCCGTCGCGGTGCCGCGGGGAACGCACGAGGTCACGTTCGGCTACCGGCCGCCGCATATCTGGTGGTCGTTGCCGGCGCTCGCGGCAGGGCTGCTCGGCCTCCTCTGGTGCGGGTGGTTCCGGCTCTGGCGCACGCGGTAGCTTCCGCGCCCGATGCGCAGCCCGACCGATCGAGGACGTACGGCCCCTGCCGGCCGCCGAGGCGCGCTGGGACGACGACGGGGTCGCCTTCGCCGTGGGCCCGCGGACGGTCGACGTGCGCGGCGACGCCGCGCTGGCGCGCGCGGTGATCGGCGACTGCGACGGGACCCGGACGGTGGCCGAGCTCGCCGGGCGCCACGGGTCCGACGCCGACGAGCTCGTCCGCGGCCTGCTCGAGGCCGGCGCCCTGGTCGACTCCGAGCGCGCCTGGCGGCGCCTGCACCGCCTCGGCGACAACCCCTCGCCCATCCTGCGCGCCGATCTCGACGAGGCCGAGCACGGCGAGCTGCTGGCCGAGACCTACGGGCCGCGGGCCGGCCACGGCGATCCGGTCCCCCTCGCCCCCGACCCGACGGACGTCGGCGGGGTCGCCCGCCGCCGCGTCTCGGGCCGGGTCGAGGGCGAGCCGCGGCCCGCGACCTGGGGCTCGCTCAGCGCTCTGCTCGCCGCCGCCTACGGCACCACGGACGGCCGCTGGCTGACCGTCCCCTCGGGCGGGGCGCTCTACGGCCTGGTCGTCCACGTGTTGCTGCGGCGCCCGCTCGGGCCGCTCGCGGCGGGGATCTGGTGGTACGACCCGTGGCGCGGCGAGGTGCGCCCGCAGGCCGTGGGCGCACCGGCGATCGAGCCGCTGCTCGCCTCGCACCCGGTCACCGACCCGCTCCTGGCGCGGGGCGAGCCGCTCGTGGCGATCTCGGCCGACCTGCGCCGCGTGGCCCGCAAGTACGGAGCGCGCGGCTACCGGCTGGCGCTGATGGAGGCCGGCGCGGCGATGCAGACCGCCTACCTGCTCGGCGCCGAGACCGGCCTGCCGGTGCGGGCGTGCGCCGGGTTCGCCGACGCCGGCGTCGCGGCGCTGCTCGAGCTGCCCGAGGACGTCGAGCCGCTGCTGCTGCTCTTCGCCGGCTCGTGAGCGACGTGCTCCGCCACGGGTGGCTGCTCGCGGCCACCCTCGACGGCATCGTCGCCGTCGGCCCCGAGCGGGTCGTGGCCGTCGAGCTCGCCGGCACGCCCGGCGCGCGCCACCGGCTCGTCGCCGCGCTCGCCGACGGCGCGCCGGCGGCGGATGAAGCCGCCGCCCTCGGCCTCGAGCCCGCCGAGCTCGACGAGCTGCGCGCCGCGCTCTCCGACGCCGGAGCGCTCGGTGCCGATCGCCGGAAGCCCGGGCGCGGTGCCCGACGGGGCGCTGGCGCTGGCCGACGTCCTGCTGCGCCCCGACGGAGCGGCCGCGCCGCCGGCGTGCTTCACCGCCGAGGAGGTGCTGTTGCTGCCCGAGGGCGCTGAGGCGCGGCTCGCCCGTCGCGCATTGCACGCCTTCGCCGGCGGGGTGCAGCCGGCTGCGCGGGCCGACGCCTACGCCGAGCTCGCCGCGCACGGCGCTGGCCTGGCCGGCGACCGGCCCGCCGCCGACCTCGCCGCCCCCGCCCGCGACCTCGACCCGTCGGCCTTCCACGTCGTGTCCGCCCGCGGCGTCGTCGCGAGCATCCCTCCGGCCGAGCTCGACGGCCTCGGCGCCGAGCGCCCGCACCGCCTCGGCGCCCTGCAGGAGGTCCTCCCGCCGATCCGGGTGCAGATCCCGGGCGACGCCCCGTGGATCGCGCGGGCGCGCTACGCCAACCCGAACCTCCGCCTGCCCTCGCTCGGCTGGTCCCACGGGGCCGAGTCCGACCCCGAGCACGCCGCGCTCGTCGCCCGCGCCGAGGCCGCCGAGCGCCACGCCGCCGGACGCGCCTCCGCCGTCGAGCTGCGCCGGGCCACCCCCGACGAGCTCGAGGACGTCGTCGCCTTCGAGGAGATCTGGGCGCCGAACGACCGCCAGGCCCGCGCGCTCGGCCCGCTGCCCGACGGCCCCGCGCTGTGGGCGGCCGCGCACACCGCCGCGCGGCGCGCGCCGCTGGGTCCCGGCCGCGCGGGTGCTGCTGCCCTTCTCCGATCCGCGCCACCGCGACCTTCGGCCGGCGGGAACGAGCTCGGGCGTCGCCGCCTACACCGACGAGCCCGAGGCGGCGCAGCGCGCGCTGCTCGAGCTGATCGAGCGCGACGCGCTGATGTGGCACTGGGTCCAGGGCGTCGCGCCGCGCCGCCTGGCCGAGGCGCCGCTGCCCGAGCCGACCCGCGACCGGCTCGCGGCCGTGCGCGCGGCGGGCTGGGAACCCGTGCTCGCCGATCTCGGCCTCGACACGGTCCCCGTCGTGCTGTGCCTGCTGCGCGCCCCGGGCCGGCTGGCACTCGGACTCGCCGCCGCGCGGAACGTCGCCGACGCCGCGGCCAAGGCGCTGGGCGAGGGGCTGATGATCGGCCGCATGGGCGCCGAGAACCCGCTCGCGGCGCTGGCCGATCCCGAGGCCGTGCGCTCCCCCGAGGACCACCTCGCGCTGCACCATCACCCCGATCACGCCCCCGCGCACGAGTTCCTCTTCGCCGGCGAGGAGGTCGATTCCCGGGAGATCCCCGCCCCGGACGAGCCGTTGGCTGAGCTCCTCGCGCCGGTCGGCGAGCCGCTCTTCGTGGCCTACGACGCGCCGGCCGTGCGCCCCTTCCGCGTGGTCCGGGCGATCGTTCCCGGGCTCGTGCCCGTCTCCTTCGGCTGGGACCAGGAGCCGCTCGGGCTCGCGCGCCTGGCCGCGCCCGTGCGCACGCGCGACGGACGGGAGCTCGGTCGCCGGCTCGACCTGCGCGAGGCCGGGCCGGTCCTCCCCCACCCGTTCCCATGACCCGGGTCGGATGGCACGACGCCCGAGGTCCCGCTTATGATGCGCGCTCACCGCGAGCCACTTTGTCTGGAGTCACCCGGAACATGAGCTTCACCATCACCGTCGAGGACCGCACCCAGCCGCAGACCGGCTCGTCCGTCTGCGACTCGCCTGTCGCCGCGGTCTGCGACTCGTGTATCCCCAACGCACCTGCCGCCGCGGTCTGCGACTCGTGCATCGTCACCGCGCAGCCCGTCGCGCTGTGCGACTCCTGCATTCCCGGCGCTCCGGCCGGCCCGCAGGCCGCCACCGCGCCGCTGTCCCCGCTGGACGACTGACGCTCCTCGCCGCGCGGCCGCGGCCCCCGCTTCCGCCCGGCCCGTATCTCGTCGCCGGGCTCGGCCGCGCGGGCCGCTCGGCCGCCCGTCGCCTCGCCGGTCACGGTGAGGGCGTCAGCGCGGCCTGGGCCGACGCGATCGGCACCTTCGAGCGCGACGACACCGCCGCGCTCGAGGCCGAGGGCGTCGCCGTGCGCATCGGTGGCGACGCGCGGGCCGTCCTCGACCGCTCCCCCACCCCGCGCACCGTCGTGGCCAGCCCCGGCCTGCCCGACGGCCACCCGCTGCTCGACGCGGCCCGCGCCCGCGGCCTGACGGTGCTCGACGAGGCCGAAGTGGGCTGGCGCCTCGATGCCCGCCCGTGGATCGCGGTCACCGGGACCAACGGCAAGAGCACCACGGTGCGGCTGATCGCCGCGCTGCTGCGCGCGAGCGGTGTCGAGCCGGTCCTCGGCGGCAACACGTACGGGGCGCCCCCGCTGACCGGGCTCGCGGACGGCGGCGACGTCGTCGTGGCCGAGATCTCGAGCTACCAGCTCGAGCGCTCCGAGCAGCTCCTGCCCGAGCTCGCCGTCCTCACCGGCATCGGGCACGACCACCTCGATCGCCACGGCACGCCCGAGCGCTACGCCGCGATCAAGCGGCGCCTGCTCCTGCGCGACGGCGCCTGCGCTCCCCGCGCCGCGGTCAGCGTCGACGATCGGTTCGGCGTCGAGATCGCGGCCGAGCTGCGCGACCGCGGCGGCGCCGTACGGACCTTCGGGCTGGCCGTCCGAGGCCGACGTGCGCGGCACGCCGTTGGACTGGGACCTCGAGTCCGGCCGGATCGGGGTTCGCGACGCCGCGGGCGAGCGCCTCCTCGAGACCCGCCTGCCGGGGCCGCACAACGCCGCCAACGTCGCCGGGGCGCTGGCCGTCGCCGACCTGCTCGGCCTCGACTCCGCCGCGGCCGGCACGGCGCTGGCCGAGACGCCCGCCCCGGTCGGGCGCTGCACGCGGGTCGACGTCGGCGCGCCGTTCGACGTGCTGGTCGACTTCGCCAAGAACCCGTCCGGCTTCGCGACGGCGACGGCGACGGCACGCGCGGTGGCCGAGCGGCGCGGCGGCCGGGTGATCGCCGTGCTCTCCGCCTCGCCGGCCGACGACCTCGCCGGCCTGGAGGCGAAGGGCCGCGCCGGCGCGACCGGGGCCGACGCCGTCGTCGTGACGACCGAGCGCTGGGAGGACGTCGGGCCGCTCGAGCCGCCGGCCGAGCTCGTCCGCGGCGCGGCGGCCTGCGACCGAGATGGAGGTCGTCCCGGGACGCCGCTCGGCGCTGATCCGGGCCGCGGTGCTCGCCCACGCGGGCGACGTCCTCGTGATCGCCGGTCGCAGCCCGGCGCCGCGCCCCCAGATCGACGCCGACGGTCACACCGAGCGCTTCGACGACGCCGGCGAGCTGCGGTCCGCCCTGGCCGCCCTGACGATCTGATGCGCGTCCTCGTCGCCTACCTGCGCTTGGAGGTCCCGGGCGGGACCGAGGTCTACTCGATCGCGCTGGCCGAGCAGCTCGAGCGGCTCGGCCACCAGGCGACGCTCGTGACCTGGGCCGAGGGCGCGGCCAGCGAGATGGCCCGCAGCCGCGAGCTGCGGGTGACCCGGCCCGAGGCGATCGAGGCCGGCGACGCCGACGTGATCGTCGCGGGCGACGCCGCTTCCCTGCTGGCGCTCGCCGCGCGGGTCCCGGAGGCGACGCGGATCATGGTCGTGCACTCGACCGACTTCGTGGCCCAGACCCCGCCCCAGCTGCCGGAGACCGTGCAGGCGGTCGTCGCGCTCAACGACCGCACCGCCCGGCGCGTCGAGGCCCTCGCCCTGCCCGCGCGGGTCGTCCGCCTGCGCCAGCCGATCGAGCTCGACCGCTACCGGCGGCTGACCCCGCGCGCGACGCACGCTGCGGCGGGTGGCCGTGTTCGGCACGCTCGCCGGCGGCGGGACGGCCGACGCCTTCCCCGCCGCGATCCGCGCCGCGGGCCTCGAGCCGGTGCCGATCGGGATCGGCGGCGCGGCGACGACAGAGCCCGAGCGCGAGCTGGCCCGCACCGACGCGGTGCTCGGGATCGGCCGCTGCGCGCTCGAGGGTCTGGCCGCGCGCCGGCCCGTCCTGCTCGGCGGCCCGGCCGGCCTCGACGGGTGGGTGACGCCGGAGACCTTCGACCGCTTCGAGGCCGACGGCTTCTCCGGCCGGGCCACCGCGGCGGCCTTCGACCCCTCGGTCCTGACCGCGCAGCTCGCCGCGCCGCCGGACCGCGCCGCGGTCCACGCGCTCTACGAGCGGGTCGAGCGCGAGCACGACGCGGCGGCCCACGCCGAGCAGATCGTCGCGCTCGCCCGCGAGCTCGGCGCCCCGCCCGGGCCCGCGCCGACGGCCCTGGAGGAGATCTCGCGCCTGACGCGGATCGAGCTGCGCGCGCAGGGCCGCACCGAGACGGCCGAGCGGGCGCTGCGCGCCGCGAACGTGCGCATCGACGCGCTCGAGGAGCGCCTCGAGGCCAGCGAGCGCCTGGCCGCCGAGGCCCGCGCCGACCTCGACGCGGTGCGCGGGACGGCCCGCTGGCGGGCCCTCGCCGCGCTGCTGCGCCCCGTCGACCGGCTGCGCCGCCGCAGGTCGCGCGAGAAGGGCCTGTAACACCCGGCGCCGCCCGGTGTTGGGACCGCCAGTGACCACGTCCTCGGCAGAGACCCTCGAGCGCCTCGGCGCGGCGATGGAGCGCACCGCGCCCCGCCCGGCGGATGCTCGTGATCGTCAACCCGTACGCGAGCACGGTCTCCGACCGGCTCAAGCACCTCGTCGTCTACGCCCTGCAGGGCCGCTACGAGGTCGACGCCGTCGACACCCAGGCCAAGGGCCACGCCACCGAGCTGTGCCGCGAGGCCGCGCACGAGGGCTACGACGTCGTCGTCGCCTTCGGCGGCGACGGGACGGTCAACGAGGCGGCCAACGGCCTCGTGGGCTCGGGCACCGCGCTCTCGTGCCTGCCCGGCGGGCGCACCAACGTCTTCGCCCGGATGCTCGGGATCCCCAACGACGTCGTCGACGCCACCGAGCACCTGCTCCGCGTGGCCGATCTCTTCGACGCCGCGGCAGGTCGACACCGGCGATGGTCAACGGCCGTCACTTCACGTTCTCGGCCGGCGTCGGGCTCGACGCCCGCGTCGTCGAGCGCGTCGACGCCCACCCGCGGCTGAAGGTCCGGCTCGGCGAGTGGTACTTCACCGAGCGCGGCGATCTCCACGTTCATGCGCCGCTACCTGCTCAAGCCGGCCAAGCTGACGGTCGACCCGCGGCGACGAGACGCTCGAGGGCGTGCTCGCGATCGTCCAGAACAGCCACCCGTACACGTTCTTCGACGACCGCCCGATCGAGGTCGCCGAGGGCGCCGAGCTCGACAACGGGCGCCTGGCCGGCGTCGTCCTCGACTCGGCCACGCTCGGCGTCATGCCGGCCGTGATCTGGCGCGCGTTCGCCAAGCGGCCGAAGATCGTCGACTCGCGCCGCGTGACCCCGTGGTGCTCGGCCGACGACGTCGTGATCCGCGGCACCGAGGGGCTCGGCGTGCCCGTCCAGGTCGACGGCGACTACATCGGCGAGTTCGACGAGGCGCGCTTCTCGATCGCGCCGTCCTCGCTGACGGTCGTCGCCTAGCCCGTGCGGCGCGCGCTGCCGGCCGGCGTCCTGGCCGCCGCGGCGCTCGGGGGCGCGGTCCTCTTCGCCGGTCCCGCGCCCGCCCATCGGATCGGCGCCGCGCCCGCCTGCCCGATCTTCCCGAAGACCAGCCACTGGAACCGGCGCGTCGACAAGCTCCCGGTCCTCAAGCGGTCGGCGACCTACGTGCGCTCGATCGGCGCCGGCTCGCCCGTCCACGCCGACTTCGGCTCCGGCCGCTACGAGGGCCGCCCGATCGGGATCCCGATCACCGTCGTGTCGAGGAAGACCAAGAAGGTCAAGGTCGGCTTCGACTACGCGGGCGAGTCGGACAAGGGCCCGTACCCGATCCCCAAGGGCGTGAAGATCGAGGGCGGCGGCGACCGCCACGCGATCCTCGTCGACAAGTCGAGCTGCCGCGACTACGAGCTCTACGGCCTGCACCGCTCCGGCACGCGCTGGCGCGGCGGCTCGGGCGCGATCTGGAACCTGCGGCGCAACGGCCGTCGCCCGAAGGGCTGGACGTCGGCCGACGCCGCCGGGCTGCCGATCCTCCCCGGCCTGGCCCGCGCCGGCGACCTCGCGCACCACTCGATCGACCACGCGCTGCGCTTCACCGCGCCGCGGACGCGGCCGAGCCTTCGTCTACCCCGCCAGCCACCAGGCCGGCGACAGCTCGAGCCCGTCGCTGCCGCCGATGGGCCTGCGCATCCGCCTGAAGAAGGCGCGTCTCGCTCAAGGGCCTCGGCCCGCAGGCGCGGATGGTCGCCACGGCGCTCAAGCGCTACGGCGCGATCCTCGCCGACAACGGCTCGCCCTGGTACTTCTCCGGCGCGCCGAGCCCGGCCTGGAACAACGACGACCTGCACGCCCTCGGCCGGCTGAAGGGCAGCGACTTCGAGGCCGTCGACAGCGCGAGGCTCGGCCGGCCGAAGCGCTGAGGTATCAAGCGCGGAGGCGCTGGGTACATAACCGGCGTGCCCCGCCGTTTGCCCACGGCGGCAGGCGCAGTCTTGATCCTGATCATCGTCCTGGCAGGGACGAGCAGCGCTCCCGCTCACCGGCTGGCCGGTGCGGGTCGCTGTCCGATCCTGCCGAAGACGAGCCCGTGGAACACACGGGTGGACAAGCTGCCTGCCTCGCCCCGTTCACGAGTGCTCATGAGCCGCATCGGTCTCGATGCGCCCGCCCATGCCGGTTTCGGCAGCATCTACGGGATGCCGGTCAACGTGGTCTCGCGCCACACCAAGCGCTACCGCTTCCACCTCAAGTACTCGGACTCCGACCACGTCCGCTACCCCATCCCGCGCGGCCTGAAGATCGAGAACCCGCCCGACCGCCACGCGCTGATGCTCGACAAGAGCTCGTGCAAGCTCTACGAGCTCTTCGACGTCGACGAGCGCCACGGCAGCTGGTACGCCGGCGCCGGCGCCGTCTGGAACCTGCGCAAGAACCAGCGCCGCGCGCGGGGCGCGACCTCGGCCGACGCGGCCGGCCTGCCGATCCTTCCCGGCCTCGCGCGCGTCGGCGACCTCGACCACCACTCGATCGACCACGCGCTGCGCTTCACCGCGCCGCGCACGCGCAGCGCCTTCGTCTACCCCGCCAGCCACGCCGCGTCGGACTCCGGCGACCGCCGCCGCCCGGCGATGGGCACCCGCATCCGCCTGAAGAGGAACGTCTCGCTGGCCGGCCTCGGGCCGCAGGCGCGGATGGTCGCGATCGCGCTCAAGCGCTACGGGGCGATCCTCGCCGACAACGGCGACCCGCTGTACTTCAGCGGCGTGCCGAGCCGCAAGTGGGACGACCTCGACCTCGAGGGCCTGATGCGCTACCACGGGTCGGACTTCGAGGTCGTCGACCCGCGCGCCGTCAAGCCCGCGCGCTAGCGCTCCGCGGCGGCCTTCAGCCCGGCGGCGAAGCGGTCGAACGACGGCTGCAGATCGGGCATCGAGCGCCAGATCAGCGGCAGCATCGGGCCGGAGTACTCCTCGCGCATGGTGAAGCGCGTCGCGCCCGCGCCGTCGGGCGAGTCCGCGACGACCGGGTCGAGCCGGAAGGTGCGCACGCCGCGGAAGAGCCAGAGCGGCATGCCGCCGCTGAACGTCATGCCGTGCGGCGGGTTGAACGCGGTCACGCGCAGCACGAAGACCCGGTCGCCGCTCGCCTCCGAGGTCAGCTTGACCTTGTGGCCCGGCGCGATCTCACCCTCGAGCCTCGCGCCCGAGTCCCAGCGCTCCCAGCCGGGCCCGTCGGCGAGGACCTCCCACACCCGCTCGGGCGTGGCCTGGATCGTGGTCGCGGCCTCGTAGAACTTCATCGCGGCGCGTCAGCCGCCGGTCGGCGTGACGCGGTAGGCGTCGAACACCGCGTCGATCTGGCGCAGGCGGGAGATCGAGGCGTCGAGCGCGCGGGTGTCCCCGACCTCGACGACGAAGCGGTTGCGGACCATCGGGTGGCTGACCGTGCAGCGCGCCTCGATGATGTTGATCCCCGACTCGGCGAAGGTCCGCGAGAGGTCCTCGAGCAGGCGGTGGCGGTCCCAGCCGTCGATCTGGATCTCGACGCGGAAGGACGTGTCGGCGTCGCCCTCCCACGAGACGCCGACGAAGCGCTCGGGGTCCTTGCGCAGCGCGACGACGTTGGGGCAGTCCTCGCGGTGGATCGTGATCCCGCGGCCGAGCGAGACGTAGCCGACGATCGGGTCGCCCGGCACCGGGCGGCAGCACTTGGCCATCCGCAGCGGCACGTCGTCGACGCCGTCGACGACGATCCCGAAGCGGCTCGACGAGGTGGTCGCGCGCTCCTTGAGCTTCGCGCCGGCCTGGAGCTGGTCGGCCGCGGTCTGCTCGCCCTCGGCCGCCTCGCCCTGCTTGAGGCGCTGCATGACCTTGTTGACGACGACCTTGGGCGAGATCTTCGCGCCGCCGAGCGCGATGTAGAAGTCGTCGGCCTTGCGGAAGCCCATCTCGCGGATGACGTCGGCCAGCAGCGGCGAGCCGACGATCCGCTGCGCCGGCAGGCCCTGCTTCTTGAGGTGCTCCTGGAGCAGCTCGCGGCCGGCGTGCTCGGTGTCGCGGCGCGACTCGGCCTTGAACCACTGCTTGATCTTGTTGCGCGCGCGGGTCGTCTTGACCAGCGCCAGCCAGTCGCGCGACGGGCCGCGCTCGCGCTTGGACGTCAGCACCTCGACGATGTCGCCCGAGCGCAGCTCGTAGGAGAGCGGGACGATCTTGCCGTTGACCTTCGCGCCGACGCAGCGGTGGCCGACGTCGGTGTGGACCTCGTAGGCGAAGTCGAGCGGCGTCGCGCCGGAGGCGAGCGACTTGACCTCGCCCTTGGGCGTGAAGACGAAGACCTCGTCCTCGAACAGGTCGACCTTCAGCGCCTCGATGAACTCCTGGGGGTCGGCCGTCTCCTGCTGCCAGTCGAGCAGGCGCTTGAGCCACTGCAGCTTGTCGTCGGAGTCCGCCGCCTCGCCCTGCTTGTACAGCCAGTGCGCGGCGATGCCGTACTCGGCCATGTCGTGCATCTCGCGCGTGCGGATCTGGATCTCCAGCGGCCGCCCCTCGGGCCCCACGACCGTCGTGTGCAGCGACTGGTACATGTTGAACTTCGGCATCGCGATGAAGTCCTTGAAGCGCCCGGGCAGCGGCTTCCACAGCGAGTGGATGACGCCGACCGCGCCGTAGCAGTCCTTCACCGAGCCGACGTGCACGCGCATGGCGGTGAGGTCGTAGATCTCGTTGAACTCGCGGCCCTTGCGGGTCATCTTCGAGTAGATCGAGTAGAAGTGCTTGGCCCGGCCGGAGATCTCGGCGTCGATGCCGAGCGCGTCGAGCTCCTTGGCCAGGTAGCGCCCGGCCTTGTCGACGTAGACCTCGCGCTCCTCGCGCTGCTGGTTGACGAGCTGCTTGATCTCCGTGTACTTGCGCGGATGGAGCGTCTGGAAGGCGAGGTCCTCGAGCTCCCACTTGATCGCGTGGATGCCGAGGCGGTGCGCGATCGGCGCGTAGATGTCGAGGGTCTCCTTGGCCTTCTCGATCTGCTTGTTCTTCGGCATCGCGTCGAGCGTGCGCATGTTGTGCAGGCGGTCGGCGAGCTTGATCAGGATGACCCGGATGTCCGAGGCCATCGCGACCATCATCTTCCGGTAGTTCTCGGCCTGCGCCTCGTCGCGCGACTGGAAGGTCAGGCCCGGTCAGCTTCGTGACGCCGTCGACGAGGCCGCGATCTCCTCGCCGAATGTCCCGCTCGACGTCCTCGAGCGAGGCCGAGGTGTCCTCGACGGTGTCGTGGAGCAGCGCGGCGCACAGCGTCGCCGTGTCGAGGCGCATCCCGGCGCAGATCTTCGCCACGCCGACGGGATGGATGATGAAGTCCTCGCCCGACTTGCGCCGCTGGTCGGCGTGGTGCTCGCAGGAGTAGACGAAGGCGTGCTCGACGGCGTCGCGGTCGATGCCGCCCGAGCGCTCGGCCAGGCTCATCGTGCCGACGCCGTCGCCGCCGGGGGCGTGCTCCTCGACCACGGCGAAGAGGTCGCCGAGCAGCCGCGCGCTCGGTCTCGGTCAGGCCGGCGCGCTGGATCAGCGCGTGCGCGTCGGGCGCTCGACGACGTCGACCGGCCGGCGCTGCGCGCGCAGGCCGCCGCGCTGGCGCTTGGCCGGCGGCGACCCGGTCGCGGTCAGGCCGCCAGGGGAACCGTCGCGTCGCTCAGGAATCTCCGGCCGTCCGCGAGTCGTTCGGTGGCGGCGACGTAGGTCGGCGAGCGCTCGAGCGCGGTGCGCTCCTCGCTGACGACCGTCAGCGCCGGCGGGTCGGCATCGACGCGCACGAGATCGAGCTCGGAGAGGACCCGGACCAGCCGGCCGGCGTGGGCGGCCGACCGCGGCGTCGGGCGTCGCCGCGCAGGATCGCGGCGAGCTCGTCGCCGGACACCGCCGCGCGGCCCCGCAGGGACCGGAACAGCTCGGCCAGCGAGGGCCGCAGATCGTGCTCGTGCTCGTGCATCCGCACACTGAAGCGTAGTTCGTCGGCGACCCCAGGCGAGAAGGGTCCACCCCGGCTCCGGGCAGCGCCGGTGGACGAACGGCCGGGGGATCGAGCACGACGACGTGCCGGTAGGGGGCGGCCAGCGCCGGATCGGCCCCGAGCGCGGCCCAGGAGCACAGCGCGAAGCCGCCGGCGCGCTCGGCCAGGCCGGGGCGGCGGCGGGCGACGTCGGCGACGACCGCGAGCACCGGCTCGCCGGTGGCCACGAGGTCGGCGAGCACCGCGACCGTGCCGCCGCCGCGGCGGTCGACGACGGTGCGCTCGCCGCCGCCCAGCGCGGCGGCCGGGCCGGGCCGAGCGGCGTCGGCTGCGTGGCGGTCACCGGTGCGGTCGCGGCGTCGAGGCCGAGGGCCGCGTGCGAGCCAGGCCGCGGGCGTCGGCTCGCCGACGACCTCGATCGGCGCGGGCGTGCAGGCGCGGGCGCCGCGCAGGATCAGCCGCGGCTCGACGGCGCCGTTCCACTCGCGCGCCTCGAGCCGGACGGTCACGTCGCAGCTCTCGTCGCCGTCGACCTCGAGCATCTCGCGCCGGGCACCGGCGCTCCCGGCGCCGAAGGCGACGGCGCGGGCGCGCACGCCGCCGGCCTCGACCGAGAGGCGCAGGTGCTTGTCCTCCCCCATCGGCCGCCGGTCGCGGCAGCGCGCGCCGGGGACGAGCAGCGACCGGCTCGGGGTTGCCCGTGCCGAACGGGCCGAGCGCCTCCAGCTCCTCGGCGAGTCTCCAGGCCGAGCTCGGCGCCGCCGACGACGGCGTCGACGCGCTCGCGGCGCACGAGCAGGTCCTCGGTCAGCCGGTCGGCCACGGCGGCCTCGAACGCGGCGCGGAACGCCTCGCGGTTGTCCGCGGGCAGCGCCAGGCCGGCGGCGGCGCGGTGGCCGCCGTGGCGGCCGAGCACGTCGGCGCAGGCGTGCAGCGCCGCCGAGCAGGTCGAAGCCGGGGATCGAGCGACCCGACCCCGTCCAGGCCGCGGCGTCCTTCGGGTCGAGCGCGATCAGGACGGCCGGGCGGTGGTGGCGCTCGGCGATCCGCGAGGCGACGATCCCGACGACGCCCGGGTGCCAGTCGTCGGCGCACAGGACGTAGGCCGGCCGCTCGCCGAGCTCGGCGACCTGGCGCTCGGCCTCCCAGCCGATCCGCTGCTCGACCGCGCGGCGCTCGACGTTGGCGGCGTCGAGCTCGGTGGCGATCTCCCCCGCCCGCTCGGCGTCGTCGTGAGGAGCAGCTCGACGCCCGGCGTCGGCGCGGTGCAGCCGCCCGGCGGCGTTGATCCGCGGCCCGAGGCGGAAGCCGAGCGCGGAGGCGTCGAGCGTGCCCGGGTCGACCTGGGCGACGCGCATCAGCGCGCGCAGCCCGGGCGAGCGCGTGGCGCGCAGCGCCCGCAGGCCCTCGCGCACGAGCCGGCGGTTCTCGCCGGGCAGCGGGACGACGTCGCAGACCGTGGCCAGGGCGACGAGCTCGGCGTCGGCGGCGGGATCGCCGCCGAGCGCCTCGACGAGCTTGGCCGCCACGCCCGCGGCGCAGAGGTCCGGGCACGGGTAGCCGCAGACGCGCCGGATGCACGATCGGCGCGTCGGGCAGCGCGCCGTCGGCGCGCGGGGTGTGGTGGTCGGTGACGACGACGTCGATGCCCGCCGCGCGGGCGGCGGCGACCTCCTCGACGGCGGTGATCGCGCAGTCGACGGTGACGAGCAGGCGGGTCCCGCGCGCGGCCAGGCGCTCGACCGTGGCCGGGCTCAGGCCGTAGCCGTCGTCGATCCGGCTCGGGCAGGAACCAGTCGACGTTCGCCGCCGAGCGCGCGCAGCGCGCGCACGAGGATCGCCGTCGAGCACACGCCGTCGACGTCGTAGTCGCCGTGGACGGTGATCCGGGTCCCGGCCCGGACGTGGCCGAGGATCGTCTCGACGGCGACGTCGATCCCGGCGAAGGCGTCGCCGGGTGGCGCTCCTCGGCGGCCAGGAACGCGCGCGCGCGTCCGGGCTCGTCCAGCCGCGGCGGACGAGCACCTGGGCGACGACGTGCGGCACGCCGAGCTCATGCTCGAGCGCCAGGGCGGCGCCGAGGTCGTACGGGGCGATATCGAGACGAGCCGACACGCGACCGAACGTACGGACGGGCGGGGACGGAACGACCGTCCGTGCCCGATAGTTGACCCATGCCGCGCCCACGCTCCGCTCGGATGGCCGAGGCTCGCTTCGTCGGCGGCCAGGTCGCCCGCAATGCCGCGGCGGCGATGCTCGGGCGCCTCCGGCGAGAAGGCGGAGGGATCGGCGGCGATCCCGCCCTCGCGGCCGACGCGCTCGAACGCCTGGCCCCGATCCTCCAGGCCCTGGCGTCGAGATCCGGGAGCGCGCCTGGTGGAGCTCGGTCCCGGACGAAGCCCCGAGCTCTCGGCGGCGCTGCTGCTGGCCGGCGCGGCGCGGGCGACGCTGCTCGACACGGACCTTCGCGTTCCCGACGACGCCCGGAGGCCGAGCCGCTACGCGGCGCTCGCGCGGGACATCGCAGCTCGTGCGCCGGCCTTTCGCGCCATGACCGACGTCGAGCGCTCGCGTCCGCGACCCGGAGCAGCACCGACCTGACGCTTGCTGCTCACCGCTACGACGGCGAGCGCCTCCCGATGGCCTCGGGATCGGCGGACCTGATCGTCACCAAGAGCGTGCTCGAGCACGTCGCCCGGCGTTCGGTGCCCGGGCTCCTGCGAGAGCACGCACGTGGCTGAGGCCCGGCGGGTCGCCGCCCACCTCATCGACCTACGCGATCACCTGCACATCCACGGGGATCGCGACGTCGCCGGCGACTGGCTGGAGGCGCTGCGCTGGCCAGAGCCGCTGTACCGCCTGATGTCCTCGCGGCGCTCGACGTCGATCAACCGGCTCCGGGCGAGCGAGTGGCGTCGGCTCTTCGACCGAGCCGGCTTGCGCGTGGCCTACTGGAACGTCGAGCGGTTGCCCCTCCCGCCGGGCTTCGATCGAAGCCGCCTGCGACCTCGCTGGCGAGACCTCGACCCCGAGGACCTGACGACGGCCTCGGTGGACGTGGGTCTCGTCAGATGCCCGAGGGCGGGCAGGCTGTCCGGCGTCTCGCGGCTGACGCCCCAGGCGTAGCAGATCGGCCATCGCGATCACGGCGCCGGGGATGGCCTCGAGCGCGGTCAGCAGGTGGGTGTCGTTCTGGCCCGGGATCGTGAAGCCGTTGAGCAGGACGCCCGAGATCACGGCGCCGATCGAGCGCGAACAGCAGGCAGCCGACGATCCCGCCCCAGAAGCGGTCCGGGCAGCAAGATCGTGAAGTGCCAGAGGGCGAGGCCCATCATCACCCAGGCGAGAACGCCCATCAGCGAGCTCCCGTGAGATCCGGGCGGCTGGATCGTCGTGGATGGCAGGAGCAGCTCGGGAGACAGTGCTTCGCACGGCTTCCGCCGACGACGCCGCCAGGCGCGTCGAGATGGCTGCGCGGGCTCATCGCGGCCTCCCGTGACGCTTGTTCCGCTGGCGGGTGCGCTTCGGCTTCGAGTCGTCGCCGTCGCCGCCGTCCTCGCCGCCGCTCGGGCCTCGGCGGGTCGGCGGGCGCTCCGTCGTGGCCGCGCCGGTGCCGCCGGCCTGGCGCGCCTCCGCTCGCGGCGGCGGGCGCGGCGCTGGGCGCGCTCCTCCTCGATGCCGAGCTCGGGCTTCATCTCCTCGAACTCGGCGACCGAGACCTGCTCGGGCTCGGGCGAGAACAGCGAGCGCGACGGCTTCTTCTTGCGCTCGGGCTCGACGTCCGGCCCCGTCGGCGTAGGCGGGCATGACCCCGCCGTGCTCGCCGAGGATCCGCACGCGGCGCAGCGCGAACGTGCGCTCGCGCTCCTTCCAGTGCGTGAGCACCGGCGAGGCGATGAAGATCGACGAGTAGGCGCCCGAGGCGATGCCGACGATCAGCGCGAAGGCGAAGTCCTTGAGCGTGTCGCCGCCGAACAGCAGCAGCGCGAGCATCGGCAGCAGCGTGCAGAAGGACGTCGCCAGCGATCGGTTCAGCACCTCGGACATCGAGCGGTTGACGATCTGGGAGAAGGCGGCCTGCGGCATGCGCGGCACGTTCTCGCGCACGCGGTCGAACACGATGATCGTGTCGTAGAGCGAGTAGCCCAGGATCGTCAGCAGCGCCGCGACCGTCGACGCCGTCACCTCCCGGCCGGTGAGCGAGTACACGCCGGCCATGATGAGGAGGTCGTGCATCAGGCGCGATGAGCACCGGCACGGCGTATTTCCACTCGAATCTGAGTCGCGATGTAGGCGCGAGATCACGAGCAGCGACGCGATGATCGCGAAGATCGCCGAGTTGGCCACCGTCTGCCCGAACGTCGGCCCGACGGACTCGGCGGAGAACTGCGACTCGGGGGCGCCGAAGCGGCGGTCGAGCGCGTTCTTGACCGCCGTGACCTTGTCGGGCTGGATCTTCGCCGTGATCTGGAAGGCGTTGTTGCCGAGCTCCTTCGTCGGTGACCCGCTGGATCTTCGCGTCGCCGTAGCCCAGCGGCGACAGCGTCGAGCGGATCGCTGTTCTCGTTCGCGGGCTTGACGAACGCCGCCTGGATCCGCGTGCCCGACTTGAAGTCGATGCCGAAGTTGATGCCCTTGCCGCCGATCGCCAGCGCGCCGATGAGCAGGATCACGCCGGACATGCGAGAAGAACCAGCGCGAGGCGCCCATGAAGTCGAAGCGGCTGTGGTGGCCCTCGCCGCCGGCGCCGAGCGCCGAGGGCGAGCGAGATCAGCCGCGAGCGGCCCATCGTGCCGAGGATCGCCTGCGTGGCGAGCACCGCCGTGAACAGCGAGACGATGGTGCCGACGCCGAGCGTGAAGGCGAAGCCCTTGACCCCGGCCGTGGCGAGGATGAACAGGATGAACGCCGTCATGATCGTCACGACGTTCGCGTCGATGATCGCCGTCAGGCCCTTCTTGTAGCCCGCGGCGATGCCCGCGGGGATGGATCTGCCCGCGCGTACCTCTTCCTTCACGCGTTCGAAGATCACGATGTTCGCGTCGGCCGCGACGCCGATCGTGAGGATCAGGCCCGCGATGCCCGGCAGCGTCAGCGTGATCGGGATGAGCTTGATCAGCGCGAAGAAGTAGACGGCGTAGATGCCCAGGGCGACGGCCGCGATCAGGCCGAGCACGCGGTAGAAGACGAGCAGGAAGAGGACGACGAGCGAGCAGGCCGACGGCGCCGGCGATCGAGGCCCTGGTGCAGCGCCTGCTTGCCCAGCGTGGCCGAGACCTTCGACTGCGAGATCAGCTTCAGGTTGATCGGCAGCGCGCCGAGCTTGATCAGGTTGCGCGAGGTCCTGGGCCGACTGGATCGTGAAGTTGCCCTCGATCTGCGCGCCGTTGGAGCCGTCGATGCCGTCCGGGTACTCGCTGCGGGTCGATCGTGGCGACGGAGATCAGCTTGCGGTCGAGCGCGATCGCGAAGTGCTGGTCGACGCTCGTCGGCGCTCGGCCCGGCAGCAGCGATGCCTGCGCCGCGCTGGGCGATCGTCTTGCGTGACGTCCTGGAACTCCTTCTGCGCCCGTCTTCGGTGAACTTGAAGGTGACGACCGGCGAGTCGCCGCCGCCCGCGCCGTTGTCGAAGTCCTGCTGCGGGTCCTTGATGTCCTTGCCGAGGAGCGCCGGGTTGTCGTTCAGGACGTACCAGCGGGCCAGGTCCGGGCCGGTTGGCCGGCGGGTGGCCTTGTCGCGCGTCGGTCGGCCTGGCAGGATCAGCGTCCCCGGCTGGATCGTCACGACCTCGTTGCCGCCACGGCGCGCTGGCGGTCGGCGCGTCGGCGCGCAGGTCGGTCGGCGTGTCGTCGGGCCCGGCGCAGGTAGCGCGTGCGTGCCCTTCGTCGAACGAGCCAGTACTGCCGGCCCAGGCGGAAGTTGTTGCCGTCGTTGATCGGCGGGCGCTTGGCCGCCTGCTTGACCGCGGCGTAGAGCGACAGGCCCGGCCGAGCGGATCGCCCGCCGAGCGCGAGAGCGTGACGTCGTTCTGGTCGCCGTTGGCCACGCCCTCGGCCACGGGCTTGTTGTTCGCGCCGAGCACGCTGGCCTCCCAGTCGTAGAAGGCGAGCTGGGCCGGCGTGCCGACCTGCTTGCTGCGCGCGGTGCGGCGTTCGTGACGCCCGGCAGCGCGACGGAGATCTGGTCGCGGCCCGAGCGCTGGATCTCGGGCTCGGCGACGCCGAGCTGGTCGACGCGCTTGCGCATGATGTCGACGGCGCGGTCGAGCGCGTCCTGGGTGACCTTGGGCTGGGCGGCCGACGGGCGGCCCTGGTAGACGAGCTCGACGCCGCCGCTGCAGGTCGAGCCCGAGCACGGTCTGCTTCGTCGCGATGCCGACGCCCGACGGCGACGAGGAGGCCCGAGGACGAGGAGCGAGGATGAGGCCGTTGCGGCGCTGCGGTCGCTCATGCCCGCGGTCGCTCGAGCGCTACTTCTTGCCGGGCGTCAGGACGAGCAGCAGTCCCCCGTCGTCGTCGTAGGCGGGGAAGAGGTCGGCGGTCGGCGCGGGCGGGCAGGTCGCCCTCGGCGTGGACCGTGACCGGCTTGCCCTGCGCGCGGACGCCCCACTCGAGGACGGTGCCGATCGGGTCCTCCTCGTCCTCGAAGTCGAGGCCGAGCACGTCGCTGGCCGGGCGGCCGATCACGCGCTCCTCGTCGAGCCCGGTGAGCTCGAACGAGCCGCGGCCGCAGCCGATGATCGCGCCCCTGCTGGTCGCAGACGAAGAACGCGGCGTTGGGCGCGGGGTAGTAGTCGTCGAGCAGCTCGAACAGGAAGGCGAAGCCGCACTTCTGCGCAGCCCTTCGGCGTCGCGGCGGAAGCCGGCGGTCCGGTCGGTCGCGGTGGTGCGGTTCCCGCAGTTGGGACAGATGAACAGGTGGGCCATGCGCTGCAGCCGAAGGGTAGGGGCTCGGCTCAGCGCGAACGAGGGCGGGCGGCGGCTCGCGGCGCGGCGCCGAGCCCGAGGTGCGCCCAGGCGCGGCGCGTGGCGCACGCGGCCCGCGCGGCGTGCGCTCGAGCAGGCCCCGCTGCAGCAGGTAGGGCTCGTAGACGTCCTCGATCGTGTCCGCCTCCTCCCCCACCGCGACGGCCAGCGTGGACAGGCCGACGGGGCCGCCGCCGAACTTCTCGCAGAGCGGCGCGGAGGATCTCGCGGTCGAGGCGGTCGAGGCCCTGCTCGTCGACCTCGAGCAGGTCGAGCGCCGCGGCGCGACGGCGTCGGTCGACGACCGCCGGTGCCGCGCACCTCGGCGTAGTCGCGCACGCGCTTGAGCAGCCGGTTGGCCACGCGCGGGGTGCCGCGCGCAGCGCGCGGCGATCGCCCGCGCGCCGGCGTCGTCGATCTCGACGCCGAGCAGCCGGGCCGAGCGCAGCACGATCCGCGCCGAGGTCGCCGGGCCGTAGTGCTCGAGGCGGTGCTGGATCCCGAAGCGGTCGCGCAGCGGCGTCGTCAGCAGGCCGGCGCGGGTGGTGGCGCCGACGAGCGTGAAGGGCGGGCAGGTCGAGCGTGACGACGCGCGCGCCCGCGCCCTGGCCGACGGTGATCGGCAGCTGGCGCGTCCTCCATCGCCGGGTAGAGCGTCTCCTCGACCGCGCGCGGCAGGCGGTGGATCTCGTCGACGAAGAAGACCGAGCGCGGCTCGAGCGCGGTGAGGAACGCGGCGATGTCGGCCTTGCGCTCGAGCGCCGGGCCGGCGGTCGCGACGAACGGGCACGTCGAGCTCGGCGGCGACGATCTGGGCCAGCGAGGTCTTGCCCAGGCCGGGCGGGCCGGCGAGCAGCACGTGGTCGAGCGCCTCGCCGCGGGCGGTCGCCGCCTCGACGCGAGACGCGCGAGCTGCTCCTTGAGCGGCTCCTGGCCGACGAAGTCCTCGAGGCGCCGCGGGCGCAGCGAGCGGTCGAGGTCGTCCTCGGCGCAGGACGTCCGGGCGTCTGGATGCGGCTCGCGCTCATGCGCGGGCCGCCCGCAGCGCGCTGGCGATCAGGTCCTCGGCCGTCTCGCCGCTCGGCGTCCTCGAGCAGCCCCTCGGCCTCGACCGGGGTGAAGCCCGAGCCCGAGCAGGCCGTCGCGGGCCGAGCGCGCGGGTCGTCGGCGCGGCGGACGACGATCGTCGTCGACGCCCGGGCCGGCGACGCTGCCCGCGACCTTCTCGCGCAGCTCGACGATGATCCGCTCGGCCGTGCGCTTGCCGATGCCCGGGCACGGCCTGGAAGCGCGCGGCGTCGCCGCGCGGCGATCGCGCCGATCAGCTCGCGCGGCGTGCCGCCGGACGAGCACGGCGAGCGCGACCTTCGGGCCGACGGACTGCACGCCGAGCAGCAGCAGGAAGAGGTCGCGCTCCTCCTCGGTGGCGAAGCCGTAGAGCTGCAGCGCGTCGTCGCGGACGACGAGGTGGGCGTGGAGCTGCACCGTCCTGGCCGACGGCGGGCACGTGGCGCAGCGTCTCGGCCGAGACCGCACAGGCGGTAGCCGACGCCGCCCGCGAGCGACGACGACGTGGTCGGCGCGGCGGACGGCGACCTCGCCGGCGACGAGCGCGATCATCGCGGCGCCCCGCCAGCGCGGCGGTCAGCGGCGCGCGGTTGGCGTGGCAGATCGCGACGGCGAGCGCGTCGGCGGCGTGGTCGGGCCGCGGCGGCTCGGCCAGGCGCGAGCAGCGCGCTGGACCATGCCGCTGCACCTGGTCCTTGTCGGCGCGGCCGGAGCCGCAGACCGCGCCCTTGACCTGCTGGGGCGTGTAGGAGCAGCACGGCGACGCCCGCGCTGGCCGGCGGCGAGCAGCACGACGCCGCGGGCCTGGCCGACCGCGAAGCGCGACGCGGACGTTCTGGCCGAAGTAGAGGTCCTCGACGGCGACGGCGTCGGGCTCGTGCTCGTCGAGCAGCTCCTCGACGCGGGCGTGGATCGTCGGCCAGGCGGCGCTCGAGCGCACGCCCGGCCGGGTCGCGATCACGCCGCCGTCGAGGGCGACGAGCCGCCCGCCGCGCGCGGGCGACGACGCCGTAGCCCGTGTTCGCGATGCCGGGATCGATGCCGAGGACGACCATGGTCTGGGGATTCTCCGCACAGGCCCGGACGCCTCCCCGGCGCACCGCGGCGCCTAGCTCGGCAGCGGCGAGCCGGCGAAGAGCGCGAACCAGGCGAGCAGCGCCAGGACCGCCAGGCCGACCGAGACGGCCATGACGACGTCGAGGACCGTGCGTGCGGCGGTTCGAGGTGCGCTCGCCGCGCATGGAGCGCATCCAGCCCGGCCGGTAGATCTCGTCGCGCTGCGCGCCCGTCACGCGCGCGTAGGCGAGGTCGAGCCGCCGCAGGAGCTTGAGGCACGAGCCACATGAGCGCCGGGATCACGACCGCCATCGCGGCGTAGATGCCCATCCCCGGCTGCGACTGGGAGGCGACGATCTGCGAGGCGCCCCAGATCACGCCGACCGGGATCCCGATCCACAGCACGACCGAGCCCACGCCCATGAGCAGGACGAGGGCCAGGGCCACCGGCGCGCCGGGCGGCGCGCCGGGCGGTCGGACCTAGGAGGCGACGCGTTCGAGGACGTCGGCGTCGACGTCGAAGTTCGCGTGGACGGCGTTGACGTCGTCGTTCTCCTCGAGCGCGTCGATCAGCCGCATCAGCTTGCCGGCCTGGTCCTCCTCGACCGGCACGCGGACCTTCGGCATCTGCGCGACCTCGGCGGACTCGGGCTCGATGCCCGCGTCGACGAGCGCGGCGCGCACGCGCGGCCAGGTCGGCGGGCTCGGTGAGCACCTCGAAGACGTCGTCGTCCTGGCGCGATGTCCTCGGCGCCGGCGTCGATGGCGACCATCAGGTCGTCCTCGGTCGCAGCGGCTCGGCGTCGACGACGACGAGGCCCTTCTTGTCGAAGAGGTAGGCGACCGAGCCGGGCTCGCCGAGGTTGCCGCCGTGCTTGGAGAGCAGGTGGCGGACGTCGGCGCTCGTGCGGTTGCGGTTGTCGGTCAGCGCCTCGATCAGCAGCGCGACGCCGCCGGGCCGTAGCCCTCGTAGAGGACGCTCTCGATCGCGTCGGCGTCGGCGCCCTCGCCGGTGCCCTTGGCGATCGCGCGCTCGATGTTGTCCTTGGGCATCGAGGCGTCGCGCGCCTTCTGCACGGCGAGGCCGAGCGAGGCGTTGCCCTCGAGGTCCCCGCCGCCTTCGCGCGCCGCGACGGTGATCGCGCGCGCGAGCTTGGTGAAGGCCTGACCGCGGCGCGGTCGACGATCGCCTTCTTGTGCTTGATCGACGCCCATTTCGAGTGACCGGACATTGATCTAAAAGGCTAGCGAGGCGTAGTGTCTCCATATGACCCGCGCGCTCCCCTCCTCCTCGCCGCACCGCCCTCGCCTTCGCCGGTTGCGGTAGCAGTTCGAGCAACTCCTCCTCGTCGTCGTCCTCCTCGAAGAAGTCGTCCTCGTCGTCCTCCGGCCTCGGCCGGCACCGCGACGAACGCGATCAAGATGCAGAACATCCAGTTCTCGCCCAAGGAGGCGACGGTCAAGGTCGGCCAGAAGGTCACCTGGACCAACGACGACGGCACCGACCACAACGTCACCGCCACCGGCGGCGCCTCGTTCAAGAGCAAGGACTTCGGCAAGGGCGGGACCTACTCGTTCACCCCGAAGAAGGCCGGCGTCGTCAAGTACACGTGCACGATCCATCCGGGGATGGACGGCGTGCTGACGGTCAAGTAAGCGCGCGGTACCAGTCGACGGTGCGCCGGAGCCCCTCCTCGAGGGAGACCTCCGGCGCCCAGCCCGTCGCCGCGCGCAGCTTGCCCGCGTCGACGCACTGGCGGTCGATCTCGCCCGCCGGCGTCCCGGTCCCGCGGATGTCCGGCTCGACGTCGGAGCCCGCGGCCCGGCAGACCAGCGCGCACGACCTCGAGCACGGACGCGCGGGCTGCCCCGAGCCGGCGTTGAACGCCTCGCCCGCCCCGTCGCCCGTCGGCGAGCGCGTCGCGGATCGCCAGGTAGGCGGCGACGGCGTCCTCGACGTAGAGGAAGTCGCGCTCGGGCGAGCCGTCGGAGCGGATCGACCGGCGCGCGGCCGGCCAGCGCGGCGGCGACCGCCTCGGGGATGAGCCGCGAGCGGTTGAAGTCGCCACCGCCGTAGAGGTTGGCGAAGCGCGTCGTGGCCACCCGGCAGCCCGTAGGTGTGCCGCAGTAGGAGCGGGCGATCAGGTCGGCCGCGGCCTTGCTGGCGTCGTAGGGCGCGGTCGGGACGAGCGGCGTGGTCCTCGCGTGTAGGGCAGCGTCGTCGGTCGGGCCGTAGGCCTTGTCCGAGGCGGCGACGACGACCTCCCCGACCTCCTGCGCGCGGCAGGCCTCGAGCAGCACCCACGTGCCGCGGACGTTGGTCTCCCACGTCCCGACGGGCGAGCGGCGCGCGGTGCCGACGATCGTCTGGGCGGCGAGGTGGAAGACCGTGCCGACCTCGTATTCGCCGAGCGACGCGGTCGATCAGCGCCGCGTCGGTCACGTCGCCGCGGACGACGGCGCAGCGCTCCTCGAGGCCGCCAGAGCTCGAGCGCCGAGCGGGCCGGCTCGTCGCGCCGCAGCAGCACGACGCTCGCTCCCCGCGCTCGAGCAGCGCGCGCACGAGCCAGGAGCCGAGCAGGCCGTAGCCGCCGGTGACGAGGACGCGCGCGCTCATCGCCCACACCTTCCACGGCGCGTCGCCGCGCGCCCACAGGTCGTCGAGCTGGACGGCGTCCTTGTAGGTGTCCAGGCACTCCCAGAAGCCCTCGTGGCGGTAGGCCGACGAGGCGGCCGTCGGCGGCCAGGCCCTCGAGCGGCTCGCGCTCGAGCACGCGCGTCGTCGGCGAGGTAGTCGAAGCACGTCGGGCTCGAAGCAGAAGAAGCCGCCGTTGACCCAGTGCTCGGAGCGCGGCTTCTCGCGAAAGCCGGAGACGCGGCCGTCCGTCGTCGAGGACGGCGACGCCGAACTGCAGCTCGGGCCGCACGACGGTCATCGTCGCCGATGGCCGCCCGCGTCGCGGTGGATGGGCGACGAGGGCGGCGAGGTCGACGTCGGCCACGCCGTCGGCGTAGGTGGCGCAGAACGGCGCGTCGCCGAGCACGTCGGCGGGCGCGGTGGATCCGGCCGCCGGTCGGGGTGTCGAGGCCGGTGTCGAGGCAGGTCACCTCGACGCCGTCGGGCCACGGACCGGGCCGCGGCGAAGGCCTCGATGAGCTCGCCCTTGTAGCCCGTGCAGAGCACGAAGCGCTCGGATCCCCTGGCTGGCGTAGATCTGCATGACGTGCCACAGGATCGGCTCGCCGCCGATCTCCACCAGCGGCTTGGGGATCGTCGCGCGCGTGCTCCTGCAGCCGCGTGCCGCGCCCGCCGCAGAGGATGACGCACGGTGTCCATGTCGCCGATCGGCACGGCCGCGCATGATGCCGCCTCGGCCGCGGGTTCTAGGCTCCGGCCGCGATGAGCACGCTCCCACTCCAGCATCTTCAAGGCCTACGACATCCGCGGCATCCACGGCGACGACATCGACGCCGACGGCGCCGAGCTGCTCGGCCGCGCGTTCGTGCGCGTGCTCTCGGCGACCTCGAGGGCAAGCCGCCGGGCGAGCTGCGCCTCGGCCTCGGCCGCGACATGCGCCTGACCGCCCCCGAGCATGGCCGCGCGCTACCGCGACGGCATGGTCGCCGAGGGCGCGCACGTCCTCGACGCCGGCCAGGTCGGCACCGAGATGCTCTATTACCTGGTCGGCTCGCGCGGACCTCGACGGCGGGCTCATGTGCACCGCCTCGCACAACCCGAAGGCCTACACGGGCGCGAAGCTCGTGCGCCGCGGGCGCGCTCGCGCTCTCCGGCGACGAGGGCATCGGCGACATGCGCGACCTGATCGAGGCCGGCCTCGGCGACGCGCCCGGCGGCGGCTCGGCCGAGGAGGTCGACATCTACGAGGAGCTTCCAGCGAGCACGCGCTCTCGGTCATCGACCCGGACAAGATCAAGCCGCTGCGCGTCGTCGTCGACGGCGGCAACGGCATGGCCGGCCCGATGGTCGGCCCGCTGCTCGAGCGCCTCGGGCTCGACCTCGTCACCTCCTACTGGACGCCGGACGGCAACTTCCCCGACCACGAGCCCAACCCGCTGCTCGAGGAGAACCGGACGTTCATCATCGACCAGGTCCGCTCGCGAGGGCGCCGACCTCGGCATCGCCTGGGACGGCGACGCCGACCGCTGCTTCTTCATCGACGAGCAGGGCCGCTTCGTCGACGGCGACTTCCTGACCGCGCTGCTGGCCCAGCAGCTGCTCAAGAAGGAGCCCGGCGCGACGATCCTCTACGACGTGCGCGCCTCGCGCGCGGTCGCCGACGTCGTCGAGGCGGCGCGGCGGCACGGCGCTGCAAGCAACCGCGTCGGCCACGCCTTCTTCAAGTCGCGCATGCGCGAGGAGGGCGCCGCGTTCGGCGGCGAGGTCTCGGGCCACTACTACTTCCGCGACTTCTACAACGCCGACTCGGGGACGCTGCCGGCGCTGCTCATGCTCGAGCTGCTCTCCGAGGAGGGCAAGCCGCTCTCCGAGCTGCTCGAGCCGCTGCACGCCAAGTACTTCATCTCCGGCGAGATCAACTCCGAGGTCGACGACGCCGCCGGCGAAGATGGAGGAGATCGCCGAGCGCTACGCCGACGCGAAGCAGGACCGCCTCGACGGCATCTCGATCGACTACGACGACTGGCACTTCAACGTGCGCGCCTCGAACACCGAGCCGCTGCTGCGCCTGTGCCTCGAGTCGCTCGTCTCGCGCGAGGACATGGAGCGCCGGCGCGACGAGGTGCTGGGCCGCATCCGCGCGTAGCCGGACCCGGCGTACGGTGGACGGCATGGATCACCGCACGCTCGGCACGCAGGGACTCGAGGTCGCCGAGATCGGCCTCGGCACGATGGGGATGACGATGGCCTACGGCGCCGGGGACGAGGCGGGCGGGATCGCGACGATCAAACGCGCGCACGACCTCGGCGTGACGATGATCGACACCGCCGAGCTCTACGGCGGCGGCACCGGCTCCAACGAGCAGCTCGTCGGCACCGCGGTCGAGGGCTTCCGCGAGGAGATGGTTCTGGCCACGAAGTTCGGCTTCGTGCTGCCGCTCGACCGCGGTACACTGGCCTGAACAGCCGCCCGAAGCACATCCGCGAGGTGACCGAGAACAGCTCGCGGAGGCGACCCACGCGGCTGGGCCTGACGTTGAGGTCCGGGCGCGCGATCGGGACCGCGTCGAGGTCGGCGACCGTGGATCGGCGAGGCGAAGGTGCGCGCTCGGCGTGCGGCTCGACGAGCGCCGCGATCTCCGGCAGGTCGTGCGGATCCTCGAGCAGCGCGCTCGGGGAAGGCCGTCGAGGAGCCGCTCGTCGAGGCCGGGCAACGCGTCGCGCTCGACGTCCATGCCGTAGCGGCCCTTGAAGTCGATCGTGTGGACCGCGCCGGTGCCGACCAGCGCGTCGACGATCGCGGCGCCACGTGACGGCCGCGTCGAGCTTGAAGCGCAGCCGCGGATAGCGCTCCAGGCGACGCAGGATCGGTGTCCGCCGAGGCCGGGTCGCCGAGCCCGAGCGAGTTGCCGTAGGTCACCGGCCGCGGCTCGCGACCGATCACCTCGTGCGAGCGGACGACCGGCCTGGGCCAGGGCGAGGTCGAGCGCCGCCGACTCGATACGCCCAGTTGCGCCAGCGCGCGGCCATGGCCGTGAGGCCTCGACGCCTCCGGAGCGACCGACGCCGGCATGTCCCATTCCGGCGGGCGCGCCCGGCCACTGCGGCGACCTCGGTCGAGATGCGCGCAGAGCTCGCCGAGCGTCCAGCGGCCGACGAGCGCGGGCTCGGGCGGCGCGCCGCCCATGAACAGGGTGATGTCCTCGCCGAGGCCCTCGCGGCCGGCGCCGGCGAGCCGGACCAGCCGTGAGGAGTGCGCCTCGCCGAGCCCGGTCCGGGGTCGACTCCGGCCGTAGGCGCAGCGACTCCACCACGAGCGGCAGCCCCGCCAGCTGCTCCCAATGGTCGCATGAGCCCAGACGCTAACAGCGGCATGGCGCGACTGCGGCCGCGAGGTGACGCGCCGGTCCACGCCGTCGATTAGGGTCCGCGCGATGAAGACCCGCGTCGCGACCGTTGCCCTGTCCATGCTCGTCGCGATCGTCCTGACGGTCCCCGCCCAGGGGGCCGTCAAGGCCGTGAAGGCCACCCGCTACACGCTCCAGGGCAAGTGCCTGACGCTGGGCGGCGCGACCGGCAAGGCGGTCCCCGGCGCGAGCCGGCTGCGCTTCAAGGCCACCGACCTCGGGCGCTACCTGCTCTACCTGCCCGACCGGCGCTTCCTCGGCGCGAGCGGCAGCACGAGCGCGCCGGCCGCCACGCCCAGCGACGCCACCACGTGGATCACCGCGGGCGTCGGACGCGGCCGCTTCGTGCTGCGCCCGGCGTCGGCGCCGAACACCGCGCTGACGAGCACCGGCGCGCTCGGCAGCCCGTCGAGCCCCGCCGCCCGCCTGCTCGTCAAGCGCGCCACCGGCTGCGCCGTCTACCCGGAGGCGTCGCTGGACGCGAAGGGCACCCCGGCCAAGGCCTCGACCTCGTACGGCAAGGTCGGCGGGATCCTCGAGGGCCACATGCACTGGATGAGCTTCCAGTACCTCGGCGGCAAGTTCCACTGCGGCAAGCCGTGGTCGCCCTACGGCATCGCCTACGCGCTGCCCGACTGCTCGAGCATCGAGGGCCCGCAGGGCGTGAACGCGCCGTTCCAGAACACCCTGAACTACGGCAACCCGGCCCAGCCGCACGACACGAGCGGCTACCCGAAGTTGACGGCCTGGTCCAAGGACAACCTGACCTACGAGGGCATGTACTACCGCTGGGTCCAGCGGGCCTACCTCGGCGGCCTGCGGATGATGGTCATGGGCATCAACGAGAACCGCGTGCTCTGCGAGCTGCAGACCAACCGCGAGACCAACTGCAACGAGATGGACACGGTCCGCACCGGCTTCAAGGCGATCCGCTCGCTGCAGCGCTACGTCGACGCCCAGGCGGGCGGCCCGGGCAAGGGCTTCTTCCAGATCGTCACCAACCCCTACGACGCGCGCAAGGTGATCCGCAAGGGCAAGATGGCCGTCGTCCTCGAGGTCGAGGTCTCCGAGCTGTTCAACTGCCGCGACCTCGCCCAGCCGACCTGCAACACGGCCAGCGTCGACCGCGGGATCGACGAGATGCACAAGCTCGGCGTGCGCTCGATGCTGCTGCTCAACAAGTTCGACAGCCCGCTGGCCGGCGTCCGCTTCGACTCGGGCACCACCGGCGTGCTGATCAACGGCGGCAACAAGGTCAGCGCCGGCTCGTTCTGGAGCGCGAAGACCTGCAAGGGCAAGCTCCACGACAACGAGATCTACTCGCCGACTCCGAGCCAGGCCGCCGCGCTGCGATCGCGCTCCTGACCAGGCCGGGCTGAACACCGGGCTCGCCCCCGCCTATCCCCCGGCGCCGCACTGCAACACGCGCGGGCTGACCGCGCTCGGCCGCCACGTGGTCGACCGGATGATGGACCTGCACATGATCGTCAACCCCGACCACATGAGCCAGGCGGCGGTCTCCGGCACGCTCGACGAGCTCGAGAAGCGCCGCTACTCGGGCGTGATCTCTCCGCACGGCTGGATGGACCCGGGCAACTGGCCGCGCCTGTGGAAGCTCGGCGGCCTGGCCTTCCCCGGCCACTCGAGCGCGACGTCCTACGTCGCCGACTGGAAGAAGTTCCGCCCGCGCAAGACCCCGTACGACCTCGGCTGGGGCTACGGCGCCGACCTCGGCGGCCTCTCCCACCAGCCGGCCAACGAGGACAAGACCGCGCTGAAGTACCCGTTCAAGAGCCCCGACGGCCGGGTCACCTTCACCAAGCAGAAGACCGGCGACCGCGTCTTCGACTACACGAAGGACGGCGTCTCGGAGTACGGGCTCTACGCCGACTGGTTCGCCGACCTGCGGCGCCTCGGCGGCAAGCCGCTGGCCAAGGACATGAACCAGGGCGCCGAGGCCTACCTCGAGATGTGGGAGCGCGCGGACGGGATCAAGGCGCCCGGCTGCGCGCCCGACCGGCGCGAAGGTCTCGAGCCGCGGGCTGCGCAAGCTGCGCCTCGGCGTGAAGTGGCAGACGCTGCTGCGCTCGGCCGGCCAGCCGCAGGCGCGCGAGCGGGCCTGGAGCTGGTGCGTCAAGGGCACGGGCAACGCCGGCAAGGCCGACGTCGCCGAGCTCTCCCCCGCCGGCCATGTCGAGCTCGTGGGCAGCACCGCCCGCGGCCGCTCGGTCCGCGGCGTCAAGGTCGGCGCGGCACGGAAGAACGGCCTGCACGTCCGCAAGGCCGGCAAGGTCGCCTACGTCACCTACGCCAAGGGCGGCCGGGTCCGCGCCGTCGGCGTCGCCACCGCCAAGCTCGCCAAGCACCCGAAGACGCTGCGCGCCGCCGTGCGCCGGATGCTCCGCGTCCACGCCTCGCAGGCGCCGCGGATCTTCGTGCCGAGCGCCGCGACGGCGTCGACCCAGGGCCGCCTGACCGGCGTCACCCTCGCCGGCACCGGCAACCCGAAGCTCGACGCCGCGATCGCGCGGCTCTGCCACCTGCAGGCCGGCGTCTAGCGCGGTTTTCCCACGCGGCCGCACGCGTCGACTAGGTTCGGCGCGTGCCGGGTGTCCTCGTAACGGACGCGGGGCGAGACCAGCTCCTCCTCGTCGACGACCTCGCCGCACCGAGCCCCATGTGGCACGGGACCTCCGGGCTCGGCCGACAAGCAGTGGCACCGGCCCTGGGGCATCGCGACGGCGCCCGCCGGCTACGTCGTCAGCGACAGCGGCAACGACCGGATCGCCCTCGATCTCCGATCGCGACGGGAGCAACTGGAGCGCGCTCGGCAGCCACGGCAGCGGTGACCTCGAGTTCGACCGCCCGGCCGGCGTGGCCGTCGACGACCAGGGCCGCATCTACGTCGCCGACCTCGGCAACGCGCGCATCGTCCGCGTCGACGACATCGACGGCAACGGCTGGACGACCTACGGCACGCCCGGGGCGCCCTCCCCGGCCTGACCCGCAGGCGGTCGGCCGCTTCCACGAGCCGGTCGCCGTCGCCGTCGACGAGAACGGCGCGGTCTGGATCGCCGACCAGCGGGCGCTGCGCGTCGTCCGCGTCGACGACATGGACGGCACCGGCTGGCTGGCGATCGGAGGCGGCGTCCCGGCCGGGCTCGGCCTCGGCGCCGCCGGCGACGTGCTCGTCTGCGACCTCGGCGCTCGCGCGGTCCTCAGCCGCGACCGCGGACACGACCGACGTGCTGGCGCAGTCCGGCCCGCTCGCGGGCCCCGGCGCGGCGCTCGGCGCGCCCGGAGGCGGGGCGCTCGTGCTCGACGACGTCTCGTCCCGCGTCTTCGCCTTCGACGACCAGCTCGCGCCCGACGGCGATCCGCTGTTCCTCGCCGACTTCGGCGCGCGACGACCGATGGGCATGTGCCTGACATGAGCCGCCGCCTGCGCGTGCTGACGTACAACGTCCAGTTCCGCTCGTGGGGCATGGAGGCCGGCGCGCAGACCACGCTGACCCCGGTCACGAGCGTCGAGACGCGGGCGAACCTGATCGCCGACCGGATCCTCGCCGCCGCCGAGCCGTGGGACGTCCTGTGCTTCAACGAGGTCTTCGACGAGGACGGCCGCGACGTCCTCCACGACCGCCTGAAGGGCGCCTACCCGAACATCGTCGTCAAGGCCGACGCGGACGACCGGCTGGCCGGCGCGCTCGAGCTGGCCGGCGGCCTCGTCGATGATCGGCTCGGTGTGGGGCATCGCGCTGGGCCTCGTCGGCCTCGATCTCCCTGCTCGGCGCCAAGTGGGAGGACTCGGGCCTGATGATGTTCTCCAAGCACCCGTTCGTGCAGGAGCCGCTGCCGCAGTCGGTGATCGACGCGCAGTCCGACCTCGGCATCGCCAACCCGATCACCGCGTTCCCGAAGGTCGCCTTCGTGCCCTACGAGGACGCCGAGGACAACGACGCGAGCGCGGCCAAGGGCGTCGTCTACGCCCAGATCGACGCCGGCGACTGGCCCTTCCACCTGCTGATGAGCCACACGCAGGCCGACCCGACGACCGACATCGGCAAGCGGGCCGACGTGCGCCGCAAGCAGTTCGCCACCGTCGAGAAGCTGCTCGAGGGCATGGTCGGCCGCTCCGGCCCGTGGTTGGAGGAGATCCTCTTCTGCGGCGACCTCAACGTGCAGGGCGTCGCCGACGCCGCGGGAAGCCGGCCCGAGTGGCACTCCCTGTTCGAGGACTCCAATTCCCCGCTGACGAAGTTCCTCCAGGACGCCTGGGACTTCGAGCAGTGCCCCGGCCGCGCGGCGCTGGGCGAGACGCCGCTGCCGGCCGACTGCGATCGCGGCTACTCGACGATCGGCCAGCGCCTGGACTACATGATCCGGCCGGTCCACCACCCCGAGAAGCTCGTCGCCCAGCACATCCGGATCGCCCACGACGTCGCCCAGGCCGCGGCCCCCGGCGGGCAGACGCTCTACACCAGCGACCACCGCCCGCTCTCGCTCGACCTCAACGAGCGCGCCGTGCACAACACGGTGCTGACGGCCGAGCAGCTGTCCTTCACCGTCGACCAGCCCGAGGTCAGCTCGAGCGACCTGCTGTCCGACGGGCTCATGCACTGGTACCGCATCGACGACCCGGGCGGCTACGGGTTCGCGCTGACCCAGGGCGCCGACAAGGTCGACTACGCCGTCTACACCAAGGACGACCTGTCGACGCCCTACACGCCGTTCACGACCGAGACCAAGCCGGCCACGCGGGAGGGCCCGCCGCTGACCCGCTACGCGCTGGCCAACCGGCCGTTCTTCGTCCGGGTCTGGCTCAAGAAGGGAGTCCGGCGCGCGACCTACACGCTGTTCACGCGGCGCTTCGTCGGCTCGAGCCGGGCCGACGCGATCCCGATGCTCCACGCCTGGCCGCAGCGCGGCGAGGCGCGCGTCGGCGTCGAGCACTCCGACGACGACCCGAGCACGCGCTGGAACGAGTTCGACTGCGTCTGGCACGTGGCGCGCCTCGACGGGCCGCCGGCCGGCGCCACGGAGATCCACACGACCGTCACGCTCGACGGGATCGAGGACAACGCGTTCGGGTTGCTGCTGCTGCGCGACCGCGGTCCCACCGACCTCGAGGAGCTCGGCGAGTTCCCGGCCGGCGTCGATCCGATCAAGCTCTCGTTCGTGCACGACCAGCCGGGATGGGTCTACGTGCTCGCGCGCCGCGAGGACCCGGGCTCCTTCGCCCCGAGCACCTTCTTCCTGCGCCTCGACGACGACGTCTCCTACCTCTACTCGCGCTCGCGGAAGATCGACCCGCTCGGGCATGCGCTGAACGGCGACGCGCGGCTGATGTGCATCGACGAGACCGACGGGTTCCTCGGCTCGGAGTCGGGCTCGGACGACATCCAGGTCAACGTCGACGTCGCCGGCCAGAACGTCGCGCACGTCCCGAACTCCGACGACCTCGAGTTCGACGACGACACCCAGCGCGACCTGCCGATGCCGACGGTCGCCTACGCGGGCGATGCGACCTTCGAGCTCGTCGAGCTCGACGATCTCTCCGCCGCCGACCGCACGTCGGTGACGATCCCCCAGCACGGCGGCGTCACCCAGGGCATCACCGGGCAGGACGGACCGACCAAGCGGGCCATCTTCAAGCTCAACTTCGACTCCGACGACGGGGAGTACTGGTTCGAGGCGACGGTGTCGCCCGAACCGCCGGCCGGGTGAGTACGTCGATCTGACGGAGCCGGGTGTATGAGAGGTGTATGAGAGGCTATCTCTGGTCGGTGGGCGCGGCTAGCGTCGCCGAATGCCATCCACCAGATTCCTGCGCGCGGCGGCCCTCGGCACCGCGCTCACCGCCGCGCTCGCTCTTCCCGCCGGCGCCGCGGCCAAGCCGACGCTGACCTCGGCCGCGATCAAGTTCAAGGGCTACAAGGTCTACGTGCAGGGGCTGGGCTACGGCGCCCAGGTCACCGCGATCAAGAGCAAGGGCCGCGCCACCCAGCAGCACAAGATCATCGCCACCAAGGCCACCTACACGGCCAAGGACAACATGACCTCGGCGAAGCTCAAGATCGGGCTCGGGTCCTACGGCAAGCTCGACCTGAAGTTCAAGCCGGCCAAGAAGTCCAAGACCAAGAAGAACGCGGTCGCGCCGGTCTGCGACGGCACCGCCGGGCAAGCTGCGCAAGGGCACGCTGACCGGCACGTTGAAGGTCCGCTTCAAGAAGTCCGGAGCGAAGATCTCGAAGACCAAGGTCACCGCCTACCTGACCGAGCAGTCCAACTACTGCGACACCAGCGGCCCCAGCGCCGACCGCGGCGCGGTCCTGACCACCGGCACGGACGCGGTGTCCCTGTCGGGGCGCAAGAGCCGTCGCAACACCAATGGCTTCATCGCGACCGTGGACCAGTCCAAGGGATCGTTGCTGGTCACCCACGACGTCACCCAGGGCGGCACCCCGAACACCCCGGTGTTCAGCAGCGAGAACTCGCTGCGGACCGCGAACATCACGGCCCGCTACGCCTGGGCGTCCGGTGCCCTGAGCTACACCGGCGTTCCGAACAGCGACCGACCCGGCCTACGCCCGGCAGTCGAAGGGCACGGTCACCGGATCGCTCAAGGTGACGTTCGACTTCGTCGGCACCAAGACGTTCGGCAACGGCGCCGCCGCGAAGCTCCTCAAGCGGCAGTAGCCACGCGACGTGACAGCCGGCCGCGCCCGCTACTCGTCGCGGGCGCGGCTCGGCTGCACGCGCTTGGGCTCGCCGGGCATCTTCGGGTACTCCGGCGGATAGGGCATGTCGCCGTCGCCCTGGGCCTCGTCGCGCTCGTACATGTCGAGCAGCGGCTGCAGCGAGTGGTGGACGTCGTCGATCCTCTCCATCAGGTCGCCGCGCTCGGCGAAGCGCTCGGGGACGGTGAAGAGGTTGAAGTCCGAACGGGTCGGAGATCTCGGGCAGCTCGTCCCACTCGACCGGCGTCGAGACCGGCGCGCCGGGCTTCGGGCGCAGCGAGTAGGCGCTCGCGATCGTGCGGTCGCGGGCGTTCTGGTTGTAGTCGACGAAGATCCGCTCGCCGCGCTCCTCCTTCCACCACTTGGTCGTCACGCCGTCGGTGCGGCGCTCGAGCTCGCGGCCGAAGGCGATCGCCGCGTGGCGGACGTCGGTGAAGGTCCACTTCGGCTCGATCCGGACGTACATGTGCACGCCGCGGTTGCCGCTCGTCTTGGGAAAGGCGGTCGATCCCGAGGTCGGCGAAGAGCTCGCGGGCCACGCCGGCGATCCGCACCGCGTCGGCGAAGTCCGTGCCCGGCTGGGGATCGAGGTCGATGCGCAGCTCGTCGGGGTGGTCGACGTCGGCGCGCCGCACGGGCCACGGGTGGAAGACGATCGTCCCCATGTGCGCGCACCAGACCGGCACGGCGATCTCCGTCGGGCAGATCTCGTCGGCGTGGCGCCCGGAGGGGAACTCGATCCGCGCCGTCTCGATCCAGTCGGGAGCGCCCTTGGGGACGCGCTTCTGGTAGAAGGCGTCGCCGCCGCGCTCGCCGCGCTGCGAGAGCACGACGCCGGGGTGCACGCCCTTGGTCCAGCGCTCGAGCGTCGTCGGGCGCTCGCGCAGCGCGCGCAGGATCCCCGGGCCGACCGCCGCGTAGTACTCGGCGATCATCCCCTTGGTCACCTCGGCCGTCCGGGCGGTCGCCGGGTAGATCACGCGGTCCGGGCTCGAGACCCGCACCGACCGCCCGCCCGCCTCGACCTGGATCGCCTCCGACGCCACGGGCGGGAGGCTACGGGACGCGCGGGGCGGCATGTCATCCCTTCCGGACGAGGCGCGGTCACCCGTTGCTCGGGTCAACCTCTCCGCATGCCCGACTCGAACGCAGACTCCACCCCCACCGTCGTCCTCGTCCACGGCGCGTTCGCCGACGCCGGCTCCTGGACCGCCGTCACCGAGCGGCTGCTCGCCGCGGGCGTCGAGGTCCGCGCGATCGTCAACCCGCTGCGCGGCCTGGCCGTCGACGCCGCCTACGTCGCCAGCGCGATCTCGCAGGTCCCGGGCAAGGTGCTCGCCGTCGGCCACTCCTACGGCGGCGCGGTCATCACCAACGCCGTGCCGCAGGTCGACAACGTCGTCGGCCTCGTCTACGTCGCCGCGTTCGCGCCCGACGAGGGCGAGCCGCTCGGCGCGATCGTGCAGGGCTCGAAGGAGAGCCTCCTGCTCCCCGCCGGCGTGGAGACCCAGTTCCCGACCGGCGACGGCGCGACGGCGCCGGAGCTGACTCATCGACATCGAGAAGTTCCACGAGGTGTTCACGGCCGACCTGCCCCAGGCGCAGTCCGACGTCCTCGCCCGCTCCCAGCGCCCGATCGCCGAGTCGACGTTCGGCGAGGTGGGCGCCCACCCCGCCTGGAAGGACCTGCCGTCCTGGGCCGCGGTGGGCACGGCGGACAAGGCCATCGGCGCCGACCAGGTCACGATGATGGCCGAGCGCGCCGGCGCGACCATCACCAACATCGACGCCTCGCACGTCGTGATGATCTCCCAGCCCGACGCCGTCACCGAGGTCATCCTCGCCGCGCACAAGGCGGTGAGCTAGGCGGTGATCGTCGTCGTCGGCCGGGTGCAGACCGACGCCGCGCGGCGCGACGAGCTGATCCGGCTCGGCCAGGCCGTCGCGGCGGCGTCGCGCGAGGAGGCGGCTGCCTCGGCTATCGCCTCTACGAGGACTCCGAGCAGGAGCACTGCTTCGTGTTCGTCGAGGAGTGGGAGGACGACGACGCCGCTCCAGCGCCACTTCGCCACCGACCACATCGCGACGTTCATGGGCGCCTTGCCCGCCACGCTGGCCGCGCCGCCCGACGTGCAGCTTCCACACGGTCGAGCGCTCGCGCGACCTGCGCGACGTCAGCTCGCGCTGACCGCCGCCCGGCGGCGGCAGAGGAACATCCAGTCGGAGACCTCGAGCCGGTGGCGCGCCATCGCCGCGGCGCCGAACTCCTCGTCGGGGCGGACGACCTCGACCTCGGAAGCCGGCGGACTCGAGGCGGCCGGCGAGGTCGGGCGCGTAGAGGCGCACGTGGTCGTCCTGGCGGAAGGCCGCGGTGCGCGCCTCGGGGCTGACGATCGACGGGTCCTCGTAGGTCTCCGTGCGCTCGATGTCGAGCGGGACGAGCACGAGGCACCAGCCGCCCGGCGCGGTGACGCGGCGCAGCTCGCGCATCGCCGCGGCGTCCTCGGGGCACGTGCTCGAGGACGTGCGAGCAGATCGATGGCGTCGAAGGCGCCGTCCTCGAGCGCGAGGCCGGTGACGTCGAGCTCGAGATCGACCCCGGCCGGGTCGAGGTCGCCGGTCACGTACTCGCAGGCCCGGGGTCGACGCGAGCGGCCCGCGCAGGCAGTGCTCGGGCGCGAAGTGCAGCAGGCGCCGCGCGTCGCCGAGCAGCTCGGGCCGGCCGCGGAGCAGCAGCCACTGCGCGCGGTGGCGCTCGTGCGAGCCGCAGCGCCAGCACAGCACGCCGGGCCGGTTCCAGTCGTCCTTGAAGCGGGCGAACGTGCTGCCGCAGATCGGGCACGCGACCTGGTCGCCGCGATGGCGCACGTAGGCCAGGCGGCGCGCGAGGCCCTGACCGACTCGCTGAGCGGTACTCCCCATCGGGGCGCGAGAGCCTAGCCTGACCCGTCGTGCCCCGCGGCTCGGTCCACGTCCTCCCCATCCCGACGCCGTTCGCGGTCGGCCGGGTCAACTGCTACCTGATCGAGGACGATCCGCTCACGCTCGTCGACGCGGGCCCGAACTCGGGCAAGGCGCTCGACGAGCTCGAGCGCGCGCTGGCCGCCCACGGCCGCCGCATCGAGGACCTCGAGCTGATCGTCCTGACCCACCAGCACATCGACCACGTCGGGCTGGCCTCGATCCTCGCCCGGCGCTCGGGGGCCGAGGTCGCCGCGCTCGGGGCGCTCGCGCCCTACCTCGAGAACTTCTCCCACGAGGCCGAGCTCGACGACGCCTTCGCCGAGTCGATGATGCTGCGCCACGGCGTCACGCCCGACGTCGCCTCGGCGCTGCGCGCCGTCTCGCGCGCCTTCCGCGGCTGGGGCGGCGCCGCGCAGGTCACCCAGCCGCTCGTCGCCGACGGGACGCTCGAGCTCGCGGGCGCACCTACCGCGTGCTGCACCGGCCCGGCCACTCGCCCTCGGACACGATCTTCTTCGACGAGGCCAGCGGCGAGCTGATCGGCGGCGACCACCTGCTCGGCCACATCTCCTCCAACCCGCTGCTGACCCGGCCGCTGCCCGGCACGGGCGCGGCCGACGGCGAGCGCCCGCGCGCGCTGATGGACTACATCGCCTCGCTCAAGCAGACCCGCGAGCTGCCGATCGACATCGTGCTGCCCGGCCACGGCGACCCGGTGACCGACCACGTGGCGCTGATCGACGAGCGCCTGCGCCTGCACGATCGCCGCGCGCGGCGCATCCACAAGCTGATCGCCGAGCAGCCGCGCACCGCCCACGAGCTCGCCCACGAGATGTGGGGCGGCATCGCGCTGACCCAGGCCTACCTGACGCTGTCCGAGGTGCTCGGCCACGTCGACCTCCTGCTCGCCGACGGCCGCGTCGTCGAGCACGTCGAGGACGGCGTCGCGCGCTTCGCCGCGGCGGCCGAGTAGCCGGCTTCGAGCTCGCCCAGGTGGGCGACGTTCGCCTGGTCGTCGGCCTCGGGCGACGGCGCGCCGCCGAACCAGGCGTCGAGGATCTCGGTCAGCTCCGGCGACGAGGTCGCGCGCAGCGACAGCGCGAGCACGTTGGCGTCGTTCCACGTCCGCGCGCCGGCGGCGGTGACCGCGTCGCCGCAGAGCGCGGCGCGGATCCCCGGGACCTTGTTGGCGGCGATCGAGGCGCCCGTGCCCGTCCAGCAGCAGACGACGGCCTGCTCGGCGCGTCCGTCGGCGACGTCGCGGGCGGCGGCGGCCGAGGCCCAGGCCCAATCGGGGCGTTCGCCTGCGGCCAGCGCCCCGTGCAGCAGCGGCTCGTGACCGCGCCGTCGCAGCTCGGCGACGACTTCCTCGGCCACGCCGACCACCTCGTCCGCGGCCACCGCGATGCGCATGGCCGCAGCGTACCCTTGCCCCATGGCGCCGACGTGGCTCGTGATTCCGACGTACGACGAGGCCGAGACGCTCGGCCCGCTCGTCGCCGCCGTCCGCGAGCAGCCTCGATCCCGCCGAGTGCGACTGGCGGCTGCTCGTCGTCGACGACGCCTCCCCCGACGGCACCGGCGAGCTGGCCGACCGGCTGGCCGCCGACGACCCGCGCGTCGCCGTGCTGCACCGGCCCGGCAAGGCCGGGCTCGGGCGCGCCTACCTGGCCGGCTTCGACCATGCGCTGGCCGCCGGGCGCCGGGCGCGTCGTGCAGATGGACGCCGACTTCTCCCACGATCCCGCGACGCTGACGACCCTCCTGCGGGGCCTCGGCGACGCCGACCTGGTGCTCGGCTCGCGCTACGTGGCCGGCGGGCGGGTCGTGGACTGGGGCCCGCTGCGGCGCGCGATCTCCCGCGGCGGGTGCACCTACGCCCGCTTCGTGCTCGGGTCGGCGTCCGCGACTTGACCGGCGGCTTCAAGGCCTGGCGCCGCGAGACGCTCGAGGCGATCGACCTGCCGACGATCCGCTCCGAGGGCTACGCCTTCCAGATCGAGCTGACCTACCGCGCGCTGCGCGCCGGCTTCCGCGTCGACGAGGTCCCGATCGTCTTCCACGACCGCCGCGCCGGCCAGAGCAAGATGACGACGCGCATCGCCGTCGAGGCCGCGCTGCTCGTCCCCCGCCTGCGCGGCTGGCGACCGCCGGCGCGCCCGACCGCGGCGGCGCCGCCGCGCGATCCCGCGACCACGCCCTCCGGGGTGCGCTAGTGGACGAGGCGGCCCTCGAGCGCGAGCTCCAGGCCGTCGGGCGAGAGCTCGCCGACGCGTTCCCGTCGTCGCTGCGGGCGCCGCTGAAGGCCATCGACCAGAAGGCGATGGACCTCGCCTCCGAGGACGAGGAGCTGCGCGCGGCGCTGTTTCGCTTCGTCGACGTCGTGCCGGCCTGTCGCAGGCGTCGACGACCTCGCCCGGCACCTCTCGGCCTTCCTCGACGAGATCCCGGACAAGCCGCCGCCCGTCTCGGCCGCCCTGCGCGCCGCGGGCACGAAGCCGGGCCGGGCCGCGCTCGGTCGCGCGTCGGCGATCGGCGTCAAGCACATGGCCCACCGCTTCATCGTCGGCGAGTCGCCCCGCGAGGCGGCGCGGATGATGCGCGAGCTGTGGAAGGACGGCGTGGCGACCTCGGTCGACCTGCTCGGGGAGGCGACGGTCACCCAGGCCGAGGCCGACCACTACGCGGGGCGGTGCCGCGACGCGATCGAGGTGATGACCACCGCCAGCCCGCGGCTGGCCCGAGCGCGCGGTCCTCGAGCGCGATGCGGCCGGCCCCCTCCCCCGCGCGAACCTCTCGGTCAAGGTCTCGGCGCTCACGCCCGCTGCTGCGCCCCGAGGCGCCCGCGCGCGGGATGACCGACGCGGCCGAGCGCATGCGCCCGCTGCTGCGCCAGGCCAAGGAGCAGGGCGCCCACCTGCACATCGACATGGAGTCGCTCGACTCGCGCGAGGCGGTGCTCGAGCTCGTCCTCTCCCTGCTCGGCGAGGACGAGTTCCGCGACGGGCCCGAGCGCCGGCATGGTGCTCCAGGCCTACCTGCGCGACTCGCCGTGAGACGCTCGACGAGGTGCTCGACGTTCACCGGCCGGGTGCCGCGCACCTCGCCGCTGACCGTGCGCCTGGTCAAGGGCGCCTACTGGGACCACGAGATCGTCACGGCCAAGCAGCACGGCTGGACGCCGCCGGTCTTCGAGGACAAGGCCGACTGCGACCGCAACTTCGAGCACGCTGACGCGCCGGCTGCTCGACGCCCGCCCGCAGGTCCGCGTGGCCGTCGCCTCGCACAACCTGCGCTCGGTCGCGCACGCGATCGCCGCCAACCGCCTGGGCGGCGGCGACGACAACGACCTCGAGATCCAGGTGCTGCGCGGCCTCGGCGACGACATGCAGCACGCGCTGGCCGACCACGGGCTTCCGGGTGCGGACCTACTGCCCGGTCGGCGACCTCGTCGCGGGCATGGCCTACCTCGTGCGCCGGCTGCTCGAGAACACCTCGCAGAACTCGTTCCTCTCCGCCCAGGCCGCGGGCGCGCCGGTCGAGGAGCTGCTGGCCGCGCCGTGAGCCTCGAGGGCTTCACCAACGAGCCGATCCTCGAGCTGCGCCGGTCGCAGCGCGCGCGACGGGCCTGGCCGGCGCGCTGGCCGAGCTCGACGCCCGGCTGCCGCTGCGCGTCGCCGCCCGGATCGGCGGCGACGAGCGCGCCGGCGAGGGCCTCGTCTCGACCGATCCCGGCGACCCCGACCGCGTCGTCGCGCTCGGCGCCGATGGGCACGCGCCGCCGACGCCGCCGACGCGGTGAGCGCCGCGACGGACGCGGCAGCGGGCTGGGCGGCGACGCCGGCCGCGCGCCGCGCCGAGATCGTCCGCGGCGCCGCGGCGGTGCTGCGCCGGCGCCGCCTCGAGCTCGCCGCGCTCGAGGTCCGCGAGTGCGCGAAGCCCTGGGCCGAGGCCGACGCCGACGTCTGCGAGGCCATCGACTTCCTCGAGTACTACGCCCGCGGCGCCGTCGCGCTCGAACGCGGCGCGACCGTCTTCCAGGCCCCGGGCGAGCGCAACGCGATGCGCTACGCGCCGCGCGGCGTCGTCGCGGTGATCGCGCCGTGGAACTTCCCCGTCGCGATCGCCACCGGCATGACGTCGGCGGCGATCGCCACCGGCAACGCCGTCGTGCTCAAGCCCGCCGAGCAGTCGCCGGGCTGCGCCGGCGTGATCGCCGAGGCCTTCGCCGAGGCCGGGCTCCCGCCGGGCGTGCTCAACCTGCTGCCCGGCGAGGCCGAGGCCGGCCAGGCGCTCGTCGAGGACCCGCGCGTGCACGCGATCGCCTTCACCGGCTCGCAGCCCGTCGGCCTCGGGATCGTCAGGGCCGCCGCCGACACCCGCCCGGGCCAGCGCCACATCAAGCGCGTGATCGCCGAGATCGGCGGCAAGAACTGCGCGATCGTCGACTCCGACGCCGACCTCGACGACGCCGTGCCCGACCTGCTCGCCTCGGCCTTCGGCTTCGCCGGCCAGAAGTGCTCGGCCATCTCCCGCGTGCTCGTCCACGAGGCGATCGCCGACGCGCTGGTCGAGCGCCTGGCCGGCGCCGTGCCCGACGCTCGAGGTCGGCCCCGCCGAGCGCCTCGGCATCGACGTCCCGCCGGTGATCGAGCCGAGGCCCAGGAGCGCGTCACCGGCTACGCGCGCGACGCCGCCGCGGCCGGCACCGCCGTCTCGTCCGGCGAGGTCCCCGACCGCGGCCACTTCTGCGCGCCGACCGTCGTCTCCGACCTGCCCGACGACGCGCCGGTCCTGCGCGAGGAGGTCTTCGGGCCGCTGCTCGCCGTCTCGCGGGTCGAGAGCGTCGACGCGGCGTGCGCCGTCGTCGACTCGCTGCCCTTCGCGCTCACCGGCGGGCTGTTCTCGCGCAACCCCGACGTGGTCGAGCGCGTCGTCGCCACGAGCCCGGTCGGCAACCTCTACGTCAACCGCGGCGCCACGGGCGCGATGGTCGGCCGCCAGCCCTTCGGCGGCAACCGCCTGTCGGGCACGGGCACGAAGGCCGGCGGACCGGACTACCTGCTCTCGTTCGTCGAGCCCCGCGTGGTGACCGAGAACACGATGCGCCACGGCCTCGTCGTCTGATACGTACGTCCACATTCCCGTCTCATGTCGGCCCGTGACGGGTACAACGTCCACATGCTTCGCAGGGGCAAGCGGCGCGGGGTCGTCGCCAACGTCTGGGCTGCCGTGCCGCCGACGTCACGGGAGACCGTGACCGAGCGCCCGGTGGCGACGCCGGGCAAGCGCCGTGGGCTGCTCAAGCGCACGCCGCCGCCGATGCGGCCGCAGTCGCCCTGGGCGAGCTGACGCCCTAGCGCCGTCCGGTCGCGCGCTCGCGACGTCTGAAGTCCAACGCGCGCCGCTTGACGCACCGGATGCGCGGGTACCTGAGGGCACCCACCAAGGAGGGGATGCGAATGTTGGAGCGATTGCGGCGCCGAGAGCCGCACAACACGACCGAGAACGGCGGCGGCACCGCCGTGGCCGACGAGCCGGTCCGCGACGACGTCCGTCGCGGCGAGGGCGCCACCCAGGTGCGCGAGCAGCCGCGGGACTACGAGACGCGGCCTGCCGCCCGTCACGACGCCTCCGCCGTCCACGCCCGCCAGCGCGACGAGTTCGGCGGGCTGTCGTGGGGCGCGGCGTTCTTCGGCTTCCTCGTCGCCGTCGGCCTGGCCACGATCCTCGTGGCGATCGCCAGCGCGGCCGGCGCCGCCTTCGGGCTGTCGAAGTCCGACGTCGAGGGCGCCAACGCCGACACGATCGGCATCGTCTCCGGCGCCGTCCTGCTCGTGATCCTCGCGCTGTCCTACTACGCCGGGGGCTACGTCGCGGGGCGCATGTCGCGCTTCGACGGCGGGCGCCAGGGCGTCGGCGTCTGGGTCGTGGGCATCGTCGTGACGCTCCTGGCCGCGGCGGCCGGTGCGATCCTCGGCTCGGAGTACAACGTGTTCAGCGGGCTCAACCTGCCGAACATCCCGATCGACAACGGCACGCTGACCACGGGCGGCGCGATCGCGCTGGCCGCCGCGGTGGCCGTCACTCTGCTCGCGGCGCTGATCGGCGGCAAGGCCGGCACGCGCTATCACCGCCGCGTCGATCGCGCGGGCTTCGCGGAGTAGCCCGCCGACGCGTTCCCGCGCCGGGCGTCAGCGTTCGGCGCGGGCACGCACCCGCTCGAGGAAGAGCGCGTGCAGCCGCGTCTCCCCCGACAGCTCGGGGTGGAAGGCGACGTCGAGCATGCGGTCGCCCTCGCGCGCCGCGACCGGGTGCCCGTCGACCTCGGCGAGGATCTCGACGCCCGGCCCCGTCTCGCGCGACCCACGGCGCGCGGATGAACACGGCGCGCACCGGGCGCCGTCGAGCCCGGTCGATGTCGAGGTCGGCCTCGAAGGAGTGCACCTGGCGGCCGAAGGCGTTGCGCTCGCAGGCGATGTCCATCAGCGCCGAGGTGCTCGCGGTCGAGCATGATCATCCCCGCGCAGGTGCCGAGCATCGGCGCGCCCGGTCGCGGCGAGCGCGCGGAGCGGGTCGGCCAGGCCCTCGCGCTCGATGCCGAGCGTCATCACCGTCGACTCGCCGCCGGGGATCACGCAGGCCGTCGAGGCCCTCGAGGTCGCGCGGGCGTGCGCACCTCGCGCGCCTCGGCGCCGAGCTCGCGCAGGATGCGCAGGTGCGCGCGCGAACTCGCCCTGCAGGGCGAGCACCCCGACGACGGGTGTCACGCGGCTACCAGCCGCGGCCGGCGAGGAGCTGGTCCTCGCTCGAGCTTGCGCGACTCGAGCGACTCCATCGCCGGGCCGAGGCCCTCGGAGGCCGCGGCGACCCGCGCGGGGTCGGCGAAGTGCGTCGTCGCCTCGACGACCGCGCGGGCGCGGCGCTCGGGATCCTCGGACTTGAAGATGCCCGAGCCGACGAAGACGGCCTCGGCGCCGAGCTGCATCATCAGCGAGGCGTCGGCCGGGGTGGCGATGCCGCCGGCGGAGAACAGCGGGACGGGCAGCGCGCCGTCGCTCGGCCACCTGGCCGCACGAGGTCGAGCGGCGCCTGCAGCTCCTTGGCCGCGGCGAAGAGCTCGGTGCTCGTCGAGCGTGGTCAGCCGCCGGATCGCGCCGGTGATCGATGCGCATGTGGCGGACGGCCTCGACGATGTCGCCGGTGCCGGCCTCGCCCTTGGAGCGGATCATCGCCGCGCCCTCGCCGATGCGCCGCAGCGCCTCGCCGAGGTTCGTCGCGCCGCAGACGAACGGGACCTTGAACGCCCACTTGTCGATGTGGTGGGCCTCGTCGGCGGGCGTGAGGACTTCGGACTCGTCGATGTAGTCGACCTCGAGCGCCTGGAGCACCTGGGCCTCGGCGAAGTGGCCGATGCGCGCCTTGGCCATGACCGGGATCGACACGGCCTCCTGGATGCCGCTTGATCATCGCCGGATCGGACATGCGCGCGACGCCGCCGTCGCGGCGGATGTCGGCGGGCACGCGCTCGAGCGCCATGACCGCGGCGGCGCCGGCGTCCTCGGCGATCTCGGCCTGCTCGGGCGTGACGACGTCCATGATCACGCCGCCCTTGAGCATCTCGGCCAGGCCGGCCTTGACCCGGAAGTGTGGCCTCGTCGCGCATGCGACCGAGTCTACTTCCGCGCCCCGGCGCCGCCGGCGGCCAACGCGCCGCGGGCGCGCTACTTCAGCCGGAAGGCCTTGATGCGCAGGTCGTAGTTCGAGGCGTCGCGGGCGTACACGCCGTAGGCGAGCGCCTGGATCAGCCCGAGCAGCGCGGTGTGCGAGCGCACGTAGGCCGGGCGAGTTCGACGAGTAGTAGAGCCGGATGCTGGCCGAGCTTGGCCACCTCGGAGAGCGTCGCGTCGGTGATCGCCAGCGTCGTCGCCTTGCGGTGGCGCGCGAGCTTCATCGTGCGCACGATGAGCGGGTGCGGGCGGCCGGCCGAGAGCCCGATGACGAGCGTGTGCTCGTCGATCCGGGCCAGGCGGCCCGAGCGCCTCCTGCGACGGGCTGGCGACGGTCTCGGCGCGCAGGTCGAGCAGCATCAGCAGGTGGCGCAGGTAGGAGGCGAAGAACGCCATCTGGTCGGTGCCGGCGATGAGGATCTTCTCGGCGCGCGACGATCGCGTCGATGGCCGACTCGACGTCGGAGCGCGAGAGCTTGCGCGCGGTCTCCTCGACGTTGACGTGGTCGGCGCCGAGCGCCGCCTCGAACTCGGTCTGGTCGAGCGAGAACAGCGGCGCCGCGCTGCGCCGGCGCGGTCGCGTCGCTCGCCCGAGCGGCGGCGGTACTCCTCGCGCGCCGGGCCTGCTGAGCTCGGGGAAGCCCTCGAAGCCGAGCGCCTGCGAGAAGCGCACGACGGTCGAGCTCGAGGTGTTCGCGCGGCGCGCGAGCTCCTCGGCGGTCTGGAAGGCGACCTCGTCGAGGTGGTCGACGATGTACTGCGCGACGTCCTTCTGCGAACGCGAGAAGTCGTCGAAGCGGGCCTGGATGTAGGCCGAGAGGGTCTGGTGGCCGTCGGTCGGGCCGGGCGGTGACGGTGGCGGAAGGGTTCGCTTCATGGGCGACGGGTTTCTTCGACGCCGCCCTCTAGCCTCCTTCGCCGCCATGGAGCGCGTGCCCACCCGACTGTCCGGCCCGCGTCCTCTTCGCGCCCCGGCAGTTCGGCGACGACGCGCGGCTTCTTCGCCGAGACCTTCCGCGCCGATGCGCTGCCCGGCCTCGAGTGGGTCCAGGACAACCACTCGCGCAGCGCGCGGGACCGTCCGCGGGATGCACTTCCAGACCGCCCCCGGCCAGGCCAAGCTCGTGCGCTGCGCCCGCGGGGCGATCCTCGACGTCGTCGTCGACCTCCGCGCCGGCTCGCCGACCTACGGCGAGTGGGAGGGCTTCGAGCTCGACGACGAGAACCTGCGGGCCATCTACGTCCCGCTCGGCTTCGCCCACGGGTTCGCCGTGCGCTCGGAGGAGGCCGACGTCGTCTACAAGGTCTCGAGCTACTACGACGGCGAGACCGAGGCCGGGCTTCGCCTACGACGACCCCGACGTCGGGATCGAGTGGCCCGAGGGCGAGCTGCTCGTCTCCGAGCGCGACCGCACCGCCCCGCGGCTGGCCGACCTCGCCGGCACGCTGCCCTGGTAGCGCCTCAGACGTCGGCCGACGCGGCCAGCGACGGGCCGTGCGCGCCCGGGCGCAGCGCCAGCACCACGAGGCGGCCCTCGCCGTGGAGCCGCTCGAGGGCGGCCACGACCGCGGGATCGAACTGGGTCCCGGCGCAGCGGCACAGCTCGGCGACCGCGTCGACCGGCGGCATGCCCGCGCGGTAGGGCCGGTCGGAGGTCATCGCCTCGAACGAGTCGGCGACGAAGATGATCCGCGACTCGAGCGGGATCTCCTCGCCGGCCAGGCGGTCGGGGTATCCGGTGCCGTCGATGCGCTCGTGGTGGTGGCGTACCCAGTGCGCCTCGCGCGACAGGCCGGCGTGCTCGAGCATCGTCGCCCCGACCCCGGGGTGCAGCTGGAGCGCCGCCCACTCGTCGCGGATCGGGGCGGCCGGGCTTCTCGAGAATGCTGCGCGGCACGACGATCTTGCCGATGTCGTGCAGGAAGGCGGCCCGGCGCAGGGCGTGGACGCGTTCGGGGTCGAGCCCGAGCTCCTGGGCGATCGCCACGGCGTAGGTGGCGACGTTCTCGGAGTGATCGCGGGTGTGCAGGTCGCGCCCGTCGGTCGCGGCGACGAGCGAATACAGGTTCGTCATCAGCGCGTGCGGCTCGGCGGCGTCGCCGCCGGTGACCTCGGAGGCCACCGCGCAGAGGTTCTTGCCGTTGGACTTGGCCCAGCGCAGCGCGCGGTCGGCGCGGGCCAGGAGCTCCTCGCGGCCCATCGCGTCGTCGGGCCAGCAGGCGATCCCGCCCGAGACCGTCACGCGCCGCTCGGCGGCCAGGTCGGTGCGGGCCACGGCGGCGCGCAGGCGCTCGGCGACGAGCAGCGCGTCGAGCTGGCCGGTGGCCGGGAGGATCAGGCCGAGCTCCTCGCCGCCCAGCCGGCAGAAGATGTCCATCCCCGCGGATCAGCGGCGAGAGCGCCCGGGCGGCGCGGCAGAGCACCTCGTCGCCGACGGCGTGGCCGAGCGAGTCGTTGATCGACTTGAAGTCGTCGACGTCGAAGCGCACGACGGCGATCGGCTCGCCGCTGCGGGCCGACCGCTCGAGCTCGCGGTCGAGCGCGTCGTCGAAGAAGCGGCGGTTGTAGATGCCGGTCAGGGGGTCGCGGATCGACTCGTCGAGCTTCTGCTGGTAGGCGCGGGCGTTGGCCACGGCGACGGCGAGCTGGCTGACCAGCACGCCGAGCAGGTCGCGCTCGTCGTCGCCGAACGGGCGGTCGGCCTCGCGGACGAGGCGCAGCGACCCGATCGAGGTCGTGCGGAGGTTGAGGTCGAGGCACAGCTCGGCGCCCGTGGCGGCCGGATCGCCGAGGACCGCGCGCGGCCCGTCCTCCCCGTCGAGCCGGAGCTCGGCCGCGGTGGCGCCCGAGGCGAGCTCGAGGGCGGCCAGCCCGCGCTCGACGATCGGCGCCTCCTCGAGGCTCCCGGTCATGGCCGCCGCCAGCGCGGTCAGCGCCTCGAGGTCCTGGCGCCGGCGCTCGGCCTCCTCGCGCAGCGTGCGCTCGGCGACGACGGCCTCGCGCATGCGGCCCTCGAGCGCGGCCTGGCGGATGCAGACGGCGCCCAGCCCGGCGAGGAAGAGCACGCCGAAGACGATCAGCGGGGCGGGAGAGCTTCCGGACGTCGCCCAGATGACCACCGCCTCGACGGCGAGCAGGAAGACCGCGGCGAACGGGATCGCCGCCTCGCGCAGCCGGTCGCCGGCGGACGGTTCGGGTGTCCGGATACTCGCGGGCCGTGACCCGCGGGCGGACCGGCTGGCCTGGGCCCAGAGCAGCAGGGCCGCCGACCAGAGCAGGGCGACGACCCAGTTGCCCCCGCCGACCTGGCCGGCCGAGGCGAGGTAGGCGTAGGTGTCGCCGGCGACGACGAGCGCGAACCCGGCGACGACGCCCCGGGCGATTCGCCGGTCGGGACGGTCCGCGGTCGCGCGTAGGGCGACGATCGCCGCGAAGGCGCCGGCGAGGTCGAGGCCGACGACGGCGGCCAGCGCGGGATCCCCGCGATGCAGGGCGTCGCCGGCGACGAACCACGCCACCGGCGCGACGGCCACCGCGGCCCACAGCGCCCCGTCGACGAGGCGGTCGGGCGGCGCGGCGGGCGCCACGAGGCGCAGGCGGTCCCAGCCGGCGAGCACGAGGGCGACCGAAGCCGCGCCGCCGAGGTAGAGCCCGGCCGTGTCCCCCACCCCCGCCAGCGCGCCTCCGACGACGATCAGCGACGAGACGGCGGCGATCAGCGAGGCGGCGGCGAACAGCCACCACGTGCGACCGGCCCGGATGCAGTGGTAGGCGGTGACCAGGCACAGCGCCATGGGCGCGAGGAAGACGAGCGAGCCGCCGTCGCCCAGCAGCGACAGGGCGAACGGCGCGACCCCGATCAGCAGCAGGACCGGCCACGGGGTCCGCAGCGGCGCCGGGGCCGGGCGGGATCGGCGCAGCTCGGCGCGGCGCGCGGCCCAGCGGTCGGCCTCGACGGACTCGAGCAGGGCGCCGCAGCCCGCGCACCGGCGGTCGAGGAGAGCGGGCGAGGGCTCCACGTCGTAGCCGGCCGCAGCCGGGGCAGTGATGGACGTAGCGCACCACCGCGTACATCGGCCGATCGGCCAGTGCGCTTGACAGGGGTGTTGTGTTCGAACACCGACATGCGGAGTGGCCGCCCGGCGGCCCGCCCGCCTAGCCGCCGTCGGCGAGCGTGCGGCGCTCGATCACCCGCCGGAGCCCGTCGCGGGCCAGCGCCCGGGCGTAGCGGTCGGGCCGCGGCGCTCCGTCGTCGCCGCCGGGCTCGGCGACCCCGAGCGCCCGGGCGGCGCGGCGGGCGATCTCGAGCTGGCCGGCCGGCGTCGGGTGGACGTGATCGGCCACACGTTGCGCGCGCCGCCGAAGTCGGCGAGCTCGGCCAGCGCGGCGCCGTGCTCGCGCCGCGGCGCGGCGCAGGAGCGCAGCGCACTCGTAGGCGTCGGGCCCGGCCGGCGGGCGCCCGAGATCGCCGGGGACGGTGAGCACGAGCAGCCGCTCGGCGCGGGGCGCCAGCGCGTCGAGGATCTGCCGGACCGCGGCGGCGAAGCCGCGCGGATCCCACGCGGTCGAGCGGGCGTCGTTGACGCCGACGTAGAGCGCGGCGAGATCGACGCGCGCGGGGACGCGCGGCAGCTGGTCGCGCACGACGCCGGCCGCGACCTGCCCGTCCTCGGCCAGGTTGACGAGCTCGAGCCCGAGCGCGGCGGCGAGCAGCTCGGCCCACGAGCCCTCGGCGTTGGTGATCGAGTCGCCGAGGGCGACGAACGTGGGCGGCGCGGTCACTCCGGCGAGGCTAGAAGCAGGCGCGCCGTGCCGAAGATCGCCAGCAGCGTCATGAGCACCGCGCTGCCCACGCACCACTGGCAGATCGCGTCGATCGTGAACAGCTCGCGGTAGGTCAGGTAGAGCGAGAACCCGAACCCGATCAGCGCGGTCAGCGCGACGCCGATCCGGCCGAGCTCGCCGTCGATCCACAGCGCGACGAGGATCAGCGTGTAGCCGACGATCCCGAGCAGCGCGACCGGGATCCCGGCGAGCTTGGCGTAGTCGGACGCCTGCACCGTCTCGCAGCCGCCCGAGGACAGGCACAGGACCTTGAGCCCCTCGTAGTGGACGTAGGTCAAATAGATCGGCGATCGCCAGGCCGGCCAGCGCCAGCCCGGCGATCACCGCTTCAGCGCGAGTCTGGCTCACGAGCCGAGCAGCTTGTCGATCGGGCCCGTGTAGGCGCTGGGATCGTTGAAGCTCGACGGGTTGAGCGCCTGCAGCTTCTCGCCGGTCTTGCCGAGCTGGAACGACGGCGTGCCGGTGAAGCCGTCGGCGTCGAAGGTCGAGGACGCGTTCTGGAGCTCGCTCGTGACCGACGCGTCCTGGCGGTGGGCCATCGCCTTGGCCACGTTCAGGCCCGTGACCCCCGACCCGATCCGCTTGAGGTAGGCGTCGGTGTTGTAGCCCGTCGACTCGTCCTGCTGGTTGAGGTAGTAGAGGTCGGCGAAGGTCCACAGCTTGTCCTGCTGCCCGGCCGCGAGCGCCATCCGCGCCGCCTTCTCCGAGTCGCCCTGCGGGGAGCCGACGAAGGTCTGCAGGCGCAGCTGGATGCGCAGCTTGCCCGTGCGCACGTACTTGCGGACGAGCGTCGGGAAGGCCGACAGGGTGAAGCCCTGGCAGACCGGGCACTTGAGGTCGGCGAACTCGACCATGGTCACCGGCGCGTCGGGGCGGCCGAGAACGAGATCTCGCTGCGGCAGGCCGGCGAAGCGCGCGTTGACCTGGGCGATCCCGGCCGGCTTGCCGGTCACCGGGGCGGCCTTCTTGGACGAGCCTCCCGAGGAGATCACGACCAGCGCCACGACCACGATCACGGCGACGACGAGCACCGCCGCCGAGGACCTGCAGGCGGCGCGTGCGCGCCTCCTTGGCCTTCGCGGCCTCCTCGGCCTCGATCCGCTTCTGCCGCGCCGCGGCCTTCTGCTCGGCTCTCGAACTCATCGTGGGTCTCCTTCGTGTTGGTCTGAGCGACTCATGTGCTGATCACCGACAGCAACCAGAGCCCCAGCGAGGTGAAGCCGACCATCACGGCCAGCATCCAGTATTGGGATCGCACCGCCAACCGCGGGTCGTCGTAGAGGGCGACCGCCCGGTCGTGGGCGAGGATCAGGCCGCCGACGTGGCCGCAGATCAGGGCGGCGACCTGGACGTACCAGATGCCGGCCGAGCTGATCACGTTGTAGTCGACGCGGCTGTCGGCGGTCCCGAAGAGGTTCGCGCCGTGGCCGAGCGGGTCGGAGGCGAGCGCCCATCCCGCCTGGCCCGCGAACACGAGCAGCGAGAAGTAGTGGGCGATCGCGTAGGCGGCGGCGATCGGGATCAGGGTGTGGGCGAAGAGCCGGGCCAGATCCCGCGTCGAGCGCGTGCGGTCGATGCCCTGCATGCCCTTGATGCCGAGGAGGTAGACGGCCGCGACCACCGCGATCGCCACGAGCAGCCCGACGGTCGAGCCGAGAGTCGCCGCCGCGGTGTCGGCGAAGCCGATGTCGCGAAAGCGGGCGGCGAGGCCCGGGTAGAGCTGGCTCCAGACCTGCCCGTTGGTCAGCCCGTCGAAGGTCGTCGACCCGATCGCGACGAGCATCACCGCCGTCGTGCCGGCGATGCGTGTCGAGCGGCGGGGCGCCCGGAGAGCGGCGGGCGGAGCTTGAGGACCCGGTCGGCGCCGCGGGCCAGCGGGGCGAGGCGCCCGTAGAGCCCGAACAGCACGCCGAACCCGTCGCCGCGCGTCGACCACGCCTCGATCCCGAAGGCCCGCATCCCCGCGAGCTGGATCAGGGCGTAGCCGATCGCCAGCCAGGCGAGCACGCGCGGGTCGTCGCGGTTGGTGTAGGCGAGCTCGAGCCAGGCGAACGAGACGATCGTCAGCACGGCCGGCCAGCGCCCGAGCGCCGCCGGCCACGCGCGGGTGCGGACGGGCGGGCGCTTGAGCGCGACGTCGTGGACCCAGCGCGCGGCCCGGGCGGCCGAGCGCCACGGGCTGAGCACGGCGAAGACGTTGCCGAGGACGAGGGAGACGACCGTCAGCCCGACCCAGAAGTGGACGTAGATCAGGGTCGGGGCGAGGTTCTCGTCGGGGTCGAGCGTGCCGCGCAGGCCCGCGTAGACGATCGCGCCGTAGACGAAGATCCCGAGCGCGCCGAGGACGACGTCGACCCCGGCCGGGACGCGGCCGAGCGCGCGGCCGGTGACGTGCTGCAGGCGTGGGCGCGGCCACAGCGTCGCGAGCGCGGCGAACGAGACGACGAGCACGATGCCCGCCGCCCACGAGAACAGCCAGGCGGGGATCGGCAGGTCGGTGCGCCCGACGATGCCGTGGGCGAGCGGGAGGACGAGCGCGCTCACGCCGAGGGGTCCTTGAGCAGCTTCGCGATGGTGCTCGGCTTGACCGGGCCGCCGGCGTCGAGCTTGGCGGCCAGGCGCCCCTTGGCGTCGACGAACCAGATCGTCGCGGTGTGGGCGCTGCGGGGGTCGCCGGGAACCTGCGGCGCGGCGTACCACGCCTTCCACACGGGCTTGAGCGCGGCCTCGGAGCCGATCAGGTAGTGGAACTGGGACGGCGCGCCGTGGCGCCCCAGCCAGCTCCGCACGGCGCCGGCGTTGTCATGCGACGGGTCGACGGTGACGCCGACGACGGCGGTCTTCTTCGCCGCCGGCCCGAGCGAGCGCAGCGCCGTCGAGACCTCGGAGCCGATCAGCGGGCAGACGTCGGGGCAGCGGGTGTAGAGGAACGTGACGGCGTAGGGCTTGCCGCGCAGGCTCGCGGTGTCCAGGCGGCCGCCGCGGGCGTCGGCCAGCCGCATGCGCGGCGCGGGCCGTCCGGCCAGGCCGGGCGGAAGATGCGTGCTCGTGTCGCTGCTCGCGGCGGTGCCGCCGGAGCTTGAGTTGCTGCCGCAGCCGGCGACCAGGCCGGCGAGGAGCAGCACGGGCAGCGCCGTGGCGCGGAGCGCGCGGCTCATGCCGCGCGGCGGGGTCTCGGTTCGGGCATGGCGTCCTTCGGATCGGTGGCGTCGCGCTCCCCGCGCGGCGACGGCCGACGGAGAGTGCCTAGCGGGCGGTGACGGCGACGAGCGCGGGCGGGCCGCGCTGCGGCCAGGCGCCGGGCAGCAGCCGTCCGGCGGCGACGAAGACGGGGCGCGGGCGCCGGCGGGCCGGCACCGCGGCGCGACGGGGACGCCGGCGGCGCGCCGCCCCGGCGCGCGCGGCCAGGGCCACGGCGGCGTCGGCGCCGCGCAGCGCGAGCGTCAGCACGCCGGCGATCGCCGGCGCCAGGCCGAGCACGAGCCACCCGCCGTGGGCGAGCAGCGCGAGCGGGCCGGTGACCGGGCCGCCGCCGAGCACGCCCTCGAGCAGCTCCTGGCCGGCGTAGACCCCGAGCAGGATCGCGGTGAACGACAGCCACACGGCGCGCCCGGAGCGGCGCACGCCGGCGTGCTGTCCCGTGCGCCAGGCGGCGGAGATCCGGCCGGTCAGGTGGGCGAGCGCCATCGCCGCGAGCGCGGCGAGCAGCGGCCCGAACCACTCGAGGTAGCCGTGGCCCGAGCGGGCGAGCGTCTGGCCCGCGTCGCCGCCGAAGGCGAGCAGGTAGCGCAGCTGGTGGACCGCAAGCGCCCCGCTGGCGAGCAGCACCGCGGAGGAGCGCCATCTCGAGCGCGGCGACGTCATCGTGAGAGTGAGGGTACTTTCCGGCCGTGAGCCAAGCCGACCCCGTCCCCACCGCCTACCGCCTCGCGCTCGGCGCCTGCCGGCCGATCGTGCAGGGCTGGGGCCGCCTGCGCGTCGAAGGGCTCGAGCACCTGCCGCCCGACGGCCCGGTCCTGCTCGCGGGCAATCACGACTCCTACTGGGACCCGGTGACGGTCGGGATCGCCGGGATGCCGGTCCGCCCCGTCCGCGCGCTGGCGAAGTCCTCGCTGTGGAAGCCCGGCATCGGCCCGATCCTCGACGGCATGGGCCAGATCCCGATCGACCGCGGCCGCGGCGACACCGGCGCCATGGACCGCGCGATCGAGGAGCTGCGCAACGGCGCCTGCATCGGGATCTTCCCCGAGGGCACGCGCTCGCTCGGCCGCCCGCTGCGGGCCCGCTCGGGCTTCGGCCGCCTGGCCGAGGCGGTGCCCGAGGCGCGGATCGTGCTGTGCACCGTCGAGGGCGCGGCCGACATCATGAAGTGGGGCACGCGCCCGCGGATCCGGGTGCGCTTCTTCCCCCCCACCGCGGGCGAGCGGGTCGACGGCGAGACGGCCAAGCAGCTGCCCGTCCGCCTGCTCGAGGAGATCCGCGGCCACGTCGCCGTGCGCCCGGCCGGGCGCAAGACGCGCGAGGAGATGCCGTAGCGCGACTCAGGGGACAGTCACCTCAGTCCCGCCTCCCCTCCTTCGACGTCACGGCGGGGACAGCCTGAAGGCAGTCCCCGCAGATTTGGTTCAGATCGGGTAGTGCCGCGAACCCTCCTGCACGCTGACCCAGCGCAGCTCGGTGAACTCGTCGAGCGCGGCGCGGGCGCCGAAGCGGCCGTAGCCCGAGTCGCCGACGCCGCCGAACGGCATGCCCGCCTCGTCCTGCACCGTGGCCGAGTTGACGTGGCAGATGCCGCTGCGGATCCGCCGCGCGACCGCGAGCGCGCGCGGGACGTCGCGGGAGAACACCGCGGCGGCCAGGCCGTACTCGGTGTCGTTGGCCACGCGGATCGCCTCCTCGGCGTCGTCGACCGCGACGACCGACACGACCGGGCCGAAGGACTCCTCGCCGTAGATGCGCATCTCCGGCGTCACCCCGGAGAGCACGGTCGGCCGGTAGCACGGCCCCTCGGCCTCGCCGCCGACCAGCACCTCGGCCCCCTGCTCGCGGGCGTCCTCGACGAGCTCGCCGACGCGGGTCAGCGAGCGCTCGTCGATCAGCGCGCCGATCTGCGTCCCCGGGTCGTTCGGATCGCCGGTCACGAGCGCGCCGGCCCGCTCGGCGAGCTTGGCCGCGAGCTCGCCGGCGATCGGGCGCTCGGCGACGATCCGCTCGGTCGACATGCAGATCTGGCCCTGGTTCATGAACGCGCCGAAGCTCGCGGCCGCGACGGCCTCGTCGAGGTCGGCGTCGGCCAGGACGATCAGCGGCGCCTTGCCGCCGAGCTCGAGCAGCGGGCGCTTGAGGTGCTTGGCGCACTCGAGCGCGATCAGCTTGCCCACCCGCGTCGAGCCCGTGAAGTTGACCCGCTGTACCGCGGGGTGGGCGATCAGCGCGTTGACGACGTCGCCCGCGTCCTCGGGCCTGTTCGTCACGAGGTTGAGCACGCCGTCGGGCAGCCCGGCGTCGGCCAGCGCGCGCACGATCTCCCCGTGCGTGCGCGGGCAGTGCTCGGAGGCCTTGAAGACGACCGTGTTGCCGTAGGCCAGCGGCAGCGCGAGCGAGCGCACGCCGAGGATCACGGGCGCGTTCCACGGCGCGATGCCGAGCACGACCCCGGCCGGCTGGCGGATCCCCATGGCCAGCAGGCCCGGGGTGTCGGAGGGGATGACCTCGCCGAGCAGCCCGTAGGCCTGGGCACCGGCCTCGCGCAGCATCGAGGCGGCCAGGCCGACGTTGAACATGCCCCAGCCGGCCGGCGAGGCGGTCTCGGCCGTGACGATCTCGGCGATCGACGGCGCGCGCTCGGCCAGCAGGTCGGCGGCGCGCAGCAGGACGGCCCGGCGCTCGGCGGGCGGCGCCTCCGACCAGGCCGGGAAGGCGGCCTGCGCGGCGTCGGCGGCGGCTCGCGCGTCCTCGACGCCGGCGGCGGCCACGCGGCTGACCGGCCCGCCGGTCCAGGCGCCGATCGTGTCCGTGGTCGCGTCGCCCGCCGCGGGGCGCCAGCCACCTCCGATGAACAGGTCCTGCGTGGCGATGTCTCCCGTGGCCGTCATGCCCGCTCCTCTCGTTGGCTCCCGAGGCCTCAAGTATGCTCGGAGTCCGTCGCACGTCTGCCCTCACGCTCTCGGCCTTCGCGCGACTCCGGCGAGAGCGAGAGGACGTGGTTCTTTGCCCGAACCCTCAGCAGACGCACCGCACGAGCCGGTCGACCGCGAGACCCAGGCGATGGAGGCATGGGTCAACGAGACCCTGGCGTGGAACGTCGGGCTGCGCCTGGCCGTGCGCCAGACCAACGAGCTCGCCTCCGCCTCGCGCGGTCTGGCCGCGCATTTCGACGGCCCCGGCCACGGTGACCCGCCCGACCGCTCCCCTGCCGAGCGGACCGAGCTCGGCGAGCTGCTGCGGGTGCTCGCCGGTCAGCTCGACGAGCAGGCCCGCCTGCAGGGCGAGCACGTCGAGTTCGTGCGAGGCGCGACGGCGGTCCTGCTCGAGCTGTGAGCCCGGGCTAGCTCTGCCCGCTGGCGGCGTCGGCGCCGGGATCGATGAGCTCGATCGCTCCGAAGTCGCCGAGCGGGCGATCGAGCACGAAGGCCTCGAGCGTGACGTCGGGCTCGATGTGCGCCTGCGAGAGGAACGCGACGACCTTGCGGCCGGTGATCTCCTCGATCGCGTCCTGGTAGCGGTCGGCGATCAGCCGCTGGAAGTCCCGGCGCAGCTCGACGACCTTCTCGGGCTCGCCGCCCTCCATCATCGTCGACTCCATCGCGGTGAACCCGTTGCGCATGATCACGACGACGATGTCGTCGAGCACGTAGGTCTTCGCGCGGGTCGGTCCGCGCCCGTAGCGCTCGCGCAGGATCGCCACGATCCGATTCGAAATCGCCGCCAGGACCTCCCCTGACGACCGTGCCGCGTCTTCAGCCATCGGCCATCAGTTTATGCAACATGTTGGTTTTTGACACTTCGCCGCACTCGGTCTACCCTCGACATGGAACCACCGGTCGAGCGTAAAAGCGAGCGTCCGGGGAGCCACAGCCGAGTACCAACGCGGGACGGACGCCAGGGTCGACGGGGTACGACGGCCCAGGAACCAGGATCGCAGCACGCGAGCACGCTGCCCACCCTGGAGACCCATGGCCGATCACCCCAACGAAGTCGCCGTCGCGCCCCCGCCGGACCACGACGCTCCCGCGCTCCTGCTCGAGCGCGCCGCCGAGCACCCGGCCAATCCCTTCCTCGAGGTCTTCGAGACCGGGCGCCAGCTGCACGTCAGCCTCGACGCCGGCGCTCGCTGGCTGATCCTCGACTTCGGCTCCGGCCCACCCCCGATGGCCGACGTGGCCATGGCGTTCGCCCTCGTCCGTGCCGGCCGCCGCGCCTCGCGGGCGGGCGGCGCCCTCGTCGTCGTCGTGCCCGACGATCAAACCGAGCGCTCGCTGCGCGCGGCCGAGCCGGCCGCCGCCAAGCTCGACATCGTCCAGACCCGCAACGCGGCCGAGGCGCGTCTTGCGCACCTGCGCGGCGCGTCCGCGGAGCGCGCGCGATGAGCGACGCCGAGCAACCCCTCTCGATCGACGCCGTGATCGATCGGGCCAGCGGCCACGCCGCGGCGGCGATGGTGCTCGTCGTCGTGCTGCTTCCGCTGCCCGCCGCCGCGCTCGCCGGCGCGGCGCTGCCCGCGGGGGCATGGCCCGCCGCCGTGCTCGGTGGTCTCGCGGCCCTGCTGCTCCTCGGCACCGACGGCGTCGCCGCGCGGAGGTGGGCCGGCTGGCCGGCGGAGACGGCCACGCTGGCCTACATCGGCGTGCTTGCCGCAAGCGCCCCGGCCGGGCTCGGTCCGTCAGCGCCCCTGATCGCCCTTCCGGTGCTCCACGCCGCCGCCTTCGGCAGCCGCACCCGCGCGACGACCGTCCTGGCCGCCGCCGGCGTCGTGCTGTTCGGCTTCGGGGACGCCGGGCGGCCGGGGACCGAGCTGGCGCTGATCGCATTCGGCGCGCTCGCCGGAGTCGCCGCGATGGTCGCCGCCGCGGCCGGCGGGGCGCGCTCGCGGCTGCGCAGCATCGAGCGCGTGACGCTGCGCGACGGCCTGACCGGCGCCGGCAACTACCGGCTGTTCGCCCGCCAGATCGAAGCGCAGCTCGGCCGCGGCCGGCGCCACGACGAGACCTTCTCGCTCGTGCTCGTCGATCTCGACGACTTCAAGCAGATCAACGATGACGTCGGGCACGAAGCCGGTGACCGCGTGCTCCGCGATGTGGCGGCGCAGCTGCGCGCCGCCCTGCGGACCGAGGACGTCCTCTGCCGCCATGGCGGGGACGAGTTCTCGGTGATCGCACCGCACACGGCGGGACGCGAGGCGGAGAGACTCGCGTCCCGCCTGCGCGACGCCGTCCGCGACCACGTGCTGGCCGCCGACGGTGGGCACCCCGTGACGATCAGCACCGGCGTGTCGACCGCCGGAACCATGCTGGAAACTCCCTACGACGTCGTCGACCGCGCCGACGTGCTGCTCCGAGCAGCAAAGCGCGGACGCGAGGTCGTGGGTCCCGCCGGCGATCGGACGGTGCCCGCCCCGGCGCCGGACCGATCGCCGGCCCAACTCGAGCAGGCGGGCTAGATGGCCTGGTCGCGGCGCCGCTTACGGGCCGCCTGCTTCTCGCGCTCGGCGTCGCGCAGCTTGCGCGCGGCGTCATGCGCCTTCGCGTTGCGCGCGGCGATCTCGCGCTTGTGATCGTCGAAGGACGCCACCTGGCGCTCGCCTGACTGAGACTTGTCGGACCGTTTGGGCATAGCTCGGCTCCTCGATGCTCCCTGAGAACGGCACACAGGGGAATGCGGGAGCGGAACACTCGGCTATGCGCCAAGAAGTGTAGACCCGTGGGGTGACCTAGGCTCCTGCCCGAGCGCGACGATGCCCCGCAAGAGCGACCATGAGCTGGAACTCGAGGCCCTCAGGGCCGAGGCCCGCTATCGGCGCGAGCGCTACGACCTGTACCGCGCGAAGTCCTACTCGGGACGCCCGACGATGGACTCGCGGCTGCGTGAGCTCGAGCGCGCGTCGATCGCCGCGCAGGCTCGTCTGACGAGCGCGCTGCGCCGCGACGAGACCGCGGACTAGGCCGAGCCGGGCAGCGACGCCGCGCGAGCCGCGCTGACGAGCGTGTCGAGCACGAGCCCCGCCGCGGCCTCGGGCTCGGCGTCGACGTCGTAGGCGATCAGCGGGATCCCGCCCGGCTCGGTGCGCGCGACGAGCATCAGGCCGGAGACCTCCATGTCGTCGTCGAGGCCGGCGACGAGCTGCTCGGCCAGCTCGGCCGCGGCCGTCCGCGTGCGCTCCGGGTCGTAGGGCATGGCGCGGGCGAGCCTAGCCCCGCGGGGTGACGAAGCCCGACTCGTAGGCCAAGACGACGGCCTGGACGCGGTCGCGCAGGCCGAGCTTCGCCAGCACGCTGGCCGACGTGGGTCTTGACCGTCGTCTGGCTGACACGTCGAGCTCGGCGGCGATCTCGGCGTTGGACAGGCCGGCGGCGAGCGAGCTCGAGGACCTCGCGCTCGCGCGGCGGTCAGCCGGTCGAGCGTCGGGGTGGCCGCGGCTGCGCGCGGCCGCCGCCGTGGCGAACTCGCTCGATCAGCCGGCGGGTGATCGACGGGGGCCAGCAGCGCGTCGCCGCGCGGCGACCGTCGGACCGCCGGCGACCAGCTCGTCCGGCGGGACGTCCTTGAGCAGGAAGCCGCTCGCGCCCGGCGCGCAGCGCCTCGTAGACGTACTCGTCGAGGTCGAAGGTGGTGAGGATCAGGACCGCGCGGCGGCGCCGGCGCGCGGCGATCGGCGCGGTCGCCTCGATGCCGTCGATCCCGGGCATGCGGATGTCCATCAGGACGACGTCGGGCCGAGCTCGCGAGCGCCGCGCGACCGCCTCGTGCGCCGTCGGCGGCCTCGCCGACCACCTCGATCTCGGGCTGCTCTTCGAGGATCAGGCGGAAGCCCGCGCGCACGAGCGCCTGGTCGTCGACGAGCAGGACCCGCGCAGGTGCTCACGCGACGGGCAAGTCGGCGCGCAGACGCGGAAGCCGCCGTCGCCGCCGCGGGCCGGCCTCGAGCCGCCGCCGTGCAACCCGACGCGCTCGCGCATGCCGAGCAGGCCGTGGCCGGTGCCCGGGCCGGGTCCGCGCGCCGCCCGGCCGTCCGTCGTCCTCGACGAGCACCTCGACGATGCCGGCGTCGAGGTGGACTCGCACAGCCGTCCGTCGGTCGGTGCCGCGTGCTTTACGGCGTTGGTCACCGCCTCCTGGGCGATGCGGAAGGCGGCGAGGTCGACCGTCGCCGGCAGCGAGCCGGCTCGCGGGGTCGATCGCGACGCTCGAGGCGCAGGCCGGCCTCGCGGGCGCGCGCGACCATCTGCTCGAGGCGGACCAGGCCGGCGGCCGGTGCCGTCCTGGTCGTCGCGCAGGACGCCGAGCAGCCGGCCGCATCTCCCCCATCGCCTCCGTGCCCGCCTCGCTCGACGACGGCGAGCGCCCCCTCGGAGGCCTCGGGCCGGCGGACCATCGCCAGCCGCGCCCCGCGCTGCCTGGATGACCATGACGCTCAGCGCGTGGGCGACCACGTCGTGCAGCTCGCGGGCGACCCGCGCGCGCTCCGCCGCGGCCGCGGCGGCCTCCGCCTCGGCCTGCTCGCGCTCGATCGTCGCGTTGACCTCGGCGAGCTCGGCCACGAGACCGGAGCGCGAGCGCACGACCCGGCCGACCAGGTAGGCCGGCAGGACGAAGAACGGGATCGTGACGAAGATCGACGGATCGAACGGCGGCTCGAGCGCGGCGGAGATCGGCAGCGCGACGACCGCGGCCAGCAGTCCGACCAGGCCCCGCCGGGGCGGCTCGAAGCGACCGACGCAGAAGAGCGGGCCGAAGATCACGAGGAAGACCGCCGTCAGCGCGCTCGTGTCGACCGGCGAGGCGGCAGTGATCACGTAGAGGACCATCGCCGCGACGAAGGCCTCGAGCGGCCGGTCGCGCTGCCAGGCCAGCGGGACGCACAGCGCGACGAGCAGCACGGCGCCGAGCACCGTCAGTCCCTGCTGGCGCGCGTCCTGCTCGAGGAACAGGACGGCGGTCAGCGCCGCGTAGGGCACCGGCCACCAGCGCGCGTGGAGCCTCAGGCGACCGAGGTGGGCAGCGGCAGTCGCGCGCATACCCGCCATCCCTTCCCGCGCTCGCCGTCGAACACGTCGAGATCACCGCCGAAGAGGCCCGCCCGGGTGCGGGCGGCGGCCAGTGCGGCGGCCGCCGGGGGCGCCCCGTCGTGGTGAACGTGGACGCCGAGCGCCGCGTCGTCCCGCGTGATCCGGATCGTCGCTCCCTGGAGATCCCCGCCGGCCGTCGCGACGACCTCCTGGGCGATCCGGTAGGCGGCGAGCTGCAGGTCGGCCGGGAGCGCGTCGAGGCCGGGATCGACCTCAAGCGCGACCCTCGCGCCGCCGGCCCGGAGGTCCTCGGCCAGGGCGGGCAGCCGGCGCAGCGTCGGCTGGGGCTCGAGCGCGAGCCCGCGATCGGCGGTGCGCAGGACGCCGAGGGCGCGGCGCAGCTCGTCGAGCGCCTCGCGGCCGGCGCGCTCCACGTGGCCGATCGCGTCGGCGGCCTCGGCCGGCCGGGAGCGCAGGAGCGTCCGCGCGGCGGCGGCCTGGACGACCATCGCCGAGACGTCGTGGACGACGACGTCGTGGAGCTCGCCGGCGATCCGCACGCGCTCGGCCTCGGCCGCGTCGCGCACGCGCGCCTCGCGCTGCTGCTCGAGCGTGCGCCGCCGGCGGCGCAGCTCAGCGATCAGCAGCGCGCGGCGGCGCAGGACGATCCCTGCCACGAGCGGCAGGGCGCAGACGACGATCAGGTCGAAGGCGAGGTCGTTGACCGCCCCGTCGGGCGTGCCGGCCAGCAGCGCGTCGACGAGGACCCCAGCCATGAAGCACGAGCGCTCCGGCGACCAGCCGGCGGCGCTCGGTGTAGCGCCCGATCGAGTAGGCCAGCACGACGAGCACGAAGAACGTCGAGGACCCGTCGGTCAGCCGTCCGCCGGCGCGGTCGTCGAGGACCAGCGCGGTGACGGCGATCGCCGCCGCGAGGATCGGGCGGTCGCGACGGATCAGCGCCGTCGCCCCGAGCACCACGGCCGCGACCACGACGACGCCCGGGTGGAGGCCGCGCTCGTTCTTGTCGACCATGGCCGAGCCGGCCGTGAAGGCGATCAGCGCGAGCGCGAGCAGCCGGTCGACCGTGGTCGGCGACAGCGCGGCGAGGCGGTCGGGGAGGCGGCGCACGGCGAGCACCGTAATCGGGTTCGTCGCGGTCCGCATCGGCCGCGAGGACTAGTCCCCGGGGTGGGGACGGATCGTGCGATGGGCCCGATGCGACGCTCGGCTAGGCCGCGGCCGAGCGCCACATCGTGGTCACCGTCCGCGTCCCGTCCGGCGTCGTGATACTGCCGAGCGCACGGAACCCGAGTGCGGCGTAGCGGCGGTCGTTGACCGGGTTGCTCGACTCGAGGTACGCCGGCGCCCGCTCGCCGTCGATCCGCTCGAGGTCCGCTGCGAGCAGCCCCATCCCGAGCCCGCGTCCCCGGTACCGGTCGGCCGTGCCGAGCAGGCTCAGGTAGTGGTGCGGCTCGTCTGCGGGATGGGCCTGCTCGAACCGCTCCAGGACGGCGAGCACGTCGGGCGCGCGCGATCCCGCGAGCCGTCGCAGCAGCGGTTCGACCTGCGCCTCCTCGTCCTCGGTGATCTCCACGCCGCCCGGCGGGATCCACACCGCGGCCGCGGCGTAGGTCGCCGAGGATCGAGACGCACGGATACCGCAGCGCGCTGTTGATGAGAAAGCGCCACCACGCCTCCTGGCGTCGCGCTCTCGGGCAGCGCCCAGCTCCAGAGCGGATCGGCGAGGAACGCCTCGGTCATGAGCGCCGTCAGGCCGTCGAGATCCGCCGCTCGGGCCGTCCTGATCTTCAAGCCTGCCTGCACCGTCGCCTCCGAGGTCGATGGCCCGGGGTGGATTCGAACCACCGTCTGACGGATTATGAACCCCGAGGCGTCTGTGCGGTCGTGCCTGTATATCGCGCACTTCCGCAGGGACGTGGGACCGGCCTGGGACCGGCTCCCCGCCTCAGAACGCCTCCACGCCGCCGTTGTCGAACGCCGCCTCCAACACCCCAGTAACGCAGTGCTCAATCGCCGTGTGGCGCACGCGGTGGCACAGCCCACAGGGCGCGGCTGGCGGCTGTCGAAGACCGAGCGCGCCGCTCAGATCGACGCCTTTATTGCGCTTGCTATGTGCGTCGACCGCGCACAAGCACCCTTCAACGCCCCTCGATTTCTTGGCTGGAGCTAGTGCCGCCTTCGCGTCAGAACGTCTTTATCGTTGCCTGCCGCGTATGCGGAGACGGACTGTCGCGATTCTGGTGGGGGCCGCGCTCGTGCTGGTCGCTCTCTCTGTCACCACAACATTGCTAGTCACGAATTCGCAGGCCTCGCTGCCGCCCGGATGCTCACACTCGGACCGGAATTCACCTGGTTGTCGCCCCGTGCGGACTTCCCGTCTCGACGAACACCATCGCCCTGGCGAGCATCATCGCCAGCCCAATCGCGGCTCTGCTAGTTGGCATGGTCTCCCTTTGGGGGTCAGCAGAACGTCAGCGCCGGGAACTGGCTTCGGCGGAGCGCAGACTGGACGGCCAGTTCGCTCACGAGCGGTGGACCCGGGACCTAGAGGATCTGCGGGCTCTCGTAGACCAGGGCACAGAGGCGCTGTTCGAACTGACAGTGCCGATTGCGGCAAAGTTGGTGATCCTCAACTCTGCCGACCCGGACGGTGTAGCAGAAAGCCTAAAGGTCACCGCACGTGGAGATCTCGACCTGAAGAAGGCCTTTTATGTCAAGCGCCGAATGGACCTGCGCCTCGGCAGCGGCCACTCAATTAGCAAGACCTTTCAAGCCTGCCTCGACAGATACCACCAGGTCTCCTCGGAGATGAGACTGGCGGTGACTCAGCCGGAGGAGGAGCGGAAAGCTCTCCGGGCGGAGTGCAGTGACAAGCTGACCGAGGTAAACGGGGCTTTCGAGCGTGCTGTGAACGAGCACTCCGGCTTCGGCGTGGCGCCCGGACGAGCCTTCTCTTCAGCCGTGGACACACGCCCCCGAACTCTGGACCAAAGCCCGCGAAATCTACCGGGGGGCGATACGCCCGGACAGGTGTCAAACGAGTTGGACGACCTTGGAGAGCAACCACGCGCCACCCAGTAGGACGAGCGCGATCGCGATCAGCATGCATCCTGCGTAGGCGAGCCACCACAGTCCGCGGGCGAGCTGCTCATCTCGGTCCTCGAGCAGCAGGAACGCCGCCCGCTCGGAGCTGTCGGCGTTGATCGTGAATGGGGCCACGACGAGCGCGAGGACGAGGAGGATCGCGCCGCCTACCAGCGCGACGATCGCCCGGATGGGGAGCCACAAGCCGCTCACGAGCGATGACTCCCCTTCGTCGCCCTCGACGATGTCGCGCATGTCGAGAGCCTTGCGGATCTCTCCGGCCGATTCTTCGCGCCACCTGCCCCTGCCCCCTTGACACTTCGCGGAGCGTCGGTTCCGACATGGTCGCGACGCTATCCGGTCCACAGCTCACGATGTGCGCGTGTGGCAAGTACTGCTCGCCGGGCAGGTTTTGAGCAATCACGAGATCGCCTTCTACTCGAGCGCGGCGCAGGTCATCCCGATCCTGATGCTGGCCCTCACGCTCCAACTGCCGGTCGGTCGCACGCTCGCGGGTCAGTTCAAGCTGACGACTCGCCGCGGGGAGGATCGCCATCGCGATCGTCTTCGTGATCTTTGTCGCCTTCGCCACAGCAGAGCCTTCCGCCGTGGACGCATTGGACCATGGCCAAACGGTCGCTGGATCCCGCACCCTCGTCATGCTGGCGCTGTACGCGGGCACCGTGCTCGTCGTCTTAGGTGCTCTAGGCATTGCTCTCAGTGGAGTTGTGAATGCCATCCCGGCACCACTTGCCCAGCCTCCAGAACATGCCCAGCCGAGTCCCGAGCCCGGTCAGGCCGACGACGACTCAGCCTGAGCGCGCTGCCTCTAGCTCACATCGTGAGCAACGGCGAGGGATCCCGGCTTCCGGCCGAGCGAACGGCGTAGTGGCCCGGGGTGGATTCGAACCACCGTCTGACGGATTATGAGTCCGCTGCTCTAACCGCTGAGCTACCGGGCCGAGCGGGCACGCTACAGACGTCCAGAGGACGATTTGCCGCGGGCGTCTCAGGAAAGACTCATGGACATGCTCCCGTCCACGGATGGAGGAGGCGGCGGCAGCTCGTTCCAGGTCCAGCCCGCGGAGCTCGACTCCGCGGCGTCCACACTTCGGACCGTCATCGGCGAGCTGTCCGGCCGCAACGGAACCGGTGTCGGCGCCCTCGGCGTCGGCGACCTCGGCTACGGCGACCTGACGAGCGCCGTCCACGACATGTGCTCGAAGGCCGGCGACGTCGCCACGACGATGGCCGCCGCCGTCGATGCGGCGGGCCAGAGGACCTCGAGCGCCGCCGGCGCCTACGCCCAGACCGACCAGAACGCGATCCCGGGCAGCGCCGGATGAGCGAGACCGTCCTCGGCATCGAGATGCCCCCGGGCGAGCCGCACGCCGTGGAGGCCGCGGCCCAGAGCATGAACCGCGTCGCCGGGGGCTTCGAGCGCACCGCGGGCGTCGCGTCGCGGGCCGTCGCGAGCGTCCCGAGCTGGGACGGGCTGGCGTCGATCAACTTCACGCTGCAGTGCGGGGACTACGGCGAGGCCGCCCGCCAGGCCCACACGGGCTGCAGCCAGGGCGCGTCGCTGCTGAAGACCTACGCCCACGAGCTCGCCACCGCCAAGGACCAGATCCGCCAGCTCCAGCACCAGGCGCAGGTCGAGGAGAAGAAGCGCCAGGCGGCGGCCGCCGACCTCTCCGAGGCCCAGGGCCGCTACCGCGGCGCCTCGGTGAGCGCGCGGATGTCCGCGTTCGAGTCGCTCGCCGACGGCGGCGCCGCGCTGCAGGCCGCGCAGCACGAGATGGATCGCGCCCAGGCGGACATGACCCGGGCCGGGACGCAGCTCGGCGATGCCGAGGGCGCGCTGGAGCGACTCCGCTCGCGCGGGAAGGCGATCAACACCGCCATCCGCGGCAAGGCCACGACCACGGCCGGCCAGGTCCACGGCGTGATGGAGCGGATGCCCACCGTCCAGGGCGGTCAGGGCACGACCTCGGGCTCGACGACGACGAGCGCCGACCAGGAGAAGATCTCCGGCGCGATCACCATCGTGATCGTCAAGCTCGGCGCCGACCGCTCGCTGATCCGCGAGCGGCACGCCGACGGCACCTGGACGGTCACCGACGTCAAGGGCATCGAGGGCGGCGTCGCCTTCGACCCGGCGCCCGGCGTCTCGTTCACCAGCGACGGCGCCAAGAAGACCGGCGGCAAGGGCAAGCTCGGCGGTCTCGGCGGATCGCCGGACTTCGAGGCGGCCTACCTGGCCCAGTACGAGAGCGGCAAGACCTTCGAGTTCGGCAACCAGGCCGACGCCGACCGCTACATCCAGGCGCAGAAGGACGGCAACCCGCCGGCCGGAGGGACGTACAACCCCTACGGCTCGGGCATGTACTTCGCGCAGAAGGGCGACGACAAGAAGCGCGCCAACTGGGCGTGGGCCGAGAAGCAGGAGCCCAAGGAGACCTACTCGCAGGGCGGATCGGAGCTGCACGCGGAGGGCTCGATGTCCGTCGAGGGCTCCGGCGGCAAGGTCGAGGGCACCGCCAGCGAGGCGCTCGGCACCAAGCACGGCGCCGACGGGGGCTACACGCGCTACTACAAGAACGCGGGCGAGGCCGGCGGCGGGCTGTCCTCCCCCATCGCCCACGCCGACGGCAAGGTCGGCGCCGAATCCACCGTCGCGATCTCCTACGACCACGACGGCAAGGCCACCGGGATCACCCTGACCTCCGCGCACTCGGGCGAGCACTCCGCCGGGCTCGACCTCAAGGGCGAGCATGGCGACACCAAGGCGGGGCTCGGCGGCAGCTCCGGCGACGGCTCGCGCACCGAGACCGAGACGCACCTCGGCGTGCTCGACAACGCCGACCGCCATGCGCTGCAGCGCTACATCGACTCGGGCGGGACGGACACGGCGGCGCTCCAGCATCGCCTCGACGCCAACGGCCACACCACGGTGCGGGTCTACTCGACGACCCAGGACTCGACCAACGTCAACATCGACGGGAAGATCCTGAAGTTCGAGGCCGGGGACTCGCACAGCACCTCCGTGCTCGACGGCACGTGGGAGCACACCGGATCCGGCCAGTCCGTCAAGATCGGCCCGTGAGCCGCCCCGTCGCCGCACGCTCCGTCCTGGCCTCGGTCGTCGGAGTCACCCTCGCGGGCTGTCTCGGCCTGGTCCTCGCCGGCTGCGGGAGCAGCGACGGCGGCGGGCAGAGCAAGTCGGCCTACGACGAGAACGGCCTCGTCCTGAATTACCCCGACGACTGGATCAAGGACCGCACGAACGAGAAGGGCATGGTCCTCAACGTCCACAGCCCGTCGCGCGCCGACCGGCTCTACACCCGGGTGACCCTCTTTCGCCAGCCCAAGGAGTTCGACTCCCTCGCGGCGTTCGGGCGGATCATCAAGGACGACCGCTCGCTGACCGTCAAGGGGCCCGGGCCGGCCGTGCTCAGCGACGCCAAGCTCGCCGACGGGACCGACGCACGCCGGATCGTCACGAACGCCCAGGTCCGCCTGAAGAGCGGTCGCGTCGTCCCCTACGTCCTGCGCGAGACCCTCGCGATGGACGGCGACCAGCAGTTCCGGCTGACGATCTTCGCGCCGAAGGACGACATCGACTCGCCCGTCGTCGGCCGGATCGAGCGGTCGCTCCGCGTCCCGTCGGGCTAGGCGGGCTCGACCGGAGCCGGCTCGTCGTCCCACGCGAGCTCCCTCGAGCCCGGTGAGGCGGAAGACGCGGTCGACGGCCTCGGGGCCGCGGCGCAGCACGAGGTGGCGGCCGTCCTGCTCGGCCCGGGCCTGGGTGCGCATGATGACCCGCAGGCCGGCCGAGTCCAGGAAGTCCAGGCGCTGGAGGTCGAGGCAGATCGTCGGCCACTTCTCGCCCTCGGCGGCCACGACGCGTCATCCAGGGCGGTGGCCGAGTAGAGGTCGAGCTCGCCGTCGAGGCACAGGCGCAGGCGCTCGGGTCCGTCCTCCGACCCGTGTCACGTCGAGCTCGGCCCCACGGGGCGCGGCACTTACCGGGCCAGAGCCGCGGCCTGCGCCGCGGTCGGCGCCATGACCAGCGTGGTGCCCGTCGCGCTCGCGGCCACGTAGGCGCCGCCGCTGCCCCACCTGCCACGTCCCGGCGCCCGCCGGCGTGGCCTTGAGGTGCAGCGGGCCAGCCACGCCGCAGGACGCGTCGGCGAACTCCCGCGCGTCCTTCGGGGTGTCCCAGCGCCCAGCGCGACGGCGAGGCGTCGTCGGGACCGGCACGGGGCGGCGCAGTCCTTCGTCGCGCCGCCGTCGCGCTGCCACAGCTCGTAGCGCCCGCCGCCCCAGCCGACGCGGCGCGCGCTCGCGCCGGTGGGGTCGACGCCGCCGACGAGCAGGAGCTCGCGGGTGTCCCACTCGCCGAACGCGCCCTCGGCCGTCTTGGCGTACCCCGCCCCGGGCGCGGCGGGGCGGGCCGACCGGCTTGGGCTTCTCGCCGCGCAGATAGCCACTTGGCGGGTGGAGGATCTGCTCGGTCGAGACCGGCGGCGCCGTGCTGTCCGCCTTGTTGACGAGCTTCCAGCCGCCCTCGGCGCGCAGCGCGCGGACGAAGTTCAGGCCGCCGAGGTAGGGGAACTCGAGCGAGTCCTGGACGTAGCGCGGGAGCTTCGTCGCCTCCGACGTGCGCCGAGCGCGGACACGGCGCTCGCCGGGCCTGGCTCCGGGCCGATGTAGCGGCCCGCGTAGTCGGTCATGACCTCGGTGGCCGTGCCCTCGCTCGAGCGACGTGCGGGCCGTGTCGCCGTCGTCGGTGCCCGACTGCCCCTCCCCGAGCCCGAAGCGCTGGTCCTCGAGGGCGTGGGTGAGCTCGTGGGAGAGCACGATCTGGTCGAGGACGTCGTCCTGGCCGGGTCCGGTGACCACGGCGAGGCGCTTGCGGTGCGGGTCGTAGTAGCCGGCGACCTGCTCGCCGAAGGCGTCGCCGAGCAGCGCGCGGAGGTCCGCCCCGGGCGGCAGCAGGCCGAGCAGCTCGAGCGTCTCCTCGTCGGCGCGGCGGCCGGTCGGCCGGGTAGGTGCGGTCGAGGTCGCCGACGCCGTCCTGGCGCGCCTGGGCCGGGGTGACCGACAGCGGCCGGATCGGGTGCTTGAAGTGCAGGCCGCGCGGATGGCCTCGACCCGGCGGGCGATGAGCGCGACCGAGGTGGACGGGTGCGCCCGGTGGTGGTCGCGGCGGCGCTTCGAGGCTCCGCTCCCCACGATGACCGCGACGGCCACGAGAGCACCAGGCCGAAGGCGACCAGGCCGCGCGCGGAGACGAGGGGCGACCGGCGCATGCGCCGCCGAGGGTAGTGTGCGCCCTCCTGCCGTAGACCCAGTTGGACGACCCCGGAGGACAGACATGGCGGAGCGTGCCGCGATCGTGACCGGCGCCTCGAGCGGCATCGGCCTGGCCATCGCCACGATGCTCGGCGAGGAGGGCCACGGGCTGACCATCGCCGCGCGGCGGCCGGACAAGCTCGAGGACGCGCGGCCGAGGGGCTGCGCGCGGAGGGCTATCGAGGTCGAGGCCGTGGCCGGCAGCCTCGGCGACGAGGAGCAGCTCCAGCAGGTCGTGGCCGCCCACCGGGAGCGGCTCGGGCGCCTCGACGTGCTGGTCAACAACGCGGGCGTCGGGATCGGCCAGGCGGCCGGCGAGATCTCGGCACAAGCACCTCGACATGCAGTTGGCCGTGAACCTCCGCTCCTGCGTCCTCTTCTACCGCGAGCCCTCGAGATGCTGCGGGCGGCGCGGCGGCGGAGCACCGCAACGCGCTCGTCGTCAACACCGCCGTCGATCGCGGGCAAGAGCGGCCAGGCGCTGGCTGTCGGTCTACTCGGCGACCAAGCACGGCGTGGTCGGCTACACGGAGGCGATGAACAAGGAGCTCAGCGAGCGAGGGCATCAAGTCGACGCGCGCTCTGCCCCGCGTTCGTCGACACGCCGATGACCGAGTTCGTCAAGGGCCAGGTCGCCGGCCGAGGACGATGATCCGCCCCGACGACATCGCCGAGATCGGTCCGGTCGCTGCTGCGGCTGTCCCCGGCCTGCGTCATGCCGGAGATCATCTTCCAGCGGCCGGGCGAGACGCTCTAGGCGGAGCTCGAGCTCGCGGTCGGGTCGGGCGCTCGGCCTCGGTCCCGATCTCGGCCGTCTCGGCCTCGAGGCGGGCCAGCGCGCGGCGCGTAGTCGTCGTAGCGGCGGAACGGGCGCAGCCAGCGCCAGCCGCGCCGGCTCGCCGAGCTCCTTGGAGCGGTCCGGGTCGCCGGGCGGCGGCGCGGCGCTCGCGCCGGCCTCGCGGCGGTGCGGCGGCGACGAGCTCGCCGGTGGTCGGCGATCGCCGCCGCGAGCTCGGCGGCCGCGCGTCTCCTCGGCCAGGAGGCTCGCCTCGAGGTGGGCGGTGAGGACGAGCACTCGCGCGCCGTGGCCCGGCGCGCGCGCGGCCGGCGCTCGGCGAAGCGGTCCCACGCGCGGGCGAAGGAGATGAAGTCGGTGCGCCCGCCGCAGCGGTGGGCGGCGAGCATCGGGCAGACCCGCCGCGGCGGTCGGTGTAGGCGCCGACGATGATGTCGTTCGCCGCGGACGCCCTCGAGCATCGCCACGCGCGTGCGCACGGGCAGGCAGTCGATCGCGGTGCGCAGCTGCTCGATCGGCGAGCGGCGGTGGTCGTGCCATAGGGTTCCCGGCGCTCTGGACGGCCGGGCGTCCGATGTATAGCCCCCGCCGTCGCCCGTGCACAAGGCGAACTCCTGCGCGCGAAAGGAATCTTTCAGCATGAAGCTCGGCGTCGCACATCGGCTACTGGGGCCTCGGCCTCACGGCCGAGGACCAGCTCCAGATCGTCCAGGAGGCCGAGCGGTTCGGCTTCGACTCCGTGTGGGCCGCGGAGGCCTACGGCTCCGACGCGGCGACGGTGCTCGCCTGGCTGGCCGGCGCAGACCTCGACGATCAAGCTCGGCTCGGCGATCTTCCAGATGCCCGCGCGCTCGCCCGCGATGACGGCGATGACCGCGGCGACGCTCGACCAGATCTCCGGGGGCCGGATGCTGCTCGGGATCGGCTCGTCCGGGCCGCAGGTCGCCGAGGGCTGGCACGGCCAGCGCTTCGCCAAGCCAGCTCCAGCGCACGCGCGAGTACGTCGCGGTCGTGCGCAAGGCGCTGGCCCGCGAGCGGCTGGAGTTCCACGGCGAGACGCTCGAGCTGCCGCTGCCCGACGGCCCCGGCAAGGCGCTGAAGCTGACGATCGCGCCGGTGCAGGAGCGGATCCCGATCTACCTGGCCGCGATCGGCCCGAAGAACACCGCGCTGGCCGGCGAGATCGCCGACGGCTGGCTGCCGACTCATGTTCTCCCCCGAGCACGTCGGACGAGCTCCGCCGCGCTGCTCGAGGAGGGCGCCGGCGCGGGCCGGCCGCTCGCTCGACGACTTCGACATCGCGCCGACGGTCAACGTCTACGATCGGCGACGACCACGCGGCCGCGCGCGACCTGATGCGCCCGTTCCTCGCGCTCTACATCGGCGGGATGGGCTCGCGCGAGAAGAACTTCTACAACGCGCTCGTGCAGCGCTACGGGTTCGAGGACGCCGCGCAGCGAGGTCCAGGACCTCTACCTCGACGGCAAGAAGGACGAGGCCGCGGCGGCGCTGCCCGACGAGCTCATCGACCAGGTGACGCTGTGCGGGCCCGAGGACCACGTGCGCGAGCGGCTGCGGGCGTTCCGCGACGCCGGCGTCGGCACGCTGCTGGCTCACGCCGATGGCCTTCACCCGCGACGAGCGCATCGAGCAGCTGCGCGCTGCTCGCCGAGCTCGCCGAGGAGGCGGCGTAGCCGCGGTCGCGCCGCGGCGGCGCTGCTTCCTCGGCGCGTTCGGCGACCCGGGCCACGCGTTCCCGATGCTCGCGCTCGGGACGGAGCTCGTCCGCCCGCGGCCACGCGGTCGACGCTCGAGACGTGGGGCCAGCTGGCGGGACGTACGTCGAGGCGGCGGGGATGGCGTTCGCCGCCGCGCCCGAGTTCCCGGTCTTCCCGCGACCGCGGGCGAGCCGCTCGAGCCCTACGAGGCGGTCGTGCAGTCGATCGAGGCGTCACCCGCCCGGCCGATCGCCGCCTCGGGCGCCGACGTCGTCGTCCACGACATCCTCACGCTCGCGCCGGCGGTGTCGGCCGAGCTCGAGGGCGTGCCCGTGGGCGACGCTCATCCCCCACGTCCACCCCGCACCCCCCGCCCGGCTTCGCCGCCCTACTCGCTCGGCGCGCGGCTGGCCCGGACCGCGGCCGGGCGCGCGCGCTGTGGCGCGGCGCTCGAGCGGCCCGCTCGAGGGCGGGCTGCGCCGCGGGCGCGACGAGCTCAACGACATGCGCCGGCGGCTCGGGCTGCCCGCCGCTCGACCACGCTCTTCGGCGGGCTGTCGCGAGCAGCTGCAGATCGTCGCCTCGTTCCCGCAGCTCGAGTACCCGCGCGACGTGGCGGCCGTGGACGCACGTCGTCGGGCCGCTGCTGTGGGAGCCGCCGGCCGACGACGTCGAGCTGCCGCCGGGCGACGCGCCGCTCGTCGCTCGTCGCGCCCTCGACCGCGCAGGACCCCGAGCACCGTCTGCTGCGCGCCGACGCTCGCCGGGCTGGCGGGCGATGCCGGTCCGCGTGCTCGCGACCTGGAACCGCCGGCCGCGCGCTCGAGCCGCTCGGGTCCCGGCCAACGCGCGGCTCGTCGAGTGGATCTCCTACGCGCGCACGATGCCGCACGCCGACGTCGTCGTCAGCCACGGCGGCCACGGCACGCTGGTGCGCGCGCTCGCCTCGGGTGCGGCCGGTCGTCGTCGCCCCCGCCGCGGGCGACCAGAACGAGAACGCGGCGCGGGTCGACTGGGCCGGCGTCGGCGTCCGCGTGCCCGCGGCGGCTGATCACCCCGGCGACGCATGCGCCTGGCCGTGCGGCCGGCTGCTGCGCGAGCCCGGCGCGCACGGCGCGCGCCAGGAGCTCGCGGCCTGGGCCGCGACGCACGACGGCGACGGCCCGCGCGGCCGACCTCGTCGAGGCGCTGCCAGGCGTCGCTCGAGCCGCGCGGCGCAGCGCCGCGAGCGCTCGGGATCGCCGGTCTCGCGGTGCTCGACCGTCTCGCCCGTGCACTGCAGCAGGGCCACCGTCGCATGCTCGGGGCCGATCGTCACGACGCGCCAGGCGGCGCCGGCGTCCTCCCACTCCGCGAGCTCGGCGATGAGGTCGGCGGTCATCGAGACATCCTCCTCGAAGCTCGGGGGGTGGGACTCGAACCCACAACGACTCGGTTAACAGCCGAGCATTCTGCCGATTGAATTACCCCCGAAGGGTGTATCAGCGCGGGAGACGGAGCACGCCAGCCTCGACCTCCGCGTGACAGTTGGCGCAGAGTAGCACGCACTTCTGGGCCTCAGCCCGGGCTTCGGCGTACGAGCGAGCCAGGCCCTTGAGGCTCAGATTGAAGCGTTTCGCTGGCCGGATCGAGGTGGTGGAACTGGAGCGCCGCGAGGCATCGCTCGTAGCCGCACGCCGCGCACGCGCCGCCCGCCTCGGCGACGAGCCGCGCGCTTGAGTCGCCGTCGCCACTCCGAGACGCCCGCCGACGAGCACCGGGCACACCTCCAGCCGCCTTCGGCGCGGCGCACGTGCCGGGTGCGACCGTGCCGCGCGCAGCATCGCGACGGCCGCGTCGCCGCCGTCCTCGGCGCCGCTGTTGCGGCGGCGCCGGGCCGCCGCCGTGGTCTCGAGCCCGTGGTAGCGAAGCCAGTGGCGCACGGTCGAGGCGCCGCGGTCGACCCGGGCCGCGATCTCGGCGATCGACAGATCCTCGGCCACCAAGGCGGCGAGGAGCTCGCGGCTGAGCCCGCCCCGCGCCGCGTGCCTCGAGGCGTGGGTCGAGCTCACACCGTGCTGCTGCGCCCAGTGGGCGATCGTCGAGGGATCGCACCCTGCCTCGCGGGCGAGGGACTCCATCGATCGCCCGGCGCCGAGCTCGGTCTCCAACCACGTCCGATCCACTACGAACACATGTTCGCATCCCGGTCGGACGGAGCGGCGGGCGGCCGCCGCGCCTCGGCGGCCGCCCTCCGCCGCTACTTCACCCGGGCGGCGACGGTCGCCGTTCCGAGCTTCAGGCCCTTGGCGAAGGCCGTCGTGTTGAACGCCTGGTTCAGCGCGTCGGCCGCGCCCTGGGTCAGGCGCGCGACGACTCCGCTGACGCGGACCCGCAGGCCCTTGCTCGCGATCTTCGCCTTGGAGAGATCGAGGCTGAGGATCGCGATGCGCGACTCCCCACCGCGGCGGTCAGGTCCGGCGACTTCTTGATCCGGATCGTGAACCGCTTGAGGTCGACGACGGTCGCGCCCTTGGCCAGGCGGATGCCGCCCGAGTGGGTGATCGACCCGGCGAGCGTCTTGCGGTTGACCGTCCCGCCCGTGATCGGGAAGGACAGCGCGCCGGTCTTGGTCGCCGAGGCCGGAGCCAGCGGCGCCGCCGAGACGCCGAGCGACCCCAGGGCCGAGGCGGCGCCGGGATCCAGCGCGAGCGACGTCGCGCCGCCGGCAATCCGCAGCGAGGCCGGGTAGGCGACGACCCGCGCGGTCCCGATCGCCAGCCCGCGCTTGAACAGCGTGGTCTTGAACGTGGCGTTCAGCGCCGTGGCGGCCTGGCCGGCCAGCGTGCCCTTCACGCCGGAGACCACGTACCCGACGCCCGAGCGCCCGAGCCTGGCCTTCGCGAGCGAGAGGTTCAGGAGCTTGATGCGCGCCCCGCCGGCGCGGACCGAGAGGTACGGGTGCTTCCCCAGCCGGATGATCGGCCGGCGCACGATCAGCGACGTCCCGCCGGCGGAGAGCTTGAGGCCGCCGGAATGCTCGATCGAGCCCTTCTTGGGCAGCGTGACGTCGCCGCGGGTGATCGGGAACGCGATCGCGCCGCTCTTGGTCGCCCTGGCCGGCTTGACCGTTGCGATCTTGACGCCGTTGCTCGACAGCGCCTTGGCCGTGGCGGCGTCGAGCCGCAGCGTGGTGCTGCCGGCGTTCAGATGGGTATGGGCCGACGCGACGCCGGGCGCGGCGAGCACTCCGGCGGCGACGGCGCAGAAGCGCGATCGCCCGGGATGGGATGCGAGGCACGGACTTCCTCCTGGTCGGGATGGACTGGCATCCGGGTATCCGTGTCGCACCGTCTGAGCGGTTGGCCAACCGCGGAGCGCCCGGCGTCCGTATCCCCCGTGATGAGGAGCCTCGCCGTGGCCCCTGCCGCCCTGCCCGCGCCGGCCGAGCCCGCGCGGCGCCGGCGCAGCCCCGACCGCGCCGAGCGGCGCCTGGCCGGCGCCCTGCGCCGCCGGGCTCCCGACGCGCTCGACCGCGTCTACGCCGAGTACGGCGGCGCGACGTTCGGGTTCCTCGTGCGCGCCGTCGGCGACCGCGGCGCGGCCGAGGATCTCCAGCAGGTCGTCTTCACCGAGGTCTGGCAGCGCGGCCCCGACTACGACCCCAAGCGCGCGAGCCTGTTGACGTGGATCCTCACGATCGCCCGCTCGCGGGCGATCGACCACCTGCGCAAGCGGGTGCCCGAGCCCCACGAGCCCGGGCGCGCGCTGCGCCTGGCCGAGGCGGACCAGACCGCGGGCGACCCGATGGACGAGCTGCTCGGGGACGCGCGCCTCGTCTGGCTGTTGCGCCGCCTGCCCGCCGAAGAGGCCGAGGTGCTCGCGATGCGCTTTCGCGACGACCGCCTGCAGACCGAGATCGCCACGGCGCTCGGCCTCCCGCTGGGCACGGTCAAGATGCGGATGGTCCAGGGCCTCGAGCGCCTGCACGAGCTCGTCCAGCGCGAGGAGAGGACGCGATGAGCGGCCTCGATCCCGGCACGACCGCCCTGGCCGAGCGCCTGGCCCGGCTGGCGCCCGAGGCCTGGGACCCGCCGGCGCCGCCTCCGCTGCGCGTGTCGGTCCGGGCGCCCGCCCCGCGGCGCCGCCTCACCCTGCGGCCGGCCGCGGCGCTGGCCGCGGCCTGCGCGCTGCTCGGGCTCGGCCTCCTCGCGGGCGTCCTGCTCAACGGCCGGGACGACGGTCCCGCCACGGCGACCGGTCACCGGCTCGTGCTCGTTCCCCCGAGCGCGGCCGGGGCCGGCGCTCATGGCCGCGGCACGCTCGTGGCCGGCGGCGCGCACCCGCACCTGATCGTTCGCGTCGGCGGCCTCCGTCCCACGCGCGGCGGCTACTACGAGCTGTGGCTGATGAACTCCGACCGCGACCTCGTCTCGCTCGGCGGCTTCCGCGTCGGCGCCGGCGGCGCGGCCCGGGTCGACGTGCCGCTGCCGGTCTCGGCCCGGCGCTACAAGGCGGTCGACATCTCGGCCGAGCCGGCGGACGGCAACCCCGCGCACTCGGCCGTCTCGGTCCTGCGCGGACCCGTCTCCTGACTCAGCCCGCCGGCCGCACCGCCGTGATCCGCTCCTCGACGTCGCCGATCCGGCGGCGGTTCTCGTCGGCCTCGGCGGCCAGGCGGGCGATCTCGAGCGAGCCCTCGGCGCGGGCCTTGGACATCGCGCGGCGCAGGCGCGCGCGCTCGAGCAGCAGCTCGGCGTGCTCGAGCGACTCCGGGGAGACCTGCTCGCCCTCGTAGCGGTTGGCCAGCGAGGCGATGAAGCTCCCGAGCTCGGGGTCCTCCTCCCCCACCGTGCCGAGCGGATCGTCGGGGTGGGCGGCGAGATGCGCGGCGGCGCGGCGGTTGAGGTCGCTCGACAGATGCGCCTCGGGATCGATCCGCGCCAGCGCGTCGCGGCCCTGGCGCGGCATCAGCAGGCAGAGCGTGAGGAAGTTCCGCTCGGCGGTGTCGCGCGCCGAGGCCGCGGCGGGCGGGGCGATCGCCGGCCCGGCCGGGCGCCGCGCGCCGCCGCCGGAGCGCACGGCGCCGTCGGTCAGCGTCGCCGCCACCGCGGGCGGCAGGTCGAGGTGGCCGGTGATGCGCCGCACGAGCTCCTCGCGCAGGACGCTCGGGCCGAGCGGGGCGAGGATGGGCCGCAGGCGCGACAGCGCGACGTCGCGCCCCTCGGCGCTGCCGACGTCGGCGGCGTCGAGCTCGCGCTCGACCCGGAAGACCACGAAGGGGACCGACTTCTCGACGCGCCCGGCCAGCGCCTCCGGGCCCTCGGCGGCGAGCAGGTCGGCCGGGTCGAGCCCCTCGGGCAGCGGCACGACGCGCAGCTCGAGCTTGCGCTTGGCCACGAGGTCGGACGGCCTTGAGCATCGCCGCCTGACCGGCCTTGTCGGCGTCGAGCGCGAGCAGCGAGCGTCGGCGCGGTGCGCGACAGCACGCCGACCTGGTCCTCGGTCAGCGCCGTGCCCATCAGCCCGACGCTGTGCTGGACCCCGGCCTGGTAGAGCGCGAGCACGTCGGTGTAGCCCTCGGCGAGCACGACGCGGCCCGTCGCCGCCGCGGGGCGGCGCGCGTGGTCGATCGCGAAGAGCTGGCGGCCCTTGTGGAAGACCTCGCCCTCGCTCGAGTTCAGGTACTTGGGCTGCTGGCCCTCGCGCGTGGCGCGGGCGCCGAAGCCCCGCACCCGCCCGCGCTCGTCGGCCAGCGGGAACGTGATGCGCGCGAAGAAGCGGTCGCGCAGCGCGCCGCGGCGCTCGACGGCCAGGCCGGCGGTCGACGAGCTCCTCCTTGGTGAACCCGGCCCGCAGCGAGGCGCCGACGAGCCGGTCCCCGTCGGGCGCGAAGCCGACGCGGAAGGTCTTGAGCGTCTCGTCGGTCAGGCCCCGCTCGCGCAGGTAGGTCCGCGCGCCCTCGGCGTGCGGCGAGTCCCACAGCACGCGCTCGTAGAACGCGCAGGCGCGGTCGAGCGCCTCGAGCAGGCGCTTCTCGCGCCCGCGGCGCTGGGCGGCCTCCGGATCCTCCTCGGTGCGCTCGAGCTCGATCCCCGCGCGGTCGGCGAGGATCTCGAGCGCCTCGGGGAACGTCATCCCCTCCGTGTCCATCACGAACGAGAACACGTCGCCCTTGGCCTGGCACCCGAAGCAGTAGTACGTCTTCTCCAGCGGCCGCACGTGGAACGAGGCGGTGCGCTCGTCGTGGAAGGGGCAGCGCCCGAAGAACGAGTTGACGCCCTTGCGCGAGAGCTCGACCCGCTGGCCGACGACCTGGAGGATGTCGGTCGCGTCGCGGACCTTCTCCTTCTCGCCCTTCGGCGTACATCACCCGGGGAACGCCCGCGGGACGCAGAGGTCCTCGAACGCGCGGATCGCGAAGCGGTCGGTCATGCCGGCGAGGTAGTCGGTCACGCGCTCGCCGAGGTCGGCGTCGGCCACCGTGTCGGGGACGAGCTCGGGCCGGTCGCAGAAGAGGTCGAAGAGCGAGGACACGACGCGGTGGATCTTCGCGTGCTCGCGGCGGGCGGCCTCGCCGAGGTAGACGTCGCTGAACATGAAGTCGCGCAGCTCGGACATCGTCTGGCCGAGCTCGGCGCCCTGGACGATGTCGCCGGCCTGCTCGGAGTGCTCGACGAGGTCGTGGACCAGCGCGTCGATCCGCTCCGAGCCGTTGGCCCCGAGCGCGAGCGCGCGGTCGGGCAGGTCGCCGACGGCGATCACCCCGGCGCGCAGCGCGTCGTCGATGTCGTGGTTGAGGTAGGCGACGCGGTCGACGAGGCGGATGATCTTGCCCTCGAGCGTGGCCGGCTGCTCGGCGCGGCCGGAGTGGCGGAGGATCCCGTCGCGGACGGCCATCGACAGGTTGAGGTGCTCGAGGCGGTCGACGATCCGCAGCGAGTGCTCGTAGTGGCGGAACGAGCGCCCGAAGCGCTCGCGCAGCTTCGCGTCGAGGATCTCCTCGCCGATGTGCCCGAAGGGCGGGTGGCCGAGGTCGTGCCCGAGGCCGATCGCCTCGACGAGGTCCTCGTTGAGCCGCAGCGCGCGGGCGACGGTGCGGCCGATCTGGGTGACCTCGAGCGTGTGGGTCAGCCGCGTGCGGTAGTGGTCGCCCTCGGGGGCGACGAAGACCTGGGTCTTGTGCTTGAGGCGCCGGAACGGCTTGCAGTGGACGATCCGGTCGCGGTCGCGCTGGAACGGGGTGCGCAGGCCGCACGGCTCGGAGGGCTCGCGGCGGTCCTCGGGGTAGGACGGCGTGGCCAGCGGGGAGAGCGACTCGGCCTCCCGGGCCTGGATGCGCGCGGCGAACGCCTCGGCGACGGGACCGGAGGGGTGGGCGCGGACCTGCAAGCTCATGCCCTTCAGCTTAAGCGGCCGCCACCTCGCGCAGGCGCACGCCCGCGTGGTGCTCCACGGTCTCGCCGATCGCGCGCTCGGCCTGGCGCAGCGCGCGGGGGTCGGCGCCCTCGATCTCGGCCAGCGGCCGCGACACGGCGTCGCGCAGGAAGGTGTAGGCGGCGTCGGAGAGCGGGAAGGCCCCGGCCTCGCAGCCGGCGCACACGACGCCGCCCGCCGCGCCGGAGAACGAAGACAGATGCTCCTCGTCGCCGCATTGCGCGCACGAGGCGAGCTGGGGCGCGAAGCCGGCGGCGAGCAGCAGCTTCATCCGGAAGGCCAGGCCGTTGGCGGCGCCGGCCACCGCCGGGTCGGCGTCGAGCAGCGCGAGCTCGTTGACGAGCAGGTGGAAGGCGGCCGGCTGCGGGTCGGCGGTCTCGAACAGGCGCGAGACCGCGTCGCAGGCGCGGGCGGCGGAGTCGAGCGCCGCGCCGTCGGCGCGCAGGCGCGCGTACGGGGTGATCGTCTCGGCGCTCGTGACCGTCAGGAGGTCCGAACGCCCCTCGTAGAGCACCAGACGCAGGCGGAAGAAGGGCTCCAGGCGGCCGCCGAAGCGACTGCGGGTGCGCCGAACTCCCTTCGCGATTGCGCTGATCCGACCCCGATGCGGGGTATAGAGATGGAGGATCCGGTCGGCCTCGCCGTAGCGGATCGACCGCAGCACCACGCCCTCGGTCTTCAGTGATCCGGGCACGATGAACCGTTATCCCGTATCGCTATCCTAAGTGAAGTAATGGACTCTGACACCAAGCGCCTGACTCTCTACTCGACCGAGCCCTGCGGGTACTGCCGCAACGCGAAGGCCCTGCTGGCCTCGCGGGGGATCGAATACACCGAGATCAACATGGCAAAGGACCCGGACGGCCGGGCCGAGCTGGCCCGCAAGACCGGACTGATGACCTTCCCCCAGATCCTCGTCGACGGCGAGCCGATCGGCGGCTTCCGCGAGCTGATGGCCTACGACCGCTCCGGCGGCCTGGCCGAGCTCAAGGCCGCGGCCTAGCCGGCGGCTTGCGGCGGGCCCGCGGACGGGTCTGGCACGTCTCGCAGACGTAGGTCCCGCGCCCGCCGACGACCATCTTCTTTACGGGATCGGCACAGACCGGGCACGGTTCGCCGGCCCGCAGATGCACCCGGAAGGCGTCCTGGAAGGTCCCCTCCACCCCGTCCGGGTCGCGGAAGTCGTCGATCGACGATCCGCGCGCGTCGATCCCGTCGGCCAGCGTCTCGACGATCGCGTCGCGCAGCGCCGTGACCTGCGCCGGGGTGAGCTTCCCGGCCTCGCGCAGCGGATGGACCCTGGCCCGGAACAGCGCCTCGTCGGCGTAGATGTTCCCCACGCCGGCCACGCGCTTCTGGTCGAGGATCGCCGCCTTGACCGGCGCGCGGCTGCCGCGCAGGACCGACCGCGGAGGTAGGCCGGCGTGAAGGCGGCGTCGAACGGCTCGGGCCCGAGCCGCGAGTCGAGGTAGGCCGCCTCGGCGTCCAGCCCGCGCAGCAGATGGCCCGTGCCGAACCGGCGCGGGTCGTTGACGACGAGCACGTGGCCGTCGGAGAGCGGCAGGCGGACCCGCACGTGACCGGGGTCGCGCGGCGGGTCGTAGAGCACCGTCGCCGGTCATCCGCAGGTGCTGGGCGAGGACGTCGCCGCCGTCCAGGCGCCAGAGCAGGTACTTGCCGCGGCGGTCGAGGCGCTCGATCGGCCGCCCCGACAGCTCGGCGGCCAGCGCGTCGGGATCGTCGGGCGCCGACCAGCGCGGATCGTCGATCTCGACCGCCTGCAGGTGGCGGCCCTCGACCTTCGGCGCCAGGTGGCGGCGGATCGTCTCGACCTCGGGCAGCTCGGGCACTCAGCAGACCGGCTTCCCGGGCAGGTCGCGGCGCGTCGGCGCCGGTCAGCCACGCGTGCGCGGTGGCGCCCGCGTCGGCCATCGGCCCGTCGTGGCGGCGCCCGCCGTGGCCGGCGAAGGCGGCGAGCAGCGGCACGTGCTCGCGGGTGTGGTCGGTCCCCGGATGGTCGGGGTCGCAGCCGTGGTCGGCGGTGACGAGCAGGAGGTCGTCCGCCCCGAGCCGGGCGCGCCAGGCGGCCGAGCTCGTCGTCGATGCGCCGCAGCGCGGCGTGGAAGCCCGCGACGTCCTTGCGGTGGCCGTGGAGCTGGTCGGTGTCGACGAGGTTGGTGAAGACCAGGCCGGCGTCGAGACCGTCGACCAGGGCCGCCGTCGAGGCCAGCGCCGTCTCGTTGTCGGCCCCGGGGTGCGCCTCGTCGATCCCGCGGCCCGGCGAAGAAGTCGGCGACCTTGCCCACGCCGTGGACCGGGACTCCCGCGCGGCCTGGAGCGCCTCCAGGTAGGTCGGGCCCGGGCGGGGCGACGGTGTAGTCGTGCCGGCCCGCCGTGCGGGCGAAGCTGCCCGGCGCGCCGGCGAACGGCCGGGCGATCACGCGGCCGACGGCGTGCTCGGCCGGTCATCACCTCCCGCACCCGCGCGCACAGCGCGTGCAGCTCGCTCGAGCGTGACGCGGTCCTCGTGGGCGGCGAGCTGGAGCACCGAGTCCTGCGAGGTGTAGAGGATGAGCTCGCCGGACTCGAGGTGCGGCCTCGCCGTGGCGGGCGATCGCCTCCAGGCCGTTGAGCGGCCGGTTGCCGAGGAAGTCGCGGCCGGTCTCGGCGCGCAGGCGGGCGAGCGACGTCCTCGGGGAAGCCGTCGGGGTAGGTGGGCAGCGGCTCGGGCGTGATCGCGCCCATCAGCTCCCAGTGGCCGGTGGCCGACTCCTTGCCCGGCCCCTGCGCGGCCAGGCGGCCGTGCAGGACGGGCGCCGAGGCGGCGGCGACCCCTGCGAGCGGGAGGATCGAGCCGAGGCCGAGGCGCTCGAGCTCGGGGAGGTCGAGGCCGCCCGCGCTCCGCGGCCACGTGGGCCAGCGTGTTGGTGCCCGCGTCGCCGTAGTCGGCGGCGTCGGGCAGGGCGCCCGGCGCCGCAGGCGTCGGCCACGATCACGAAGGCGCGGCGGGGCACGCGGCGATTGTGCCAGCGTGGAGCGGGCTAGCCGCGCGGTACGGCGGCGCGCGGGTGGGCGCCGTCGTAGACGTCGCGCAGGCGGTCGGCCGTCAGGTGGGTGTAGATCTGCGTGGTGGCGATGTCGGCGTGGCCGAGCATCTCCTGCACCGAGCGCAGGTCGCAGCCGCCGGCCAGCAGGTGGCTGGCGAAGGTGTGGCGCAGCGTGTGCGGGCTCATCCGGTCGTCGAAGCCCGGCGGTCTTGGCGTGGCGCTGGACGATCTTGTAGAGGCCCTGGCGCGACAGGCCGCCGCCGCGGTGGTTGACGAAGACGCGGTCCTCCTCCCCCACGCCGACGAGCTTCGGGCGGCCGTCGCTCGAGCCAGGCGGCGATCGCGGCGCAGGCCTTCGAGCCGACGGGGACGATGCGCTCCTTCGAGCCCTTGCCCCGGGCGGTCATCACGCCGTCCTCGAGGTCGAGGTCGCGCAGCTCGAGGTCGATGACCTCGGAGGCGCGCAGGCCGCAGGCGTACATCAGCTCGAGGATCGCGCGGTCGCGCAGGCCCGGCCGGCTCGTCGCCGCGCGGCTGGTCGAGCAGATGGCGGACCTCGTCGCGGGAGAGGACGTGCGGCAGGCGCTGGGAGCGCTTGGGCGCGCGCAGCTCGGTCGTCGGGTCGGTGTCGAGCAGCTCCTCGCGGCGCAGGTGGCGGTAGAAGGAGCGCAGGCAGGCGACCTTGCGCTGCACCGTGGTCGAGGCGGCCGGGCGGCCGTTGCGCCCGGAGACCAGCGCGGCGACGTAGGACGAGAGCTCGGCGTGGCCGGCGGCGAGCGCGTCGAGGTCGTGCTCGGTCAGCCAGGCGCCGTACTGCAGCAGGTCGGAGCGGTAGGCCTCGAGCGTGTTGCGCGAGAGCCCGCGCTCGATCTCCAGGTAGGCGAGGAAGTCGAGCACGAGGTGCTCGAAGGTGCGAGTCGGTGTCGTGACGGCCACGCGGGGCCTATTCGCCGTGTTCTGGCGCGATCCCTCCCAGCCGCAACGTCGCGCCCGCGGCCAGCGCCGCCAGCGCGAACGGCGCGCCGTTGCCCACGAGCTTGGCCAGGCCGCCCCCGCCCGCGCCGCCGATCACCTGGCCCAGCGCCCACGACATGTTCACGAGGCCGAACCCGTAGCCCTGCGAGAGCGACGCGCGGTCGGCCGAGTCGGCGAGCAGCGCCATCGCCGGCGTCCAGAGCAGGCCGAGCGCGCCGCCGAGCGCGACGATCAGGGCGGCGAGCGCGAAGCCGCCGCCCAGGCCGGTGGCCAGCAGGCCGAGGACGACGACGGCGGCGATCAGCCCGGCCCGGACCGGGCCCTCGCGGCCGCGCCGGTCGGTGATCCGGCCCGCGACGGCGGCCACGATCGCCTCGGCGCCGGAGGCCACGACGAACGTCGCGCCGATCGCCGCGCTCGTGGCGCCGTCGGCGTCGAGGCCGAGCGGGCCGAGCACGGCCACGCAGCCGAAGCCGATCGCGGGCAGGGTGACGAGCCACATCCCGGTCAGCACGTCGCGGCGGCGCAGGGCCGAGCGCAGGGTCGCGACGGCCCCGACCTCGAGCGGCGGCGCCGGCGTGCGCGCCGCCCAGACCGCGAGCGCCGCGGCGGGGACGACGGCGGCGCAGAAGACGGCCTTCGGCGACAGCGCGGCGGCCAGCGTCCCGGCGGCCGGGCCGAGCAGCGCGCCGACGATCGCGGCGCTGATCGCCGCGCCGAGGAGCTCGCCGCGGCGGTCGGAGGGCGCCTGGGCCACGAGCCAGGCCATCCCGCCGGCCCAGGAGCAGGCGCCGCCCGCGCCCTGCGCGAAGCGGGCGACGTCGAGCGTGACCGCGTCGGTGGCGAAGCCGACCGCGACGCTCGAGAGCGCGAACGTCGTCAGCCCGAGGAAGACGACCGGGCGGGCGCCGACGCGCGCCACGAGCCAGCCCGCCGGGATCGAGGCGAGCAGCGTGCCCGCCGGGTAGGCGCCGGAGAGCACGCCGGCGGCCGCCTTGGACAGCCCGAGGTCGTCGGCGTACTGCGGCAGCAGCGGCGTGACGATCGCGTAGAAGAGCGTGTCGACGAAGACGATCGCCCCGACGAGCGAGGCGAGGCGCCGCAGGCCCGCGGACGTGATCGGCGTCCGCGCGGCGGTGCTCACCCGCGCTCGCGCCGCAGCGCGAGCGTGAGCAGGGCGACCAGCGTCTTCGAGTCCGTCGTCGCGGCGATCGCCCCGTCGAGGTCGGAGAGCGGCCACTTGACGATCTCGATCCGCTCCTCCTCGTCGGAGTCCTGCGGATCGTCCGACAGGCCGGTGGCCAGCCACAGGTCGAGGCGCTCGTTCGAGTAGCCGACCGTGGTGTGCAGCGAGGGCAGCGGCTCCCAGTGCTCGGCCGCCTTGCCGATCTCCTCGGCGAGCTCGCGCTTGGCCGTGGCGAGCGGGTCCTCGCCCTGCGACGTCGTACTTGCCGGCCGGGATCTCGAGCATCAGCTCGCCGACCGCCTCGCGCGGCTGGCGCACGAGCCAGACGTGGTCGTCGTCGATCGCGACGATCCCGACGGCGCCCGGATGGTCGAACACCTCGCGGGTCGCCTCCCCGCCGTCGGCGTAGCGGAAGGTCTCGACGCTCAGGGTGCCGATGTGGCCCTCGTACTTGACGTCGCTGTCGATCCGCTCGAAGGGCGCGTCCATCGCGCCAGCCTAGACCGCGACCGCGGCCGACTCGTCGAGCAGCGCGAGCGTCACGTCGAGGCCGTCCTCGAGCGCCTGGGCGGACACCGACTCGTCGGGCTGGTGGTTGGCGGCCGTGCCGTTGGCGAGGTTCACGCAGCACGGGAAGCCGCCGGCCATCAGGGCGTTGGCGTCCGAGCCACCGCCGGTGGCGATGTGGCTCGGCGTGTGGCCGCGGGCGCGCAGGGCCGCCTCGGCGGCGAGCACGGCGGGCTCGATCGGCTTGGTCCGGTAGCCGGTGAACAGGCGCTCGACGTCGACGTCGACGTCGCACGCGGTCACCGCGGCGCCGTCCTGCAGGCGGTCGACGATGTCCGCCACGACCTGCTCGACGCGCTCCTCGGACAGCGAGCGCGCCTCGAGCGCGACCGAGCAGCGGGCCGGGACGACGTTCGTCGCGTCGGGACCGCCCTCGATGTGGCCGGCGTTGGCCGTGGTCTCGTCGTCGAGGCGCCCGAGCTCCATGTGCGCGATCGCGTGGGCGGCGGCGACGATCGCCGAGCGGCCGGCCTCGGGGCGGATCCCGGCGTGGGCGGCGACGCCGGTGAAGACGGCGTCGATGCGGTGGTAGGTCGGCGAGGCCAGCACGATCTCGCCCCACGGCGTCGCGTGGTCGAAGACGTAGCCCCAGCCCGCGGTCAGCCGGCCCGTGTCGAACGCGGTGGCGCCGCGCAGCGCCGTCTCCTCGGCGGTGGTGAACAGCAGCTCGAGCCCGACCGGCGGCGGCTCGGCCGCCGCGCGCCGGGCGACGGCGAGGATGTGCGCGACCGCGGCCTTGTTGTCGGCGCCGAGGATCGAGTCGGGCTCGGCGTTGCGCCACACGCCCTCCTCGAGCACGGGGCGGATCGGCCCGACGTGCGGGACGGTGTCGAGGTGGGCGCAGAGCAGCACGGTGCGCTCGCCCGTGCCGGGGATCCGCGCGAGCAGGTTGCCCGCCTCGTCGTCCTCGACGGCGAGGCCGAGCCCGGCGAGCTCGCCGCGCACGCGGGCGGAGACCTCCGCCTCCTGCCCGGACACGCTGGGGATCGCGCACAGCTCGGCGAAGAGCGCGTGCAGGCGCTCGCGCTCCCCGGCCGAGCCGGGCCTCACTGGTGGGTGCGCGTGATCTCGATCTCGCCACCGCTGCCATCGGCAGTGGTCGTTCGCCGGTCGCGCTCTCGTCGCCCTTGCGGCGGGACAGCGCGGCGCCGACGAAGTCCCGGAACAGCGGCGACGGCCGCTCGGGCCGCGACTTGAACTCCGGGTGGTACTGCGAGGCGACGAAGAACGGGTGGTCGGGCAGCTCGACGACCTCGACGAGGCGATCGTCCGGCGACGTGCCCGAGCAGACCAGGCCGGCGGCCTCGAGCCGGCGGCGCAGGAAGTTGTTGACCTCGTAGCGGTGGCGGTGGCGCTCGTAGACGACGGCCTCGTCGTAGAGCTCGCGGACCTGGGTGTCGGCGTGGAGCTTGACCGGGTCGGCGCCGAGGCGCATCGTGCCGCCCATGTCCGAGATCTCCTTCTGCTCGGGCAGGAGGTCGATCACGGGGAACGGGGTCTCGGGGTCGAACTCGGTCGAGTTGGCGCCGTCCATCCCGGCGATGTTGCGCGCGAACTCGCAGACGGCCATCTGCATGCCCAGGCAGATCCCCAGGTAGGGGATCTCCTGCTCGCGGGCGATCTGGACCGCGGTGATCTTGCCCTCGATCCCGCGGCCGCCGAAGCCGCCGGGGACGAGCACGCCGTCGGCGGCGGCCACGCGGCGCCGGACGTCCGGGTCGCGCTCGACCTCCTCGGAGTCGATCCAGTCGACGTCGATCTTCGTGTCGTGGTGGAAGCCGGCGTGGCGCAGCGCCTCGACCACGGAGAGGTAGGCGTCCTCGAGCTGCACGTACTTGCCGACCAGCGCGATGCGCACCGTGTCCTCGGCCGCGCGGGCGCGATCGACGAGGTCCTGCCAGCCGGACAGGTCGGGCTCCTCGCCCTCCAGCCCGAAGAAGTCGAGCACGAGGTCGTCGACGCCCTCGTCGCGGAAGCGCAGCGGGACGGCGTAGATGTTGTCGACGTCGCAGGCCGAGACGACGTTCTCGGTCGGCAGCGAGGCGAACATCGCGATCTTCGAGCGGATCGAGGCGTCCAGCGAGGCCTCGGAGCGGCAGACGACGACGTCGGGCTGGATGCCGATGCGCCGCAGCTCGTTGACCGAGTGCTGGGTGGGCTTGGTCTTGAGCTCCCCCGCGTGCTGGATGTAGGGCACGAGCGTCAGGTGCATGAACATGCAGTTGCGCCGGCCGACGTCGACCGGGAACTGCCGGATCGCCTCGAGGAACGGCAGCGACTCGATGTCGCCGACCGTGCCGCCGATCTCGGTGATCACGACGTCGACGTCGGAGGACTCGGCCACGAGCCGGATCCGCTGCTTGATCTCGTCGACGACGTGGGGCACGACCTGGACGGTGGCGCCGAGGTAGTCGCCGCGCCGCTCGCGGCGGATCACCGAGTTGTAGATCGCGCCCTGCGTGACGTTGGAGGAGCGCGTCGCGTTGGCGTCGGTGAAGCGCTCGTAGTGCCCGAGGTCGAGATCGGTCTCGGCGCCGTCCTCGGTGACGAAGACCTCGCCGTGCTGGTAGGGCGACATCGTCCCGGGATCGACGTTGATGTACGGATCGAACTTCTGCAGCTGCACCGAGAGGCCGCGGGCCACGAGCAGGCGGCCGATGGAGCTTGCGGCGATTCCCTTACCGAGGGATGACACGACGCCGCCGGTGACGAAGATGAAGCGCGTGCGGGTCTGGGCGGGGGGCGTCATGCGGACCTTCCAGTCGAGTTTAGACCGGCGGAACCTACCCCTCGCCCCGGACGGTCCCGGCAAGCCGCAAAATGCGGTCGGCGACGGCCTCCGGGTGCTCCTCGGGCAGCCAGTGGGCCCCCTCGATCCACTCGACGACGAGGTCGTCGGCGTGGTCCTCGCCGCCGGCCAGGGCGGCCTCGGTCACGACGGGATCGTCGCGGCCGATCAGCATCCGCGTGGGCACGGTCAGCCGCTTGCCGTCATGGGCGCCGCCGTCGATCTCCTTGCGCTCGTGGAGCAGGAAGGCGCGGTAGACCCGGGACGCGGCGGCCGCGTGACCGGGCTGGCGGAAGGTGGCGGTGAACGCCTCGGCCTCCTCCGGGGTCCAGCGATAGCCGCTCGTGGCGACGGCCTTGGGGATGAACGGGGTGCGCGACTGGATCGCGGCGCCGAGGCCCGGCGTGGCGAGCGCGACCTGGTAGGCGGCCCGGGCCGCGGTCTTCGGGCTCATCGGGATGTTGGCCCACGGGTGGACGATCGAGCAGGCGAGGAGGCCGCGGAAGCGCGACGGCGCCTCGAGGCAGGCGAAGAAGGCCACGAGGCCGCCCCAGTCGTGCCCGGCGAGCGTCACCCCGTCGAGGTCGAGCGCCTCGATCAGGCCGACGACGTCGCTGCCCAGCTCGTCCTTGCGGTAGCCCGAGCGCGGCGCGTCGGACCAGCCGAACCCGCGCAGGTCGGGGGCGATCACGCGGTGCCCGGCCGCGACGAGCACCGGGATCACCTTCCGCCAGGCGTACCAGTGCTCGGGCCAGCCGTGCAGCAGGACGATCGGCTCGCCCTCCCCCGCCTCGGCCACGTGCAGGCGCACGCCGCCGACGTCGATCCACGAGTGCGTGACGCCGGGGAGCTCGGGCAGTGGGGCGGGCATGCGGGCCAGCCTATGCGGACTAGGCGGCCTGGAGCAGGCCGCGGGCGTGCTCGCGGGCGGCCTGGTCGTCGTCGTCGGCACCGAGCATCCGCACGACCTCGCCGACGACGTCGTCGCCGTCGAGCTGCGTGACCCGCGTGATCGCCGGGTCGGCGGTCGGGTCCTTGGCGATGCGGAAGTGCCGCTCGGCCAGCGAGGCGATCTGCGGCAGGTGGGTGATGCAGAGCACCTGACGGCCGGCGGCCAGCGCGCCGAGCTGGGCGCCCACCGCGCGCGCCGTGACGCCGCCGATCCCCGCGTCGACCTCGTCGAACACGAGCAGCCGGCGATCGCCGCCGTCGTCCGCGCGCCCGTGGGCCACGGCCATCAGCGCGAGCATCACCCGCGAGGTCTCGCCGCCCGAGGCGATGTCGCGCAGCGGCCCGGCCGGGACGCCGGCGTTGGGCGCGATCAGGAACTCGACGGCGTCGCCGCCGGTGGCGTTCGGCTCCTCGCGGGCGGACAGGGAGATCTCGAAGCTCGCCCCCTCCATCGCCAGCTCGCCGAGGCGCTCGCGCACCCCCTTGGCCAGCGCGGGCGCCGCCTTGGCCCGGGCCGCGTGCAGCTCCGTGGCCAGCTTGTCGCGGCGCGCCTGGGCCTCGGCCAGCGCCGCCGTGGCCTCCTCGCGCGGCCGTCTCGGCGCCCTCGAGCTCGGCCTTGCGGGCCCGGCAGGCGTCGGCGTGGGCGAGCACGCCCTCGATCGTCCCGCCGTGCTTGCGCTCGAGGCGGCGCGAGGGTGTCGAGGCGGTCCTCGACCTCCTCGAGGCGGCCGGCCGGCGCCTCGACGCCCTCCTCGTAGCGGCGCAGCTCCCCGGCGAGGTCCTCGGCCTCGAAGAGCACGCCGCGCAGGCGCTCGGCCAGCGCGTCGAGCTCGGGGTCGACGCCCGCCGACGCTCTCGAAGCCGCCGCCCGGCCTGGGCGAGCAGCGCGGTCGCGCCCGTTCCCGCCTCGGGGGTCAGCGCCTCGGCCGCGCCGAGCGCCGCGCCGCGCAGGCCCTCGAGGTGGCGCAGTCGCTCGCGCTCGACCGCGAGCGCGTCGCGCTCCTCGACCGACGGGTCGGCCTCCTCGATCTCCTGCCAGCTCGAAGGCGAGCAGGTCGAGCTCGCGCTCGCGGCGCGCCCTCGAGCTCGGAGAGCTCCTCGACGCGCGCCTGGGCGGCGCGGACCGCCGTGTGCGCCGCGGCGGCCGCGGCCCGGCGCTCGCGCTGCTTGGGCCCGCAGAACGCGTCGAGCAGCTCGAGCTGGGCCGAGGCCAGCGCCAGGCGGCGGTGCTCGTGCTGGCCGTAGAAGGACAGGAGCGCCTCGCCGACCTCCCGCAGGTCCCCCACGGTCGCGCTGCGACCGCCGAGGTAGGCGCGCGTGCGGCCGTCCGCGCCCACGCGGCGCGCGACGACGAGCTCCTCGGCGTCGGCGGGCAGGCGCTCGCCGAGCAGCGCGCGCAGGTCGTCGGAGAGCTCCCACACCCCCTCGACCCAGGCCTCGGCCGCGCCCGGGCGCACGGTCCCCGGCTTCGAGCGGCCGCCGAGCAGCAGGTCGAGCGCGTGGGCGAGCATCGTCTTGCCCGCGCCCGTCTCGCCCGTGATCACGTTGAGGCCCGGCCCGAGGCGCAGCTCGGCCCGCTCGATCAGCAGGAGGTTCTCGACACGCAGCTCGAGGAGCATGCGAGAGGGTCTACCAACCGCCCGGGACGGACCGGCCGCCCTGGGCGGGCCTCGTCACACTCCCGTGGCGAGGCGGCCGAACTTCTGGCGCAGACGGTGGTAGAAGTTCGCGCCCGGCAGCTGGGCCAGGGTCGCGCGGCCGTCGCGGAACGTCACCCGCACCCACTCGTCGGGAGCGACGTCGCCGACCGGGCGCCCGTCGACGGTCACGTCGACCGACTCCTCGCGGGAGCGGTTGGAGATCGTCACGGTGTCGCGCGGCGCGACGACGAGCGAGCGGGCGGTCAGCGAGTGCGGGGCGATGAACGAGACCGCGATCCCCTCCACGCCCCAGGCCATGACCGGCCCGCCGTTGGCGAGGTTGTAGCCCGTCGAGCCGGCCGGGGTGGCGACGACGAGCCCGTCGCAGCGCACGCGCCCGACCTCGTCCTCGGCCACCGAGTAGGCGAGGTCGGCCACGCGCATCCCGGGCCGGCGGTGCAGCGAGACGTCGTTGATCGCCAGCCAGCGCTCGCCGTGGCCGTTCTCGACCTCGATGCCCGGCAGCCCGAGGCGCTCGAAGCGCCCGTCGAGCGCGCGCTCGATCCCGCTCGCGCCACGACTCGCGGTCGACGGCGGCGAGGAAGCCGACCTCGCCGAAGTTGACGCCGAACACGGGCACGCCGGTGTCGGCGTAGGTGCGCAGCGCGTGGAGGATCGTCCCGTCGCCGCCGAAGACGAGGCAGAGGTCGACGTCGGGCTCGATGGGCACCGCGTCGTCGAGGCCGTGCTTCTCGGCCTCGACCTCGTCGAAGCGCAGCTCGATCCCGCGCTCGTCGGCCATCCGCTGCAGCTCGTCGAGCGCCTCGCGGACCTCGGTCACGCGCCGGTGGGTGAAGAGCGTCACCCGCACGGCTCGGCCTCCTCGGCGGCGGCCTCGGATGTCCACGGCGCCCGGCCGGCCGGCCTCGGCCAGCCACAGGAACGTCTCGCGGTTGCCCTTGGGGCCGGGCAGCCCGGAGGAGGCGAAGCCGAGCACGGTCGCCCCGAGCTCGGTCGCCGCCTCGGCGACGGCGACGAGCGCCGCGCGGCGATCGGCCGCCTCGCGCACGACGCCGCCCTTGCCCAGGCGCTCGCGGCCGACCTCGAACTGCGGCTTGACCATGGCCAGGACGTCGTGGACCGGGCGCCAGCGCGGCGAGCACCGCGGGCAGGACCTTGGTCAAGCGAGATGAAGGAGACGTCGAGGGTCACGAGGTCGGGGGCGTAGGGCAGGTCCCCGGGCGCCAGGTGGCGGGCGTTCGTGCGCTCGATCACGGTGACGCGGTCGTCGGTCCGCAGGTTCCAGGACAGCTCGCCGTAGGCGACGTCGAGCGCGATCACCCGCCGCGCGCCGCGCTGGAGCAGCGCGTCGGTGAACCCGCCCGTGGAGGCGCCGACGTCGAGCGCGGAGCGCCCGGCCGGATCGATCCCGAGGGCGTCGAGCGCGTTGGCGAGCTTGACGCCGCCGCGGGAGACGAACCGCGGCCCGTGGTCGACGGCGAGCTCGACGTCGTCGGGGACGAGCATGCCCGGCTTCTCGGCCCGGCGGCCGTCGCCGGCCAGCGAGACCTCCCCGGCGAGGACCGATGCCGCGGCCCGGCTGCGCGAGTCGAACAGGCCGCGGTCGGCCAGCAACGCGTCGAGGCGAACCTTGGCCATCGCGCAGACGGTATCCGGGGTGGCGCGCGCGTGCGTGGCCGCTACCGTGGCCGTATGCCCCGTCTCCCCCGCATTCCGGGTCGTTCGGCCACCGCCCGCCGGGGTGTGCCGTGGCTGACCTACCTCGCGATCGCGCGTCAGATCGTGACCCGCGCCCGGCACGGGTGGGAGGCGCTCTCGCCCTTCGAGCGCGAGCGGCTGGCCCACATCGTGCGCACCGGCAAGGGCGGCCCCGCCGCCGTGCCCGCCGACGATCGCCGCGAGCTGCGGCGCATCGTCACCAAGGCCCTGAAGGCCTCCACGCGCCCGGTCTGACGCACGGTGTGAGCAGCCCCACAGTGGTTGCGTAGTCACCGTTCCATGATCATGGAGCAATGCGCTCCAGGTCCCTCACCCTCGCCACGCACGGCGCCGTCGAGTCCGGCCTGGGCCTGTTCGTCATGGTCGCCCCGTTCCTCTTCGGGTTCAGCGCCGCCGCGGCCGTCCTGGCCGTCGTGTTCGGCGCGCTCGGCGTCGGGCTCGGCCTCAACGCGGTCGACGAGCGCGGCACCCGCGTCGCCGCCCACGAGGGCTACGACTACGGCCTCGCCTTCGGCCTGCTGGCCTCGGCGCTCGCCGTCGGGCTCTCCGGCGACGCCCACGCCGCCGTCTGGCTGACGCTGGCCGGCCTGGCCCAGCTCGGCCTGATCCTCTCCACGCGGTACACGTCCCGCGCCTGAATCTTTCTCCCATCGATCACATATAGAGATACATCTCTCTCCTCCCGGAAACGGCCCGCTTCGGCGGGCCGTTTCTTTTGGAGCGACAGCGAGGACGCGGGACGGTCGTCAGGCGAGTCGACGCGGTCGCTGGTCGGCAGCCGGGCCGCGGCGGCGCGACGAGCAGCGCGACCGCGGCGGTCGGCGCGGCGTGCGTGGCTGGTGCGACGGGGCGGACGCGGACCCGGAGTCGACGCGGACCCAGAGGCCGCCGCAACGCGGGCAGCGCGGGATCTCGCGGTCGACCGACTCCGACCAGGAGTGGCGACAGACGGGTTCGGTGCAGGAAAGTTGAGCCATCATTCGGTACATCGGCCGCAAGTGCGAGCGGCCTTACCACACATATCCCGAACGTGGACCGACGGTTACGAGTTGCGGCCTTTGTGCGGCGGACGCAACACGAATTTCATATGCGTCGTGCCAGACGGCACAAACGGGACCGAGGTGCTGTCCCCTGTGGCCGGTTTAGACCGAGGCGGGGCGGCGGTCGGCGACGGCCGCCTCGATGCGCTCGGCGATGCGCTTGCCGGTGAAGCCGACCTCCTCGTGGAGGAGCTTCGGGGCGCCGTGGGTGACGTAGCGGTCGGGCAGGCCGACGCGGAGGATCCGCGGGGTCATGCCGGCGTCGGAGAGGGTCTCCCACACCGCCGAGCCGAAGCCGCCGGCCAGGACGCCCTCCTCGACGGTGACGAGCAGGTCGTGCTCGGCCGCGAGCTGGGCGGCGAGCGCGGCGTCGATCGGCTTGGCGAAGCGCGCGTCGGCCACGGTGACGGCTGCGATCCCGCCCTCGGCGAGGATGTCGGCCGCCTCGAGCGCCTTGCCGACGCCCGAGCCGTAGCCGAGCAGCGCCACGCGCGGGCCGCTCGTGCCCTCGACGGGCTCGCGGAGGATCTCGCCGGTGCCGATCGGGATCGGCGTGCCGAACTCGGGCAGCTCGACGCCGACGCCGGCGCCGCGCGGGTAGCGGATCGCCGCCGGCCCGTCGTGGGCGATGCCGGTGCGCAGCATGTGCACGAGCTGCGCCTCGTCGCGCGGGGCCATCAGCACGATGTTCGGCAGGCAGCGCAGGTAGGCGATGTCGAAGGCGCCGTGGTGCGTCGGGCCGTCGTCGCCGACCAGGCCGGCGCGGTCCAGGCAGAAGGTGACGTCGAGCTCCTGCAGGCAGACGTCGTGGACGATCTGGTCGTAGGCGCGCTGCAGGAAGGTCGAGTAGATCGCCGCCACGGGCTTGGCGCCCTGCAGCGCGAGGCCCGAGGCGAAGAGGATCGCCTGCTGCTCGGCGATGCCGACGTCGTAGTAGCGGTCGGGCATCGCCTTCTGGAGGATGTTCAGCCCGGTGCCGGAGTTCATCGCGGCGGTGATGCCCGACGACCCGCTCGTCGCGCTTGCACTCCTCGACCAGCGCCTCGCCGAAGACCTTCGTGTACTGCGGCACGGCGGGCGTGCGAGGGCTGCGGCGACGTCGGCCGGCGCGCGGTCGACGATCGAGTTGGGCTTGGCGGCGTGCCACTTCTCCATGCCCTCGAGGCCGCCCTCCTCGGCCGGCGCCCGAAGCCGCTTGCCCTTGACCGTGGCGGTGTGGATGACGACCGGCCGGTTGGCGGCGATCGCCTCGCGCAGCGCGCGGCGCAGCGAGCGGACGTCGTGGCCGTCGATGACGCCCATGTAGGCCCAGTCGAGCTCCTCCCACCACAGGCCGGGCGCCCAGAAGGACTTGATCGACTCCTTGAACTGCGGGGCCGAGCTTCTCGAAGGCGGCGCCGATCGGGCCGGGCAGCTCGGTGACCCGGTGCTCGACGCCCTCGCGGGCGCGCCACAGCTTCGGGTTCAGGCGCACGCGGTTGAAGTAGCCGCGTCATCGCGCCGACGTTCGGCGAGATCGACATCCCGTTGTCGTTGAGGATCGACGACGATCGGCGTCCCCAGGCCGCCGGCCTGGTGGACGGCCTCGAAGGCCACGCCGCCGGTCATCGCCCCGTCGCCGATCACGGCGACGACCTTGCCGTCGGGGCCCTGGCCGTGGCGCATGGCCTCCTTGATCCCGACGGCGTAGCCGATCGAGGTCGAGGCGTGGCCCGCGCCCATCGACGTCGTGCTCGGACTCGCCGATCGAGCAGAACGGGGCCAGGCCGCCGTATGTGCGGATCGTGGCGAGCTCGTCGCGCCGGCCGGTCAGGACCTTGTGCGGGTAGGCCTGGTGGCCGACGTCCCAGAGGATCTTGTCCGTGGGCGAGTCGAGCACCGAGTGCAGCGCGACGGCGATCTCACACGTGCCGAGGTTGGCGCCGAAGTGGCCGCCGATCTCGCCCACCGTGTCGATGAGGAGCTCGCGGACCTCCTGGGCCAGGGCCTGGAGCTGGGCGTCGTCGAGCTCCTTGAGGTCGGCGGGCCCGTCGATCGTGGGCAGGAGCTTCGGAGGCGGTGGGGTCATGAGGTGCGCGAGTGGATGAAGTCGGTGATGCGCTCGAGCTCGTCGGCGCCGGCCGGGCGGCGGCCGCGCGGCGCAGCGACTCGCGCGCCTGCTCGTGCGAGGCGGCGGCCAGGCGGCGCGCCTCGTCGATCCCGTACTGCGCAGACGTACGTGCGCTTGCCATGGCGTTCGTCCGAGCCCTGTGGCTTTCCCAGCGCGGCATCGGTGCCGGTGACGTCGAGGATGTCGTCCACGATCTGGAAGAGCACGCCGAGCTCGCTGGCGAACGATCGGAAGCCATCAAGTGTAGGACCGTCCGTCAGACCGGAGAGCAGCGAGACGCCCATCACCGACGCGCACGATCAGCCGCCCGGTCTTCAGCTCGTGGACCTGGCGCACGTCGACGTCGCCGGACTCGGCCAGGCCCGCGACGTCGAGGTACTGGCCGCCGACCATGCCGTTGACGCCGGTCGCGTCGGCCAGCTCGCCCAGGGCGGCGAGCACGTGGGCCGGCTCGCCGGCCTGGTGGGCGAGCACGTGGCGCGAAGGCCTCGGCGTAGAGCCCGTCGCCGGCGAGGATGGCCACGTTCTCGCCGTAGACCTTGTGGTTGGTCGGCCGGCCGCGGCGCAGATCGTCGTCGTCCATCGCCGGCAGGTCGTCGTGGATGAGCGAGTAGGTGTGGATGAGCTCGATCGCGGCGGCGAGCGGGAGGACCTCGTCGGGCGTCGCGGCCGAGCGCGCGGGCCGTGGCCAGGCAGAGCACGGGGCGGATCCGCTTGCCGCCGGCCAGCAGCGAGTAGCGCATCGCCTCCTCCAGGCCGCCCGTCGGGGTCCCGCGGGCGAAGACGATGCGGTCGAGGTAGGCCTCGACCTGCTCGCGCAGCGCCTCGGGGTACTCGCTCACGAGCCGGGCGCGGCGCGCACGCGGCGGTCGAGCTCGGCCGCCGCCTCGCCGGCCAGCCGCGCGCACGTCGTCGGCGAGCTCGGCCGCCTGCTCGGGCGTCGAGGTCGCCGGCGCGCAGCGCCGCCGCGGCCTCCTCGAGCTCGCGCGTCAACTGCGCGAGGCGATCCTCTCCCCCGCTCACGCCGGGCTGGCCTCGTGCTCGCGCTTGACGGCGCCCAGCACGCCGTTGATGAAGCCCGGCGCCTCGGCGCCGCAGTACCCCTTGGCCGTCTCGACGGCCTCGACGATCGCGCCCTCGGGCGGGATCGGGACGTCGCCGCCGGCCAGGTCGGGATGCAGCAGCTCGAGGATCGCCACGCGCAGGATCGAGCGCTCGAGCGGCGCGATGCGGTCGAGCGTCCAGCCCTTGGCGTGGCGCGAGATCACGGCGTCGAGCTCCTCGCGGTGGTCGTCGACGGCGTAGACGAGCGCGCGCGTGAAGCGGCGCGGCGTCGCGCTCGAGCGCGTCGGAGACCGGGAGGTCGCGGACCTCGGCGCCGTAGAGCGCGAAGACCGCCTGGCGCCGCTGGTCGCTCCTACGCACGGGACACGTACTCGCCCGAGCGCGTGTCGACCCGGACCCGATCTCCGACGTTGACGAACAGCGGCACCGTGACGGCGGCGCCGGTCTCGAGCGTGGCGGGCTTGTTGCCGCCGCCGGAGACCGTGTCGCCGCTTGCAGGCCGGGCTCGGTCTCGGCGACCTCGAGGTCGACGGCGCTCGGGAGCTGGACGTCGGCGGGCTGCTCGTCGATGTAGAGCAGCTCGACCTCGTCGGAGTCGCGCATCCAGCGCAGCTTGTCGGCCAGCGCGGTCTCGGGCACCGTGAGCTGCTCGTAGGACTCCGAGTCCATGAAGTGGGCGTCGGTGCCGTCCTTGTAGAGGAACTGCATGCGCCGCACCTCGGTGCGCATGGAGCGGAACTTCTCCCCCGCGCGGAACGTCTTGTCGATCACGGCGCCGTCGGCGGTGCGGCGCAGCTTCGTGCGCACGAACGCGCCGCCCTTGCCGGGCTTGACGTGCTGGAACTCGAGGATCTTGAAGACGCGTCCCGTCGACCTCGATGTGGTTGCCGTTCTTGAACTGGTTGGTGCTGATCGACATCGGACGATGAGCGTAGTGTCCCCGCCGTGAGCACGCTCGCCGACGCCACCGGCTGCGCCACCCGCCTGCCGTGCGGCGATCTCGACCGCGCGCGGGCCTTCTACCGCGACGTGCTCGGCCTCGAGCCCGTCGACGAGCGCCCGGGCGGCCTGCTCTACCGCGTCGGCGACCTGCGACTTCGCGCTGTTCGCCTCGACCGGCGCGGCGAGCGGCGCCCACACGCAGATGGGCTTCGAGGTCGAGGACCTCGCCGCCACGGTGACCGAGCTGCGCGCCCGCGGCCTCGAGTTCGAGCGGGTCGAGCTCCCCGGCATTCCCGTCGACGCGGACGGCATCGCCGACGTGCCGGGCAACTACCCGAGCAAGAACAGCACGGGCGAGCGGGCGGTCTGGTTTCGCGACTCCGAGGGCAACCTCCTCGGCGTCGGCGAGCCCGTCCGCGCCTGACGCCCCGCGTCTACGGGCAGAATGCAGGCGTGAAGCGCGCCACCGCCGTCGTAGGACGGACCCTGCGGTCGTTCTACGACGACCAGATGACCCATCACGCGGCGGCGCTGACCTACTACAGCCTGATGTCGCTGTTCCCGGCGCTGCTGCTGGCGATCTCGCTGCTCGGCCTGATCGGCGAGTACCCGGCGACCTACGACGCGATCCTCGGCTACCTGCGCAAGGTCGCGCCGGCGTCGGTGATCCTCCCGCTCGACTCGTCGCTGCAGGCCGCGCTGCTCAACAAGGGCACGGCGCTGACCACGCTGATCATCTCGATCGTGATCACGCTCTACGGCACGACCGGCGTGCTCGAGGCGGCGCGGCGGGCGCTCAACGTGGTCTTCGAGGTCGAGGGCGGGCGCAGCTTCGTCCGGCGCAAGGCGATCGACGTCGCCTCGACCGTCGTCCTGATGGTGCTCGGGCTGCTCGCCCTCGTGCTCGTCTTCATCGGCGGGCGCTTCGCCAGCGACATGTTCGGCTACATCGGCCTCGGGCACGCCGGCGGCGACATCTGGAACGTCGTCCGCTGGCCGGTCGCGGTCGCCGTGGCGACGTTGCTGTTCTCGTTCGTCTACTACGTGACGCCCGACGTGCACCAGCGCGCCTTCCGCTGGCTGACGCCCGGCGCCCTGCTTGCCGTGGTGCTGTGGCTCGGGGCCTCCTACGGCTTCTCGACCTACGTCTCGCAGGTCGCCGACGTGGGCGCGATCTACGGCACGTTCGCCGGGGCGATCGTGCTCGTCGGCTGGCTGTGGCTGACCAACGTGGCGCTGCTCTTCGGGGCCGAGCTCAATGCCGAGATCGAGCGCCAGAAGGAGCTCAACGAGGGAGTCCCCGCGCCCGAGACGCTGAACCTCGAGCCCAAGACGTCGCCCGGCCTGTGGCGGCGGATCCGCCGGGCCGGCTAGGTCTTGTAGAGGAACGTGTAGGCCGCCGTGTGGCCTTCCTGCTCCCAGCCCTCCAGGCAGTAGCGCCAGGCGCCGTCGCCGTCGTGCGCGGGGACGTCGATCGTCTTGGGCGGGCGGCCCTCGACGGGATGGGCCTCGACGGTGCGGCCGGCCATCGGCCCGTCCTCGAGGCGGGCCATGATCGCGGTCGCGTTGCGCTGCACCGTGGGCTCGTCCGACTCGACCGGGCGCCAACGCAGGCGCGGCCGCTTCATGCCGGCCCCGCGGCGCGCTGGCGGCGTGCGAGCCCGAGCCGGCATCCGAGCCCGTCGACGGCCGCCCACGCGGCGAAGACGAGGCCGCCGATGGTGCCCGTGGCGGTCATCAGCACGCCGGCGGCGGCCGTCGCCGCGACGCCGTCGTGGCCGAGGATCAGCACCGCGGAGGCGGCGCCGACGGCCGGGCCGACGGGAAGCTGGCCGAGGGTGACGACCGCGATCAGCACGGCGATCGCGTCGAAGACCGAGGCGTCGACCCCGACGGCGTGCAGCAGCAGCCAGTTGCGCGCGATCTGCGCGAAGACGGCGACGAGGACGAAGGCCACGACGCGGCCGCCGCGACCGACGGTGCGCAGGACGGCGAGGCCGCGCCAGAGCTCGCGGGTCTTGCGCAGCGCCAGGCTGGCGCAGCCCGGCGAACAGCGCGCCGATCACGGCGATGCCGACCAGCGGCAGCCACCACGGCAGGCCGAGCGGGACGATCAGGGTGAAGGACGTCAGCGCGGCGAGCGCGGCCTCGATGGCGAGGATCGGGAACTCGGCGGCGATCAGGGTCGGCACCTGGGGCGCAGACGTCGGGCGAGGAGCGGCGCAGTGCCGCGATGCGCGCCGCGACCCCGAGGTGCCCGTTGATCACGCTGCCGAGCACCTGCGCGCTCGACGCGCGGTAGAGGACCCGGCGCGCGCACGGTCCCGCCCGCGCTCTCGATCGTCAGGTGCCAGGCCTCGCTGCGCGAGACGAGCGCCACGATCTGCAGCGCGACCGCGGCGGCGAGCACCCCGGCGCTCGTCTTCGACAGCGCCTGGTCGAACTCCGCGCGGTGGCCGGCGAGCGCCAGGACGAGCACGGCCACCGTCCCGAGCGAGACGGCGACGGTCAGCGGGGTGCGCCGGCGGCGGCCGAAGCGCCGCAGCGCCGGCGAGCGTTCCGAGGGGCACGACCGGAACAAGCCGGGCCGCAGCGGCGCCTGCCGGTTCGCTAGACACGATGGGCATGCCCGTCTCGGGTAGGTGGTCCGCTCGCTAGGCGCACCGTTGACGCTAGCGCCAACTTGACGCGCGCGGGCGCGCCTGGGAGAAACGCGGGCGACGTTTTCCCCACGAGAGGAGCCGGTGATGGAGGAAGGGATCGTCCAGCAGTACGCGGAGGCGCACGCCGAGGCGGTCGTCCGCGGCGACATGGACCACGCGACGGCCGACTTCGTCGAGGAGATGCGCCCGCAGGTGCCGGAGCTCGCCAAGGCGCTCCCCCTTCCCGTGGCCACGGCCGAGGTCGAGAGCATCGACGCGGGCGAGGACAGCTCGACCGTCGAGATCCGCTACGACGGCGAGGACGGCCGCACACAGCGGATCCGCACGATCTGGGAGGACCGCGGCGAGCGCCCGCTGATCGTCGGCGGCGAGCCGATCGGCTAGGCGAACAGCTCGTCGACCGCGTACTGGTCGTGCTCGTAGACCGTGATCTCCACGATCTGCTCGCCGGCCACGCGGTAGACGTTGGCGCGCCGGATCGGGATCTCCCGGCCCTCGCGGTGGAAGACCTCCCGGACGATCAGGGCGACGCGGTTCCGGCTGACGAGCATGTCCTGGAGCTCCAGGTCGACGTCCCGGTCGGCCGACAGCGCCCGGGCACTCTCGATGTACGAGGACACCGCGGCCTTGCCCCGCAGCTCACCGGCCAGCTGCGAGCGCCCCGGCACGTGGCCGACGACGTCGTCGGACATGTGCGCGAGCGCTCCGGGCCAGTCGCCGACGCGCGCCCGGGACAAGTACGCCGACACGACGTCGAGCGCGCTCACGCGTGCACGCCGATCTTGCCGACCTCGCCGCGCAGTCCCGAGCAGCCGATGCAGCCGACGCAGCCCTGACAGTCGACGCAGCCGATGCAGCCCACGCAGCCCAGGCAGAAGACGTTGCCCAGGCCGCCGAAGATGCCGGCCGAGGCGACCACCGCCGCGCTGCCGACGACGCCTGCGCTGCCCACGACACCGGCGCTCCCCACCGTCGCGGCCGAGCCGACGACGCCGGCGCTGGCCACCGTGGCCGCCGAGCCGACGACCCCGGCGCTGGCCTCGGTGCCCATGACCCGATGTCGGCGTAGTTCTCGGCCATGGCGGAGCCTAACGACGCGCCAGCGGGTGCGCGCGGCGTCGCGCGAGACGCTCGAGACTGGCCCGGTCGGGGCAGCGCGCGCGGGCCGCGGGCCGGTACGAGTCGGGTATGAACCCGGGCTCAGCCGACGACGGTCAGCGTCTTGGGCAGGCGCGAGAGCGACTCGGCGCCGTCCTCGCGCACGACGACGAGATCCTCGATCCGCACGCCGAACGACCCGGGCACGTAGACGCCGGGCTCGTTGGTGACCACTTCGCCCGCCGACGAGGACGTCCTCGGAGCTCGGACCGAGCCGCGGCGCCCTCGTGGACCTCGAGGCCGACGCCGTGGCCGAGCCCGTGGCCGAAGTTGTCGGCCGTGGCCGCCGTCGGCGATGATCGAGCGCGCGACCCCGTCGACGTCGATCGCGGCCGCGCCGGCCGTGATCGCCTCGCCCGGCCGCGAGCTGGGCGCGCAGGACGAGCTCGTAGCCGGCCCGCGCGTCCGTCGGCGATCGCCTCGCCGGTGGCCACGGTGCGGGTGCAGTCCGAGCAGTAGCCGTCGAGCGTCGCGCCCCAGTCGAGCGTGACGAGGACGTCGGCGCCGATGGCCTCGTCGCGCGGCTCGGCGTGCGGCAGCGCGCCGTGCGGGCCGGCGGCGACGATCGACGGGAAGCTCGCGCCCGACGCGCCGCGCCGGCGCATGGCGAACTCGAGCGCGAGCGCGACCTCCTGCTCGGTGCGCCCGACCAGGCCCGCGGCGAGGATCTCCTCCATCGCGTCGTCGGCCAGCGCGGCGGCGGCGCGGATCTTCTCGATCTCCTGTTCGTCCTTGACGCGGCGCAGGTTGCCGATCGCGCCGCCGGCGGGCGCGAGCTCGATCGCCGTGGGCAGGCGCTCGGCGAGGTCGCGGTGCGACTTGACGGAGAGGTGGACGTCGTCGAAGCCGAGGCGCAGGTTGTCGGTGCCGACGATCTCGGCCACGGCGTCGAGCAGGTCGCGCGAGCCCCGGCGGAACTCGAACTCGGTGACCTCCTCGGCGGCCTGGGTCACGTAGCGGAAGTCCGAGACGAACACGCGCGCGGAGCGGGTGATCACCGCGAGGCCGTTCGAGCCGGTGAAGCCGGTCAGCCAGCGCAGGTCGACGAGGTCGGTGACGAGCAGCCCGTCGAGGTCGCGCTGGGCCAGCTCGGAGAGGACGCGGTCGGCGCGGGACGTGGCGAGGTGGGTCGGTGTCATGCGAGCTCCGTCGAGATGAGGTCCAGCGCGTCAAGGTACCCGTCGGGCCCGCGCCCCGCCACCGTGCCGCGCACGACGTCGCGGATGACCGACACCCGGCGCCACTCCTCGCGCGAGTCGACGTCGGACAGGTGCACCTCGATCGCCGGCAGGCCGCAGATCTCCAGCGCGTCGCGGATCGCCCAGGCGTAGTGCGTCCAGGCGCCGGGGTTGAGGATCACGCCGTCGACGAGGTCCTGCAGGCCGTGCAGGTGCTCGACGAACTCGCCCTCGTGGTTGGTCTGGAAGAAGCGCGGGATCAGGTCGCGCTCGGCCGCGGCGGCGGCGATCTTCGACTCGAGCTCGGGGAGCGTCAGCGAGCCGTAGTGCTCGGGGTCGCGGCGCCCGAGCTGGTCGAGGTTGACGCCGTGCATGATCTCGACGCGCTTGTTCACCGCGTCAACTCTCGCAGGGCGTCGCGAACGTCACGTGAGTCGACCGCGTGGCCGTGGGTGACGTCGCCGGGCGCGGCGGCCAGCACCCAGGGCACGCCGCTCGCCCGTGCGCTTCTTGTCGCGGAGCATCGCCGCCTCGACCGCGTCGAGGTCGAGCTCGCCCTCGATCCGGGTCGGCAGCCCGCGGGCGGCGAGCAGCGCGGCGACCTCGTCGCGCAGCTCGTCCTGGCCGGAGAGCCGCAGGGCGACGAGCAGGCCGAGGGCGACCGCCTCGCCGTGGCGGTAGCGCGCGTAGCCGGTCACGGTCTCGATCGCGTGGCCGGCGGTGTGGCCGAGGTTGAGCACCTGGCGGCGGCCGCCGTCGCGCTCGTCGGCGGCGACGACCCGCAGCTTGGCCCGCGCGCAGGCCGAGGACGACCTCGCGCTCGGCCACGCCGCCGGCGCGCACGCGCGCCCACAGCGAGCCGCCGGCGATCAGCGCGGTCTTGACGACCTCGGCGTACCCGGCCGCGAGCTCGGGCGCGGGCAGCGATGTCGAGCAGCGCCGGATCGACGAGCACGGCCTGGGGCTGGTGGTAGGCGCCGACGTAGTTCTTGGCCTCGGGCAGGTCGACGCCGGTCTTGCCGCCGTAGGCCGAGTCGACCTGGGCGACGAGCGTGGTCGGCACCTGCACGACCCCCATGCCGCGCTGGTAGGCGCTGGCGCAGAAGCCGGCGAGGTCGCCGACGACGCCGCCGCCGACCGCGGCGACGTGGTCGGCGCGGGTGGCGCCCTCGGCCGGCCAGCCAGCGCCAGACGCGCTCGGCCGTGGCGAGCGTCTTGGCGCCCTCGCCCGGGCGGCAGGACGAAGGCCGGGCCCGTCCGGGGCGAGCACGTCGCGCACGTGCTCGTCGGTGACCGTGTAGCGGCGGTGCGTGCCGGGCGACCACGAGCCGCGCGCCACGCCCTCCCCCACGACGACCGGGTACTCGACCGCGCCGCCGCGGGCCCAGAGCCCGTCGGTCCCCGCCGGGCGGCTCGGCGAGCGCGGCGACGCCGGCGACCGGGTCGGCGCCGGGCAGGACGGTGGCGGTCGCCACGCTCGCGTAGAGCGGGTCGCGGGCGGCGTGCAGCTGCGCGAAGGCGCTGCGGTCGGCGGCCAGCGGGCGGTCGGGCCCGGACGCGCGCTCCCAGGCGACGTCCGAGTCGACGTCGAGCCAGACGACCTCGTGGCCGCGCAGCGCCGCGCGCACGCGCTCGGAGGTCACCGCGCCGCCGCCGAGCGCGAGCGTGCGCAGCCCCGGCCGCTCGAGCAGCTCGAGCACGAGCTCCTCCTCCCGTGCGCGGAACGCCGCCTCGCCGTCGCGCGCGAAGACGTCGGCGACGCGCGCGCCGGCGCGCTCCTCGAGCACCTCGTCGGCGTCGAGGGCCTCGGGGTCCAGCGCGCGGCGGTCGTCGTCTTGCCCGCGCCCATGAACCCGACGAGGACGATCAGCCGGGGCGCCTCCACCCGATCCGCTCCGTGTAGGCGGCCACGGCCGCGCGCACGTCGTCGATGTGGTCGCCGCCGAACTTGTCGCGGTAGGCGCTCGCGAGCACGAGCGCGACCATCGCCTCGCCCACGACGCCGGCGGCGGGGATCGTGGCCGAGTCGGTGCGCTCGCGCAGCGCCTGCGCGGGCTCGCGCGTGGCGGTGTCGATCGAGCGCAGCGGCTTGGTCAGCGTCGGCAGCGGCTTCATCGCCACGCGGCAGACGAGCGGCTCGCCGTTGGTCATGCCGCCCTCGACGCCGCCGGCGCGGTTGGTCTCGCGGTAGATCCCGCGCTCCTCGGAGTAGAAGATCTCGTCGTGGGCCTCGGAGCCGGGGACGGCGGCGAGGTCGAAGCCGCCGCCGATCGCCACGCCCTTCATCGCCTGGATCGACATCAGCGCCTGGGCCAGGCGGCCGTCGAGCCGCTCCTCCCAGGAGACGTGGGAGCCGAGGCCGGGCACGAGCCCGAAGGCGCGCACCTCGAAGACGCCGCCGAGCGACTCGTTGGCCTTCCGCAGGCGGTTGATCTCGGCGACCATCGCCTTGCTCGTCTCGGGGTCGAGGCAGCGCACGGGCGACTCGTCGACGCCCGCGAAGTCGGCGGGCACGAGGTCCTCGCGCTCGGGCGCGCGCGACGCCGGTGATGCGGATCACGTGCGAGAAGACCTCGACGCCGAGCGCGCGCAGGAACGCCTTGGCCAGCGCGCCGCCGGCCACGCGGGCCGCGGTCTCGCGCGCGCTGGCGCGCTCGAGCACGTTGCGGACGTCGGTGAAGCCGTACTTCTGGGCGCCGGGCAGGTCGGCGTGGCCGGGGCGCGGGAGGTGGACCTCCGGGCACGTCGGCCTCGACCGGCCACGGGTTCATCCGCTCCTCCCAGTTGGCGAAGTCGCGGTTGGGCACCGGCAGGGCGATCGGCCCGCCGAGCGTGCGGCCGTGGCGCACGCCCGAGGTCACCTCGGCGCGGTCCTTCTCGATCTTCATGCGCCCGCCGCGGCCGTGGCCGAGCTGGCGGCGCGCCATGTCGCGGTCGATCGCCTCCCGGTCGAGCTCGAGGCCCGCGGGCAGGCCCTCGACCACGCAGGTCAGGCCGGGTCCGTGGGACTCGCCGGCGGTGATGAGACGCAGGGCCATGGCGCCGACAGCGTACGGACCGGGTGGGTGGGCGCCGATTCGGCCGGTCGGCGGCGTACCGTGGCCCCGTGCGGCTGCGCGACGTCGGTCACGGTGACATCGTGCTCGTCAACCGGCGAGGGCGGATCTTCCACGCGCTGGTGCGCGGGCAGGCGCAGACCGGCGAGCTGCAGCTCGAGCCGCTCGACAAGCGCATCACCTACCGCTCGGCGACGGCCAGGGAAGTCGTCTCGCACTGGTCGCGCCAGGGTCGTCCCGAGCCGCGCGACGGCCGCGGGTCGGCGGCCCAGCTGTCGCTCGAGGACCTGCCCGGCCCGGGCTAGGGCTGGGACGCCGCGCGCAGCGTGATCTCGTCGAGCGAGCCCGTGGGCACGACGACGGGACGCGATGGCGTGCCGTGACCGGTGTCGTCCTTCTTCGGAGCGGGGACCCCGAGCACGCGGCCCAGTGTCGAGGACCACTCGAGGTCGGTGAGGAGCGGAAGGTGGGTCGTCGCAGCGTCACCCGCGCCGGCGGCCGCGAGCTTCTTCGCGGTCGCCTTCGGGCTCAGCGGCTTGGTCGGCTTGGTCGTCTTGAGGAAGCTCGCGGCCGCCTTGGCCTTCGAGCTCGTGCGGCTGTACTTCACGTCGACGACGTCGAGCTGGTATTGGGCCACGGCGCCGGTGTCGCTCGTGACGTCGAAGAACTCGGTCTGGCCCTCCTTGACCCACACGGTCTGGCACGAGGCGGCCGACGGCTTGCACCGCCCGTCGCCCTCGGCGTGGGCGTCGGAGGAGACGAGGAAGACGCCGGTGTGGGTCCCCTTGGCGATGCCGAGGAAGATCAGGACGGGATGGTCGACGCTGGGCAGCGCGGCCAGGCGCGGGACGGTCCGCAGCCCGCGGTCGTTCTCGACGCGCCCGAAGCGCACCTTGATCGAGGCGGTCTTGTAGGTCGGAGCCGTCGCCCTGGGCGACGACGTCGGCCCGAAGGCGCTGGGCGAGCCGCCGGACGATCCGGCCGAGGAGGCGCCGGTCGAACCCGACCCCGTCGAGCTCGTGCCCGAGCTCCCGCCGGTGCTCGAGGGAGTTGGGCTCTTGACCGTGGGGGTCACGTGGTACTTGCCGCGGTAGACGAACGGATCGACGCGGGCGTCGCGGCGCAGGCCGCGGCCCGATGCCGTGGTCGCCACGACCGCGGTGTCCTTCACCGCGGTGGTGCCGTTGCCGGCGGCCAGCGGCGGCCGCGCGGCCGGGGTCGCGCGTGCTCGGCGGCGCCGCTCGCGTTCGAGCGCAGCAGCACCGGCACGGCGACGATCGCGATCGCGAGCAGGGCCGCGACCGGCCACAGGCGGCGGTCGACGAGGTCGTGGAAGAGATCCTTGACGGGCTTCATGGCGCTAGGGGGTCACCGTGGCCGAGGGGGTCGCTGGAGTGGTGCCGGATGCGGAGGCCGTGCGAGGCGGTGCGCGCTGGCCGGACCGGACGGCGAGGCGCCGGCCGTGGCGCCCTCCGAGGCGGGCACCAGGTAGGCGGTGGCGTCGACCGTCGCCTTGACCTGCGGGAAGCCCTTGCGCCCCGGCGAGAGGGACGATCCCCTCGATGGTCAGCAGGCGGCCGCCGATCCGCACGGTCTTGCCGCCCGCGGCGACGAACCGGTCGAGGCGACGCAGGAACGCGGCCATGTGGAAGAACGAGCCGTTGAAGGTCAGCTCGAAGGGCATCGTCGGGAACCCGGCCGGGCCGACCGCCGCGCCCGGGCGGCAGCGTCGAGGTCGCGCTCTGCGTCGCGGGCGCCGGCGTGGTCGCTCGCGGCGGTCGAGGACGACGGTCGAGCTCGACGACGAGGACGAGCTGTCGGCCGAGGAGCTGTCGCGTGCCCGACGACGAGGCGTCTCGACGAGCCGGAGCCCGAGGAGCTCGGCGGCGTGCGTCGTCGCCGGCGCGGCCGCGCGCGCGCGATCCGGTCGCCGTCGCCGGCTTGAGGTTCACGCCGCGGAAGTCCACGCCGGGTCGCCTTGCGCGGCCGTGTCGAGCTGGAAGACCAGCGACGGGACGCGAGTCGTCGGCGGGCACGGCCTGGCCGAGCTTGGCGACCGTGGCGTAAGTGCCGAGCCGTAGTCGGTCGCGGCTCTGCAGGCCGGTCCGCACCCGCGAGCGTGGCGTCGTTGAGCTTCTTCTGCTGCACGGCGACGTCGGCGCGCGTCGACGCCAGCTCGGCGCGCTTGGGCTCGATCGCCAGGAACCAGAACGGCCGAGCAGGGCGACGGCCGCGATGACGCCGATGCAGTGAGCGGTCGCGGGTGGTCACGGCGTCGTCCCCGAGGCGGTCGTCGAGGGCGTCGACGGGGTCGACGGGTGGTGGTGGTCGAGGTGCGCGAGTCGCCGAGCCCGAGTCGTCGCGGTCGCGGCCGGCGGCCGCCGGCGTGGACGCCGGCGCTCGGCGCCGCGCTCGGCGCCTTGAGCGGCGCGTAGAAGACGACGAGGCCGAACTGCGGCAGTGCTCGAGCCGCAGCCGCACGTGTCGCTCGCCGGTCGAGCTCGAGCTCGAGCTCGCTGGAGCGCGCTCGGCGCGTGGTCGGACTTGCCTGGACGTCGGCGAGGGTGACGCGCTGCGACGCCGGTCATCGCCCGCAGGCGGGACATGAAGCGCGACGACGTCGTCGTTCGACTTGCGCGCAGCCGCCCAGCTCGACCGCCGGGTCGGGCGAGCGCGTCGCGGAGGTCGCCGCGCTCGGGCGCCGGCGTCGCCGTCGACGGTCGACGCCGGGCGCGACCGTGCCCGGTCAGGCCGGTCAGCCAGACCGACGTGCCCGTCACGTGCGAGACGTCGGCGAAGGCCCGCGCCCAGTCGAAGCGCGTGGCGGCCAGCGACTTGACGGTGGCCAGGCGCTTCTGCTGGAGCTGCGGCGAAGTTGGTGTAGGGCACCAGCGCGTGGCCTGCTGCGTCGGCGGCGGCGGCCTTCGCTGGTGACCTTCGCCAGCGCGGCCTTCTGGTCGCTGACCTGGTTGCCGGTGAGCACGAAGAGGGTGACGGCGGCGAGCACGAGCGCGAGCCCGCCGAGCAGCCCGTAGACGCCGTACGGCGTCGTGCCGCCGGAGCCGCCGCGCGGCGGCTCGGCCGGGATGAGGTTGACGGCCCTCATGCGGACGATCTCCGTCGACGGCGAGGCCCGCGGCGACGGTCAGGCCGCGAGGTGTCCTGGGCCGCGTCGGGCTCGGCTAGGCGGGATGCTGCGGGCGTCGACGGCGACGCCGATCTCGACCCGAGAGCGCGTCGGCGAAGCCGGGGATCGACGGCGGCGGGGCCGGTCATCACGACCCGGTCGACGGCGGCGCCGGCACTCCTGCATCCGGTAGAAGTCGAGCGAGTTGCGGACCTCGTCGCCGACGCGGCGCGCGCCCTCGACGAGCACGGAGCGGCTCTCCTCGACGATCTCGCGGTCGCCGACGACGTGCGTCGAGGTCGGCGACGAGGCCGACGTGGCGCAGCCAGCCGTGGGCGTGCTCGAGCGTCAGGCCGCGGCGCTCGGCGAGCTCCTGGGCCATCAGCTCGGTGCCGCCGGGCACGACGCGGGTGAAGCGGCAGATGCCGTCCTCGGCCAGGGCGAGGTTCGTCATGCCGCCGACGGACGAGGTAGAGCACGGGGCCCTCGGTCGGCCGGCGTGTGCAGCGCGCGGATCAGCGCGAAGGCGGAGAGGTCGATCCCGTCGGGCCGCAGGCCGGCGGCGCGGGCGGCGGCGAGGTGGCGCTCGATCATGTCGCGGCGGGCGGCGACGAGCACGGCGCGGTGCGCGCGGGCCGTCGGGCGTGTCGACGATCCCGAGCGGCTGGTACTCGAGCACGGCCTGGTCGAGCGGCATCGGGATCTGCTCCTGGGCCGAGAAGCGCACGGCCGCGTCGAGCTCCTTGCGGTCGGTGACCGGCGGAAGGTCGACGGTGCGCACGACGATGCGCTGGTTGGCCACGCCGATGCGCACCCGCTTGGGCAGCTTGTGGGCGGCCCACAGCGCCTTGAGCGCGTCGGCGAGCTCGTCGACGTCGGCGACCTCGCCGTCGCGGACGATGCCCGGGCCGAGCGGCGCGGTGGCCGAGCGCGTCGACCGACGAGGCTGCCGTTCTGGCGGACCTCGACCGCGGACGACGTGGCCGGGCTCGATGTCGAGGCCGACGACGGCTGCGGGACGACTTGCCGGAGGGCGTGCTGGGAAGGCGCATGGATCCGAAACGGCGGCTCGGCGGATGTTCGGTCCGACCGACTGTCCCTGCATCGGCAGGAGCGGCCCCGGAGGTTGAGCGCCGGCGCCAGGACTCGGCGCTCGGCTGGCGCGGGTCGCGCGCCTAAAGAAACGCGCCGACGTACCAGTCGACGATCTGCGGGCCGACGAGCATCGCCACGACGCCGCCGAAGGCGAGGAACGGGCCCGAACGGGACCTTGGTCTTGCGGCCCTCCTGGGCGCCCTTGCGGGCCATGATGACCGCGCCGACGATCACGCCGGAGAGCAGGCCGAAGAGCATCGCCACGGCGACGTCGCGGCCGAGGAACAGGCCGAGCATGCCGGCGAGCTTGACGTCGCCCATCCCCATGCCCGCCGGGTAGGCGAGCAGCGCGATGAGCAGGAAGCCGCCGGCGGCGACGCCGGCGATGAGCTGCTCGGGCAGCCCGCACGGGTCGACGATCGCGCCGATCGCGAGCGCGAGCACGGCGCCCAGGCGCGGTGAGCTTGTTGGGGATGATCTGCTCGTCGAGGTCGATCAGCGCGATCGGCACGAGCAGGAGCAGCAGCGTCAGCGGCAGCCAGACGTCGCGAGTCGGCGCCGTTGACGAGCACGACCGCGACGGCCAGCGCCGCCGTGCCCGCCTCGACGAGCGGGTAGCGCCGGGAGATCGGCGTGTCGCACGAGCGGCAGCGCCCGCGCAGGAGCAGCCAGGAGATCACCGGCACGTTGTCGTAGGGCCGCACCGCGGTGCTCGCAGCCGGGGCAGCGCGACGGCGGGTTGGCCAGCGACTCGCCGCGGGGCAGCCGGTAGGCGACGACGTTGAGGAACGAGCCGATCACGAGGCCCATCAGGCCGGCGGCGAAGGCGGCGGGAGCAAGCGACATTCCGGCGGGCATCATCCCAATTCCCTCCACGTGTTCTCGACGACCCCGGTCGTCCCGTACGAGTAGATGTTCTTGACCACGTTGTCGTCGAACTGGATGTTGTTCTTCGACGAGCCGTTCGTGATCCCCCCGTTGCCGTCGACGGCGACGGCGCCGATCACGTTGAAGTTGCCGCCGATGTCGACGATGTCCCCGGCGCTCGAGTTCGAGGCGTTGACCGCGTAGATCACGCCGTAGAACGTGCCGGTGCCCTTGAAGCGGATCGCCGCTGTCGTTGAGGATCAGCATTCCCGGGCTACTCGCCGTGTTGTGGTCGCTGTTGCCGGTGTACGAGCAGCTCGAGCCGCTGGCCATGTCGATGAACACGACCTTGCCGGCAGCGAGGCCGGGCACGAGGTGTAGTAGGTCCCGTTGGCCCTGGCCGTCGCCCGCAGGCGACCGATCGCGGCGGCGTCGAGCGCGTTGCCGCCCGTGTAGCCCGTGAACACCTGGCCCGACGGCGTGATCTGCGTGGCCTTGCCGGCTTTCGGACACGAGGAGCTCGCGTTGCAGCGCAGGCGCACGGGGCCGATCGCGCCACTCGGGGCCTGCAGCTGCTCGATGACCTTGTTGCCGTTGTTGCTGTTCGTCAGGTTCGCGGCGGTGATCGTGTTGAAGGGAAACGACTCGGCCGGGTTGAGCTGGCGCTTGACCAGGGCGATCAGGCGGCGCGTCTTGCCGTGGTAGGTCGCCGAGGCCCGCACCCAGACCTGGTTGTCGCCGTTGGCGTCGTACCGCGGCGCCTTGGTCGCCAGCGAGTCCGAGTAGAACGACTGCATCGCGTTGCCGCCGTCGGTGCTCGAGTTGTCGAACACGTCCGAGGTCCAGGTCGCCCCGGCGTAGTCCGTCGACGGGAAGGTGTTGTTCATCGAGGTGTGATCGGGGCAGGAGCTCGTCTGGGCGGCCGACGACGTGCAGGTCGCGAACGGGGTCGTCGCGCTCTGCGACCAGCTCGAGGAGAGCACGAAGGCCTGGGCCTCGAGGACGCCCTCGGCGATCGTCAGCGACGCCTCGCGCTGGTTGGAGCGCGCCGAGTCGCGCTGCTGGACGTTGACCGTGCTGAGGACCGTCGTGCCCATGAGGACGCAGAGCGTCATCAGGATCAGCGCGATCGGCAGCACCGTGCCTCGTTCGTCGCGCAGGGACATCGCTCGCTCCTCTCGCATGGCCGGGCCGCGGGTCATCCCGGCACCGTGTAGGACTGCTGGTAGGTGCCCGTCAGGTTCGAGGGGTCGGACACCGTCAGGGAGATCGAATGCGGGTTGGTCCCGGTCAGGGTGATCGTGCAGACCACGGCCGTGCACGAGCTCTTGGTCCCGTCCGTGGTCCAGGCGTAGGTCAGCGGCTGGTCCTCGGGATCCTCGGAGTCCGACCCGTTGACGATCACGTTGGTGCCCGTCCCCTGGGCGATCGTGAAGGTCGCGACGGGCTTGCGGTTCTGGTTGCGCAGGTCGACGCCCGTGGTCAGCGAGACCTCCTTGGGTGCCCGCGTCGGCTGCGGGTCGACCCAGAGCGTGGCCTCGATCCGGGTGATCGCGGTCGTGTCGGTGCTGTTGTAGACGAACAGCGGCCGGCTCTGGCCGTTGTAGGTGTTCGTCACCGACGCGGCGACCTGCCGCGTGCTCGTCCACCCCGTGCCCGGGCAGGCCGTGGTGTTCGGGACGGCCGGCGTCGTGCTCGTCGTCCAGTTCTGCGTCTGGCGGTAGAGCCGGGTCTTGTCGGACGTGCCGATGCAGTAGCGCATCCGGCGCACGTTGACCTTGTTGGCGCCCGAGTTCGGGCCGACGGGATCGACGGTCTGGAAGACGAGGTCGTACGCGCCGGCCGCGTCGATCGAGAGCGGCTGCAGCGGCGTCGGGCTGGCGAGGTTGCGCAGCTGCTTGGCCATCTCGGAGATGGCGAAGTGCGCCTGGTCCTGGGCGTCGTTGAGGCGCGTCGACTCGTCCACGCGGTGGGTCATGCCGACGAACACGGCCATCGTCGCGCCGATGATCACCAGCGAGAGCGTGGAGGCGATCAGCATCTCGACGAGCGTGAAGCCGTCCTCGGCCCGGGCCCGGTCGCCGGCTCACTTCGTCACCGGTCCCAGGGCCGTCGACTCCGCGAGGTGGGTGTCGACCGCCGTCACGTAGTACGTGTGGGTCCCCCCGTCGAGCGCGGTGTCGGTGTAGGTCAGGGTCGACCCGTCGCCGGTCTTGTCGTAGCGATCGTCGTAGGTGACGCCGTCGCGGTAGATCCGGTAGAAGGCGATCGAGTCGCCCGGGTCGGGATCGGCGACGGTCGGCGCGGTCCAGCGCAGGATCGTCGTCGCGCCCGACGTCGTGGCCAGCAGGTTGGTCGGCGGGTTGGGCGCCGTGTTGGTCGTCGCGGTCTGGGCCGGGGTCGAGTACGGCCCGTTGCGGAACGAGCCGCCCGTGTCGCGGTCGACGGCGGCGACGACGTAGGTGAGCTGGCCGGTCGCCGGCGGGGTGCGGTCCTGGCACACCGTCGCGTTGAGCGGCGTCGTGCCCGTGCCCGGGCAGACCATCGTGTAGGTGTTCGGGGTCGCCGACGTGTCCACGCGGTAGACGCGGTAGCCCGAGATGTCGCGCTCGGGGTTGGCCTGCCACTCGAGGTCGACGACCGAGCCGGTCCGCCCGGCCCGCAGGCCGGTGGGCGCCTGCGGCGCGAAGCGGTTGAGGGTCACGGTCAGCTTGCGCGGGAATCCACTCAGGCCGGCGGAGTCGTAGGCCTGGGCCGAGACCTCGTAGGGCCCGTCGACCAGCGTGGAGATCGGCCAGTTGAAGCTCCAGGGCGAGCCCGGGTTCTGCACCGAGCCCTGGACCGTGCCGTCGATCGACCAGTTGATGAGCGCCGGCGATCCGAGCGTGGTGACCGAGAACGGCACGTTGGCCGAGTTGCTCGTGATCGTCAGCGACGGCGTCGTGAACTTGGTGATGGTCGGGCCGTTGGAGTTGCCCGGGTTCTGGATGAGCGTGCGGGCGACGAGCTTGCGGGTGATCCCGCCCTGCTTCCAGGTGACCGTGGTGACCACGCGCTTGTAGTCGTCCGGCGTGCCGCCGCCGAGCAGGATCGAGCCGTCGCCCGAGGCCGTGCCGTAGTCGAGCGTGCCGCCGCTCTGGGTCCCCGGCGAGTCGGCGCAGAAGCCGGTGCCGTCGTGCGGGCCCGAGGAGTCCGACGGGTCGTCGTAGGAGCAGACGGTGGCGTCGACCGTGTAGACCGTGCCGCGGCGCTTGACCGTGTAGCCGGGCGCGGCGCCGTCGTCGCCGAGGCCGGGCTGCGCCTGGAGCTTGGGGGCGATCTGCGCCGTCGTCAGGTCGCTGTACGGGATCGCCCGCGCCGATTCGAGGATCTCGCGCGAGAGCGCGAGCCCGCCCTCGCGGGCGCGGTTGCGCAGCGTCGTGTGCGCGGCCGTCGAGACCATCAGCACCATCCCCGCGAGGCCGACGGCGAGGATCATCGCCGCCACGAGGGTCTCGATCAGGGTGAAGCCGCGTTCGGAGGACAGGCGTTCGCGCAGGGGCATGCGCTGTGGTCATCGGCGCGCCGGGGCCAGGCCTCAAGCCCGGGTCGGCAAAAGGTGGACCACTGGCCCTTAACGGGCGCGAGGCGGGCCCGGGGGCCCGCCTCGCGGATGCTGCTTGGTGGTCGGAGGAGCTACCAGGTGCCGTCGGACTTGCAGGCGCCCTTGCCGCTCTGATCGCAGGTGCGGCTGACGGTGCCGTCGTCGTTGCGGGTGACGGTGAACTTCGTGCCGTACGTCGACTTCGACGTCACGGAGACGGCGTAGCCGGTGTCGGACGCGGAGCCGACGGCGAAGCCGTTGGCGTCGTTGAGCGTCGGCTCGATCGTCTTCAGGTTGGCGACGGTCGCCCCGGTGTACTTGCCATCGTTGTCGGTGGCGTAGGACTCGATCGCCGTCTGGGCGGAGCGGACTCCGGCCTTGGCGGCACCGTCCTGGGCCTTGGCGCGCTGGCCGAGGAACGACGGGATGGCGATCGCGGCGAGGATGCCGATGATCAGGACGACGACGAGGAGCTCGATGAGCGTGAAGCCCTTCTCCTCTTCGGCACGGCGGCGCAGCTTGGAAAGCATGAGATCCTCCTGGATCCACTCGATGGAAGCGACTCGCGGGGGTCTCCAGTCCCGCGTTGCACCGGGTATCGGCCCGTCTTCATGTTTGGCTTAGGCCCTCTGGACAGATTTGGACACTTTCGGCGCCAACGGGCCGTGCCGCAGGCGTTTTCGGCCCCTGAGAGGGGCTCTGAGAGCTTCGTCCGGGGCTCAGCGGCGGACGAGCACCACGCGCGAGGCGCGTGCGCGGTGCTTGGCGGCGTCGGTCGCGACGGCCGAGAGCCGCACGGTCAGCCGATGCAGGCGGCGTGACTTGAACGCGCGGCGGCCGGCGCGGGTGAGCTTGAGCTTGAGCGCCCGGGCCCGGCCGGCACGCAGCGCGACCTTGGCCTGGCCGATCGTGACGGCGCGCTTCCCGCGCACCTTGAGCCCGAGCCGGCGCGCGTCCCGGGCGGAGATCTTCGCGACGACGGCGCACCGGCCCGCCCGCGACGCCGCGCAGCGGATGCGGAGGCCGCGCTTGCGCACGGTGCGCAGCCGCTGCAGCGGGTAGCCGCCGAGCTTGGCCAGGAACCGGGCGCGGGCCTTCGCGGTGCTGGTGCCCGTCGTCGTGCTCCCGCCGGCGGGCGCCTTCGTGCCGCCCCCGGCGGCCGGCTTGGTCGGGGCGACGTACGTCCCTCCCGGGCCGACTCCGTCGTCGCTCGTGCCGCCCGCCGGCGGTGCCGTCACGGTGAGCAGGACCGACGTCGCGTCGGTCGCGCCGTGGTCGTCGTGGACGCGGACGCCGATGCGCAGGGTCCCGGCCGTGGGGAACGAGGTGACGAACGTGGCCGGCCGGGAGACCTCGTACTTGCCGTCGCCGTCGAGATCCCAGTCGTAGCCCGTCACCGTGCCGTCGGAGTCGTGCGAGGCGGCGGCGCTGATCGTCACCGGGGTGCCGGCGACGACCGGGTTGGGCGAGACGCTCAGCGCGGCCACGGGCGGATCGTCCTTGACCGTGACCGTCCTCGTGGTCTGCGCCGTGGCGCCGTCGGCGTCGGTCACGCGCAGGCGCACCGTGTGCGGGCCGAGCGCGGAGAACCCGGCCGCGAGCGTCGGGTTCGGCCCCCGTGGCGTCCCAGGTCCCGTTGTTGTCGAAGTCCCAGGCCCAGGCGGCGATCGGGCCCTCGGGGTCGCTCGAGGCGCTGCCGTCGAAGGCGATCGCGGTGTCCGGGGTCACCGACGAGGGCGTGGCGGTGAAGCTCGCGGTCGGCGGCACGGGTCGCGACCAGGGTCTTGACGGCCTTGGTCGAGCTCTCCCCCGCGTCGTCCTGGACGACGAGGCCGACGTCGTAGGAGCCTCCGGGGCTTGCGAAGGACACCGTGAGCGACGGCGTGTCCTGGCCCGAGACGATCGTCGCCGCTCCGGCACCGTTCTTCGGGGTGACGGTCCACGTCCAGTGGGCGATGTTGTCGTCGGGGTCGGTCGCGGTGCTCGTGAAGGTCGCGTTGGTGCCGACGACGAGCACGGCGGGATTGGTGAAGGACGCCGTCGGCGCGCGGTCCTGGACCACGAACGCGCCGTCGAGCCCGGCCGCGTCGGTCGCGCCGATGTCGCTCGTCACCCGCACGCGCGGCTGCTTGGGGCCGGCCTTGGCGTAGGCGAACGTCGTCGTCGGCGTCTGCGTCGTGCGGTCGAAGACGCCGTCGCCGTCGAAGTCCCATTCGTAGGAGACGATCGTGCCCTCGGCCACCGTCGACCCCGACGCGTCGAAGGTCACGCTCTGCCCGGTGGCGGGCGTGCTCGTCGAGGCGGTCAGCGCCGCGTCCGGGGGCTGGCCGACGCTGAGGTGCACCGGTGCCGAGACGGCCGTGCGGGGGCCGCCCGTCCCGCCGTGGTCGTCGGTGATCCGGACCCGGACGTCGTAGCCGCCGGCCGGGAAGAGGTGATCGAGCGTGGGATCGGTGCCGTTGTCGACCGAGAAGCCGTTGCCGTCGCCGAGGTCGAACTCGTACTTGACGATCGTCGCGCCCGGGTCGAGCGAGCTCGAGGCATCGAGCGTGACGCTCTGGCCGGGGGTGGCCGGGTTCGGCGTGGCGGCGAGGCCGGGCAGCGGTCCGTCGGTGCAGACCGCCTTCGAGACGTCCATCCCCCAGGACTCGAAGGTCCCGGTGTCCTGCTGGCGCGTGTCGGAGACGACGAGCTGCCACTGGCCGCCCAGGGTGTGGCCGACGAGCGAGCTCAGGGGCTCGACCGGCCGGTAGGTGCCGGTGAACGGCGCCGAGGCCTGGTTGATCGACGTGGGCGCCGTGTCGGAGAAGACGAGATCGTGGACGTCGGTGCCCGGCGCGGTGTCGGCGTTCTTGAGCCGGACGTGCGTGCCGTCCGGGGCGACGAGGTCGATCTGGAGGTCGCCCGTGTAGGTGTGGCTGATCTGCCCGACCCGGATCTGCAGGGCCTTGACGCGCCCGGTCTGGCCCACCGTGATCGACGAGGGGGCGTTGCCGTCGCCGTCCGGGATGGCGCGCGGCAGATCGGTGGCGTCGAACGGGATGCGCGGCGCCGACCGAGCCGGTCGGCACCGAGAAGGCGGCGTTCCCGGAGCCTGCCCGAGTAGCCCACGCCGAGGGAGAAGGGCAGGTTGACCCCGCACTCGGCGTCGGCGGCGACGTGGATCCCGAAGGGCGTCGAGGACGGCTCGGGGCTGGCGAAGCTCAGATTCGGGAAGCCGGAGCTGCCCTGCGTCACGGTCGCCGACTGCCCGCTGCTCGTCAGCGCGCCGGTGACGCCGGTGGCCACGTCGCCGTCGGTGTTCTCGATCGTCGGCGTCAGCCGGGCGTCGTCACCGGGCCAGATCGTGTCGCCGTGGCCCGAGCCGGGGATCGTCACCGCGGTCGAGTCGTGCTGGATCGTCACGGCGCCGGCGGCGGCCGGCGCGAGCGCGGCGACGGCCAGCGAGGTGATCGAGCGCACGGACGAGCGCAGCGGGACGGGGCGCCATGGGAGAGCATCGGCCGCGCGCCGCCGGCCCACGAGCGGATCTGGACGGAGGGATGAGTCTCCGCCGCAGCGGAGGGCCCGGCTACTCCGCGGCGTCGGAGCGGCTGCCGGCCGGGTCGGCCGGGGCCTCGGCCTGCGCGTCGTGCTCGGCCTGGCGGCGCCCGGTGCCGTCGCACCACGGGCACGGGACCTCGTGCGGCTCGCCGCCGAGGCCCGAGCTCACCTGCCCCGTGCCGCGGCAGGCCATGCAGGCATCGGGATCGTGTTCGGGAGTCTCGTCGGCCATGGGGCGGCGAGGGTATCGGAACCTTCGCGGCACACTGTGTCGGAGGTGCGGCTGGTCCTCAACCTCATCTGGTTCGTCCTCTGCGGCCTGTGGATGGCGATCGGGTACGCGGTCGCCGCGCTGATCTGCTTCGTCCTGATCGTGACCATCCCCTTCGGGCTCGCGGCGCTGCGGATCGGGCTCTACGCCCTGTGGCCGTTCGGGCGCACGGTGATCCGCCGCCACGACGCCGGCGCGCCGTCGACCATCGGCAACGTGCTGTGGTTCCTGCTGTGCGGCTGGTGGCTCGCGCTCGGCCACCTCGTCACCGGCGTCGCGCTCTGCCTGACGCTGATCGGGATCCCGCTCGGCCTGGCGAACTTCAAGCTCATCGTCGTCTCGCTCACCCCGCTGGGCCGGGAGATCGTGCCCGCCGACGACCCGCGCGCGGTCGGGGCCGGCGGCGACGCCGTGGCGGTCCCGCGATGAGCACGGTCCTCGTCACCGGCGCGACCGACGGCCTGGGGCGCGCGGTCGCGCGGGAGCTCGCCGCCGGCGGACCACACGGTGCTCGTCCACGGCCGCACGCCGGAGCGCACGGCGCCGGTGGTCGCCGAGCTGACCGAGCTCGCCGGGCCCGAGCGCGTGCGCGCCTACCACGCCGACCTGGCCTCGCTCGACGCCGTCCGGAGCCTGGCCGCGGACGTGCGCGCGAACGAGGAGCGCCTCGACGTGCTCGTCAACAACGCCGGGATCGGCACCACGGTGCCGGGCGGCCCCGAGCGCCAGGAGAGCGCCGACGGCTTCGAGCTGCGCTTCGCCGTCAACTACCTGGCCGGGTTCCTGCTGACCCACGAGCTCCTCGACCTGCTGCGCGCGAGCGCCCCGGCGCGGATCGTCAACGTCGCCTCGGCCGGCCAGCAGGCGATCGACCTCGACGACCTGATGCTCGAGCACGGCTACTCCGGCGTGCGCGCCTACTGCCAGAGCAAGCTCGCCCAGATCCTCTTCACCATCGACCTCGCCGAGCAGCTCGACGGCTCGGGCGTGACCGTCGACCGCGCTGCACCCCGCGACCTACATGCCGACGAAGATCGTCACCGGCGCCTACGCCTCGACCCTCGCAGAGGGCGTCGAGGCGACGGTGCGGCTGATCGCCGACCCGGCCCTCGCGACGACCTCCGGCGTCTACTTCAACGGCTTGCGCGAGGCGACCCCCGACCCCCAGGCCGCCGACCCCGAGGCCCGGCGGCGCCTGCGCGAGCTGTCGGCGTCGCTGACGGCCGCGGGCTAGTCGCGGCCGAACGCCTCCTCGAGCGCCCGCGCCGCGTCCGGGTCGGGCACCCCGTCGACGAGGTGGCCGAGCACCTCCTCGTCGAGCTGGACCTCGATGCGCGCGGCCAGCGCCTCGGAGACCTCGGCCACGTGGCCGACGAGCGCCCGCGCCAGGTTGGGACCGGCCTCGTCCAGGCGCAGGTACGTCCCGACGGTGCGCTGCTCTCCGCCCATCGGGATCGTCGAAGAAGCCGGCGCCCGGTACCTGGCGCGCGACGTCGCGCAGGGCATCGGCGTGCCCGTCGTCGGCCGGGTCGGCGACGAACAGGACGAGATAGCGAGCCACTGACCCTAGGATCGCAGCTCGATGCCCGAAGCCCTCCTCCACGGACAACGCGTGACGTACAAGCTGAGGGGCGAGGGCCCGGCGATCGTGCTGATCCACGGGATCACGTCGTCCTCGCGCACCTGGCGCGCCGTGATCGACGGCCTGGCCGAGCGCCACACCGTGCTCGCCCCCGACCTGCTGGGCCACGGCCGCTCGGGCAAGCCGCGCGGCGACTACTCGCTGGGCGCCTACGCCAGCGGGATCCGCGACCTCATGGCCCTGCTGGGGATCGACTCGGCGACGATCGCCGGCCACTCGCTCGGCGGCGGGATCGCGATGCAGTTCTCCTACCAATTCCCCGAGCGCCTGGACCGGCTCGTGCTCGTCGACTCGGGCGGCCTGGGCTCCGAGGTCTCTCTCGCCCTGCGCGCGGCGACGCTGCCCGGCGCCGAGTTCGTGCTGCCGTTGCTGTTCAGCCCGGCCACGCGGACCATCGGCCGCACGGCGGGAAGCGTGCTCGGCCGCCTGGGCGTGCACGCCAACGCCAACGTCCGCGGACTGGCCGAGGGCCTCGACTCGCTCGGCGACGCCGACGCGCGCCGCGCCTTCGTGCACACGGCGCGCTCGGTGATCGACCCGCGAGGCCAGCGTGTCGACGCGCGCGACCGGCTCTACCTCTCCGAGGACGTCCCCACGCTGCTGATCTGGGGCGACCGCGACCCGATCATCCCGATCGCGCACGGGCGCGAGGCCCACGCGCTGATGCCCGACAGCCGCCTCGAGGTCTTCCCCGGCGCCGGGCACTTCCCGTTCAACGACGACCCCGACGGGTTCGTCGAGGTCCTCTCCGCCTTCGTGGCCGAGACCGAGCCGGCCGACCTCCAGCCGGAGCGGATCGAGCGGTTGCTGCGCCGCGGGCGGCCCGACTCGGGCTAGGACGCCGGGCGGCTCACGGCACCGTCGCGTCCTTCGCGGCGGCGTCGAGCTCGCTTCTGCAGCTCGTCGGCGTCGGCGTCGAGCTCCTTCTCGAGCGTGCGCTCGGCGCGGGTCAGTGCCTTGTCGAGCTGCTCGGCCACCCGCGACTCGCCGATCACGACGATCCCGCCCTGCCCGTTCTCGAGCAGCCTCGCCGAGCTCCTTGACGTCGCCCGCGCTTCATGCCCTTGCGCAGATGCGCGCCGACCCCGCCGGCCACACCGCCGACGGCCGCGGCCCCGAGCAGGGACGGCGGGAAGATCAGCCCGACGAACGCCCCGACGGCGATCCCGCCCCAGGCGCCGTGCTGGGTCGGCTTCTCGTGCTTGACGACATGGACCTTGCCCTCGTCGTCCTTGGAGATGACCGCCACGTCGTAGGTGCCCACGAGCTTGGCCTCGTGCAGCTCGAGCAGGGCCTCGTAGTCGGCCGCGGCGGCGGCGCTGTCGTCGTAGGCCGCGGCGTAGATGAACACGGGTCGGTCGCTCATGCGTCTCCTTCGGTCGGTTCGAGGAACACGCTCGTCACCCGCGGCACGGCCCGGCAAGGTGCAGGCCTGTGCGTCGGACCGGTAGGCGGGCACCCCCGCCCGCCGCGCTACTTGATCTGGTCGTAGACCTTGAACAGCGGCATGTACATCGAGATGACGATGAAGCCGACGATGCCGCCGACGACGACGATCATGATCGGCTCGAGGATCGAGGTCAGCGCCTTGACGGCGGCGTCGACCTGGTCCTCGTAGAAGTCCGCGACCTTCGAGAGCATCGTGTCCAGCGCGCCGGTCTCCTCGCCGACGCCGACCATGTGGCTGACCATCGCCGGGAAGACGTCGGCGCTGCTTGAGCGGCGCGGCGATCGTGCCGCCGCCCTTGACCGAGGCGATGACGTCGTCCATCGCCTCCTCGACGACGGCGTTGCCCGCCGTCTTGCCGGTGATGTCGAGCGCCTGGAGCAGCGGCACGCCGGCCGAGGTCGAGCGCCGAGAAGCGTGCGCGACCAGCGGGCCAGCGCGACCTTCTGCGACGATCTCGCCGATCTTCATCGGGATCCTCAGGCGGAAGCGCGTCCCACTGCGCGCGGCCCGCGCTCGGAGCGCCTTCCACTTGCGGAAGCCGAAGACGATCGCCGACGACGCCCGCCGAGCAGAAGTCCACCAGTAGCCGGTGACGGCGTGCGACATGCCGACGGTGACCTGGGTGATCGCCGGCAGCTGGCCGCCGAACTCCTTGAAGATCGCCGGCGAAGACCGGGACGAGGAAGGCGACGAGCGCGAGCAGCACGACCAGCGCGAAGGTGATGATGACCGCCGGGTAGACCATCGCCGACTTGACCTGGCGGCGCAGCGAGTCGTCCTTCTCGAGCTGGTCGGCGACGCGCAGCAGCGACGTCCTCGAGCATGCCGCCGGTCTCGCCGGCGCGCGTCATCGCGACGAACAGCGGGCTGAAGATCTTCGGGTGGCGCTCGAGCGCGTCGGAGAGCGGCAGGCCGGCCTCGACGTCCTTGCGGACCGTCGATCAGCGCCTCGGTGAGCTTCTTGTTCTCGGTCTGCTCCTCGAGCACGTAGAGCGCGCGCAGGATGCGTCATGCCCGAGCGAGACCATCGTCGCGAGCTGGCGGGTCATGATCGTCAGGTCGTGGGCCTTGACCCGCTCGAAGCACGGCGAGCTCGATCTCCTTCGAGCCGTGCCTTGTCCGCGATGTCGAGGACGATCAGGCCGCGGGCCTTGAGCTGGTCGGCGACCGCCTGCTTGGTCTCGGCCTCGACCTCGCCGCGTGGCCTTGGCGCCCGGCGAGGTCCATCGCCTTGAAGACGTAGGTGGTCATCGGCTACGCGGCCATGCCGTAGCCCGCCGCCCGCGCCGAGCAGGCGCCGGAGCTCGTCGGGCGTCGAGGAGCGCTCCTCGGCCAGCTCGCGGGTGATCTTGCCCTGCGCGCACGAGCGTCGGCCAGCGCGGCGTCCATCGTCTGCATGCCCGACGCTGCCGCCGGTCTGCATCACCGAGTAGATCTGGTGGGTCTTGCCCTCGCGGATCAGGTTGCGGACGGCCGGCGTCGGGACCAGCACCTCGACCGCGCACGCAGCGGCCGGAGCCGTCGGCGGTCGGCAGCAGCTGCTGGGTCATGACGCCCTGCAGCGCGACCGACGAGCTGCACGCGGACCTGGCCCTGCTGCTCGGCCGGGAAGACGTCGATGATGCGGTCGATCGTCTGCGGCGCGTCCTGGGTGTGCAGCGTGGCGAACACGAGGTGGCCGGTCTCCGCCGCGGTCAGCGCGGTCGAGATCGTCTCGAGGTCGCGCATCTCGCCGACGAGGATCACGTCGGGGTCCTGGCGCAGCGCGGCCTTGAGCGCGGCGGCGAAGTCGGTGGCGTCGGAGCCCGAGCTCGCGCTGGTTGACGATGCACTTCTTGTGCCCGTGGAGGAACTCGATCGGGTCCTCGATCGTCATGATGTGCTCCTCGCGCGTCGCGTTGATCTCGTCGATCATCGCCGCCAGCGAGGTCGACTTGCCCGAGCCGGTCGGGCCGGTGACGAGCACGAAGCCGCGCGGCTTGCGTCGCGAACTCGTGCGACGACGGGCGGCAGGCCGAGCGTCGTCGATCGGCGTGATCTCGGCGGGGATCAGGCGGAAGGCCGCGCCGAGCGCGGCGCGCTGGAAGTAGGCGTTGACGCGGAAGCGCGCGTGGCCCGGGATCGCGTAGGCGAAGTCGAGCTGCCAGTCGGTCTCGAGCCGCTGGCGCTGGTCGTTGGTGAGGATCGAGTAGACGATCTCGCGCGTGTCGGTCGGGCGTGAGCGATCGGGTAGCCCTCGAGCGGCGTCAGGCGGCCGCGGACGCGGACCATCGGCGGGCACCCGCGGTGAGGTGCAGGTCGGAGGCGCGGCGCGTCGAGCGTCTCGAGCAGGAGGTCGGCGAAGTCGAGGTCCATGGCTGCATCCGGTCTATCGGCAGCAGCCGTCGGCCGCTCGTTGAGCGCTCGGACCTCGGAGCCGACGCTCGGCCGTGCCGGCCACGCGGGCGACCTCGGCGATCGAGGTCACGCCCTGCTTGACCTTCTCGAGGCCGTCGTCGCGCAGCCGGCGCATGCCCTGGCCGACCGCGACCTCGGCGATCTCGTCGGCCGAGCGCGCGCTCGAGCGACGAGCGCGCGGATCTCGTCGGTGACCGTCATCACCTCGTAGAGGCCGATGCGGCCCTTGTAGCCGATGCCGCCGCAGCGCGCGCAGCCGACGGGCTCGTAGGCCTCGAGGTCGACGTGCGCCGTGGAAGCCGTTCTCGCGCAGCGACGCTCGGCCGGGATGATCGTGCGGCGCTTGCAGTGCGGGCAGAGCGTCGCGGGCCAGGCGCTGGGCGACGACGCAGTCGATCGCCGAGGCGACGAGGAACGGCTCGATGCCCATCTCGATCAGGCGGGTGATCGCGCGTCGGCGCGTCGTTGGTGTGCAGCGTCGAGAGCACGAGGTGGCCGGTCAGCGCGGCCTCGATCGCGATCTGCGCCGTCTCGCGGTCGCGGATCTCGCCGACCATGATCACGTCGGGGTCGGCGCGCATCATCGCGCGCAGGCCCGGTGGCGAACGTCAGGCCGGCGCGCGGGTTGACCTGGACCTGGGTGATCCCCTCGAGCTGGTACTCGACCGGGTCCTCGATCGTGATGATGTTCTTCTCGGGCGTGTTGAGCTCGCCGAGCGCGCGCGTAGAGCGTCGTCGACTTGCCCGAGCCGGTCGGGCCGGTGACGAGCACGGCGCCGTAGGCCTGGTTGAAGGCGCGCTCGGAAGCGCTCGAGCTCGGTCGGCGCATGCCGAGCTTGTCGAGGTCGAGCATGACCGCGCTCCTTGTCGAGGATGCGCATGACGATCGACTCGCCGTGGACGCTCGGCAGCGTCACGACGCGCAGGTCGACGTGGCGGCCGTCGACGGTCAGCCCGACGCGGCCGTCCTGCGGCAGGCGCCGCTCGGCGATGTCGAGGTCGGCCATGATCTTCATGCGGCGAGACGACGCCGGCGACCATCCGCGCGCGGGACGGTCGTCGCGCTCGGCGAGCACGCCGTCGATGCGGAAGCGCACGCGCATCTCGCGCCTGCTCGGGCTCGAAGTGGATGTCGGAGGCGCCGCGCTCGACGGCCTGGGCGATGATCGAGTTGACGAGCTTGATGACCGGCGCGTCGTCGGCGGTCTCGCGCAGGTCGACGACCTCCGCCGGGCCGCCGTCCTCGCTCCTCCTCGACGGCCTCCTGGACGACGTCGTCGAGCGGTCAGGCGGCCGATGAGCGCGTGGATGTCCTCGGCCGAGGCGACGGCGACGCGCACCTCGTAGCCGGTCATCATCGCGATGTCGTCGACCGCGAGGACGTTGGCCGGGTCGGCCATCGCGACGAGCAGCGTGCGCGTCGTCGATGGCGCGACCGGCACGCGCCTCGTAGCGCTTGGCCGCCGCGCGGGTCGACGAGGTTCGCCGCCGCCATGTCGACCGTGGAAGACGTCGAGGTCGAGGTGGTCGAGGCCGTGGCGCTCGGCGATCGCGCGGGCGAGCTGGTCCTGGGTGAGCGCGCCGCGCTCGAGCAGGAGGCGCTCGGGCGGGCGGCCGGCCGCCGCGCGCCGAGCGCGACGGCCTCGTCGACGCCCTCGCGGGTCACGTAGCCGAGGTCGACGATGACGTCGGTCAGGAAGCGGCCGAGCCGCCGCGGCGCGAGGGCGGCGTGACGCCGTCAGCGACCGGCCGCTGGCCGGCGTCGGCGCGGTTCGACGCCCACCGCGCGCAGGGCAGGGGCTGTCCGGGCGCGGAAGTCGGTCATGCGGATCGGCGGCGCGCGCGCATCACGTGCACGGGACGCGGACCGGCCGGTCCAGCGCTCGAGCGAGAGCGCGCCCTGGCGCACGAGGATCTCGAGGCCGTCGACGACCCGCACACCGCGCCGGCGTGCCGCGGCGAGAGGGCGGTGTCGCGCGAGCCGTAGACGAGAGTCGACCACGATGGAGTACCTGGACACGTCATCGGCGCCGAGCGGGAAGTCCCTTGAAGGCTCGCACCGTTCGTGCAGGCCCGCCGACGGTGCAGTTGACGAGCAGGTCGGCCGTCCGGCGCGGCGGCCACGGCGCGCGCGCCGAGCGTCGGCCGCGAGCTGCCTGCCCGCTCGGGCCGCGTGCGGTTCCAGACCGAGCACCTCGGCGCCCGGCGTCGCGCAGCGCCCAGACCGCGGCCGCGGGCGCTCCCGCCCGCGCCGAGCACGAGCGCGCGTCGCGCCGGCCGGCGACTCGGGCAGCGCGGCGAGGAGCCCCGGCGCGTCGGTGTTGTCGGCGGCGATCGCGCCCGTCGGGGCCGAAGGTCAGCGTGTTCGCCGCGCCGATCGCCCGGGCGCGCTCGGTCGCCTCGTCGGCCAGCGCGAGCGCCGCCTCCTTGTGGGGGATCGTCACGTTGGCGCCGACGAAGCCGGCGCCGGGCAGCGCGCGGACGGTCTCGGCGAAGAGCTCCGGCGGGACCGGCAGCCGCTGGTAGCTCCAGTCGCGAGCCCGAGCGCGGCCAGCGCGGCGTTGTGCATCGCCGGCGAGCGGCTGTGGGCGACCGGCCAGCCGAGGACGCCGAGGCGCGTCGATCGCTACCTCGACACTTCGTGGGCGACTTGCCGCCCGCGCGCCTCGCGCGGCCTGCGTTGTACTTCGCGACGTCGGCCTGGAACTGCGCGTCGAGGAGAGAAGCACGGCGGCCGCAGGTGCCGGGCTTGACGACGTAGTAGAGGTAGTCGGTGCTCGCCGGGTTGGCCGCGGCCTGGATCGACGCCAGGCCCGGGTTGCCGATCGGCGTCGGCGGCAGCCCGAGCCGGTGGCGCGTGTTGTAGCGGCGCCGAGCGCGGGAAGTCGGAGGTCTTCAGCGGCGTGGTCCAGTTGTCCAGCGCGTAGCGCATGCGTCGCGTCGATGCCGAGCGGCATGCCCTTGCGCAGGCGGTTGTAGATGACCGCGGCGATCAGGCGGCGCTCGCTGCGGGACCATCGCCTCGCGCTCGATCATCGAGGCGATCGTCAGCACGTCGTAGCGGTCAGGTTCTTCTTGTGCGCGCGGGCCAGCGAGACCGACCCGAGGTTCAGCTTGAACGCGGCGAGCTGCTTGGCCACGAGGTCCTTGACGTCCTGGCGCTTCTTGAGCTCGTAGGTCGCCGGGAACAGCAAGCCCTCGAGCGTGTGGACGCCGCTTGGGCGCCTTGAGGTAGGCCGGCGGGCGCCGCGCGGCGGCGTCGATGTACGAGCCCTGGATCCCGTTCTTCTGGAGCTTGGCCGCCGACTCGCGCACGGACTGGCCCTCGGGGATCGTCACGTTGATCACCGGCGCGGCCCGCGGCGGGGTCGTCAGCGCGTCCATCGCCGAGCCGTAGCTCATGTCCTTGGCGAAGACGAAGGTGCCCGAGCGCAGCGACTCGCGCTTGCCGGCCAGCGCGGCGCGCAGGGAGAAGAGGAAGCCCGAGTCGACGACGCCGCGCTTGGCCAGCAGGTTGCCGATCTGGCTGGCGCCCGAGCCGGCGGGGATCCGCACCGAGACCTGGCCGGTGCCCGCGCCCTTGCCCGGCTGGAAGACGGCGAACAGCGCGTAGAGCACGACCGCGACGAGCACGAGCGCGACGAAGGCGAGGATCCGCCCGGCGAGCGCTTGCGCGAGCGCGGCTCGACGGCCCGGGGCGGCGCGGGCGGGTCGCCGCTGTGGCGCACCGGGGCGACCGCGCGGTCGTCGACCCACTCGTCGTCGGCCCACGGGGCCTCGTGCTCGCCGGTCGGCCTGGGGCTCGCCCTCGTGCCAGCCCTCGGCGGCGACGGGTCGAAGGCCTGGGTGGCCTGCGGGTCGGGTGCGCGGACGGGCTCGGCCGCGGCCGGCTCGGGCTCGTGGCCGACCGGCTCGGGCTCGGGGGCGACGGGTTCAGGCTCGGGCGCGACGGGCTCGGGCTCGGGCTCGGGGACCGGGGGCTCCGGCTCGCGGGCGACCGGCTCGGGCGCCGGCGGAGGCGCGCGGCTCGGGCTCGGGCTCGGGCAACGGCCGCCCTTCGCTTCTTGGCGCGCTTGCGCGCGCGCTCGAGGCGGGCGGCCTCGCGCTCCTCGGGCGTCGCGGCTCACGCCGCCGCCCCGTCGTTGCGCCAGCCAGCTCTCCAGCAGCACGGCGGCGGCGCGGGAGTCCTCGCTCGCCCGGCCGCCGTGACGCTGGGCGATGCACCGTGGTGAAGCGCTCGTCGTAGAGCTCGACCGGCACCTCGGCCACGCTCGCCACGCGGCGCGGCGAAGGCGCGCGCGGCCTGGGTCTGGTCCGAGTCGCCGCCGGCCAGCCGCAGCGGCAGCCCGACCACGACCCGCTCGACCTCGTACTCGTCGACGAGCTCGGCGATCCGCCGCAGGCCGGCCTTGGCGTCGGGGCGCTCGACCGCCTCGATCGGCGTGGCCAGCGTCCCCGTGGGGTCGCTGATCGCGCAGCCGCAGCGGGCGGCGCCGTAGTCGAGCGCGAGCACCCTCATGCGGACCAGCGCGTCCGCGATCGCCGCGCGGGCGGCGCCGATCGCCTCGGGAAGCTTGTCGGGGTCGCGGCCGCCGGCGCGCGCCATCGTGTCGCGCCCGCCGCCGCCTCCGCCGGTCACCTGCGCCGCGGTCTTGACGACCTCGCCGGCCTTGACGCCGCGCTCGACGAGGCTCGGATCGACGGCGGCGACGAGGTGCACGCGCCCCTCGGCCGCCGCGCCGAGCACGATCGCCGCCGGGCCGAGCCGGCCCTTGAGCTGGTCGGCGAGGGCGAGCAGCGCGTCCATGCCGGCCGCGTCGACCTGCGCGGTCAGCACGCGCGCGCCGTCGAGCTCCTCGGCCGCGCGCCGCGAGCTCGTCGACCGCGGCGGAGCCGTCGGCGCCGCCGCCGGCCTTGAGCTGCTTCTCGAGCTCCTTGCGCTCGGCCTCGCGGCGCTCGACCTGGTCGAGCAGATGCTCGGGCCGCGTGCGCAGGCGCGTGGCGACGGCCTCGACCATGCGGTCGTGGGCGCGCAGCAGGTCGGCCGCCACCGGGCCGGTGACCGCCTCGATGCGCCGCACGTTGGCCGCGCTCGAGGTCTCCGACGTGATCTTGAAGACGCCGATCTCGGCCGTCGAGCGCACGTGCGTGCCGCCGCACAGCTCGCGGGAGAACGACCCGTCCCCGACCTCGACCATGCGCACGACGTCGCCGTACTTCTCGCCGAACAGCGCCATCGCTCCGGCCGCCTTGGCCTCGTCGAGCGTCGTCGTCACGCGCGCCGACCCGCGAGGACTCGGCGATGCGCCGGTTGACCTCGTCCTCGACGTCGCGCAGCTCCTCCTCGCGAGAGCGCGTGGCCGTGGGTGAAGTCGAAGCGCAGCTTGTCGGGCCCGACGTAGGAGCCGGCCTGGCGCACGTGCGTGCCCAGGCGCTCGCGCAGCGCCGCGTGGAGCAGGTGGGTGGCGGTGTGGTTGCCCTCGGTGGCGTGGCGCGCGGCGGCGTCGACGTGCGCGTGGACCGGCTTCGCCGGGCGACGAGCTCGCCCGCCTCGGGGCGCACGGCGACGACCTGGTCGTCGCCGAGGCGCAACACGTCCTCGACCGCGCGCCCGGCAGTTCCCGGACGCGCACTCGATGTAGCCCGCGTCGGAGATCTGCCCGCCGCCCGCGGCGTAGAACGGCGACTCGAGCAGCTTGACGAGCACGCGGCCGTCCTCGTCGGTCTCGGTCGCGCCGACCGACGTCTCCTGGTCGGTGCGTCTCGTAGCCGGTGAAGCGCGTGGCGAAGCCGGCCGCCTTGACGAGCACCTCGGCCTCGCGGCGCAGCACGTCGCCGCCCGCGCCCGGCGCGGGTCTGCGAGCGCGCACGCGTGCGCTGCTCGTCCATCAGCCCCTCGAAGCCCTCCTCGTCGACGCCGAGGCCGGCCTCGCTGGCGAGCTCCAGGGTCAGGTCGACGGGGAAGCCGAAGGTGTCGTGCAGGCGGAAGGCGTCCTCGGCGGCGATGCCCTCCTCCCCCGTCTCCTTGGCCCGGGCGATCAGGTCCTCGAGCAGCTTCGTGCCCTGCTCGAGCGTGCGCCCGAAGCCCTCCTCCTCGGCCTCGAGCCACTTGAAGATCGCGTCGCGCTGCTCGCCGAGCTCGGGGTAGGAGCGCCCATCGTCTCCATCACGACCTCGGCGTACTTGGGCAGGAAGCCCGGGTCGAAGCCGAGCGAGCGCCCGCGCTGGACGGCGCGGCGCATGAGCCGGCGCAGCACGTAGCCGCGGTCCTCGTTGGAGGGCACGACGCCGTCGGCGACGAGGAAGGTCATGCCCGCGGGAGTGGTCGGCGAGGATCTTCAGCGCGCGGTCGCTCTCCTCGCTCTGACCCTGCTTGACGCCGCCGAGCTGCTCGCCGAGCTGCATCAGCGGCACGAACTGGTCGGTGTCGAAGATCGAGTCGACGCCCTGCTGGATCAGCGCCATCCGGTTGAGGCCGAGGCCGGTGTCGATGTTCTTGGCCGGCAGCGGCGTGAGCACGTTCTCGCGGGTTCTGATCGAGCTGCATGAAGACGAGGTTCCAGTACTCGAGGAAGCGCTCGTTCTCGCCGCCGGGCAGGTCGTCCTCGGTGCCCCAGTCCAGCCCGCGGTCGAGGTAGAGCTCCGAGCACGGGCCGCACGGGCCGGTCGGGCCGGCCTGCCAGAAGTTCTCCGAGCGCGGGAGCTCGACGATGCGCTCGCGCGGCACGCCGATCCCCAGCCACACGTCGATGGCCTCCTGGTCGGGGCCGAGGCCGAGCTCCTCGTCGCCGCCGAAGACGGTGACCCAGATCTTCTCGGCGGGGAAGCCGAAGCCCTCGCGGGACAGCTCCCAGGCGAACTCCGCGGCGCCCTGCTTGAAGTAGTCGCCGATCGAGAAGTTGCCGAGCATCTCGAAGAACGTCAGGTGCCGCGTGGTCAGCCCGACCTCCTCGATGTCGGGCGTGCGGAAGCACTTCTGGCACGACGTCAGGCGGATGTGCGGCGGCGTGCTCGCGGCCCTGGAAGTAGGGCTTGAGCGGGTGCATCCCCGCCGTCGTGAGCAGCACCGACGGGTCGTAGTCGGCCGGGATCAGGGAGCCCGACGCGAGCCGGCGGTGGTCGCGGCTCTCGAAGAACGACAGGAACGTCTCGCGGATCTCGTCCGAGGTCATCACGCGCGCGGAGTCTATGAACGGAAGCGGATCAGAGCAGCGCGTCGAGCTCGCGCAGCACGCCGTCGAGCGGCGGCCGGCGGCCGGGCTCGGGCTCGAGGCAGCCGTCGATCACGCGGCGCAGGCGGCGCGGAAGACGACGCGTCATCGGCGCCGCCGCGGCGGCGAGCACCGCCCCGAGGCCCCACACGTCAGCCGCGGCGGTGACCGCCCCGCCCCGCGCCTGCTCCGGGGGGAGGAAGTCCGGCGTGCCGTAGCCGGCAGGTACGCGGCCCGGTGCGCGCGCCAGGGAGAGATCGAGCAGCTTGGCCGTGCCGTTGTCGACGATCACGTTGCCGGGCTTGAGGTCGAGGTGGAGCTGGCCGTGCGCGTGCAGGTAGCGCACGGCCGAGCCGAGCTGGGCGCCGAGCAGCGCGACCTGCCCGGCGGGCAGCGGTCTCGGGAGCGTCGTCGAGCACGTCGTCGAGCGGCTCGCCGGGCAGCGGCTCGAGCACGACCATCGGCCGCGGCTCGTCGACGGTCTCGTAGGCGCGCACGAGGTGCGGGTGGGCCAGGCGCGCGCAGCAGGCGTCCCTCCCGGCGCAGACGCTTCGCCACGCCGCGGCTCACCCGTCCGGTCGGGCCGCACCGCCTTGACCGCCACGCGGCAGTCGCCGCCCGCGTCCCAGGCGTCGTAGACGTCGAGCGCCTCGCCCCGGGCCAGATGCTCGACGACCGTGTAGCCCGGCGCGAGGCGGCGGCCGCGGCGCACGGGCCGCGCGTCAGGCACGGCCGGCCACCGGGGGCGCCGTGCGTTCGCTCGCGCCCTGGGTCTCCCACAGCGCGGCGTAGGCACCGCCGCGAGCGAGCAGCACGTCGGGCGCGCCGTGCTCGATCACCGCGCCGCCGTCGAGCACGGCGACGGCGTCGGCCGCGCGCGCGGCGCTCAGCGTGTGGCGAGATCAGATCGTCGTGCGCTCGCGCATCAGGCGCCGCAGCGGCGCCAGGACCCGCGCCTGGGCGTGGGCGTCGAGGCCGGTCGTCGGCTCGTCGAGCACGAGCACCGGCGCGTCGCGCAGGAGCGCGCGGGCGATCGCCAGGCGCTGGCGCTGGCCCTCCGGACAGCCGTCGCCCGCGTTCGCCGATCACGCGTGTCGTAGCCGTCGGGCAGGCGGCGGATGAAGGCGTCGGCGTCGGCGGCGACCGCGGCGGCCTCGACCGCGCCCGTGTCCGCGTCGTCCCGGCCCGAAGGCGATGTTCTCGCGCACGCTCGCGTGGAGCAGCAGCGTCTCCTGGGGCAGGAGCGTGACGTTGGCGCGCACGTCGGCGAGCGGGGCGTCGCGCAGGTCGCGGCCGTCGAGCAGCACCGCCCCGGCCGTCGGGTCATAGAAGCGCAGCAGCAGCTTGGCGATCGTCGACTTGCCCGCCCCGCTCGCGCCGACGAGGGCCAGCGTGCCGCCCGGCTCGACGGCCAGCGAGACGGCGCGCAGCGCGTCGCGGGGAATCCCGGGGTAGCGGAAGCCGACGGCGTCGAAGACGACGGCGCCGCGCGCGCGGCCCAGCGGCTTCGCGTCCGGACGGTCGCGCACCTGCGGCTCCTCGTCGAGCAGCTCGATCACGCGCTCGGCGCCGGCCCACGCGCCGTGCAGCGTGTTGACCAGACGGCTCAGGCGGCGCACGGGCGCGTAGAGCTGGGTGAGGAAGCCGAGGAACGCGGCGAGGTCGCCGAGGGTGATCTGGCCGGCCTGGAGCTCGTGCACGCCGAGCGCGACGACGAGCAGGACGCCGAGCGTCTCGGCCATGTCGACGAGCGCGCCGAAGGCTTCGCGCAGGCGCGTCAGCGCGAGCTCGGCGCCGAGCACCTTGCGGCCCTCGGCGGCCAGGCGCTCGGTCTCGGCCGCCTCGCGCTGGTAGGCCTGCACGAGCATCGTGTTGGCCAGCGACTCCTCGGCCACCGCGGTCAGCGCGCCGGCGCGGCGCCGGCGCTCGCGCGAGGCGTCCTTGATCTCCCGCGAGAAGTGTCGCGGAGATGAAGAAGAACAGCGGCGCGCCGACCAGCGCGGCCAGGGCCAGGCGCCAGTCGAGCACGAAGAGCGCGGTCGAGAACAGGACGATCTGCAGGACGTAGGTGCCGGCGTCGACCACCCCGGAGAGCAGCAGGCGCTCGATCGCCTCCACGTCGCCGCTCAGCCGGGCCAGGACGTCGCCGAGGCGCCGGCGGTCGTGGGCCTCGAGCGAGAGGCTCTGCTCGTGGGCGAACACGCGCGTGCGCAGGGAGAGCAGGAAGCGCTCCGCGACCCAGGAGAGCAGGTACTCGCCGGCCAGCGTGAGCAGCGAGACGGCGAGCGTCAGGCCGGCGAACAGGCCGCCGACCCAGACCAGCGCGCCGGCGTCGCGCGGGACGAGCACGTCGTCGACGAAGAGCTTGTAACAGCCGATCGCGCCGGTCTGCGCGACCGGCGCGAGCAGCAGCAGGACGAGGACGACGAGCAGCCGCCCCCGGTAGGGACGCACGTCGGGCCAGAAGCGCCGCAGCACGTCCCGAGCGGCGGCGGTCGGGGCAGCCCCGACCGCGCCGCCGGATTCGGCCACGGGCGAGCGCAGCAGGCGGACGAGCCGCTTCACGTCGCTGGACCGTCGCCGAGGGTTCGCGGGCTAGCCGTGGCTGCGCGACCGGGAGCGCCCGCGGTCCGGCTCTTGCTGTGGCTGCGGCCGTGACGCTTGCGGCGCGAGGCCGGCGTCAGCACGCGGAACGGCTTGCCATGGGAGCGGCGAGTGGTCATCTGGACCCTCCTCTGTCGGTTCGCGCCGGCGGTTCCGGCACGCTCGATCAGAGGGTCACCCAAGATGAGTGCGTGAGCAACGAGACATAGCGTCCTAAGACTCTTCTCATCTGCCGGTCTACCCCTCGTAGGTCGCCAGGCGCACCGTGTCGAAGGCGAGCACGGTGTTGTCCTGACCGCGCGTGGCGTGGGCCACGACGGTGACGACGACGTCCTCGCTGCCGTGCTTGACCAGCGCGGCGATCGAGCCCGTGACGGTGAGGATCCGCAGCGCGGGCTCGAGCTGGTGCGGCGCGCGGATGTCGAACGGGTCGCGCTCGGCCGGGACGTCGCAGTGCCCCTCGTCGCCGAAGCAGCCGCCGTGGCCGAAGACGTAGAACGAGCCGGCGTAGGCGGGGTGGTCGCGGCCGGTCTCGTGCGTCGCGTCCGGGGCGTCGAGGAAGACCCGCGCCTCGTAGGAGGCGCCGCCGTGGTCGAGGCCGTAGAAGATCAGGTCGGCGCGCTCGAACGGCGCGTCGGCGTCCGGCAGCTCGAGCGGTGCGGTGACGAAGCGGTCAACCATGGTGCGGGGGTCCCGGGGCGGCCACCGTCGAGGTGGCGTAGTCGTAGCCGAGGTGGGTCGTCGGATGCAGCGTGTCGCGGACGGTCATGCCCAGGCCGGCCAGCGCGCGGCCGTGCAGCGCGGCGGGCACGCCGGGCGTGTGGTTCTGGAGCTGCCACAGGTACCAGACGCGGTCGATCATCGCGTGGTGCGCCCAGAAGACCGGGTCGTAGGCGGCCGTCGCGATCGACTGCATCGTCCCGCCCGTCCACACGTGGACGCCGTCGTGGAGCGACTCGAGCTTGGTCTGGAAGGTGAAGAAGTCGCGCTCGGCCAGCACGTCGGCGAGGTCGGCGGGCGTCGGCAGCTCGCCGTCGACCCCCTCGTCGCGGAACGTCGCCTTGACCGACGGGTCCTCCCGGCCGGAGGCCTGGATCGGCGAGGAGAACAGCGGGTTGGCCTTGTTGGCCGGGCGCTTGACGGCGTAGATCGGCGGCACGCCCTCGGCGTGCTTCTTGGTCCAGTCCCACCACGGGAGCGTCACGCCGGGCACGACGTCCTGCAGCGCCTTCTCGAACAGGTAGAGGTAGGCCCGGTGCCAGGGCAGGAAGAGCTCGTCGTGGTGGGTGCAGGAGATCGGCAGCGGCAGGCCGTGGATGCCCGCCCAGCGCTGGTAGCCGCGGTCGTCGTGGATCGCCTGGGCGCCGCTGATCGCCTTGCGGAAGTCGGCGAGCTGTCCCGTCGTCAGATGACGGGCGTCGCGGCGGTGGCGCAGCGGTTGGGGCGGCTGCGCGGGCGAGGGCGTCGCGCCGGCCATGGGCCGATCCTACGTCCGGGCCGAGGGGCGGTGCAAGCGCGCCCTACCGTGGCCGCGTGCGCGTGCTGCGGCAGCTGATTCCCGACCTCTCCCCCCTGCGCGGCAACCGCGACCTGCAGCGCCTGACGCTGGGGAACTTCCTCACCGGCCTGGGCACCCAGGCGGCGCTCGTGGCGCTGCCCTACCAGGTCTACGTGCTGACCGGATCGGCGTTCAAGACCGGCCTGCTCGGGGCGGCCGAGCTCATCCCGCTCGCGGTGATGTCGCTGCTCGGCGGCGCGCTGGCCGACCGCCACGACCGGCGCAAGCTGCTCGCGGTCGTGCAGGTCGGCCTGATCGTCGTCTCCGGCGCGCTGGCCGTCGGCGCGTTCCGCGGCGACCCGCCGCTCGGGGTCATCTACCTGCTGGCCGGGCTGCTCGCCGGCCTCGGCGCGATGGAGAACGCCTCGGCGACGTCGATCGTCCCCAACCTCGTCCCCGCCGACCGGCTGCGCCCGGCGATGGCGCTGAACTTCGGGCTCTACTCGCTGACGATGGTCGTCGGCCCGGCCGTCGGCGGCCTCGTGATCGCCGCCTGGGGCGTCGGGACGGCGTACACGATCGACGCCGTCTCGTGCCTGGCGATGATCGTCGCCGTCGTGTCCATGTCGCCCCAGCCGCCGCGCGGCGTGACGGCCGAGCCGCTGCGGATCCTCGCCTCGATCCGCGAGGGGCTCGCCTACGTCGGCGGCAACTCCGCGCTGAAGGGATCGTTCGCGATCGACCTGCTGGCGATGACCTTCGGGATGCCGCGCGCGCTGTTCCCCGTGCTCTCGCTGACCGTCTACCACGCGGGCGCCGAGGGCACGGGCGCGCTGCTCGCCGCGGTCTCGGCCGGCGCGACCGTGGCCGCGCTGACGACGGGCTGGCTGTCGCACACGCGCAAGCTCGGCCAGGTCGTGATCTGGGCCGTGGTGGTCTGGGGCGCGGCGATCGCCGCCGCGGGCCTCGTGACCTCGCTGTGGCCGGCGATGATCCTGCTCGCGATCGCGGGCGCGGCCGACTCGGTCAGCGCCGTGTGCCGCACGACGATCAACCAGACCGTCACGCCCGACCGCATGCGCGGGCGGATGTCCTCGGTCTTCTCGCTCGTGGTGACGAGCGGGCCGCGCTTCGGCGACATCGAGGCGGGGACCGTGGCGGCGGTGACCTCGCCGCGCTTCTCGGTGACGTCCGGCGGCCTGGCCTGCGTGGCCGGCGTCGGGCTGGTCGTGATGCTGTTCCCCGCGCTGGCGCGCTACGACGCGACCGAGGCCGAAGCCGAGGCGGCGGCGCGCGAGGAGGCCACCGCGTCGATGGTCGCGTAGCCGACGACGAGGTCGCCGTCGAGCAGGCAGGCCTGCTGGCCCGGCGCCGCGCCGGCGACCGGCTCGGCGAGGACGAGGATGTCGTCCTCGAGGTGCGCGGCGACCGGCGCCGTGCGGTAGCGCAGCTTGACGGCGCGCACGCGCGCGGGCTCGCGGCGCAGCACGAGCTCGCGCAGCGGCACCCGCGTGGCGTCGAGCTCGGCGCGGGTCCCGGCGACCACGCGATCGCCGTCCTTGGCCAGGACGAACAGCGGCTCGCTCGGCGGCGAGGCCGAGGCCCTTGCGCTGGCCGACGGTGAACGTGTGCTGGCCGCGGTGGCGGCCGAGCGTGCGGCCGGCGCGGTCGACGATCGGCCCGGGCCGCTCGGGCAGCCGGCGGGATAAGAACCGCTCGCGGCCGACGCCGGCCAGGAAGCACAGGTCCTGCGAGTCGGGCTTGCCCGCGACGGGCAGCCCGGCCGCGGCGGCGCGCTCGCGCACCTCGGGCTTGGTCAGCGCGCCGAGCGGGAAGCGCATCCGCGCCAGCGAGCCCGGCGCGAGCTGGGCGAGCATGTAGGTCTGGTCCTTGGCCGGGTCGGCGGCGACGCGCAGCAGCGGGCCGTCGGCGTGGTCGTCCTCGGCGGTGCGCGCGTAGTGCCCGGTCGCGAGGTGGGCGGCGCCGAGCCGGTCGGCGAGGTCGAGCATCGCGTCGAGGCGGACGTGGCCGTTGCAGCGCACGCACGGGTTCGGGGTCTCGCCGTTCGCGTAGCCGGCGATCCACGGCTCGACGACGCCGGCGCGGAACTCCGCGCGCAGGTCGAGCGTGACGTGCGCCAGGCCGAGCCGGTGGGCCAGCGCGCGGGCCGAGCGCACGGCGCTCGCGCTGCAGCACGACTTCTCGGCGTCGCCCTCGGGGTCGGTCCACAGCTCGAGGGTCACGGCGACGGCGTCGCCGCGCTCGGCCTCGAGCAGGGCGGCGACGGCGGAGTCGACGCCCGCCGCTCATGGCGACCAGCGTGCGGTCGGCGACGGCGGGCAGCGCCGCGCGGGCGCGGACGGCGGCGCCGAGCGCGCGGTGCAGCGCGTCGGAGGCGAGCTCGGCGGCGTGGAACTTCCCGGGCGACAGGCTGCCGAGCGCCTCGGAGATCGTCGTCGGGCCGATCTTCGCGGCGTCGAGGATCGGCGAAGTCGGTGATCAGGTCGACGAGCGCCGAGCCACAGGCGGTCGTCGCGCCGCAGCCCGTGGCGCTGAAGCCGGCCTGCGCGACGTGCGTGCCGGCCGCGTCGAGGGCGAGCGAGATGGTGACCTCGTCACCGCACACGCCGGTGTCGCCGGCCGTGCCGGAGAAGCCGTTCTCAGGGCGCCGGTCGCGTCCCTGCGGGGCGAGGAGATGGTGCTCGAAGACCTCCGGATCCACGCCGCAAGTCTAGAAGCGGTGGTGGCTGAGCAGGCCCTTGACGATCTGCTTGTGGCGGTCCAGCGACAGCGGCCACGCACAGAGAATCGCCACGTTTCCGGCCTTGCCGTGCTTGCCTTTGCTGAGCACGTACAGGCAGTAGGAGGTCTGATACTTGGGATTGCTGACGCTTGCTCCAGACCGGTCGTCGTGATGAACGCACGGCTGCCGTGGCCGAGCGACTTGATGTGCCGCTTCGCAAACGGGGGCCCGATCAAGGGCATGAGTCCACCGTTGACGGACTCTGCCGCGGTACGTCCGAGTGAACTGCCGCGTGGTCACGGCGGTCCCGGCGTACCAGGTGAACGGAGTACCGGAGTAGGCCTCCCCGTAGGCGCTCGCGTTTCCGTAGTAGTTGGGCCCCGTCCAGAACATCTCGCACCTTCTCAGCGTGATGCCCTTGAACGGTCCGCGTTTGTCGTAGTGCGGATTGTCCTCCACGACCGGGTCCACGTCGGGCGCGGTGCCGGTGTCGACGGCGACGTCATGGATCAGCGAGCTCCCCGAGATCAGCGCCTTGCAGCTGCGGGCCTTCGGCTTGGCCTTCTTGTGCTTGTGCTTGCTCGCGTGAGCGAGCGTCCCGGCCGCCGCACTCGAGGTCAGGCCGATCGCCAGCGCAGCCACGAGCGCCAGTGCTGCCATCAGGACCGATGCCATGCTCGTGGGCTTCATCTCACCGGTCTCCTGTGCGTCGGGTCGGGGCGAGCCTAGTATCGGGGAGCCGGCGAAGTCAACCTGTGCGGGTCAGCCGACTGTGGTACTCCATGACCGCATGAACGGCTTCCAGGAGGGACAGAAGATCTTCGTCGAGCAGGACGACGGGTCGCAGCGGCCCGGCATCTTCGTCGGCGAGGCGGAGGGCACCTGGTTCGGCGGCGCGCCGGGCGCGTACGTCGTCTACCCCGACACGAAGTCGGGCGAAGAGGTGCCGATCTCGCAGATCGTCCCGCGCGACGAGGACTGACGCGGATCAACCGAGCAGCGCCTCCGGGTCCCGCACGCTCCTACACGCTCAGCGTCGCCAGCAGCCCGGTGATCGCCGCCAGGATCGTCCAGCGCAGCGCGTCGCCCTCGGAGAATGCTCGTGGTCGATCACCCGCAGCGTCATCGTCGCCGTCGTCGCGTAGGCGAACGCGAAGGCCCAGGTCGGCGGCGCGAACGGCGCGCGGGCGTAGCGCCCGAGGCACCGCGATCTGCACGAGCGCGCCGACCGTCGTGACGCCGACGAGCGCCCAGGCCACGGCGTCGAAGCCGCCGGCGATCACGAGGTACGTGTTCGACACCAGCGCCGGCGCCGCGACGCCGAGCGCCAGGGTCGGGGCCAGCGGCGGCGGCAGCGGCGGCCCGGCGAACAGCCGCCGCACCACGAGCGGCCCGAGGACGAGCACCGCCAGGCAGCCGAGCGCGAACAGCACCACGGGCGACCCCGGTCCAGCCGAACGTCACGGCGCCCTGGGCCGTCAGCAGCGGCCCGGCGACCGGGCCGAGCAGGTAGCCGGGATGGATCGCGGCGACCCCGATGCGCCGCGCGGCCCAGATCGCCGGCAGCGCCACCGCCGCGGTCACCGTCACCACGCCGAAGGCGACGAAGAGCACGCTGGCCAGCCCCTGCGCGTGCGGGCGCAGGTCGACCGACAGCAGGCCGGCGGTGATGGGCAGGACCGGGACCGCCGGGTCGGCGAGCGCGGGGAGGTCGCGCAGCGCCGATCTGCCCCACGGCACCGCCACCGCGAGCAGGAGGAGCAGCGAGACGACCGCGAGCGCGTCGGCGATCCAGCCCGGCGCGCCGATCCGCGGCGCCGCGAGGCGCCAGGACCCGGCCAGCCCCGCGAACCCGAGACCGACGGCGAACAGCCCGGGGCCGGGCCGGCGTACGGAGCGCGGCATCGGCCGGGAGCCTAGGCGGGACGCGGACCTGTGGTACCCCTGGCTCCATGCGCGACTTCCCCGAGGGCTTCACGTTCGGCACCTCCGCCGCGGCCCACCAGGTCGAGGGCGGCAACGTCAACAACGACTGGTGGGCCTGGGAGCACGCGCCGCGCACGACCTGCGTCGAGCCGTCCGGCGACGCCATCGACTTCTGGCACCGCTACGCCGACGACGCCGCCCTGCTCGGCTCGCTCGGGCTGCCGGCCCACCGGATGTCGCTCGAGTGGTCGCGCATCGAGCCCGCCCCCGGCGAGTGGAGCACGGCGGCGCTCGACCACTACCGCCGGATCCTCGAGGCGCTGCACGCCAACGGCATCTCCCCCTACGTCACGCTGCACCACTTCACCATCCCCCGCTGGCTGTCCGAGGCCGGCGGCTGGCTGGCGCCCGACGCGGTCGCGCGCTTCGGTGTCTACGCCGAGCGGGTCGCCGCGCACCTCGGCGACCTCATCCCCCACGTCTGCACGATCAACGAGCCGCAGATCGTCTCCCTCTTCGGCTACCGGCTGGGCTACCACGCCCCCGGGCCTGCGCCACGCCGGCCTCGCCCACCGCGTCACGCGGCGGCTGATCGAAGCGCACGAGACCGCGGTCGAGGCGGTGAAGACCGGGCGCCGGCGCCCCCGAGGCCGGGCTCTGCCTCCAGCTGCCCGACCTCGAGCCGGCCCGACGACGACGCGGCCTGCGTCGCCGCCTACGAGGAGCTGCGCCACGAGATGGAGACCGTCTTCCTCGACGGCCTCAAGGGCGACTGGGTCGGTGTGCAGTACTACTCGCGGATGCGCGTCGACCCGGCCTACGCCGACGGCTTCGCGCCGGCGCCCGAGGGCGTGCCGCTGACCGCGATGGGCTGGGAGCTCAACCCCGAGGGCCTGCACCGCGCGATCGCCGCGGCCGCCGCGACCGGGCTCCCCGTCCACGTGACCGAGAACGGGATCGCGACCGAGGACGACGCCGAGCGCGTCGCCTACCTCGAGACCCACCTGGCCCAGGTCGCGCGGGCGATCGCCGACGGGATCGACGTGCGCGCCTACCTCTACTGGTCGGCCTGGGACAACTTCGAATGGGCCGAGGGCTATCGGCCCAGATTCGGGCTCATCGGCATCGACCGCGACGCCGATCTGCGCCGCACGGTCCGCCCCAGCGCCCGGGCGCTGGCCGCCGTCGCGAAGACCGGAAACGTCGATGCGTTGCATTCGGCGAATCCTGGGTAGGTTCGCGCCGGAAGTTCGAGCGCATCGTCACGAGGGGGAGGACGCATGGACGTACGGCTGGCGACGAACTGGGTCGACTACCTGATCCTGATCATCTACTTCGTGGTGGTCCTCGGGATCGGCTTCGCCGCCCGCCGCTACATCCAGACGAGCCTCGACTACTTCCTCTCGGGACGCTCGCTCCCGGCCTGGATCACCGGCCTCGCCTTCGTCTCGGCCAACCTCGGCGCCCTGGAGATCCTGGGCATGGCGGCCAACGGCGCGCAGTTCGGCGTCTACACGGTCCACTACTACTGGATCGGCGCCGTCCCGGCGATGATCTTCCTCGGGATCGTGATGATGCCCTTCTACTACGGGGCGAAGGTCCGGTCGGTCCCCGAGTACCTGCGGCTGCGCTTCAACAAGCCGACGCACGTCTTCAACGCGCTCGTCTTCGCCTTCGCCACCGTGCTGATCGCCGGCGTGAACCTCTACGCGCTGGCGCTCGTGCTGCACATCCTGCTCGGCTGGCCGATCTTCCTCGGCATCGTCGTCGCCGCCGCGATCGTGCTCGGCTACATCACGCTCGGCGGCCTCTCCTCGGCGATCTACAACGAGGTGCTGCAGTTCTTCGTGATCCTCGCCGCGCTCGTGCCGCTGACGATCGTCGCGCTGCACGACGTCGGCGGCTGGGCCGGCCTGCAGGACCAGGTCCACAAGGTCGCCAAGCAGGACCTGTTCCACTCGTGGAAGGGGACGACGCCGGGGAAGGTCGACAACCCGCTCGGGGCGTCGTTCATCCCGATCGTCTTCGGCCTCGGGTTCGTGCTCTCGTTCGGCTACTGGACGACGAACTTCGCCGAGGTCCAGCGCGCGCTGTCGGCCAAGACGCTCGGCGCCGCGCGGCGCACCCCGCTGATCGGCGCCTATCCCGAAGATCTTCATCCCGGCCCTGACGATCATCCCCGGCCTCGTCGCGCTGGCGACGATCCCCGGACTGGGCGGCGGCGGCAAGAACCTCGACTACAACAACGCGATCCCGCTGCTGATGAACGAGTACCTGCCCAACGGCATGCTCGGGGTCGCGCTGGCCGGCCTGCTCGCCGCCTTCATGGCCGGCGTCGCGGCGAACGTCTCGGCCTTCAACACGGTGGTCACCTACGACCTCTGGGAGCCCTACGTCCGCCCCGGGCGCGACGACGCCTACTACATCCGCTTCGGCCGGATCGCGACCGTCGCGGGCATCGTGATCGGCATCGGGACCGCCCTGATCGCCTCGGGTTACAACAACATCATGGACTACATCCAGACGTTGTTCTCGTTCTTCAACGCCCCGTTGTTCGCGACGTTCATCATCGGGATCTACTGGAAGCGCATGACCCCATGGGCGGGGTTCTGGGGCCTCGTGGCCGGGACCGGCGGCGCCGCCGCGTCGTACTACCTCAACAAGGGCGGGGCGATCGACCTCGGCTCCGACCAGTCGGCCGCGTTCTGGGGCGCGATCGTCGCGTTCCTCTCCGATGCGATCGTCTCGGTCGGCGTCACGTTCGTGACCAAGCCGAAACCCGATCGCCGAGCTCCAGGGGCTCGTGCACGGCATGGCCAACGTCGAGGACCCGGATCCCGACGAGGACGTCTGGTACCGCAAACCCTGGCTGCTGGCCGGCGGGGCGATCGCCCTGACCGTCATCCTCTCTGTCATCTTCGCCTAGTCAAGGAGCACGACCATGGCCGACGAGACCTCCCCCACCGGCGACGAGCTGATCGCCCAGAGCGAGCAGGCGAACCTCGACGCCGACCGTGCGCGCCGCGCGGCGAACCTGTTCGACCTGCGCAAGATCATCGCCGGGCTGTTCCTCGTCTACGGCGTGATCCTCACGATCGCGGGCATCACCGACTCCGACGCCGAGGTCCACAAGGCGGCCGACATCCGGATCAACCTCTGGGTCGGCCTGGCGATGCTCCTCGTCTCCGCGCTGTTCATCGCGTGGGCGCTGTGGCGCCCGCTGGGCGAGCAGATCGTCGAGGACGAGGACGACGCCTAGGGCGTCGGGGCCACGTCGGACACGGGCCGCGCGGCCAGCGCGTCGTCGATGCGCGAGCTGACCTGGGTCGGATCGACGTAGCCCAGCAGCGTCTGCGGGTTGCCGGCGCGGTCGAAGATCACCACGGTCGGTGACTCGGTGACCTGCACGCGCTTGGTCAGGGTCGGGTAGGCGTGCAGCTGCGAAAGCGGGATCGTGAGCTTGACCACGCGGCCGTGCCGGGTCGTGACCTGGCCGAAGTGGCCGCGCACGCTGCGATCGTCCGCGGCGCGCGGGTTGTAGACGAGCACGGCGACGACGCGGTGGGCGGCCAGGGGGCGCGCGACGCGGGCGTCGAGCCCGTGGCTGTGGACGACGACCTTCGGCGCCGGCGCGGCGTGCGCGGCCTTGGCGTGGCTCGTGCTCGACGCGGCGGCCGTGGCGGTCGGCGGCCGTGGCGGGAGTCGACGTCGTGCTCGTCGCGTCCGAGCCGGCGGCGTTCGCGGCGGCGCCGACCTTGGCCTCGTGGGAATCGGACGTCGCGACGGCGGCCCGGGCCTTGGCGGGCGCGGACAGGATGCCGTTGGTCGTCGTCGGCGCCTGGGCGGCCGAGCTGGCGGCCGGCGTCGGCGTGGCGCTCGCCTCCCCGCCGCCTGGCTTCGGGCGCAGAGCGACGAACCAGACGATGGTGAAGAGCAGCGTGACGCCGAGCAGGATCTGCATCGGGCGAGAGATCTGGTCACCCATCCCCCAGGTTGTCGGCAGGTTCGCCCGGTTTCGTTAGCCCGGCGTGGCCGAACCTGGCGAAGCGACCGACCGCAGGCCGAGCGCCTTGAGCTGATCGGCGTCGACGGGCGCGGGCGCGCCGGTCAGCGGATCGGCCCCGGAGGCCGTCTTCGGGAAGGCGATGACCTCGCGGATCGAGTCGCGCCCGGCGACGATCGCGGCGATGCGATCGATCCCCATCGCGATCCCGCCGTGCGGCGGGGCGCCCTGGCGCAGCGCGCGCAGCAGGAAGCCGAAGCGGCCCTCGGCCTCCTCGGCGTCGATGCCCAGCGCGTCGAAGACGGCCTGCTGGACCTCGGGCCGGTTGATGCGGACCGAGCCGCCGCCGATCTCCGAGCCGTCGAGGACGAGGTCGTAGCCCCGCGAGGCCAGCTCACCGGGTTCGATCTCCCCGCGCGCGAAGGCGTCGGCCTGGTCGGCGCGCGGCGCCGTGAACGGATGGTGCAGGGCGTCCCAGCGCTCCTCGTCGGCGTTCCAGCCGAACAGGGGGAAGTCGACGACCCAGTGCAGGTCGTGCGCGGCGCCGGCCGCGAGGTCGAAGCGGTCGCGCAGGTGCAGGCGCAGCGTCCCGAGCGCGTCGGCGGCCACCGCGGCCGTGTCGGCCACGATCAGCAGCAGGTCGCCGGGGCTGGCGCCGAGGGTCTCGGTGACGGCGGCGATCTCGCCCGTCCGAGAGGAACTTCGCGATCGGCGAGCGCCACGTGCCGCCCTCCTCGACGAAGGCCCAGACGAGGCCCTTGGCCCCGGCGCGCTTGGCCAGGTCGGTCGAGGGCGTCGAGCTCGGAGCGCGGCACCTCGCGCGGCCCGGCGTTGAGGCCGCGCACGACGCCGCCCGAGGACAGCGCGCCGGCGAACACCTTGAACTCCGTGGAGGCGAGCGCGTCCCCGAGCTCGGAGATCTCCAGGCCGAAGCGCCGGTCGGGGCGGTCCGAGCCGTAGCGGAGCATCGCGTCGGCGTAGTCGATCCGCTCCCACGGCGCCGGCGGGACGTCGAAGCCGGTGACGGCGAAGACCGCGGTCATCACCGCCTCCATGACCTCGATCACGTCCTCCTCCTCGACGAACGACATCTCGAGGTCGAGCTGGGTGAACTCGGGCTGGCGGTCGGCGCGCAGGTCCTCGTCGCGGAAGCAGCGGGCGATCTGGTAGTAGCGCTCGAAGCCGGCGACCATCAGCAGCTGCTTGAAGAGCTGCGGGGACTGCGGCAGCGCGTAGAAGGAGCCGGGCAGCGAGCGCGCGGGCACGAGGAAGTCGCGCGCGCCCTCGGGGGTCGACCGGGTCAGCTGCGGCGTCTCGAGCTCGAGGAAGCCACGGTCGTTGAGCGTCGAGCGCATCGCGGTGACGACCTCGTGGCGCAGCCGCAGCGCGTCCTGCATCGCCGGCCGGCGCAGATCGATCGTCCGGTTCTGCAGGCGCAGCGCCTCGTCGACGGCGACGTCCTCGTCGAGCGGGAACGGCGGGGTCTCGGCCGTGGCGAGGTGGTCGATCTCCGCGACGGAGATCTCGATCTCGCCGGTCGCGAGGTTGGGGTTGACCTTCCCCTCCTCGCGCCGCACCACCTGGCCCTGGGCCGAGACGACGTGCTCGGGGCGCAGGCGCTCGGCCACGGCGTGGGCCTCGGCCGCGGTCTCGGGATGGAAGACGAGCTGGACGAGGCCCGAGCGGTCGCGCAGGTCGATGAAGATCAGCCCGCCGTGGTCGCGGCGGCGGTGGACCCAGCCGGCCACGCGGACGGTGTCGCCCGCGCGGGAGGAGTCGAGCGAGCCGACCCAGGCGTCGCGGAAGCGGTTGGCGTGCGGGGCGGCCATCAGCGGGGGCTCAGGACCTCGCGGATCACGCTGTCGGCCGGCAGCTCGCGCTGCTCGCCCGAGCCCATGTCCTTGAGGGTGACGCCGTCGCCTTCCACGATCGCAACGTAGCGAGCGCCGATCCGGTCGGCGTGCTTGAGCTGGCCCTTGAGCGAGCGCCCCGCGCTCTCGAGCTGGGCGCCGAGCCCGGCGGCGCGCGCCTCGCGGGCCAGCGCGAAGGCGGTGCGGCGTCGCTCGGGCACGGCCAGCGCGACGTAGAGGTCGACCGGAATCGCGGCGGGAGCGACGCCGTCGGAGGCCAGCAGCATGCGCTCGACGCCCGCCGCCCAGCCGATGCCCGGCGTCGCCGGCCCGCCGAGCTGCTCGATCAGGCCGTCGTAGCGCCCGCCGCCGCCCACGCCGCTCTGGGCGCCCAGCGCGTCGGACGTGAACTCGAAGATCGTGCGCGTGTAGTAGTCGAGGCCGCGCACGAGGCCGGTGTCGAGCTCGTAGGCCAGCCCGGCATCGTCGAGGAAGTCGCGGACCAGCGTGAAGTGCTCGCGATCGGCGTCGTCGAGCACGTCGATGAGCCGCGGGGCGCGCTCCATCACGCGCCGGGTGCCCGGGTGGTCGGCGTCGAAGGCGCGCAGCGGGTTGAGGTCGATCCGGCCGCGGACCTCCTCGGAGAGCTCGTCCTCGTGCTCACGCAGGTACGCCGTCAGCGTCTCGCGGTAGCTCGCGCGGGTCTCGGCCGAGCCGAGCGAGCCCAGGCGCAGGCGCAGCCCGCGCACGCCGACCTCCTCGAAGAGCGTCGCCAGCAGCAGGATCGTCTCGGCGTCGACGGCGGGGTCGTCGGAGCCGATCGCCTCGGCGCCGACCTGCCAGAACTGGCGGTAGCGGCCGGCCTGGGCGCGCTCGCGGCGGAAGAACGGGCCGAGGTACCAGACGCGCACGGGCTGGGGCTGCTTGTGCATGCCGTGCTCGAGGTAGGCGCGCGCGATCGGCGCGGTGCCCTCGGGGCGCAGCGTCAACGATCGCCCGCCCCCGTCGTCGAAGGTGTACATCTCCTTCTGGACGATGTCCGTCGCCTCGCCGACGCCGCGGGCGAACAGCTCGGTGGCCTCGAAGGCGGGCGTCTCGATCCGTCCGTAGCCGGCGTGCCCGAGCACGCGGCGGGCCGCGTGCTCGACGACTTCGCGCCGGGCGGCGTCCTCGGGCAGCACGTCGAACGTGCCGCGGGGCGCGCGGGGGCGCTCGCTCACGAGTGCGAGAGCTCGCCGAGGAACGGGTTGGTGGCCCGCTCCTGCCCCAGGGTGGTCACGCCCATGTGACCGGGCAGGACCTGCGTCTCGTCGGGGTAGGCGTCGAGCAGGGACTGGATCGAGGCGGCCAGCGTGGGCCAGTCCCCGCCGGGCAGGTCGACCCGGCCGACCGAGCCCTGGAACAGCACGTCGCCGGAGAAGAGCACGCCGGCGTCGGGCACGGCGTAGGTCACGTGGCCGGGCGAGTGGCCCGGGGTGAAGATCACGTCGAGCTCGATGCCCGCCAGGGAGAGGTGCTCGCCGCCGGCCACGGTCTCCTCGGCCTCCCAGCTCTCGTAGGGGCCGAAGCCCTCCCACGGCACGAAGCTCATGATGTCGGCCAGGACGCGGGTCTCGAGCTCGGGGCAGTAGACCGGCGCGCCCGTGTGGCGCGCGAGCGGCGCCACGGCCCCGACGTGGTCGAAGTGGGTGTGCGTGAGCAGGATCGCGGCGACCTCGTCGATCCCGAAGTCGGCGAGCTCGGCGATCAGCTTGTCGGCCTCGTCGCCGGGATCGACGACGATGCCGGCCCGGGAATCGGGAAGCTTGGCGAAGAAGCAGTTCTCCTGGACCGGGCCGACGGTGTAGCCGCGAAGCTCGAGGCTCACTTGGGCCGCCCCCGGGACGCCTTGGCCTGGGCCTTGGCCTCGCGCGCCGCGGCCTGCACCTTGAGCTTGCGCTTCTGGCGCCGCGTGTAGAGCATGAGGTCGGTGTAGTAGCCCATCCCGGTGTACAGGGCGAAGACGAAGACCGAGAGCGACAGCGCCGCGACGATCGACTGCCGGAAGGCGACGAGGGTGAGCACGATGAACAGGACGGTGGCGATCGCACCGCGCTGCGCGGCGCCCTTCCAGGTCGGCGGCGTGTCGTGGCGCTGGAGCCGGCGCTCGCGCGCCTGATCCTTCGTCGAGCCCTTCTTGTCGGTCGGCGTGGGCTTGCGGCCGGTGCGCCCGCGGGCGACGACGGAACCGGCGGCGGTGCCCCGGTGCTTGCTGCGGCGCCTGCGTTTCGTTTGAGCCATCTCTCCCATTATGCAGGGACGGGTTCGGGCAATTGGTGGTGGGTTTGGCAATCGAGCGCCATAATCCGCGCGTGCTTCTCGGACAACGGATTACCGGGCACGCCGGATGACCCTGCTCGTCGTACTTCTCGCCACCTGGCTGGTGGCCGCGATCCTGCTCGCCGTGGGCGTGACCCGCTGGCTGCGCGTGGGCAGCGCGAACGCCCCCGCCGGCGAGACGCGGCACATGCGTGGACGAATGGCGTTCGGCGCCCTGGCCGCCGCCGTGGTCGCCCTCACGGTCGGCGCGGTGCAGACCTCCGACGTCCTGCGCCGCCAGCTCAAGCGCGGCGGCAATCCCGAGGCCCGCAGCTCGCTGGGCGCCGTGGCCACCGCCCCGGCCAACCACCCGCGCAAGCGCTTCGGCCGCAAGAACGAGGGGTCCGGCTCCGGGTCGGCCCCGGCCGGGACCGCGATCGCCTCCGGCGCGGGCACGACCACCGCCGGCGCGGCGGGCGCTCCCGCGGGCGGCGGCGGCACCGGCTCGAGCGGCGGCGGCTCGCAGAGCGGCATTGGCAACAGCGGCATCCTGACCTCGGTCCTCGTGGCCGGCCAGAGCGTCCCCACCTCGCCGTCCGGCGTCGGCCTGATCCCGGTGACCGGGACCGCGCCGTCCACGGGCACGACGGGGACGACCGGCACGACGCCGGGCTCCACGCCGACGGCCGGCTCGCCCGGCTCCACGCCTTCCACCCCGTCCACGCCCGTCGTCCAGGTCCCCGTGTCCAACCCGTCGACCCCCGGTTCCGGAACCGCCGGCCAGCCCGGTGGCTCGACCGGCGGCGGGACCGACACCGACGGCGGCAGCACCGGCAGCGGCTCGACACCCACGCCGACGGCCCCGACGCCCGGCGGCACCGACACCGGCGGCCAGACGCCCGGCGACGGCACCGGCAGCGGTGCGAAGCCCGGCGGCAGCGGCTCGACGCCCGCCGGGTCCGGCAGCGGCCAGACGCCGAGCGACGGCGACCAGGAGCCGGGGAACGGGAACGGGAACGGCAACGGCAACGGCAACGGCGACAACGGGAACGGCAACGGCGGCAAGCCGGGCGCCGGCGGCGACCAGGGCAACACCGGCGGCGACCAGGGCAACACCGGCGGCGACCAGGGCAACACCGGCGGCGGCCACGGCACCTCCGGCGGCGGCAAGCCCTGTCCCCCGGATCCCGGCGAGAAGCGCGACCACCCCACCACGACGCCCGCCCCGGTCGCGCTGCCCGAGCCGGCCGCCGAGCCCGAGCCGACGCCGACGCCGACCGAGCCCCCGCCCCCGCCGCCCGGCGACGACGCCGCGGGCCAGGACGCCGGCCAGCCGGCCGCCGCCCCCGCGGACGCTCCCGCCACTCAGCCCGCGGACTAGTCCCCGAGCACCCGCTCGAGCACGTGCCGCGCCGGGTCGAACCCGGGCACCGGCACGTCGGCGGGGAAGTCGCGCCAGGCCGCCTCGGGCGAGAGCCCGACGAGCTCGGCCCGGGTCACGCGCGCGTGCGCGCGCACGGCCGCGACCACGTCGCCCAGCGAGGTCGCCGCCACGTCCTCGACGTTGCAGGAGACCTGGATCACGTCCTGGTCGGCCAGGTGCAGGCCGATCGCCCGCAGGCCGACGAGGCCCTCCTCCCCGCCCTCGCGGATCAGCGCGGCGATCGCCCGGGCGTCGTCCAGCGCCGCGCCGGGGGCGAGCTCGACGTTGAAGGCCACGAGCGGCGGCCGCGCGGCCACGAGCGCCGACCCGCCGGAGGCGTGCGGCGCGGCCGGCCCGAAGTCGGGCGCGAGCTCGCCCGCGAGCCATCCGGTCGGCGAGGCCGGCCGGGCCGCCCCGCCGCACCTCGGCCCGCGTGCGCCCGCCGGCCAGCGCGCCGTAGAGGAAGACCGGCAGCCCGAGCGCGCCGAGCTCGTCGCCGAGCACGAGCGCCTCGGCGCACGCCGACCCGCGCTGCTCGGGCGCGCGGAAGACGACCGGCGCGACGTCGATCGCCCCGACGTGCGGATGGACGCCGGCGTGGTCGCGCACGTCGATGCGCTCGAGCGCGACCCGCGCCCCGGCGGCCAGCGCCGGGGCCAGCCGGCCGGGCGCGCCGGCCAGGGTGAAGACGGCGCGGTGGTGGTCGGGGTCGCGATGGACGTCGAGCACGCGGGCCCCGCCGGCGGCGAACGCGTCGCCGATCTGCGCCAGCACGGAGGGATCGCGTCCCTCCGAGACGTTGGGAACGGCCAGGAGAACGCCCGGCGCGTCAGGCATCCCTAGAGGACCCAGCGCCCTTCGTCGAGCACGCGGGTCTTGCCGATGTCGAGCGTGGCGTCGAGCACCACGAGGTCGAGGTGGATCGGCACCTGGACGGTCCCGCCCATCGACTTGCTCGCCCCGAAGGCGACGTGCACCGTGCCGAGGATCTTCTCGTCCTCGAGCACGTTGCCGGTCACCCGCGCGTGGTCGTTGGTCCCCACGCCGAGCTCGGCGATCGTGCGCGCCTCCCGTCCGTAGGCCTCGAGCGAGTCGAACAGCCGCTGGCCGAGCTCGCCGTCGGCGCGCACGAGGTGGTCGTCGCGGACCTCGACCTCGAGCGGCTCGTCGGCGATCCCGTGCGCGGCGAAGGTCTTGGCGAAGAGGATGCCCTCGCCCCCGTGCGGGGAGATGAAGCCCTCGCCGCAGGGCAGGTTCCCGAACGCGCCGGGCGAGGACAGGTCACCGTCGTCCGAGAGGCCGCCGCGGTGGCGCAGGTCGAGCCGCAGGTCGGTCCCGCGCGGGCAGGTGACGTGAGCCTCGTGGGCCTTCGTGAGCAGGTCGGCCACGCGGCGGCAGCGCTCGCCGAGCCGGTCGAAGTCGACGGACATCAGCCGGGCGAGCATGTCCTCGCTGACGCCGGGCAGCGTCGCCCCGCGGGCGCCGCGCTCCGAGGCGTGGCGCCGGGCCTCGGTGTGCGAGAGCGAGTGCGTGGTCGGCGCGAGGAAGACGTCGGAGTCGGCCAGCGCGTCGGCGACCTCCTGCGGCGGCTCGGCGCCGTCGCCGGCGGTCACGTCCATCAGGCGCAGCTCGGCCGCGGCGCCGGCGGCGGACGCCTCGTCGCGGAAGGCCTCGCCCAGGTGCTGGGTGGGCGGATCGGCGACCACGACGACCCTCTCGCCGTGCTCGACGGCCAGGCAGCGGCGCACGACCGTCGCGACGGCCTGCTGGAAGTCCCCGTTGGCGGTCATGGCGCGTGACCGTACCGTCGGAAAGCAGCACGTCGTGGAAAACGTTGCCGTTTTGGGAACACTTCCCCTCATGGCCTCGAATCCCAGCTACGAACAGTCCAAGCAGGTCGCGGAGGACTCCCGCGAGACCGATTGGAAGCAGCCCTCCTTCGGCAAGGAGCTCTTCCTCGGCAACTTCAAGCTCGACCTGATCCACCCGCAGCCCGAGTCGGATCCCGAGATGGTCGAGCGTGGTGAGGCCTTCCTCAAGGACCTCCGCACCTTCCTCGAGGAGCGTGTGGACCCGCTCCAGATCGAGCGCGACGCGAAGATCCCCGAGGACGTCATCGACGGCCTCAAGGGCCTCGGCGCGCTGGGCATGAAGATCCCCCGGGAGTACGACGGCCTCGGCCTCTCGCAGGTCTACTACAACCGCGCGCTGGCGCTGACCGGCACGTGGCACGCCGCGATCTCGACGCTGCTCTCGGCCCATCAGTCGATCGGCCTGCCCGAGCCGCTGCGCATGTTCGGCACCGACGAGCAGAAGCGCGAGTGGCTGCCGAAGGTCGCGCGCACGCACGTCTCGGCCTTCCTGCTGACCGAGCCCGACGTCGGCTCCGATCCGGCCCGCATGAGCTCGACCGCGGTCCCGACCGAGGACGGCAAGGGCTACAAGATCTCCGGCACGAAGCTGTGGGCGACCAACGGCGCCATCGCCGACGTCGTGATCATCATGGCCGTCGTCCCCAAGACCGACGAGTCCAAGGGCGGCATCACCGCGTTCATCTGCCCCTACGACGCCGAGGGGATCACGGTCAAGACGCGCAACCAGTTCATGGGCCTGCGCGGCATCGAGAACTCGCTGACCGAGTTCGACGACGTCTACGTGCCCAAGGAGAACGTCGTGGGCGGCGTCGGCAAGGGCCTGAAGATCGCCCTGGCCACGCTGAACACCGGCCGCCTGTCGCTGCCGGCGATCGCCGCCGCCGGCGTCAAGTACGCGGCGAAGATCTCGCGTGAGTGGAGCGCCGAGCGCAAGCAGTGGGGCATGCCGGTCGGCAAGCACGACCCGGTCGCCCAGAAGCTCGCCTTCGTGACGGCCACGGCGTTCGGCCTCGAGGCCGTCGTCGACGTCTCGAGCCGGCTGGCCGACGACAAGAAGAACGACTTCCGCGTCGAGGCCGCCCTGGCCAAGCTGTACGCCTCGGAGCTCGGCTGGAAGGTCATGGACGAGATGGTCCAGATCCGCGGCGGCCGCGCCTACGAGACGGCGGAGTCGCTCAAGGCCCGCGGCGAGAAGCCGATCCCGGCCGAGCAGATGCTGCGCGACATGCGGATCAACCGCATCTTCGAGGGCTCGACGGAGATCATGCACCTGCTGATCGCCCGTGAGGCGCTCGACCAGCACCTCGCGGTCGCCGGCGACATCCTCGACCCGAAGACCGAGCTCGGCGACAAGGCCAAGGCGGCCGTCGGGGCGGCGAAGTTCTACGCCGGCTACGTGCCGACGCTGCTGACCGGCGAGGGCCAGAAGCCCGGCGCCTACGACGAGTTCGGGCCGCTGGCCAAGCACATCCGCTACACCGAGCGTCACGCGCGCAAGCTCGCCCGCGCGACCCTCGGGCTGATGGGCCGCCACCAGGCCTCGCTGGAGCAGAAGGGCGCGCTGCTCGGCCGCGTGGTCGACATCGGCGCCGAGCTGTTCGGCATCTCGGCGACCTGCGTCTACGCGCTGACCGTCGGCAAGCGCGAGCCCGAGCACAAGGACGAGGCGCTCGAGCTCGCCGACATGTTCGCCAAGCAGGCCCGCCGCCGCGCGGACCAGCTGTTCAGCGAGCTGTTCTCCAACGACGACGCCTTCCAGTACAAGGCGGCGCAGAAGGTGCTCGAGGGCCGCTACTCGTGGTTCGACTCCGACGTGCTCGACCCGGCCGGCACGGGTCCGCACATCCCGGTCCACGACAAGCCCGCCGAGAAGGTCTTCGAGGAGGCCGCCGAAGAGGGCGAGCCCGTCGTCAGCTCGGAGGCCGAGAAGGTCCAGTAGCCGCTCGCGGCGAGGCGGGGCGCGATCAGCCCCGCCTCACCGTCAGCCGGTCGTGCTCGACGGCGCCCACGCGGAAGGCCTGCCGCGGCCGGTCGCCCGAGCCCTCGAGCACGAGCCGGTCGCCTTCCAGGGTCCACGCGCCCTCGTGCTCGACGGGCACGTCGACGGGGCCGGGCGCGCGCTCGGTGTAGGTCCCGTCGGCGCGCAGGTCGAGCGCCGTACGCCCGCGCGCGGGCGGGAACGCGTGGTCGGCCGGGCGGAAGACGAGCTCCCCGCCGGCGTCCTCCTCGTGGGAGTGGACCCAGTGGCCGCAGATGTCCGGGGTCACAGGCCCGCGAGCTTCTTGCGCGGCCCGGCGAGCGTCGCGTTCATCCGGGCCACCTGCCCGGAGGTGAACATGAACATCGTGTCGTCGTCGACGTAGTCCATGTAGTTCATGAACATGTCCCCGTTGGGGCCGTTGTTGCAGGTGATGTGCGGGAACGACGGCTTGCCCATGTTGGCCGCCTGCGCGGCCGGGGTGTCGGCGACGAAGTCGTTGCCGCTGCAGTCGTTGCGATCGCCCCAGATGTGGCGCAGCCCGAGGAAGTGGCCGACCTCGTGCGTCGCCGTGCGGCCCTTGTTGAACGGCGCCTTGACCGAGCCCTTGGTGCCGAAGGCCGACGAGAGGATCACGACCCCGTCGGTCTTGGCCGGCCCGCCGGGGAACTGCGCGTAGCCGAGCAGGCTGCTGCCCAGCGTGCACGACCAGATGTTCAGGTAGCGGTCGCGCGGCCACGGCTCGACGCCGCCGGTCGCCGTCGCCTTGACGGTGTCGTCGGCGCCGAAGGACTCGACCGTCGTCGCGGTCCGCGTGATGCCCGACGTCGCCTTGCCCGACGGGTCCTTGGTCGCCAGGGCGAACTCGATGTTCGCGTCGCCGGCCAGGCTCTTCCAGACGGCGGGGACCTTGCTGCGATCGGCGTTCTTGGCCCGGTAGTCGCGGTTGAGCGCGTCGATCTGGCTCTTGACCTGCGCGTCGGAGATGTTCTCCTCGTCGGTGCGGTGGACGACGTGCACGACGACGGGCAGGGTGACGAGCTTGCGCGTGACGCGGAGCGCCTCGCCGCTCTCGATGCTGCGCCGCGTCTGCGCCTCGGCCTTCAGGCGGTTGCCGCGGTAGGCGGGCTCGGTCTCGGCCAGCAGCTCGTGGACGACCATCTGCGCGCACGTGCGGCGGCGGGGTACGGCGGGTGCGGGACTCATGGGGCGCTCCTCTCGCTCGTGCCAGTTCTATCTTCTGCCGCCATGCCCCGCCAGTTCGTCCACCACGAGCGCGTCCGCTTCGGCGACCTCGACGCGATGCGCCACCTCAACAACGTGGTGTTCCTGCGCTACTTCGAGACGGCCCGGATCGCGGCGATGCGCGAGCTGATGCCGGCCCACGATCCCGCCCATCCCGAGGACGGCGGCTTCGGGATGATCTTCGCCGAGTGCTCGATCCGCTACCGCTCGCCGGTGCAGTTCGACGAGGACGTCGCGATCGCATGCTCGGTCGGTGAGGTGCGCCGCTCCGCCTTCGAGATGCGCTTCTCGATGACGGTCGGCGACCGGCTTGCGGCCGAGGGCGAGGGCTGGCTCGTCGGCTACGACTACACGGCGGGCGCGGCGCGGCCCGCTGCCCGAGGCGTTGCGCGAGACGCTCCGGGCCGCCGCCTGAGCCGACGGATCTGTCACAGCGCGGACGCCTGTCTCGTCACGTGGGCATGGCCATCGGCGTATTGTCGGCACGCGACGGGGAGATGACGCACGCGTTCGATCAGCTGCGACGGCTGATGTTCTCGATCGCCTACCGCATGACCGGGAGCGTCAGTGACGCCGAGGACATCGTCCAGGATGCCTTCGTGCGCTTCGAGCACGCCCGGCGCGACGGCGTCGAGATCGAGTCGGAGAAGGCCTGGCTGTCCGCGGTGACCACGCGCCTGGCGATCGACCACCTGCGCTCGGCGCGGGTGCGGCGCGAGCGCTACGTCGGCCCGTGGCTGCCCGAGCCGCTGCTCACCGACGCCGCGCCCGGCCCCGCCGAGCGCGCCGAGCTCGACGAGTCGCTCTCGCAGGCGTTCCTCGTCGTGCTCGAGACCCTCTCCCCCGTCGAGCGCGCCGTCTTCCTGCTGCGCGAGGTGTTCGGCTACGACTACGCCGACGTCGCCCAAGCCGTGGGCAAGAGCGAGCAGAACTGCCGCCAGATCGCCACGCGCGCCCGGCATCACGTCGAGGCGCGCCAGCCGCGCCACGACGTCGACCGCGAGCAGCGCGACGAGCTCTTCGAGCGCTTCCTGGCCGCCTGCGGCTCCGGGGAGGTCGAGCAGCTCGAGGAGCTGCTGGCCGCCGACGCGGTGGTCCTGAGCGACGGCGGCGGGAAGATCTCCGCCGCACGGCGGCCGGTGACCGGGGTCGCGCGGATCGCGCGCTTCCTGACCAACATCACGGTCCGCCGGCGCGCCCTCGGGAGCACGGTCGAGCGCCGGGCGACCGTCAACGGCCAGCCGGGCCTCGTCGTGATCGGGCCCGACGGCGCCGTCAGCGACGTGATGACGATCGACGTCGCCGACGGCACGATCCAGGCGGTGCGGATCGTCCGCAACCCGGACAAGCTGCGCCACCTCGCCGTGGCCTAGGCGACCTGGAGCTCCTCGCGGCGCGCGACGAGGCCCTCGCGGAAGCCCTGGCGCCAGCTGCTCCAGCGCGGCTCCCAGCCCAGCTCGCGCCGCGCCTTGGCGTTCGAGGACCCGCGGATCTGGGTCATCATCGAGACGCCGACCTCCCCGGCCGCGACGCGGCCGAGCCAGACCGGCACGTGCAGCGGCGGCTTGGCGCCCACCGCCCGCGCGAGCTCGGGCAGCCACTCGGACACCGGCGCCGGATCGTCGTCGACGACGTTGAAGACGTCGCGCGGCGCGAGCTCGAGCGCGGTCACCGTCGCCGAGGCGGCGTCGTCGACGTGCAGCCAGGACCACACGCCCGTCCCCTTGCCGACCAGCGGGTACTTGCGCCCTCGCACCTGCTCGACCATCTCCTCCGAGGCGCCGGGGCCGTACAGGCTGCCGTAGCGCAGGACCGTGCCCTGCAGCGGCGCCGCGAGCACGGCGCGCTCGAGGAAGCGGATCCCGGCGAGCGTCTCGGTCTGGGCGGCGGGCGGATTGGCGTCGAGCGGGTCGTCCTCGCTCTTGACCGGGCCGCCGAGCCGGCCGTTCGGCCAGCCGGTGAAGCTCTGGGCCACGAACCGGCGCACCCCGACGGCGTCCGCCGCGGCGAGCAGATGCTCGGTGCCCGCCGTGCGCAGCTCGTTGGTCGCGGCGAACCAGCGGTCGAAGTGCTTGATGTCGGGCTTGGGCGAGATGGCGGTCATCTGGTGGACGATCGCGTCGGGCTCGGCGCGCGCGACGGACTCGCCGACGGCGGCGGCGTCGAGGCCGTCCACGACCACCGGCTCGGCCCCGAGCGCCCGCAGCGCGTCGCGCTTGCCAGGACTCCTCGTGGTCGCCGTGACGCGGTGGCCGCGCGCCACGAGCGCGCGGACGAGCGGCTGGCCGACGGCCCCGGTCGCGCCCGCGAGATAGACGTGCATGTGGACTCCGATCCTCGTCGCTTCAGGTGTCGACCATGTGACGAGACACGGGCCCGCGCTGTGACAGCCGCGCCGGTAGTCTCGCGCGCCATGGCGCGCATCGGCATCCTCACCGGCGGCGGCGACTGCCCCGGCCTCAACGCGGTGATCCGGGCGGTCGTCCGCAAGGGCATCGACGTCCACGGGCACGAGTTCTTCGGCTTCACCTACGGCTGGGCCGGCGTGCTCTCGGGCGAGGGGCGCGCGCTGGACCACGAGTCGACGCGCGGGATCCTGCACCGCGGCGGCACGATCCTCGGCACCTCGCGCACGAACCCCTTCAAGGAGGGCGGGCCCGGGGTCGACGGCGTGCGGGAGGGCATGGCCAAGGCCGGCGTCGACATGCTGATCCCGATCGGCGGCGAGGACACGCTCGGCGTCGCCGGGAAGCTCGCCGAGGCCGGCGTCCCGCTCGTCGGGGTCCCGAAGACGATCGACAACGACCTCGCCGGCACCGACTTCACGTTCGGCTTCCAGACCGCGGTCCAGATCGCCACCGACGCCATCGACCGCCTGCACACGACGGCCGAGTCGCACGACCGCGTGATCATCGTCGAGGTCATGGGCCGCCACGCGGGCTGGATCGCCGCCTACGCCGGCCTGGCCGGGGGCGCCGACGCCGTGCTGGTGCCCGAGCGGCCCTACGACCTCGAGGAGGTGTGCAACCACCTGCGCCACCGCCACGACACGGGCCGCCGCTTCTCGATCGTCGTCGTCAGCGAGGGCGCGCAGCCCGTCGGCGGCCCCGAGGACGACGCGGACGTCCAGGTCGACGCGTTCGGCCACGCCCGCCTCGGCGGCGTCGCCGTCCGCCTCGAGGCGGAGATCGAGGAGCGGACCGGCTACGAGAGCCGGATGACGATCCTCGGCCACGTGCAGCGCGGCGGGACCCCGAACGCCTACGACCGCGTGCTCGCGACACGCTTCGGCCTCGCCGCGATCGACACGCTCGCGGCCGGCGACTACGGGAAGATGGTCGCGCTGCGCGGCCTCGACGTGATCCCGGTCGACCTGTCCGAGGCGCTGGCCGAGCCCAAGCTGCTCGACCCCGCGATCTACGAGGCGGCCGAGGCCTTCTTCGGCTAGCGCGGCGGCGCCGAACCGCGCAACTTCGGCGGGGCGGCCGCGTTCGGGGCCACATGGTCCTCTCATCTTCGCTGGCCGTCGCCATCGCCGTCCTCGTCCTCTGCCCCACGGCCGCCTCGGCGGCGACCGCCTCGCTCGACCGTTTCCCGCACGAGGCCGTCGTCCACTACGACGCCGCGCCGGGCGAGGCCAACCGGGTGACGTTCGCCGCGCAGGGCGCCGACGCGGTCGCCTTCAGCGATCCGGGCGCGACGATCGTGCCGGGCGCCGGCTGCGCCGCCCAGGGCCCGCACCGCGTGGTCTGCACCGACCCCGACGCCGGGGCGAAGCTCTTCCTCGGCGATCTCTCGCTCGGCGACGGGAACGACCGGGCCCGGGTGACCACGCTGCCGGGCCAGGGCTTCGTCGACGTGCTGGGCCAGGCCGGCGACGACCGCATCGACCTCTCCGGGCTCTCGAGCGCCGGCGACCGGCAAGGCGACGACCTCCAGGGCGGGACCGGCGACGACACCGTCCTCGGCGGCGTCGACCGCGACGCCATCAGCGGCGGCCCGGGCGCCGACCGGCTGTCGGGCGGCGCTGGCAACGACCTCGTCAAGGGCGAGGCCGGCCGCGACGCGGTCGCCGGCGGCCCGGGCGACGACGTCCTCGAGGGCGACGACGGCGTCGGCCCCGCGACGGACTGCTCGGGCGCCGTCGCGGCCGAGGCCGACGCGATCGACGGCGGCACGGGGCGTGACACCGTCGCCTACAGCGACTACCGGGTGCCCGTCCGGGTCGACCTCGCGCATCCCGGCGACGCCGGCGCCGCCGGCGAGCACGACCGCCTGGCCGGACTCGAGAGCGTCGTCGGCGGCATCGCGCGCGACGTGCTGCGCGGCGACGGGCGCGCCAACCGCCTGCAGGGCGGGCCGGAGCCGAACTTCCAGCTCGATCCGGAGAACCCGTGCGCCACGCCGCAGGGCGCGCCCGGCGACGTGCTCGACGGCCGCGGCGGCAACGACCGCCTTCGGGCCGAGAGCGAGCGCGACATCCTGATCGGCGGCAGCGGGAACGACACGCTGGGCGACGACTTCTTCGGCGGACGGCTGCGCTGCGGGGCCGGGTTCGACACCGTCCCGCTCCCGCAGGCCGCGGGCTACGACGACGCGCCGCTGCTGAGCCTGTCGCGCTGCGAGCGGGCGATCACCGAGCTGTCGCGCGTGGCCTCGCTGACCTCGCTGGCCGAAGGCCTGCTCACGATCGCCGAGCGCGGTCCCGCCTACGCGATCTGCCGCGGTTCGGCGACCTTGCGCGCCCGGGTCTCGGGCGGCGGGCTCGGCGCCCTGTACGGCCGCGCGAGCTGGAGCTTCGCCCGGCACGGGAGCCATACGCACCGAGCGCGCGTCCACCTGACCGCGGCCGGGCGCCGCGCGGCGCGTCGCCACGGCCCGGCGGTGCTGACCCTCGCCAACCGCTCGCGCCTGCACGGCTGCGCGGCGACGCCGGACCGGGCCGACGTCGCCGCACGCGTGGTGGTCGGGCTCTGAGGGTCAAGAGCGCTTGGACACCCGCTCGCCGTGGAAGTGCCCGCCGGTGGCGCAGTAGCAGGGACTTGATATTCGCGGACCGATCCGCCTCACATCGGGGAACCCCCTAGGCGTGCCCCGGGAGACCCCAGGGCACGCCGCGGGTCCGCTCCTACTGCGTGCCGCAGTTGGACTTGTAGAGGTACTTCGAGACGTTCGGCTCGTTCATGTTCTGCTTTGTCACGACCACGAACCCGGTGCCGATCTTCTTGGTCACCGTCTTGCCGTTGAGCGCGTTGAGCGCCTGATCGACGCCGTCGGCGCCGATCTGGGCCGGCTTCTGCGCGATCAGCGCCTGGACCAGCCCGCTCTTGAGGTCGGAGACCTGCTTCGGCCCCGCATCGAAGCCGATGATCTTGACCTTGCCGAGCTTGCCCGCCTGCTTGAGACCCGAGGCGGCACCCTCGGCGCCGAACAGGTTCGTGGCGAAGATCCCCTTGAGGTTGGGGTGCTTGGCCAGCGTGGCGGTCACGATCGACGCGGCCTTGGCCGGGTCGTCGTTGTTGTACTGCGTGCCGATGTACTTGACGCCCGGCGCGCCCTTGACGGCCGACTCGAAGCCCTTCTGGCGCAGGTCGGTCGTCGAGATCCCCGGCTTGACGTTGGTCACCATGACCTCGCCCTGGCCGCCGATCAGCTTCGTCAGCTCCTTGCCGGCGGTCTGACCGCCCGCGAGGTTGTTCGAGGCGATCTCCGACTCGGCGACCGAGGTGTTGTCGAGCGTGGTGTCGACGAGCACGATCTTCGAGTTCTGGGCGGCCGCCTTGATCGGCGGGTACATCGCCTTCGTGTCGGTCGGTGCCACGAGGATCGCGTCCGGCTTCTTGGCCGCAACAGCGTTGACGATCGGCGTCTGCAGCGACGCGTCGAACTGGTCAGGGCCCTGGAAGCTCAGGCTGACCCCCTTCTTCTTGGCCTCGGCCTGGGCTCCGCAGTTCATCGTGATGTAGAACTGGTCGCCCTTGACGCCCGCGATCAGGGCCAGCTTCTTGCTGCCCCCGGATCCCCCGCTGCTGCTGCTTCCGCAGGCAGCCAGGGCGATCGCGGCCAGCGTCGCGAGGATCGCGACGATGCCTCTTCGCATGGTGATGCTCCCTCCTGGTGGTTGTGCCTTCATGTCCGGAACTGCGCGCGGCGGCGCAGCTGGTCGAGGTAGACGGCGGCGATCAGCACGGCTCCGACGGCGACCTGCTGCCAGAAGGGCTGGACGCCGGTGATGATGAAGCCGTTCTGCAGCACGGCGGGGATGAAGACGCCGACGACGGTGCCGACGATCGTCCCCACGCCGCCGAACAGGCTGGTGCCGCCGATGACGACGGCGGCGATCGCCTGCAGGTTGTCGGTCGAGTGGCCCGAGATCGTCGTGGTGCCGAAGCGGGCGAGGTTGAGAAAGCCGGCCAGCCCGGCCAGCGTGCCGGCGATCGCGTAGATGCGGATCAGGTGGAAGGTGACCGAGATGCCGGCCCGCGTGGCCGCCTCGGCGTTCGAGCCGATCGCGTAGGTGTGGCGGCCGAAGCGCGTCATCCCGAGGATCACGCCGAAGACCAGCGCGACGAACGCGGCGATCACCACGAGCCACGGGATCTGGTTGAACAGCTCGCCGGTCCCGATCCCGTCGACGAGCTTGGGCGGCACGCTGCGCTCGTCGACGCCGCCGGTGATCAGCAGGGCCACGCCGAGCGCCATCCCCAGGGTGCCGAGCGTGACGACGAACGGCGGGATCCGCGCGTACGTGATCAACAGGCCGTTGAGCGTCCCCCAGGCCAGGCCGCCGGCCATCGCGACGGCCAGGCCGACGAGGATCACGCCGGCGCCGTCGCCGCCGACCGCGTTCATCGCCTTGGCCGAGACGACCCCGGCGAAGACGAGCACCGAGCCGACGGACAGGTCGATACCGGCCGTGATGATCACGTAGGTCGAGCCGCACGCGATGATCAGCAGCACCGAGGCGTCGGTGGCGATGTTCTTGATGTTCGAGCTCGAGGCGAAGTCCGTCGGCTGCAGCAGCGAGAAGACGACGATGATCCCGAGCAGGATCCCGGCGATCCAGATCGTCGAGTTGGCGGCGAGCTTCTGCCAGCCCTTGGGCTCGAGCGCGTCGGGGTCGAGCTCGTCGGCCTCGGCCTCGGCGGCGATGCCGGGCTCCTCGGGTCCCGTGCTCATGCCTCCTCCTCCCCGTGCTCGATGGCGCCGGTCATGGCCCCGACCAGCGACTCCGTCGTCGCCTCGGAGGCGGCGAAGCGCGCGACCCGCTTGCCGAGGCGCAGCACCTCGACGCGGTCGGCGACCTCGAGGACCTCGGGCATGTTGTGGCTGACGAGCACGACCGAGACGCCCGCGTCGCGCACGCGCCGGATCAGCTCGAGGACCTTGCCGGTCTGCACCACGCCGAGCGCGGCCGTCGGCTCGTCCATGAAGACGACCTTGCTGGCCCAGGTCACGGCGCGGGAGACCGCGACGCCCTGGCGCTGGCCGCCCGACAGCGTGGCCACGGGCGAGCTCGTCGTCTGCAGCCCGATGCCCAGCGACGTGAAGGCCTCGCGGCTCTGCCGGCGCATGGCCGCGTTGTCGATGAAGCCGAGGTGCCCGAGCAGGCCGCCGCGCATGACCTCGCGGCCGAGGTAGAGGTTCGCCGCCGGGTCGAGGTCGGGGGCGAGCGCGAGGTCCTGGTAGACGGTCTCGATCCCGGCCTCGCGGGCGTCGGTGGTCGAGCGCAGGCGGACGGGCACGCCGTCGACGAGGATCTCGCCGCCGTCGGGCTGGATGGCGCCCGAGAGCGTCTTGACCAGCGTGCTCTTGCCGGCGCCGTTGTCGCCGATCAGGGCGACGACCTCGCTGGGGTACACGGTGAAGTTCACGCCCCGGAGCGCGCGCACGCGTCCGAAGCCCTTGACGACGTTGCGGGCTTCGAGCAACGGCTCGGCCATCAGCTTCCCCTCTGGTCGACGACGGTGGTGACGGGGCGGCTCGCGTCCGCCGCGCGGGCCGCGGTCAGCGCCGCTCCGCGCGCGCCGGCGAACACGGCCCCGGTGTGCTGCAGCGCGCCGAAGTGGCGCTCCTTGACGGCCAGCGCGGCCTCGCCCTCGGCCCAGCCGCCGGTGGTCACGAGCCGCTCGGCGGGGCCGGCGACGTCGGCCATCGCGGCCAGCAGTCGGGCGCCGGCGGCGCCGACGGCCTCGAGCGCCGCGCGGTAGACCAGGGCGGGCGACGGCTCGCGGCCGACGCCGGCGAGCACGAGGTCGTCGCCCTCCAAGCCGGTCCAGGTCAGCCCGCCGGCGTCGGCGGGCGCGAGCCGGGCGGCGGCTTCGAGCGGCGCGCGGTCGGCCGGGTCGACGCCGAGCAGGGCGAGGACGCGCGACAAGATGGCTCCGGTCCGCAAGGAGGCGAGCAGGGCGTGCAGGCCGGGCGTGACGTGCCAGCCGACGTTGACGCCGGCGGCGACCGCGTCGGCGATCCGCTCGCGCTCGAGCGGCGCGACGGCGCGGACGAACGCCTCGGCCGTCCCGGACGAGTCGAGCACGTCGCCCTCGTTGGCGGCGTCGGCGCCGACGGCGGCGGAGAGATGGTCGTGGCCGGCGACGGCGAAGCACGGCGCCGGCGGCGGCGTCGAGCCCGGCGCTCGCGGCCCGGTCGGCCGAGAGCGTTCCGGCCGGCGTGCCGGCGGGCGCGGGCTCGGGCAACAGCCCGGCCGGCGCCTGCGCCCAGGCCAGCGCCTCGTCCCACCACGCGGCCTCGACGACGTCGAGCATCCCGGTGCGCGAGGCGAGCGAGAGCTCGGCGGTCTCCTCGCCGCCGAGGCGGCGCACGACCACTCGCCGACGTTGAGCCAGCGCACGCCGCGGGCGGCGTCGTCGGGACGGTGGTCGCGCAGCCAGCGGTACTTGGCCAGCGTGCACAGCGGGCTCGTCGGCAGGCCGGTGTGCGCGGCGAAGCGGCGCTCGCCGAGCTCCGCGGCCAGGCGCTCGGCCTGCTCGGCGCCGCGGTCGTCGTGCCAGGCGATCGCGGGCGCCACCGGCTCGCCGTGCGCGGTCGAGCAGCGCGCCGGTCTCGGCCATCCCGGCGACGCCGATCCCGATCACCCGACCGGCCGGCGCGGCGGCCAGCGCGCGGCGGCCGGACTCGAGCGCGGCGGCGACGAGCGCATCGGGGTCGATCTCGGCGCCGGTCGGCACCGAGCGCCAGGCCACCGGCGCCTGGCCGTGGGCGATCTCCTCGCCGTCGAGCGTGACGACGGCGGCCTTGCTCGAGGTCGTGCCGACGTCGAGCCCGAGCAGCAGCTCCTCGCTCACCACGCCCCCTCCCCCGCCGCGGGATCCGGCGGGCGGCAGCGCAGCACCGTCAGCGAGCCCTCGAGCCGGCCGGCGCCGGCGGCGTACGGGACGAGCACGGTCTCGCCGCGGACGAGCTCGAGCTCGCCGCCGGCCTCGGTCGACAGCGTGCCCTCGCCCGCGAGCGCGACGAGGATCGCGAAGCCGGCGTCGAGCTCGGCGCCGCCGGAGAGCCGCTCGCGCGCGGAAGTACGGGTCGGCGTCGGCGCCGAACAGCCCGTCCTCGCCGTCGGCCGCGGCCGGCGTCGTCCTGCCACGCGCCGGTGTCCAGCGCCTCCAGCGCGCGGTCCCAGCCCAGCCCGAGGTGGGCCGCGGGATCGTCGGCCAGGCCGAAGGGCGCCGCCTCCATCAGGATCGAGAAGTCGGTCGGCTCCTGCAGCTCGACGAGCAGGATCCCCGCCCCGATCGCGTGCGACGGTCCCGGCCGGCACGAGGATCGCGTCGCCGGCCGCGACGGGCCGCGGACGCAGGGCGGCGAGCATCGCCTCGCCGTCCTGGGCGTCGACCCAGGCGCGCACGTCCGCGGGGTCGACGGCCTCGCGGAAGCCGAGGTGCACCTCGGCGCCGGGCTCGGCCTCCACGATGATCCACGCCTCGGTCTTGCCGTGCGCGGCGGCGAGCTCGCGCGAGGCGAAGGCCCGGCCGGGATGGAAGTGCACGGGCAGGCGCTCGCCGGCGTCGAGCAGCTTGACCAGCAGCGCCGGGTCGGGGCCGAAGCGGGCGACGTGCTCGGCGCCGAGGAAGGCCTCGGGCGCGGCGGCGATCGCGTCGGCCAGCAGACGGCCGTCCTCGAGCCGGCTGGGCCCGTCGGCGGGCTCGGCGAAGGTTCCGTTGGTCGCGCCGACCCAGTCCTCGGGGACGTGGTCGTCGGTGATGTCGATCCCGCGCAGGGCGGCGATGCGCCCGCCGCCGCGGTAGAAGCGGTGCTGCAGGTTCGCGGGCAGCACGAGCGGGTTCACGGCGCGAGCTCTCCCGAGCCGCGGGGGACGAGCTCGACGGGCAGGGTGATCCGCCGCACGGGCACGTCCTCGCCGCCGAGGCGGTCGAAGGCCAGCTCGGCGCCGGTCGCGCCGAGGCGATAGGGGTCGCAGCGCACGACCGTGACCGGCACGGGCAGCAGGTCGGCGAGCTCGAAGTCGTCGAAGCCGACGAGGGCGATCGACTCCGAGCGGTCGCGCAGCGCGCGCAGGGCGCCGACGGTGTTGCGGTTGTTCGCGCAGAACAGCGCGGTCGGGCGGCGGTCGGCCGGGAGGTCGAGCAGCGCGTGCACGGCGGCCGCGGCGCGTCGCCGCGTCGTGCTGGCCGGCGGGGACGAGCGCGGGATCGACCGCACAGCCCGCGTGCGGCCAGCGCCGCGGCGTGGCCGGCGCGGCGCTCGAGCGCGGTGTGCACGCTGGCCGCGTCGGCCAGGCAGGCGATCCGCTCGTGGCCGTGGGCGAGCAGGTGCTCGACGGCGGCCCGCGCGCCGCCCGCGTTGTCGAACAGGACCGTGTCGGCCTCGATGCCGACCGGCGGGCGGTCGAGGAAGATCGCCGGCGTCTCGGGGCCGAGCTCGGAGACCAGGTAGCGGTGGTCGTCGCCGGCCGGGACGATCAGCATCGCGTCGACGCGGCGGCGCAGCAGCGCGGTGGCGAGCTCGCGCTCGCGCTCGGCGTCCTCCTCGCACGACCCGGTGATGACGAGGAACCCGCGCGCCTTGGCGGCGGCCTCGACCGCCTGGGCGACCTGCGAGTAGAAGGGGTTGGCGACGTCCTCGATGATCAGCCCGAGCGTCGTCGTCGAGCGGCCGTGGCGCAGGCTGCGGGCGAGGTCGTTGCGCTGGAAGCCCAGCGCGGCGATCGCCTCGGTGACCCGCTCCGAGGTGGCGACGGCCACGCCGGCCTCGCCGTTGATGACGCGAGAGACGGTCTTCAGGCTCACGCCCGCCCGTACGGCGACGTCTCGCATCGTGGGTCGCGCAGCACGCAGTTGTCACCTCCCTCCTCGGCGGCGGGACGGTGGCTGACAACGTTGTCAGTCGGCCCGCAGCGCGATCGTAGGCACGTCGGATCCGAGTGTCAAGGCGCCGGCTCGGACGAGGGCCGTGAGCGCCCGGGCGCGGGCCGGATCGACGTCGCCGGCCAGCGGCGACTCGACGCTCGCGGTCGCCGTGCCGACGCCGTGGGCCGCGGCCTCGACGAGCGCGGCGCCCCGCGCCAGCGCCGCGGCGAGCGCCGAGCAGAAGACGTCTCCGGCGCCCACGCCGTTGACGACGTCGGCGGGCGACGGCGCGGCCAGCCAGGTCACGGTCCCGTCCGCCCCGGCCACGGCGGCGCCCGCCGCGGCGGCGGTGACGACGGCGGCGCGAGCCCCGGCCGCCCGCAGTGCCGCGGCGGCGTCGAGCGCGCGGTCGCGGGCGTCCTCGGCCGCCTCGACCTCCTCGCCGCCGGTGCCGCGGCCGAGCGCCGCCTCGGCCTCGCCGAGGTTCGGGGTGACGAGGTCGACCCCGCCCGCGATCGCCGCCCCGAGCGCCTCGCCGCTCGTGTCGACGACGCCGGGCACCCCGGCGGCCCGGGCGAGCGCGACGAGCCGCGCGTAGGCGTCGGCGGGAGCGCCGGGCGGCAGGCTGCCCGAGCAGACGAGGACGCCGCGCCCGGGCAGCGCGGCGGCGATCGCCGCCTCGTAGGCCTCCCAGTCGGCGGCGGCGAGCGTCGGCCCGGGCTCGTTCAGCACGGTCGTGCGCCCGGAGTCCTCGCGGATGATCGCGCTGACGCGCAGCTCGCCGCCGGTCGGCACCCCGAGGAGCTCGACGCCCTCCTCGGCGATCAGCGCGGCGGCGGCGCGGCCCGTGTGCCCGGGCAGGATCCCGACGAGCGTCGCCGGCACCCCGAGGGCGCGGGCGGCGCGGGCGACGTTGAGGCCCTTGCCGCCCGGCGTGGCGACCACGTGCTCGTAGCGCAGCACCTCGCCCGGCCGCAGCTCCGGCAGCGACGCGGTGCGGTCGAAGGTCAGGTTCGGGCCGGCGACGAGCAGGCCGCGGCCCTCCCCGGCCTTCGCGCCCGGCGATGTTGACAACGTTGTCAGGCGGCGTACTCTGCCGGTGCCGAACCACGTCGTCAAGGGAGGCCGCGCGTGAAGGAGTACCGCCTCAACCGCATGTTCGATCCCCGCTCGGGTCGCTCGCTGCAGATCGCCGTCGACCACGGCGCGCCGGGCGAGCCGCGGATGCTCACCGGCATCGAGGACATGGACGCGGTCATCGACGCCCTCGTCGAGGCCGGACCCGACGTCCTCCTGCTCACCCCCGGCCAGGCCGACCGGCTCCAGCGCCGCGTCGGGCGCCACAAGCCGGCGCTCGCCCTGCGCGTCGACGTGCCGAACGTCTACGCCGAGGAGGAGCCCGCCGTCGCCTGGGACGCGCTGCTCGACGACGCCGTCGGCCACGCCGTCCGGCTCGACGCCGCGTGCGTGACCGTCAACCTGCTCGAGGCGCCGGGCCACACCGAGCTGCGCGAGGCCTGCGTGCGGAACATCCTCGCGCTCGTCGGTCCGTGCGCGCAGGCCGGCATGCCGATGATGGTCGAGCCGCTCGTGCTCAAGCCCGGGCCCGGCGGCTACGGGATCGACGGCGACGCGGTCAAGCTCACCGGCCTCGTGCGCCAGGCCGTCGAGCTCGGCGCCGACGTGATCAAGGCCGACCCGACGAGCGACCCGGCCGAGTACGCCGCCGTCGTGCGCGCGGCGGGCCGGCCGGTGCTCGCCCGCGGCGGCGACCGCGTCAGCGATCGGGAGATCCTCGAGCGCACCCAGGGCCTGCTCGCCGCCGGGCGCGCGCGGCGTCGTCTACGGGCGCAACGTGATCCAGCACGCCGATCCCCCGGGCATGGTCGGCGCGCTGGCCGCGCTGGTCCACGACGGCGCGAGCGCCGACGAAGCCGCGAAGCTCCTGCCCGCCTGATTGACCTGCCGCGAGCGGGGGAAGGCTCGATTGCATGATCTCGAGGAACCGTCTCGCCGTCGCGCTCGCCTGCGTGGCCGGCGCCATCGCCGCCGCCCCGTCCGCCGCCTCCGCCGCCGCGCCGGCGCCTCCCGGCTCCAACGTCGCCTGCACGCCGACCGCGGCGCATCCGCGTCCGGTGATCCTCGTCCACGGGACCTTCGAGAACCAGTTCGACAACTGGCTCGCGATGTCGCCCGCCCTGAAGGCGGCCGGCTACTGCGTCTACTCGTTCAACTACGGCCCCTACGCCGGCTCGGGCGCCCTCGGGATCTACGGCACCGGGCCGATCGAGACCTCGGCCAAGCAGCTCGCCACCGAGGTGGCGACGGTGCGCGCCCAGACCGGCGCCGCGAAGGTCGACCTCGTCGGCCACTCGCAGGGCGGGATGATGCCGCGCTACTACCTCAAGAACCTCGGCGGCGCCGCGTTCGTCGACGACCTCGTGGCCCTCTCCCCCTCCAACCACGGCACGACCAGCCCGTTCGCGATCCCCGCCGGCGTGATCTGCCCGGCCTGCGCGCAGCAGGCGGCCGGCTCGTCGTTCATCACCGCGCTCAACGCCGGTGACGAGACGCCCGGCGCGGTCTCCTACACGAACATCGCCACCAAGTACGACGAGGTCGTCACGCCCTATACGTCGGACTTCCTCGCGGCCGGGCCGCAGGTGACCAACGTCCTGCTCCAGTCCAAGTGCCCGACCGACACCTCCGAGCACCTGCGCACGCCCTACGACTCGGCGGCGATCGCGATCACGGAGAACGCGCTCGGGCGCACCGGGCCCGCCGACGCGGCCTTCAAGCCGGCCTGCCCGCCGGTCTGATCGGCCTCGTGGCGCGCTTCAACTTCGAGCGGGCCGAGCTCCAGGGCGACCCCGACGCGCCGGCGCGCTTCGCCGCCCGCGACGCCGACATCGGCTCGCAGATCGGCGGCGAGCACCTGGGCGGCAGCGTGGTCGAGATCCCGCCCGGCGCCACGGCCTGGCCCTACCACTGGGAGGGCGCGCTCGAGGAGTGGCTGATCGTGCTGTCGGGAGCGCCGACCGTCCGCACGCCCGAGGGCGAGGAGCAGCTCGGCGCCGGCGACGTCGTCTGCTTCCCGGCCGGCCCGGAGGGCGCCCACCAGGTCCGCAATGACACCGACGAGCCGGTCCGCATGCTGATGGTCTCCAACCGCACCCCGGTCAACGTGATCGTCTACCCCGACGCCGGCAAGGTCGGCGTGCGCACCCGCTGGCACAACGCGAACTACCCCTCGACGCCGGCGTCGACTACTGGGCGGGCGAGTGAAGCGCTTCAACCTCTTCGACGACGCCGCGCTCGAGGTCGACTCCGAGGAGCCGGCCGGCTACGGCGCGCCCTTCGCCAAGCTGCGCGACCACATCGGCGCCGAGAAGCTCGCCGCGAGCCTCGTGCTGCTCGAGCCGGGCCAGGCCGTCTGCCCGTACCACTACGAGACGAACGAGGAGGAGTGGCTCTTCGTGTTCTCCGGCACGCCGACGGTCCGCACCCCCGCCGGCGAGGAGGTCGTCGCCACCGGCGACGTCGTGTGCTTCCCGCGCGGCCCGTCCGGCGCCCACCAGATCTCCAACGCGGGTCCCGAGCCGGCCCGCGTGCTGATCGTCGCCGAGCGCGCCACCGTCGCGGCGTCGGTCTACGAGGACAGCGACAAGGTCGGCGTCTTCACCCCCGACTACCGGGCGCTCTTCCGCCGCGACGACGAGCGCGACTACTGGGACGGCGAGGGCGCCGAGCGCCCGACCCGCGGGCTAGAATCCCCGCCTCCCCGCCGGAGTAGCTCAGTCGGTTAGAGCAGCGGAATCATAATCCGCGTGTCGGGGGTTCGAGTCCCTCCTCCGGCATCGAAGACCCTGCAAACCGTGGGTTTTCGGTGTTCGTGCCGGCGCGCGTGGCGCTCTGTCCGGCACTTTGTCCCGGGGTCTGCACGTTGCTCGGCGGCGGGTGGAGCTCGGCTTCTCGCATTCGATGCTCCCGAGGTCCTCCTCCCCGGGTTTGATCCAGACAGCGAGCGAGAGCCTCTCGCGAGTGCCTCAGCCTGCCTTTCGCTGAGCCTCCACCGCGCGTGCCACCGCCACACGAGAGGAGACGCCGAGCTTGGCGAAGATATTGCGGAGATGCGTTTCGACAGTCTTCTCGGACAGAAACAGGTCGGCAGCTATCTCACGGTTGGTCATGCGGGCGGTGACGAGTTCGGCGATCTCCTTCTCCCGTGCGGACAGAGCGGCCAGGCCGCCCGGGCTCGACGCCCGCGGCGCTCGCGGCTCGACGCGGACGCCCAATCGCCGCAGCGTGCGTCGGACATCCCCTCGGTCCCGGTGCGCGTGCCGATCGTCGAACACCGCCTCAGCCTCTCGCAGCAGGCCGAGGCCGCGTGCTCGATCCGCCGAGACCAGCGCGCCACCCGCGATCGCGTGCGAACGCGCTTCCTCGACCGGGAGGCGCAAGGACTTCAGAATCGCTGCCGAGCGCAGCGCGACGTCTGCCCCTCCCGCTTCATCTCCTCGCGCCAGCGCCACTCTGGCCGACGCACGCTCGGCGAGGGCCGTAGCTATGGGGAGCTCGACCGCCCCGGCAAGCCTGTTCGCCGCCTCGGCAACGGAGCCGGCTTCGTCGTACCGCCCTGCGTCAACCTCCGCACGCGTGATGAGGTCGAACGCGTTCGCGGCGTAAAGGGGGGTGACCGGTCCGAGGTTCCAGCCGCCGGCGTCGGACACGAGATGCTCTGTATCAGCAGCGGTCGCGCCACTTACACGCCGCGCGGTCGCGAGCGCAAAGCGGATGGTCATGGCGATACGGCTCGCTCGCCTGTCCCCGACGGACGACGCTCCCCGTTCGCTCAGCTCCGTGCCGCGCTCGATGTCCCCGCGGATGAGACACGCCAGCGCGCCGGTCGCGAGAACGGAACAGGTGACGTAATCGTTCGCGAGCACCTCCGCGATCTCCAGCGCTTCGTCGAGATGCTCCGTCGCAGCGGTGTACTCACCGGCCATGGTCAGACTCATGCACCGCGCTATGAGAGTCAGCGGTGCGTACGCAATCCCGCCGGTCCTCTTGGCGATGGCCGCACCTCGTTCTCCGTGGCCGATCGCGTCGTAAAATCGCCCCGCGGCCAGCTCCCCGTAGGTGAGGCGGTTGAGCGCCTCGAGATGCGGCACGAGCTCGCTGTCGGTGAGCGGGTCGATCAATGCGTGGGCGGCCTCGATGGCCGACACGGCTTCGGCGGTCCGCCCGGCGATGCCCGTTGCGTGGGCCAATGCGCAGGTCGTCGCCACGACCAACGCGTGGTCGCCGGACTCCCGTGCGCTGTCAAGGGCTTCCTGCGCGTACCGGCACATCGCATCGTCATCGAGCGTGAAGAACGCACCCATCGTGAGATCTCTGAGCACCGCCACCGCCTCGGGCGATCCGGGTTGGGCGAAGGCGTCCAGGGCGGACACCAACTGGGTCTCCGCCAGGAGGTGATGTCCCAGGAAGTGCTGGCAGTTGGCGTGGGCAGAGGTCAGGCGCAATCGCAGCGCCAGGTCTTCGGGCGGGGTCTCCTCCAGCGCCTCCCGCAGTTGCGCGGCGGACGCCTCGAGATCGCCCGTCGCACGCAACGCCTCCGCGAGGCGCACCAGAACGTCGAGCCGCGTGGGCCCATCGTCAGGACTGATCAGGCGGAGCGCGGCCCGATACCAGCGCACCGCGCCGACGGGATCGCGAGAGGCGCTCGCCGACCCGGCGTTGCGCAGGAGCGTGATCGCCGCGGCGTCCCCTGGCGCGGCGGACCGTTCGACGTGGTGGGCCACCGCCGCCGGCGAACCGGACTGCGCGAGCGCCTTCGCGGCTCGGGCGTGGGCTCCCAGCCGCCAACCCGCTGACGTGGATTCGTAGATCGCGCGTCGCATCAGCGGGTGCCGGAACGCGAAACGGCGCGGCATGGTGGTTGCGTGGACGAGCCGCTCGGCGAGCAGCTCGTCGAGCGTGGGAAGCATCTGCTCGGCCGGCAGCTCGGAGATCACGCCGGCGATGTCGAGGTCAAACGGATCGCCCGCGATCGCGGCCGAGTTCAGCAGACCGAGGGCCTGCGGCGAGAGCGCTCGGAGCTCGTCGACGATCGCGGCGGCCACCAGGCGCGGGACCCCGGTATCCGCCGCGACCCGGTCGGCGCTCGTGCTGCGGACCGGTGTCTTCGCCGCGCGAGCCATCTGCAGGGTGTAGAACGGATTCCCTTCGCTCTCGGCGAAGATCGCCGCCGCCCGGCTTTCCGTGACGCCCGGACCGATCAAAGCCGCGGAGTCCTGCGCATCGAGCGGCCGCAACTCGATCACATCCACGCCCGTGCGGTCGATCGCAGATGCCAGTCGTCCCGGCGCCTTTGCCGTACGGAACCCAAGTGCGAGCAGCACTGCCCCTTCGGGCGGTCTTCGCAGCAACGCCGCGATCGTCTCGATCGAGGCGTCATCGCTCCAGTGGAGGTCGTCGAGCAGAAGCACCACCGGCTGAGCGTCGGAGACAGCGTCGAGCAGCGTGCGTACGGCGCGGTGAATGCGATGCCGGTCGTCCTGCAGCGGTGAACCGGACGCCGTGACGAGGCCGCTGAGCGACGGCAGGATCGCGCCGAGCGCTTCGCGGTCGGTGACACCCAATTCGTCGAGGACACGCGCGTCAAGCGATCCCGCATAGCCGTCGAGAGCCTGCACCCACACGCCGAACGGAAGGTCGCGCTCGAACTCCGAGCCGGAACCGGAGAAGACCAGGCACCCGCGACGTGCCGCTTCCTCGAGCAGCTCACCGAACAGATGCGTCTTGCCGATGCCCGCCTCGCCCGTCACCGCGAGCCCGATCGAGCGGCCTGCGCCCACGTCGTCCAGCGCGGCCGTCAGCTGCGCGAGCTCGGTCGTGCGTCCGACCGACTCTGCGGCCACTCGCGGCATCGCGCTATCTGACCACATTCGGTCGAGCACTCCAAGGCCCACTGCACCTGCACGATGACGATCCGGCTGGCATCACCTGCGTGGTCCTCGCAACGGACGACCGGAAAGCGCCGGCTCCCCCGTCCAGTGGCAACTTCGGCTTCGAACTCGTAACGCCGGAGGATCAATTCGATGCCGCGGGAGTCACCGGCGACGGCATGGTGGCCGCAGCGGACGCAGCGGTCGGCTCGGACCCGACGCGGCGATCGCCGGGCAGGCGACGCCAGACGAGAAGCGCTCCTGCGAAGGCGACGGCTGCCGCGACCGACAGTCCCGACCCGAGGGCGTCTGTGAACGACTGGCTGGCCTGGTCGGCGAGCTGCTGACCCGATGCGCCGAGGCGGCCCGCGATGGCGTGAGCCGCTCCGACGGATTGATCTGCACCGGCAGCAACGCCTTCCATGTCGCCCGTGTAGGCGGCGCCAATGATCGATCCGATCACGGCAACTCCGAGCGCACCGCCCACCTGGCGGGTCACGTCGTTCATCGCCGACCCGACCCCGGCGCGACTCTCAGGCACGGCGCTCATGACTGAGTCGGTGGCGGGAGCCATCGTGGCGCCCATCGAGAGTGCCAGGCCGAAGGTGACAAGCCCGAGGAGCACCGCCGCCATGCCGGGCGTCCAGAGCACGCTCGTGCTCAGTACGGCGGCGACGCCGAGAAGGCCTCCGGCGATGACCCGATTGCGCCCGAGACGCTCAGCGAGCCGACTCGAGGCGCCTGAGCCCATGACCAGTCCCAGTGCGAGAGGAAGCATGGCCGCGCCAGCCTCGAGGGCGCTGAAGCCCCGCGCGAACTGGAGGTACTGGGTGAAGGCGAAGATCGAACCCATCATCGCGAAGAAGATGAGCCCGATGCTCAGGGATGCGACCGAGAACCGCGGGTTGCGGAAGAACGCGAGCGGCAACATCGGCGACTCAACCCGTCGCTCCCAGCCGGCGAACGCGACACCCAGCACGGCCGCAGCGCCGAAGCAGCTGAGCACCCGCGGATCGTCCCAGCCGCGCGGCGTCGCTTCGATGATGCCGTACACCAGCGCGACCAGCGCGGCGATCGAAAGGCATGCGCCGATGAGGTCAAACGCACCGGGACTCGGGTCGCGACTCTCCGGAACGAGCTTGAGCCCGAGGACCAGCGCGATGCTCACGATCGGCACGTTGAGCCAGAAGACCGAGCTCCACGAGAACCACTCGAGCAGGAGGCCACCGACGAACGGACCGAGCCCGATACCGAGACCTGCGGTGGCGGACCAGATGGCGATCGCCTTGCGACGTTCGTCGCGAGGGAAGACGTCCAGGATGATCGAGAGCGTGGCCGGCATGATCATCGCTCCCGCGACGCCCATGGCCGCACGAATGGCGATCAGCTGTCCCGAGCTGTCGGCAAGCGCGGCGAGCACGCTGGCGCCGCCGAAGAGCACCAGACCGCTCTGAAGCGCGCGTTTACGGCCATGTCGATCACCGAGCGTTCCCATGGTGAGCAGCACGCCGGCGAAGGCGAGGAGATACGCGTCGACGATCCACTGCAGCGTCGACGATGAGCATCGAAGTGCGTCTGCAACGTCGGCAGCGCGACGTTGAGAACGGTGTTGTCGAGCCCGATGACGAGCAGGCTGAGAGAGAGCACGCCGAGCGTCTTCCAACGGCGGGCGTAGATGGCGCTGTCGGTCGCATGAGTGTGCATGCGAGCACCGTCCCGCAGTTCCCCGAGCGCCACATCAGGGGCGCTCCCGCATCCCAGGCCAGTTCAGGGTGGCGGCTGAGGGGGTGACCCTGATGTCCCCCTGCCGGTTCTCGGCGAAGGTGCTGGACATGATCGCGATTCAAAACCTCACCAAGGACTACGGCGCCGTCCGGGCCGTCGATGACCTGACGTTCGCCGTCGGCGATGGGTCGATCGTCGGCTTCCTCGGCCCGAACGGTTCCGGGAAGTCCACGACGCTGCGTTCGCTGGTAGGGCTCACGCGACCGACGTCAGGAACCGCCCTGATCGACGGACTGACCTACTCGGAACTGACCGATCCCATCGGAAGCGTCGGGGTGATGCTCGACGCGGTCGCGCACCCCAGGCTCACCGCCCGCCGGCACCTCCGCCTGCTGGCGGCGGAAGCGGGAGCCTCGCGCGCCCGGGTGGAGCGCCTCCTCGACCTCGTGGAGCTGCGGGCAGCCGCAGATCGCAGGATCGGTGGCTACTCCCTCGGCATGCGCCAGCGTCTCGGCCTGGCCGGGGCGCTGATCGGCGACCCTGCCCTGCTGGTCCTCGACGAGCCCGCCAACGGCCTGGATCCCGAGGGGATTCGCTGGCTCCGCGACTTCCTTCGCGCGATCGCCGCCGAAGGCCGGACCGTGCTGCTGTCCAGTCACGTCCTCACCGAGGTCGAGCAGACCGTCGACCGTGTCGTGGTCATCTCGCGCGGCAGGCTCGTGGCGGACGCGCGGCTGGACGAGCTGAGGACCCGCGGAACTGCACCCGTCCGCGTCACAGCCGAGCGACCCGAGAAGCTGGCCGCTGCGCTTCGCGCCGAAGGCAGCGTCGTCACGCCCGACGGGGACGACCTGCTCGTCGTCGGCTCCGATCAGGAGTCCGTCGCACTGGTCGCCTTCGACCACCGCATCGTGGTCTTCGGCATCACGACCGAGTCCTCAAGCCTGGAGGACGTCTTCCTACAGCTCACCATGCCCCAGGAGGCGATCGCATGATCCGTCTGATTCGCGCCGAGCAGCTCCATCTGCGCGGCCTGCGAAGCACCTACGTCACCGCCGTCGCGATCGCGGTGCTCGGCACGTTGATCGTGTACGCCGATTTCTCCGACGCCGGCACGGAGGGCATGAACACCGATAAGGATCTGCTGGACGCCTTCATGAGCACGATGGCCCTGATCCCGGCAATCGGGCCTCGCGCTCTTCGCCGCCGCCCGTTCGGCGGCGGAGTTCCGCTACGGCACGATCGCCCACAGGGCGCTTGCCGGGCCGCGTCGACGCGACCTGATCGCCGCGAAGCTCGCTGCGATCGTCCTCTTCTCAGCCGTCGTCAGCGGTGTCACGGTAACGGCCGGAGCCCTCGCGGCACCCGTCGCCACATCTGCCGGCGACCCGCAGTTGCACCTGAGCGCGGGCTCGGTCGCCGAGCTCGTCATCGGATCGACGCTCTTCGCCTGTCTGGGAGTAGCCGTCGGCTTCCTGGCTCGCAACCAGACGGCAGCGGTCCTGGTCGTGTTCGGCGGATGGGTCTTCGAGAAGCTGCTCGAGGCGTTCACGGGGTCCGCCGTGTTCCTGCCGTATGCGCTCCTCGGCGCGCTCGCCCAGGACGAGCTCGTCGCAGGCGTCGGCCTGGCCGCCCTCGCTGCATGCCGCGGTCGCCGCAGCGGCCGCCCTGCTGACCCGCAAGGACGTGATCTGACACGCCCTACCGATCCCGGCGCCCGCGTTCCCGGGCCGGCGCCGGACCTCCTGCACACCACCAAGCCGAGGTACACCTCATGATCAGATCACCAGAGACCATTCACGTCGCGGGCGCCGGTATCGGCGGCCTCGCCACCGCTGTCGCATTGCAACGACAGGGACTGCCGGTCGTCGTACACGATCGCGTCGTCCGAGCTCGCGCCCGTCGGCGCCGGCATCAGCCTGTGGCCGAACGCGGTGCTGGCGCTGGAATCTCTCGGGGTCACGGGCATCCGCGGCAGCAAGATCCCGCGCGGCGGGGCTGGGCTGTATCGCTGGAACGGCGAACCGCTCGTGAGCGACGCGGGCGAGGAGATCGAGCAGCGCTACGGCGCACCGCTCGTCCTCCTGCACCGTGCGGAGCTGCAGAAGGCGCTGCTGGACGCGCTGTCTCCGGACACGGTTCGACTCAACGAGACGCTCGAGTCGTTCACGCAGGATGACCAGCGGGTGTCGCTGCGCTTCGCCGACGGCGGCTCGGGTTCGTCCGCCCTGCTCGTCGGCGCCGACGGTCTCCGCTCCACCGTCCGCGGGCAGTTGTTCGGCGCCGAGCCTCCGCGTGAGAGCGGGTTGATCGCCTCTCGCGGGGTTGTCGCGTTCGACAGGCCGGAGCTCGCCGGTGAGCTGTGGGGCGCAGACGGCGTGTTCGGCGTCGCCCCGCTGTCCGGCGGCCGCGTCTACTGGTACGCCACACAACGGGAGGGCGACGAGCGGGACCTGCTCGAGACCTTCGGGCACTGGGCCCCGCCCGTCCCGGAGATCCTGCAGCGGACCACCGAGGTCCTGCGCCACCCGCTCCATGACCGCCCGCCGGCGCGGCGCTGGACCGATGGCCGCGTCGCGCTGCTCGGCGACGCCGCACACCCCATGCTGCCGTTCCTCGGCCAGGGCGCGTGCCAGGCGATCGAAGACGCCGTCGCGCTCGGCGAAGCGGTACGGGAGCATGGCACCGTCCCGGACGCCCTGCGTGCCTACGAACGTGCACGCCGGAAGCGTGCGGCGATGCTCGTCAGACGGTCGCGCACCGCCGGCCGCGTCGCCCATGTCCATTCGGCGTGGAAACGCGGGCTGCGCGACACGTTCGTGCGCCGTATGCCAGCCGCCGCGCGCTACCGCCAGCTTGACGCTGCCGTCGAAGTGCCCGCGGCGCACTGAGGACGCGGGCCGACGTCCCACCGCGAGGTCGGCGTCGTGTTCAGCACCCCGGGGATCGTCCGTTCTACCTGGCGTCGATACTCGACCAGATCGCCCCGGCTCGTCGTGGCTTTCGCTAGGTGTCGCGGTCTCCCGCGCCGGGCCCGGCCGGCTTCGAAGCTCCGCTCGAGGGCGTGATCGCCGTCTCCTGCTCGGCCGCCGACTCGCCGGGGGCGCGCTCGGGCTGGGTCTGACGCTCGTTCTCGCCCGGTTCGACGACGGCCTCGGCATCCGGGCCGGGCGCGCCCGTGAACGAGCGGACCTGGTCGTTGAGCTCACGCTCCGGGTCGCGGACGCCTTCCTCCTGGAGGGCCGCGGCGGCCTCCGAGGAAGGCGACTCGACGAGGGTCGTCATCCGGATGATCGCGCTGGTGACGACGAAGGTGGCCAAGAGGAAGACGATGAAGACGGCCGGCAACAGCCACCACGATCCCGTGGTGAGCGCGAGGATCGCGGCCACGACGATCGCCACGCCAAGGGAGATGCCGACGACGATTCGGCGCTCCCACAAGGCGTCGAGCAGCCCGTGCTCCTCGGGGTGCTCGCGGCCGGCGGAGCGGGCCTGCTCGGCAGGAAGCTCGACCTCGTCGCGCCCGAGGGCCTGCCGCACCTCGTCGGAGAGCACCTCGTTCGCGCGCTCCGTCAACGCGGGGTCGTGCACCTCGACCGGGACGCGTTCGGTCTCGGGTGGGTCGTCTCGCCGATCTTCGGACGGCATGGCTCTCCCTTCGATCGTCGGGTCCAGATACAGCGCGACGGGTACCCCGGCCGCACGTCAGGGCACCGCCTTCGGTGACCTTGTCTGGGAACGGACGGTGTTGACGCGGGCGACGGGACGACCGCGCGCCGCGCTACCCGGCGGGCGGTGACAGACAGCCTCGCGGCCGGTCGGTCTCAGCCGCCGATGCGGATCATCTTCTTGTTGACGAACTCGTCGGTGCCGAAGCGGCCGAGCTCGCGACCGAACCCGGAGCGCTTGACGCCGCCGAACGGCAGCTCGGCGGCCTCCGCGCCGACGGCGTTGACGAAGACCATGCCCGCGTCGATGCGGTCGGCGACGCGCAGCGCCTGCTCGGAGTCGTTGGTCATCACGTAGGAGCCCAGCCCGTAGGGCGTGTCGTTGGCGAGCTCGATCGCCTCGTCCTCGGACCCCACGCGGTAGATCGCCGCGACGGGGCCGAAGAACTCCTCGCGGTAGGCGTCGCTGTCGGGCTCGATGCCGGTCAGGATCGTCGGCGAGAAGAAGTTCCCGTCGCGGTCGCCGCCGGCGACGAGCGTCGCGCCCTGCTCGACCGCTCGCTTGACCTGGTCGTCCAGGCGCTCGCTGGCGCCCGCCGAGGACAGCGGCCCGATCGTCGAATCGGGTGAGCTCGGGTCGCCCGGCGTCACGGCGGTCAGCGCCGCGGTGAACTTCTCCAGGAACGGCTCGTAGAACTCGTCGAGCACGATGAAGCGCTTGGCCGCGTTGCAGGCCTGCCCGGTGTTCTCCAGCCGCGCCCCGACCGCCGACTCGACCGCGGCGTCGAGGTCGTCGGTGCCCAGCAGGATGAACGGGTCCGAGCCGCCGAGCTCGAGCACGACCTTCTTGAGGTTGCGACCGGCGATCTCGGCGACCGCCGCACCCGCCCGCTCGGAGCCGGTCAGCGACACGCCGCGCACCCGCGGGTCGCCGATCGCGTGCTCGATCTGCTCGTTGGTCGCGTAGATGTTGATGTAGGCGTCGGCCGGGAAGCCGGCGTCGTGGAAGATCTCCTCCATCGCCGCCGCCGACTCGGGGCACTGTGGCGCGTGCTTGAGCAGGATCGTGTTGCCGACGACGAGGTTCGGGCCGGCGAAGCGCGCCACCTGGTAGTAGGGGTAGTTCCACGGCATGATCCCGATCAGCACGCCCAGCGAGCCGCGGCGGATCAACGCGCTTCCGTCACCTTCGAGCAGGTCGATCGGCTCGTCGGCCATCAGCTTGGCCGCGTTGTCGGCGTAGAACTCGTAGATCGAGGCGGCGAAGTCCACCTCGCCCAGCGACTGCTCGATGGGCTTGCCCATCTCGCGCACGATGATCTCGGCCAGCGTCTGGCGACGCTCCGTGTGGAGCTCGGCGACGCGGCGCAGCAGGCCGGCACGGTCCTCGACCGTCGAGGATCCCTCCCACTCGCGGTGAGCGGCGTCGGCCCTGCCGATCGCGGCGTCGAGCGCTTCGTCGGTGATCGTCGGATAGGTCTTGATCGTCTCGCCCGTGGCCGGGTTGACGACTGCGTACTCGCTCATTGGACTCTCCGGTTCTGACGACGTTCCTTTAGCCATCATGCCGCGTCTCGGCTCAGACCGACGCCGGGCTGGCGACCGCGTGCGCCGCGCGCACCGGCGCGGGCATCAGCGCGGCGCCGGTCAGCACCAGGGCGAACCCGGCGATCCGCGCGGCGACCTCGAGCGGCTCTCGCCCCATCGGGTCCCCGAAGACGAGCACTCCGGCCAGGATCGAGGCCAGGTTGGCCGCCACCGAGGTGACCGCGATCACCGCGACGCCCTCGCCGACCTGGAGGCTGCGCGCGGAGGTGAAGAACGAGAAGACCGCGGCGCACAGCGCCAGGGCGATCCACGGCAGTCCCCCGACGACGTCGCCCGAGACCGCCTTGATCGCCACGTCCGAGATCCCGAAGCCCAGGCCCGCCGCGGCGCCGAGGAGCACCCCGGGCTGGGTGCGGGGCCGCTCGAGCCGCTCGGAGAGGATCAGCGCGAGGCCGAGGCCCACCGCCGCACCCTCGAAGAGGAGCATCGCCGCCACCGAGTGGTCCGAGGTGCTGCCGTGATGCGAGTGGCTCGTGACCCCCAGCAGGACGAGCGCGGCGGCCACCATGCCGACACCGGTCCATTGGCGCCGGCCCAGGTTGAAGCCGAAGTAGCGCTCGGCGAGCACGGCGAGCAGTACGAACCCGCCCGACAGCACCGCCTGGGCCAAGGACAGCGGGAGCAGGGACAGCGCCGCGACGTGGCCGACGAAGGCGACCACGGCGATCGACCACCCGATCGTCCACCACTTCGACCGGAAGAGGTCGACGGCGCTGCGCAGCAGACGTCGCGCGTCGACGTCGGGCGCGGCCACGGCGCCGCGGTGCTTGAACAGGAAGCTCAGGTTCGTGCCGAACGCCGACAAGACCGCGCAGAGCAATCCCACTCCGTAGGCCATCGACACACCGCCGATCTCAACTCCAGCCGCCGGGCCGCACGTTCGCCACGCTACTCCTTGCCCGTCCTGCCGGCGCCATCTAGGGTCAACCAGGCCGTGAGAAGATCCGCCGACAGCCGTCGAGACCGCAAGGCGCACGAGACGGCGGCCCGCGAGCTGCGGCTGGCCCAGGAACGCGACCGCGATGAGATCCTGACCGCCCGGCGGGCCCTGCGCCAGGCGGAGAGGTTCTACGACCAGGCCGTGGAGCGGGCGCAGCGCGACCTGCATCTCGCCCGCGCGCCGAACCCGATCGCCGCCTACGGCAGCGAGTTCATCCTCTACGACGACCGGCTGAGCACTCCGGATCGGACCTTGGCGTTGGACGCCTCCGTGCGGGCCGCGGTCACGGACCGCGCCGAGGATCCGTCGAATGTCGACCTCGTCATCGAGGGGCCCGACTGGCAGGAGGTCGTGACCGGCCCCAGGCGCGACGAGGAGAGCCTGCGGCAGCTTGCCGAGGAGGTCGACCAGGCCGCCCACGACGTGACGGCGATCAGCACGGCGCGCCGGCCGCAGACGGAGCTCGCGGAAGGCCGGTTGGCCGAAGCCCGGGTCGAGCGGCTGGGGATCGCGGAGGCCAAGCCGCTGCTCGACCGGCTCGCGCAGCTCGAGGAAGCCGACGAGCGCGTGCTCGACATGGCGCCGGGCATCACCAGCGGCCACGACGGGGTGCTCGTCCTGACCGATCGCCGGCTGCTCTTCGTCGGGCTGCGCCAGACGCTCCTGATCCCCTATCGGGAGGTGACCAGCATCGCGGCCCGCGGCAAGCTGCTCGGCGCGAGGCTGATCATCTCGACGCCGGCGGAGAGGCACGTCGTCAGTGGCCTCGTATCACGGCACGCCGAGGAGATCGCCGAGCTCGCCCGCGCGCGTATCGACGCCCTCGCGTCCGCGGCCTGACGCGTCAGGATCCGGGCAGCTCGTCGCGCTCGGCGCGCGCTTCGAGCTCGAGGGCCTTGACGCGAAGATGCACCGTGTCGAGGCGACCGAGCAACTCGGGGAGACAGCGCAACAGGAGGTCGAGCTGAGCTTTGGTGGCTTCGAGCTCGTCGGCGGCGCTGCCGCCGCCGGTGACCTTCTCGATCTCCGAGCGCCACTGGCTGAGCAGCGGCCCGCTGTAGACGGCAGTCAGCTGCTCTCGGATCTCGCCGAGCTCGAGCGGCACGTCGATGCGGCCATCGAGCCCACTCGCCTCGCGCATCAACGGTCACCCAACATCTCGTCGCGAGCCTAGGTCAGGGACCCAACCTCGACAAGCCTTCGTGGTCGCCGTCGATCCGACGACGTTGCTTCCCAACCGACCGTCAGGTGCCCGTGGCGCTCGCTCAGGGCCTCGAGGCGCCGCAGCGACTCGACGTTGCGTGGCTTGTAGGCGCGGTCGAGCAACGGCTTGAGCGGCTTCATGACGCCGCCCCGGGTCTGCTCGACCATCCGCACGCGAGTGCCGGCGCCGTCGTCGACGAGGGTCAGTTCGACGTGACCGATGAGCCACGGCCGGATCCGGACCTCGAGCTTGAGCCGGCGTCCTTCATCGCACTCGAGCACGGTGGTGGTGTCCTTGACGAGCGCGACCGGTCCGAAGCCCTGGGTGTGGTGAAAGGTCGAGCCGGGCTGCGGCCAATCGCCTTCGATGTCGCGGATCTCTCGCGATCCGACGACCCATTCGCCGTAGCCGTACGGATCGGCAAGTGCCGCCCAGACGCGGGCCCGCGGCACATCGAAGGTTCGTTCGTTGATCGACACGAGCGACCGGTACCCCCATCGCGGCGGCGGTAGCGCCCGCTTCCACGCCCCGGGCCGGGGTAAGACGCCCGGTGTGCGGGTTCTCGTCATCGGCGCCGGGCACAACGGGCTGATCGCAGCCGGCCGTGTGGCCGCGGCGGGCGAGACCGTGACCGTGCTCGAACACGCTCCTCACCCCGGCGGGGCGACGTTCTCCTCCGAGCTGACGCTTCCGGGATTCGTGCACGACCACTGCGCGGGGTTCGTGCCGATGACCGCCGCCTCGCCGGTCATGCAGGCGCTCGACCTCGAGGCCGACGGCGTCGAATGGGTGCGACCGCAGGCGATCATGGCCCACCCCTTCGCCGACGGGACCGCGATCGCGCTCGACCACGACCTCGAGGCCACGGCCGCCTCGCTCGAGGCCGCCGCCCCCGGCGCCGGCAGGGCATGGCGCGAGCTGATCGAACGGGTCGGCCCGCGCGGCGACGACCTCGTGCGCTCGATCCTCAGCACCCTCCCCCCCGTCCGCCGGCCCGCCGCCCTCGCGCTCGGCCTGCGACGCGACGGCCTCGAGCTCGCCCGCATGCTGCTCGGCTCGGTCGAGGCCTTCGGACTTGGCCTCTTCGACGGGGCGACGCGCCCGACGGCCTGGCTGGCCGGGTCGGCCATGCACTCCGGCCTCCCGCCGACCACGGCCGGCAGCGGTGCCTTCGGCTTCCTGCTCCAGCTGGTCGCCCACACGCACGGCTGGCCGTTCCCGCGCGGCGGGATGGGCGCGATCGCCACCGCGCTGACCCGGCGCCTCGAACGCGCCGGCGGCGAGCTGCGCTGCTCGGCCCACGTCGAGGAGATCCTCGTCCGCGGCGGCCGTGTGCGCGGAGTCCGGCTGACCGGCGGCGAGATCGTCGAGGCCGACGCCGTGATCTCCACGATCAGCGCCGGCCCGTTCCTCGGCCTGCTCCCCGACGAGGCCTTCCCGGCCGGGCTCGTGCGACGGCTGCGCCGCTGGCGCTACGGGACGGCGGCGTTCAAGGTCGACTACGCCCTCGCCGAGCCCGTCCCGTGGTCGGCCGCCGCCGCCCGGCAGGCGGCCGTGGTGCAGGTCGCCGGCGAGCTCGGCGACCTCGCGAAGGCCGCGGACGACGGCAATCGCGGCGAGGTGCCCGAGCACCCGGCCCTCGTCGTCGGCCAGCATTCCCTGTTCGACGCCTCGCGCGCTCCGGCCGGGCAGCACACGCTCTACACCTACGCCCACGTGCCCCCCGACTCCGACGTGCCCGACGACGAGATCGCCGGACGGATGGAGGCCCGGCTCGAGACCTTCGCCCCCGGTTTCGGCGCCACGGTGCTCGCGCGTCACATCCGGGGACCGGCGCAGAGCGAACGCGAGAACCCGAGCCTCGTCGGCGGCGATCTCTCCGGCGGCTCCTACGAGCTCGACCAGCAGCTCATCTTCCGCCCTGCCCCCGAGCTGTGCCGCTACCGCACGCCCGTCTCCGGCCTGTTCGTCGCCGGCTCCTCGGTACACCCCGGCGGCGCCGTCCACGGGGTCAGCGGTGACGGCGCGGCCCGGGCGCTGCTGCGCGAGCGACGTCGGCGGCCCTGGCGGCACTGATCACGGGGCATCTTGGATTTCTCGTGAAGCGGGACTACGCTTCGGACCGGAACCCGAATCCGGTGTCACGGCCGACGCCGGGGGTGGGGGCCTGAACGCAACGCGGGACGAGCGCCAGAGTCGCTGTGGAGGCCGGCTCCGGAGTGGATCGCGACAAGCAAGCTTGTTGCCCTTCGGAGGTCGCCGTGAGCATCGAACGCGTCAGAGATGCAGGTCCGCACCACCTGGTCCACCAGGAGCCCGCCACCGTCGTGGAGCGCGCGACGGAGTTCTCCCCCAACCCGTTCCTCGAGGTCTTCGAGACGGGACGCCGACTGCATGCCCGGCTCGACGTCGGCTCGCGCTGGCTGATCGTCGACTTCGGCGAGCGTCCGCCGCCCTTGGCCGAGGTGACGATGGCGCTCGCCCTGGGTCGCGTGGGACGTCGTGCCGCGCTGGCCGGAGGGGCGCTGGTCGTCGTCGTGCCCGAGCTGGACGCCGAGCTCGCCTTGCGCCGCAGCGACCGCGCCGCCGCGAACCTCGAGATGGTCCGCAACCGAACACAGGCCCACGTGCGCATCGCGGAGCTCCAGGCCGACTGCGAGCGCCACTCGATGAGCTGAGCGCGTCAGCACAGCGCACCAGGCACGGCGGAGAGGGTATGAATCGGCCCGCATGGATTTCCGCTCTGTCTACGAGCACGGCTTCGCCCGGGTCGCCGCCTGCACCGGCCGCGTCGCCATCGCCGACCCGCCGGCCAACGCCGAGGCGGTCCTGCGCCAGGCGCGCGCCTGCGCCGAGGAGGGCGTCGCGGTCGCGCTCTTCCCCGAGCTGAGCCTGACCGGCTACTCGATCGAGGACCTGCTGCTGCAGGACGCGCTGCTCGACGGGGTCGAGGACGCGCTGGCCACCGTCGTCGCGGGCTCCGCCGACCTGCTGCCGGTGCTCGTCGTCGGCGCGCCGCTGCGCCACCGCAACCGGATCTACAACTGCGCGGTCGTCGTCCACCGCGGCCGGGTGCTCGGCGTCGCGCCCAAGTCCTACCTGCCGACCTACCGCGAGTTCTACGAGGGCCGCCAGCTCGCGCGGCGGCGACGACCAGCGCGGCGAGATCCGCGTCGGCGGCGCCGACGTCCCGTTCGGCCCCGACCTGCTCTTCGACGCCGAGGACGTGCCCGGGCTCGTCATCCACGCCGAGGTCTGCGAGGACATGTGGGTCCCGGTCCCGCCGAGCGCCGAGGCGGCGCTGGCCGGCGCGACCGTGCTGCTCAACCTCTCCGGCAGCCCGATCACCGTCGGCCGCGCCGAGGACCGCAAGCTGCTCTGCCGCTCGCAGTCCTCGCGCTGCCTCGCCGCCTACGTCTACGCCGCCGCCGGCGAGGGCGAGTCGACCACCGACCTGTCCTGGGACGGCCAGACGATGATCTACGAGAACGGCGTCCTGCTCGCCGAGACGCGAGCGCTTCCCGGACGGCGACCGCCGCTCGGTCGCCGACGTCGACCTCGACCTGCTGCGCCAGGAGCGCGTGCGGATGGGGACCTTCGACGACAACCGCCGCACCCACGCCGCGCGGACCGGCGCGTTCCGCCGCATCGCCTTCACGCTCGGCGCCCCCGGCGCGGCGACCTCGGCCTGCGGCGCGGGCTCGAGCGCTTCCCGTTCGTCCCCGCCGACCCCGAGCGGCTCGAGCAGGACTGCTACGAGGCCTACAACATCCAGGTCGCCGGGCTGCGGCAGCGGCTCGCGGCGATCGGCGACCCGAAGGTCGTCATCGGCGTCTCCGGCGGCCTCGACTCGACCCACGCGCTGATCGTCGCCGCCCAGGCGATGGACCGCGCCGGCCGCCCGCGCACGCGACATCCTCGCCTTCACGCTGCCGGGCTTCGCCACGAGCGACGAGACCAAGGCCAACGCGCACGGCTGATGCGCGCGCTCGGCGTCACCGCGGCCGAGCTCGACATCACCGAGACCGCCGCGCTGATGCTCGAGGAGATCGACCACCCCTTCGCCGCGCGGCGAGGAGGTCTACGACGTCACCTTCGAGAACGTCCAGGCCGGGCTGCGCACCGACTACCTGTTCCGGATCGCCAACCAGCGCGGCGGGATCGTGCTCGGCACCGGCGACCTCTCCGAGCTCGCGCTCGGCTGGGCGACCTACGGCGTCGGCGACCAGATGAGCCACTACAACGTCAACGCCGGCGTCCCGAAGACGCTGATCCAGCACCTGATCCGCTGGGTCGTCGGCTCAGCGGCAGTTCGAGCGCGAGGTCAGCGAGACGCTCGACGGCGATCCTCGACACCGAGATCAGCCCCGAGCTCGTGCCCGGCGAGGAGCTGCAGTCGACCGAGTCCAAGATCGGCCCCTACGCGCTGCACGACTTCACGCTCTTCCACGTGCTGCGCTACGGCTTCCGCCCGACGAAGATCGGCTTCCTCGCCTGGCACGCGTGGCGCGACGCCGAGCGGGGCGACTGGCCGCCCGAACTTCCCCGACGCCAAGCGCGCCGCCTACGACGAGGCCGAGATCCGCCACTGGCTCGAGTTCTTCTGCCAGCGCTTCTTCGCCTTCGCGCAGTTCAAGCGCTCGGCGCTGCCGAACGGCCCGAAGGTCTCCCACGGCGGATCGCTCTCGCCGCGCGGCGACTGGCGCGCCCCTTCGGACGGCACGGCCGCGGCGTGGCTGCGCGACCTCGAGCGCTGGAACATCGACTGAACCTCGCGGCGAGGTTTATGCTCGCGCGGCCCAGTCCAAGAAGCTTGGCCTGCGGCTCTCCCTTCATGTCCCCCCCGGCCGACCGGCGCATCCGCGTCTTTCTCTGCGACGACAGCCCCGATCTCCGGCTGTTGCTCAAGTTCGCGCTCAGCGAGCACGACGACCTCCAGGTCGTCGGCGAGGCCGCTGACGGCGCGGCCGGCGTCGCGGGAGTGACGGACCTGCGGCCGGACGTCGTGC
>CAVTSQ010000006.1:0-31656 GCA_963737395.1 uncultured Solirubrobacterales bacterium | reverse complement strand
CGAAGGGCCCGGCCGCAGTGGCCGGGCCCTTCGCGTGACGTGTGGCGGACGCCTACTCCTCGTCGGGGACGTCGAGGTCGGCGAGCTCCTCGGCGAAGCCCGTGTCGGCGCCGCCGGCGCCGATCTCCTCGAGGGCGGCGATGTCCTCGTCGAACGCCGCGCCGAAGCCGCCGAGGCCTCGCCGTCGCCGAGCCCGAGCTCGGCCGCGATCTCGTCCTGGTCGAGCAGGCCGACGTCGTCCATCGCGCGCGGCAGCGGCTCGGCCGGCTCGATCTCGATCCGCCGGTAGCGCTTGAGGCCCGGTCGCCGCCGGGATCAGCTTGCCGATGATGACGTTCTCCTTCAGCCCGTTGAGGCGGTCCTTCTTGCCCTCGAGCGCGGCGTCGGTGAGGACCTTCGTCGTCTCCTGGAAGGAGGCGGCCGACAGGAACGAGTCCGTGTTCAGCGAGGCCTTCGTGATGCCGAGGATGATCTCCTCGTACTGCGCCGCCTCGCCGCCCTTGGCGTTGACCTCGCGTTGACCCGGCGAACTCGTAGCGGTCGACGAACTGGCCCGGGCAGGTAGTCCGTGTCGCCCTTCTGGTCGACGCGGACCTTCTTGAGCATCTGGCGCACGATCAGCTCGATGTGCTTGTCGTTGATGTCCACGCCCTGGGACTTGTAGACCTCCTGCACCTCCTTGACGAGGTACTGCTCGGTCTCCGTGCGGCCGCGGATCGCCAGCAGCTCGTGCGGGTACAGCGACCCCTCGTTGAGCTGGTGGCCGGCCTCGACCTGCTGGCCGTCTCGACGAACAGGCGCGTGCGCCGCGGGAACGTGTGGCGGTGCTCCTCGCCGGCGTCGTCGGTGATGACGACGGTCAGCGCCTTGTCCGTCTCCTCGATGCGACCGTGCCGTCCGCTCGGCGATCTTCGCCAGGCCCTTCGGCTTGCGCGCCTCGAACAGCTCCACGACGCGCGGCAGGCCGTGCGTGATGTCCGCGCCGGCGACGCCGCCGGTGTGGAACGTGCGCATCGTCAGCTGCGTGCCGGGCTCGCCGATCGACTGCGCGGCGATGATGCCGACCGCGTCGCCGATCTGGGCGGTCTTGCCGGACGCCATCGAGCGGCCGTAGCACGCCTGGCACACGCCGCTCGTCGCGCTCGCACTTCAGCACCGAGCGCACCGCGATCGTGCGTCGACCTCGTCGGCCGCCGCGGCTCGATGATGTGCGGCGAGCTCGGGACGGTCGATCTCGTCGCCTGCTCGGCGATGACCCGCCGCGCTTGGTCGGACGATGTCGAACGCCGCGAAGCGACCGAGCAGGTTGTCGTTGAGGTCGCCGGACTCCTTGTCAGCGCCGAGCTCGATGAACTCCTCGGTGCCGCAGTCCTCCTCCGGATGATGACGTCCTGGGCGACGTCGACCAGGCGGCGCGTCAGGTAGCCGGAGTCCGCCGTGCGCAGGGCCGTGTCCGCCAGGCCCTTGCGGGCGCCGTGGGTCGAGATGAAGTACTCGAGCACGTCGAGGCCCTCCATGAAGTTCGCCTTGATCGGGCGCTCGATGATCTCGCCCTTCGGGTTGGCCATCAGGCCGCGCATGCCGGCGAGCTGGCGGATCTGCTTGAACGAGCCACGGGCGCCGGAGTTGGCCATCATGAAGATGGGGTTCAGGGGATCGAGGTTGTCGAGCATCGCCGTCTCGACCTCGTCGGTGGCCGGTTCCACTGCTCGACGACCGCCTCGTGGCGGTCCTCCTGGCGCGCAGCCCCATGTCGTACTCGTCCTGGATCGCCGAGACCTGCTCCTCGAACGAGGCCAGGATCTCGCGGCTTGCTCGGCGGGACGACCACGTCGTTCTTGGACATGGTGATGCCGGCCTTCGTCGCGTAGCTGGAACCCGAGGTCCTTGAACGCGTCGAGGACCTGCGAGACCGCGGCGGCGCCGTAGGCCTGGACCAGGACGTCGATCGTGGCCGTCAGGTCGCGCTTGCGCATCGGGCGGTTGACGAACGCGTAGCTCGTCGGCTCGAAGTCCTCACCCAGCGCGGCCTCGAGGGCGCGGCGGATGCGGTCGTTGTAGATGACGCGCCCGACCGTCGTGAGCACGTGCGCGTCCTGGACGGACGAGCGGTACTCGACGATGTCGTGCAGCTCGACGACCTTGTTCTCGTAGGCCCACTCGGCCTCCTGCGCCGTGCGGAACACGTGCGGCCGGGGGTCGTGCTTGGCCGGGTCGATCGCGTCGAGCTCCTCCGGCTCCGGCCCGTAGGTCAGGTAGAACGCGCCGAGGACCATGTCCTGGGTCGGGGTGGCCAGCGGCGCCCCGTGCGCCGGCGACAGGATGTTGTTCGCCGACAGCATGAGGATCCGCGCCTCGGCCTGGGCCTCGGCCGACAGCGGCAGGTGGACCGCCATCTGGTCGCCGTCGAAGTCCGCGTTGAACGCGTGGCAGACGAGCGGGTGGACCTGGATCGCCTTGCCCTCGACGAGCACGGGCTCGAAGGCCTGGATGCCCAGGCGGTGGAGCGTCGGCGCGCGGTTGAGCAGGACGGGGTGCTCGTGGATGACCTCGTCGAGGACGTCCCACACCTCGGGGATCATCGAGTCGACCATCTTCTTGGCCGCCTTGATGTTCTGCGCGTCCTTGCGCTCGACGAGCCGGGCCATGATGAACGGCTTGAACAGCTCGAGCGCCATCAGCTTCGGCAGGCCGCACTGGTGCAGGCGCAGCGACGGGCCCGACACGATCACCGATCGGCCGGAGTAGTCCACGCGCTTGCCGAGCAGGTTCTGGCGGAACCGGCCCTGCTTGCCCTTGAGCATGTCCGAGAGCGACTTGAGCGGGCGGTTGCCCGGGCCCGTGACGGGCCGGCCGCGGCGGCCGTTGTCGAACAGCGCGTCGACGGCCTCCTGCAGCATGCGCTTCTCGTTGTTGACGATGATCTCCGGCGCGCCGAGGTCGAGCAGCCGCTTGAGGCGGTTGTTCCGGTTGATGACGCGGCGGTAGAGGTCGTTGAGGTCGGAGGTCGCGAAGCGGCCGCCGTCGAGCTGCACCATCGGGCGCAGCTCCGGCGGGATCACCGGCACGGCCTCGAGCACCATCATGTCCGGCTTGTTGCCGGACTGGATGAAGGCCGAGACGACCTTCAGGCGCTTGACCGCGCGGGCCTGCTTCTGGCCCTTGCCCGTCTTGACCTGATCCTCGAGCTCGGTCTTCTCCGCGTCGAGGTCGACCTGCTCGAGCAGGTCGCGGATCGACTCGGCACCCATGCCGCCGCGGAAGTACTCGCCGAAGCCGTACGGGCTGCCGAAGCGGTCCTTGAGCTCGCGGAAGAGCGACTCGTCGCCGACGATCTGCTTGGGCTCCATCGACTGGAAGACCTCCCACACCTGACGCATGCGCTCGGCCGCGTCCTCGATGTAGGCCTCGGTGTCGTCCATGTCGGCCTGGAAGGTCTTGCGCAGCTCCTTGAGGAGCTTCTCGCGCTCGGCGTCGTCGAGCTTCTTGATGTCGACGTCGAGACCCTCGGACCAGAGGTAGTCCTCGCCCGAGAAGCCGGACTCCTTGGCGCTTGACAATATTCCTCGCGGCGCTCGAGCGACTCCTTGAGCTCGAGCAGGCGCTCCTCCTTCTCGGAGGCGTAGGAGTCGAGGACCTCGTTGACCTGGACCTGGAGCTCGTCCAGGTCCGCGGCACGGGCCTCGTCGTCGACCCACGTGATGATGGAGGCGGCGAAGTAGAGGACCTTCTCGAGCTCCTTGGGAGCCATGTCGAGCAGGTAGCCGATGCGCGACGGCACGCCCTTGAAGAACCAGATGTGGCTCACGGGGGCGGCGAGGTCGATGTGGCCCATGCGCTCACGGCGCACCTTGGACCGCGTGACCTCCACGCCGCAGCGCTCGCAGACGATGCCCTTGTAGCGCACGCGCTTGTACTTGCCGCAGTAGCACTCCCAGTCCTTGGTCGGACCGAAGATGCGCTCGCAGAAGAGCCCGTCCTTCTCGGGCTTGAGCGTGCGGTAGTTGATCGTCTCGGGCTTCGTGACCTCCCCCGAGCTCCAGCCGCGGATCTGCTTGCTGGACGCGAGGGCGATCTCGATGGCGTCGAAGTTGTTGATGTCGATCAAGAGATTCCTTTACGTCGAAAAGTGGTGGGGGTTAGGCGGGACGGGCGCCTCTATCCGTCCTGCGCCCCCTCCACGTACGGGTCGTCGTGGGTCGCCAGGTCCTCGGTGGCGACCTCCTCGCTGGTCTCGAGCGACGGGTCGATCGTCGTCTCGGCCTCCTCGGGGGCCACGCCCTCCTCGTCGGCGGTGTCGACGCGCTCCTCCTGCTCGTCGGCGGCCTCGGGCTGGTCGGTCTCCTCCGCGTCCTCCTCGGGCGCGCCGGCGCGGACGCCGGAGAGATCGATGCCGAGCTCCTCGGCGGCGCGCAGCAGGTCGTCGTCCTCGTCGCCCATCTCCGCGGGCTCGCCCTCCTCGGAGACGACGTTGACGTCGAGCGCCAGCGACTGCATCTCCTTGAGCAGGACCTTGAACGACTCGGGGATGCTCGGCTCGGCGATGTTCTCGCCCTTGACGATGGCCTCGTAGGCCTTCACGCGCCCGACGGTGTCGTCGGACTTGATCGTGAGCATCTCCTGCAGCGTGTACGCGGCGCCGTAGGCCTCCAGGGCCCAGACCTCCATCTCGCCGAAGCGCTGGCCGCCGAACTGCGCCTTGCCGCCCAGCGGCTGCTGGGTGACCAGGGAGTAGGGGCCGGTGCTCCGGGCGTGGATCTTGTCGTCCACGAGGTGGAGCAGCTTGAGGATGTACATGTAGCCGACGGTGACCATCTGCTCGAACGGCTCGCCGGTGCGGCCGTTGTAGAGCTGGAACTTGCCGGAGGCCTGCTCGCCGGGGCGGCCCTTGGGGTCGCCGTCCATCTTGATCTTCCCGCCGGCGGCGGTGTGGGCCTTCTGCCACTCGACGAGCGCCGTGTCGACGTCCTCGACGGTGGCGCCGTCGAAGACCGGCGTGGACACGTAGACGCGCCCCCACTTGGCCTGCGACGAGTTCTCCGTCTTGGTGCCGTTGCGGTTCTTGACCGCCTCCTTGTAGGCGGCGGTGTCGTCGTCGTACCAGCCCTGCGCGGCGGCCCACCCGAGGTGGGTCTCGAGGATCTGGCCGAGGTTCATGCGGCTCGGCACGCCGAGCGGGTTGAGGATCACGTCGACGGGGGTGCCGTCCTCGAGGAAGGGCATGTCCTCCTCGTCGACGATCTTCGAGATGACGCCCTTGTTGCCGTGGCGCCCGGCGAGCTTGTCGCCCTCGGAGATCTTGCGCTTCTTGGCCACGAACACGCGCACGAGGTCGTTGACCCCGGGCGGCAGGTCGTCGCCGTCCTCGCGCGAGAACGTCATCACGTCGATGACGACGCCGCCCTCGCCGTGCGGGACCTTGAGCGAGGTGTCGCGGACCTCGCGCGCCTTCTCCTTGAAGATCGCGCGGATCAGCTTCTCCTCGGCGGTCAGCTCGGTCTCGCCCTTGGGCGTGACCTTGCCGACGAGCAGGTCGCCGGACTGGACCTCGGCGCCGACGCGGACGATGCCGCGGTCGTCGAGGTTGCGCAGCGACTCCTCCGAGCGGTTCGGGATGTCGCGGGTGATCTCCTCGTCGCCCAGCTTGGTCGTGCGGGCGTCGATCTCGTACTCCTCGATGTGGATCGAGGTGAGCTCGTCGTCCTTGACCAGGCGGCGCGACAGGATGATCGCGTCCTCGAAGTTGTAGCCCTCCCAGGACATGAAGGCGACCATCAGGTTCTTGCCCAGGGCCATCTCGCCCTGGTCGGTCGCCGAGCCGTCGGCCAGGGCGAAGCCCGCCTTGACCTTGTCGCCCGACTTCACGAGCGCCTTCTGGTGGATCAGCGTCCCCTGGTTGGAGCGCATGAACTTCTGCAGCGGGTACTCGTCGGCCCCGTCCTTGGTCTCCACGACGATGCGCGTGGCGTCGACGTAGGCGATCGTGCCGGGGTTGTCGGCGAGGATCACGTCGCCGGTGTCGCCGGCGGCGCGCAGCTCCATCCCGGTGCCCACGAGCGGGGCGTCGGTCTTGAGCAGCGGCACGGCCTGGCGCTGCATGTTCGAGCCCATCAGCGCGCGGTTGGCGTCGTCGTGCTCGAGGAACGGGATCATCGCCGTGGCGACCGACCAGATCTGGTCGGGCGAGACGTCCATGTAGTCGACGAGCTCGATCGGCACCGAGAGGTACTGACCGGCGTGCCGGACGAGGACGCCCTCGCCGTCGTCGATGATCTTCCCGTTCTTGTCGACCGGCGTGGTGGCGCCGGCGACGTAGCGGTCCTTCTCCTTCGACGCGTCGAGATGCGTGATGTCGTCGGTGACCTTGCCCTTCTCGACCTTGCGGTACGGGGCGGTCACGAAGCCGAACTCGGAGACCTCGGCGTACGAGGACAGCGAGCCGATCAGGCCGATGTTCGGGCCCTCCGGCGTCTCGATCGGGCACATGCGCCCGTAGTGGGTCGGGTGGACGTCGCGCACCTCGATCGGGGCGCGCTCACGGGTCAGGCCGCCCGCGCCGAGCGCCGAGAGGCGGCGGCGGTGGGTCAGGCCGGCCAGCGAGTTCGTCTGGTCCATGAACTGCGACAGCTGCGAGGAGCCGAAGAACTCCTTGAGCGCGGCCACGACCGGGCGGATGTTGACGATCGTCTGCGGCGTGATCGTGTCCGCGTCCTCGGTCGTCAGGCGCTCGCGCACGACGCGCTCCATCCGGTAGAGGCCGATGCGGAAGGCCTCCTGGATGAGCTCGCCGACGGTGCGCAGGCGGCGGTTGCCGAAGTTCTCGTACTCGTCGAGCTCGTCGGCGATCGGCTCGCGCGGCATCGTCACGGCCTCGGCCGCGTAGTCCTTGATCTCGAACTCGGGCTCCTCGGGCATGCCCATGTGCTTGGGCAGCTCGACGAGCTTGCGGATCAGGGTGATGATGTCGTCGTGCTGGAGGGTGCGGGTCTCGAGATCCGCGTCCAGCCCGAGGCGATCGTTGAGCTTGTAGCGACCGACCCGGGTCAGGTCGTAGCGCTTCGGGTCGAAGAAGAGCTGGTTGAGCAGCGCCTTGGCCGCGTCGACCGACGGCGGCTCGCCCGGGCGCTGCTTCTTGAACAGCTCGATCAGCGCGCCCTCTTCGGTGCGCGTGACCTCGGTGTCGGCCTCGATCGTGTTCTTGATGTAGTGCGAGTTGTCGAAGAGGCCGAGGATCTCCTCGTCGGAGACGTAGCCCATCGCCCGCAGCAGCACCGTGACGGGCAGCTTGCGCTTGCGGTCGATCCGGACGAAGACCTTGCCCTTCTTGTCGATCTCGAGCTCGAGCCATGAGCCGCGCGCCGGCATCAGGTTCGCGATGAAGACCTGCTTCTCGCGGTCCTTGGGCTCCATCAGGTAGGCGCCCGGGGAACGGACGAGCTGCGTCACGACGACGCGCTCCGTGCCGTTGATGATGAACGTGCCCCGCTCGGTCATCCACGGGAAGTCGCCCATGAAGACCGACTGCTCGCGAATCTCTCCCGTCTCGCGGTTGACGAACTGCACCTGGACCGTGAGGGGGCGCGCGAAGGTCAGGTCCTTCTCGCGGCACTCCTCCAGGGAGGCGACCGGCTCGTCGAACTCGAAGGGGCCGAAGCCCACGGCGAGGTTGCCGGTGTAGTCCTCGATCGGCGAGATGTCGTCGATCGTCTCGCGCAGACCGCCCGTCTCGGGGTCGGTCAGCCACAAGAAGGACTTGCGCTGGATGTCGATGAGGTTGGGAACCTCGAGCTGCTTCTCCAGGCGCGCGAACGTACGGCGCGTGCGAGCGGGGGTCACTGGTGCCAAGACGGCGGCTCCTCGGCGGATATGGGGAAGGACGGGCGGATGGCGCGAGGCGCAAGCAAAGCGCGGCCATCTAACGTAGCACACGGCAAGGCGGACCCTGCCGTGGAGGGCGGTCAGCGCTCACGGACCCCGTCCCGACCCCCGCGTATGTGGCGCGGAAGCCTCTGGCTGGACGGCTGCGACTATCGGCTGACGGCGGAAGGGTACCCCGGCGCGGCCGCGGCCGCAACTCCCTCGGGGGCGGCGAGCGCGATCCTCTCCCCGGCGCTCGCGACGCCGCCGGCCAGTTCGGCGCGGGCGCGGAAGCGCGCGGCCTCGACGACGGACAGCAGCCCGTCGGTGTCGGCGGCGGTCTCGGCCGTGGCCACGCCGGCCACGAGCACGATGCCCGTCGCGATGTCGGCGAACTCCGCGGCGACCGCGTCGCGCATGCGCTCGGCGACCTCGCGGGCCCGGTCGGCGGGGCAGTCGGGCAGCAGCAGGGCGAACTCGGTGCCCGCCCAGCGGGCGAAGGGATCGGCGGCGCGCGTCTCGCGGCCGACGGCCACGGCGGCGCGGCGCAGGACGTCGTCGCCGGCGTGGAAGCCGGAGTGCTCGTTGACCACGCCGATCCCGGCGATGTCGGCCAGCACGATCGACAGCGGCTTGCCCGTGGTGGCCAGCCGCGCCGACTCGGCCGCGAGGTGCTCCTCGAAGGCGTGGCGGCCGAGCAGGCCGGTGAGCTCGTCGCGGCGCGCCTGCTCCGCGTAGCCGTCGATCACGCCCTGCAGCGTGCGCCGCGTGGCGGCGACGAACCCGCCGGCGACGGCGAGGGCGATCACCGAGGTGGTCCAGCGCGTGAAGCCGTGGGCGGCGTGGCTGGAGTGCAGCGCGAGCCCGTAGCCGAAGGCGGCCAGCGAGAGCTGGGCGAGCATCTGGATCGCCCCCAGGTGCCAGGCGGCGAAGACGATGACCAGCAGGTAGAGCATCTGCGCGTCGGAGTCGAGCGCGTTGCCGGCCAGCAGCATGTCGGCCGTGATCAGCGTCGAGCCCAGCGTGGCGCCGAGGATCAGCCAGCGGCGCCCCGCGCGCGGGCGGGAGATGAGCACGACGGCGACCAGCGCGGCCACCGCGACGATCGCCCAGCGCGCGGCGCCGTGCGGCGACGCGCCGTCACGGACGAGGTCGAGCAACCCGATCGCCGCGCCCACCAGCAGCAACGCGCCGCCGGCGCGGGCAGGGTGGGATGCGGGCTCGGGCTCCGACACGGTGTTGACCGTATCGGCGCGTGCCGGGCGAACTTGAACCCCGGGTCAGGCGCTGGCCGCCGAGGCGTCCGGCAGGCCGACCCCGATCACCTTCAGGCGCCGGGTCAGCGCCGTGAAGGCGAACTCGTTGACCTCGGCGGACGAGTAGCCGAGCAGGTCCCACTCGCCGAACGGGTCCTTGCCCGTGGGCACGAGCACGCCGGCGGCGACGGGCAGCAGCTCGGCCAGGCGGTCCTGGATCCGGCGCGCCAGCCCGGCGTCGCGGGCGGCCTGCTGGAGGTACCAGGTGCCGTAGGCCACGTGGCGGTGCTCGTCTCGCGAGATGTTCCGGAAGCCCTCGGTGAAGCCGGGGAAGACCCCGTTCTTCTCCATCCAGTCGGTGATGAAGTTCTGCCCGGTCAGGGCGAGCGTGCCCTCGATGACCATGTGGTAGGTCGTGACGAAGTCGACCTTGGCCTCGCGATCGCGCGGGTCGGCGATCAGGGCCTCGCCGGCCTGGACGAGGTGCTCGTCGAAGAGCGTCACGAACGAGTCGTTGAGGTCCTCGCGCACCCGCTCGAGCTGGGCGTCCATCCCGCCGCCGATCGCCATGACCTGCTCGTAGAAGCGCGAGAAGTGCTGGGCGTGGCGGGCCTCGTCGACCTGCTGCGTGGTCAGGTAGGCCTCCTCGCTCTGGCTCTCGTAGGCCATCACGAGGCCGGAGAACTGGGTGGTCACGCGCTCCTCGCCGACGAAGAACGAGGACAGCCCCCAGACGACGTCGCCGCGGATCTCGTCGTCGAGCTCGGCCCAGTCGGCCTTGTCGCGCTCGAGGTCGATCCCGTGCGCCGACCACGGCTGGCGCTCCCACAGCTCGTAGAGCTGCTGCGGGTCCATCAGCGTGACCTGGCTGCGCGTGGACTCGTCGGTGATGGTCGCGACGTCGCCCTGCCAGAGATCGTGGAGCGTGGCCATGCGGGGATCTGCCCTCCTACTTGACAGTGTGTCAAGTCGAGTCTAGACCAAAAAGAAGGGCCGGCGTCGCGCCGGCCCTTCGTGCGACTGAGGGGACTGTCCCCCCAGTCGCAAACTGCGAACGAGGGGACTGTCCCCTCAGTCGCGCTACTTCACCTCGACGGAGGCGCCGGCCTCCTCGAGCTCGCCCTTGAGCTTGTCGGCCTCGTCCTTGTCGACGCCCTCCTTGATGGGCTTGGGGGCCTCGTCGACGAGCGCCTTGGCCTCCTTGAGGCCCAGGCCGGTGGCCGCGCGGACCACCTTGATGACCTGGATCTTCTTGTCGCCCGCGCCGGTGAGCACGACGTCGAAGGCCGACTGCTCCTCCTCCGCGGCGCCGCCGCCGTCGCCCGCGCCGCCGGCGGCCGGGGCCGCGGCCGCGACGGCCGTCGCCGACACGCCGAACTCCTCCTCGAGCGCCTTGATGCGCTCGGAGAGCTCGAGCACGGAGATGCCCTTGAGCTCCTCGATCCAATCCTGGGTGCTGGTCGCCATCAGTTGTCCTCCTCGGTGTTCTCAGTCTTGTCGGCGTCGTCGCCGCTGTCGGCGGACGCCTCGGTCTCGGTCTCGGTCTCGGCGGCCGGAGCCTCCTCGGCGGGAGCCTCGGCTCGGCGGGAGCCTCGGCCTCGGCGGCGGGGCGTCCTCGGCGGCCGGGGCCTCGGGCTCGGCCGCCGGCGCGTCGCCGCCGACCTTGCCCTCGTCGCGGATCGCGCCGAGCGCGATCGCCAGGCCGGAGATCATCGCTCCCAGGCCGCGGGCCAGGCCCGTGATCGGCGAAGCCGCCAGCCCCACGAGCTGCCCGTAGAGCACCTCGCGAGCGGGAAGCCGCGCGATCGCGCGCATGTCGTCGGGCGACAGCGTGTCGCCGTTCATCAACCCGCCCTTGAACTCCAGCAGGTTGGTCTCGCGCGCGACGTCGTTGAGCGCCTTGGCCGCCAGGGCGGCATCGCCGCGCACGAACGCGAGGGCCGTCGGGCCCACGAGCATCGGACGCAGCGCCTCCGCGCCGGCCTCGTCGGCCGCGCGCTCGGTCAGCGTGTTCTTGACGACCCGGAACCGGGCGTCGGCCTCGCGGAGCTTCCCGCGCAGCTCGGCGGCGCCGGCCACGGAGATCCCGCGGTAGTCGACCGCGAAGATCGCGTCGGCCTCGCGGATGTCGACCACGAGCTCTTCGACGACGGCTGCCTTCTCTGTCTTGTTCACACTCCTCCTCTCATACGAAGCGCCCGCACGAAGGGCGGGCGCAGGAGGCGTGGCCGGGTTCTCCGGCCGGGCTCTCGCGCTCCGCCTGCCCCGGGCTTATCGGTGGCCGGGGGTCTCGGGCAGGGCGATTGAAAAAGTCTTGGCTCAGCCTACGCGGCGGCGGGCTCCTCCAGCGCGTCGCGGACGCGGCTCGAGTCGACCTTGATGCCGGGGCCCATGCTCGAGGCCAGCGTGACCGACCGCAGGTAGCGGCCCTTGGCCGCCGACGGACGGGCGCGGATGAGCTCCTCGATCACGGCCACGTAGTTCTCCAGCAGCGCGCGCTCGTCGAAGGAGGTCTTGCCGATCGAGAGGTGCACGATCGCGTTGCGGTCGGTGCGGTACTCGACCTTGCCGGACTTGGCCTCCTCGACGGCCGTCTTGACGTCCATCGTGACGGTGCCGACCTTCGGGTTGGGCATCTTGCCCTGCGGGCCGAGGACGCGGCCGAGCCGGCCGACGACCGGCATGAGGTCGGGCGTGGCGATCGCCACGTCGAAGTCGGTGAAGCCCTCCTGGACGCGCTCGGCGAGGTCGTCGGCGCCGACGACGTCCGCGCCGGCCTCCTCGGCCTCCTTGGCCTTGTCGCCGCGGGCGAAGACGGCGATCGTGACGTCCTTGCCCAGGCCGTTGGGCAGCGCGATGGTGCCGCGCAGCTGCTCGTCGGCGTGGCGGACGTTCAGACCGGTGCGCACGTGGAGCTCGACGGACTCGTCGAACTTCGTGGCCTTGGCCTCCTTGAGCAGCGAGATCGCCTCGGCGGGCAGGTACTCGTGCTCGCGGTTGATGCGCTCCTTGGCGTCGCTGTAGCGCTTTCCGTGCTTGGGCATCAGACCACGTCCACGCCCATCGAACGGGCGGTGCCCGCGATGATCTTGGCCGCTGCGGCCACGTCGTTGGCGTTGAGGTCGGCCTGCTTGCGCTGCGCGATCTCCTCGAGCTGCGCCTGCGTGATCTTGCCGACCTTCTCGCGGTGCGGCTCGGCCGAGCCCTTGTCGAGGTTGATCGCCTGCTTGATCAGCACCGCCGCCGGGGGCGACTTGACGATGAACGTGAACGAGCGGTCCTCGAAGACCGTGATCTCGACGGGGACGACGGTGCCCATCGAGTCGCTCGTCTGGGCGTTGAACGCCTTGACGAACTCCATGATGTTCACGCCGTGCTGGCCCAGCGCCGGGCCGACCGGCGGAGCCGGGCTGGCCTGGCCGCCGACGGCCTGGAGCTTGATGGTGGTCAGAACTTTCTTCGCCATGACGAGCCTTGAGCCTAGACCTTCTTGACCTGGTCGAACCCGACCTCGACCGGCGTCTCGCGGCCGAAGATCGAGACGAGCACCTTCAGGCGCGCGGCGTCCTCGTTGATCTCGGCGATCTCGCCGGAGAAGTCCGAGAGCGGGCCGGAGATGACCTTGACGGTCTCCCCCACCGTGAACTGCGCGCGCGAGCGGGGGCGCTCGGCGGTCTCGCGGTGGAGCAGGCGGTCGACCTCGACCTGGGTCAGCGGCACGGGCTCCTGCGAGGCGCCGACGAAGCCGGTCACCCCGGGCGTGTTCTTGACCAGGCTCCAGGAGTCCTCGTTGAGGTCCATGTTGACGAGCACGTAGCCGGGCATCGTCCGCTTCTCGACCTGGATCTTCTGGTTGTCCTTCATCTCGGACACGGTCTCGGTCGGCACCACGATCTGGCGCACGGCGCGCTGCTGCGAGAGCGAGGTCACGCGGTGCTCGAGGTTCTGCTTGACCTTCTTCTCGTGACCGGAGTAGGTGTTGACGACGTACCAGCGGAACATGGGGGGACCTTCGGCGGGGGTTAAGAGAGGAGGGCTTTGACGAGCCGGGACGCGAGCGCCCCGGTCAGCCCGAGATAGAGACCGGCGATGACCACGAAGACGAGGACCACGCCCGTCGCCTGGGCCACCTGCTGCCGGTCAGGCCACTGTACTCGCTGGAGTTCGCGCCACGACGCACCGAGGAAGGCGATGACGCGGTTGCCGCCCTCGGCCGGACGCTCGGCGGGCACGGGCGCGGCCGGCTCGGTCGGCCGCCTCCTCGGTCTCGGCCGCCTCGGCCTCGGCCTGCTGGAGCTGGGCCAGGCGCCGCTGGCGGCGCGTCTGGCGGCCGGCGACGTGGACCTCCTCCTGGAGCTCGTCCGGGGCCGAGCCTCCGGGACCGTCGTCGTCGAGCAGCTCGTCGTCCTCGAGCTCGGGCCGGCCGACGGCGAGCTGCGCGGCGGCGAGCTCGGTGTCAGGGGCGCTGTGCCCGAGCGGACCGGGCTGGTCGTCGAGGTTCTGGTCCTGCGGAGGCAGGCCGTCGATCTCCTCGCGGGAGGCGCGGGCGCGGCGGTCGCGCGCGCGTTTGCGGTCGCGGGCCACGCGGGCGCCCTTCAGGTCAGCGAGTCTCGCGGTGACCCGTGTGGCACTTGCACCAACGGCAGTACTTGCGCAGGGTGATGCGCTCGGGGTTGTTCCGCTTGCTCTTGTTTGTCTGGTAGTTGCGGCGCTTGCAGTCCTCGCAGGCGAGGGTCACGCCGATTCGTACATCTCCACGGGCCATTGGACATCCGAGTGTAGCCGGGTGGATAGGGTCCCGGCCTCGTGTCCGACGAGGCCCTTGCCTTCACCTCAGGCGATGGCCACTGCGACGCCGCGCTCCGCCTTCCCGAGGGTCCCGGTCCCGCATCCCGCGGTCGTCCTCGCCCACGGCTTCAGCGCGGTGCGCGACCAGCGCCTCGACGCCTTCGCCGAGCGCTTCACCGCGGCGGGCATGGCCACGTTGGTCTTCGACTACCGCCACTTCGGGCGACAGCCCCGGCGAGCCGCGCCAGCTGCTCGACATCGACCGCCAGCTCGAGGACTGGCGCTCGGCCATCGCCTACGCGCGGGCGCGGGAGGAGATCGACGCCGAGCGCGTCGCCGCCTGGGGCTCCTCGTTCGGCGGCGGGCACGTGCTGACCATCGCCGCCGAGGACGGCCGCCTGGCCGCGGCCGTCTCCCACGCGCCGTTCGCCGACGGCCTGCGCAACCTGCGCCACCTCGGCGTCGGCCACGTCGCGCGGCTGACCGTCGGCCGGCCTGCGGGACGAGCTCGGCGCCCGCCGCGGGCGCCCGCCGCACTACATCGGCGCGACCGGGCCGCCCGGCGCGCTGGCCGTGATGACCACCCCGCAGTCCGAGCCCGGCTTCCGCGTGATCACCGAGCCCGGCTCGACGTGGGAGAACCGGGTCGCCGCGCGGATCGCCCTGCGCGTCGCGCTCTACCGCCCGGGCCGCCGCGCGAAGCGGATCGCCTGTCCGCTGTTGGTCGCCATAGCGGAAAGGGACGATCTCACCCCGCCCGCCTACGCCGCCGCAGGCGGCGGCCGCCGCGCCGTCCGGGGAGATCCGGCGCTACGACTCCGGCCACTTCGACCTCTACACGGGCGCGGGCTTCGAGCGCTCGGCGGCCGACGAGACGGAGTTCCTCGCCCGGCACCTCATCATCGGCTGAGCGATCAGTCGGGCCACTCCCCGGTCTCCTCGAAGTGGCGCCGGGCGGCCTCCTCGGCATCGCGGTCGGCGTCGCCCGAGACGCCGAAGCGGTGCAGCGCGTTGAGCAGGCCGATGGCCAGGCCGGCGCCGATCATCGCCGCGCCGCCCTCGAGCTTGGCCGAACCCGGCCCCGCGATCAGGACGACGAGGCCGGCGAGGACGACGACGGCGGGGAGCAGGTAGCGGACCGCCCACATGCCCCAATGGTGACGCCCTAGGAGGAGGCCTTCTCCCCCGCCTTGGCCTTGCCGTTCGCGGTCGCCTTGCTCTTGCCGTTGGGCGCCACCTTGCTCGGCTTGGCCCGCTTGGACTCGGGCAGCAGCTCCTTCATCTCGTCGAAGGCCACGCGGATGTCGTCGATCATCGTCCACAGGTCCGGCGCCATCTCGCGATCGGCGGTCAACCCGAAGTCGATGTGATCGCGGTAGGACATCACCGTCATGTTCAGGCCGACGCCGTCGACGACGACCGAGACCGGGATGTGCGACTCGAGCTCGGCGCCGGCGCAGTAGAGCGGCATCGACGGGCCCGGGACGTTCGAGATCACGACGTTGAACGGCGGGCGCACGTCGCCGCGGCCCGACAGCTCCATCGCCACGCGCGCGGCGCGGGCGGAGATCGCGGGCGGGATCCACTGCGCGGCGTCCTGCATCAGGCTGGCCGGCGTGGCCTGGTGGCGGTCCTTGGCGCTGGCCATGCCGCCGTGCGCGTTCTGCAGGCGGGTCAGCGGGTCGGCCTCGTCGGTCGGGATGGTCACGATCATCGCCGAGACGCGGTTGCCGTAGGTCCCCATCTGCGCCTTCGTGCGCACGGACACCGGGACCATCGCGAGCAGCGGCTCGTCGGGCAGCGCGTCGTGGCGCTGGAGGTAGCCGCGCAGGCCGGCGGCGCACAGCGCCATCACGACGTCGTTGACCGTCAGGCCGAACTCGTTCTTGATCGCCTTGACGTCGTCGAGCGACAGCGACGTGAACGCGAAGCGGCGGTGCGGCGAGATCTGCCCCGAGAACATCGTGCGCGGCGCCTTGGCCGAGGACCACTCGACGACGCGGCCGTCGCGGTTGCGCGTGGCCATGCGCTGCGCCCGGCGGGAGATCCCGCCGAGCATGCCGGCGCCGGGCATGTTGCTGACGCCAGGGATCTCGTCGAGGTTGGGGAGCATCCCGGGCAGCGCGCCGAGTGCGCGGACCGGCTGCTTGGGCAGCCCGAGCAGGCCGCGGCCGAGCATCTCGGCGAACCCGGGCTCGTTCTCCGGCGTGCGGTCGTAGGGCGCCGACTCGGTGTCCGAGCCGTCGGGCTCGAGGTCGAAGAGGACCGAGAGGATCTCCTGGCCCGAGACGCCATCGACGACGGCGTGGTGGATCTTCGTCAGGATCGCGGCCCGGTCGTTCTTGAGGCCCTGGATCACGTAGACCTCCCACAGCGGGCGGCGGCGGTCCAGCGGCCGCGCGGCGATGCGCGAGACCTGGTCGGCGAGCTGCTTGTCCGAACCCGGCGACGCGAGCGCGATGTCGCGCACGTGGTAGTCGAGGTCGAAGTCCGGGTCCTCGATCCAGTACGGGTGGTCGAGGCCGAAGGGCACCTCGGCCAGGCGCCGGGTGAACGGCGGCAGCAGGTGGATGCGGTCGCGGATCACGCGGGCCACGTCGCGACGCCCCAGCGTGCCGGACTTCGTCGTCGAGGGATCGACCACGGCCAGGCCGCAGACGTGTCCGTAGGTCGTGTCGTTCTCGAGCGCGAGAAAGAGCGCGTCGAGGCTCGAGAGCTGCTGCATGGGTCCCCTCCCAGGGAGGAACGGCGTCCTTTGACCCTAACCGGGTCGGAGCCGCTCAACCGGCTACTTCACAGGTGACCGACCGTGCGAGGCGCGCTCGGCCGCTTCGCGCAGCTCGTCGCGGAAGTCCGGGTGCGCGATCTCGGCCAGCGCGAGGCCGCGCTGGTGCACGGTCAGGCCCATCAGCTCGGCCGCCCCGTACTCGGTGACGATCACGTCGACCTGGTGGCGCGGGGTGGTGATCACGGCGCCCGGGCCGAACCACGGCACGATCCGCGACATCAGCTCGCCGCCGCTGCGTGTACGTGGCCGGCAGGCAGAGCAGCGCGCGGTCGGACAGGGACAGCCCGGGGCCCGAGACGAAGTCCTCGTGGCCGCCGATCCCGGAGAACTGCGTCGGCGTCGCGCGTGTCGGCGACGACCTGGCCGTGGATGTCGACGGCCAGCGCGCCGTTGATCGTCACGGCGCACTCGGTCATCGCGATCAGGTCGGGGGAGTTGACGAGCTCGACCGGGCAGGAAGGCGACGTCGGGTTGTCGTCGAGCCAGGCGTAGAGCTCCTCGGTGCCCAGCGCGAACGTGGCGACCGAGACGCCGTCGTAGAGCCCCTTGTCGGTTGGCGACCTTGCCGGCCTCGTGCAGGTGCATGAGCCCGGTCGTGAACATCTCGGAGTGGATGCCGTAGCCGCCGCCGTCGCCCTCGGCGAGGATCGCGGCGAGGCGCGAGGGGATCGCGCCGATGCCGGTCTGCAGCGTCGCGCCGTCCGGGATGTAGGCGCGCCGCGTGCTCGGCGATCTGCTCGTCGACGTCGTTGGGCTCGGGGTCGGGCAGCGGCAGCGGCGCGGCGTCGCCCTCGACGAGGACGTCGATCTCGTCGACGTGGATCGCGTGGCGGTGCTCGGGCGGCAGCCCGTGCGTGCGCGGGTACCGGGCCGACGTCTCGACGAGCAGCACCCGGTCGGGGTCGGCGCCGGCGCGGTGCAGCTCGCCCAGCGTCCCGCCCGCGTGGAGCGAGAGCGAGCACCAGCCGTCGGCGTCGGGCGGGGTGGCCATCGTCGTGACCACGCGCGGGTTCTGCTGCTGCAGCAGCGGGTCGAAGCGGCGGAAGTCGGCCGGGGTGAAGCCGATGTTCGCGTCCTGGTCGCGCAGCGCGCGCTCGAGCGGGCCGAAGAAGCCCGAGAGGTAGTGGACGCCGGGATGCAGGAACGCCTCGCTCCAGACGGTCAGCAGCGCGCCGCCGATCCGCAGGTCCTCCCAGTCGTCGCGCCCGCCGAGCGCCTGCAGGAACTCCGAGGGCTGACCGGGACCGAGCGGGATCGGCGAGCGTGTCGCGGGTCTCCAGTCGCGCGACGGCGTCGGCAGGGGTGAGACGCTCGGGCATCGGCTGGCCGCAAGCTACCGGTACCGTGGAGGGGCCGGCGGGCCGCACACTTGGCCGGATGCCCATTGCGTGGCGTCAGCCGGGGTCCCGCGTCGCACTTCGGTGCGGCGGCCGGTCCCGGTGGCCAGGAATGTCGATACCGCCCAGGTACGACGTTCAATGACCTGGGACATGAAGTAAATCCGCGACCCATGACCGGTCGGCCCTGGGGCGGGCGCAGTGCCCGCCCCATCCGCCGATCCCCCGTACGGGGTAGCTGGACGCTCGCGCGGCCCTCGCCTCTTCGTCCAGAACCGTGTCGATGCGCCGTACTGCGGGCGAAACGATGCAGGTCGGCGTCCGGACGCGACTTACACTCGCGCCGCGTGAGTGCTCTCCCCCTCTCCCCTGCCGTCTTCGACCCGCGCCGCCTGGCCGCCGTGCGGGTCTCGCAGCTGCTCGACTCCGACGCCGAGGAGCCCTTCGACCGCCTCACGCGGCTGGCCTCCATCGTGCTCGACGCGCCCATGGCCTTCGTCACGATCGTCGACGACGCGCGCTCGTACTGGAAGAGCTGCATCGGCGTCGATCCCGACGACGTCGGGGATCGCGAGATGCCGCTGCGCCAGTCGTTCTGCCAGCACTCGATCGGCTCGGACGAGCCGTTCATCGTCGACGACACCAGGCTCGACGAGCGCACGCGCGACCTCGTGCCCGTGACCGAGTTCGGCGTCGGGGCCTGGGCCAGCGTCCGCATCACTTCGAAGGACGGCCAGCCGCTCGGATCGATCTGCGTCGGGGACGTCGAGCCGCGCACGTGGACCCTGCGCGAGATCCAGGTGCTCGAGACGCTCGCGCACGCCGTCTCGGGTGAAATCGGGCTGCGCGAGGAGTCCGCCCGCGCCAAGGCGATGGCGGCGATGCTCCAGGACTCCCTGCTCCCGCCCGAGCTGCCCACCGTGCCGGGCTTCGAGCTCGCCGCCTCCTACGAGCCGGCCGGCGACGGCGGCGGCCTGGTCGGCGACTTCTACGACGTCTACCCGGGCGCCGACGGCGCGTGGCACGTCGCGCTCGGCGACGTGTGCGGCCACGGCGTCGAGGCGGCCCGCGCGGCGGCGCTGGCGCGCTACACCGTGCGCGCGGGCGCCGAGGGCACGCCGGACGACGCCTTCCGCCGGGTCAACGAGACCCTGATCGGCCGGCGCGCGGCCGGCGACGACCGCTACGTCACCGCCGTCCTGCTGACCGTCGACCCCGAGCGACGGCGAGGCGAGCGTCGTCGTGGCCGGCCACCCGCCCGTCTTCGTCCGCCGCGCCGACGGCAGCGTCGAGGCGATCGAGGAGCGCGGCGACGTCCTCGGCGTCTTCCCCGACGCGATCTGGAACCGGCGCACGTTCGCGCTGGAGCCGGGCGACACCGTGGTGCTCTACACCGACGGCGTGACCGAAGCCGGGTCGCGCGGCGTGCGCCTCGGCGAGGACGGGCTCGAGGCGGTGCTGCGCGACACCTCGTCCGAGGACTCGGTCGAGTCGCTCGTCACCCGCATCCGCCAGCTCACCCACGCCTTCGCCGGCCGCGAGCTCGCCGACGACGCGGCCGTGCTGGTCCTGCGCCGCCGCGCTGACGCTCACCGCCGCGCGCACGGGTCCTTCTCCGCTCGCGGTCACGGCGGCGTACGGACGCCCGACGTCGCGCCCGTCTTCGCTCCTGGGCGTGCGTTCCTGCTGCGCGCCACTGGGTAGGCCCTCTCGACGGCAGTCGAGAAACCAGTCCTGTGTCCGCCACCATCGAACGCCCACCCAGCTCCCTCCCGGCCGATCCCGAGGCCCTCGAGCTCCCGACGCTGCGCAGCGCCGTCGCGGGGCCGATCGTCGCCGCGCTGACGCTGATCGCGGCGCTGTGGGCCACGCACCACGCCGGTGTCCCGTTCCGCGATCCCGACCACGCCGTCGGCACGCGGCTGGCCCTCGTGGCGCTGCTCGTGCTGCTCCTGGTCGCCGTCGACGTCGCCGTCCGCGCCGCCCGGCGCACCGGGACGCTCGTCCCGTCGCGTGTGGCGATGACCGAGATCCGCCGCGAGCGCTGGACCCGCGACCGAGGCCTCGCGGTGGCCGGCGCGCTGATCGGCTTCTACCTCTCCTACCTCGCCTACCGCAACCTGAAGACCAACGTCCCGGTGCTGCGCCCCGGGGTCTCGTTCGACCACGACCTGTCCTCGATCGACCGCGACATCTTCTTCGGGCACAACCCCTCCGACGTGCTGCACAGCCTGCTCGGCACCGGGATCGCCACGCACGTGCTCTCGCTCGTCTACGTGACGTTCATCGTCTTCCTGCCGATCTCGCTGGCGCTCGCGCTCGTCTTCTCCCCGCGGCTGCCGGGCGGCGTCTTCTACGCGACCGCGCTGTCGATCAACTGGGGCCTCGGGGCGGCGAGCTACTTCCTGCTGCCCACCGTCGGCCCGGCCTTCGCCGCGCACGAGCGGTTCGCCGCGCTGCCCCACACCGAGGTCACCCGGCTGCAGAGCATGATGATCGACCAGCGCCGCGACCTGATCGCCCATCCGCACGCGGCCGAGGCCTCCCAGAACATCGCCGCCTTCGCCTCCCTGCACGTCGCGATGATCTTCACCGCGGCGATGGTCGCACAGCTGCTCGGCGTGCGCCGCGCCCTGCGCATCGCGCTGTGGACGCTGCTCGGGCTGAGCGTCCTGTCGACGATCTTCTTCGGCTGGCACTACGTCGTCGACGACGTCACGGGCGTGGCGATCGGCCTCGCGGCGATCGCCCTGGCCCGCCTGCTGACCGGCTTCGAGCCGCGCACCGAGCGCCGGCGGCGCATCATGCGCGCGCCGGCGCCCGTCACGACGTAACCCCGCTGGGCGATCTGCTCAGGCCAGCGCCTTGGCCTTGATCGCGTCGAACTCGGCCTGGTCGATCGTGCCCGCGTCGAGCAGCGCCTTGGCCTTGTCGATCTCCGCCGCCGGGCCGCCGCTCTTCGAGACCGACTGGACGTAGTCGTCGAACTGCGCCTTCTGGGCCTTGGCCTGCTCGGCGCCGCGCTCGGCCATGCCGTCGTGCTGGGCGATCAGGTACACGAGCACGCCGAGGAACGGCACCAGGATCATGAAGACCACCCACAGCGCCTTGTGCCAGCCGCCGATGTCGCGCCGGCGGAAGACGTCGGCGAGGATCGTGATCATCATCCAGATCCAGACGACCCAGGCGAAGAAGATGATCATCGACCACAGGATGTTGAGGAACGGATAGTCCGCCGCTATCAGCACGTCGCCTGGCTCCTTGTCGCGTGTCGACCGGGCGGCTCGCCCGGTCCTGACCTCACCCTCCCCGAGCGGGGGTGATCCGGCCTCATCCGCTTCGGGTGAGGTCGGCTCGGACGCCGGCCGCAGGCGGGCTCGAGCACGAAGATCGCGATGCGACGGTGGGAGGCGCGGCGCTCGTACTGCGCCCACCCCGGGTAGACGAGCAGCGCCTGCTCCCAGATCCGCGCGCGCCGCTCGCCCTCGACCTCGACCTCGACGGCGCGCACCTGCCGGGTCGTCCCGTCCACTGCGATGGTCGCCTCGGGCCGCGCGCGGAGGTTGTGCAGCCAGGCCGGGTTGACGCTCCTGCCCGAAGTTCGAGGCCACGACGACGAGCCCCTCGGTCGTCGGCAGCCCGAGCACCGGAGCCGTCCGCGGCTGCCCGCTGCTCGCGCCGGTCGTCGTGAGCATGAGGACCGGGATCCCGGCCAGGAGGCTCCCGAACGTGTGGCGCCCGCCGGTCAGCCGGAAGAGCGGCCGGTCGATCCGCGGCCCGAGGCGGGCGAAGACCCAGGAGCCCGGCCCGCTTCCGGCGAAGCGGCGCACGATCCGCTGCAGCGAGTTGGCCTGGTCGTAGGCGAGGGAGTCGGACATGGCACGCCGTCGGGACGATACGGGCCCGAGCCTCGCGAGAACCAGCCGCCGCCGCTGGCGTCAACGTGGGAGCGGCCGAGTCAAAGCGGCGGCGCTGTGTCAGCCCGCGGCACGAGCGCGAGCGGCCTGACGGACCAGGTGGTCGCGCTCGGCGACGTCCGTGGCCCGATGGGCGCCGTCCGCGTACGCCGCGGCGGCGGCGGGGAGATCGCCGCCGAGCTCGTGCAGATGGCCGCGGGCGGCGTGCCAGCGGTGGCGCTCGCCGAGCACGTCGCGCAACCGGTCGGTCTCGCGCAGCCCGGCGGCGGCGCCGTGCACGTGGCCGACCGCGACCGCCCGGCCGAGCACGGCGGCGGGGTCCTGGCGCACCGGGTCGTCGGCGAGGGCGACGAGGTCGTCGTACCAGGCGAGGATCTGCAGCCAGTCGGTCTCCTCGGGGCTCGCCGCGTCGTCGTGCAGGGCGGCGATGGCCGCCTCGATCTGGTAGCGGCCGGGACGTTCGGCGGCCAGGGCCGACTGCAGGACGCGCACGCCCTCGGCGATCTCGCGGGTGTCCCACCGGCTGCGGTCCTGCCGGTCGAGCGTGACGATGCGACCCTCCGCGTCGAGCCGCGCCGGAAGGCGGGCGTGGTTGAGGAGCATCAGCGCGAGCAGCCCGCGCGCCTCGGGTTCCTCGGTGGCGAGGGTGAGCTGACGGGCCAGGCGCATCGCCTCGGCGGCCAGGTCGACCCGCCCGGCGTGCCCGGCCGTGTAGACGAGGTAGAGCACGCGCAGCACGACGGCGAGGTCGCCGGGCTGGTCGAGGCGACGGCCGTGCAGGGTGCGCTTGGCGCGGCTGATCCGCTGGGCCATCGTCGCCTCCGGCACGTAGAACGCGTCGGCGATCTCCCGGGTGGTCAGGCCGCCCACGGCGCGGAGGGTCAGCGCGACCTGGGACGCGGGCGCGAGCTCGGGGTGGCAGCAGCAGAAGAGCAGGAAGAGGGTGTCGTCGCCCTCCTCGGTGGGACCCTCGGGCCGGGGCTCGGCGTACACCGCGTCCTCGCGGCGCACACGGGCGCTCTCGCTGCGGCGGGCGTCGACGAGCCGCCGGGTCGCGACGGTCGTCAGCCACGCCTGGGGGTCACGCGGCGGGTGCTCGGGCCAGGCCCGCAGCGCCTCGAGCAGCGCCTCCTGCAGCGCGTCCTCGGCGGCGTCGAAGTCCTCGCCCCGCCGCACCAGGCCGGCGAGGACCCGCGGGACGAGGGCACGCAGGGCGCCCTCGTCCAGCCGTCGCGTCGATGGCTCGAGCACGACCTGGGTCAGCCGTTCTCCGGCGCCTGCCACATCACCTCGCGGACGTCGAGCCACTCGTAGAGCGCCTCGCCCTTCGGGCCCGGCTCGGACGAGACGTAGGCCGCGACCTCGAGGGCGCGCTCGTGCGACTCGACGTCGATCATGTACCAGCCCGCGATGAGATCGCTGGTCTCGGGCAACGGACCGTCGGTCGTGACCGGCGCCGCGTCCGGGCCGCCGTAGCGCACCCAGGTGCGCGCCGACGTGAGCGCCTGCGCGTCGACGAACTCGCCGTTCTCCTGCAGCAGCTCGCGGACGTGGCGCTGGAAGGCCATGTGCGCCTCGACGTCCTCGGGAGCCCACTGGTCCATCGGCGGGAAGGGATGATGCGGCTCCGGTCCGCCGCGGTAGTGCTTGAGGATCAGGTACTTCGGCATGGTGGTCTCCTGATGTCGCGGGGCGCGCCTGTCGTGCCCCTTCATCTGGTGAGCGGAGCCGATCGAAGCTTCTCGACACGGGCCGGCGACCTACCTGCTCCCTAAGCCCTCGAGCGGACTCGAACCGCTGACCCCCTCCTTACCATGGAGGTGCTCTACCAGCTGAGCTACGAGGGCGAGGCGGCCAGCCTAGCGAGGGACCGCAGCGAGGGTCGGCGCCGCCCGCGTAGACGAATGGCTCTTGCGGTCGCCACGCATGCCTGCTGAAGTCGCACGGAGCAGGGAACGTCGTGAGACAGCACCTCCCCCACCCAGGCCTGGGTCGCGCCTCCGAACTCGGGCGCCGGGTCAGGCCGGGCTGCCGGCCGACCGGATCGTCTCTCTGCTCGACGGGCTCGAGGACGGGATCGTCGTGCTCGGCCCCGACCGGCGGTGCCGGTACGCCAACGAGACGACCGCGACGCTGCTCGCCCGCCCGCGCGACCTGCTGCTCGGCCGGCCGCTGTGGCCCGAGCTGCCCGCCGCGGTCGGCCAGCGCTTTCGCATCGCCTGCGATCGGGCGGCCGCCGGGGGCGAGCCGACGGCGCCTGCCGGACTTCGCCGGCCCGACCGAGCGCTGGCTCGAGAGCCGGATCTTGCCGCGCGGCGACGACCTCGTCGTCGTCCTCCGCGACATCACCGAACGCCGCAGCGCGGAGACCGAGGTGGGCGAGTACGCCGACCGCATGGCCGAGGCCGAGCGCATCGCGCGGTTCGGCGTCTGGCGCTGGGAGGTCTCGACCGGCCGCGTGCGGTGGTCGGAGGAGCTCCACCGCATCTACGACGTCGCGCCGGGCGCCTTCGGCGGAACCGTCGACGCCTTCGTCTCCTACCTGCATCCGGACGACCGCGACCGGGTCTGGTCGCACATCGAGCACGCCCTGCGGACGCTCGAGCCCTTCGCCTTCCAGGAGCGCATCATCCGCGCCAGCGGCGACGAGCGCGTGCTGCTCTCCCAGGGCCGGGTGATCTCCGGCCCGGACGGCCTGGCGACCGCGCTCGTCGGCGTCTGCCACGACGTCACCGACCGCGTCGAGGCCGAACGCGCGCGCGGCCACAGCGAGCGGCGGCTGCGCGCGGTCATCGACAACTCGCCGTCGATCATCGGGGTCAAGGACCTCGACGGTCGCTACCTGATGGCCAACGCCGAGTGCGCCCGCGTCCTCGGCCTCACGCCGGACCAGCTCGACGGTCGCCTGTGCTCCGACCTGTTCCCGGAGATCGCCGAGCAGCTGCGCGAGAACGACCTCCAGGCCGCCGCGCTCCAGGAGGCGATCTACGACGAGACCGTCCTCGTGCGCGACGGCGAGCCGCGCACGTACGCGACCGTCACGTTCCCGCTGCCCGACGCCGCCGGACGGCCCGTCGAGACCTGCACGATCGGCACCGACGTGACGGAGCGCAAGGAGCGCGAGAGCGCCCGCCTCGAGCGCGTCACCTGGGAGCGTCGCATCCGCTCGGCGCTGGCGCGAGGACCGCATGCTCGCGTACGCGCAGCCCGTCGTCGACCTGACCACGGGCGAGCGTGTGGGGTCCGAGCTGCTCGTGCGCCTGCGGGAGGACGACGAGGTGCTCGTGCCGGCGGCGTTCCTGCCCGCGGCCGAGCGCTACGGCCTGATCCGCGACATCGACGTCTGGATGGTCGGCCAGGCCCTGCGCCTGGCCCCCGGCCTCTTCCCCGAGGTCAACCTCTCGGCGATCACGATCTGCGACCCGGACGCGCGCCGCGAGATCGTCGCGCTGCTCGCCGCCGCGCCGGCGGCGGCGGGCCGGATCGTCTTCGAGGTCACCGAGACCGCCGCCGCCGAGCACCTCGAGGCCGCGTGCGAGTTCGCCACCGAGCTGACCGCCCTGGGCTGCGGCTTCGCCCTCGACGACTTCGGCACGGGCTTCGGCTCCTTCACCTACCTGCGGCAAGCTGCCGCTGCGCTACCTGAAGATCGACAAGTCCTTCGTGTTCGACCTCGTGAGCTCACGCGACGACACCCGCGTCGTGCAGAGCATCATCGGGATCGCCGAGCAGTTCGGCCTGCGCACGATCGCCGAGGGGGTCGAGGACGCGGCGACGCTGAGCCTCCTGCGCAAGCTCGGCGCCGACTTCGCGCAGGGCTTCCACCTCGGCCGCCCCGCGCCGCTCGACGGCCCTCAGGAGTCGTCGCCCACCGCGCGGTAGCGGTCGATCGCCACCCGGCGCTCCTCGGCGTGGTCGACGATCGGGTCCGGGTAGTCCGTGCCGATCCGACAGCCCGCCGCCTCCTGCTCCTCGGGAGTCATCGCCCATGGCTCGGCCAGCCGCTCGTCGGGCACGCCGGCGAGCTCGGGGATCCAGCGGCGCACGTAGACGCCGTCGGGATCGAACTTCTCCTGCTGGCGGACGGGGTTGAAGAGGCGCTGGAAGTACGGCGCCGGGTCGGTCCCCGTCGAGGCGATCCACTGCCAGCCGCCGTTGTTCGAGCCCATGTCGCCGTCGACCAGGCGCTCCATGAACCAGGCCTCGCCGTGGCGCCAGTCGAGATGGAGGTCCTTGGTCAGGAAGGAGCCGACGACCATCCGCACGCGGTTGTGCATCCAGCCCTCGGCGCGCAGCTGGCGCATGCCGGCGTCGACGAGCGGATAGCCGGTCCTCCCCGCCTTCCAGGCCTCGAGCTCGTCGCCCGCGCGCGCCCACTCGAGGTCGCGGTACTTCTCGACGAACTCCTGCCGGGTGACGTGCGGGAAGTGCATCAACACCGCGGCGTAGAAGTCGCGCCACGCGAGCTCCGTGCGGTAGTCGGTCGGGCCGGCGCCGCCGGTCGGCCGCCTTCTCATCGAGCTCGCGCGCCGAGACGCAGCCCCAGCGCAGATAGGGCGAGATCCGCGACGAGCCGCCGGCGGGCAGGTCGCGCCGGTCGGCGTACCTCGAGAGATGCGAGCGCAGGAAGGCGGCCATCTGCTTGCGGCCGTTCTCCTCGCCCGGCGCGAAGGGCACGTCGGCGTCGCCGGGCAGCTCGAGGCCGAGCGACTCCAGCGACGGCATGCGCCCGACGTTGACGTCGCTCGGGAGGGTCAGCGCGGACGGTGCGCGGACCGTCGGCCGGCGCTCGGCCTGCTTCCACGCGCGGGAGTAGGGCGTGAAGACCGTGTACGGCGTGCCCTGTTTCGTCAGGATCCGCGAGGGATCGTCGACGACGTAGGCGCCGGGCATGGGATGCGCGCGCACGCCGCGCCCGGCCAGCGCGTCGATCACCCGCTGGTCACGCGCGCGGGCCCACGGCGACGCGTCGGCGGTCCAGAAGACGTCCTCGGCGCCGGTCTGGTCGACCAGCGCGAGGATCTCCTGCTCGGGGCGGCCGTGGCGCAGGACGAGCCGGCCGCCCCGCTCGCGCAGCGCGGCGTCGAGCTCGCGCAGGCAGCCGAGCATGAACTGCGTGCGCACCGCGCTCGGGAACCGGCCCGCGTCAAGAGGCGGTCGTCGAAGACGAACACCGGCACCGTGCGCTCGAAGCGCGCGGCCGCGGCCAGCGCCGGGAGGTCGCGCACGCGCAGGTCGCGCCGGAACCACATGACGGCGGTCTCGGGCATCGCCCCGGGTACGGTCGCCACCGCCCCGCCGGGTCAGACGCGGACGGGCGTGCGAGCGGAGCGCGCGTCGCGCAGCTCGGCCAGCGCGTCGACGACCGCGGGCGGCAGCGCGCGACCGCGCGGGCCGGCGATCACCTCGTCGATCACCGAGGCCACGCCCTCGGCGCGGCGCCGGCGGCGGGCGACCTCGGCCAGGCGCGCCGGACAGGAGGCGCAGCGCGGCAGCGAACGGCAGCACGAAGTCGAGCCCATCGACGCGGAGCCTAGCGCTTGTTAGGGGCCCCTTAGCAGGCCGCCCTAAGCGGGACCGTCGGGTAGGGTCCGCGCCATGCCTTCCGAGCGCTTCGTCGCCGAGCTCAACGCCCAGATCGCCCGTGAGTTCGCCGCCGCCCATCAGTACACGGCGATCGCCGCGTGGTACGCGGCCGAGACCTACCCGCGGCTGGCCAAGTTCTTCTACGAGCAGGCTGACGAAGAGCGCGGGCACGCGCTGAAGATGGTCGACTATCTGCTCGACACGGGCGAGGAGGTCGACTTCGGGGCGATCGACAAGCCGCGCAGCGACTTCGGCGACCACGTGGCGCCGATCGAGGCCGCCCTGGCCCAGGAGAAGCAGGTCACGGTCGACATCTCCGCGCTCTTCCAGGTCGCGCGCGAGACCAACGACTACCGCTCGGAGCAGTTCATCCACTGGTTCCTCGAGGAGCAGACCGAGGAGGAGGCGTCGATGGACGACCTGCTCACGGTCGCCGAGCGCACGCGCGACGTCCCGATGTTGCTCGAGGAGTACCTGGCCCGGGACAACCCGGGCGAGCGCGAAGAGGGCTGAGCGGGGCCTTAGACGGCGAGCGCGACCGGCTCGGGGGCGCAGTCGGCGACGGCGCGACCCAGCTGGTCGGCGGACTCGACCTCCCACCGGCCGGAATCGACCAGGCGGATGGTCAGGTCCTCGATGTCGTCGAGGGCGGCCTCGACCGACCCGTCCCACTCCGGGGAGAAGAGGAGGGTGTCGGCCGCGCTGCGGATCCGATCCTGCTCGTCCTGCTGCAGCTTGGCCGGACCGACGCCGCGCAGCAGGGCCATCAGGTGCGTGTAGCTCTGGGCTCGAGGGGCAGTCATGGTGCGGCGAGGATGCCCAAAGGAGTGGACGGCAAACCGTGTCGGAGCGCGATATGGATCACACGACCCATCGTCCATGTGTCCACCCCGATCAGGCGCGATCGGGCGCCAGCCGCCCGGCCAGCCAGGCCACGAGCGGCGCGTAGCGGTGCCTGATGCCGCCGTGGGTCCCCTCGAAGAGCTCGAAGCGGTGGTCGATCCCCGCCGCCTCCAGTCCGCGGTGGAGCATCGCCGTGCCCACGTAGAGGGCGTACTCGTCCTGCAGCCCGCACTCGAGCGAGATGGCGCGCAGACCGCGCAGCGCGTCGAGGCGGTCGGGGAGCATCCGCACGGGATCCCACTCGAGCCAGCGCGCCCAGACGTCCTCGCGCAGCGAGCCGTCCTCGGGATCGATCGGCAGCTCCAGCGACCCGTCCGGGTTGGCGGAGTAGGCGGCGGCCATGCCGATCGTGTTGATCGTGTGGAAGTCGGCCTCGCCGAGCTTCTCGGCCTCGAGCACGTGGGCCCAGAAGGCCTCGATCGAGCCGTGCTCGCGCAGCGTGGCCCAGGTCGCCGGCAGGCCGGGGAGGTAGCAGAACTCGAAGGCCGCGTCGCCCGAGACGTCGCCGAGGCCGCCCCACACGTCCGGCCGCAGCATCGCGAGCACGAGCGACCCGTAGCCGCCTGAGGACTTGCCCTGCACCGCTCGGCCCTCGGGCGCGGCGAGGGTGGAGAAGCGCTCGTCGACCCACGGCACGAGCTCGTCGCAGAGGTAGGTCATGTACTCGCCCGTGCCCGGCGAGTTCAGGAACTGGGAGCCGCCGTAGGCCGTCCAGGCGTCGGGCATCGGCACCACGCAGGGGCGGCACTCGCCGGCGACGATCAGGTCGTCGACGTCCTGGACGAAGGTCGTCCCGAAGGTCGGCTGCTCGAGCCAGTTGGAGGCCTGGCCGGTGAACCCCTGGATCGACCAGACCGCCGGGTAGGGCCCGTCGTCGGGCCAGCCCGGCGGCGTGTAGACGAGCAGCGGCCGTCGGAGGGATCGCCGAGCGGGTTGCCGCGGAGCGCTTCGCTCTCGAAGGTCAGCTCGTGGAGCGTTCCCGCCAGGTCGCGGCCGTAGGGATCGCGCGCCGACGGATCACCGGCGCGAGTCTAGACCCGGTTCAGTCCGGCAGGATCCGCTGCGCGAGGTCGCTCCAGCCGCCTTGAGGTCCTCGAGCGAGGACCCCATCCGGCGCTGGTGGACGAACATTCGGCCGCCAGGGAGGCGAGCAGCGCGTCGGCCATGTAGCCGGCGTCGAGCTCGGGGGCGCCGGCGCGGACGAGCGCGCGATGTGGGCGCGGTAGGCGCCGTAGACCGGGGAGCGCAGCCGCAGGCCGGTGCCGCCTCTCGGCGGCGAGCAGGAGCTCGCCGTGGCCCTCGAGGTGGTCGAGCAGCGCGGCCGAAGGCGACCAGCCGCTCCACCGGTGGAGCGCCGGGCCCGAGCGGCGCCTCGCCGCGGATGAACGACTCCTGGAAGGCGGCCTCGTGCTCGAGCAGCGCGCGCACGAGCGACGTCGCGGTCGCCGAAGCGGCGGAAGAGCGTGCCCTTGCCGACGCCGGCCTCCGCGGCGATCGCGTCCATCGAGACCGTCTCGACGCCCTGCTCGTTGAAGAGCCGCTCGGCCGTGCAGAGGATCCGCGCGCGGTTGCGCACGGCGTCCGCCCGCGGAGCGGCGGCGGGGACAGTCGGCGATGGGAGCGAGGGGAGGTCCATCGTCTATGTGGACCGCGGTCCGTTTGTGCTACATTTCCAACAACAAACGGACCACGGTCCATTTCACAAGGGAATCAAGTGACCGCCACCGCCACCACCACCACCGTCGCTCCCGCCGGCACCTGGCCGCTCGACCCCGTCCACTCGTCGGCTCATTTCGCCGTCAAGCACATGGTCGTCGCGACCTTCCGCGGCCAGTTCGACGACTTCGACGCCAAGCTCGTCGTCGATGAGCACGGCACCGCCCGCCTCACCGGCACGGTCAAGGCCGACTCGATCGTCGTCAAGGACGAGAACCTCGCCGGCCACCTGAAGTCGCCGGACTTCTTCGACACCGAGCGCTACCCCGACATCACCTACGTCTCGACGCTCCGGCGCGAGGGCGACGAGCTGATCGTCGACGGCGAGCTGACGATCAAGGGCCACACGCATCCGGTCGAGGCCCGCGGCACGATCACCGACCCGGCGTCACGCTCGGCGACGTCGAGAAGATCGGCATCACGCTCGAGGCGATCATCGACCGCACCAAGTTCGGCCTCGAGTGGAACGCGCCGCTGCCCAAGGGCGGCTTCGCGCTCGCCAACGACGTCACGCTCACGGTCGAGCTCGAGCTCGCCGAAGGCGTAGCCATGAAGGTCCTCGCCATCAGCGGATCGCTGCGGCGCGACTCCACAACAGGCGTCTGCTCCGGGCGGCGGCGAGCTGCTGCCGGCCGGGGGGACTGTCGAGCTTCGACGGCCTCAAGGCCGTTCCCCCGTACGACCAGGACGACGACCACGACGTCGACCCCGCCGTGACGCGCTGCGCAGCGCGATCGCCGAGGCCGACGCCGTGCTCTTCGCCACCCCCGAGTACAACGGCTCGGTCCCCGGCGTGCTCAAGAACGCCGTCGACTGGGCCTCCCGTCCGCGGCCGAGGACGCGCCCTGCGGCAAGCCCGTCGCCGTCGTCGGCGCGAGCCCCGGCATGTTCGGCGCCGTCTGGGCGCAGGGCGACCTGCGCAGGCCTCGGGATCGCCGGCGCGCGCGTGATCGACCGCGAGCTGCCCGTCCCGACCGCCGACGAGCTGATAGGCGCCGACGGCTCGATCGACGAGTTCGAGATCGTCTCCGAGCTCGAGGCGATCCTCGAGGCGCTCGTCGCCTCCGCCGTCGAGAACGGCGAGCTGGTCCGCGAGAGCCGCGAGCGCGTGCGCGAGCACCCGCTCGGGATCTAGCCCGCGGCTACTTCACCCCGACGAGATCCACGACGAACACGAGGGTCTCGTCGGGCCCGATCACGCCGCCCGCGCCGCGCTTGCCGTAGGCGAGCATCGGCGGGATCGTGATCCGGCGGCGGCCGCCGACCTTCATGCCGGCGACGCCCTGGTCCCAGCCCTGGATGACCTGGCCCTTGCCGAGCTTGAACTTGAAGGTCGAGCCGCGGTTCCAGGAGGCGTCGAACTCGTCGCCCGTCGACCACGAGACGCCGACGTAGTGGACCTCGACGGTCGTGCCCGGCGGCGGCCTCGTCGCCGTCGCCGACCGCGATGTCCTCCAGCTCGAGCTGGTAGGAGGGCGGCGTGATCGGAGGGGACCTCGACGGTGGGC
>CAVTSQ010000005.1:0-6758 GCA_963737395.1 uncultured Solirubrobacterales bacterium | reverse complement strand
CGATGGCCGGCAGTGCCTTCGCGCTGTTCATGGTCGTCACGATCCTGACGCTCGCCCTCTCCGACGTGCAGAGCAGCCGCGATGTCGAGGACCTGCTCTCCAACAGCGGCATCGTCGCGCTGTTCGGCCTCGTCCTCGGGGCGCTGGGCATGACCGGCGAGTACCGCCACGGATCGGTGACGATGACCTTCCTCGTCTCGCCGCGGCGCGGGCAGGTCGTCGCCGCCAAGGCGATCGCCACACTGGCCTCCGGCGCGCTGCTCGGCCTCCTGGCCGTCGTGCTCAACACGCTCGTCGTGCTGATCTGGTTCGCCGTCTCGGGCGACGACCTCGGGGTGAGCGTCGGCAAGGTGATCGGCATCGACGCCGGCGCGATCGCCCTGACCGCGCTCTTGACCCTGTTCGGCTTCGGCGTCGGCGTGATCGTGCGCAACCAGGTGGCGGCGATCGTCATCCTGCTCGGCCTGCTGTTCGTCGTCGACCCGCTGCTCGCCGGCTTCGTCGACGTGATCGGCAAGTGGACGCTCGGGGGTCTGAGCACCTCGCTGACCGGCGGCCAGTCGGGCGGCGACAACCCGTCGAACCTGCTCGCGCCGGTCGTCAGCGGGCTCGTCCTGCTGCTTTACGGAGTGATCCTGAGCTCGATCGGATCCGCCGCGACGGCGCGTCGCGACGTCGGCTGATCGACAGGACGTCCCACATCGTCGATTTCGGGTCTCAAGCCCGCCCGGCTTGGCTCCGATGCTGTCCTCGATGCTCTCCCTGGAGGCCCTGCCCGGAGCCGCGCTGATCGTCGACGCCGACGGGCGCGTGCTCGCCGCCAACGCCGGCGCCGGGCGCCTGCTGCGCCGTGATCCGCTGACGCTGAGCGGGATGACGATCGGCGAGCTGCTCGGCGTCGAGCCGGGGAGCTTCACCCGCGACGAGGTCGTCCGCGCGGGGATCCACCGGGCCAATGGGGTGCCCGTAAGCGTTGACATAACGCTCGGACCGGAAGGGGACGAGCGCGTGATGCTGCTGCGCGAGGTCGCCGGCGCCCAGCTCGTGCGCGAGGCGCGGTCGGTGCTCGACATGGCCTTCGACCACACGCCGATCTGCGCCGCGCTGTTCAACACCGACGGCGAGTACATCCGCGTCAACGACAACCTGTGCCGGCTGCTCGGGCGCACGGCCGACGAGCTGCTCGGCCATCGCGACCAGGAGTTCACGCATCCCGACGACCGCGCCGGCGACGTCGACGCCGCCTGGCGGATCCTGCGCGGCGAGCTCGATCAGTGGCAGACCGAGAAGCGCTTCGTCCGGCCCGACGGGACCGTCGTGTGGGCGATCGCGAACATGACGTTCCTGCGCGACGAGGACGAGCGCCCGATCTGCTGGGTCGGCCAGTTCCAGGACATCACCGAGCGCCGTTCGATGGAGGAGCGCCTGCGCCAGATGGCCGACGACGACGCGCTGACCGGCCTGCCGAACCGCCGCTTCCTCGATCGCGAGCTCGAGCTCGCCGTTCAGCGCGGGCGCGGCGCGCTGCTCCTGATCGACCTCGACGGCTTCAAGGCCGTCAACGACTCGCTGGGCCACGCCGCCGGCGACGAGGTGCTGACCAACGTCGCCGTCCGCCTGCGCGCGCGGCTGCGGCGCACCGACCTGCTGGCCCGCCACGGCGGCGACGAGTTCGCCGTGATCCTGCCCGAGGCCACGCCGGACACCGCCGCGCGCGTCGCCGACGAGCTGGCCGAGGCGGTCGCCGAGGTCGAGGTCGTCACGCTCAACGACCGGCTGCGGATCTCGGCCAGCGTCGGGACCGCCCTGATCGACGGCCTCGACTCGCCGGCCGAGGTGCTCGCACTCGCCGACACGGCGATGTACGACCGCAAGCGCCGCGCCGCCGCCTGACTCAGCCGCCGCGGACCGGGAACGTGTCGAAGATCAGCCGGGTCCAGGCCAGGCGGCCGTCGTCGGCGAAGCGCAGGTGCTGCCCGACGTTCAGGCGCCCGGCCGTCGAGGTCGACACGGCGTAGAAGATCGCCGCGCCGTCGCCATCGTCGTCGGTGGCGACGTGCAGGACCTCGGCGCCGTCGACCTGCCCGATGAAGCCGGCGATGACGTCGAGGTACTCGTCGCGGCCGTGGGCCTCGTTGAGCGGGCCGGCGTAGTCGATGTCGTCGGTGACGAGCGCGCCGATCGCGGCGGCGTCACCGGAGGCCCAGGTCTCGACGAACGTGCGGGACAGTTCGGCGGCCGGGGCGTGGATCTGTGTGTGTGGGCTCATGCCCATAGAGACCCCGAGCGGGGCCCGAACTCATCGGTTCCCCCTCGTGGGTACACATAAGATCCGTTATCGCGCGTAGAAGAGCGCGCAACGGACGGCGGCGGGGCCCGGCATCATGCCGGACCCCCATTGGCCGCCTGGTCCGGATCCGGGGCAAGGCGGGTTCCCGCGGTCGGCCAGGTCTAGCTACGGCTGTGCGCGTGCTTCGAGACGCAGCGGCCGAACGCGTTGCTCTTGTTCGCGTTGGTGCCGTAGGTGGTCTTGAAGGCCGCGGCATCCTGCGCGCGCTCGGCCTTGCAGGTCTTGGCGGCGTTGACGATCGCCTTGTGACGCGCCTTGGTCTTGGCCTTCGTGGCCTTGGCGACGCTCAAGGTCACCGGCCGCCGGCCGGTCGTCCCGCGCGGCCAGGTCAAGAAGACCACGACCGAGTAGCTGCCGCCCGAAGGGTTATGTCAACCGCGCCGAGGGTGGGGTCCCCCCGGCGCGGCCGACATCCCGCGCACTCAGTGCGCGCGCTTGTAGGCCTCCCAGGTGCGGAAGCCGACCTGGGGGCCGGTGTCCTTGGCGTGGCTGGCCAGCCCGTCGCGGTGGATGTAGTAGTCCCACACCTGATTCGCGGCGCCGGACGACAGGTCCGGATCGGAGATCGCGATCCCGTGGATGTGCTCGTTCCACAGGCCACGGATGTAGGGACGGTGCCACGCGGCGAAGCCGACGATCCGCATCGCGCGGACGACCGTGCGGATCTTCTTGCCGCAGCGCTGCGAGAGGTCGACGTCGACCGCTCCGCCGCCGTCGTGCGTGCCCGCCGAGGCGCCGACGCCACCGGGGTTGTACGAGCCCTGGGTGATGCCGATCACGCAGCCCTTGCCGAGCCGGCGCGAGGCGGCGCGCATCATGTTGCGGGTCCGCGCGTTGACCGTGTGCCCGTCGTAGAGCACGTGCCGGCCGGCCGAGACGGGCCGGGTCAGGCGGTAGACGCTGCCGAGCAGCTTCTTCAGCGAGGTCGGGCCGGGCAGGCCGTTGGCGCCGATGCCCGAGTAGCCCAGGCGCCGCTGGTACTTGGCGTAGGCCGACTTCGTGTAGCTGCCGTACACCCCGTCCACGTAGCCCTTGTTGGGCAGCAGGTGCTTCTTGAGCAGCCGGCGCTGGACGCGGGCGACGTCGGGCTTGGCGAACTGCGTGCCCTTGCCGCCGCCGCGATGAGGATCGAGCTGCGCGGCGCGGAGCACCTGCTCCATGTTCACGACCGGCTTGGTGGACGTTCCGCCCTCGCCCGCGGGATGCGAGGCGTAGGCGGGCATCGCCAGGGCGCCGGCCGCGAGGGCGAGACCGGCCAGGGCCCCTGCCGCCCTGGTGTGCATACGGGTGTTCACGACGTCGGACCTCCGTCTGGAGTGGTGGGTGGACCTCGCCTCCCTATCCGGGGAGGCTCCGGCCCAATCAACCCTGGACGCATCGCCGAGTTGCGGTGGCGCGTGAGAACTCGCTGAGGGCCCCTAGCCGGCCGACGGCGCGCGCAGGCGGCGGCGCGGCCGCGACTCGCCGCGACCCGGCTCCCAGCGAAAGCGCCGCACGGCGACCGACAGGCCTCCGACCGTCCACAGCGCGAGCACGAGCAGGTGGTGCCAGGCGAACCCGGCGCCCGTCGTCTGCGGCTGGAAGCAGGCGTCGAAGGCCTGGACGAGGTGGTAGAGCGGGAACGCCCCGGCCACCTGGCCGACCCAGTCCGGCGCGCCGGCCACGGGGTAGAAGATCCCCGAGACGAACGCGAGCGGCAGGAACGTGAGCTGCGCGACGGGCATCGCCTGGTCGGCGTTGCGCACGAGGGTGGCCACAGCCAGCCCGACGGCGGCCAGGCAGACCGCGCCGAGCACGAGTGTGACCACCGCGGCCGGCAGCGTGCGGGCGTACAGGTCGACCCCGAAGGCTGGCACGGCGACGGCGAACATCAGCGTCACGGCGGCCAGGCCCGTGAGCACGGCGGCGCCCATCCACGACCCGAGGTAGATCCCCATCGGCAGCGGCGTGCCGCGCACGCGCTTGAGCAGCCCGTTGTCGCGGGCCGTGGCCAGCGCGAGGATCAGGCTCGAGTAGCAGGCCATGGTCAGCCCGAAGATCCCGATCGACGGCGTGTAGAACTGCGCGAAGTGGACCTTCCCGGCCGCGCCGTCGGCGGCGTCTACGAGCTGATTGCCCTGGAGCGCGTCGAAGATCACGAGCAGGAGCAGCGGGAACACGAACGTGAACACGACGGCGCGCGGGTTGCGCAGCGTCAGCCGCACGCGGGCGGCCAGCCAGCGCCGGGCGAGCACGAGGTCGGAGCGGGTCATCGGGGGGCCTCCTCGGTCAGCTGGAGGTAGACGTCCTCCAGGCTGGGTCGGGTGACGGTCAGGCGCTCGAGCTCGACTCCCCAGGAGTCGGCCCAGGCGATCAGCGGCGCGAGGTCGCGCGTCGGTCGCTCGGTGGTGAACGAGACGCGCCCGCCGTCGCGCTCGCGCACGGCGCCGGCCGGAAGCGGCAGCTGCTCGACGGCCACCCCGGCCGGGACGGCGAAGGCGACGACCGCCCGGTCGGCGTGGTCGCGCCCGAGCGTGTCCGGCGTGCCCTCGGCGATCACCCGGCCGGAGCCGAGCACGACGATGCGGTCGGCCAGGTGCTGGGCCTCGTCCATGTAGTGGGTGGTCAGGAGGATCGTCTTGCCCTCCTCGCGCAGGCGCCCGATGAGCTCCCAGGCGTGCCGGCGCGCGGCCGGGTCGAATCCGGTGGTGGGCTCGTCGAGGAAGATCAGCTCGGGGTCGCCGGCGATGCCGAGAGCGAGATCAAGACGGCGCCGCTGTCCTCCGGAGAGGCTCTGGACGCGGGCGTCCCAGCGGTCGACGAGGCCGACGAGCTCGACGAGCTCGCGGGCCGGGCGCGGGTCGGGGTACGCGGCGCCGTAGAGCGCGACCGCCTCCCCACGGCGATCGCGGGGTCGAGCCCCTCCTCCTGCAGCACGATGCCGATGCGCGCGCGGAACTCCCGCCGGCGGCAGGCCGGGTCGAAGCCGAGCACGCGGACGTGCCCCGCCTCGGCGCGGCGGTGCCCCTCGAGCGTCTCGACGAGGGTCGTCTTGCCCGCGCCGTTGGGGCCGAGCAGGGCGAGCACCTCGCCGCGGCGGACCTCGAGGTCGACGTCGTCGAGCGCGCGCTGCTCGCCGTAGGTGCGCACGACGCCGCGGGCCTCGATGGCCAGGGCGCCGAACCGGCCCGCCGCGGGGGCCGTCGCGGGGTTCGGGATGGTGGTCGTGGACATGTCGAGCAGCCTGGCCGAGCGGAGCCTTTACGTCATCGGCTCGCGGGCCGAACCTCGCGCTGCACCCGGGGGTGGACGTCGGCGTCCGGACGGCTCCACCCAGGCGCCGATGTGCTCGCGCCCGCGGGCGCCTACCGTTGCCCGAGAGATGTTCGAGGAGCGCAATCCGATCGGTCGCAAGGCGCCGCGAGCGGTGTACGTCCTGCGCTTCGTCGCGCTCGCCGCGCTCGTGCTCGTGGTCGTCACGACGGTCACGACCGCGCCGGACCGGGGCGACGGGCCCCACGGCCACCTCCTGGTCGGGATCGCGCTCGGCGTGTTCATCGCCGGCAGCGCCGTGGTCTTCTACCGCCGGCCGCTGCCGGCCGGCTTCCGCTTCGGCGGGCTGCTCGCGCTCGCGCTGGGCAGCGCCGCGCTGGTCGCGCTGCAGCCCGACACCCCCGCTGTGGCCGGCACCTACCTCGCCGCCGTGATCGGCAGCCTGCGCCTCAAGAAGGCCGCGTCGATCCTCTTGACCTGCATCGCCCTCGGCACCGCAGCGCTGGCCTACTCGGTCCACCCGGCCGACGCCGTCGGCAACATCGTCGGGCTGCTGTTCTCGGTGATTCCGTGGATCGTCGTCGTCAACCTGATGCGCGAGCTCTACGAGGGCCGTGACCGCGCCGAGCAGCTCGTCGAGGAGCTGCGCCAGTCCCAGGAGGCCCAGGCCGAGGCGGCCGCCGAGACCGAGCGCGGCCGCGTCGCCCGCGACATGCACGACGTGCTGGCGCACACGCTGTCCGCGCTCGCGCTGCAGCTCGAGAGCGCGCGGCTCGTCGCTCGTGACCGCCACGCCGACCCCGAGGTGATCGGAGCGCTCGAGCGCGCCCACCACCTCGCCGCCGGCGGCCTCGACGAGGCGCGCCGGGCGATCGGCGCGCTGCGCGGCGAGGCGCTGCTCGGCCCCGACGGCCTCTCGGCGCTGGCCGACGCGTTCCGGGCCGACGCCGGCGTGCCCTGCGAGCTCGTGGTCTCCGGCGAGCCGCTCGCCCTCTGCTCCGAGGCCCGGCTGGCGATCTACCGCATCACGCAGGAGGCGCTGACCAACGTCCGCCGCCACGCCACGCCCGACCGCGTGACGATCGACCTGCGCTACGAGGACGACGGCGCGCGCCTGGTCGTCGAGGACGCCGGCGCCGCCGTGCCCGTCGAACCG
>CAVTSQ010000004.1:0-24848 GCA_963737395.1 uncultured Solirubrobacterales bacterium | reverse complement strand
TGTCGATCCTCGCGACCCGCGAATGGCCCGGCGTGCGCTGCGTCGAGGTGGCGCCCGGGACCGACCCCGCGGCGCTGCACGGCGAGCTGTCGCGGCTGCTCGACCCGCCGCCCTCGCTCGACGACGTCGAGAACCTGCTCGAGCGCGACGAGCGCCCGCACGTCGATCCGCCCGACGAGTCCTCGCCGGTGCGCCGCACGTCGGCATTCGACGTGCGCGCGCAGCCGGACGCCGAGGAGGACGTCGACTCGGGCGTCGTCACGTTTCGCATGGTCGAGTTCCTCAGCGCGCCCGGCTGGCTCGTCGTCTGCTGGCACGAGCCGATCGGCTATCGCGGCGCCGACCCGGTCGACGGGCCCGTGGCCGAGCCCCAGCCGGCCGAGGAGATCTGGCACGCGGTCGAGCGCCGCTGGCACGGGTGCGAGGCGCGCACGAGCGGCGACCTCGGCGTGCTCGTGCTCTTCGAGCTCGCGCTGACCTACGCCTCGGCCTCCCGCGAGCTCGCCCAGTGGTTCGAGGACTGGGAGATCCGCACCTACGGCGAGGCGGGCGACGACGACGGCCCGACGATGCCGTGGGACATCTGGGGCTCGGTCGTCCGCTTCCGCTCCTGGCTGGCCCCGCTCAACCCGGCCGGGGTCAAGGCCGACCTGGCCAAGGCGTGGTTCGCCGACGTCACGTGGCAGGGCGGGGTGGCCGAGGTCGACGACCGCGTCGGGCGCACGCTGGCCCGCCTCGGCGAGCTCGCCCGCGAGCTGCGCGAGGCCTTCGCCGCCGTGCACGACGCCCGCCAGCGGCGCCGCAGCGACCTGTTCGAGCAGCTCGGCGTCGTGGCGCTCGTGCCGACCTTCATCGCGAGCTTCTACGGCGCCAACACGCGCCTGCCCGGCGGCGCCACGTGGGGAGGGTTCGTGGCGATGATCGTCGCCATGGTCGTGCTCACGCTGGGCGCGCTGCTCGCGTTGCGCCGCCGCCAGAGCGCGCGGCGGGCGCAGGCGCTGGGCTCGGTGGCGCAGCGCTAGCCCTCCGCGTTGTCCATCCGGACATAACCGATGCTTGCGGCGCCCGTTACCGTGGCGCCATGAGCTTCATCTCCCGCGGCTTCGGCGGCCGCCGGCGCATCCCGGAGGAGCTTCGGGACCGCGTCCCGCCCGGCCAGTACGTCGAGCCCGGCTTCCCCGTGCTCACCGCCGGCCCGACGCCGCGCATCGACACCGCCGAGTGGGCTTCAGGATCGACGGCGATGGTCGGCGCAGCCGCAGAGTGGAGCTGGGAGGAGTTCGCACGAGCTCGAGCTCGAGGACATCCCGTGCGACATCCACTGCGTGACGAAGTGGTCCAAGCTCGGCACGAGCTTCCGCGGCGTCTCGGTGGACACGCTGCTCGAGGCCGTCGAGCCGCTCGGCGCCTACGCGATGGCGTTCTCCTACGGCGGCTACACGACCAACCTCGCGATCGAGGACCTGACCGACGGCAAGGCCTGGGTCGTGACCGAGCACGAGGGCGAGCCGCTGCCGCGCGAGCACGGCGGCCCGGCGCGGCTGCTCGTGCCGCACCTGTACTTCTGGAAGAGCGCGAAGTGGGTCGCCGGGCTGCGGATCATGGACCACGACGAGCCCGGCTTCTGGGAGGCCAACGGCTACCACAACCGCGGCGACCCGTGGAAGGAGGAGCGGTATTGGAACGACTGACACCGGTCGCCCAGCGCGCCCCGGGACGCTGGCAGATCGCCACGGTCACGGCGATCGAGGTCGAGACCCCGACCGTCAAGTCGTTCCGGATCTCGCTGCCGATGTGGATGCCGCACCTGCCCGGCCAGCACTACGACGTGCGGCTGACCGCGCCCGACGGCTACAGGCCCAGCGCTCGTACTCGATCGCGTCCTCGCCGCTGGACGACGCGGCGAGATCGAGCTGACGATCGACCGCCTCGCCGACGGCGAGGTCTCGCCGTACTTCCACGACGTCGTCGCGGAGGGCGACCAGGTCGAGGTGCGCGGTCCGTTCGCCTCCTACTTCGTCTGGCGCGGCGAGTCGCCGGTCCTGCTCATCGGCGGCGGCTCGGGCGTGGTGCCGCTGATGGCGATGCTGCGCCACCGCCGCCGCGTGGCGCCGGAGCTGCCGATGCACCTCGTCTACTCGGTGCGCGGGCCGCGGACGTGATCTACGCCGACGAGCTCGGGCCCGAGACGACGCTCACCTACACGCGCGAGGCGCCGCCGGGCTGGGGCGGCCACGCGGGTCGCATCGACGCGGCCCTGCTCGCCGAGCCGGCGAGCGCGGCGAGCCTGGCGTTCGTCTGCGGCTCCAACGGCTTCGTCGAGGCCGCCTCGCGGCTGCTGCTCGACGCCGGCATGGCCGCCGGGGCCATCCGCACCGAGCGCTTCGGCCCGACCGGCTCGATGGCCTGAGTCCCGGGATGGAGATCGTCGCGGTCAACGTCGGCGAGCCCCGCGACATCCAGGTCGGGGGCCGGGTCGTGCGCACGTCGATCTGGAAGCACCCCGTCGAGGGCCGCGTGCCGGTACGCGGCGTCAACCTCGCCGGCGACGACCAGGCCGACCGCAGCGTCCACGGCGGTCCCGACAAGGCGGTCTACGCCTACGCCGCCGAGGACACCGCCTGGTGGTCGACCCTGCTCGAGGCCGACCTCGGCGACGCGCCCTTCGGCGAGAACCTGACGACGCGCGGGGTCGACGTCAGCGGCGCGCTGCTCGGCGAGCGCTGGCGCGTCGGCTCGACGCTGCTCGAGGTCCGCCAGTCGCGGATGCCGTGCTTCAAGCTCGGCCTGCGCTTCGGCAACCCGAAGTTCGTGCGCGCCTTCGCCAAGGCCGACCGGCCGGGCGCGTACTTCGGGATCGTCGAGGAGGGCGACATCGGCGCCGGCGACGCGATCGAGATCGTCCACCGGCCCGAGCACACGGTGACGGTCGCGCTGATGCACCGGGCGCTGCTCCAGGACCACTCGTTGCTGCCCGAGCTGTTGACGGCGCCGGAGCTGATGCCGGCGTGGCGCGAGTGGGTGCTCGAGCGCACCGCGGCTTAGCCGCGGTTAGTGCCCGCTGACGTCCGAGTCCTCGGCGGCCGCCTCGCCGCGGTCGAGCGCGGAGATCGCCCGGACCTCGTCCTCGGTCAGCGCGAAGTCGAAGATGTCGAGGTTGGTCGCCTGGCGCTCGGGATCGGCCGACTTCGGCACGGTCACGCAGCCGAGCTCCATGTGCCAGCGCAGGACGATCTGGGCCGGGGTGCGGCCGCGCGCCTCGGCGATCTCGACGATGGCCGGCTCGTCGATCACGCCGCTGCCCTGCCCGAGCGGGCTCCACGACTCGGTGATGATCCCGTGCTCGGCGTGGAAGGCCCGCGCCTCGGTTCGGGTCAGCGTCGGGTCGAGCTCGATCTGGTCGAGGTCGGGCGCCTGGCCGGTCTCGGCGATCACGCGCTCGAGGTGGGCAGGCTTGAAGTTCGAGACGCCGACGCCGCGGACCAGGCCGGCCTCGTGCAGGGCGATCAGGCCGCGGTACGCCTCGACGTAGCGGTCCTGGTCGGGGTTGGGCCAGTGGATCAGGAACAGGTCGAGGTAGTCGGTGCCGAGCTTGTCGGTGGCCATCGCGAAGGCCTCCTTGACCTCCTCGACGCCATGCCAGCGGGCGTTGAGCTTGGAGACGACGAAGAGCTCCTCGCGGGGCACGCCGGAGCGCCGTAGGCCCTCGCCGACGCCGCGTTCGTTGCCGTAGGCGTAGGCCGTGTCGATCGAGCGGTAGCCGAGGCCGATCGCGCCGGCGACGGCGTCGGCCGCGGCGGCGTCGTCCAGGGGCCAGGTGCCGAGGCCGAGCCGCGGCATCTCGGCGCCGCGGGACAGGGTGACGGTGGGGGCGAGGTCGGGCATCGGTCCTCAAGCTAGTGGCACAGTGGGCGGGTGGAACCGTTCCGCGTCTGCGTCTTCTGCGGCTCGAGCCCCGGCGTCTCGACCGGCTTTACCCGCATCGCCCGCGAGCTCGGCGAGTCGCTGGCCGACCGTGGCATCCCGATCGTCTACGGCGCGGGCGGCCGCGGCGTGATGGGCGCGCTGGCCGACGGGGCCCTGAGCGCCGGCGGCGAGGTGATCGGTGTGATCCCGCAGGACCTGATGGACCGCGAGTGCGGCCGACGCGACCTCGCCGAGCTGCACGTCACGCGGACGATGCACGAGCGCAAGCAGCGCATGCACGACCTGTCGTCGGCCTTCGTCACGCTGCCGGGCGGCCTGGGCACCTTCGACGAGCTGTTCGAGATGCTCACCTGGCGCCAGCTCGGCTTCCACCGCAAGCCGTTCGCGATCCTCGACGCCGAGGGCTACTTCCGCCCGTTGCGGGTTCTCCTCGAGCACGCCGTCGAGCATGGGTTCGTCCGGGACACGGAACGGGAATTGATCGCCATGGTGCCCCGCCTCGACGACCTCCTCGTGACGATCGACCGTTGGGTCTTCTCCAGGCCTGCCTGAACGGAGCGCGGACGCCGGCCGAGCATCCGGCCATCCCGCGCACCCCCGGCGAGCTCGCCGCCGCCGCGCGGGCGTCGGTCGACGCCGGTGCGCGGGTGCTGCACCTGCATCCTTACGACGACGGCGTCGAGACGCTGGCCGCCGAGCCCAGTGCGGCGGTGCTGCGGGCCGTCCGCGCGGCGTGCCCCGGCGTCCCGATCTCGCTGAGCACCCGCTCGGAGATCGCGCCCGACCCCGCGCGGCGTCGCGCGCTCGTCGCGGCCTGGACCGAGCTGCCCGACCTCGTCACCGCCAACCAGGGCGAGCCGGGGATCGTCGCGTTGTGCGAGGACCTGATCGGCCGTGGCGTCGGGATCGAGGCCGGCCTGCTCTCCGACGACGACGCCCACGCCTTCGTCGCCTCGGGCCTGGCGCCGCGCTGCACGCGCGTGCTGATCGAGCCGCTCGACGCCAACGCGATCGCGGCTGCCGCCCACGCCGCCTCGATGGAGCTGATCGTCACCCAGGCCGGCATCGAGCTCGAGCAGGTACACCACGGCGACGGGGTCGCCACCTGGGCGGTGATGGAGCGCGCGGTGCGGCGCGGCCACGGGATCCGCGCCGGACTGGAGGACACGACGGTCCTGCCCGACGGCTCGCCGGCGCCCGACAACGCGGCGCTCGTGCGCCTCGGCGCGGCGATGCTCTAGACGGCCGGCGCCGCGCGGCGCTCGAGCGCGACCGCGACGGCGAAGATCGCCATCCCGGCCAGCGTGAGGGCGACCGCGGCCCACATCGGCGCGGTCAGCCCGAGGCCGGCGGCGAGCACGAGCCCGCCGATCCACGCGCCGAGCGCGTTGGCCGTGTTGAAGGCCGAGTGGTTGAGCGCGGCGCCGAGCGTCTGGGCCTCGGCCGAGACGTCCATCAGGCGCATCTGCAGCCCGGTGGGCAGCACGAGACTCGTTCCGAGCAGGAAGACCGTCGGGATCGCGGTGATCGCCGACTGCGAGGTGACCGTGAACAGGGCGAAGACCGCGGCCATCCACACGAAGGCGCCGAAGATCGCGCCGCGCGGGCGCCAGTCGACGAGCCGGCCGCCGATCAGGCCGCCGGCGACCATGCCGAGGCCGAGCAGCGCGAGCACGAGGGGGACCAGCGCGCTCGAGACCCCGGAGCGGTCGGTCAAGATCGGGGAGACGTAGGAGTAGATGGCGAACAGGCCGCCGCCGCCGACGGCGCCGGTGGCCACGGCGAGCAGCACCTGCGGACGGCGCAGGGCACCGGCCTCGCGGCGGATCGTCGCCCCCGGGTTCGGCGGCGTCCACGGCACGAAGCGCCAGACGGCGAGCATGGTCAGCGCGGCCAGCGCGGCGGCGGCCACGTAGGCGCTGCGCCAGCCGAACGACTGGCCCAGCCAGGTCGCGAACGGGACGCCGATCACGTTGGCCACGCTCAGCCCGAGCAGGACCCGGGCGACGGCGCGGGCGCGCATCTGCGGTCCGGCGAGGTCGGCGGCGACCAGCGCCGCGACGCCGAAGTAGGCGCCGTGGGGCAGCCCGGCGACGAAGCGCGAGAGCGCGAGCAACCCGAACGACGGGGCCAGGGCGCTGAGCAGGTTGCCGGCCGCGTAGGCGGCCATGAAGGCGATCAGGACCGTGCGGCGCGGGAAGCGCGCGGCCAGCGCCGCCAGCACCGGCGCGCCGACGACGACCCCGAGCGCGTAGGCGCTGACGATCTCACCGGCGGCCGGCAGCGAGACCGAGACGCCGTGGGCGATCTCGGGCAACAGGCCCATGGCCACGAACTCCGTCGTCCCGATCGCGAACCCGCCGAGGGCGAGCGCGGCCAGCGCGACGCCGGGCCGCACGGCGGCCGCGGCGCCGAACGGGCGCGGGAGGGGACGTCGGAGCGCGAGGCTCGTCATCTGACTCAGCGAGCCTCCGGATCCATCCGCGGCGACGGGCAGCGCTCGTCGAAGCAGGGGGAGGGCTGGCCCTGCGGGCCGGCGTGGAAGTGGACGGACGCCTCGCCGGCGTTGCGCCGGGGCGTGGGGAGGATGCGGGAGAGGAAGGTCATGCCTATAGACAACGAAAGGCTGCCCCCGACCACAAAGACGCGTGTTGCCTGCTTGGTATGCAGCGCGGTTATGCGTGACGGTCGTCACGTCACGGCCAGGAGAGCGGCGGGCGACGGCGAAGCACGCGTGGATGCCCGTCCAGGACCGTCCCCGCCTCATCCGCTACATCGAGAACCTGACGATCTGGCGGGTCGTGCTGACGCTCGCGGCCGTCGCGATCGTGCTGACCGTCGCCGGCGCCTTCCTGGCCAACCTGGTCGAGCCGGACACCTTCACCTCGTTCGGCGACGCGATGTGGTGGGCGCTGCAGACGGTCTCCACCGTCGGCTACGGCGACGTCGTGCCGGCCCACACGGCGGGACGCCTCGTCGGCGCCGCGCTGATGCTGCTCGGCCTCGCATTCGTCCCGGCGCTCACGTCGATCGTCGTGGCCATCCTCACCACGCGGATGCGGACGCGGCTGCGCCAGACGAGCGGGGCCGACGCCGAGGTGCTCGAGCGCCTGGAGCGGATCGAGCGTGCGCTGAGCGGCGGCGACACGCCCCACTAGCCGACGGCGATCACCCGGACGGCATGAGGACGCGTCACCCCGGCGCGGCGGACCATCGGTGGCGTGCGGCGCCGCCTGCTCGCGATCGCGGTGACCGGGGTCGTCCTCTACGGCCTAGCGCCGGCGCTCGCCCAGGTCTTCGGCGCCTACAAGCACCTGGGCTCGATCTCGCTGGCCTGGTGGGTCGGCGTGCTCGTCACGCAGCTCGGCGCGCTGGCCTCGATGATCGACTTGCAGCGCGTCACGCTGAGCACCCGGCGCTGGGTTCCGGTGGCGACCTCCAACCTCGCGAGCTCGGCGCTGGCCAAGGTCGTGCCCGGCGGCTCGGCGACCGCCGCGGCGGTGCAGTCGGTGATGCTCGTGCGGGCCGGGTTCGCCGCCCCGGCGATCGCCACCGGGCTGGCCGCCGGCGCCGTCCTCGTCCTCGCGGCGGTGTGCGCGCTGCCCCTGCTGTGCCTGCCGGCGATCCTGGCCGGCGACGTTCCGCGACGCCTCGTCGGCGTCGCGCTGCTCGGGCTGGTCCTGTTCGCCGTGCTCTTCGCGGTGTCGCTGGTCTTCTTCACCATCACGCCCGTGGTGCGCGCGGTCGGCCGGGCGACGGCGTGGGGGCTACGGCGCATCCATCGCGCGGGTCCCGATACCGACGGGCTGCCCGAGCGCCTGGTCGAGCAGCGCGACGTCATGCGCCACACGCTCGGCCGCCACTGGTACGAGGCGGCGGCCGTCGCCGTCGCGCGCTGGCTACTCGACTTCCTGTGCCTGGTCTCGGCGCTGCTCGCGGTCGGCTCGCACCCGCCGCTTGCGCTCGCGCTGCTCGCCTACGTCGCCGCGCAGCTGCTCAGCCAGATCCCGGTCACGCCGGGCGGCCTCGGTGTCGTCGAGGCAGGACTCACCGGCACGCTGGCGCTGGCCGGGGTCGGGGTCGCCGACGCTGCGGTGGCGACTCTGGCCTACCGCCTGGCCTCCTACTGGCTGCCGCTCCCGCTCGGGCTCGGGGCCTGGGTGATCCACCGGCGGCGCTACGGGACGGGGCCCGAGCGCTCAAGCGTCACGGACGACGCAGCGAAAGCCGATGTGTGACGTGGAGGTGTCGATGGCCTCGCCCTGTCGCGCGGCGGGGCGGTAGCGCAGGCAGTACTCCGGCGCGCACAGGTGCGAGCCGCCCTTGATCACGCGCCGCGGGATCTCCGCGCCGGGCTGATCGGGGACGAGGCTGTCCTCGGCCGCCGGCCCGCGGGGGTTGCGCGGGATGCAGCACGCCGTGTCGGCCGCCGCCGGATGGGCGGCGAAGAAGTCGTCGGTCCACTCCCACACGTTGCCGGCCATGTCGACCAGCCCGTAGCCGTTGGCCGGGTGGGTGCCGACGGGCGACGTGCCGCGCCGGCCCTCGGGCTTGGCGTCGTTGAAGGGAAACTGCCCCTGCCACGTGTTGGCGGGCCGCCGTCCCTTCGGCTCGTGCTCGTCGCCCCAGACGAAGTCGGCTCCGTCCAGGCCGCCGCGGGCGGCGTACTCCCACTCGGCCTCGGTCGGCAGCGCCTTGCCCGCCCAGGCGGCGTAGGCGCTCGCGTCGCCGTGCGTGACGTGGGTGACCGGATGGCGCTCGCGGCCGTCGAGCGTGGAGCCGGGCCCCTCGGGGTGGCGCCAGTCGGCGCCGATGCACCACGACCACCAGACGAACGGGTTGGCGAACGAGACCGGCCCCGGGGTCGGGGCGAACACGAGCGAGCCGGGGGCGAGCAGCTCCGGGTCGGCGTCGGGGTACTGCTCGAGCGTCGGTGCGCGCTCCGCCTCGGTCTCGTGTCCGGTCGCCTTCACGAAGCGGCGGAACTCGGCGACCGTCACCGGGTGCTCGTCGATCCGGAAGGCATCGACGTGCACCGGGCGGACGGGTCGCTCCTCGGGGTAGAAGCGGTCCGAGCCCATGCGGAAGGTGCCGGCCGGCACCTCCCGCATGTCCTTGGCCGGCGCTTCAGGCCCCGCGGTCGCGCGAGGGCATGCTTGAGGGTCTCCTCGGCCTGGGTGTCGAGCGAGGTGTGCAGGACCTCGCCACCGTACTGGGAGATCCGCGGCAGGACCTTGTCCGGCGTCGACGTGTGGACGAGCACGAACAGCGCCGCGCCGTCCTCCGGCAGCTTCTGGCCGAGCTCCTTCATGAACTTGTCGTCGATCCCGTAGTCCGACAGCGCGCCGCCGGCCGCGCCGGAAGCCGCGCCGATCGCCATGCCGAGCAGCGGGGCGAGGAAGATCAGGCCGATCAGGCCGCCCCAGAGCGCGCCGCCGGCCGCGCCGGCTCCGCTCGTGCTGAAGCGCTGGTGGAGCTTGATCTTGCCGCCCTTGTCGCGTCCGGCGATGACGAGGTCCTCGACCTCGATCAGGTGCTCCTTCTGCAGTTCGCCGATCTGGCCGGCGACCTCGCGGGCCGTCGCCTCGTCGGGGTAGGCGATGCCGATCAGGTTGCTCATGTGATTCCCCTTCGGTTGAGTGGAGCGCAATCGTCGCCCGCCCGTGGGTGACCCCGCTTCACCCGGGCTGGGTGATGGCGGCTCACCCGTCGTCGCAGGAGCATCGCCCGGTGACTCGCGATGCGCCGCTGAGGTACGAGTTCCGTGTCCGGGGCCGCCTGCGCGCGTCCGTGCTCGAGGCGCTCGAGGACGAGGGCATGCAGTCGAGCGTCGAGCCCGTCGAGACGGTGCTGCACGGCCCGGTCGCCGACCAGGCCGCGCTGCAGGGGATGCTCAACCGGATCGCCTCGCTCGGGCTCGAGCTGGTCGAGGCGCGCCGGCTGCCCGGGGCCGACGTTCCCGAGGAGCGCGGCTAGACGACGCCGGCGGGCCGCTCGCTGCCCGTGGCGGGGCCGAGCAGGTGCAGCTCGCGGGCGCGGTCCACGGCGCCGCGCCGCGTGTTGACGTCGAGCTTGCGGTAGATCTGGCGCAGGTGCGTCTTGACCGTGTTGATCGAGATGAACAGCTCGCCGCCGATGTCCTGGTTGGACATCAGCGTCGGCAGGTAGCGCAGCACGGCGAGCTCGCGGTCGCTCAGCGGCTCGACGAGCTCGCTGCGCGCCCCGCGGGCGTGCCGGGGGCGGTCGAGCGCGGTGAGCAGGTCATCGATCAGCGTCCGATGGGCGGTGCCGCCGCGGATCTGGCGGTGGAGCAGCGGCCGCAGCCCGCCGCCCAGCGCCACGAGCGGCCGTCGCAGGCCGGCCGGCTCGGCCAGGCGCAGCGCGCGCTCGAGCGCGGCCGCGGCGCCGGCCCGATCGCCGAGCGCGTCGTCGGCGAGCGCCTCGAGCCCGAGCAGGTTGACGCGCGCCCGCAGGTTGTGGCGGTCGACCGCCTCGGGGGCGCAGGCGACGGCGTTCAGCGCCGCCTCGGGCTCGCCCTCCGCCAGCCGTAGCCGCGCGAGCGCCGCGAGGGCGTCGAGCGACGTGTTGCCGGCGAGCAGGGAGGCCATGCGCTGCTCGGCGCGCTCGTGCTCGCCGACGTCGTGGAGCAGGCGGACCTCGAACGGGCCGAGCGCCTGCTCGAGGCGCGGCTGCATCGCGCCCGGGGCCTGCGTGCGGCCGAAGTGCAGCGTCTGCAGTGCGCTCTCGTTCTGGCCGAGCGCGGCGAGCAGGTCCACGCGGATCGCGAGCACGAACGCGTGGAGCGACGGATCGGGGCCGCTGCCCAGCGCGAGCTCGGCCCACTCGAGCGAGCGCTTCGAGAGCTCGAGGTCCTCGCGTACGAGCTCGAGCTCGGCCCGCACCGCGTAGGCCGCCGCGGCGGCCGGCGTGCGCAGCCGGTCGGAGAGCTCGAGCGCGGCGATCGCGCTCGCGGCGTGCTCGTCGGCGCGCTCGTAGGCGCCGGTCAGTAGGGCGTGGATCGCGAGATGCGCGGTGGCGAACGCCGCGACGTAGGCGGCGTCGTCGGACTGCGCGGCGACCACGGCGCTCTCGAGCTCGAGCTCGGCCGCGTCGAGCTCGCCGCGCCAGAGCCGGATCGCGCCGGCCGAGGCCCGCGCGAGCGCGCGCAGCGCCGGGCGAGGCGGGACGGTCGCCCCGGCCGCGCTGACCGGCGCCGCCTCGGACACGAGCTCCAGCGAGCCGTCGCGCAGCCGCGACTGCAGGGCGACGGTTCGCAGGGCGAGGTCGAAGATCTCCGCGCGCTCGGGTCGCACCGCGCCGGCGTGGGCCCGGGCGCGGGCGAGCGCCGCCTGGGCGCCGGGGGCGTCGCCGGCCTCGAGGTGCGCGGCGGCCAGCGCGACGTGCAGCTCGGGCCAGCGCTCGAGCAACGGCTCGCCGAGGCGCGCCGCGAGCGCGCGCACCGGCGCGACGTCGCCGAAGAGCAGCAGGTCGACCCAGCCGTCGGCGAGGATCCGGCCCGCGAGATCCCAGTCCTCGGCGCGCAGCGCGAAGCGGATGGCGGCGAGCAGGTCGCCGTGCTCGGCCAGCCATCCGGCCGCCCGGCGATCGAGCGGCCGCAGGTCGCGCCCGCGTTCGTAGCGCAGCTCGACCCGCAGCAGGTCGCGCAGCAGCGGGTGGTAGCGAAACCAGCCGGGCGAGGCTTCGACGGGGGCGACCATGGCGTTGTCGCGCGCGAGGCGGCGCAGCATGGCGGCGCCGCCGGTCCCGTCGGTCATCGCGTCGGCCAGGCCGCCGCAGGTCGCCTCGGTGGGCGAGGTCTCGAGCAGGAAGCGCCGGACGCCGGCGGGGAAGCGGCCGAGCACCTCGCTGAGGATGTAGTCGGCGACCGACGCGTCGTCGCCCGTGAACGCCGCGACGAACTCGTCGGGGTGAGGGTGATCGCGGAGCGTGAGCTCGGCCAGCCGCAGCGCGGCCACCCAGCCCTCGGTCCGGCGCCACAGCCGCTGCACGTCGTGCGACGTCAACGCGGCCGCGCTCGGGGCGAGCAGCCGTTCGGTCTCCTCGGCGGTGAAGGCGAGCTCGTCGGCCCGGATCTCGGTCACCTCGCCGGCCAGCCGCAGGCGGCTGAGCCGCAGCGGCGGGTCTCGGCGCGTGAGCAGGACCAACCGCAGCCCGGGCGGGAGGCTGGTCGAGCAGCGCGCCGAGGTCGGCGAGGATGCGCTCATCCTCGAGGAGTGTGCACGTCGTCGAGGACCAGGACGGTCGGCCGCCGGCTCCGGGCGATCTTCGTGAGGAAGCCGTCGAGATCGGCCGCGTGCTCCCCGCCGTTGCGCGTGGGCAGGGCGTGACCCACCAACGGCCAGAAGTCGCGGTGGCGGACGGGATCGCCGTCGAGCGAGACCCAGGCCACCGGCCCGGGAGCGTGGCCCGAGCTCGTCCAGGCCGAGACCAGCGCGGTCTTGCCGGCGCCGGCCCGGGCGGCCACGAGGGTCAGGGTGCGGCGGGTGCCCTTGTCGAGCCGATCGAGCAACCGTTGGCGCGGGACGAGGTCCTCAGCCGGCGGCGGAACCGTGCGGGCGGCGACGAGCGAGGCGTAGATCATCCGGGCCCACCCCCCTCGACGTCCCGCACGGCTGGCTCCCTCGGTCACTCACCCGCAACGGGTGAGAGCGTTAGTTTCCGTGCCCCCGCCCACGTCTGTCAAGCCGCGTCCAGAACGCCCGGGAGCGCCGGTTTTCGGTGCGATCAGGTGCTGACGGTCTCGCCGCGGCGGCGCCGATGGTGATGGAGCCCGAGCACGAAGATCGCGATCAGCGCGAGTGCGGCGATCACGAGCGGGGGGACGCTCGTGAGCAGCGAGCCGCCGCCGAGCGCCGAGGCGACGCCGTAGGCGCTCAGGCCGGCGCCGAGGTTCCACAGCGCCGCGGCCACGAGGTTCCAGCGGGCGAACTGCCCGAAGGGCATCCCCAGCGCGCCCGGGACCCAGGACGGGGTGAAGAAGACCATGAAACGCCCCCAGCGCTCGGCGAAGCGCTCGCCGGAGGCCAGGGCGGTGCGGCGCCGGCCGGCGAAGCGCCCGTCGCCGTCGAGGTTGAGCCGGGCGATGCGGTTGCCCAGCCACCAGCCGAGCATGCCGCCGAGCTCGGCTCCGATCGTGCCGATCAACGAGTACGGCCCACAGGTGCACGACCCCCTGGTGGGCCAGCACGCCGGCCGTGCCCATCGCGGCGGCGCCGAGCGCGGGGACGCCCGCCCAGGACAGCAGCTGCCCGAAGAACAGGATCAGGAACGTCGTCGGCTTGTCGGCCGTCGAGGTCGCGAGGAGGAGCAGCATCGCGGGCATCTTCACACGAAGCGCCGGCGCTTCTGCCGCTACGCCTCCGCTTCCCAGGGGTGATGCCCGGTCACATTTGCACGGCGCGTTGCGCGACTGGAAGGGCAGGGACAACACCGCGATCATTGCCGTGTTGTTCCTCGTCATCGGGGTGAAGACCCTCACCGACGGGATCGCCGTGCCATAGGCCTGAGGCTCACCCGCCGGACTGGGACGCGGCCGGTTCACCCGAAGCGGGTGACGATCGTTCATCCCCGTGTCGGAGATGCTCAGGCTCCCTGGAACTCAAGAGGAGGGCGTGCGATGGGCGCAGAGCGTGGTTTTGGTCGGGCAGTGTTCGCCAGCGTGCTGCTGGTGATCGGGGGGATCCTGAACGTCGTCTACGGCATCGCGGCGATCGGCAACTCCGACTTCTTCATCAACAACCAGCACTTCATCCTCAGCAACCTCAAGACATGGGGCTGGGTGACCCTGCTGATCGGGATCCTCGAGCTGGTCGCGGGCTTCTCCGTGGCTCAGGGCGGGGCGTACGGGCGCTGGTTCGCGATGATCGCCGCCGGCCTGGCCGCGATCGCGGCGCTGCTGTCGATCCCGGCCTATCCGCTGTGGTCGATCGCGATCTTCGCGTTGAGCATCTACATCATCCACGGGCCTGGCGATCTTCGGCGAGGACACCCGCGCCGGGGAGTACGCGGCCGGTCAGCGATAACGAACCGGCCATGAAGTCGCGACGGGTCGCGATCGCCGCACTGCTGACGATCGCGACCCTGTCGTGGACCCTGGCGCTGTTCTCCGTGTGGGTGCAGCGCCAGGCGTTGAACACCGAACAACTGGGTCACGACGAGCGACAAGCTCCTCGAGGACCCCCAGATCCGCGAGGCGCTCGGGGACCTATCTCGTCCAGCAGCTCTTCGACGCGGCGCCGGTCCAGGAGCGCCTGCAGTCGGCGCTACCACCGCGGCTGAAGCCGCTGGCCGGGCCGGCGGCCGCCGGCCTGCGCGAGGTCGCCCAGAAGAACGCGCCGCGCCTGCTCGGCACGGCCGCCGCCCTCAGCGCCTGGCGGCACGCCAACCGAGACCGGGGCACGTCGTGCTGCTGCAGCTGCTCAACAACGACCGCACCGCGAACGGCAAGGTGACGCTCGACCTCGGCGCGCTGCTCAAGCAGGTCGCCCAGAGCGTCGGGCTCTCGGGCAAGAACATCTCCAGGCTGCCCCCCAACGTCGCGAACCTGACGGTGATCCAGTCCGACCAGCTCAAGACCGCCCCAGAACGGCTTTCACATCCTCGACTCGCTCCCCTGGGTCCTCGTCGCGCTCACGGTGCTGCTCCTCGGCGGCGCGGTCGCCCTCTCGCCCGACCCGGCGGCGCACGGTGCTTCTCGTGCGGGCTCGTGTTCGTCGTCGGCGGGATCGCCGTGCTCGCGCTGCGCCGCGCCGGGGGAGCACGTCGCGGTCCACGCAGCTCGCCGACGCCCCGAACGCGAAGAGCATCGCCGACGACGTGTGGGGGATCGCCACCGCGCTGCTCGTCGACGCGGCCGAGGGCTCGCTGCTGTTCGGCGTCTTCGTCGTCCTCGGCTGCCTGGCTGGCCGGCGCCGGACACCGCGCCACGGTGCTGCGGCGCCACGCCGCCCCGGCCTTCCGCGACCGCGTGGCCGTCGTCCACGGGAACGCTTGCCGTCCTGCTGCTCCTGCTCGTCCTCTGGGGTCCCGTCCCTGGACCCGCAACTTCTGGCCGATGTTCTTCGTCGCGATCGCGGCCTTCGCCTGGCTCGAGTGGCTGCGCCGCCGCACGGTCGAGGAGTTCCCCGACGAGCCGCACGGCGAGTGGGGCCGGCGCTGGCACGACCGGCTCGCGCTGCGCAAGCTCGAGCGCCTGTCGCGGCTCAAGGCCCAGCGGCGCGATCGACCAGGGGGAGTTCGAGCGGCGCAAGGCCGCGCTGCCGCTCTTTTTTTTTTTTTTTTTTTTTTTTTTTTTTTTTTTTTTTTTTTAAAAAAATGACCTGACCCGCGCGCGGCGGACGCTTTGCTCGCTTTTAGGCTTTAGCAAGTCGGCACCGCGGTCATCGCCGTTGCAGCGGCCGTGCGAAGGGCAGGCGAGCTATGCCGCCGGGGGATGACCGACGCCGTCACGCGTTGGCCGGGTCGTCGGCCGCATCGGGGCCGGTGTCGGCCCCCGCCACGAAGGCGACCGAGGGTGAGGAGTCCCGTCCTTGGCCCGGTCGCCCCGCAGCACGAGCGTCTCGTGCGGTGCGATCCGCGCGAGGCGGAGCTTCGGCGCTGCCTGCAGGTCGAGGCGCGCGGCGAGCTCGCCGCGGTCGTCGGCGGTGACGCGGACGTCGTGGGTCTTCGCGTCGACCTTCTCGACGATCGCCTCGAGCTCGTCCGGTCTCGGTGGCGTCCTCGGCCGGCGGCGTTTGTCCTTTTGCGGCTGACCTCGCGCCACGACCTTGGCGGAAGGATCGGTTGAGAGCCTCGGGGTCGGCATCGGTAGAGATCGACGGGAGCGCCATCGCCCTCGTGGTGGTGGTTTAGTCGGTCGTTGCGCCGGCTTCGGAGCATCCTCGAGCGTGGCCTTGACGTCGACCGTGTCGCCGAGGGCCGGCGGCGCGGGCGCCCGGCGTTCCGTCGGCCGAGGCGGCCGGCAGCGCGACGAGCAGTGAGACGCCGCGAGCCGAGAGGACGTATCGCCCGCCGGCCGGGTCGAGGGCCGTGACCGTGCCGCGGAGGCGGACGTCGGGCGAGGAGCCCGCCGAGCTCGCGACGTCGTCGGCCGACCACGTGCCGTTGGCCAGCGAGCGGGCGGCGACCTGGGCGAACTGCCCGAGCTCCGGCAGCTCGGGTACGTGGATCACGTGCGGCATGCCGTCGTCCCCGGCGAGGGTGACGGAGCCGGCCGCCTCGTTGAGGTGGACCACCGTCCCGGTGAAGTCGGTCGTCGGCGCCGCGGGCGTGGTGGCGGTCGGGGTCGACGGCGCGGGGGAGGGGGCCGGACTCACCGGTGCCGGGCGTGACTGGGGTGACCGTGGACCCGCCGTCGCCGCCCGTGTCCGTCGCGGGCGCCACGTCGGTGGACGGCGCCGCGGGTTCGGTCGAGCCGAGCGGGGCCGACAGCGCGGGGGCGAGGTCCTTGGCCGCGAACGCGCCGGTGCCGGAGCCGGCGTCGCCGGCGCGGGCAGCAGCACGGTCGCCCGGGCCGGGCCGCCGCTGCCCAACGCGACCGGGCCGATCCCGACGCCCATGAGGATGCCCGAGGCGAGCACGCCGAGCGCGGTCGAGCCGGTGGCCGGCGGCCCGGGCAGGCCGGCGGCGCAGCTCGGCCGCCGGGCCGGGGGGGCGCCGCGGGCGCCTCGGTCACGAGCTCCGGCGCGCCGGCCAGCCGCGCGCCGCAGGCCAAGCAGTAGCGCTGGTCGTCGTGAGCGGGCGCCGCGCAGCCGGGGCAGGTCGTCATGGGGCGTGCCCGTTGGTCGCAACCGGCACGTCGACGCGGAGCATCGTCCCGCACGACCAGCAGAACGCGGCGCGCGGGAATGGGGGGCGCCGCAGTCGTGCAGGCGCCGGCCACCCCCTCGGTGGTCCGCAGCAGCCGGTCGAGCTCGCCGAGCTCGGCGTCGACGACCTGGAGCTCGGCCGCCTTGCGGGCGAGCACGTCGAGCTTGAAGTAGTCGCGGATCGCCATCTCGTAGGCCAGGCCGCCGAGGTCCCACTGCAGGTCGGCGAACTGGCGCGCGAGCTCGGCGCGCCGGGTGACGAGCTCGGCCGGCGGCTCGGGGAGCGCCGCCGGCGCGTCGGCCGCCGCGGGGCCCGGGCGGGACGCCGCCGAGGCGGCGCAGGGCGTCACGGACGCTCATCCGATCGTCTCCCCACCGCCGCCGCCGCCCGGCGCCTTGTTGTCCTTCGGCGGCGCCTTGCCCGGGATCACGATGGTCTTGGGCTTCTTCTTGAGCTGCTTCTCGTAGGCGTCGCCGGACTGGTTGAGGTCCTGGAGCGCTTTCTTGGCGGCCGCGCCCGAGGCGACCTTGCCGCCGCCGGCGTCGCTCCCGCCCGAGCTGGCCGAGGTCGCGCCGCCGCCCTTGGCGTCGGTCACGTGGATCACGACCGCCTTGGGGAAGTGCTTCTTGAGCTTGCCGAGCGCCTTGGTCGCCGCGGCCTTCGAGCCGTACACGCCCGAGTAGACGATCCACGAGCCGCCGGGCAGCGAGCCGTGGTTGTCGGAGTCGATGATGCCCGCGCCCTTGGCGCCCTTGGTCACCGCGTCCTGCTTGGCGGCGGCGACCTGGGCGCTGCTCGTGCCGTCCTTGCCCAGCGCGCCGAGCTCGACGGTCCACGCGTTCTTGCCGCTCGGCCAGCTCTCGCTTGCGCTGCCGCTCGCGCTCGTGTTCGCGCTCGTGCCCGCGGCCGTGGCGCCGGTGCCGGCGCCGCCGACGCGGACGATCGGGCCGCGGCCTGGCCCGAGCCGCCGCCGCTGCCCGAACGGCCGATCAGCACGCCGATGACGAGCACGAGGGCCAGCGCGGCCACCGAGGCGGCCGTCCACGCCGGGGTCCAGTCGCGGCCGGGCGGCGGCGCGGCGGCGAGCGGCGGAAGGGCGCCGGGCGGGGCGGCGGCGCCCCCGCGGGCGGTCGGCGCCTCGACGGGCCGGCGGCGGCGCGCGCGCCGCACGTCAGGCAGTAGCGCTGGTCGCCGGCCAGGGCCGAGCCGCAGTGCTCGCAGTGGGTCGACGGGGATGCGGTAGGCTCATTTTTCCAATCAGAACGTGGTCGGAGGGGCGCTCAGCGTCACGCGGGCGCCCTTCGGATTGCCGATGAAGAACAGGTTGAACTTCGCCTTCTTGCCGGGCTTGACGAGCGGGACGATCGCCCGCCCGGCGGCGACGATCCGGCCGCCGCGGCGCGCGACGCCAAGCACGACGAGCTCGCGCTGGGCGATCTTGGAGTCGTTGGTCACCGAGGCCGCGGCCTCGAGGCCGGACACCGGGTCGCGCCGCACTGCGGGTGCGGAGACCGAGAGCTTGGGCTCGTCGCCGCGGCTCGAGTGCCGCGGCGCGCCGACGGTGACCGCGACGTGCTTGCCGGCGCCGGACAGGTCGACCTGGTCGTTGACCCAGACAGCGTCGCCTTGGGCGGGAGCACGGAGACGCCGGTCAGCGACGCGTCGAGGCCCGGCGTGTCGTTCTTGTAGACCGCCTTGCCGCCCGCGCCGGTGACCTTGACGGCGATCGGCACGTCGCGCAGTGGCTTGTCGGAGGTGTTGTGCAGCTCGAGCGACGACGGCGCCGCCGTTGGCGTCGGCGAGCACCGCGGTCGTCCCGACGTGGACGCCGACCGCCTTCTGGCCGATCGCCAGTCCCTTCTCGCCCTTGAGCTTGTTCGACCCGGCCGCCTCCAGCCGCGCGCTCTTGTCCTGCGTCGACTCGCACGCCGGCCACGGCGAGCACGACGAGACGAGCGCGACGCCCACGAGCGCGCCGCCTCACCCGAAGACCCCCGAGACGTACTCGCGCGTGCGCTCGGCCCGCGGCGCGCGGAAGACCTGCTCGGCCGGCCCGTACTCGACGAGCTCGCCGAGGTACATGAACGCGACGCGGTCGGCCACCCGCTGGGCCTGCTGGAGGTTGTGGGTGACGATCACGATCGCGACCTCCTCGCGCAGGCGCACGACGAGGTCCTCGATCACCGCGGTCGACCGCGGGTCGAGCGCCGAGCACGGCTCGTCGAGCAGCAGGACCTCGGGCTGGACGGCCAGCGCGCGAGCGATGCACAGACGCTGCTGCTGGCCGCCCGACAGCCGGAGGGCCGAGTGGCCGAGGTTGTCCTTGACCTCGTCCCACAGGCCTGCCCGCTCGAGCGCGTCGCTCGACCCGCGGCTCGATTGTCGGAGCGGCGCGCTTGCGCCGCCCGGCTCCCGGATCGCGTAGGCGACGTTGTCCCACACGCTCATCGGGAACGGGTTGGGCTGCTGGAAGACCATCGAGACCCGGCGGCGCAGGCGCGTGACCTCGAGCTCGTCGATGTCCTGCCCGTCGAGCAGCACGTGGCCCGAGCGCTGTCCCGTCGGTCAGCTCGGTCAGCCGGTTGAGCGAACGCAGCAGGTCGTCTTGCCGCAGCCCGAGGGGCCGATCAGCGCGAGCACCTCGCCCTGGCGGACGGGGAGCGAGACCGAGTTGACCGCGATCTTGGCGCCGTAGGCGATCGAGAGCCGGTCGATGCGCATGCGCTCCTGGCCCGCCGTGCCGCGTCGGCGCACCGGTGGGGTCCCGGCGCGGGGCGCGGCGCGGCGCGACGACGGTCGGCTCGCGTTCGGCGTCGATCCGGCGGACGGGCGGCGGGGTCAGCGCAGTCCATCGGGCGGTCTCCTTCCGGCCGCTGACGAGGTCGACGACGAAGTTGAGGAGCACGACGATCAGCGAGCAGCACGAAGGCGGCCGCGTAGGCCTTCTCCGGGGCGTTGCCCTCGCCTGCCGGCGAGTTGTTGTAGACGTAGGAGGTGAGGGTCGAGCCGGTGCCGCGCAGGTCCCGAGCACCGGCGTCGCGCCGTCCTCTGCAGCTGGAGCGAGGCGCCGAGCAGGATCACGACGATCGCGGTGTCGCCCGCGATCCGGCCCATCCCGAGGGTCGCCCCGGTGGCGATGCCCGAGCGGCAGCCGGGCAGCAGCACGCGGCGGATCGTCGCCGCGCTTGCGTCTTGCCGAGCGCGTAGGAGGCCTCGCGCACGTGGCCGGGGATCGCGTGGAGCGCCTCGCGCGTGGCGCCGACGACGAGCGGCAGCGCGATCAGCACATCATCACGCCGGCGGTGAAGAACGAGCGGCCGAAGACCGCGTTGCCCTCGGCGGTGAACGACAGGAAGCCGAAGACGTGCTGCTGGAAGACGATCAGGCCGAAGATCGCGAGCACGATGCTCGGCGCCCCCGCCACGATCTCGACGCCCGATCGACGGCGCGCGCGAGCCCGGACGGCCGGCCGTACTCGGTCAGCCACACCGCGATCCCGACCCCGACCGGCAGCGCGACGAGGATCCCGATCGACCGTCAGCAGGAACGTCCCGATGAGCGGGTCGAGGAAGCCGCCGGTCTTCGACTGGTCGAGGTCGGCCTGCGGGTGGGTGACGAGCAGCTCGGCCGCAGGTACTGCAGGCCCTGAAGAGCATGTACGCGAAGATCGCGCGCAGATCGCGCATCAGCGGAGGCCGGCGGCCCAGCAGCACGCGAGCCCGAGCCGGTCGGTCGGCCGCCACGGCGTGGCGCTCGCGGCGCGCGGACGGCGCCGCCGCGGCGGCACCGGCGGTGCCCGTAGACCGCATCAGGCGCGTCACCCCGTACTTGCGCAGGGGCTGCTTGGCGGCCCAGCCCCCGAACGAGAGGAACATGCTCGAGACGAGCAGGACCGCGGCGAAGGCGTAGATCGTCTGCCCGAACGGCGCGACCGAGAGGCCCTCGGCGTTGTCGACGATCGTCGCGGCGAGCGGCCGGGTCGGCTCGAGGAAGAACGTGAGGCCGTCGAGCGGGTTGGGGCGAAGCCGACCGAGCCCGCGACCATCGCGAGCATGATCGCCTCGCCGAGCGCGCGGGCGGTGGCGAGCACGGCGGCGGCGATGATCGCCGGGCGCGCGGTGCGCACCCCGATCGTCCACGTCCGGCGCCAGCGGTTGACGCCGAGCGCGGCGGCGCCCTCGATCCACGTCGCGGCACGGCGCGCAGCGCGTCGACGATGATCGCGACCATGATCGGGGTGACCATGATCGTGAGGATCAGCCCGCCCGACGAGCAGGGAGGAGCCGTCGAGTTGGACGACGTAGGCGCACCGACTCCGCGGTCGCGAGATCAGGTGGTTGCCCACGAAGGGCACGAGCACGAGCACGCCGATCAGCCCGTAGACCACCGAGGGGACGGCGGCGAGCAGACGCACGACCGGCTGGAGCACCCGCTGCAGCGCGCGGGCGCGAACTCGACGATGAACACCGCCGAGAGGAGGGCGAAGACGAGGCCGCAGCAGGACCGCGACGCCGGTGAGCAGCATCGTCGCCCAGAGCAGCGGGAAGGCGTGCAGCGTGTAGTCGTAGTGCGACGGGTTGGCCGGCGAGTTGAAGATCGCCGCCGAGCTGCGTGTCGACGTTGCCGCCGCCGCCGAACCAGGCGAGCCCGTTGTGGGAGAACGACGGCCACGCCTTCTGGAAGACGAAGCCGATCATCAGGCGATGAGCACGAGGACGCTCGACGCCAGCGCGCCGAGCGAGAGCTCGGCGCGCCGGTCGGCGGTGAGGCCCGGAGGAGATCGGCGGCCGGTGACCGCATCTAGGGAGCGGCACCCACTCGAGGCGGTGATCCGCTTGCGCCGCCCGTTGGTGCGGATCCAGTGGATCCACTTCTTCGCGGCGCCCTTGGCCTTGCCGCGCGTGACCATGTAGAAGGTCCGCACGCCGCCGTACTGGCCGGACTTGGCGTTGCGCAGCGTGCAGCGCGACGCCCTTGTAGGACGCCGCGTGCGTGCCCGGTGAACGCGAGCGACACGTAGCCGATCGCGGCTTGTTCGAGTTGCACCGACGCTGGACCAGGCCGTTCGACGCCTTCTGCGCGGCCGTCGAGGGACCGAGAACGGGTTCATGAAGATCTTCTGGAACGCGTCCTGGGTGCCCGAGGCCGCGGTGCGGACGACGAGCCGGATCGGCCCCGAGACCTTCGCGCCCGGCACCTGGCTCCACTGCCGCACGCGCCCGGAGAAGATCTGCTGGACGGTGGTCTGGGAGAGGTTGCCGACCGGGTTGGCCTTGTTCGTGATCAGGCAGATCGCGTCGTGCGCGATCGGGTTGAACGAGTGCCGCCCGGGTCGCCGGCTTCGGGTCGCGCGAGGAGTTGCCGATCGTCACCCGGCCGTGGGAGACGTCGGCGATGCCGACGTCCGAGCCGCCCTGGAGGAGGCGGAACTTCACCATGCTGGCAGGCTTCACGTACGCCTTCGCGAGCTTGGCCGCGAGCGGGGCGACCGAGGTCGACCGCTCATCGTGATCGCGGCTTGGCCGCGCCGCGGCCGGAACCGCGCGAGCGCCGTCGCCGCGAGGCACAACGCGAGCAGGCGCTCCATGGGCAGGAGGTGCATTCAGACTCCTCGGGGATCAGTGACCCGACCGGTGCGCGGCCGCGGACTTCGACGTGTGCTTCTTCTTCTTTTTCTTCGGGTACTTGCAGCTGGTCTGGCGAGCGATCAGGGAACGGTCCGGCGCCGACGCCCGTCTTGGTCGAGACGACCAGCCAGGACCGCAGCCGGGTGGCCTTCGAGGTGCCGCAAGCCTTGGCGTCCATCTCGTCCGGTGCCCTTGACGGTGTGGTGCGCGCCGGCGGTCCCGTTGCAGGTGAAGCCCCTTTCCGGGATCTCGCCGATGCGCGGCCGAACTGGTCATCTTCGGACAGCGCGCCGCTGCTGCTTGTAGCCCAGCGACGTGGCGTCGAAGCCGGCCAGGGCCCGGTCGGTGACGATCGAGTAAGAGCGTGATCGCCTGCGAGCACTCGACGGCGTAGCCGACCTCCGTCTTTCGAGCCCTTCACGCCGAGCGTCTTGCCCGTGCAGGTGGGGATCGGCGGCGGGGCGTCAGCGGCGAACGCCGTCGAAGCGGCGACGATCGCCACTGCGGCGCGCGCGATCGTCCCGACGAGCGCGCGCAGGCGCCGCCGCGGCCCGCGGCAGAGCCGCATGCTTGGGTGGCATCGAACCTCCGTGGTGGGTTTGGGATACCCAGCCGGACCTTCGGCGACCGGCGTCCTCCATGGGTTGCGAGGACGGCGCCATCCTTCGACGCCCACCTCCGGCGACTTGTTGGAGAGTGAGCCTCTGGACGGTGAACGGGAGGTCAACGCGATGCTGCCGCGAGTTGCGCGAGGCTTCGGTTTCGCGGCGTCGCGTTCGCCCGTGCATGCTGGTCGTGTGCCCGAAGCGTTCGTCCCCGAGCTTCCTGACCGAGCTTCCGCTCGCCCGCCGCGCCTACGCCTTCGCGGCCGAGCGGCGCAGCGGCCAGCGCCGCGATTCCGACCCGCGCGCGGTTCATCGCGCACCCGCTGGAGGTCGCGTCGCTGCTGCACAACCGCGACTGCTCGGAGGCCATCGTGGCGGCGGGGATCCTCCACGACGTCGTCGAGGACACCGAGACCCTCCGGCGGCCGACGTGGAGGACGCCTTCGGAGCCGCAGGTCGCCGGGCTCGTCGCGGGCGTCACCGAGGACGAGTTGATCGCCGGCTACCGACGAGCGAAAGGCGGCGCTGCGCGCGCAGGTCGCCGGCGGGCAGGAGAGGGAAGCGCGTGGATCTACGCCGCCGACAAGGTCGCCAAGGTCCGTGAGCTGCGGGCTCGGATTCGCACGGCGGCGAGCCCAGACGAGGACTACGCGCCGCGCCTCGACCACTACCGCGAGAGCCTCGCCATGCTGGAGGGCCGGCTGCCCGGCAACCCGCTCGTGACGCAGCTGCGCTTCGAGCTGGAGCTCCTCGCGGCGCTCCCGCCCGATACCCCTTTCGCCATCGTCCGGCGCCTGACCTACCTCCCGCTTCTCCTTCTGCTCCTCCTGCCGGCCGCCGCCCGCGCCGCCACGCCGCTCTCGCGCTGCGTCGACACGCGCATGGGCACCGAGCGAGGGCGCCGCAGACTTCGGCACCGGCGGCGGCGCCGGCGCCGACGTACCCGGGCGCGGTCGCGCCGTTCGGCATGGTCCAGCTCAGCCCCGACACGACGCCCGACTCCGCAACTACGCCGGCGGCTACACCTACAGCGACACGCGGTGCGGGGCTTCAGCCTCACCCACGTCTGCGGCGCCGGCTGCGCCGCGCTCGGCGACGTCCCGATCCTGCCGACCACCGCGCCGTGGACGCGTCGCCGTCGACGCTCGCGCTCCTACGACGTCAACGCCGCGCTACGACGCACCTCGTTCACCCACCGACGGCGAGGTCGCCCGACCCGGCGACTACCGGGTGCGCAACTCGGCAACGGGATCGCGGCCGAGCTGACCGCCACCCCGCGCACCGGCGACGCTGCGGATGACGTTCCCGGCCGGCTCGCACGGCTCGGTGCTCGTTCAACGCCGGCGGCAGCTCGATGGGCAACTCCGACGCGACCTGCACGTCGACCCGGCGCGCCGGGAGATCAGCGGCACGGTCGCCAGCGGGGCGTTCTGCTCCGGCGGGCGACCGCTACCCGTCCTCTTCGTCGCCCGCTTCGACCGCGCCGTTCGCCGGCTCGGGCACGTGGCAGAAGCAGCTGCTGAGCCCGGGCTCGCGCACGCCGCCGACCGCTCGCTGCGGTCACCCTCGGGCAGCTGCAGTACAAGCGCGTCGTCGGGGCTGCCCGACGCGCTGCCGGGCGACCGACGCACGGGCGCGCAGGCCGGCGCCTACGCCACCTTCGACACCCGGCGCGCGACCGTCGGTCGTCGCGGGTCGGCGTCTCGTCGGTGAGCGTGGACGGCGCGCGCGCGAACCTCGACGCCGAGGCCGCGCTCTCCCCTTCGACGCGCTGCGGGCCCCCCAGCGCGCGCTGGGACCGGCGGCTCGGCGCGGCTCGCGTCGGTGGCGGCACCGCGCGCCAGCGCAAGCTGTTCACCAC
>CAVTSQ010000003.1:0-23055 GCA_963737395.1 uncultured Solirubrobacterales bacterium | reverse complement strand
ACCTCGGGCCACGCTCCCGCTGAGCGACTCGACGATCGACATTCGATCTGACGTTAACGCGTGAGGTCCGGCGGCCGCGGCAGCACCGGCCGGCGCTCGCCGACCGCCAGCGCGGCGGCCGCGGCGCCCACGAGCGGCGCGAACTTGAACCCGTGGCCCGAGCAGGCCGAGACGGCGGTCACCGGTCCGCGGCGCTCGAGCACGAAGTCCGCCGTCGGCGAGGTCGTGTAGAGGCACGTGCCCGTACTCGCCACGCGCGGCTCGACGCCGGGCAGGTGCTCGCGCGCCCAGGCGAGCAGCGGCGCGAACGCCGCCTCGTCGGGGCCGCCGGCCGCGTCGGGATCGGCCTCGACGCCGGTCATGTGGGCGCCGAGCTTGATCCCGGCGGCCGGGTCGCGCAGGCCGTAGTGCCAGGGCACGACGTGGTCGATGAAGCTCGGGAAGGCGTCGGCCCCGGGCGGGTCGGGCAGATGGACGTAGGTCTCGCGGGTCACGCGCAGCGCCGGCAGCGGGACGTGCCGGCCGGCGAGCGCGCCGGTCCAGGCGCCGGCCGCGAGGACGACGCTCGGGGTGCGCCAGGCGGCGCCCTCGACGCGGACGACCGCCCCGTCGCCCGCCGGCTCGATCCGCGCCGGGCCGGCCTCGAAGCGCAGCTCGGCGCCGCGGGCGCTCGCCGCGACGGCGAGCGCCTCCAGCGTCCCGGCGGCCCGGATGCGCCCTGCCTGCGGGGAGAAGATCGCGTCGCCCGGAGGCGCCAGCCAGGGGAAGCGCTCCCGCGCCGCCTCGCGGGGCAGGCGCTCGATCGTCACCCCGCCGGCGGCCAGCCCGTCGGCGACGGCGTCGACGAGCTCGGCGGGCCCGAAGTCGATCGCGCCCACCCGGTCGATCAGCGTCCGGCCGCTCTCGGCCTCGAGCTCGTCCCAATGACCGAGCGCCTCGCGCACGAGCGGGACGTAGCGGCGGTCGTCGTAGGCGAAGCGCAGGATCCGCGCCCCGCCGTGCGAGGAGCCGCGCGCGTGGTCGCGGGCGAAGCGCTCGAGGAGGACGACGGCGCGGCCGCGGCGGGCCAGCGCCCAGGCTGTGGCCAGTCCGGCGGCGCCGCCGCCGACCACGACGTGCTCGACGCGTTCCATCAGCCCTCGAGCTCCGCCCGCCGCCGCTCGAGGAACCGCCGCTCGACCGGGTTGGTGACGAGCGCGAGCGCGGCGTCGTAGGCGGCCGCCGCCTCGGCGTCGCGGCCCAGGCGGCGCAGCAGGTCGGCGCGCGTGGCGTGCAGCAGGTGGTGGCGTTCGAGGCCGTCGATCGTCTCGGCGTGGGCCAGCCCGGCCGCCGGCCCGTCGGCCATGGCGATCGCCACCGCGCGGTTGAGCTCGACGATCGGGGAGGGAGCGACGCGCGCCAGCTCGCCGTAGAGCGCGGCGATCTGTGGCCAGTCGGTCGCCTCCTCGTCGGCGGCCTGGGCGTGCAGGGCGGCGATCGCCGCCTGCACCACGTAGGGCCCGGGCCGGCCGTGCGCGAGCGCGCGGTCGAGCACGCGCAGGCCCTCGGCCACCGCCTCGGCGTCCCAGCGCGCGCGGTCCTGGTCGGCGAGCAGGACGAGCTCGCCGGTCGCGTCGGTCCGCGCGTCCCGGCGCGAGTCCTGCAGCAGCATCAGCGCGACGAGGCCGAGCGCCTCCGGCTCGTCGGGCATCAGCGCGGCGACGAGCTTGCCCAGGCGGATCGCCTCGGCCGCGAGCTCGGCGCGGACCAGCGCGTCGCGCGCGGTCGCCGTGTGCCCCTCGGTGAAGACGAGGTAGATCACGGCGAGCACGCCGGCCAGCCGCTCGGGGAGGTCGTGGTCGGGCGGGACGCGGAACGCGATCCCCGCGTCGCGGATCTTGCGCTTGGCGCGCACGAGCCGCTGGGCCATCGTCGCCTCGGGCACGAGGAAGGCGCGGCCGATCTCCGCGGCCGTCAGCCCGCCCACGGCCTGGAGGGTGAGCGCGACCCGCGCCTCGGGCGCGAGCGCCGGGTGGGCGCAGGTGAAGACGAGCGCGAGCCGCTCGTCGCCGAGCCGCTCGAGCGCGTCGCTGGGGTCGGGATCCACGGTGAACGTCGCGTCGCCGGCGGCGGCCTCCTCGCGCGCCGCCCCGATCCGCCCGCGCCGCACGCGGTCGATCGCGCGGTTGCGCGCCGTCGTCACGAGCCAGGCGGCGGGGTGCTCGGGCACGCCGGCCGCCGGCCAGCGCTCGAGCGCGACGACCAGCGCGTCCTGGAGCGAGTCCTCCGCGAGCTCGAAGTCCCCGAGCGCGCGCACGAGCGCGGCCAGCGCCCGTGCGCGCTCCCGGCGGAAGACGCGTTCGACCGACAGGCGGCCGGCGGCGGTCAGGAGGTCGCGGCCTCCGCGCCGGCCCGGACCTGGCTGTTGAGGCCGTCCATCTCCCAGATCGGCCGCACCTCGGTCTTGCTGCCCTCGCCGCTGGGCACGAGCTTGGCCAGCTCGAGCGCCTCGTCGAGGTCGCGGCAGTCGAGCAGGTAGAAGCCGCCGAGGACCTCGCGCGTCTCCGCGAACGGCCCGTCGGAGACGATCGGCTCGCCCGCGGTGTGGCTCACGGTCGTCGCGGTCGCCGACGGCTGGAGCGGATCGGACTCGACGTAGACCCCGCGGTCGATGCACGTCTGGGTGAAGCCGTTCCAGGCGGCGAGCATCGACTCCATCTGCGCCGGGTCCGGGGCGGAGCCCTGACGCTCCTCCGGGGTGTAGATCATGAGCATGTAGCGCACGGCGTCTCCTTCTCGTTCGGACCGGCTCCGGGTCGGCCAGCCTCGACGTTAAGACGAATCTCGTTCTCGCGTCTCGACATCGGGTACCGGTCGGGCTCGCCCCGACCAGAGAGGAGCCACCATGGCTGACGAACTGAACGGCAAGACGATCGCCATCATCGCCGCCGACGGCGTCGAGCAGGTCGAGCTCGAGCAGCCGCGCGCCGCGGTCGAGGAGGCCGGCGGGAAGGCCGAGCTTCTGTCTCCGAAGACCGACGACATCCAGGCGATGAACTCCGACATCGACAAGGGCGACACCTTCGCGGTCGACAAGGCGATCGCCGACGCCTCGCCCGGCGACTATGACGGCGTGCTGCTGCCCGGCGGCACGATCAACCCCGACAACCTGCGCCAGGACGCCAAGGTGATCTCGTTCCTGCAGGAGTTCGCCAAGAGCGGCAAGCCGATCGCGGCGATCTGCCACGGGCCGTGGACGCTCGTCGAGGCCGACCTCGTGCGCGGCCGCACCCTGACCTCGTACCCGAGCATCAGGACCGACATCGTCAACGCCGGCGGCGAATGGGTCGACGAGGAGGTCGTCGTCGACCAGGGCCTCGTCACCTCGCGCAACCCCGACGACCTGCCGGCGTTCAACGCCAAGGCCGTCGAGGAGTTCGCCGAGGGCGCCCACGAGGTGGCCGACGCCGGCGCGACCGCGGGTCACGCCGGCTAGCCGCGGGACCGGAGGGTCCTCGGGCGCCTAGCGGCGCTCGAGGACCACGACCGGGATCTCCCGGTCGGTCTTCTTGGCGTACTCGTCGTAGTCGGGCCAGTCCTCGGTCATCAGCGACCACAGGCGGGCGCGCTCGTCGCCCTGCGCGTCGTGGGCGCGGACCGGGATCACCTCGTCCTTGACCTGGATCGTCGCCTCGCCGTTCGCGGCCTGGATGTTCGTGTACCAGGCCGGATCCTCCGGCGCCCCGCCCTTGGAGGCGACGATCACCCAGGAGTCGCCGTCCGTGCGATGGATCAGCGGCGTGGTGCGCTCCTCGCCGGACTTCGAGCCCGTCGTGGTGAGCAGCAGGATGATCGTGCCGTTCTTCCAGTGGTAGCCGCGCTCGCCGCCGCTCTCGCGGTAGGCGTCGACGTGCTCCTGGCCGAAAAGTTCTTCGTCGCTCTTGGTGGTCATGTCCCGTACGTACCCGCGTACGCTCGGCGCATGACCTGGAACGTCTACCTCTCCGGAGAGATCCACACCGATTGGCGCGAGCGCATCGAGCGCGGCGCGGCCGAGGCCGGTCTCGACGTGGCCTTCTCCGCGCCCGTGACCGACCACGCCGCCTCCGACGACGCGGGGATCGCCCTGCTCGGCGACGAGGACACCTCGTTCTGGAAGGACCACCAGGGCGCGGGCGTCAACGCGATCCGCACACGCACGCTGATCGAGCGCGCCGACGTCGTCGTCGTGCGCTTCGGCGAGCAGTACAAGCAGTGGAACGCCGCCTTCGACGCCGGCTACGCCGCGGCGCTGGGCAAGCCGCTCGTCACGCTCCATCCCGAGGCGCACGACCACGCGCTCAAGGAGGTCGACCGCGCCGCGCTGGCCGTGGCCCGCGAGCCCGAGCAGGTCGTGGGGATCCTGCGCTACGTCCTCGAGGGCACGCTGGCGCGATGAGACGCGACCTGTTCGAGCCCGAGCACAAGGACTTCCGCGAGAGCGTGCGCCGCTTCCTGGCCGAGGAGGTCTCCCCGCACCACGAGGAATGGGAGCGCGAGGGTCAGGCCCCCAAGGAGCTCTTCGCCAAGGCGGCGGAGAAGGGGATGCTCGCGATGGCCGTCCCCGAGGAGCACGGCGGCCTGGGCATCGACGACTTCCGCTTCAACCAGGTGATCGTCGAGGAGGTCGGCTACGCCGGCGTCGCCGGATCCGGCCTGGGGATCACGCTGCACAACGACATCTGCCTGCCGTACTTCCTGGCCTACTGCACGCCCGAGCAGCAGGCGCGCTGGCTGCCCGGGATCGCCGACGGCTCGCTCGTCACCGCGATCGCGATGACCGAGCCCGGCATCGGCTCCGACCTCGCCTCGATGTCGACCTCCGCGATCCGCGACGGCGACCACTACGTCGTCAACGGCGCGAAGACCTTCATCACCAACGGGATCCACGCCGACCTCGTGATCACCGCCGTCAAGACCGACCCCAAGGAGCGCCACAAGGGGATCTCGCTCCTCGTGCTCGAGCGCGGGATGGAGGGCTTCGACCGCGGGCGCAACCTCGACAAGGTCGGGATGCACGCCCAGGACACGGCCGAGCTCTTCTTCTCCGACGTGCCGGTGCCGGTCGAGAACCGGCTCGGCGACGAGGGCGCCGGGTTCACCTACCTCGTCTCGAACCTCGCCCAGGAGCGGCTGTCGATCGCGCTGGCCGGCGTGTCGGCGGCCCAGGCCGCGCTGGACTGGACGCTCGAGTACGTCAAGGAGCGCCAGGCCTTCGGGCAGCCGATCGGGTCCTTCCAGAACTCGCGCTTCGCGCTGGCCGAGATGAAGACCGAGATCGAGCTCGCCACGGTCTTCTGCGACAAGGCCGTGCTCGCCCTCAACGAGGGCTCGCTCTCCGCCGAGGACGCGGCGATGGCCAAGTGGTGGTGCACCGAGCTGCAGGGCCGCGTCGTCGACCGCTGCGTGCAGCTCTTCGGCGGCTACGGCTACATGACCGAGTACCCGATCGCGCGCGCCTTCGCCGACGCGCGGATCACCCGCATCTACGGCGGGACGACCGAGATCATGAAGGAGATCGTCGGGCGCTCCCTGGGGGTCTGACCCGCGAGCCGAGTGGCGAATCGACCACCGCATGGGTGGCCAGATCGCCACTCACGCGTCCGCGGTTCGTCCCAGGCGTCGGCGGCGGTCAGTTCGGTGCGGTCGGCGAGCCGGCGTGGTCCGGTCGCCAGGAAGGCGCGACAGCCACGCTGAAAAGGCGACACGGCCACGGCCGACCAGCGCTCATGGACGGAAAGCCTCACCTGGGGCGAATCACGGCGACATGGTCGCCGGAATCCGCCCCGCGTGGGAAGCACGCACGGTGAGTGGCGAATCACCCACCGCATAGGTGGTCAGATCGCCACTCGCGCATCCGCGGCGCTTCGCCCCCTCCTTCCTGGCTAGACCGCACTCCGCGGCGCGGACTCCGCTTCGAGGCAACAGAGGGCGTTCGCGCCCGCGCCGGTTCAGGGCTTCGGCGCCAGGGAGATCACCTGCTGGTAGGTGGGGCGGTTGGTGCTCGGGAACTTGTCCGGGATGAGGCTGGGCTGGAAGCCCGTCGTGCCCTGGTCGACCGACCACTTGGCCGGGTCCGCGCCCTGGGTCTTGGCGACCTCCTTGGTCGCGGCCTGGATCGCCGACCACAGCGAGCGCGCGCACGCCCTGGACGTTCCCGCGGCCGCAGTAGCGGAAGTGGTAGCGCCCGCGGACGTGGCCGGCCGAGCAGCGTCCGGAGGTCCTTGTCGACGTAGGAGGCCTCGCGGCCGATGACGTCCTCGAGGTTCTGCGAGAGCTTCCCGTACCGCGGGCCCCATCACCGCGTCGAAGATCCGCGGCCACGCCGCGCGCGAAGACGGCCGCGCCCGGGTAGGGGATCGGGCCGCCCGCGGGCTTGCCGAGGACCGGCGCGCCCTTCCGCGCGACCACGCGTCGACGAGCGCGACCGCACGCGGGTCGCTGCGCGCATCGGGCGCCTTCGCGCGCCGCAGCATCGGCGCGGACGACGGGCCACACGAGGTAGCCGTTCGCGTCCTCGCCGGCGGCGTTGTTCATGACGCCGACGACGTTGTTGATCCGCGGGCGGCTTCGGGAACCGGTTGAACAGCTCGACGTGCTGGACCGAGCCGTAGTGCGCGTCGTCGCCGTGCATGAAGCCCGGGCGCGGCCTTGTTGTTCCAGTTGAGCAGCAGGCCGTTCGGGCCGCCGAGGTCGTGCGGATGGGCGTTCTGCGAGAGGAACCCGCGCCACTCGTAGCCACCGGTGCCGAGGGTCGGGAGTCGCCGGTCGAGCCCGCGGGCCCGTACGGGCAGCAGGCCCGAGGAGAAGAACGAGCCGTCGCCTTCCGCGACGTGTAGGCCCAGTTGAACGTGAACCCGAAGCGGTTCGCGTACTTCCAGAACTTCTTCGGTCGTGGTCGCCCGGCCCTCGGTCATCGCCTTCAGCGCGCCGAGCGAGAGCACGTCCTGGCCGTAGGTCGAGCGCTTGCGGGCCAGCGCGTAGGGCTTGCCGTGCACCGTCGCGGTCCCGATGACCGGGCCGTGCACCGTCTGGGGGAAGGTGACCTCCTGGTCGCCGAGCTTGCCCGGCGTCGAAGATGCGCATCGCGCGGCACTTGCCCTTGTAGAGGTAGGACCGGGTGCGTCGCGCGGTCGGCGTGCCGCCGCCGGGGACGCAGAGCCGCTCGGCGAAGACGTCCTCGTTGTCGTTGCCCGGCCGAGGTCAGGCTCCAGGCGTAGTCGCGGGTGCGGCCGATGAGCATGTACGGGCCGAGGCCCGAGACCGCGGCGCCCTGGGCGTTGATGCCCGGGCCCTGCGAGGTGCTCCTGGTAGACGATCTCCGGGTAGTAGTAGCCGAGCTGCGGGCCCATCACGCCGAGGGGCCGACCGGTCGCCGAGCGCTTCGCGCGAGACCTGCTGCCAGTTCGACGCGTGGCGACGGAACGGCTCACGGCGGCGGGCGGCGCCGTCGCGCGGGTCCTTCGCCAGCACGACCGAGCCGGGATCCACGACGACCGAGCCGCGGACCTTGCCGCCCGTGAGCGCGGGGTAGGAGAAGCGCTTGTGCGTGGTGACGGGCGCCTCGGGATCGTTCGCCTCCATGGCGTCGGCCCAGGCGCCGTGCCCGCGGCGGGCGCCGAGCCTCTGCTCCAGCCGGGCGAGGAGGTCCGAGTTCTGCGTGCTCGACCCCGCCGCCGTTGCCGAAGATCGAGCCGATGAAGGCCGCGACGGCGATCAGGTCGTTCGCGTCGAACGGGCGGCCGCCGGGGAACGCCAGGCCGTTCGCCCTGTAGTAGGCGTTGACGCCGTCGGCGTAGTCGCCGATGTCGCGCAGGATCTGCCGCCCCTCGGGCCGTAGGCCTTGACGAGCTGCGTGGCGCTCGCTCGTGACGAGCGCCTCGGCCTGGGCGCTGGGCGTGAAGGGCACCGCGCTCGTGACGAGGGAGAACGCGTCGAGCCCGGGGATGTCGGCGACCGCGGCGCGAGCCGGGTCGCGCCCGAAGTTGAACAGCAGGCCCCGGTCGCGCGCCATGACCCATCCCGCGCCGAACATCAGGCCGGTGCGGGTCTTGCCCTTGATGTGGGGGATCCCGTAGGAGTCGTAGGTGACCGACACGTCGGTGCGCCCGACCGGCTCGCTCGTCGTGGCACCGATCGGCGCGAAGTTCATCGGCAGGTAGAGGCGATTCACGTCCGCCATGGAGACGCTGCGTCGCAGCGGGGTGAGGCCGCTGTAGAGCGACAGCTGGTCGGTGGAGTGCGGGCTCTTCGGCAGCCCGCCGTAGTTCCCGGGAGGCAGGACGTAGCGCGAGACGTCGCTCGGCGCGGCCGACGCGGCCGCCGGGGAGAGGACGAGCACCAGCGCGAGGGAACGAAGCAGGCATCGCAACATGCGTGCCTTCTATCAGGCCGGCGGCGTGTTCGCCTGGAGGCTGGCTAGCCCGCCACCACCCAGACGGCCCGGGCCCGGACGATCTCGCGGTCCTCGACCATCAGCGAGCAGTCGGCGAAGGCCAGCGTGCCGCCGACGCGATCGACGCTCGTGCGCGACTCGATCCAGTCGCCGGGCTTGGCCGGCTTGAGGTAGTCGACGGTCAGCGAAACCGTGGCGCGGTCCTTGTCGTCCTCCGCATCGGTCTCGATCGCGCGGCCGAGCGCGAAGTCGGCGAAGGTCGCCAGCAGCCCGCCCTGGACGGTGCCGCGGTGGTTGGCGTGGCGCTCCTCGGCGCGCATCCCGAGCACGAGCGGGTGCTGGGCCTCGCGCACGTGGATCGGCCCGACGTACTCGAGGTAGGGACCCTGGTCGGGCCAGGGCGTGAAGCCGGACGGGACGTCCATCACCAGTTGCGCATCGAGGCGTTGATGATGTGCTGCAGGTCGGCGTCGTCGGGCTCGCGCGGCGCGACGTCGAGCAGGCGCTGCTGCTTGCGCGCGCCCTCGGCCAGCGTCGGGACGTCGTCCTCGGAGTAGCCCAGCGCGGCGACGCCGCTCGGCGCGTCGAGGTCCTGCATCAGCCGGCGCAGCTCGTCGGGGAGCGCGTCCGGGCCGCCGTCGCCGTCGTGCCCGAGCAGCCGCGCGACCTGCTCGTGGCGCTCGGGCTGGGTCTCGTAGGTGAAGCGGAAGGCGGCCGGCGAGGTGACGATCACGCTGAACCCATGGGGGACGAACGGGTGGTCGTCGGGGTAGCCGCTCGCGTTGTACCTGGGCTGCAGCCCGGCGATGGGATAGGCGCAGGCGTGGGGGATGTGGACCCCGGCCGAGCCGAAGCCCACGCCGGCCATCGAGGCGGCGAGCATCATGAAGCCGCGTGCCTCGGTGTCCTCGGCGTCGGCCACGGCACGACGCAGGTAGCGCCCGCCGAACTCGAGCGCCTTGGCCGACCACACGTCGGCGATCGGGTTCGAGCCCTGGTAGGGCGGGCGGTCGTCGGGGCCGTCCGGCCGCGGGCGCGTGTCGAAGGGCTTGGAGAGGAACGACTCGGCGGCGTGGCAGACCACGTCGAGGCCGGTCGCGGCGACGACCTCGGCGGGCAGCGTCCGGGTCAGCTCGGGATCGACGATCCCCTGCGTCGGGCGCAGGTAGCGGTGCGAGATCCCGGACTTGAGCTTGAGGTCGGGCAGGTCGAGCACGGCGACGGTCGTCGCCTCCGAGCCCGTGCCCGAGGTCGTCGGGATCGCCAGGTGCGGCTGGAGGGGGGAGGGCGGCTTCTTGCCGCCGCCGACCGGCGGGTTGACGTAGTCCATCACCGGCGCCGGGTGCGTGGTGATCAGGTCGGCGACCTTCGCCGTGTCGATCGCGGTGCCGCCGCCGACCGAGACGAACCCGTCGACCTCGGCCTCGAGCGCGGCGTCGCAGGCGTGCTGGAAGGAGTCGATGGTCGGCTCGACGCGGCACCGGTCGTAGACGACGACCTCGATGCCCTCGGCCTCGATCGCCTCCCGGACGCGGTCGGGGTGGCCGGTGGCGGCGACGCCGGGATCGGTGAAGAGCATCGCGCGCGTGACGCCGAGGCGCTTGAGCTCCCAGCCGGCGTCGGCGACGGCGCCCGCGCCGAACTTGATCGGCGTGGCCTCCATCGTGAAGATCGTCTCGTGGCTCGCGGGCATGGGCTGGGAAACTAGCCGCCCGTGTCGCTCTCTCCTCCACTGATGTCCGCCCTCGTCGACGCCGTCGGCGAGTCCCACGTCCTCACCGACCCCGACGTCCGCGCGGGCTACGAGACCGACTGGACCGGCCGCTTCGGCGGCGAGGCCGCCGCCGTCGTGCGGCCGGGCTCGACCGCGGAGGTCGCCGCCGTCGTCCGCGCCTGCGCCGAGCACGGCGCGGCGCTCGTGCCCCAGGGCGGCAACACCGGGCTGGTCGGCGGCTCGGTGCCGCGCGGGGGAGAGGTCGTGCTGTCGCTGTTGCGCCTCGACTCCCTCGGCGACGTCGATCGCGCGACCGCCCAGGTCGACGCCGGAGCCGGGGTCACGCTGGCCGCGCTGCAGGCCCATGCGCGGTCAGCCGGGCTCGACGCCGGGCTCGACTTCGCCGCCCGCGACACGGCCACCGTCGGCGGCGCGGTGGCCTGCGACGCGGGCGGGGCGCGCGCGCTGCGCCACGGGACGGCGCGCGCCCGCGTGGCCGGGGTGGAGGCGGTGCTCGCCGACGGCTCGGTCGTCGAGCGCATGTCGGGGCTGCTCAAGGACAACGCCGGCTACGACCTGCCCGCCCTGCTCGTCGGCTCGGAGGGCACGCTCGGGGTGATCACCCGCGTGCGCTGGCGCCTCGTGCCGCGGCTGCCGGCGCGGGTCGCGGCGCTCGTCCCGATGGAGTCCGTCGCGAGCGCGGCCGCGCTGCTCGGCGACCTGCGGGCCGGGCTGCCGTCGCTCGAGGCCGTCGAGTTCTTCCTGCCCGAGGGCCTCGACCTCGTCGTCGAGCACCTCGACGACGTCTCCGGCTCGCCGTTGCCCCAGCGCGCGCCGGTCTACCTGCTCGTCGAGTGCGCCGGGGTCGAGGACCCGACGCCCGAGCTCGCCGAGGCGCTGGGCGCCGCCGGGCTCGACGAGGTCGCCGCCGTCGCCGACGACACCGCGTCGCGCGAGCGGCTCTGGCGCGTGCGCGAGGGCCACGCCGAGGCGATCGCCGCGGCGGGGTGCCGCACAAGCTCGACGTCGGCGTCCCGCTGGCCCGCCTCGACGAATTTCTCGAACGGGTGCCCGGTGTCGTGCGAGGACGCCGCGCCCGGCGCCCGGACGATCCTCTTCGGCCACCTCGGCGACGGCAACGTGCACGTCAACCTGCTCGGCCCGGCCGCCGACGACGAGGCGCCCGACGACGCCGTTCTCGGGCTCGTGCTCGAGCTCGGCGGGACGATCTCGGCCGAGCACGGGGTGGGGGTGGCCAAGGCGGCTTGGCTGGCACGGCAGCGGCCGGCGCCCGAGCTCGCCGCGATGACTTCGATCAAGCGCGCCCTCGATCCCGGCGCGACGCTCAATCCCGGCGCGGTGCTGTTGTCGACATAGGCATTAGTCGTCGATCGTCAGATCGTCGATTCGCCCGTGGTGGCGTGACAAAGCGGTCGATCTGCGGGGTACATTGCCGGAAATGTGTGCGAGTCCGGGGGATCCTCGCGCCGTGGCCGACGCGTTTCCTTGGGCGGGACGGATCGCGCTGCGCGCATGACCATGATGGAGGACAACCGCCGCGGCGGAGTCGAGTCCGCCCGGGCGCGGCGAATGGCGCTTCGAGGCGCGGATCGCGTCGGTGCCGCACGCCCGCCGCGCGGTGCGTGACTTCGCCACGAGCTGCGGGGCCGATCAGGACACGGTCGACGCGATCGCGCTGTGCGTGACCGAGGCCTCGACCAACGCGGTCCTCCACGCCTTCATCGGGCGCGAGCGCGGGACGCTCGTCGTCGCGGCGAGCGCCGCGACCGACGAGCTCACCGTCCGCGTCTGCGACGACGGCGTCGGGATGCGCCCGCGGACCGACTCGCCGGGCCTCGGGCTCGGGCTGCCGACGATGGGCCGCGTCGCCGACACGCTCGACATCCGCGAGGGGCCGGGCGGCGTCGGCACCGAGGTCTGCATGACGTTCGCGGCCACGGGCGTGCGCGGCGGCCGGCCCGACGTCGCGCCCGGGCGGCGCTACGAGGTGCTCGCCCAGGTCGCGCGGATCGTCTCGGGCGACGGCTGGCCGCGCCACGGGGTCGAGCGGCTCGTCGACGTCCTCGTGCCCGGCGTGGCCGACGCCTGCGCGATCGACCTCGTCGACGAGCACGGCGTCCCGCGCCGGATCGCCGGGCGGATCGACGCTCGCGACGACGGCGCCTCGTCGCGCTGGCTGGCCACGCTGCAGCCGCGCCACAGCGCGAGCGGCTCGGCCACGCGGCAGACGCTCGCCGAGCGCACGCCGCGGATCGTCGAGCTCACGCCCGAGCACATCGATCTGATCACCGCCACCCAGGAGGACGCCCGGCGGATGGCCGAGACGGAGATCCGCTGGTGGATGGTGGTCCCGCTCGTCGCCGGCGAGCAGGTCCTCGGGCTGCTGCACTTCGGCGTGCGAGCCGATCGCGGGCCGTTCACCGAGGCGACGCAGGACCTCGCGAAGGACGTCGCCGCGCGCGCCGCGGGCGCGCTCGCCACGACCCGGCTGGCCGCCGACCTCGCCCGCACGCGGGAGCGCTTCGAGCGGATCCTCGGCGTGCTCGACGTCGGGGTCACCGTCCACGACTCGGACGGCCTCACGCTCTACACCAACGACGCGGCCGCCCGGGCCCTCGGGCTGGCGTCGGCCCGGGAGGTCCTCGACGCCGTGCCCGGGGAGATCGCCGGACGCTGGACGATGACGCGCGACGACGGCACGCCGGTGATGCTCGAGGACATCCCCGGGCGGCGCGCGGCGCGCGGTCTGCCGGCCGATCCGGTGGTGCTCGTCCTCACCGATCGCGCCTCCGGCGAGGTGCGCCGGCTCGACGTTCGGGCCGAGCGCCTCGGCGACGAGGACCTCGCGGTCAGCGTGACGCGGCTGCTCTCGCCCGCCTGAAGGCGCTCCCACCCGCGTTTTTGTGCTCAGAGCACAAGAACGGACACCGTGACGGGGCACGAATGCGCGATCCACGAGCCGTTCGTGCGCGCACACTCAGAGTCATGACCATGAGTGCCCTCGAGCGCCGCATCACGATCGCCGCCGTGATCGTCCCCTTCATCGGCTTCCTCGCCGCGATCGTCCTGCTCTGGGGCGGGTTTGTCACCGGGCTCGACCTGCTGATCCTCGTGATCATGTACCTGCCGACCGGCTTCGGCATCACGATCGGCTACCACCGGATGCTCACGCACCGCTCGTTCGACGCGCCGGTCCCGGTCCGCGCGCTGCTGGCGATCTTCGGCTCGATGTCGCTGCAGGGCGCGCCGATCCACTGGGTCGCCGACCACCGCAAGCACCACGCCTTCACCGACGAGGACGGCGACCCCCACTCGCCCCACCTGCACGAGACCACCGGCGTGCGCGGCGTCTTCGAGGGCTGGTGGCACTCGCACACCGGCTGGCTGTTCGACCGCAAGGACCGCGCCTCGGCGCGCAAGTTCGCCCGCGACCTGCGCGACGACCCGGTCATCCGCTGGGTCGACCGCCACTTCATCGCCTGGGTGCTGCTCGGGCTGGCGATCCCGTTCGCGCTCGGCTTCGTCCTGTCCGGCGGGTCGCTGTGGGCCGGCTTCACCGCCTTCGTCTGGGGCGGCCTCGTGCGGATCTTCCTCCAGCACCACGCGACCTGGAGCGTCAACTCGATCTGCCACATGTACGGCACGCGCCGGTTCGTGACCGAGGACGAAAGCCGGAACAACTGGATCGTCGCGCTCGTCTCGCTCGGCGAGGGCTGGCACCACAACCACCACGCCTTCCCGCGCTCGGCCGTCCACGGCCTGCGCCGGCGCGAGCTCGATCCCTCGGCGGCGATCATCTGGGCGATGGAGAAGCTCGGCCTGGCCCGCGACGTCGTGCGCATCCCCGCCGAGCGCCAGCTCGAGCGCGAGTCGGTCGGCCCCGCCGCGCGGCAGAAGGTCGCCGCCTAGTCAGTAGTTCCCGCGAATGGCCGACGTCGTGGTCATCCGCAGCTTGCGCGCCGCCGCCTTGGTCAGGTCGAGCGAGACGCCGGAGGTGAACGGCCCGCGGTCGATCACGCGGAAGTAGGCCAGGCGCCCGTCGTGGTAGACGGGGACGCGGGCACCGCAGGGCAGCGAGCGGTGCGCGATCCCGACCGTCTTGTGGCGGAGCTTCCCGCCACACGCGAGATGGTTGCCCCACAGGCCCGGGCCGTAGTAGGTCGCCGTGTGCCGGCGCCAGACGACGGCCAGGCCGCGGACGGTCTGCGCCCCGACGACGCCGTCGACGACGAGATGACGGCGGCGCTGCATGCGCCGCACGGCGCGGCCGGTCTGCTTCCCGAACACGCCGTCCACGCCGCCCGGGTGGAACCCCTGGCGGGTCAGCAGGAGCTGCAGGACCCTCACGTCGCCACCGTGCTTGCCGCGCTTGAGCGGCCGCACGCCGAGGGTCGCGGCGCCGGCGGCGGGCACGACGACGAGGGCGAGGAACGAGATCAGGAGGACGGAGCGAAGGAGTCTGGACATCCGTACCGGCTTCGCCGCCGGTCGCGCGGACCCTGCCCGTCCTAGCTGAGCAGCGCCGCGATGTCGTCCGCGAAGGCGTCGGCCCCGGGGAGGTCGTCGGCGGCGTGCGTGGTCAGCAGCGCGATGACCGGGACGCCGGCGGCGCGGGCGGAGGCGACGCCGGCCGTGGCGTCCTCGAGCGCGACGCAGCGCTCGGGCGCCAGGCCGAGGCGCTCGGCGCCGAGCAGGAACGGCTCGGGGTCGGGCTTGCCGTTCTCGACGTCGTCGGCGGTGACGAGCGTGTCGGGCAGCGGGAGGCCGGCCGCGCCGAGGCGGACGCGGGCCAGGGCGACGGTGCACGAGGTGACCAGGGCGATCCGGCGGTCCGAGCGGAGCAGGTCGAGCGCGCCGGGCAGCGCGCGGATGCCGTCGGTGTCGGTCGTCTCGGCCTCCTCCATGCGCTCGGCCTCGCGCTCGCGGTCCTCCGGCCGGGCGTAGCGGGCGACGGTCTCCCGCGACGGGCGCCCCTGGGCCTTGTGGACGATCTCGTCGACGTCGAGGCCCTGGCGCTCGGCGAAGGCGCCCCACGCGCGGCGCACCGCCTCGGTCGAGTCGACGAGGGTGCCGTCGAGGTCGACGAGCAGGCCGTCGGCCTGCTCGAGCAGCGTCGCGGCGTCGGTCACGCGGGGATCCGGGCGGCCTGCGGCGCGGCCACCGGCGGCGGCGCGACGTCGAGGTACCAGGTGAACACGCGGCGCACGATCGCCGGGTGCGCGCCGATCCGCAGCGCCAGCGCGAGCAGCCGCGGCGGCACGCGGGGCACGAGCCGCTGGGCCGCGGAGCAGCCGCGCGTAGGCGCGCGCGTGCGACGCAGAGAACGCCGCGTAGCGCTCGCGGGCCAGCTCGGCGGACTGCCGGCCCTCGAGCACGGCGCGCAGCTCGCGCCCGCAGGCGATCCCGAAGTGGAAGGCGGTGCGGATCCCCTCGCCCGAGAGCGGCAGGCAGTGCCCGGCCGCGTCGCCGGCGAAGAACGTCCGCTCGTCGGCGGCGGCGCGCAGCCGGTGCGGGAACCAGTTGCCCTGCCAGCGCTCGGGCTCCATGCCCAGCCGCTGCGCGAAGTCGCGCGTCGGCTCCTTGACGTGGTCGCGCGGGGCGTAGGACCCGACGCCGACGCGCTGCTCGCCGGCGGCCGGGACCTGCCAGGCGTAGCCCTCGCGCACGATCGAGCGGTCGACCCACACGTCGAGGTCGCGGCCGTCGGTGGAGTGGGGATGGACCTCGAGGCCGCGGGACAGCGGGGCGTCGGGCGGCTGGTAGCCGTCGCGGTCGAGCACGCGCCGCCAGCCGAGCGCGTCGACGACGAGCTCGGCGGAGAGCTCGCCCCGGTCGGTGCGCACGCCAGCGGCCGTGCGGCCCTCGACCTTGGCGCAGACCAGCCGCGCGTCGCCGCACTGCGCCCACAGCGCGTGGCACAGCGCGCGGTAGTCGAACGACGACCAGGTCCACGGCAGCCGGTAGCGGTGCGAGCCGTGCGGCGTGCCGAAGCGCATCGCCGGGAGCTCCTCGCGGATCGCGTCGCCCACGCCCATCGCCCGCAGCCACGGCGTCGGCGCGGCGCAGGCCGATGTCGCCCGCTCGCCGAGCTCGTAGCGGTCGACGACGAGCACGTCGGCCCCGGCGCCCGCGAGCTCGCGCGCGACGGCCAGGCCGGCGAAGCTCGCGCCGCAGATCAGCACGTCGGCCCGCGTGCCCTCGAGCGAGGTCCGCTCTTCGCCTCGCAGGGTGGCGCGCACGGGCACGAGATCAGCCTAGATGGGTGGCTGCGCGGGCGCTGCGCCCGGATGTGCGGGGCCCGTGGATGTCGGGCGGACCGCGCAGGATGGGAACAGTGCCTCAGGCACGGGCCCATCCGTGTGGGGGCCGATCCGACGCCGCGGGACGCGTGCAGCAGGGTGCAGGGCTCGGGCGGCCACCCATCAAGGACGCTCGCCCACGAGCTCGCGGGCCAGGCGCGAGACCAGCGCGTCGAGCTCGGGCCGGCGGTCGGGCGCGGGGTCGTCGACGAGCTCGACGAGCAGGTCGCGCCGGGCGGCGAGCAGCCGCTGGCTCGACGCGTGGCCGAGCGGCCGTCAGCTCCGCCTCGTCGAGCAGGCCGCGCCCGCGCAGCTCGTCGGCGACCTCGGCGATCCGCTCGGCCGTCGCGCCCTGCTCCTCGGCGACGCTCAGGGTCTGCGCGAGGTCGTGCTCCTCGATGCGCACGAGCGCCCAGGTCGCGCCGGGGGAGAGCTCGATCCCGGCCCGCTCGGCCATGCGCGTGCGGAAGCGCTCGCGCTCCTCGCGATCGGTGCAGCGGACGATCAGCCGCTCGGCTTCGGCCAGCGAGTCGGGCGCCCGCGGCGCCGCGAGCGCCTCGTCCACGCCCGTGCGTGGGCGCGTCGGTGCGCAACGGGCGCTCGGGCAGGAACCAGGACACGAGGAAGCCGATCGCGGCGACGCCGGCCGCCACGGCGAACACGGGCGTCAGCGCGTTGACGTAGCCCTGCTCGTAGGCCAGCCGCGCGACGTCGGGCAGCTTCTCGACCTGGCTGCCGGTCAGCCGGCCGCCGCCCGCGACGATCGCGCGCAGCGAGTCGGGCAGGTTGTCGCCGGAGAGCTCGCTGGTCAGCCGGTTGGTGAAGATCGCCCCGAACGCCGCCGTGCCCAGCGAGCCGCCGATGCCGCGCATCATCGTCACGCCCGACGTCGCGGCGCCGAGGATCTCGTAGCGCACCGCGTTCTGCACGGCGAGGACGAGCACCTGCATCACGAGGCCCAGGCCGAGGCCGAGCACGAGCAGGTACAGCGCCGAGGTCGAGCGTGCTCGTCCCGACCTCGAGCTGCGAGAGCAGCACCAGCCCGACGGTCATCACCCCCGTGCCGACGACGGGGAAGACCTTGTAGCGCCCGAGCCGCGAGATCAGCTGCCCCGAGCCGATCGACGTCGATCAGCAGCCCGAGCATCAGCGGCAGCAATCGCAGCCCGGAGCCCGACGGCGTGGCGGCGTCGACGGTCTGGAAGTACAGGGGCAGGAACGTGACCGCGCCGAACAGCGCGAAGCCGACGATCAGCGACAGCCCGCCGCCGACGACGAACACGCGCTCGCGCCACAGCGCGGGGGGCAGCACCGGCTCCTTGACGCGGCGCTCGACGAACCCGAAGACCACGAGCATGGCCACGCCGAAAGCCCCGATCAGGACGACCTGGGACGAGCCCCACGGCCACGTCGTGCCGCCGAGGCTCGTGACGAGGACGATCGCGCTCAGCCCGGCCGCGAGCAGCCCGGCGCCGAGGTAGTCGATCGACGGCTTCGCGCGCGCCGCGGTGGCCGGCAGGGTGATGGCGAGCACGACGAGCGCGACGAGGCCGATCGGGAGGTTGACGTAGAAGACCCAGCGCCAGGAGGTGTGCTCGACGATCAGCCCGCCGAGCAGCGGCCCGGCCACGCTGGCCAGGCCGAAGACGCCGCCGAAGATGCCCTGGTACTTGCCGCGCTCGCGCGGCGAGACGACGTCGCCGATCGTCGCCTGCGTGAGCACGATCAGCCCGCCCGCGCCGATCCCCTGCAGCGCGCGGAAGGCGATCAGCGCGGTCATGCTGCGCGCCAGCCCGCACAGCGCCGAGCCGACGAGGAAGATCACGACCGCGGTCTGCAGGATCCGCTTGCGGCCGTAGAGGTCGCCGAGCTTGCCGTAGAGCGGGGTGACCGCGGTCTGGGCGAGCAGGTAGGAGCTCGTGATCCACGAGATGTGCTCGAGGCCGCCGAGGTCGCCGACGATCGTCGGCAGGGCGGTGGCGATGATCGTCGAGTCGAGCGCCGCGAGCAGCATCACGAGGATCAGCCCGGCGAAGACGAGGCCGACCGACACGCCGTGCTCGGGCTTGGCCGGGGCCGCGGCGGTGGCGCTCATTGGCGCACGCTAGCCCGGTTCCTGTTGGAGCGAGAGCGTGTTGCCGTCGGGGTCGTGGAACCACGCGATGCGCGCACCGCCGGGCGCCGTCCAGACGCCGTCGGCGTCCAGGTCGAGGCCGTCGGGCCGCAGGAACTCGACGCCGCGCTCGCGCAGCGTCCGCACCGCCGCGGTCACGTCGGCGACCTTCCAGCCGAGCACCGTGTACGGGACGGGGGCGACGTCGTGGACGAGGGTGACGCGCAGCTCCGTGCCGCCGACGTCGAAGACGGCGGCGTAGGGCGAGACCCCGGTGGACTCGAGTCCGAGGACCTCGCCGTAGAAGCGTCCCGCGACCTCGAGGTCCGAGACGCCGACAAACCCCACGAGCTCGAGGCCGTCCATCGCCGGGCACGCTACCGGGACCGCGCCGACGGCGGGAACGATGCGACGATGCGCCCGTGCACCCCGACCTCGAACTCGCCCTGGAGCTCGCCGACCTCGCCGACCTGCGCCTGCTCGAGGGACTCGGCGATCCGCGCGGCGTCGAGACCAAGCCCGACGGCACCCCGGTGTCCGCCGTCGACAAGGAGACCGAGGAGGCCCTGCGCAAGGTGATCGCCGAGCGTCGTCCCGGCGACGCCGTGCTCGGCGAGGAGGGCGGCGGCGACGAGTCGGCCGAGCGGCGCTGGGTGCTCGACCCGCTCGACGGGACCAAGAACTTCCTGCGCCGCAGCCCGGTCTTCGCCTGCCTGATCGGCCTCGAGGTCCGCGGCCGCGTCGAGGTCGGCGTCGCCTCGGCGCCGGCGCTCGGACGGCGCTGGTGGGCCGCGCGCGGCGAGGGCGCGTTCGCCGACGGCGTCCCGATCGAGGTCTCGCGCGTGGACGAGCTCGCCGACGCCGAGCTGCTGCACTCGGGCCTCGGCGCCTGGCGCAAGCACGAGCGCCTCGACGCGTTCCTGTCGCTCGAGGCGGCGACCAAGCGCACGCGCGGCTACGGCGACTTCTGGCCCTATTGCCTCGTGGCCGAGGGCGTGGGCGAGCTCGCCGTCGAGCCGGGCGGGCTCAAGCGCTGGGACATCGCCGCGCTCGAGGTGATCGTCGAGGAGGCGGGCGGCCGCATCACCGCGCTCGACGGCGGCGCGATCGGCCCCGAGGGCTCGCTGCTGGCCTCGAACGGGCGCGTGCACGACGCGGCCGTCGCGATCGTCGGATGACCGAGCTCGACGCCGTCCTCGACGCGATCCCCGAGCTCGCCGGGGAGCGCACGGTCGAGCCGCTCGAGGGCGGCCTCACGAATCAGAACCTCAAGGTCACGGTCGACGACCGCGCCTACGTCGTGCGGCGCTGGTCCGACGACGGCGCGCTGCTCGCGATCGACCGCGACAACGAGCACGAGAACTCGGTCAAGGCGGCGGCGGCCGGCGTCGGCGCCGAGGTCGTCGCCTACCGGCCGCAGGACAACACGCTCGTGATCGCGTTCCTCGAGGGTCGCACGATGAGCAGCGAGGCGATGCGCGATGAGGCCTCGATGGAGGAGGTCGCCGCGGCGATCCGCCGCCTGCACGCCGCCGAGCCCTTCCGCGACGACTTCGACATGTTCGCGATCCAGCCGCGCTACCGCCGCCTGGTCGAGGAGCGCGGCTTCCGCGTGCCCGACCGCTACGACGAGTTCGCCGGCCAGGTCGAGGCGATCCGCGAGGCGCTCGCCGTCCACGCCGGCCCGAAGGTGCCGTGCAACAACGACCTGCTGGCCGAGAACTTCATCCAGACGCCCGACGGCTACCGGCTGATCGACTACGAGTACTCGGGCAACAACGACGCCGGCTTCGAGCTCGGGAACGTGTGGAGCGAGTCGGGCCTCTCGGTCGCCCAGCTCGAGGAGCTCGTCTTCGCGTACCACGGGCGCACCGTCCGCCACGAGGTCGCCCGCGCGCGGCTGTGGGGGCTGATGTCGCAGTACGGCTGGACGCTGTGGGCCTCGATCCAGGACGGCGTCTCCGCGATCGACTTCGACTTCTGGGCGTGGGGGATGGAGAAGTACGAGCGCGCCGTGGCGACGTTCGACTCCCCCGAGCTCGACGAGCTGCTGCGGGAGGCCCGAGCGTGGCGACTGAGCTGCCGAGCGGGGCGCGCGCGGTCGTGATCGGCGGCGGGGTGGGGGGCACGAGCGTCGCCTACCACCTGGCCCGCCTGGGCTGGAAGGACGTCGTCGTGCTCGAGCAGCATGCGCTGACCGAGGGCACGACGTGGCACTCCGCGGGCTTCGTCGGCCAGCTGCGCTCGACGATCACCCAGACGCGGATGATCATGTACTCGACCGGGCTCTACGCCGAGCTCGCCGACGTGACCGGCCGCGATCCGGGTGGCGCGGCGTCGGCGGCCTGCGCCTGGCCACGACCCCGGAGCGGGTCGAGGAGCTGCGGCGCTTCGAGAGCGCGGCCGAGACCTACGGGCTCGAGCTCGACCTGCTCACGGCCAAGCAGACGCTCGAGCGGCTTCCCATCCTCGACGTCGCCGGTGTCCGGGCGGCAGCGTGGCTCCCGGGCGACGGCTACCTCGATCCCGAGCTGCTCGCGCTGGCGCTGGCCGACGGGGCGCGGCGGGGCGGCGTGGAGTTCCACGAGCACACGCGGGTCACGGGCTTCGTGCTCGAGCGCGGCCGGATCACCGGCGTCGAGACCGACCGCGGGACGATCGCCACCGATGTCGTCGTCAACGCGGCCGGCGCCGCGGCGGGCGTCGTGGCCGCCATGGCCGGCGCGCTGGTCCCGATCGTGCCGATGCGCCACCAGTACGTGGTCTCCGCGCCGCTGGACCCGGCGCTGCCCGACACGACGACGACCGTCCGCGACCCCGACGGCATCCACTACTTCCGCCCCGAGCAGGGCGGCCTGCTCGTCGGCGGCTACTCCCGCCACCCCGTCACCTGGGACACCGACGCGCCGCTGGCCGAGGCCCGCACGCTGTTCGATCCCGACCCGGAGGCCTTCGACGAGTCGTGGCGCCGGGCCCAGCGCCGCGTGCCCGCGCTGCGCGAGACCGCGATCGTCAAGACGGTCAACGGCCCCGAGGCCTTCACGCCCGACGGCGAGTTCATCCTCGGCGAGACCGAGGTCCCCGGCCTGTGGGTCGCCGCCGGGTTCTGCGTGCACGGCCTCGCCGGCGCGGGCGGCATCGGCAAGGTGATGGCCGAGTGGATCGTCGAGGGCCTGCCCGAGTACGACATGGCCGGGATGGACGTGCGGCGCTTCGGCGCCCACTACCGCTCCCGGCGACACGCGAAGGTGCGCGCGCTCGACGCCTACTCGCGCTACTACGACGTCGTCTACCCCGGCGAGGAGTTCGAGGCTGGGCGCCCGGTGCGGGTCTCGCCCGCCTACGAGCTCGTCAACCGCCTCGGCGCGAGCTGGGGCGAGAAGGCGGGCTGGGAGCGGGCGAACTGGTTCGAGCCCAACGCCCAGTTGGGCGATCGCACGCTCCGACCGCGCGGCTGGGCCGGGCGGTACTGGTCGGAGGCCATCGGCGCCGAGTGCATCGCCACGCGCGACGGCGCGGCCCTCTTCGACCAGTCCTCGTTCTCCAAGCTCGACGTGACCGGCCCCGGCGCGGCGGCGGCGCTTCGACGCTGTGCGCCAACGACGTGGCCGGCGACGTCGGCCGCGCCGTCTACACCCAGCTGCTCAACGCGCGCGGCGGGATCGAGGCCGACCTGACGGTCACGCGCACGGGGGAGGAGAGCTTCCGCGTGGTCACCGGCACGGCCTTCGGCCGCCACGACGGATCGTGGATCGCCCGCCACCTGCCCGACGACGGCGCGACCCGGATCGCCGACGTCACCGGCGCGCGCGCCTGCTTCTGCCTGTGGGGGCCGCTGGCCCGGGAGATCCTCCAGCCGCTGACCGACGACTCGCTGGCCGCCGAGGACTTCAAGTTCCTGCGCGCGAAGGAGATCACTGTCGGGCCGGTCCCCGTCTTCGCCCAGCGCATCACGTTCGTCGGCGAGCTCGGCTGGGAGCTCTACTGCTCGGCCGAGTACGGGCACGCGCTGTTCCGCCTGCTGTGGAACGCCGGCCAGCCGCACGGCCTCGCGGCCGGCGGCTACCGCGCGATCGACTCGATGCGCCTGGAGAAGGGCTACCGGGTGTGGGGCCTCGACATCACGCCGGAGACCACGCCGGACGAGGCCGGGCTGTCGTTCGCCGTGCGGATGGACAAGGAGGGCGGGTTCATCGGGCGCGAGGCGCTCGCCGCGGTACGGGATGCCGACGGCCCCTCGCGCACGCTGCGCTGCCTGCTGCTCGACGACCCGCTCGAGGTGTGCCTGGGCAACGAGCCCGTGCGCGTCGGCGGCGAGAAGGTCGGGCGGGTCACCTCGGGTGGCTACGGCCACCGGGTCGGCGCCTCGATCGCCTACGCCTACCTGCCGGCCGCCGTGGGCGAGGACGACCAGGTCGAGGTCGGCCTGTTCGGCCGCTGGATCGGCGCCCGCGTGGCGGCCGAGCCGCTCTACGACCCGAAGATGGAGCGCGTG
>CAVTSQ010000002.1:0-15841 GCA_963737395.1 uncultured Solirubrobacterales bacterium | reverse complement strand
GGAACCGAGCGCGTGCGCGCGCAGGACGCGGTTCTGGGCGAGCATCAGCGGCTGGTCCTCGCCGCCGGTGGCGAAGTGGTCGTGCCAGAAGAGCGTGAGCTTCTCCTCCAGCGGCTGCGAGGAGCGGACCATGCGGTCCAGCCACCACAGCGCGTCGTGGCCCCACTCGTTCTCGGGGTCGAGCGGCTGGCCCTTGACCCGCGGCGGCTTGCCGACGAGCCGGCGCGCCCGCCCGTGTCGAGCAGGTGGCGCAGTGTCGCGTGCTTGCCCTTGCGCGCCCAGTGGGCCGCCTCGCGCGGGGTCGCGCCGAAGCCGGCGCGCCAGTACAGGCGGCGAACGTGCGCTTGCGACCAGCGTGCCACTCCCATCCGCATCGGCGCCCGCGGGGCCGGGACTTGAGCGGCTGGGACTACCTGGGCGCGAGCGCCTGCTCGATCGGCAGCTCGCGGCCGAGCTCGTGGCCCTGCGCGAGGTCGACCCCGAGCTCGCGCAGCGCCTCCTGCGTCTCGGCGTCCTCGACGTGCTGGGCGATCGTGCGGATGCCCAGGCCGCGGGCCATCTGGACCAGGCCGCGGACGAGCACGCGGTCGGCGCGGACGGTGCGCGCGCCGGTCGAGTACTCGCGGTCGATCTTCACGAAGTCGAGCGGGATGTGCTCGAGCGCGGGCGGGTCACGTGAGTCGTGGGGCCCAAGTCGTCGAGCGTATGCTCGATGCCGGCGCCTGTGGGAACGGCGGTGGCGAAGGCCGAGGCGTGCAAGGCGTCGTTCATCGCGCCGCGCGCCGGCGGAACCCGAAGGAGCGGTCGGGGCTTTATCCGGCGCGCCGAGGGTCGCGACTACCTAGGTGGTCAGCGGGCTGGCGACGCGGCCGACGAGGTCGACGAACAGCCCGGCGCCTCGGCCGCGGCTGCGACAGGCGCTCACGCCCGCTCGACGACGGGCGCGGCCGAGCGCGACGGCCAGGCCGGCGGCGCTCGGCGCGGGCGAGGAAGGCACGGTGCGGCAGGCTTGCCGTCGGGCTTGCGCAGGCGGACGAGGCCTGTAGAGACGACGCCGCGTGGGTGAGGTTGGTCGTCGGTTGGGCCTGCAGCTCCAAGCTGGCCTCGTGCACCGCCTCGCGGACTGCTTGGCCCAGGCCTGTTCCCCGTGCGCGGCGCTTGTCGCCGCTCGCCGACGATGACGATGCCCTCGCGGCGAGCTTGGTTCGAAGATCGCGGCGTCGGCCTGGTCGTGACGGGTTCTGGCGCGCTCTCCCGCGATCGAACGGAGCGCGAACCCGGCGCCTGCGCTCATGCGCGCGCGGCGCGCTTCGACGTCAGTGCCTTTCCGCGCAGGCTGGAGAGGAGGCCCCCGGCGATGTGCTCGGCCTCGTCGGCCTGGTCTGGCCCGAGCAAGGACGCCGCGTCGCCCCCGCCGAGGCGGGCGGCAATCGTCGCCGAGCCGCACCCGGGCCAGGAGACGTGAACGCGGCCTGCCGCAGATCGCGTCGCTGGCCACGTGGCCGTTGCCGTCGTTGACCGCCTTGAGCTCGTCGAGGTCGAGCAGGACGGCGCGCGGCGGTGCGCCCGTAGCGTGCCCAGCGCGCGATCACGCGGCGAGCTGCTCCTCGAAGCGGCAGCGGTTGAGCAGGCCGGTGAGCGGGTCGTGGTCGGCCAGGTCGCGCAGGCGCGACTCGTGGCGCCGGCGCTCGGTCAGGTCGCGCAGGACGCGGTCATCGCCGCGCCGCCTTGCTCTCGGCCGGATCATCTGCAGCTCGACGGGCACCGCGCGCCCGTCCGGCGGCAGACGACGAGCGACCCGATCGCGGCCGGGTCGTCGCTGGTCGCCTCCGTGACGAGCGCGAGGAACGCGCCGCCGGCGAGGGCCTTGCGCGGGCGCCCGAGCAGGCGGACGGCCTCGGGGTCGACCTCGATCACCGTCCCGTTGCCGTCGATGCCGAGGACGGCGTTCGGCAGCTCCTCGACCAGCGAGCGCTAGCGCAGCTCGCTGGCCTCGAGCGCCTGCTCCGTGCGCGCGGTCGGTGACGTCGGGGTTGACGTCGATCACCCCCTTGATCCGCCCTCCGCTCGACAGCGCCGTAGGTGACGTCCCAGACGTGGCCGAATAGTCGACGAGGTCATGGACATCTTCGCCGGCGAGGGCGCCTGGCGCATCGACGATCTCCGGCCGGTCGGCGTGCAGCGCGGCGGCGTCGCGCCCGACATCTGGTCGGCGTCGGCCGAAGACCTCGAGGCCGCGGCCCTCGCAGAGCGAGTGAACTTCAGGTCGTGGTCGACGGCCCAGAGGACGAGCGGCGCGGCGACGAGACGTGCCAGGGCGGCGCTGGCTCTCGCGCAGCGCCTGCTCGAGCGGGGCCGCGGTCTCGGGCTTCGCGGGCATCTCGCGTCACTACCGCCGTCGCGGTGGTGGTGCTACGCCTCGGCGCCAGCTCGACGTGCTCGAACTCCGCGGCGGCCAGCGGTTGATGCTGCCGGTCCGAGCGCCTCGATCGCGTCGAACGACATCGATCCCTTCGAGGATGTGCTCGAACATGGTGTGGAGTGGTGCTTCGAGCCATGGCCAGGCGTCGGCGGCGGCACGAGGAAGACCCCCGAGCCGTCCGTGCCCGGGCCGGGGACGGCGATGGCCAGCGACAAGCGGACGACTCTGCGTGTTGACCTCGTCGACGTGAGCCGGGCCGCCGCGGCGGGCGCCGTCGGGTCGCGCCCGCCTGGGATCATGAAGCCGGCACGGACCCGCCGGAGGACCCGACGTCGTAGAAGCGGTTGGAGGAAGTTCTCGAGCTCCTCGATGGTCTCCGGGGCGTCGTCGCTCGAGAAGCTCGATCGCGATCGCGCCGAGCGATGTGCGGAAGGTGGTGGAGGACATGCCCGCGACGTCAGCGTGGTCCGAGCGCTCAACCCCCGTGGAGCAGCGAGAGGCCCTCGGCGCTCGGCGACGATGCGGTCGGGATCGGCCTCTAGACCGTGAGTACGTGAACGCTCTTGACGCCAACGTCGGCGGTACGGCGCCTGCTGTCGATCCTGGCCGCCATGGTCATGAAGTGGACGAGGTCGGTGACCTTGGCGCCGTTGGCGCGGTGGTCGGCGGCGCGACGAGCGTGGCCGACGTCTCGTCGGCGTGCGTCGTGCCGGCTGGCGCGCGGGTGGTGTGGCTCGGCTCGACGGGACCGGCGGCGACGTGCGCGCCTCGGCCCATGCGCGGTATGGGCGTGCTGGTGTGCCGCTCTGACCCCCTCGACGCCGCGCTTCTGCTGGGCTCTTTGAAGGTGAAATCTAGAGTCCGAAGCGGGCGAACGTGGTCCGTCCGCCGAGCGTGGACGTAGACGTCGGGGAGACATTGTACGTTGTAGCTGATGACGTGGCAGACTGAGGAGATGTCGAGGCCGTGGTTCCCGACGTCGGCCTCACCGAGGAATGGCAGGTGTGCTGGAGAACGGGCATGATGGTTCGGCGTTCTGCGCCACGCCCCGTGGGAGGCCTCGACGTTCATCCTCTGTCGGCGGAGCGTGTGGGTGTAGCTGATCGGTGTTGATCTTCGTGCGCATTATGATGATCTGCTCGACGGGCTTCTTGGCCTGGGGACGTGGACCAGGTCTGACCCTGGCCTCTTTGCCCGACCTTGAGCGGCGACCTGCTGACGGTAGCGTTGATAGGTCAGCGTGGCGGACTTGTACCTTCATGAGCATCCGGTCCAGCAGCAGATCCTTGTTCGCGCCAGCCGGCGGAACTCGTGGGGCATCGCGGCCGAAGAAGAGCGAGCCGGTCCGGCGCGACGAGGCCGCTCAAGCGCGAGGATCTTCTCCACGTCCTTGAGGAAGCCGAAGCGTCCAGCACATCCTGAAGTTCGGCCTCGTCGAAGGACGACGAAGCGGATGTCGTTGAGGATCAGCGAGCGGCGCTGGGATCAGGTCCTTGACGCGGCCCATGGTGCCGACGACGATCTGGTTGCTGAAGCGCAGGCGGCCGCTGTGCAGCGGATCGGCGGCGGCGCGCCCAGGCCGCCACGATGTTCACGGCGCCCCCGCGAGAGCGCGCGCAGGCGCGGATCGCCTGGGCGACCTGGACCGCAAGCTCGCGCGCTCGGGGTGAGGGATGAGCGGTTGGACTCCAGTTGTTGTGGTTCAGATGTACCCGGACGATCGCAGGCCGAAGCGGCGGGCTGCTCGTGAAGCGGTCCTGCGCCTGCTCGATCATGTCGTGGCCCTTGAGCAGTGGTGCGGGAATCGCCCTGGCCTGGATCGGGAGGCTTCTTGTAGCCGAGACGTCGTCGAGGGTCCTTGAACAGCGTGGCTCGAGGCGAAGGTCGGCGAACGTGCACACGTTCCAGACGAGGGTCTCGCGGCCGCGTAATTGTGTCGGAGAGCGAATGCCTCCTGAAACTTTCTCTGCTTCCTGACGAGAGGACTCGATCAGCCACGTAGATCAAGTGCGGCGGGTTCATCGGCGCCGGGGCGGAGCGGCGGAGCGGTCGATGCCCCGCGCGTCGGTCGCTGCCGCGACACGTGTCTTCTGCTGCGAAGACGAGTGGCTTGAGACCAAGCACGTCGACGTGGTGATCGTTGGGGCCGGGTTGGCTGGCCTGAACCGCGGGCGCGCCAGCCGGCGACAGGGGAGTCGGCGACGGTGCTCGAGGCCCGCCCCGCGTCGGCGGCCGCGTGGCCGCCGACGATTCGGTGCGCGAAAGACTCCGAGCGCGGTGGGACCTTGCTGGCTGAGTGGGGCCACTTCTCTCTTGGCGAAGGAACTCTGGTCGAGACGTTCCTTACCTACGAACAAGGGGAACAACGTCGAGATCGACGGGATTTGAAAGCGCTCGACGTCCCGTCCAACGGGGCCGAATGGGACGGTCCTGCTCAACCTGCTCCCCCGGCGAAGTCCTGGCGAAGGTCGTCGAGTGCTCGAATCGATGGTCTGCTGAAGGCCGCGGTCGACGTGCCGTGGTCGGGCCCAGACGTGGTCAACGAATACTTGTAGAACCTGCACACGTGGACCCTGGCGAATGAGAACGAACCGAGCCTCGATCAAGCTCGTCGACGCCGCCTGCCGGCCCATCTTCGGCGCCGAGTCGTGGGGATCTCCCTGCTCTTCACGCTCTTCAACGTCGCCTCCTCGGCAACGAGAAGACCCCCGGCACGTTCGAGCGCAACTTCAATATGTCGGGCGGCGCGCAGACGGACCGCTTCGTCGGGGCTGGCAGCGGATCCCGGAGATCCTGGAGAACCGCCTGGGCAAGCGGGTCATCCTGAGCCCCGGGCGCTCGATCACGTAGAGCTCGAAGCGCGTGGGGGTCGACTCTGACCGCGTCTGTGTCTACGCCAAGCGCTGGATCGTCGCCGTCCCGCCGACGCTGGCCGGTCGCATCTTGTACGACCCGCTCGTCTCGACCGTTGCGCGACCAGCGCACCCAGCGCGTCGGCCAGGCACGCTGACGAAGGCCGTGGCCGTCTACCGAAGCCGTTCTGGCGCGACGCGGGCTCGGGCACGCCGTCTCGACCTACGGGCCGGTGACCGCGACGCTCGACACGCGCCGCCGAACGGCTCGCCGGGCGTCGTGTTCGGCTCGATCGGCGGCGACGACGGCCGCGCGCACCGAAGCTCAGCGTGGCCGGGCGGCGCAGCGCGGTGCTGGACCAGTTCGCGAAATTCTTCGGCGTGGCGGCGCCGAAGCGACTGGCTTCTCCGAGACCGACTGGACCGCGGCCGAGTGGTCGCGCGGCTGCCCGGCGGGGATCCACCCGCCCGGCCGCTACCGCCGACGGGCCCGAGCTGCGCAAGCCGTCGAGCGCTTCCACTGGGCGGCACGGAGACCTCGAACTACTGGAACGGCTACATGGACGGCGCCGTGCGCTGGGGCGAACGGGCGGCGGGCGAGGTGCTGGACAAGCTCAGCGTGGCTCCGCGCGGCACTGGCCGCTCTCGTCGCCGCCGTGGCGCTCGGGCCTGCGGTGCCGCCGCGCGCCGCGCGCGAAGTGGACACGTGCCTCCTCGCCCGGGTGCTGGTGCCGGCGACCTGGCGATGGCCTACCTGGACCCGAACGGGCGAACTACGTCGGGCACCTACGAGACCGCAGGGCGACATGGTCGCGTCGACGCTCTTCGAGTACGCGGGCGACGGGACGCTGCTGCACTGTGGAAGGTCCCCGGGCAGACGCTGTCGGCGCTGTACGACGATCCAGGCGCGACGAGCGACGCCCGCGGCCGGACGGTCCTGCTCGACCGTACTCCCTCGCGCGCGTTGCTGTTCAACCCCATCATCGGCGCGTTTCGCACCTACGCGACGTTGGCGCAGTTGCCGGGCAAGACACGCTGGCCGCCGACTACGCGGCCTGGGGCCACGACGGCCCGCTCGACGTCACCGACTACGCCCAGGCGCTCGCTGCGCGTGCCGCCCGGCGGCGGCGCCGCGAAGGTTTGGCTCTCCGACCCGCGCCTGGACGGCGGGACGTTCGGGACCATGGGATCGCGCTGGGCGCCGACCGCAAGACGCTCTACGTGATGCAGGCTCGTCGGCCGGCGGGGGTGACGGAAATCGTCGACGGGCAAGCCCGACCGGTCCCGATCACGCCGGCGGCGGCCCGCCCGATGACGCGCGTCTGGGAGAGAGCCCCCGGCGATGTCTCGACGGCTTCGCGATCGCGAAGTCCGGGTGGACCGACGTCCCGCTGTCGGCTCCGAACCAGCTGGCGGTGATTGAGCCCGGCGGCACGGACGGCGGGCGCTTTTCGTCGATGGCCGGCTCGGGCGCGAACGGCTCGCCGGCGCTGTTCGACTCGCCCTCGAGCGTGTGCTTCCGCGGAACGAGCCTGTTCGTCGCCGAACCAGTCCTACATCGAGGGCGACTCGACGCACTGGACGATCCTCGACGTCGAGGCCGGCGAGTGGGGCCGCCCGAGCTCATCCCTTCAACGCTGGCGCCGCCGAACGGACGCGCCCGCGCATCGCGAAGGTCTCCTTCGAGGCCGGAAGGCGTCGCGCTGGTCTCCGAGGCTCACGGATCCGGGGCTGGCTGCGCCGCGGTCATCGGCACCGCACGTCGTGCACCGCGTCCGGGAAGGGTGCGGCACCCTCGGCTCGGTCGCCTGGCCGCGGGCGCTACGCGATCCACCTCCGGGCCCGCGACGGCGTGGGCTGGACCTCGAAGGTCGTCAAGCGCACCCGCGTGGTGCGGTAGGGCCTCAGGCCCAGGGGTCGAGCAGCAGCTTCCCGCGCGTCCTGCGCCCGACGAGGTCCTCCTGGGCCTGCCGGGCGTCGGCCAGCGGGTAGGTGCCGCCGACGACGACGCGCAGCTCACGCGCGCGGCGCGCGCGAACAGGTCGGCCAGCGGCTCCTGCGAGCAGGTCGTGGCGCTCGAGGCAGTGGTCGAACCAGAAGCCGACTATGGCGATCGAGCGGCGCAGAGCTTGCCGGTCGGACCTCGTTCTGCCGCGCGACGAGATCCTGTAGGTCATGAGCGGCCGAAGGCCACGGCGCGGCGAGCGACTCGTCCCACGTGCGCCGCCGGCCATCTCGTGGACGACGTCGACGCCGTGCCGTCGTTGGCCTCGATCAGCCCGTCACCGAGGCCCCGGGGTCGCCGTCGAGCGCCATGTCGGCGCCGAGCTCGAGCGCGAGCGTGGCGCTCCTCGTCGAGGCCGTGGCGATCATGTGGCCGGCGCCCATCGGCCTGGCGAGCTGCGTGGCCAGCGAGCCGACGCTGTCCGCCGCCGAGCGCACGACCACCTCTCCCCGCCGCCACGCGGCCCTGCGTGCGGTGCAGGTGCCAGGCCGTCAGGCCCGCAGGACGAGCGCGAGCGCGACCTCGTCGTCGACGCCGTCGGGGATCGGGAAGGTGCGGTCGGCGCGGGCCAGCGCGTACTGGGCGTAGCCGCCGGTCCGGTCAGGGCGACGACGCGCTCCCGGTGTCCTCGCGCACGCCGGCGACCTCGGCGCCCGGGACCAGCGGCAGCTCGGCCTTGGCCAGGTAGACGTTCTCGCGCTGGTGGGTGTCGGCGAAGTTCAGGCCGGCCTTGGCGACCTTGACGAGCACCTGGCCCTCGCCGGGCTCGGGCACGTCGAGCCCGACCTCCCGCAGCAGCTCGGGGCCGCCGAACTCCTCGATCTGGATCGCCCGCATCGGGGCGGCGAGGCTAGCTACATCGCCGGGAGCGGCCAGGGCGCGCGGGCGAAGGCCGCGCGCTGGGCCAGGCCGAGCGCGCCGGCCGTCCACCAGATGTTCGTCGTCGGGCCGCGGCCGCAGCGGTTGCCCTGTTGGACGAGATGCCGGGCGGGAGATCCACAGCAGCGCGTCGGCGTAGGCCGAGCCGGTCCGCGTCGTCGGCGTCGAGCCCAGGCCGGTGCCCTTGGGTTGCAGGTCGCGGCCTGCGTGCCCTTCGCGCCGTCGAGCCGCGCCCGTTCTCGGCCGTGTTGATCATGTAGTGGTTGGCAGCGCCTTGGCGAGCTTGTCGCCGTAGGGCCGCTCCTGGCTCGTCTTGAAGAAGTGGGTCGAGTTGAGCGCGAACCCGCGGGCCGAGCCGATCCCCGCCGCTTGAGGAACGAGATCGCCTGGCCCGCCGAGAGCCAGCGCGACGAGCCGCGTCGATGTAGGTGGCGACGTTGGGCAGCGCGCGGAGCGCCGAGACGGCGTAGCGGAGGTTGGCGAAGACGCGGGCGCGCGCGGAGCGGCTCAGGCAGTTCGAGTTCCTGCCCATCAGGCCGAGCGCGTCGGGCTCGAGGATGATCGCCGCGCGGCGGGCGGCGTAGCGGCGATAGGCGCCGTAGGGCCGCGACGACATGTAGCGGAGGGCGACGAGCCCGCGTACGTCGTCGCCATGCCCCGGACGAAGGCGCGGATCCACGAGCGGTACCGGCCGCCCGCGGCGGGGTGTTCCAGGCGCCGCCGCTCCAGCCCTTGCACGCGTCGTGCTTCATCGCGCGCACGACGAGGACGGGCAGCTCGCCGACGTAGGCGTTGCGCTGCGCCGCCGGGACGGGGCCGGCCTTCCATTGCGCGGCGCCGTAGCGCAGGTTCGAGGCGCAGTTCGACCCGCCGTAGAGCGGATGGTCGACGCCGCGAAGAAGCGCTCGAGCTGACGGCCGAGGTCGTGGAGGTTGTCGACGCCGGCGTACCACTTGGCCGCCGGGACGCGGGCGATCTTCTCGATCAGCGCTTCTGTGAGCCCTTGTGCGTGTAGACGTTCCACCACGCCGAGTAGGGCCGGTTGCCGGCGATGTGACCGCTCGAGCAGTCCATGAAGAGCTTGTGGCCGGCGAGCGGTTTGCCGGAGGCGGCCTGCGCGCGCGGAGCGAGCAGGAACAGGGTCAGGAGGACCGGGACAGCCAGGACCAGGCGCCGCACGCCAGCCAATGTGCCCCGGTCCGATGAATTCCGGTGCACCTGGGTCCTGGGCCGGCGAACGTGGCGCCGCTACCCTCGCCTGCCCATGTCTCTCACCGTCGTCGGATCCATCGCCTTCGACCAGGTCAAGACGCCGTTCGGCGAGCGCGAGCGCATGCTCGGCGGGTCGGCGACGCACTTCAGCCTGGCGTCCTCCTTCTTCACCGACACCCGCGTGGTCGGGCCGGTCGGCGACGACTTCGGCGAGGCCGAGCTCGACGTCATGCGCGCCCGCGACGTCAACGTCGACGACATCGAGCACGTCGAGGGCGGCAAGACCTTCTTCTGGGCCGGCGAGTACGGCTGGGACCTCAACGACCGCGAGACGCTCGACACCCAGCTCGGCGTCTTCGAGCACTTCGCGCCCAAGCTCTCGGACGCCTCGCGCGCCTGCGACGTCCTCTTCCTGGCGAACATCCAGCCCGACCTGCAGCGCCAGGTCCACGAGCAGTGCGAGGCCGCTTTACGGCGATGGACTCGATGAACCTGTGGATCGACATCGCCAAGGACTCCCTGGTCAAGACGATCTCCGGCGTCGACTGCGTGATCCTCAACGACGCCGAGCTGCGCCAGCTGACCGAGAAGCCCAACCTCGTCCAGGCCGCCCATGCGGTGATGGACCTCGGCCCGAGCGTCGTCGTGGCCAAGCAGGGCGAGTACGGCGCGGCGCTGTTCACCGCCGACGGCTTCTTCGCGCTGCCGCCTTCCGCTGCACACCGTCGTCGACCTGACCGGCGCCGGCGACGTTCGCCGGTGGCTTCGTCGGCTACGTGGCCGCCCACGCCGACGAGGAGCTCTCCGACGACCTCTTCCGGCGGGCGATGGCCTACGGCACCGCGCTCGGCTCGTTCAACGTCGAGGAGTTCGGCACCGAGCGCGTCAGCCGCCTGACCGGCGACGAGATCGCCGGCCGCGTGGCGAGCTGCAGGGCATGACCATGTTCGACGACGCCGGGTTCGCCCTGCGGTCGTGACGCGGGTCACATATCGAGATAGGGTGCGGGCACGTGAACGCCACGTTCATCTTCCTCATGGTCGCCCTGAAGATCCGATCGTCGGGCTCTTCCTGATCGTCCGCTGGGCGATCAAGCAGACGCCGGAGCCCGCGGGCGACGGCGACGGCGGGGTGCAGAAGCCCCAGCCGCGCGATCCGCACCCGCGGCCGCCGCGCTCGCCCCGGCCGCGCCGCGGGCCCCACGCCTCACCCGCTCCGGCCACGCCGCCGCGCGTGCGCTCGGTGACCGCGCGCGGTCGCGAGCTCGCCGAGCACTAGTCCTCCGCGCTTCGCGGCATACTGGCGCGCATGGCCGCCCTCTCCGACGGCACGATCCTGCGCCTGGTCGACGAAGGCCGCATCGCGATCGACCCCTGGGACCCCGGGCTGGTGCAGCCCGCCTCGGTCGACCTGCGCCTCGGCGACTCTTTCCGGGTCTCACAACCACCGCACGACGGCGATCGACCTGCGCGATCCGCCGAAGGACCTGACCGAGGAGGTCGTCCCGCCGGAGGGCGAGTCCTTCGTCATCCACCCCGGGGAGTTCTGCCTCGGCCGCACGCTGGAGTGGGTCGAGCTCGCCGACGACCTCCTGGCCCGCGTCGAGGGCAAGTCGAGCCTCGGCCGCCTCGGGCTGATCGTCCACGCCACGGCGGGCTTCGTCGACCCGGGCTGGAAGGGCACGCTGACGCTCGAGTTCGCGAACTTGACCCGGGTGCCGATCCGCCTCTACCCCGGCCTGCCGATCGCGCAGCTGTCCTTCATGGAGCTCGACCAGCCCGCCCAGCGCCCGTACGGGTCGCCGGCCTGGGCTCGCACTACCAGGGCCAGCGCGCGGCGACCGAGAGCCGCTACGCCGGGCGGCCCGACAGGAGCGACGGGAGCTCGGCCATGTCGGAGAAGACCGACGACGCGCCGGCCGACGCGAGCACCTCCGCGTCGGTCTCGCGGGCGTAGCCCAGCGCGGTCATCCCCGCCGCCATGGCGGCCTCGACCCCGACCGGCGAGTCCTCGACCACCGCGGTGCTCGCCGGCTCCCAGCCCATCGCCGCCGCCGCGTGCAGGAAGAGGTCGGGCGCGGGCTTGCCGTGAGGACCTCGGTGGAGGAGAAGATCCGCCCGGCGAAGCGGTCGAGCAGGCCGGTGTGGGACAGCGTGAAGGCGAGCTTGTCGTGGTCGCCGCTCGAGGCCACGCACGTCGGCAGCGCGATCGCGTCGAGCGCGGCGACCACGCCGGGCACGGGCCGCAGCTCGGCGGCGAAGGCCGCGAACATGCGCTCGCGGTAGTCCGCGGCCAGCCCGTCGAGGGCGGCACGCGGTGCCCGGCGCGCCACGTCCGCCTCGACCGAGGCCCAGGAGCGGCCCTTGTAGCGCGCGGTCGCTCCTCCGGGGTAGAGGGGATCCCGAGAGCGGTCAGCGCCTGCGCCAGCGCACGCGGTTGGACAGCGGCTCGGAGTCCACGAGCACGCCGTCGCAGTCGAGGATGAGGGTGGCGATCGTCATCGGAGTGGAATGATGCAGGTAGCGAGTTCGAGAAAGCCGAGAAGGAGATCGACATGAGCACGAGCACCGAGGAGCGGGAAGGCGGGAACGGCGCGTCCGGCGACCGCAAGGACACGCTGACGGTCACGGACAACCGGACCGGCCAGACCTACGAGCTCGACATCACCGACGAGACGGTGAAGGCGATGGACCTCCGCCAGATCAAGGTCCACGAGGACGACTTCGGGATGATGGCCTACGACCCGGCCTACACGAACACCGCCTCGTGCCGCTCGGCGATCACCTACATCGACGGCGCCGCCGGCGTGCTCGAGTACCGCGGCTACACGATCGAGGATCTCTGTGCGAACGCCAGCTACCTCGAGGTCGCCTACCTGCTGATCTACGGCGCGCTGCCCACCAAGGAGCAGCTCGACGAGTGGGAGCACCAGATCACGATCCACACGTTCGTGCACGAGAACGTCAAGGACTTCATGCAGGGCTTCCGCTACGACGCCCACCCGATGGGGATGCTCCTCGCCGCCACCGGCGCGCTGTCGACCTTCTACCCCGAGGCCGTCGACATCAAGGACGAGGCCAACCGGAACATCCAGATCATCCGCCTGCTGGCCAAGGTCCCGACGCTCGCCGCCTTCGCCTTCCGGCACACGATGGGCCAGCCGTACGTGTATCCCGACAACGAGCTGTCCTACGCCGGCAACTTCCTGTCGATGATGTACAAGATGACGGAGATCCGCTACGAGCCGGATCCCCGCCTGGAGAAGGCGCTCGACGTCCTCTTCATCCTCCACGCCGATCACGAGCAGAACGCCTCGACGAGCTCGGTACGGGCGGTCGGCTCGACCCAGGTCGATCCCTACTCGGCGGTCGCCGCCGGCGTCGCCGCGCTCTACGGCCCGCTCCACGGCGGCGCCAACGAGCAGGCGCTGCGGATGCTCAACCGGGTCGGCTCGGTCGACAACATCGACGACTTCCTCAAGGGCGTCAAGAACGGCGACGAGCGCCTGATGGGCTTCGGCCACCGGGTCTACAAGAACTACGACCCGCGCGCCCGGATCATCAAGAAGCACCTCGACGAGGTCATGGACGTGATGGGCAAGAGCCCGCTGCTCGAGGTCGCGGTCGAGCTCGAGAAGCGCGCGATGGACGACGACTACTTCACCTCGCGCAAGCTCTACCCGAACGTCGACTACTACTCGGGTCTGCTCTACGAGGCGCTGCGCCTGCCGACCGACATGTTCCCGGTGATGTTCGCGATCGGGCGCACGAGCGGCTGGGTGGCCCAGTGGCTGGAGATGGTCAACGACTCCGAGCAGAAGATCGCCCGCCCGCGCCAGATCTACACGGGCGCGCGGGAGCAGGACTGGGTCGACATCAAGGACCGCCAGGGGACATAAAGCCCCTGCACAGGGGCGGGACTCATCGCACAGAGCCCGCCCCGGGCGATCATATGTTCGATGGGTGGACTTCACCCTGCGTCCCATCCGTCCCTCCGACTCGGAGGAGCTCGTGCGCCACTGGGCCACGCTCTCGCCCGAGTCCCAGCGCCGCCGCTTCTTGACCTCCAAGCCGGCCCTCTCGGCGAGCGAGCTGCGCTTCCTGACGGACGTGGACTTCGTCGATCACGTCGCCTGGGTCGCCACCCCGGCCGACGACCCGGCGCGGATCCTCGGCGTCGGGCGCTTCGTGCGCCTGCAGCCGGGCGGCGACCTCGCTGAATTCGCGATCGCGGTCGGCGACGAGTGGCAGGGCCTGGGGATGGGCAGCGCGCTGGCCGCCAAGCTCGTCGAGGAGGCGCTGCCCCGGGGCGTGCGCCGCTTCACGGCGACGATGTTCTCCGACAACCGCGCGGTGCGCCGCGTGATGGAGCGGATCGCCACGCGGCTCGAGTACGACCGCCGCCACGGCTCGGTCGACGAGCTCGTCTCGCTCGCCGCGAGCGCGCTGCCGTAGGCTGCGCCGCCGATGGCGGCCTGGACGGTGAAGGTGCGCGCGAACGGCCAGGTGGACCGGCAGCGCTTCGACGAGTCCCGCGACGCGTGGGACACGCTGGCCGCCGCGGTCCGCGAGCACGCCGAGGGACCGCGGCTCGAGCCGACGAAGAGCCTGTTCCGGGAGTCCGAGCCGGTCCAGCAGGTCGCGGCGCGGATCGAGCTCGCCGGCCCCCACGGGCTGCGCTGCGGCGTCGACGTGCGCGGCGACGGCTCCTCCGAGGCGTGGGTCGGGCGCCTGCGCAAGCGGCTGGTCGAGCCCGAGGCCGGCGAGACGACCGTGCAGGCCCTGCTGCGCGACCTCGGGGAGGACTAGAGGACGAGCGTCGCCCCGTGACGACGCAGCCACCGCGCGTGCTCGCGGTGGTCGGGCCGGAAGCGCGCGACCAGCGCCCAGAAACGCGCGGAGTGGTCGGCGTGGACGAGGTGACAGGCCTCGTGCCAGACGACGTAGTCGAGGACCGGCTCGGGCGCGAGCATCAGCCGCCAGTTGAAGGACATCGTGCCGGTGGACGAGCAGGAGGCCCAGCGGGTGCGCTGGTTGCGGATCGCCAGGCGCTCGTACGGGCGCCCGACGGCGGCGCAGGCGGCGTCGAGCCGCGGGCCGATCTCCTTGTGGGCCTCGCGGCGCAGCCAGCGCTCGACGGCGGGGCGGTGGTCCCCGGCCGGGACGAGCAGCTCGTCGCCGCGGCGATGCACCCGCGTGCGGTCCGGCTCGGGCGCGAGGACGAGCTCGCGGCCGAGGACGGGCAGGTGCCGTCGCGCCCGGCCACGGCTGCCCGGGCGGCGCTGACCTCCGCGACCTTCTTCTCGATCCAGGGCGCGAGCTCGTCGATCGCCCGTGCCGCATCGCGCTCGGAGGCGCGCCGCGGGAGCACGACCTCGACGCCGCGCTCGGCGTCGACCGTGACCCGCACGCGGCGGGCGCGGTCCGAGCGGCGGATGGCGTACGGGATCACGGCCATCCGGCCAGGCTACGGACGCCTCCGGCGACCTGGCACGATCCCGGCATGACGCAGTTCCGGCTCTCCCCACCCAGACCCTGACGGTCGTCGAGCGGGGCGATGCCTTCGTCGTCGAGGCCGAGTGGCAGCCCGGCGGGACCGGCGAGCCGCCCAACCACCTGCACCCCGGGCAGGACGAGCACTTCGACGTGCTCGAGGGCGAACCTGCGGTCGAGGTCGACGGCGGGCCCGACGGTCCGCGCCGGGGAGACACTCTTCATCCCGCGGGCAACACCGCACCGGATGTGGAACGCCGGAGCGGCCGTGGCCCGCGCTCGCTGGGCGACCACGCCGGCCGGGCGCACCGAGGAGTGGTTCGCGCTGATCGCGGGGTCAACCGCGGGACGGTCGACGGCGCGACGATGCCCGACCGGCTGCGCGACTACGCCGACACGTTCGTGCTGGTGACCTAGGCCAGCGCGGCGCGGACGGCGGCGGCGAAGCCGTCGATGTCTTCCGGCGTCGTGTCCCAGGAGCACATCCAGCGCACTTCGCCGCTGGCCTCGTCCCAGACGTAGAAGGGCCAGTCGGCCTGGAGCGCGGTCGTGACGGCCGGCGGGAGCACGGCGAAGAGGCCGTTGGCGTCGACGGGCTGGGTGAACTCGACCACGCCGTCGAGCGCCGCGTGCAGGCGCGCGGCCATGGCGTTGGCGTGCGCGGCGTTCTCGCGCCACAGCTCGCCGTCGTAGAGGGCGAGGAGCTGGGCGGAGAGGAAGCGCATCTTCGAGGCCAGCTGCATCGCCTGCTTGCGCAGGAACTTGAACTCCCCGGCGGCGTCGGGGGACAGCAACACGACGGCTTCGGCCCCGAGGGCGCCGTTCTTCGTCGCCCCGAGCGAGAGCGCGTCGACGCCGGCCTCGGCCGTCAGCGCGGCGAGCGGCACCCCGAGCGCGGCGGCCGCGTTGGCCAGCCGGGCGCCGTCGAGGTGCAGCAGCATCCCGTGGGCGTGGGCGAAGTCGGCGAGCGCCGCGATCT
>CAVTSQ010000001.1:0-15738 GCA_963737395.1 uncultured Solirubrobacterales bacterium | reverse complement strand
CGCGGCGCTCAGCCCGCGTCGATGAGCTCGATCCGGTAGCCGTCCGGGTCGCGCACGAAGCAGATGCGAGAGCCGCCCTCGCGGACCGAGTACGGCGGCTTCTCGGGCTCGATGCCCTGGCCGGCGAGCTCCTCGAGGCGGGCGTCGAGGTCGGCGACCGTGATCGCGATGTGGTTGTAGCCCGTGCCGAGCTCGTAGGAGTCGACGCCGTGGTTGTAGGTCAGCTCGAGGCGGGCGCCGTCGTCGGGGAAGCCCATGAAGACGTTGATCGCCTCGTCGCGGATCGGGAAGCGGCCGATCTCGTCCATGCCGAGCGCCTGATAGAAGGCGACGGAGCGGTCGATGTCGCCGATTCTGTAACACGTGTGGATGAGCTCGGAGGCCATGGGACGAGGCTAGCTCCAGCGCCGCTCGGCGGGCATCAGGTCGGACTTCGGCTCCACGGCCATGCCCCGCGGCGCGGCCAGGCACTCGAGGACGAGCGCGGTGTCGGCGATCGGGATCCGCGTCACGAAGTAGTCGCGCCCCTCGAAGTCGGCGACGATCGCCAGCACCGCCGTCTCGTAGGCCTCGGCGTCCCCGCCGGCCAGCGCGGCGACGGCGTCGGCGGCGTTGGCGAACGCCTCGCCGCCCTCGCGCATGCCGGCGGCGGCGCGGGTCGCGGTGGCGTCGTCGCCCTCGGCCAGCGCCGCGAGCGCCAGCGCGTACCAGGCGACCGGTGAGTCGGGCTCGTCGCCGACGGCCGTGCGCACGTAGGCGGCCGCGTCGGCCGCCGAGCCGGCGATCACCGAGACCTTGATCATGCCGACGAGCCGCCCGTAGGCGCCCGGCGGCGCGGCCTCCCAGGACCGGCGGTAGAGCGCCGCCGCCTCCTCGAAGCCCTCGCGCGTGGGCCGGCCGCCCATGAGGCGGCGCTGCGCCTCCGCCTCGGCCTGCAGCGCGGCGACCTGGAGCTCCCGATGCTCGTCCATGCGCCGCATCATCGCAGGCGCGGTCCATACGCTCCGCCCGCCCGTAGCATGGGCGTGCGCTCGATGGCCAAGGACAAGATCCCCACTTCGCGACTGCGCCGCACCGCCAAGTTGGGCGGTCTGGCCGCGGGCCAGGCCGCGCGCCAGGCCGGGACGCGCGCCGCCAACGTCGGGCGCAGCGAGGAAGGCCGCGCCGCGGCGCTCGAGAGCCGCCACCTCGAGGCGGCGACCCAGATCGTCGACGCGCTCGGGACGATGAAGGGCGCGGCCATGAAGATCGGCCAGGTCGCCTCGTTCCTCGACGTCGGCCTCGTGCCCGAGGAGCACCGCGAGGAGTTCCAGAAGAAGCTCGGCGAGCTGCGCAACGCGGCCCCGAACGTCCGCTTCGAGGACATGAAGAAGGTCATGGAGTCCGAGTGGGACGAGCCGCTCGACGAGCTCTTCGACGAGTTCGAGGAGGAGCCGATCGCGGCCGCCTCGATCGGCCAGGTCTACCGCGGCAAGCTCGCCGGAAGCGGCAAGGACGTCGCGATCAAGGTCCAGTACCCGGGCGTCGCCTCCGCCGTGCGCGCGGACATGCAGAACATGGGCCTGATCCTGCGGCTGATGAAGCGCGTGGCCCCCGGCCTCGACGCCAAGGCCGTCGGCGAGGAGATCAAGTCGCGGATCGGCGAGGAGCTCGACTACGAGCTCGAGGCCGAGAACCAGCGCTCGCTGGCCCGGATCTTCCGCGGCCACCCGTTCATCGTGATCCCCGACGTCGTCACCTCCTTGTCGCGCGAGAAGGTGATGGTCAGCGAGTTCATCGCCGACGGCACCGGCTTCGAGGACCTCAAGCACGAGTCGGAGGCCGAGCGCGACCGCGTCGGCGAGATCGTCTTCCGCTTCTTCTTCGGGACGATGTACCGCCACCGCCAGTTCTCCGGCGACCCGCACCCCGGCAACTTCCTGCGCATGCCCGACGGCCGTGTGGCCTTCCTCGACTTCGGGCTGTTCAAGCGCATGCCCGACGCCGCGGTCGAGCTCGAGCTCGCCTGTCAGCGCGCCGGGATCGAGGGCGACGCCGACGAGCTCTTCCGCCTGTGGTCGGAGTCCGGCTTCCTGCGCCACCCCGACCGCTTCAAGAAGGATCGCCTGCTCGAGCAGTTCCGCGATGCGACCTGGTGGTACACGAGCGACGAGGAGGTCCGGCTCTCGCCCGAGATCGCCACCGAGGTCGCCATCGAGATGTCCGACCCGCGCTCGCAGTACTTCGACCAGATGCGCCACGAGACCCTGCCCGCCGACCATCTCTTCGGCCGGCGCATGGAGCTCCTGACCCTCGCCGTGCTCTCGCAGCTGCGCGCGGGCGCCAACTGGCACCGCATCGTGCGCGAGTGGTTCTTCGGCGACGAGCCGCACTCCGAGCTCGGCCGCCAGGAGGCCGAGTTCTACGCGCGCCGCCCGGCGCGCGCCGGCTCCTAGCGCACGCGGGCGGTCTTCCGGACCGTCCTCTTGTTGCCGAGCTTGTCCCTGGCGGTCGTCGAGAGGGCGAGCTTCGTGCCCTTGGCCGGCCGGTGCTTGGGCTTGAGCACCACGGTCGCGGTCTTGCCCGCCTTGATCCGGTAGGTCTTCTTCGCCACGAGCTTGCCCTTGCGCCTGACCGTGAGCGTGCCGCGGCACGGGCCGGACTTCTCGGCTCTTGGGGCAGGCGACCTTGATGCGCAGCGTCTTGCCCTTGCGCTTGGCCGTGGCGCCGAGCTTGACCTTGGGCGCGGTGGCGTCGACGCGGAAGGTCTACGTCGCCGGCGTGGCGTCGGTGTTGCCGGCGCCATCCACGGCGCGGGCCTTGATCGTGTGCTTGCCGTCCTTCAGCGGGCCGATCGCGCCGCAGACCGAGTACTTCCCGCCGTCGATCGAGCACTCGATGTACGAGGGCTCGTTCGAGGTGAACGCGAACGCCGGCTCGCGCGAGCGGGTCAGCGACTTCGGCTTCCTCGTGATGGTGGTGGTCGGCGGTGTGGTGTCCGGCGGAGGCGTCGGCTTGGCGACCGTGAACGAGCGGGTCGCCGGGCTCGCGTCGGTGTTACCGCTCGCGTCGGTCGCGCGCACCGTGAACGTGTGCGCCCCGTAGCCGAGCGCGGCCGTCGTCCTCGGGCTCGCGCACGACGCGTAGGCGCCCGCGTCGACCTTGCACTGGAACGTCGAGCCGGCCTTCGAAGACGTGAACGTGAACGTCGGCGTGGTGTCGAGGCTGTTGGCCGAGGGGCCGCTGGTGATCGTCGTGTTCGGTGCGACGGCGTCGACGGCGCGTTCGTCCGAGAGCTCGGAGGTGCCGTCGGTCGTGCGGGTCTGCGTGGCCACGACCCTGACGTCGTTGGCCAGCGCCGAGCCGGCGGTCACCGCCCACGTGCCGTCGGCCGCGGCGGTCGCCGACCCGACGTACGCGCCGAGCGAGCCCACGGCCCCCGCGGGGCGCGTGAAGACGCGGATCGTCGCGCCAGCCTGGGCGTCGGCGCCGCGGATCGTCGAGGCGCCCGCGCTCGTGACCGACGGCGCACTGATGTTGTCGTTGGCGCCGGAGTTGTTGCCCGGGCCGTCGAACCCGAGGTCCACGAACAGGTCGTCCGCTGTCGAGCCGTTGTTCGAGCCGGTGTTGACCCCGACGACGTTGTCCGCGTTGGGTGCGCCGGCGGCGAAGATGGCACGCGGCATGATCTCGATCGCGTCGTTGGTCGAGTCGGAAATCGTGTTCGCGGTGGCCGTCGTGTCGCCGCCGATCACGTTGCCGGACGCCTCGCTGCCGCTGTTCGCGTCGAGCTGGTGGACGAGGACGCCGCGGCCGTCGTCGGTCAGCGTGTTGTTCTCGAGGACGTTGTTCCTGCCGCCCGCGATGTCGATGCCGCCCTCGGCGGCGTGCGCGACCGTATTGCCGTTGTCGGAGCTCGAGCCGCCGATCTCGCCGCCTTCGCCGACGACGTGGATGCCGAAGCCGGGGCCGCCCACGTTCTCGCCGCCGGTGCCGACGCCGACGACGTTGCCGTGCAGCACGGCGTCTTCCCCGGAGACTTCGATCCCGCCGCTCCCGCTCCCGGCCGTCCCGCCGACGGCGACTCGGTTGGAGAACAGCCGGGCCTCGTGGTTGACGGGGTCGGCGACGTGGATGCCGTAGGCCGACGGCGCCCCCGTCTTGACGGTTCCCGCCGGGTCCAGCCCGACGAGATTGCCCTGGATCGTCGTGTCGTTGCCCTCGGCGAAGATCCCGAAGGTGCCACCCTGGATCACGTTGGCGTCGCCGAGGTGGGAGCCGCCGATGGTGGCGCCGAGGGAGTCGCCGACGGAGATGCCCGTTCCGGCGTTGGGCTTGCTCGCGCCCGTCCGGTCCAGGCCCACGTAGTTGCCCGCGATCGTGGTGCTCGAGGCCGCGGTGTCGACGTCGATCGCATCGCCGGTGCCCGAGGCGAACGAGTTGCACGCGTCGTCGCAGGCCGTCGTGGCCCGCGCGGCGTCCGACACCGTCCCGCCGATCGTCGTGTCGGACACGCTCGACGCGACGAACGCGATGCCGGTGGCGTTGTCGATGAAGTCGTTGCCCTCGATCACGTCGTTCCTCGAGGTCAGGTTCACGCCGTCTGCGGTGCTGTGCTCGATCCGGTTGCGCTCGGGGCCGGTCAAGCCGCCGATCGTGGCCCCTTCGCTGAGGAGCGAGATCGCGGTCTGGTTGCCGCCGGCGGCACCTGCCGCCGATTCGCCGAGCCACGATCCCGTCACGCGCAGGCCGGTTCCATCCGGGAGCGCGCGGATGCCGACGGCGGCGCCGGTCACGGCCATATGGTCGATGTGCACGTTCGACCCCGAGATCTGGAAGCCGTACGCGCTGCTGTCGGTCGCGTGGATCGTCACGCAGGGCGTAGTGGCGCTCGTATCGCTGCAGCCCTGGATCTTGAGATCGCCGCTCGTGATGTCGATCCTCGAGCCGAGGTCGATCTCCGGGGTCACGCCAAGGCTCGAGGCGAACGTGATCGTGTCGGGCCCGGTTCCGTTGCTGTTCGCGGCATCGACGGCGTCGCGCAGCGAGCAGGTGCCCGGCGACGCGTCGCACGTTCCGTCGCCGGGATCTCCGGTCTGGTTGACCGTGAACGTGTCGGCCGAGGCTGCGGAGGAGAAGACCAGGCAGCCGAGGACGGCCAGGAGGACCGGAGAAATACGCATCGCGGGAACCTAGGGCTCCCCAGTGTGCAACCGGTATGGGGTGTCAGACCTCTTGGATCTGGATGAGACTCGTCGTGCCCGGGCGCCCGCTCGGCAGCCCGGCCGTCACGCCCACGCGATCGCCGGTCTGCACCCAGCCGAGGTCGCGGGCGCGGGAGATCGCGTCGGCGATCAGCTGCTCGGTGACCTCGCGCCGCGGCATCGACGCCGCCTGCACGCCCCACATCAGCTGACAGCGCCGGACCGTCTCGCGGCCCGGGGAGAGCGCGTAGATCGGCACGTCGGGCCGATGGGCCGACACCAGGCGCGCCGAGCGCCCGGACAGCGTCGGGATCACGAGCGCGGCGAGCTGCAGCTCGCGCGCGGCCACGCAGATCGAGTGGGCCACGGTGTAGGCGGGGTCGCGCGTGTCGCGGCGGACGCGCTCCGCGGTCCAGCGCTCGGTGGGCAGCGACTTCTCGGTCACCTCGGCGATCGCGGCCATCATCTCGATCGCCTCACACGGGTACTCGCCGACCGCCGTCTCCTGGGAGAGCATCACGGCGTCGGTGCCGTCGAGGATCGCGTTGGCGATGTCGGCCACCTCGGCCCGCGTCGGCCGCGAGGAGGTGACCATCGAGTTGAGCATCTGCGTGGCGGTGATCGAGGGGCGGGCGAGCGCGCCGGCGCAGGCGATGATCCGCTTCTGCACGATCGGGACCTGCTCGATCGGCATCTCGATGCCGAGGTCGCCACGCGCGACCATGACGACGTCGGAGGCGCGGACGATCTCCTCGATCTGCTCGACGGCCTGGGGCTTCTCGATCTTCGCGACGAGCGGCAGGCGGGTGTGGGCGCGCACCGTGGCGACGTCGTCGGGCGAGCGCACGAACGAGAGCGCCACGGCGTCGACCCCGATCTTCTCGCCGAACGCGAGCTTCTCGAGGTCGGCGTCGGGGACGGCCTGCAGGCCGACCGTCTCGCCGGGGATGTTGAGGCCCTGGCGCGAGGCGACGACGCCACCGATCTCGACGCGGGCGTCGATCTCGCTGTCGCCGGGGCGGGTGGCCTGGACGCGCATGCGGATCGCGCCGTCGGCGAGGTAGAGCACGTCGCCCTCGTCCACCGATTCGGCCAGCCCGTCCCAGGTGACCGACATGTGGCTCTTGTCGCCGGTCTGGTCCGAGCCGCCGGTGAGCGTCACGACGTCGCCCGAGGACAGCTCGGCGACGTCGTCCTCGAGCGGGCCGATGCGCAGCTTCGGGCCCGGCAGGTCCTGGAGGATCGCCAGCTGGCGGCCGACCCGACCGGCCGCGGAGCGCAGCCGGTCGACGTTCTCCTCGTGGAGGTCGTTGTTGCCGTGCGAGAAGTTCAGCCTCGCGACGTCCATCCCCGCTTCGATCATCCGCGCGAGCATGTCCGGATCGCGCGACGCCGGACCGATCGTGGCGACGATCTTCGTCTTGCGCACGAGGCGGAAACTACACCGGATCAGGCAAACGCGCCGTCGGCCTGCACCACGTCATCGTCGGCGGTCAGCCGGCCGCCCGTCCGCAGGTCGCAGATCAGGTCCCAGTGCAGGGCCGACTCGTTGGTCCCGCCGGTCTCGGTGTAGGAGCGCCCGAGCGCGAGGTGCACGGTCCCGCCGATCTTCTCGTCGAGCAGGATCGTGCCGGTCGGGCGGTCGATGCCGGCGTTCGTCCCGATGCCGAGCTCGCCGAGGCGCCGGGCGCCGGGGTCGGTCTCCAGCGCGCGGTCGAGGTACTCCTGGCCCTGCTCGGCGGTGGCGCGCACGACCGCTCCGGCGCGGAACTCGAGCTCGACGCCGGAGACGACGACGCCGGCCGGGCCCGTCGGGATCCCGAAGCGCACGACGCCTTCGGCCGAGTCCTCGACCGGGCCGGTGAAGACCTCGCCGCTGGGCATGTTGTGCTTGCCGTCGGAGTTGACCCAGGTGCGTCCGCCGACGGCCAGGCGCAGGTCGGTGCCCTCGGCCTCGATGCGGATCTCCTTGGCCGGCGTCAACCGCTCGACGAGGCCGGCCTGGAACGCGCCGAGCTCGCGCCACGCCGCGGCCGGGTCGGGGCGGTCGAGGAACAGCGCGCGCTCGACGAAGGCGGCGTAGTCGGTCAGCGACATGCCGGCGTCCTGGGCCAGCGCCGTGGTCGGCCAGATCGTCCCGCACCAGCGCTTGGCCATCCGCGCCTCGAGCAGCGGCGCCGCGGCGCGGCGCATCCGGGCCAGCCGGGCCGGGTCGACGCCGGCCAGCGCGCGGGTGTTCTCGGGCGCCTGGATCGCGAGGAAGGCATCGGCCTGCTCGGTCTCGGCCGCGGCGGCGGGCGAGACCTCGTCGAGGTGATGGCCGCGCGCGTGCGCGTGGAAGGACTCCTCCTGGCCGGGGAGACCGAGGCGCAGCAAGGGCCAGGCGCCGCGCTCGAGGATCTCCTCCTGGACGGCGAGCAGCAGCGGCGCGGCGAGCGTGGTCGAGCGCACGAGGACCTGGTCGCGCTCGCGGACGTCCAGGCACCAGTCGCAGAGCAGCCGGGCGTGCGCGACGGGGTCGGGGCCGCTCACGGCGCCTCGACCTCCGGGAACCACTCGGCCACGTGCGCGCGCAGCGCCTCGCGCACGGCGGCGCGCTCGTCGGCGGAAGCCACGCGGAAGCGGGCGAGCAGGTCCTTCTGACCCTCGACCGGGACGCCGGCGAGCTCCCAGCGCACGGCCAGGCGCTCGAAGAGGAACTCGACGCGGCGGTGCCACGCGTCCTCGCGCACCTTCCCGCCGTCCAGGGCGGCGTACTGCTGCCGCGTGGCGGGGGTCAGCACGGCGCGCAGCGTCAGCACGTTGCCGTCCGCGTCGGCGTAGTCGCTCGTCGGCGCCTGGAGGTCGGGCGGCGCCTCGCCGGCGCCCTGGCGGCGGCGCGAGCGGCGGCCCATCAGGTCGTGTCGGCGGCGCGCTCGAGCTGGCCGCGGACGTCGCCGGTGAGCGGGTCCGCGTGGCCGGGCCAGGCGGCGGCCGGGGCGAGCGCGGCGAGCTTGCGGATGCTCGCCCGGGCCTGCTCGGTGTCCTGGTTGAACGCGCGGTGCGGCAGGCGCGCATGCCCCTTGCGGCCGGTGAGCGGATCGAGCGTGTAGAAGCAGTCGGTGGCCAGCGCCAGCCGGTCGCTCTCGCGCCACAGCGCGATCAGGCCCGGCGAATGGCCCGGCAGGTGCACGACCCTGAAGCCGGCGACGTCGTCGCCCTCGGCGAGGGTCTCGGCGATCGGCACCGGGCCGCCGTCCCAGTAGCGGATCATGCGCGGCATCAGGAACCGCGCGTGGGGCGGCTCGATGCGGTCGTAGTGGAAGTAATGCTCGCCGCCGTCGCCCTCGGCGTCGGCCCGGTCGGCCTCGTGGCACCAGACGGGAACGCCGAGGCCGGGCGCGGCGCCGCGGTGATCGGGGTGGGCGTGGCCGAGCACGACGCGCGTCAGCCCACCCAGCCCGGCGGCCGCGGTGGCGATCCCGGCGGTCATCGACTGGACCCCGCCGTCGAAGGCCAGCACCCCGTCGCCGTCGCGCACGAGGAAGACGTTCATCGTGCGGGGCAGCCCGCCGCGGACGATCCAGACGCCGTCGGCGATCGGCTCGGGGCCGGACGGTCCGAGCTTGCCGGCCACGCGCGTGCGGGCGTTGAGCAGCCCCGTCATCCGCGTCTCGGCCTTCGAGCCGGCCGGCGGGAGCGCGCCGAGGTGGCGAGCGATCGCCGCCTGGTTGAGGTAGGCCTTGTTGCCGACGACCTGGCCGTCCTCGACCTCGATCACGTCGCAGCCCTCGAGGTCGATGCGTCCGCCGGTGGGCTCCATGCCGGCGAAGGTCCCGGGGCCGGCGAAGGTGCCGGTGAAGCGGTACTGCACGGCGCAGCGCCCGCGCTCGGCCGTCGCGCGGAGGATCTCCATCGAGAAGTCGGGGAACGCGCCGAAGATCTCCTCGAAGTATTGGCGCACGCCGTCGGGCGCGACCACGTCCTGGTCGCCGATGAACTGGTCGATCCCGCCCGGGCGCCACATCGCGGCCATGCCCGCGGCGTCGCGCCGGCCGGCGGTCTCGATGTAGGCGACGGCCACGTCGCGGGCTTCCTTGGACGAGGACATCCCGGAAACCTAGACCCGGACCACTACCGTGCGGCGGCGTGCCGTCCGCCCCCCGCACGCGTCCCAAGGAGGTCGGTCGCGGCGAGCGCGTCGTGCCCGGCGTGTGGCGCCTGCGGCTGCCGCTGCCCTGGCCCGGCGTGCCGCACGGCAACGCCTGGGCGCTGGCCTGGGGCGACGGGATCGTCCTCGTCGACACCGGCCTGCACGACGCCGGCTCGATGGGCAACCTCGAGCGCGCGCTCGACCAGGTCGGCCTCCACCTCGAGCTCGTCCGGCTGATCGTCTGCACCCACGCCCACGCCGACCACTTCGGGCAGGCTGCCTCGATCAAGGCGCGGGCCGGCTGCGAGGTCTGGATGCACCCCAACCACGAGCACGCGACCCTGTCGGCGCAGGACCCCGAGGCGGCGTTCGCGCGGCGCATCGAGATCGCCCGCCAGAGCGGTGTGCCCGAGGAGCCGCTGCGCCGTTACGCCGAGGAGCGCAAGGGCCAGGCCGAGACGCCGCTGATCGAGCCGGTCGAGTTCGACCGCGACCTCGTCCCCGGCGTGCAGGTGGAGAGCGACCTCGGCGCCTGGGACGTGATCTACACGCCCGGCCACGCGCCCTCGCACGTGACGCTCCACCAGCCCGCCAAGCGCATGCTGATCAGCGGCGACCACCTGCTCGGCCGCGTGTCCCTGTACTACGACTACGGCTACTCGCCCGACCCGGCCGGGGAGTTCCTCGACTCGCTGGAGAAGGTCGACGCGCTCGACGCCCGGCTCTGCCTGGCCGGCCACGGCCGGCCGTTCACCGACGTCGCCGCCCACGTGCGCGCCAACCAGAAGCTCGTGCACGAGCGCCTCGACGCGGTCGCGGCCGCGCTCGGAACCGAGCCCCGCGCCGCCTTCGACCTCATCCCCGAGGTCTACGGCGAGCCGGCCACGGCCGTCACCGGCCACTGGTGGCTGTCGGAGACGCTCGTCTACCTGACGCACCTCGAGCGCGCCGGGCGGTCCGTCCGCGAACCGGGCGAGCCGGAGCGCTGGCGCGCCGCTTGACCGGCGCCGCTCCGCGCGGGTAGCTTCGACTTTCGCAGCAGCCTTCGAAAGGAGCGGAGCCGTGCTCTCCACCCCCGCGCTCCAGCATGTCCTCGATGCCATGCCGCCCATGTGGACGGCGATGACCCGGTCCGCCGGTGGCCACGTCACCGGATCTCGCGGCGTGTACGCCTGCGTGACCCCGTCGATGCCGGACCGGTCCCTGCCCAACTCGGTGCTCTACGAGGACCCGGATGCGCTCGTGCCCCAGCTCAACGGGCTGGCCGCGCACTACGCCAGGCACGGGATCCGCGCCTGGACGGTCTGGGTCCATCCCGGCCACGAGGTGCTCGCCGGGATCCTCGCCGGGCGCGGGCACGTGCTCGACGCCGATCCGGCCGGGATGGTCATGCGCGACCTCGCCGTCCTCGGCGATCCGCCCGAGCTGCCCGACGGCTACGTCGTCGAGCACCCGGGCTCGGCGCCCGACCTCGGGATCCTCAACGACGAGGCCTACAACCTCCCGCCCGACCGCGCCGTCGCCCCGCTCGTCTCGGCGATGGAGGACCTGCTGGAGATCCACCTCGATCCGCGATCCCGACGGCAAGGCCGTGGCCGGCGCGGCGGCCCACGACCACGACGGCGACGCCGAGCTCAACGTGGGTCGCCACGTCGCGCGACCGCCAGCGCCGCGGCCTCGGCGGCCTGATCACGCACCACGCGCTGCTCGCCGCCCGCGGGCGCGGGATGACCCGCAGCACGCTGCAGGCCACGAAGCTCGGAGAACCGGTGTATGGGCGCCTGGGCTACGAGCCGGTCGGCAACCTGCAGATGTGGGAGTGGCGCGCGCCCGTCCTATCCTGAACGGCCCGTGCGCATCGACGAGATCATCCAGGCGGGCGACGGGCCGGTCTTCTCCTTCGAGTTCTTCCCGCCCAAGACGCCCGAGGGCGAGCAGGCCCTCTACCGGGCGCTGCAGGACCTCCGCTCGCTCGAGCCGTCCTTCGTCTCGGTGACCTGGGGCGCCGGCGGCTCGACGCGGGAGAAGACGATCGAGATCGTCTCGAACATCCGCGAGGCCCACGACCTCGAGGCGATGGCGCACTTCACCTGCGTCGGCGCCACGGTCGAGGAGCTCCACGCCTCGCTGCGCAAGATGCAGGAGGTCGGGATCGACAACGTCCTGACGCTGCGCGGCGACCCGCCGCAGGGCGAGGACGTCTTCACCGCGACCGAGGGCGGGCTCTCCTACGGGTCCGAGCTCGCCACGCTCGTCGCCGCCGACTACCCGTTCTGCATCGTCGGCGCCTGCTACCCCGAGTCGCACCCCGAGTCCGGCGGGCGCGAGGCCGACCTCCAGCACGCGAAGGCCAAGGTCGACGCCGGGGCCAAGGTCCTGATCACCCAGCTCTTCTTCGACAACGAGGCCTACTTCCGCTACGTCGACGACGCGCGCGCGATCGGCATCGACGTGCCGATCGTGCCGGGGATCATGCCGGTCACCAACGTCGACCAGATCAAGCGCTTCACCTCGATGTGCGGCGCGACGATCCCCGCCCGGATGCTCGAGGCGCTCGAGCCGCGCCGCGAGGATCCCGAGGCCGTGCTCGAGCTCGGCGTCGCCTACGCGACGCTGCAGTGCACCGAGCTGCTTGGCCGGCGGCGCGCCGGGGATCCACTTCTACACGCTGAACAAGTCGCCCGCGACGCGGGCGATCCTCTCCGCGCTGCGGCTGCACCGCCCGTGGGAGATCCTCGAGCGCCGCGCGCCCGAGGCCCTCGGCGCGGTCTAGCCGGTCACGACCGCCTGCGTGAAGTTGCGGCACCGGGGCTGCAGCTCGACCGCACCCGTCGCGTCGACGTAGCGCTGCGAGCCCAGCACCTGCAGGTGGTAGCGGACGTCGGCGAGCGGCGCCATGAGGACCGTCGTCGCGCCCGGCGCCACTGTCGCGGAGGAGTTCTGGAGAGTGTTCGAGCTCGCCCGCCCCTGGAAGTTGAGGTACACCACCGCGTTCGCCTCGGAGAGGTTCTTGTAGCTGAGGACGAACTCCCGAGCGGCGACGTCGGGCACCACGTCGCAGGCGGTGAGGATCTCGCCAACGCCCGGCATCGTCAGCGGCGTGCCGCTCTGCGGGGTGACCGTCGGGGTGGGCAGTCGAGCGATGAGCGGAAGATGCGTGCCGGGCCCTGCGCGAAGCCCGAGGAGTCGACCCCGTCGAGCTTGTCGGCATCGGGCACCCGGCCGAGGGTCGACTCGGCGATCTTCGCTCCGGTCACCGCGTCGGGGCGGATGGTCGGGCTCGGGTAGGTGCCGGCGAGGTCGCCGCCGGCCGCCCCGGTGGCGCCGCCGCTCGGCAGCGTGCCCTTCTTGAAGTCGCGCTTGAGCAGCGTGCCGTTCTTGACCTCCGTGCTGTGGACCGCCCCGGTCTTGATCTCCGAGCTCCCGACGGCGTTGCTCGCGATCTGCTTGGCGCCGATCGCGTTCTTGGGGATCTTCAGCGCGGCGTAGCCCGTGCCGCCGAGCGCGACGAACAGCGCGGTCGCGGCGACGATCATCGCGGGGGACGGACGGGAGAAGCGGATGCGCACGGGGACCTCCTGGAGGGAAGGCTCCACTTTCCTGCCTGCGACGTATGAATTCAGTTCTCGTCGTCGAGTCCACGAGGCGGCCGCCGGCCGTCATGATCGGGCGGTGCCCGTCCGCCGCGTCGCTCCGCTCGCCCTCGCGGTCGTGCTGCTCGCCGCGCCGGCCGCCGCGCAGGCTCGCTGGCTGGAGGGCGAGGCGCGCGAGAACTCCGGTCTGAACTGCTCTGCCGCGGTGCTCGGCGAGACGCAGTACGAGAACCAGAGCTACGCCTTCGCCGCCCAGGAGCTCCCGGCCCGCGGCGTGCCGGCGGCCGGCGCGGTGTTCTACGTCCGGGTGACGTTCGGCAACGTCGGCGATCCGTGCGGCGACAACCTCCGCGGACTGCCCGAGTTCGTGCTTCCCGACGGGGTCGCCCTCGCGAACGGGCCGGGCCATCGGCCCGGCTGGTGGGACTTCCGCCAGGGCCAGTGGTCGCGGGGCACCGACGCGGTCGTCCTCGCGCGCGGGCCCTACGGCGGGGTCCAGGCGGCGGTTCGCAACGGCCAGACCGGGCGGGTGCAGTCGTGGCCGTACACCCACGCCGACTCGATCGCGATCGACGTCCCCGTGCGCGCTCGCGTGAAGCTCAACGGGATCGGCACACCGGCGCCGGCGTGCGCCCGGGCCCGCGACGGGGTCGGCCCGTGCCCGGCCTCGCAGGTCGGCGACTGGCTGCAGGTCCCGACCGACGTCAGCGCCGGCAGCCCGCACACGCTCGTCCCCAACGTCGGGATCTACGCCGCGCGGCCGTCCCGCCCGCGGCTCGCGCTCGGGCCGAGCACGGGCGGCCGGCTTCCGCGTGCGGCTGCGCACCGCACCGCGCTTCCGGGTGCGGGCAACGCTCGTGCGCGCGGGTCGCGTGATCGCCCGGGCGGCCGGGCGCGCGGGCGGCGACGGCCGCCGCACGCTGCGCTTCGGCCGCGTGCGGCGCGGGGCGGTGACGCTCGAGGCGCGGGCCGTGGCCGACGACGGGTCGCGCTCGTCCCTGGCGCGCCACCGGCTGCGCCTGCGCTGAGCCCGCGGGCTACTCGCCGGCGAGCGGCAGGTTCTGCGCGACCTGCGGGCGGCCCTCGGCGGCGTAGCGCACGTCGATCTCGTCGTTGTGCTTGTAGGTCCCCACGCCCCAGAAGCCGAGGAACCAGCCCGTCTTGCTCGGGCCGCCCTCCTGCACGAGCTCGCGGCGGAAGACCAGCGCGCCCTCGCGCACGTCGTAGTCGGTCCCCGGCTCCTGCGGCACGCCGTTGAGGAACACCTGGAAGGGCGAGCGGACCGAGCGGGGGAGGGGGACGCGGTGGGACTTGATCACGTGCGTGAGACGAGCGCCGAGAGGACGACCTGGGACCGGGTGCGCACGACGTTGCCGTCGCGCTGCAGTTCCATGATGACGCGCTCGAGATCGGCGTTGTCGCTCGTGCGCACGCGCACGACGGCGTCGGGCTCGCCCGCCACGCTCCAGGCCTCGACCACCTCCGGCACCCGGGCCAGCGACGCGGCCACGGCGTCGAGCAGCGTCCCGGGGGCGTAGAAGAGCTCGACGAGCGCCTCGGTGCGCCAGCCGAGCGCGGCGGGATCGAGCACGGCGGTGAAGCCGCGCAGCGCGCCGTCGGCGCGCAACCGGTCGACGCGGCGCTTGACGGCGGGGGCGGACATCGAGACGCGTCCGGCGATGTCGTCGTACGTGCGCCGGCCGTCTTCGACGAGCAACGCAAGAATGTCGTGGTCGATCTGGTCCATGCGGTGAAATCCTGCGCAGATCGGCAAGCGATCGGCGTCGACAGCCTACCGGAAGCGGCATAGCATTCCGAATCATGCTCGAGCACCGCAAGGTCGCCCGGGTGCTCTTCGACGAGGGGCACGCCGAGGCTTGGACCATCCGCCCCGACGTCGCCTCAGTCATGCAGCCCGCCCACCCCGGCGACGCCTCCTACGTCGCCGCCGCCGAGGCGCTCGCCGCGCGCGACTTCACGGTCGCCTCGCACCACGGCTCGCCGCTGACGTGCGACGTCCTCGCGCACGCCGACGTGCTGGTGATCGCCCACCCGTCCGACCCGAAGTGGGAGCGCACCGTGCCCGGCGGCACCCCGGCGCTCGGCCCCGAGGAGATCGACGCGATCGAGGAGTGGGTCCAGGGCGGCGGCGGCCTCGTCCTGCTCGGCGAGACCGAGCAGGACAAGTACGGCAACAACCTCAACGAGCTCGCCGGCCGCTTCGGCCTGCGCGTGGCCCACGACACCGTGCAGGACTACGAGCACGCCGACGGCGCGCCGTCCTGGATCGAGGCCGACCTGGCGCCCGCCGGCCGCGGCCTGGGCACCGACCTGCTGGCCCGCGTGGACGCGGCGACGTTCTACCGCGCCGGCGTGCTCGAGGTGTCCCGTGAGGCGCGCGTGCTCGCGCGGACCCACCCGTCCGCCTCGACGCCCCGCGCGCCGCTGGCCGCGGCCGTCGCCTGCGGCGCCGGCCGCGTCGCCGTGCTCGCCGACTCCGACCTGTTCGGCGACGACTGCCTCGAGCTCCACGGCCACCGCGAGCTGTGGCTCAACCTCGTCTACTGGGCCGCCGGCGCGAGCTTCGGGCACGACGCCCCCGCGGCCCGGTCGGCCGCGGCGTCCGACCCGCACTGGCCCGTCCTGCGCGACGAGGTCGAGGCGCTCCGCGCGCGCCAGCGCCCCGACGGCTCGGTCGACCTCGAGGCCCACGACCGGGCCGACCTCGACGCCCACGTCGAGGCCATCGCCGACGCCGTGGCCGGCCTGGCCCGCCACTTCCCCCACGACGGCGAATACCTCGGGGCCGTCCGCTCCGATCTCCATGCCT